>NZ_AZWO01000034.1 GCF_000514775.1 Salinispora pacifica CNR114 | reverse complement strand
AACCGCACCGCACCAGCACTCCACTCCACATGCGGACTCGGCTCATCCACATGCAAAGTCCGCGGCACCACCCCATGCCCCATCGCCAACACCATCTTGATCACACCAGCCACACCCGCCGCCGCCTGCGTATGCCCAAGATTCGACTTCACCGAACCCAACCACAACGGCAACTCCCGACCCTGACCATACGTCGCAAGAATCGCCTGCGCCTCAATCGGATCACCCAACGTCGTACCCGTACCATGCGCCTCCACCACATCCACATCAGAAGCAGAAAGCCGCGCGTTGGCCAGGGCGTCGGCGATGACGCGACGCTGCGAGGGACCGTTGGGGGCGGTGAGGCCGCTGCTGGCGCCATCCTGGTTGACCGCGGTGCCGCGTACGACGGCCAGCACCCGGTGCCCGTTGCGCTGGGCGTCGCTGAGTCGCTCGACGAGCAGCACCCCGACGCCCTCGGCCCAACCGGTGCCGTCGGCGGCGGCAGCGAACGGCTTGCACCGGCCGTCGGAGGCCAGACCCCCTTGCCGGCTGAAGTCGACGAATGTCTCCGGGGTGGCCATCACCGTCGCGCCACCGGCCAGCGCCAGGGTGCACTCCTCCCGGCGCAGTGCCTGAATCGCCAGGTGTAGCGCGACCAATGACGATGAGCAGGCGGTGTCCACCGTGATCGCCGGCCCCTCCAGGCCCAGCACGTACGCGACCCGACCGGAGAAGATGCTGCCGGCGTTGCCGTTGCTGAGAAAGCCCTCCAACTCGGCGGGCACCGTCGGCAGCCGGGTCGAGTAGTCGTGGTACATGAGCCCGGCGAACACCCCGGTGCGGCTGCCGCGTACCGAGACCGGGTCAATGCCGGCCGACTCAAACGCCTCCCAGGACGCCTCCAGCAACAGCCGTTGCTGCGGGTCCATGGCCATCGCCTCACGCGGTGAAATGCCGAAGAATTCGGGGTCGAAAAGCGCGGCGTCGGAAAGGAAGCCGCCGCTCCGCACGTACGTCTTGCCGACCCTGGAACGGTCGGGATCATAGATGTCCTCGGTGTTCCAGCCCCGGTCGTCGGGGAAGTCGGAGACGGCGTCGACCCCCTCGACGAGGAGCTGCCACAGCGCCGCCGGACCATCCACACCACCCGGAAATCGGCAGCTCATACCGACGATCGCGATCGGGTCGTACTCTCGGCGCTCGGCATTGCGTAGCTGCCGGCGTGCCTCGCGCAGATCTGTGGTGGCCCGCTTCAGGTACCCGAGAAGCTTCTCCTCGTTCCCCATCTATGTCTCCCACCACTAGCCCAGCCGCAAAGCCCGGGCCAATTGCGACTCACGGGCCATCGGGACGGCAACTGTCGAAATAGCGAGCTTCTTCAGGCATTGTTGGTTGTTCGCGATGACCCTACGAAGCGGTGCGCGCACCCCCAACCCCCTACCGCCCCCAGAGCGCCCCCTAGCTCCCGACGTGGGTACCGAGGCAGCCGGCGCCGGCGTTTCGGCGGTGGGCGACGAGTCTCTGGCGGGATGGTGGAGAGTGCTGCTCCCACGGCCTGTCCCACTCCGGTCGGGACCGAACGCGGTCCAGGTCGTCCAGTTTTCTCCGCGATCGATCCATGCTCTCAGCTGGCTACGAGACCCCGTTCAGGATCCGCCTGTTGTGGGAGCCCGGCACCCGTGATGGGGCTGGAAGCGATCATCACGATGGGTACCAGACCGCGGATACGCCGGGCAGGGGCACCGATACGCCCGCAGCAGGTGGATACACCACGACTACGCCGGCTGGCGGTAGTGTGGGCATCGGAATCATCAAGGGCAGCGATCTCACCACCCATACACAAGCCGCAGAGGCTACCGGTGCTGACGACACGAACCTAGACGAAGGTGCATTCCGGAATGCCACTTCCCTCGACGTGTTCGCCACTCGCGCGACAGGTCCCGACCTCGCGCAGCGCTGTGCTATCGCATCCGCGTCTCGACAGCGAGGACGCCCGGGATGCGTTGCATTGCCTCCACCGGCTCAACTCCCTTGCTCTCGACCGGTCCAGCAGCGCTGTGCGGGTGCCTGGCTCCGTCCAACGCGTGGTGTGCGAAGCCACCGCCACTTGCCAGGCCGAGGGGCTCGGCATGGCGGCGGGGGACGCCCTCGTGGAGATCCGGCCAACCGCCGGTCACGATCAGGACACTCGCAGGTCCCGCGGACCAACGCCACTCCGCTCCGACGACGACCTTCGGGAACTGCTGCTGCCCGCGGCGGCGGATTTCCGCCTGGTCGCCCGCTATCGGCCCGCCGCGCTCCGACTCCCTGCCGGTAAGCCTGGTGAACGGTCACGATGACCCGCATGTCGACGTCAGCAGGAGCCATACCGAAGTAGTCGGACCGAGAAGGGTTCACCACATGCCGCTCGACCCCTCTGACCAGCACCGTCGCGCCGTCCAGTTCCGTGACCTGCACGCGGCCGCTGAGCCGTTCGTGATCCCGAACCCATGGGACGCGGGCACGGCTCGAATCCTCACCGGTCTCGGGTTCGCCGCCCTGGCGACCACAAGCGCGGGACTGGCCTTCGCACTCGGTCGCCAGGATGGCGCTAATCTCGTCAGCCGCGCGGAAACGCTGGCCAACGCGGCCGCAGTGGCCGAGGCCACGCACCTTCCCGTCTCCGCGGACCTCGAGAACGGCTTCGCCACCGACCCTGGCCAGATCGGTGAAACGATCCGGCTCGCCGCCGATGCGGGCCTGGTCGGCGGATCGATCGAAGATGCCACGGGGCGACCGGATTCGCCGGTGTTTCCGTTCGACCTGGCCGTGGAGCGCGTGGTCGCGGCGGTGGAGGCGGCCAAGGCCCTGCCGTTCCCGTTCATCCTTACGGCACGCGCGGAGAACTTCCTCTACGGCATTCCGGACCTCGACGACACTATCCGCCGTCTGCAGGCGTACGAGGCGGCAGGAGCGGACGTCCTGTACGCGCCCGGGCTGCCCGACCTCGCTGCGGTGCGGGCGGTGTGCACAGCGGTCGACCGACCAGTGAATGTGCTCGCGGGCGGGACGTGCCCGACCTGGACGGCGGCGGAACTCGCCGCGTGCGGGGTGCGCCGCATCAGCATCGGGTCCGCGCTGCCACGTGCCGCACTGGCCACCGTGCTCGCCGCGGCCACCGAGATCAAGGAGCGGGGTAGCTTCGGGTTCGCCGGCGACGCCCTCCCCTACCAGCAGGTCAATGCGATGATGGCGGATCCTGGGGAGCTCTCGTGATGGCCGTAGGCGCCACCGCGGTGGGGTGCGCGCGACGAGCCGTCGACACGGCGTTGGCGAGGGTCGGCCGAGCGGGGTGGAATGCCGACCGCGGCGACCGGAGCGTTGGCCGGCATCCGAGCGTGGCGCGCTGAACGCGTCGGCTGACAACGGTCGTCGTGGAGCTGATTTCAGAAGATCTCGGTAGTGTGCATGCCATCGCGCGCCCAGCAGATCCTCAACGATCCGGTCCGCACGCCGTACGAACAGTTGATGTTCGAACTGCCTGCCCAGGTCGTGGCGATGCTGTGTGGCCTCGACCCGGCTGCCGGTGGTGAGGCCAGCCGGCTGGTGGGCCGTTTCGTGCAGTGTATTCCCGCCACTGCCTCCCCTGAGCAACAGCAGCGGGCGGCGCGGGCAGCCGCCGGGCTGCAGGAGCTACTCGGCCCGAAGCTCGACGACACGCAGCAAGGTCTCCTCGGTGACCTGGTGCGGATGGCAACACAGGTCAACTGGACGGATCGAGCTCCCCTGCTGGCCAACGGGATCGGCTTCCTGTCCCAGACCTATGACGCCACCGCCGCCCTGATGGGCAACACCCTGCTTGCCCTGTCCCAGCAGGAACGCGAGCGGCCCGCCGACGAGACAACCCTGGAGCGATTCGTGCGGGAGGTCATCCGCCACGATGCCCCGGTCCAGAACACCCGTCGCTTCACTGCGACGCCGATCCGGCACGGTGCCGTCGAGGTGCCGGCCGGGCAGGCCATACTCGTGCTGCTCGCCGCCGCCAATCGCGATCCGGCGGCCAACCCCAACCCACACACGTTCCGCGCCGACCGGACCGCCCCCACCGTGTTCACCTTCAGCGCTGGGGCACACCGTTGCCCCGGCGAGATGCTGGCCGTGACCGTCGTGACGACGGTCGTCGAGCAGCTGCTGAAGGTTGGCTTCGATCCGGCGAGCTTGTCCACGCAGGTGACCTACCGGCCATCGCCGAACACGCGGATCCCCGTGCTCACCGACCAGGCCGGTACATGATCGCCGCATCGCCCACCGCACTCACGCACCGGGCGGCGAGACGGTCGACACCAGCGTATTCCGCGGGCGGCAGCGATGCGCCGGCGGCCGTCGGCCGCTACGGTCGTGCCGACCCGGAAGTCTCGGACGTCGACGAGCGAGCCGGGTCTGTCGGCCTGGCCTGCTGCGCCTCGATCGCCCGGATGTGCCGGTACGCGAACCACAACGGTGGGAACGCCCCGACGGCAAAGGACAGGTCCACCATGGTCCAGAACCACGGGATCTGCCGGAGCGGACCGCAGATCAACGCCAGCGGTACAATCCCGACGCAGGCGATCATGCCGAGCTGGACCACCCAGACGTTGCGCACCGGGTCGCGAAGTGGTCCCCAGAACGCCACCGCGAGCACCAGATGGGCGAAAGCGAGCCAATCCGTCCCGTACCGCATGAACGGGTGGCGGTCCCCGGTTTCGACCAGCCCGACGTGCACCCGCTCAATCCAACTGACCAGCGCCGGCAACTGGTCGGTGAACGGGTCGACCGCCCGCAGCAGCCAACGCACCTCGATCTCGAGTGGGAACGCGGTCACCCCACTCAGGAACAGCCCCACCACCACGACCCACAACCAGCCGCGAGTCCGCCGCAGGCGCTCCTCGACATACATGCCGCCAGGGTAGCGACGCGCTCCGAGGTGCCTGGCCGCGGACCACGACGTGAACCCACCCGAGTCGCCGGCGGCCACTCGTCGTGTTCAGGTGCCGCAGCAGCCCGCATCCGTCGAGGAACTCACCGCCGAACTGCGGGCGTTGGGTGAGGCCTACCGCCCGGTGGGAGCGGATCCGATGGTGACCACACGCGCCCACTCGGGCAGGGCGTCCGGCCGGTAGTCGGGATCGTCCTCGTTGTACCGAGCGGCACGATGGAACAGCCCCACGACCGTTCGGGAGGGTGGCCGTGAGGCCGGCCAGGGCGTCTGTCCGTCGGTCAGCACAACGATGACGTCCGGGCGTGGACGCTGCCGAAGCGCGCGAGCAAAGCCCGTGCGCAGATCCGTACCCCCACCTCCGATCAGCGGCATGCTCGCATCCCGGCACAGCGGGCGGACGATGTGGGCAGCCGCGTCGCACGGGAGGACGGTGACCAGGTCGCGACGGCCGCCCACGACCCGGGCGATCGCGGCGACCTCAAGCAGGGCGCTGCCCAGTTCGGCGTCGCTGACCGAGCCAGAGGTGTCGATGATGACGCAGACCCGCGGGAGTCGGCGTCGCAGCGCCGGCAGGACGACCCCGGGTATGCCGGCGGAGCGTCGCGCTGGCCGGCCGTAGGAGTAGTCCTCGCCCACGCCGGGCGCGGCGACCGCCGAGCGGACCGCCGCTCCGAGTAGTACCCGCCACGGCTGCGGTGGGTGGAATGCCTGTTCCGCCCACCGCCGCCAGCCCTGAGGGACGTTCCCCGGTTGGCCGGTGATGCCCTCGGCCACCCGGAACCGCACCATGTCCTGTTCCTGCGGGCTGAGCGCGTGCGCGCCGTCGGGTCCGAGGTCCCATCGCCGCCGCAGCCCGTCGGCGCCGCTGCCGCAGTCCAGCCATGCCAGGTGCTGGAATCGCGGGCCGAGCCGGAACTGCCGCAGATAGTCCTCCATCAGTTGTCCCTCCGGCAGCAGCAGCGAGCTCGGCTCGACCGCGCCTTCCGGGCGGGCCAGCCCGTCACCGAAGACGTCATCGTTGATCTCGCAGTCCGCGGCGATGTTCATCCGCAGCCGCTCCCCCGGCCCGGTCAGCCCGCGTTCCCGGGCAACCCGGTCGCCGCGCCCGTGGTGGTCGCGGAGCAGGTGCGAGACCTCGTGAACCCAGACTCCGGCGAGTTCCGCCACGGGTGTTCGGTCCACGAACGCGGGCGAGACGTAGCACCGCCAGTGTGGGTCCACCGCCATTGTCGGCACCCACCGGGACTCGACCACGTGCAGGGCGAACAGCGCCGTCGCGAGGTAGGGCCGCACCCGGGCGGCGTGCAGCCGGGCGGTGAAGAGCTTGTCTCGGTCCAGCGTTTCGGCGTGGTCGGTGCTCACCGACCGGTCCCCGTGACCGCCGCGACTCTGGCTGCCGTACGGTCGGCTCGGCGGGACAGGGACACCACACCGGTGAGCTGCTCGATGGACGCGGGCACGTCCCAGTCATCCTGGCGCAATCGGGCGAGGGTGGACGCGGGGACGACAACCAGGTCCGGGGCGCCAGTCTCCAGGGCCCGGACCAGCAGGGTCCAGGCCGCTTCCCAGCGGGACCGCTCCGGGCGGCGGCGTACCGCCTCCACCACGGCATCCAGAACGGCTTGGCGCAGGTCGCCGCGCTCGGGCAGGACGGCGATTGCCGGATCGGCGAGCAGCACCTCGGGGTCGGGAAGGTCCATCCGGTCCAGACCGGCCAGCAGCTCCAGACCTGGGCCGTCGCCCACGACGCCTCTGACCAGCATCGACAGCACCTCCCGGGAGGTGTCGGCCGCAGCGGCGAAGGCGATCAGGCGCAGGGTCATCTCCCAGCTGCGGGGCGACGGCCACGGACCACCGCGGCCGGCCTCGCTGGTGGGTAGACGGTGCACGAGCCCCGGGCGGGCCGACAGGAGTCCGCACACCGCGCGGCGGGCGAAGGTGACGGCCTCCGGCAGCCGCTCCGGGTCGAGCCGGGGCAGTTTGCCCCGGGGCCAGGTCCCGCCCAGACCGCGTACGACGACCTCGTGGTCGTGGGTCCACTGCAGGTGGACGAAGCGGTTGGCAAGCGGTGGGCTCAGCTCCCAGCCGTCCGTCGCCGAGGATCGTGGATTCGCTGCGGCCACGATGCGTACCCCGGCGGGTAGACGCAGACTGCCGATCCGCCGCTCGAGCACGAGACGGAGCAGGGCGGCCTGCACGGCCGGCGGGGCAGTCGACAGTTCGTCCAGGAACAACAGCCCACGACCGGCGTGTACCAGACGTACGGCCCAGTCTGGCGGGGCCATCGGAACGCCCTGGGTCGCCGGGTCGTCGCCGATGACCGGCAGCCCCGAGAAGTCGGACGGCTCATGGACGCTGGCGATCACCGTCGTAAGCGGCAGGTTCAGCGATGCGGCGAGCTGCGTCAGCGCGGCGGTCTTGCCGACTCCCGGCTCGCCCCACAGCAGGACCGGCAGGTCGGCGGCGACGGCCAGGGTCAGGGCCTCCAACTGGGTGTCGGACCGGGTTTCGGTGGTGGTGCGGGAAAGCAGCGCGAGTAGGTCGGCGGCAACGTCGAGCTGGGGCGCCGGGGCGGTGTCGATCGAGGTACAGGCGGATAGCATCTGAGATCACCTATGAGGTCGTGGTGGGCCCGCCAGGAGCCGGGCGAGGGAGAGCCCGCTGGTCAGCGGGGGAACGTGTGGCGTGGGTGGTGGCGACGGTCATGCTTGGGCCGCCGGTTCCAAAAGGAGGGAGGTGGTCCGTGTCCGGTCAGTCCGGCTCGGAACAGCCCGTACGTGATCCGCCGCAGCGCGGCGTTCTCCAGTTCCTCCCGCAGGTTCCCGTTGCGGAGGAGCACGTTGGGTCCGAGTAGGGCCTCGACGGTGGCCAGCGCGCCGGCGGTGTCCCCGTGGTCCAGGCGGGCGCGGATGTCGGGAAGAAGCTCCGGTCGGCGGTGTGTCTCGTCGATTGCCTGTAGACAGGGCAGCGGGGTGCCGGTCAGCGCGGCCAGCAGTTCCTCCCGGCGGATCTGCGCCCCGTCGTGGTCTAGGGATGTGAGCACCCCGTTCACCAGGCCGATGCGGTGCCAGGCGCCCCGGCAGGACACGAGACGTGGCGCTGCCGCCGGGTCCGGAGATGCCGGGGTGAGGCCCACCCGATGGCCCGGCGCTAGCGCGGAGGCCACCAGCGGGTGGAGCCGGTCGACCTCGATCAGCCCGTGGCGTAGCAGCTCCAGGTCCGGCGCCATCCAGGTCGCCGCGTCGGGCAGCACCGGCAGCCCGGCGACCCGACAAGCCCGCGACGCCCCGGCGATCCGCGCCGTGGGAGGCCGCCGGTCGGTGCCGGCCGGAGCGACGTCCAGGAGCAGACGACGTCGAGGGCCGAGGCGCACCGCCACGGTGCCGCTGGTCTGGCCCACGGCATGGAGCAGCAGCGCCGCCTCGGCCGCCCACCGGTGCACTCCGTAACCGCATTCCCGCAGCGCATCCCATTGCGGATCAAGGCGAATCGCGGTGGCGGTGCCGGCGGCCAGCTCCAGTGCGCCAGCCCGAACCCGCAGTTCGTCGGCGCTCCGGACGTCCCACAGGTGGCGATGTAGGTCGAGGCGGAATCGACGGTCGGGACGCGCATGCGGATGCGGGCTATCGCCCTCGTCGCGGGATCCACACCACAGCGCCAGACTGATCCGCTGGCCCGCATCCGCCCAGGCCGGTGCCGTTCGGGCGACGAGGTGCACCTGCTTGGCATCGTTGTGTTCCGCCGGGCCGTACCGTGCCAGTGAGACGGTCAGGCCCGGGCGCAGCAGCCCGTCCGGAGCGATCCTCGGCATGTGCCAGCGCAGCAGGTCCGGCGCGAGATGCCGGAGATCAGCCCGGAGCCGGGCGGCCAGCTCACGGCCGTGGCAGTGAGCGACGGCGCGCAGGTCAAGGTCAACGTCGACACGAGCGGCGGCACAGGCCCCGGCCCAGTCACCGACGCGGCGACGAACGGTCGCGGCTTCGATCATGAAGGGTGGCACGGCGTACTCGCGCACCCGGCGCAGGAGAGAGAGGCGGGAATCCGCAGTCGCGGCCGGGGAGCGCATCAGCACTCACCTTCCGCGAACCGGACCCCCAATCTGAGAGAAAGATTCATCGCGGCGGAGTGTAGCCCTCCGCGGTGAGCTACGCCAGAGCCCAATCCATCCTGAACCGAGCTCCGCAACTGTCGAGTCGAGTGGCGCCCGAAGGGTGGTCCTGAACAGCTTCACTTCACGACCACCTGCGTCCATCGTCTGCCCTATGGCTTTCCGGCTGTCGCAGACGCCGCGTGGCCTGCCCGAAGCGTCGCGCTGCCGCGTCGTGGCAGGATCTCCTCGCATGGAAGGTGTTCTGCCGCACCGAGCTGCTCAACTTCTCGGCGAGGCCCGCCGGGTCGTCATCTTCACTGGTGCCGGGATGTCAGCAGAGAGCGGCGTTCCCACCTTCCGCGACGACCTCACCGGCCTGTGGGCGCGTTTCGACGCCCAGCAACTCGCCACCGCGGAGGCGTTCCGCACCGACCCGGACCTGGTCTGGGGCTGGTACGAATGGCGACGCGCCCGGGTACGCCGAGCCGAGCCCAATTCAGGGCACCTGGCCATCACCACCATCGAATCCCGAATCCCCGGCAGTACCGTCATCACGCAGAACGTCGACGACCTGCATGAACGCGCCGGCACCCAGGCCGTGATCCACCTACACGGCAGCCTCTTCACACCTCGCTGCGGGACGGCGGCTGCGCACCCGGCGACCTTCCCAGACCCACCCGACGGGGAGCCAGCAGAACCGCACGAAGGCCGCCGCATCTCGCCGCCCCGGTGCGCCTACTGCCGGGCGCCCGTCCGCCCGGGCGTGGTGTGGTTCGGTGAGGCACTGCCCGAGGCCGCGTTGACCGCGGCGGTCGAAGCCGCCACCGCCTGCGACGTGCTGCTGACCGTCGGCACCTCCGGCGTCGTGTACCCGGCCGCCGCGATCCCCCAGATCGCGGCACGCTCAGGCGCCACCGTGATCCAGGTCAACCCCCAGCCGACCCCACTCGACCGGATCGCCGCCATCAACCTGCGCGGCACCGCCGCACAGGTCCTTTCGACCCTGGTCGCAACCGCATGGAGGTAACTCAGGATAGCGGCGCCCAGAGGGGCCCTGCACACCGTCGCGGTCCAAGTAGACAGGCACCCACCGGTGTGTCAGCTCACGGCTGTCGTCCCTCATACGCTTACCTCTGCCAGAAACACCGGCAACACCGAGGCGCATCCCCTAGGTCATCCATCCCCGCCCGGCAGCGACACTTCGTGATCACGTTCTGTCGATCCAGACCCGAATTCGCTCCCGCGTAGTTGAGCCATCAGATGTTACGCCTGCTGGACGTGCAGCCAGCGCGAAACGGTCCACACAATTCTGTCATCCGGCTGCTGAGTAAACCAAACACCCGAGACCGGATCCAGCTGTTCATCTCCGTCTACGAGGCGACCCTGATCACCGGGCCTGATCGGCACCTCTGCCCCTTATAAGTAGCTGGTCGCCCAGGGTCCCTTGATCTACAACGATCGGCACACGTAGCCGTAGGCGGCGAGTAGGTGGATCTGTGGGTACCGAAAGCCTCGCCATCCTGGTCACGATCATCCTGATCACTGAGGTGAGATAGCTGGTGTCGATGAGCGGCCGTGACCAGGGGTGCCGAGCTCCTCGCTCGGTGGCATCAGGTTCGTACATCGCCCGGTCATCGGGCCACCGCCCAGCCGCCTTGGCGCCTTTCCTGGTGCGGCGGCAGTAACGGCTGTGCGAGATGCCAGAACGCCTCGGGGCAGTACTTCTCCACGTCATCCACACCCGGTTAATGACCTTGCGCTTCAACAACACCAAATGACACACGGTCTAACGGGAGGACCCTGGCTGCGCTTTTGGCCTTCGAAACTCGCCAGGACATCTTAGATTGATAATCTTTCCTATTTGTGACAGGATTACTCAGAGATCCGACGGATTCGAACTCCATTGTGGCGATGGGCTTCCTCGTAGTGACGATTCGGGCATCACGGCCCGTAACAAACGGGCCCTCAGGGACAAAGACGCGCGAGGCAAGCGGTCGGCGATCGGCGTGTCCTGAAACGCTACCGGCCGTTCACGGAAGAATTAGCGATCTACCCGGCCAGAGTGGACGTGATTCATCCGACCGGTATTTTTCCGGCGTTCCAGATCGGAGAAGCAGGAAGTGACCAGTTTCCTGGTACTCGGAACCATAGAGGTCCGTACCCGCACCACTGTTCAGCGGATCACCGGGGTCATGAAGCAGACGCTGCTAGCTGCCCTGCTCGCCGCCGACAACCGGCCCGTGACCATCGAAGCCCTCTCCGAGGAGCTGTGGGGGCCAACGCCACCGGCAAAGATGGAGAACGCACTACAGGCCCAGGTCAGCCGCATTCGACGATTGCTCCACCGGCTGGAACCCGACCGCCCGGAAAGCCGTCTTATCACCACTGTGTCCAGCTACCGAATGATGGTTTCCTGGTCCGAGGTGGACGTGTTGTCGTTCGAACGCACCGTAAACACCATCCAGGACCGACCGTGTACGGACCTGAGGCGCGACATCCGCGACCTGCGCAGCGCGCTGGAGCTGTGGCGCGGCCCGATCTTCGGTGGTCTCGCCGGTGGTGCGATCTGCCAGGCAGCAGCCGCCCGCTACCGGCAAATCCGGACCACCGCCCTCGAACTGCTCTACGACCGGGAGCTGCGCAACGGCAACCAGGCCCGGATTATCCCCGAGCTGATGGGACTGATGGCCGAGAGCCCTACCAGCGAGCAATTGTGCAGCCTGCTCATGGTCGCGCTCTACCGCGCCGGGCGCCAAGCCGAGGCACTCGAGGTGTACCGCCACCTCCGCCGTCACCTCGCCGACGAGCTGGGTATGGAGACCTCGCCCGTGCTCCGGCGATACGAGAAGGCGATCCTCGACCACGATCCGCTGCTGTTCCAGCAGGCCGCCCCGCCGGTGTTCAGCAGGGGCGACTGACTACCGGCATCCCGGCGGCACGGGCCACAAGGACATCGACGGAGCCGCCCGGCCGCTACGATCGACACGTCCACGCGTCGGACAGGCCCTGGGAGGACCGGATGGCTCGGTTGGCGGTGGTGTCGGGAGGCGGAACCGGTATCGGCCGAGCGGTGGCAGCGGAGCTGGCCGCCGATGGTGCCGACGTCGTCATCCTCGGCCGCCGGCCGGAGCCGTTGCGGGCGGCCGCAGCGCAGATCAACGCCGATGTCGGGGCGCACCGGGTACGGCCGGTACTGGCCGACCTCACCCAGGTCGAGCAGGTCCGCGCCGCCGCCGCGGACATCACCGACGGCGGCGCCATCGTCGACGTGCTGGTCAACAACGCCGGCGGCAACGTCGCTCCCGCCCCGCCGCAGGACCTGACCGAGGTCGGTGAGCACTGGCGGGCGAATATCGACGCCAACGTGCTGCCGGCGGCGCTGCTGACCCACGCGCTGCTGCCCGCGCTGCGGCGGCCCGGCGGTCGGATCGTCACCGTCACCTCGATCGCGGCCTTCCGCGGCCCTGCCACGTACGGCGGGGCCAAGGCGGCCCTGCATCCGTGGTCGCTCGAGCTGGCCAACCTGCTCGCGGCGGAAGGCGTCACCGTCAACGTCGTCGCGCCCGGCTACATCCCGGATACCGAGTTCTACGGCGACCGCATGTCGCCGGGATTCCACGCTAGCCGCGTACAGCAGTCGCCGATGCGTCGCGGCGGCGAGGTACGCGAGGTCGCCGCAGCCGTCGGCTTCCTGGCCAGCGAGTCGGCCGGCTTCGTCACCGGCCAGATCCTGCAGGTCAACGGCGGCGCGATCGCCGGGCGGGGCTGAGACCCTGTGTCATTTGGGGCTGTCGCCGCTCGATACGTTGTTGCCGGTCGGCGCCGGGTAGCGGACTAGAGCGCGGGCCAGGCGCAGGCATCCGAGGAAGTGGGAAGTCGGGCGATCCGCAGGATGATGTTGCGCTCGGGTACCGGTAGCCCGCCGCGTTCGCTGATCGCATGAATCTTGGAGTCGGGCCCGCCCCGGTCTACTGGGCTGGGCCCGGTCCGGTCCCCCTCCCGCGCGGACGGACGTGCGTACTGTCGATGCTCGCCCGCGACCAGTCGATCTGCGCGGCAAGGCCGAGCACGTCGAGCGTCGCCTGGTGCAGAGCTGCCATCACCCCAAGCTCGACCCATTCGGCGAACCGGCGGTGCGCGGTCCGCCAGTGCACCGGAAACGAGCCGGGAAGCGTGCGCCACGAGCAGCCGGAGCCCAGGACATACATGATCGCCGCGAGTATCGCCCGGTCGTCGGTCCGCCGCCGGCCGCCGCCTTGGTGCCTTTCCGGGTGCGGCGGCAGCAACGGCTGCGCGAGATGCCAGAACGCCTCCGGGCAGTACCTCTCCACGTCATCCACACCCGGTCAACGTATGACCTTGCGGTTCAACAGCCCCAACCGATACACGGCCTGAGCGCGCCGTCACGCCGACGAGCCCGTGCGCTGCGGGCCCAACCGCTTTCGCGCCTCGTCGACCGTCCGCATAGTCAACTCGGCGGACGCGCCGAGGTACGACCCCGGGTCGCATACTTCCTCGATCGTGGTTGGTGCCATGGCGCTGATCAGGTCGGGGCGCTCGGCGAGCAGGTCGCGCACCCGCCGACCCTGCTGGAACGCCTCCTGGGTAATCTGATATACGAGTTCGTGCGCATGTTGCTTGCCGAACTGACGGCCCAACACCAGCATTAGCCGCTCCGACATGACCTGGTCGGCCACCGCGACAACGTTGCGCTCCAGACGGTCGGTGTTGATGGTCAGGCCTTCGACGCTCTCCAGGACCATCGCCAACGCGGCGAGACAGTAGTGGGAGACATCGGGCACGCACGCCCACTCCAGCCGCAACGAACGGGAGTCGCGTTCGTGGTCACCGATCATGGCCGCCAGCGCGAGACCGGACTGGGCGGCTGCCAGCCGGGCCATCACCACGGCCTGCTCGCAGCGTTCCGGATTGCGCTTGTGCGGCATTGTGCTGCTGCCCACCTTGCCGTGCCGCCACGCCTCCCGTACCTCGTTGAACTCCGGCCGCGACAGCGTCCGGACCTCGTCGGCGATCCGCCCGAGCGTGCCGGTCAGCATGGCCAGCCCGGTCACGAACTCGACAACCCGGTCACGGGCCACGTGCCAGCCGACCGCCGGGACACGCAGCCCGAGTCGGGCTGCCACCCGTTCCAGTAGTTGCGGGCCGCGGTCACCGAACGCGGCCATGGTGCCCGAGCCGCCGAACAGCTGCACCACGAGGATCCGCTCCCGCATCTGGTCCAGCCGCTCGCGATGCCGCAGCAGCTCGTCCAGCCAGCTCGACAGCTTCAGCCCGAAGCCCATCGGCAACGCCGGCTGAGCGTGGGTGCGACCGAGGGCGACCGTGCCGGCGTGCCGCTCACAGAGCGCTGCCAACAGCGTGAGCAGCCGGTCGAGCGCCGGCTCGACCTCGTCGAGCACGTCACGCATCTCCAACGTCTGGCCGGTGTCCTGAATATCCTGGGTGGTCGCGCCGTAGTGGATGAACTGGCCCGCCTCCGGCCCGCAGGCGGTCTCGAAGACCCGCAGCAGTCCGACCAGAGAATGCCCTGAGCTCTCGATCTGCGCCTGCACCTCGTCCAGGTCGATATTGGACAGCGTCGCCGAGGTGGCGATCTGGTCCGCCACGCGCCGGGGTATCAGGTCAACCTCCGCCTCGGCCAACGCCAGGGCCGCCTCGATGTCGAGCCACCGCTGGTGCCGACAGGTGTCGCAGAAGATCCGCCGAGACGCCGGAGTGGCGTAGCGGTTGCCGTAGAACCGGGAGTCGGTGATGTGGCCTCGTTCGTGCCGGCAGCTGCCGGCTTGTGCCTCGGGCACAGCTCTACCTCGCCTTCGTCAGAGCTTGGCTTCGCTCAGGTACGGACAGCCGCCGTACGGCGGGGCGGCGGTGTCGATGCGGGCCGCGGCGGCCAGGTCCAGCGCCGCCTTCCGCGGGGTGAGGCCGTCACGGCGGGCGGTGTGGGCGATCTGCCCGATCAGCTCGCGCATGATGCCGGTCAACGTGTTAAGGACTTCCTGACCACTCGGTACCTGTCGCGGGCCGAACAACGCCTCCATCGACGCCGACCCCCCGATGCCACCGATGAAGTCCGGTACCACGAACACACCGCAGTGGTACAGGGCCTGCTCGGCCTCGGCGGACAACCCGCAGTTCGCCCCCACGACCACGGCCGGGAACTGGCAGCGCATTACCTGCGACATCGACATGGCGTCGGCGCAGGCGGCCAGCACCAACACGTCGGCCGGGGCGGCGAAGATGTCCTCCGGCCGGCCGCCCACGCCGAGCTGGGACACCGGCGTGCCGGTCGGGTCGGCCAGCATGCGGACGACGTCCAGGCCGGCGGAGTCAGTGACCGAACCGAACTCGTCGGCAACCGCGATGACACGCGCGCCGGCCTCGTGCAACGTCAGCGCCGTCGCCCGGCCCAGGTTGCCGAAACCTTGCACCGCACAGCGCAGCGGGCCCGACACGTCGATCACCCGTGCCGCGCCGACGACGGCGTGTGCGACCGCATGCCCAGCCCGGCGCTGGCTGACGGCCAACGGCCCGACCATCTCGTCCAACCGCGCCATCCGGGTGAAGAACTCCTCGTTGGTCAGCCCCTGTGCGGTGGCGATCGCGTACTTGATCGAGGGGACGCCGACGGTGCGGGCATGCTGTTGCAGCTCCGCCCACTCGGTGCCCATGTCGGGTCCCATACTGAACCGCGAGCCCAGCTCGTCACGGAGAAAGCCGATGAAGCCACGCAGCGCGGCGTCCTTGTCGGGACTACGCGGGTCGTGGTCCAGGCCACACTTCGCACCATCGATGTTGAGCCCCAGGACCCGCTGTTTCAACGTCATCCGTTGCGCGAGCCGGCCCAGCTCGGTGACGTCGAGCCCGGGCTGCACTCGGCAACCGCCTGCTGCCAGCGGCCGCTCGACCCGGTCGTAGACCAGCCAGCCACGAAGGTCCGACCGGTGGTCTTCGTAGCTCAGCACAGTGGTCATGGTCGGTCGTCCTCCATCTGGGATCGACGCAGCAGCGCTGCCACCTCACGGGCGGTTACGACGCCACGGAGCAGGCCGCCGTCGAGGACCAGTAGCGCACCGGCGGCGCGAAGCCGCCCGAGCACGTCGTCCAGCACCTCGCCGGCGCCGGCGTGCGGCAGGGGCGGATCGACGATCGGGCCGATGGCATCGTGCACCACCACCGCACCGGTGGCGAGCAGGTGGGCGAGGCCGGGCTCGGACACGGTGCCCGACACCTCGGCGAGCCGGATCGGCGGCTCCGCCGCCGTCACCGGGAGGTGGCGCAGACTGGTGTCGGCCATCAACTTCAGCGCGCCGGCGACCGTCTCCTGCGGATGCACGACAACGGCCGCCGGCCGGTCGGTCACCGTTTCGAGCGCGGCGCCGAGACAGCGCGCCGAGGTGGGGTCGGCGACAAAGCCGTACCGGCGCGCCCACCCCTCGTCAAAGATCTTCGACAGGTAGCCGCGGCCGCTGTCGGGCACGACGACCACGATCACGTCCTGCGGCTTGCACCGTCTGGCCAACCGCACCGCGGCGGCAACGGCCATGCCGCTGGAACCGCCAGCCAGAATCCCCTCCTCACACGCCAGCCGTCGGGCGTACAGCACCGAATCGCGATCGCTGACCGCCACCACCTCGTCGGGCACCGACGGGTCGTACGACCCGGGCAGCGACGGCTGGCCGACTCCCTCAACCAGGTACGGCCGGATCCCCGTGCCGCTGTAGACCGACCCCTCCGGGTCCGCCCCGACGACGCGCACCCGCCCGCCGGAGACCTCCTTGAGGTACTGGCCGATGCCGCTGATCGTGCCACCGGTGCCTATCCCGGCCACCAGGTGGGTGATCCGTCCGTCGGTCTGCGCCCAGATCTCCGGGCCGGTGCCGTAATAGTGTGAGTCCGGATTGGCGGGATTGGCGTACTGATTGGGTGAGTAGCCACCGGGGATCTCCGTGGCCAGCCGAGCAGCGACGCTGCGGTAGGAGTCCGGATGCTCCGGCGGCACGGTGGACGGGCACACAACCACCTCGGCGCCGTAGCCGCGCAGCAGTGCCCGCTTCTCCTCGGCTACCTTGTCGGGGCAGGTGAACACGCACCGATAGCCACGGGCCTGCGCCACCATCGCCAGCCCCACGCCGGTGTTGCCGGACGTCGGCTCGACGATCACCCCGCCTGGCCGCAGCTGGCCGACGGCCTCGGCCTCGGCCACCATGCGCAGCGCGATCCGGTCCTTTGCGGAGCCGCCGGGGTTGAGCGACTCCAGCTTGGCGAGCACCAGCGGCGCCAGGCCAGCGGAGATCCGGTTGAGCCGGACCAGCGGTGTGTTACCGATCAGGTCCACGATCGACTCGTGGTACCTCACGACGCCTCTCCCCCGGCACGGCGCGCTTCCGACACCGTCGATAGGCGGCGGTACGCGGTGATGAATTCGAGGCTGGTCCGCACCCACACCAGCGCGGGGCCGGGATTCGCGAGGGCCTTCACCAGGCACGGGCGCACTTCGTCCGGGTGCTGCACGGTGAATGCGAGCGCGCCGAACGCCTCGGCCAGCCGGGCGAAGTCCGGGTTGACCAGCTCGGTGCCGATCGGCCGTCCCGGATGATCACGTTCCTGCTGGAGGCGGATGGTGGCATAGCTGCGGTTGTCCGCGACCACGTAGGTGACCGGCACCTGTCGCTGCACCGCGGTTGTCAGCTCACCGAGGTTCATCACCAGTCCGCCGTCGCCGACCACCGCGACGGTCGGTACGGTCGCGTCCCGCAGTCCGGCCGCGACGCCGGCGCCAACAGCAAAGCCCATCGCGCTGGACGCGACGCCGAGCAGACGGCCGCGTTCGTCAAAGCGTACATACCGGTAGAGCCAGCTGGTAAACGTGCCGGAGTCGACCACCAGCGTGAGATGTCCGCCGGTCAACTCGTCGAGTGCCGCGGCGACCTCGCCGAACACCACACCGTCCGGCGCCGTGACGGGTCGCCAGACGGCCTTGTCGGCCTCGATCTGGTGCAGCCGGGCGATCCACTCGGCCCGGTCATCCGGTACGGCTGACTCTCTGGTCAGGTCGGTCAAAAACGTGGCGGGATCGCCCACGGCGCCGAGCGTGACCGGGTGGTAGGCGTCCAGCCAGGCCGGATCGGTGTGGACGTGGATCAGGGTCTGTCCCCGGGCCGGCAGCCGCCGCCGCAGCGTGGTGGTGCCGTCCAAAGCGGTGCCGACGGCCAGGATGACGTCGGCGGCGGCGAAGGCGCCGGCCTGCGCCGTGGGCGTGGCGTTGTGCAGGTGCCCGGCGTAGTGCGGGTGGCGGTTGGGCAGCAGGTGCTGGCACTTGTTGGCGGTGACCACCGGTACCGCCTGCCGTTCTGCGAACGCACGCACAGCGTGCCGACCGCGCGGATGGTCAAGTTGCGGGCCGGCGATCAGCAGCGGGCGGCACGCCCCGGCCATCAGCTCGGCAGCCCGGACCAACTCCGCCGCGCCGACCCGGGGCGGGGCGACCGCCGCTCGGCAGGCCGGCAGGGCAAGCGGGTCGGCGCGGCCGATGACGTCCTCCGGCACGGTCAGCACGACCGGTCCGGGCGTGCCGGACTCGGCGGTGCGCACGGCGCGGGCGACGAACTCGGCGGTGTCCGCCGGGTCGTGCAACGTCCACACCGCCTTGGCGATGCCGCCGAAGAGCCGGCCGCAGTCCACGCCCTGAAACGGGTCGCGGTCGGTATCGCGCCGCGGGACACCGCCCACCACAAGCAGCAACGGGACACCGTCTTCGCGGGCGGCATGTACGGCGATCGCGGCGTTGGCTGCGCCGGGCCCTCGGCTGACCAACGCGACCCCGACCCGGCCGGCAAGCTTGGCGTCGGCCAGCGCCATGAAGCCGGCCGACCCCTCGTGCCGGCAGGTCACCACGTCCACCCGGGGCTCGTCGTGCAGGGCGTCGAGGATCGGCAGGTAGCTCTCCCCGGCGACGCAGAAGACCCGATCGACGTCGTACTCCCGCAGGCTGGCCACGATGGTCGCGCCGGCCGGGACCGGTGCCGGCGCGCCGTCGGCGCCGGTCATACGCCGCCCCCGCCGGGCGCCCGGTACGGTGCCGTGGCCTCCGTCCGCGGGAAGATGATCGCCGACTCATCGAACGTCTGCCCCAACCGCTGGTACTGCAGTAGCACCAGCTCCGGCGCCACATGGTGCCAGTGCTCGGCGCCGCGCTCGTAGCGGATCGGACCGCGCCAGGTGTCGAACGGCATCCGCTCCAGCGCGTCGAGAACGCCGGCCCGGCTGCCCGACGAGGCGGCGACGGCCTGGGCGATGACGGTGACGTCGGTGAAGTGGGTCAGCGCGGTGTCCGGCGGAAACGATCCGTACCGGGTGCTGTACCGGTCAATGAACCAGTGCGCGACGTCGGTGAGTCCCTGCCACGACGGTCGGTAGCGCATCGCCGGCCACATGGTGCCGACGCCCGCCGGCCCCGAGAAGCGCCAGAAGTCCTCCGACCGCAGCGGGAAGCCGAAGGTCACCATCATCGGGGTGCCCGGCAGAATGCCCAGCGCCGCTGCCTGCTCGATGATCAGATAGTTCGTGCGGACGACGCCACCATTGATGAACAGGTCGGGCTCGAACTGCTGGATGCCTTTGAGCTGCTCGGTGAAGTTGTCGGTGTCGTCCTGTGGGAAGTCGAAGCGCAGGAATTCCATGCCGTGCCGCTCGGTGCCGTACCGGACCAGGGTGTCGGCCATCATCTGGCCGAAGACGGTGTCGGAGGCGATCAGACCGACCCGACGCATGCCCTGCGCGGCGGCGAAGTCGAGCATCACCGGCACCCGGTCGGCGATGCTGAAGTACGCGCGAAAGACGTTGCGACGTCGCTCTGCGGTGACGTCACTGTGCCCGTTCTCGATGAAGATCGGCACGTCGTAACGGGTCGCCACGTCGACCACCCACGGGGTGGTCCGCAGGTGCCACTGTCCGAGCACCGCGACCACGTCGTCAACGAGGGCAAGCTTTGTCATCTGCGCCGCCGACGAACGGGCCATGCCCTCCTGCGCGGCGGTGGCCTGGTCGTCGTAGAGCACGAACTGCACGCCGCGACCGCCGACGAGGTCGTGCTCGCGGACGTACTCCGCGCCCAAACAGGCGCCCCGGACGATCAGTTCGCCGGCGATCGGGTCGCCCGGCGGCGTCAGCGGGGTGAGGATGCCGATGCGGACCGGGTCGTCCCCGGCGCTCCGGTTGACCTTCTCCACCATGGCGGTGGCGCGGGTACGGGGGTTGTCTGCGGTTGCGGTCACGATCGTCCTTCCTCGAACTCCGGGGTCAGCTCGAACTCGGTCAGGTAGCCGGAGAAGCGGTCCGCCAGTTCCGTCGGGCGCAGGCCAAACGGCTCGACCCGATACCGGTGGTGATCCCGCGGCCGACCGGCCCCAGCGATGACGAACCGGGTCATCGCGTCGCGGGCGGCGTGGGTTATCGGCACCCCGGCGTGGTCACACACCCGCTCGGCGACGCCGAGCGGGTGTGTGACGAGGTCCGCGTAGCGCACGTCCAGCGGCGCCCGGGCGGTCCCGCCTCGGCCGCGGCGCAGGCCGGGTAGCACCGCCGCCGCCCGCGCCAGCCACTCCTGGCCGATCTCGGCGGGGTCGACCTGGCGGGACCGGGCCGCCCGGATGGTCGCCGTCAGGCTGCACACGCTCGGTATGGCCACCGCCGGATCGCGATGCAGCCGGACCACCGTGGCGTCCGGGAAGCTCCGGGTCAGTTCATCGAGGTGCCACAGGTGCGACGGGCACTTCAGCAGCACCGCGTACGGCTCTGCCACGTCGGCGTCCGCAGTGGGCCGGGCGAGCAGACACTGTAGGGCGGCGCGGTGATGCGCGTAGGCGGGCGCCATCGGCTGTTCCGCCAGCCAGCCGAGATAGCCGGGCACCCGGTACCGCAGGCCGTAGATGAAGTGCCGGAACGTGTTGGCGATCAGCCGGTGGCACTCCTCGCCGTGCCGCGCGTCGAGGTGATGGATGGTGCGGAAGCCGGGCGCCGCGCGGTAGTACTCCGCGACGTACCGCTCGCACTCGCGCACCAACTGCGGCTCCGGACGGGGATCCGCCGGGTGCATCAGCTCCCACAGCCTCGGCGTGCGCAGCCTTGGATGCCGGGACAGCAGGTTGTGCAGGAACGTGGTGCCGGTGCGGAGTAAACCCGTGATCACCAACGGCCGCGGCGGAGGGGGAAGAGGCCGGGACGCCACCATCTGGCGTACGCGGTGGTAACTGGTCAGGGCCTGCACGAGCGCCGCGCGGGTCCGGACGCGTCCGTCGTCGGTCAGCCGGGCCTCCGCGTCCAACGCGGCGGTGAGCTGGCGCAGTCCGGCGACGACCTCCGGATCCTCATCGGGCTCGCCACCCACCGGGTCCGAGGCCAGCCGGACCACCTCGTCAGGATCGAGCGACCGCGCATCGTTTCGGTCCGGTGAACGGGTCACGGTCCCTACCTTTCGCAACTAACTCGGGACGGCGACGGGTCGTTACGCCAAAAGCCCAAGGAGTTCTGACGGCGATTTTGGCATCCCATACTTACCGTTTACTGACGTTGCGCTGACGCTTCTCATAACCGCTCCAACGCGAACGGACGCCATTATCATTCGTCATACTGACGGGACACTGACGGCAGCCTGACCGAACTCGCACGCGCGTAACCCTTGTTCCGCAGCACTCACCTGTGCAATAACTGGATCGGCCACCGCGTCAGATGGGACGACATTATGAACGGTTCACCCAGCGAATCCGATATCGTCCTGGCAGCGCTCCAGGACTATACGGAGTCAGACAATCCGAGTGCATTCCTAGCGTTGAACTCGGGTAACCGGTACTTCCACGCGGAGGGGATCCCGGGCGTCATCGTCTACCGCGAGGCGGGGCGGTACCTGGTGCAGTTCGCCGGCCCCTTCGCCGCACCGGGCGACCGCGGCAAGCTGCTGAACGCGTTCGTCGCGTTCGCCGCCGAGCGCGATCGCGAGGTGGTCGCCGTACAGATCCAGGCCGCCGACGCCCCCGACTACGTAGCCGGCGGATTCACGGTCAACCAGATGGGCGCCTCGTTCGCCGTCGACCTGACCCGGTTCTCGCTGCGCGGGACGGCGTTCATGCAGCTCCGCAACAAGATCTCTCGGGCCCACCGAACCGGCCTCGTGGCCCGGGAGGCACCGCTGGCGGACTGGTACGAGCGGATGCAGGCGCTGGACGCCGCCTGGCTGGGCAGCAAGGGTGCTGGTGCCAAACCACTGGAATTCCTGGTGGGCCAGTACGGCGACCGCCACCAGTCGCTACGCCGGCTGTTCGTGGCGGCCATCGGCGACCGACTCATGGGCTACATCACCTACTCGCCGGTGTACGGCGCCCACCAGGGATGGCTGCACGACCTGACCCGCCGCCAGCCAGAGGCACCGCCCGGCACGATGGAGGCGATCAACCGGGCGGCGATCGACACGTTCATCGCCGAGGGCGTGCACTGGCTGCACTTCGGCTTCACGCCGTTCACCGAGTTGGACAGGCTGCCCCGGTTTGGTGACCACAGCCGCGCCTTCCATCAGTTCATGCGCTACCTGTGGCAGCACGGGGAGGCGGTCTACCCCGCACAGACCCAACTGGCGTACAAGCAGAAGTGGGCCCCCAGCCACATCACGGGTGAGTACATCGGCTTCCAGCACGGGGCGAGTATCCCCGCCCTGGTCGCGATCTTCCGCGCCTGCAACGCCGTGTGAGCCCTGCCCCAACAAGATGTTTAGGGAGGTCAACGTGTCCAACACCGAGATCGAGGCCCTCAGCGAACGACTGGCCGAGTGCTTCGGGGCCTGCGCCGCCGCACCGGACGACCGGGCGGCGGGTGCCACGGCCGACCAGGTGCTCGCCGAACTGGAGAAGTTGATGCGCCGCGCCCACGACGCCGGTGCGTCGTCCTAACCCGGCAGCCGCCATTCGTGATCTGAGCTGCAGACCCCGGGAACAGGGCTCGGCCACCGCGTGATCATCTGTTCGTTGTGGACACAACTTCAGACCTTGCGGTGGCCGAGAGCCACAGCGTAGAGCCTGCCCGATGGCGGCAGATCAGCGACCTGGTGATCGACTCGTTCGCGAGCCGGTTCGCGTGGGTCGAGCCCCGGCGGGCGGCGGCCGGCTTCGTCACCGGCCTGCTCGCCGGGCTGGAGGTCAAAACCTGCTGGCAGCTTGCCGAACAGGCCGGACACGCCCTCCCGGACAGAATGCAACGGCTGCTGTACCGGGCGAAGTGGGACGCCGACGCGGTCCGCGACGACGTACGCCGTGTCGTCGTCGACCGGCTCGGCGACCCCGACGGCGTCCTGGTCGTCGATGACACCGGTGACCTGAAGTCGGCCCGGCCCGTTTCGGTCAAGACATCGGTGGTCAGGAGAATCTGTCGGTAGGTGTTGTCGCGGTACTTGGTCTTGTTCATTACCACTGGTCGGAGCCGCGAGCGCGCAGCCATCGGATCCGCTGGGGCAGCAGAACCATCGCGATCTCGAATAGGAACCCTCAGTTCGTCACAACAGTCACCGTGCCGATCGTGATCCGGTGGTCGGAGCAGGAGCCCGCCGGGTAGTTGGGGGTCGCCGGGATGCCGGTACAGCTGGTCGAGATGCTGAGCGAGTCACCGCGGTACCCACCGACGATCTTGTCCTCCCGCACGAACGTCAGGTCGATCTTGGCCAACGGCTTTGAGCTCGCGCAGGGCGGCGTGGCACCGGGGGTGCCGGTCGCTGTCCACTCACCATAGCCAATGCAGTTGCCGCTGTCATTGTCGTCGAGTTCCCGATAGTGCCCCTTGTTGCCGCCGTTGTTCACGGTGTTCAAGGTGGTGGAGTACCAATTGTTGAGACGGCCGTAGTGCGGCTGGGCGTTGAAATCGCCGGCAATGATTACGGTGTCACCGGCAGCGTAGTAGGTCTCCATCTGATCCAGCACGTAGTTCAACTGGTTGACATTGTTGGGCAGCCCGTTCGAGCCGGCGGCACCGCTGGTGGTGATGTGGGTGGTACAGAAGCGGACCCGGGGCGCGCTGACAAGGTTGTCGCAGAGTAGGGTGCGCCGCTCGTTGGAGCCGTCGGACGGCAGGGTGAACTTGCGCGCGAATCCCAGCGGCTGCCGGCTGAAGATCGCGTTGCCGAAGTCCTCATTGCCGTTGCAGATGCCGGCCGTTGGGCCACGGCTCGTCGCGAACCGGGAGTAGTTCGTCGTGTCCACGGGCCAGCCGGCTGATTTGAGCCCGGCCTGAATCGCCTTGTACTGGCCCCAGCACAGCTCATTGAAGGCGACAAAGTCCGCGCTGCGGTTGACGATCGACGAGACGGCGCCACTCACCATGCCGTCGGTCGTCGAGCCGTGGTGCATTGTGTTACCGGCGACGTTCCACTGCCAAGTGTTGTACGTAGTGGTCGTGCTGGCGACAGCGGACGCGCTAGGCGCGAGGGCGAAGCCAGCGGCCACGGTGCCCGCCAAAAATGCTGAGACTAGTGATTTCTTGAGGTTGGACAATCTGACTCCTTGGGGGCTTTACCTCGAAGCGATCGTGCGGGAAGTGAGCGCTCATCGTACTTTATGGGCCGAAGCCCGCTGTCCCGTGTCGCCACACGGGGTTGAGCTAGCCCCGCGTTCGTGGAGCTTCTTGACCATGGTCTGGGGGCTGGGTGTGGCAGGGTCATTGCGTAGTGGGGTAGCTGCTGGTCACGGCGTCGATGAGGTCGTGGGGGCGGCGGTTGGCGCGGCGTGTTGCTCGGGCGATGTTGGTCTCGCCGTTGCCGCGGTGGAATCCGGTGGCGGTGTTGCGGAGGACGGCCGCGACGGCGGGTCCGGTGCCGGTCCGTGCCCGGTGGGCGTCCTCGCCGAAGGCCACGTCGCGGACCCAGTGCAACCGGTTCTCGATGTGCCATTCCAGGCGGGCCCATTGCTGCAGGTCAGCAGGCTGGGCGTGGGGGGTGGGCAGTGAGGCCACCAGATAGACCGTCTCCCGGGTGCGCTTGCCGGTGATCATGCGGGTGCGGGTGATCCGGACGGCCTGCTGGGCATGGGGAAAGCCGATGCCGCCGGGTGTCTGGAGGGTCAACGCCTTGACGGTGCGGGTCTCACGGCGGCCGTGTCCGGTGTCGCGGTGCTGGTCCCCGATCGGCACCTGGGCCCAGGGTAGGTGCTTGAGCGGGGCGTACAAGGTCGGCTGGTTGGCCTTGACCGACACGTACAGGTCCCCGCCGGCAGTGGCCACGGCTCGGGCGTGGGCGATCTGCGTATGCAGCGCGTCCGCGACGATGACCACGCCCGCCAGGCCGCCCAGCCGGACCTTGACCTGCTCCAGCAGCGGGGCGAACGCCGGGATTTCGTTCGACTTCGCCGCGACCTGAACCTGCGCTAGTACGGCTGTCGCCGTTCGGGATCATGGCTGGGTTCGAGGTTGAGGCGGCGTGTGTAGTGGGCTCGTCTGGCTCGTGCTTGATGTCGTCGTCGCCAGCCTGACCAGTGCAAACGGTGGGTGAGGTCATTGATCGGGCGGATAATACAGGCGTTGATCAGGCGGCGGATCTCGTTGACCGTGAGTGTGATCAGGCCGGTATCGGTGTGGCCCTGGTCGACGGCGTCGGTTGCGTCGGCTGCGTCGGCTGCGCAGATCGTCAGGACGGCGAGGGCGGCCAGGGTGAGGGTGGTGAACCGGTGCCAGGAGTCCCAGCGGCGGACCTGGTGCTGGTCCAGACCGACCTGGCTCTTGGCGCTCTGGAAGCTTTCCTCGATGCTCCAGCGGATGCCCGCGACCCGCACGAGTTGGGTGAGGGTGGCGGGTTTCGGGGTCCAGCAGCGGTAGAAGGCCAGTTCACCGGTGGTGGTGTTCTTCCTGATCAGGAGGCTGTGCTGGCCGCCGTCGTCGGGGTCGGCGTCGGTGCACACGTCATCGAGCCAGGCCCAGTGGTAGAAGCGTGGGTCTTTGGACCCGGCGCCCGCGCTGCGGCGATGCCACGCCGAGTTCGGCAGATCAGCGGCGATCCGGTCGACGCGCAGGCCGGTCTTGCCGCCGTCGATGGGCACCACGTGGCTGCACGAGACCGCAAGGACGTAACCGAGTGCGTGTTCACGCAGGCCAGCGCGGAAGACACTGCTGTTGCCGTAAGCCTCGTCCGCGGCCCCCCACCCGGCCGGCACCCCGCCTTCAGCGCCGCGGTGATCATCTCGCCGGCCAACTCCGGCTTGGTCGCGAACTCGATGTCCTCGGGCACGCCGGCAGCTGCGCAGCGGTCCCGGTCGTCGGTCCACGACGCCGGCAGATACACTCGCCGGTCGATCAGGGTGTGCCCATCGGCGCCGGCGTAGCCCAGGAACACCCCGACCTGGCTGTTCTCGATCCGCCCCGCCGTACCGCTGTACTGTCGCTGCACCCCGACCGTGTGCACACCCTTCTTCAGGTCACCGGTCTCGTCAACGACCAGGACCGCGTCCGGGCCGCCGAACCGGTCGACGATCAACTGCCGCAGGTCGTCACGCACGGCGTCGGCATCCCACACCGCCCGATACAACAACCGCTGCATCGCATCCGGCCGAGCGTGTCCCGCTCGCTCCGCCAACTGCCAACACGTCTTGACCTCAACGTCGGACAGCAGCCCCGTCACGAACTGTCCCGCCGCCCGCCGCGGCTCCACCCGACCGAACCGGCCCGCGAAGCAGCCGAGCACCTCGGCCAACACCCGTTCCCACCGACCAACAGCTACGCTGTGGCACGCGGCCACCGCCAGATCTGATTTTGTGTCCACAACGCATAGACGATCACGCGGTGGCCGCCCCGCATCCACCCCGGTTCACCAGCAAAATCTCAAACGGCGGCTTCCGTAGGGGCCCGGTGCGGCTCATCCGACTACCGGGTTCCGCTCCAGTTCGACCACCCGCCACAGGTACCAGCTGGCCACTGTCCGGTACGGCCGCCACCGTTCCCCCAGATCCGCTACCTGCTCCGGGGTGGGGATCGGAGTTATCCCGTAGAGCAGCCCGACGCCCCGCCGCAGACCCTGGTCGGCCAGCGGCAGGACGTCGGGGCGGCCAAGCCGGAAGATCAGGAACATCTCCGCCGACCACCGCCCGATGCCGCGTACCTCCGTCAGCCGGGCGACGATGCTGTCGTCGTCCATCCCGGCCAGCTCTTCGAGCCCGGGTAGGGCTCCGCGGTCGGCACGGTTGGCGAGGTCGTGCAGGGCGAGGACCTTGGCCCGGGACAGCCCGACCGCCCGCAACTCGTCCTCGCTGGCACGAAGGATCCGGGCCGGGGTGGGCCGGCCGTCGGCCCCCGCGCCGAGCGCGCGCAGCCGGCCAAAGATGGTCGCTGCAGCCCGGGTGCTCAACTGCTGGTGGACGATCGCCTCGGCAAGCATGTCGAACACCGAGAAGGTCGGCCGTACCGGCAGGTCGAAGGGCCCCAGCCGGGGCATCTGCGCGGCGAGGACCTGGTCCGCGCGGCGCAGGCACGCGACCGCAGCCGCCGGGTCGAACCCGAGCCGGCCCGGGGGTGTCTCCGCGCCGGCCAGCGGGATCGCGGCGCCGCCGGCCGCCGACGCGGTCGTGGCCGACGCTCTCTTCTTCGACCGCGTCTTGTCCGGCGCGCTCCTCGCGGAGGTGGTCCTGGCCGGCGCAGCGTTGGTGGGCGCGGCGTTCTCGATGTCCAGGAGTCGCAGTTTGATGTCCACGCCACCCGCCGCCGTGAAGCCGCCGGGCCGGCCGTTGGCGGCGACGACCCGGTGACACGGGACGATGAGGGGGAACGGGTTGCGCCCCAGCGCGTGCCCCACGGAACGGGCGGAGCCGGGCGCGCCGATGGTGCGGGCAAGCGCCCCGTAGGTCACGGTGCCGCCGGCCGGGATCCGTCGCGCAGCCTCGTAGACCCGGCGGCGGAACGGTGGCAGCCCGTCGAGGTCCAGCGGAACGGCGCCGAGGTCGCTCGGTTGCCCGGACAGCAGGGCCACCAGGTCGTGCACCACCCGGGCGATGTCGGCCGGCGGATTGCCCTCCCGCGTGCGGGGAAACCGGGTCTGCATCCGCTGTCGGGTCTTGGCGCTGTTCGTCTCGGGGAGTTGGGTGCCCACGACGCGATCGCCGCACCACGCGATCGCGCACCGACCGATCGCCGTATCGAACATCGCGAAGCCCATGTCGGCACCCATGTGGCTCCTCACTTCCGTACCGGAAAGCAGAACGCGCTCGCGACATTTCACTTGGCGCAGAATTGGCTGCCTCCAGGGGCGGTCAGCATGGCCCAACCGTCGGACCGGAGATCGGCGGTTTCGGTCGCGCCCAGATCGCGGATGCGCTTGACCTCTTTATCAAGATCTACAGTCAGCATAGCAATGTGTACCCGGTTTGGCCTTGCGCCGTTCCGGGACACGCTGCGCAGGTACGAACCCCGGTCGCCCATCACTGGCCGCGTCGACCGCTCGGTCGCCCCTCACATGATCCGGGCAGCCCTGGCCCGCAGCAGATCGATCGCCTCCGGCAGGCCCATGAACCTCAGCCGGGCGTCGGCCAGATCGTCGTTCCACTGCGCCGCCAGGTCCCAACGCTCCTGCGGTGTGGTGTCGATCAGCCGGCGTCCCGGGAAGATCTCGTAGTCGCGCAACGCCTCGGCATGCGGCTGCATACCCTCCTGGAACAGCCGCTCCCGGTGCATGACGAACTCCTCGTCCTCCAGCTGATCCCACAGTTGTCGGCCTCGGCGCAGCACCTCGAGCACGTGCCCCCGATCCTCCGGGTGCTTGATCAGGTGGTCCCGTACGTACGAGCTGCCGACCGTCAGGTGACGAATCTCGTCGATGGAGGCACCCCGGGCGATCTCCCCCGCGACCGGGTCCAGCACCCCCCACTTGCGTTCGCTGAGTTCGGTGGAGGCTGCCAGGATCCCCTCGATGATGACCGCGAAGGCGATGACCGCGCCGACGAAGTCCCCCTCGTCCCGCACGAGCGTGATCGCGAAGTCCTGCACCGGTCGCAGCACCCGGCGCTGGTATTCCGCGCCGGCACGGCGCACGAAGTCCATCAGCTCGCCTTTGGGCACACCCACGTTGAGCAGGTGATTCCTGAAGATCATATGGTGGCGGGCCTCGTCCAGCAGCTGGGTGCTGAAGAACTCGAGTTCGGGAATGTCGGGGGCGGTCGTTACGTAGTAGGCCAGAACCCGGGTCGCGGCCTCCTCATCCAGCGCGCGGTACGCCAGCTCCAGGCGAAGCGCCTCGTTGAGCGGGCCGGGCTCGCGCATGTAGTCGGGGGTGACCAGTTCGCCGGAGTAGCCGAGAGGCCGACCGCGCAGGGTTCCCTGGGCCACCTCCCGGAACCAGTAGCCGACGTCACACTGCTCCACGGTCAGGGCCAGGTTGGCGGCACCGTCCAGCAGGCCGGGCGCGTGGTCGAAGTCCGCTTCGGTGGCAACCACATCGGTCATAGTGATCAGCTCCTCTTGGTCAGCTCTGTTGACTCGGGGGCAGGGGCATGGAGACGTGGGGGTACAGGCGGCCGGCGTACGACAGCAGCGGCTCGCCCCGGTGGTGCCGGCCCTCCACGACATCTGCGAAGATCAAATCGTGGTCACCCACCGGGTGCAGTTCACGGACGCGGCAGGACAGGTGGGACAGACACCCGTCGATCAGCGGCGCCCCGGTGTGCGGATCCGGATGCCAGGTCAGGTTGTGGAACTGGGCGTCGCCGGTGGGCCGCAACGGATCGGCGAAGTGGGTGGCCAGGTCCATCTGGTATCGGCCCAGCACATTGACGCAGAAGGCGCCAGCCTTCTCGGTCAGGGCAGTGAACGTCGACGAGACGCGCAGCGCGACACCGAGCACCAGCGGATCGCGGGAGACGGCGACGATCGCGCTGACCGTCGCGCCGTGCGCGGCGCCGTCCTGGTGGACCGTCAGCACCGTCACCCCCGAGGCCAACCGGCGCAGCGCGGAGCGGGCCGGCGACCCGAGATCGACCACCTCCCCGCCGGCGACGGCACCGCGCTCCCGTACCTGGTCGGTCACCGCGCCGCCCCGACACTGCCGACCGAAACCGGCTCCTCGGGGGCGGGCACCCGGCTGGTCCCGGCCGAGCGGGCCCGCAGCATCGCGACGATCCGGTCGTACGCGGCGTTGGGGACAGGCTCGAAGGGCCGGCCGAACGGCTTAAGGAAGTTACCGAACACCCCGCGGTCGCCGAAAATGTGGAACGGAATCGCCAACAGGGCCCACTCCGGGCCGATCAGCCACAGCCACAGACCGACCAGGGCGGTCTGGGTGATCAGGCTGTGCATAGTGTTGTACAGCACGTAGTAGACCTTCGAGATCCGCCCGTCCGGGCTGCGGCGGAACGCGATGGCCCCGGGGATGTAGCCCACCAGGTCGATGATCGCGAACAAGGCAATGAAGGGGATCCAACGAATCTCGTCGAAGTGGACGAGGATCAGCACGATCGAGATCGCGAAGCCCACCAGGTATTCGGCACGGTGTAGACGGAACGTCAGCGGCGACTCGTACGGATTCTTCTGGTCCATGGTGGTCCTCCCTCGCGATCGGCGGTTACGACAGATTGAGCGGAGCGCCGGCGAAGTAGTCACCGAGCGCCTCGACGGTGCTGGTGCGCGACGGTGGGTGGAACGCCAGGGCCCGCACGGCAGATATCAGGTACGCGACGTCGAAGGTGCGCATGAAGGTCAACCCGCCTAACAGTTCGGCGGCGTCGTTGACCGCGACGGCGAGCAGATCCTGCACCGCGTACCGGGCCACGAGTACGGACGCCACCGCCTCGTCGCCGGTGACCCCGTCGTTCATCGCCCGGGCGGCGCCTTCCACCAGGTCGACCGCAGCCTCCAGGCGCCGGGCCACCCCGACCCGGTCCGAGACGCTGCCCCGGCCGGTCGCCACCAGCTGCGCCACCAGGTGCGAAGCCGCACCGACATAGATGGACGTGGCCAGCAACTCGAACCAGGTGAAGCCGACGGTCTGCAGGTCGTCGAGCCGGCTCTCGTCCTCGGCGGTGCTCTGGATGACCAGTTCCTGCGGGACGAAGACGTTCTCCAGCCGCACCTCGTGGCTCTGCGCGGCGGCGAGGATCGGGCTGACCCAGAACGGTGTCGTGCTGATGCCCGCCGATCCGGCAGGGATCAACAGCAGGGCCAGGTTGTTACGGCCGTCCGGTCCGGGGAGCGCAACGCTGGCGGTCAGGATGTTCATCGACGCCGACAGGCTGCACGGCTTCTTGCTGCCGTTGACCAGATAGCCGCCGTCGGTCGGCCGCGCCACGACAGACGGCAGCAGGATGTTCTGATCGGTACGTCCCTCCGCCCAGCCGGAGGCGAGTAGCAGTCCGTCGCTGGCGATACCCGAAAGCACCTTCAGCTGCGCGTCAGTCAGCCGCCCGGCAGTCTCGGCGAGCGCGAACAACATGGCGACGGTGAAGTGATGCATGGCCAGGCCCACGCCGAGCGACGGCGACAACGCCGACACCGCCCGCTGTACGCGTACCGCGTCCAGGGGATCCGCGGCTGATCCACCGTGCTGCCGGGGCACCAGCAGCCCCGGACCGCCGTGCGCACGGAACACCTCGACGACGCGACTGCCTTCAGCCTCGCGCTCGTGCAGCGGCATCCGCTCCAACGCCGCGAGCAACCCGGGATGGAACCGCTCGCACACTTCCCGTGCCACCGTGAGAGAACGCATCTGTAACACTCCCTGATGTCGAAAGGCACCGTCCAGCCACGTGTTTCGAGCCCGTTTTCAATCTGACAAACTGCGCTGACCGAAAACTGACGCCGTCTTGACAAGAGCAAAATCGGGTAGGAATACAGCGAGCGCCCGGGCGTACCCGGGCGCTCGCTGTATTGTGCGGAGAGGGCAGGATTCGAACCTGCGTGGGCCGAAGCCCTTCCGGTGACCCGGACCCCAATAGGCCGCTCTGGGCACCTCTCCCTCAGCGCGGCGGCCGGCTCCGCTGGTGAGATCTCCCGCCGCCTTGCTGAGACAATCATCGCAGAGTGGTCCTGACCCGATACTGACGCCCAACTGACGTCGTTCCCCGGTTCGGTGTGCCTCGCCGGAGGAATGTTTCGGTCAGCGTCCGATCAGGAACCGGTCGATATCGTCGGGTGCATGGATAATGCGCATGATCGGCTGCTCGGTCTCGCCGCCGGCTACGCCACCGCTTATCTGGACAGTCTGCCCACCCGACGCGTCGGCGCGACCGCCAGCCCGAAGCAGCTGGTGCGGCTGCTCGGCGGCACCATGCCCGAGGGCCCGTCCCCGGCCGAGCAGACGATCGCGCTGCTGAACCAGGCGGCCGAGGAGGGCGGCGTGGTCGCCAGCTCCGGGCCCCGGTTCTTCGGCTTCGTCGTCGGCGGCACTCACCCGGTGTCCATCGCAACCGACTGGCTGGTCAGCGCCTGGGATCAGAACAGCGGCGTGTACGACCTCGGCCCGGCCGTGGCCACCGCCGAGCAGGTGACCGCGGAGTGGCTGGTCGACCTACTGGGTCTTCCGCCAGGTACCTCCGTCGGTTTTCCGACCGGCTGCGCCATGGCGCACGTCGCCGCGTTGGCGGCGGCCCGGCACAACGTGCTGGAAGAGGTCGGCTGGGACGTGGAACGCGACGGGCTCCAGAGCGCGCCACTGGTCAACGTGGTCGCCTCGGAGCAGCGCCACCTCACCGTTGACCTGGCGCTGCGCTATCTGGGCTTCGGGGTGGCCAACACCCGGCTCGTGCCCACCGACGCTCACGGCCGGATGCTCGCCGACCGGCTGCCGGAGATCCTGCGCACCTGCGAGGGCCCGACGATTGTCTGCACCCAGATCGGTGATGTGAACACCGGGGCCGTCGACCCGGTTGGCGCGGTCTGCGACATCTCTCATGAGCACGACGCCTGGGTGCACGTGGACGGGGCGTTCGGGCTGTGGGCGGCCGCCAGCCCCAAACTGCGCCACCTGGTCGCCGGGGTGGAGCACGCGGACTCCTGGGCCTCCGACGCACACAAGCTGCTGAACGTGCCGTACGACTGCGGACTGGTCTTCGTGGCGAACCCGGATGCCCATCGCGCCGCGATGCTCAGCGTCCGACCTGGCTACCTTCCGGACCCCGCACCTGGTGAACGTGATCCGATCGATTGGGTGCCGGACTTCTCCCGTCGGGCCCGCAGTCTGCCGGTCTGGGCGACGCTGCGCACGCTCGGCCGTAGCGGGGTCGCCGAGCAGGTGGAGCGGTGCTGCGCACTGGCCCGACGCTTCGCCGACCACCTGCGCGACGTCCCGGGGGTGCGGGTCCTCAACGACGGCCCGCTCAATCAGGTGCTGGTGCGCTTCGGTGACGACGATGAGGTCACCCGAACCGTCATCCGGCGGCTGCAGAACTCCGGCGACTGCTGGTTCGGTGGCACGATGTGGCAGGGCTCTGCCGCGATGCGGATCTCGGTGAGCTCGTGGCAGACCACCGCGGCGGACGTCGACCACACCGCCGTGCGCATCGCGGCCACCGTGACTGAGGTCCTGCACCCGTAGGCGGTGGCGACGCCGCGGTCAGCTCAGGCGAGGAAATTGTCCAGCGTCGCCATGGTGAGCTGCGGCTGGTCGAGCTGGATCAGATGTCCGCACTCCGCCAGCACGGCCACCGTGCAGTCGCTGACCACCGCGGCGAACTCCTTGGCGTACTGGACGTCGACGATGCGGTCCTGACGTCCCCAAACGAGCAGCACGGGGACGGTGATCCGGTGCAGCCGGCGGCGCAGCCCGTGCTCCGGAAACGGCCACACGAACTTGCCGCTGCAACCGTACGCCCAGATTTGGGCAACCATCCTGGCGCGCATCTGCTCTGGATCGGTGGGCAGTTGCAGGACCGTCTTGACCAGGTCGCTGGAGAGGTTGTGAAACAGCAGCGCCGGCAGCTTGTCCGGGGCTACGGCGTTCCAGTTGACGACGGGGGCGTCGTCGAGCCACAACCCGAGTGGGGCCAGCAGTACCACCCGGCCCGGCAGTTCGGGGAAGTGCGCGGCCAGGTCAGCGGCGAGCATCCCGCCGAACGAGGCCCCGACCAGTACCGGGCGCTGCAACCCGAGCTGTCCGATCATCTCCTGGTAGGCCAGCACCAGGTCCGACCAATCCGCTATCTGCCGGATGGCGTGCGGGTCGTCGGGACTGGTTCCGGGGAACTCCGGGACGTACACGGTGTACCGCTCGGTCAGGTGCCACAGCAACGGATCCCAACCGAAGCCACCGGCCTGGTGCAGGTAGACCAGGGGCGCACCCGCGCCGGCGATCTGCACCTCGACCGTGAGCCGTCCGCCGAGGACGGTGACCGCCTCGCGACGTACCGAAGGCAAGCTGGTGCTCATGCGACGGTCCTCTCATTGTGGTTGTCTGACGTGGTGGCGGGTGCGGCGGTCGTCGTAACAGGGCTGCCACCCAGGCGCTCGGGCCACCAGTGGTGGGCGTGGTCCGTGTCGCTCCACAACTGACGGAGTCGCGGCGCGACCGCCTCCGCGAACAGCTGGATGTTTTCGCGGACCAGCTCGGTGGGGAGCGAGCCGAAACCGAGCATGGCGTGCAGGTTGCCGATCCGGTGCTCCCGGCAGAAGGCGAACAGCTGCTCCGCCACGGTCTCCGGGCTACCGGCGATCACCGCGCCGGCCTCGACGAGCTCTCGGTAGGACGCCCCGCGCATCTGCCGCGACATGCCGACGTCACCGGGGTCGGCGAAGACCGCCCGCAGGCCCTGAATGTCAATCCCGCCGGGGATACCGAGCAGGTGGCCAGGGATCGAACCGAGGCCCTTGCGGAATGCGTACTCGGCGTGCTCGGCGTACCGGCGGTCCGCCTCGGTGTCGGTGTCGGCTACCGCGATGGTCTGTAGGAAGCCCACCCGATACGGGTTGGCCGGGAGGCCGGCGCGCTCGACCAGCTCCCAGAACCGGGGAAAGATGCGCCTGCCGGTCAGTTTGGCGCCGGAGAAGCCAAAGTAGTTGAAGCCGAAGTCCCGGTCGAGCGTCATCTGCATCGTGCGCGGGTTGCCGATGCCGGTGACCCACAGCGGCGGACGCGGCTGCAACGGCCGCGGCCAGATGTTGACCTGGGGATAGCGGCTGTACCGACCGTTCCACGGAAACGGCGCTGGGTCGCTCCAGGCGCGCAGCACCAGGTCGAGGTTCTCCTCGTAGCGTCCCCGTGCCTCGATGGGTGGCACGCCGTTGTTGATCGTCACGTCGTAGCCCAGGCCGATCGGAAAGCCCGCGATCAGTCGGCCACCGCTCATCACGTCGAGCTGTGCGTACTCCTCGGCCACCCGGACCGGCTCATGGGTCTTACCCAACGTGCGGCCCAGTGGCATGATCCCGACGTTGAGCCCCTCCAACTCGGTGGCGTATGCGAGTGCACCGGCGACGATGTCGGGATTGGGCGTCACGTCGTAGGCGCTTTGGCCGTGCTCAGTGACCAGGAGCGCGTCGAAACCGGAGCGGGCCCCGACCATCAGCTCGTCCAGAAACGAGCGCATCGACTCGTACATGCGGCGCGGATCGACCAGCGCGTACGGCGTGTCGCAGACCGAGTCGAACCGCTCCTCGAAATCCGCCGGGAGATAGCGGTACGGTGCCTGCTCGAACAGCGTTATCCTCACGTCGCCCTCCGGCAATAGATCAACCGATTCACCCGTCCGCGAGAAGGCAAAGGTGCCTGCCGTATGTGCCCACTCAGGGCGGAAATACCGGACGCGGGCGGTTGGTGTCACCTTCGCATCCGCCGCTGACCCGATGCTGATCCGCCACTGATTGGAGCCTAGCCGCCGTATCACCCGGTCGTCAGTCGGCGGTCAGCGGCAACTGCTTGACTTGCTGATAGACCACAACCGCGACGGGGGAGCCGCGGGCACGTAGCCGGTAAATGGGAGAGCCTTGATGACCCCGGAAACGGTGCTGGAGTTGCGGGAGCTGCCTCGACACGAGCGCCGCGAAGCTCTCGAGGTGATCGTCGCGGAGCAGTTCCGCGCCACGCTTCTTATGGAGGAGGACGAAGAATTTCCAGCGGAAACCAGTTTTTTTGACCTGGGCTGCACGTCGCTCATCATCGCTGATGTGAAGGAACAACTCGAAACGTTGCTTGGTTGCCCCATCAGCGCCACAGTTGTGTTCAACCGGCCAACCCTCAAGCAGTTCGTCAACTACCTAGCCGACGACCTCCTGCGTCTGTCGGCCACATAGCACAGAAGGTAAGGAGGCGGCGCCGTGTCCACCAATTCTGACACGCAGCCGACGGCGGTCCGGGACCATGGTGCCGATCCTGGCGCGAGTCGTGAGCCGATCGCCATCATCGGAGCCGGCATCCGGTTCCCGGGCAGCAACGAGTCACTCGACCAGTTTGCGGCGTTCCTCACCCGCGGCGGCAACGGCATTCGCCCGGTGCCTGAGGATCGGTGGGATGTGGAGGCGTTCCGGTCCGATGACCCCGACGCCAAGGGCAAGATCGGGGCGGCGGGGTTCGGCTTCCTCGACCAGATCGATCAGTTCGACGCGCCGTTCTTTGGGATCTCCCCGTTGGAGGCGCAGTACGTCGACCCCCAGCAGCGGATGCTGCTGGAGGTCACCTGGGAGGCGCTGGAGAGCGCCAACCTCGATCCCGCCGCCCTGCGGCACAGCAGCGGCGGCGTCTACGTCGGCGCCAGCTCCTTCGACTACGCCCTTGAGCTGGACTCGCTGCCCTACGAGGAGGTCGACGGGCACCTGGCCGCCGGCATCAGCTTCTTCCCGTTGGCCGGCCGGCTGTCGTACTTCCTGGGCTGGCGTGGGCCGAGCCTGAGCACCGACACCGCCTGCGCGTCCTCGCTCACCGCCCTGCACCTGGCCGTGGAGGGTCTGCGTGGTGGCGAGTGCCCAATCGCGGTGGCCGCAGCGGTCTGCGCGATCCACCACCCCAAGATCCCGGTGATGTTCACCCACGGCAACATGCTTGCCCCCGACGGGCAGTGCAAGACCTTCGACGACTCCGCAGACGGGTACGTGCGTGCCGAGGGCTGCGGCGCGCTGGTGCTCAAGCGGCTGGCCGACGCGCAGCGCGACGGTGATCCCATCCTTGCGCTTATCCGCGGCACCGCCATCGGTCAGGACGGCGAGAGCGCCGGCCTGACCGTGCCCAACGGCAACGCGCAGGAGGCCGTGATGCGCGCCGCGCTGCGCAACGCCGGGTTGACGCCGGGCGACATCCAATACGTGGAGGCCCACGGCACCGGCACCGCGCTCGGCGACCCGATCGAGATGGGCGCCATCACCGACGTCTTCGCCGCACATCACACCAAGGACGCGCCGCTGGTGGTGTCCTCGGTGAAGACCAATGTCGGGCACATGGAACCGGTCGCCGGCATCGGCGGCGTGGTCAAGAGCGTGCTGCAGATGCGGGAAAGGAGTTTCTTCCCCCATCTCAACATGACCAAGCCCTCCGGGCGCATTCCGTGGGACCGGATCCCGGTGCACATCCCGACCGAGGGCGGTCCCTGGCAGGCCCCGGTCCGACGGGCGCTGGTCAACAGCTTCGGCTTCGGCGGCGCCATCGCCAGCGCGGTACTGGAGGAGGCACCGCCGGTCACTGTCGAGCCTCCGGTGGAGCTGCCCGGCAACCACGTCGTTGTGGTCTCGGCCAAGAGCCGTCAGTCGCTGGCGCAGCTGCTGAGCCGGTACCGGGAGCACCTCGCCGCGCATCCCGAAACGCGCCTCGACGAGCTCTGCTACACCGCGACCGTGGGCCGCTCCCACTTCCCGCTGCGGGCCGCTGCTGTTGTGCGCGACCGCGAACAGCTCGACGCGTTCCTCGCGAAGCAGATCGAGCGGACCGGCAAGGCCACCGCCACCGAGAAGATCCGCAAGGTGGCGTTCCTCTTCACCGGGCAGGGCTCGCAGTACCCGGGCATGGGAGAGGCGCTCTACCGGCAGTTCCCGGTCTTCCGCGAGCACCTTGACGCGTGCGACCGGCTGTTCGCCCCCGAACTCGGCCGCTCGGTCGTCGGGCTGATGCTCGGACCGGAGAGCAGCGCCGAGGACCTGCAGCAGACCCGCTACACGCAGGCGGCGCTCTTCAGCCTGGAGTACGCGCTCGCGCAGCTGTGGTTGTCGTGGGGAATCCGGCCCAACGTGCTCATCGGACACAGCATTGGCGAGGTGGCGGCGGCCACGGTCGCCGGCCTGTTCAGGCTGCCGGACGCGGTGCGTCTGGTCGCCGCCCGTGGCCGGCTGATGCAGGCGGTCACCGCGCCGGGCGGCATGGCTGCGGTGAACTGCGCCGCCGAGGAGCTGACCGAAGTGCTGGCCGGCCGCGACGATCTGGCGGTCGCCAGTATCAACTCGCCGAGCCAGACAGTCATCTCCGGCGCCGCGGGCGCGCTCGCCGAGGTGACGGCCGCGCTGACCGCACAGAGCCGCAAGGTCACCACCCTCGCCGTCTCGCATGCCTTCCATTCGCCGTTGATGCGGGAGGTGTTCGACGAGTTCCGCGCGGCGCTGACCGACATCGAGTTCCACGAGCCGAGCATGACGGTGGTGTCGAACCTGACCGGCAAGCCGGCCCGCTTCAGCGAGCTGGCCGACCCCGAGTACTGGGTGCGGCATATCGGCGAGCCGGTCAACTTCCTGGCCGGTATGCGCGGTGTCGAGCGGCGGGGCAATCACAACTTCGTCGAGATCGGTCCGTCCAACGCCCTGATGGGTCTCGCCCGGCAGTGCCTGACGCCGGAGAACCACCGGTGGTTGGCCAGCCTGGACCGCCGCGACGAGCACGGTGACGTGATCCGCGAGTCGGTGGCCGCGCTCTACCGGGCCGGCGCCACCATCTCGTGGACCGGATTCCACTCCGGCAGGGAACGGGGCAAGATCGACCTGCCGACGTATCCGTTCGACCGCAGGCGGTACTGGTTGCCGATCAAGGGACCGCGGCACGGCCTTGGCGGCGCTTCCGGTGACGGAACCGTTCACCACCCGCTACTCGGCGCCGAGACCGAGGGCGGCGACGGGATGCGCGAGTTCCGGGCCCGGTGGAGTGCCACGTCGCCGGGCTACCTCGCCGATCATGTGGTGATGGGTCACGTGGTGTTTCCCGGCACCGGCTACCTGGAGGTGCTTCTCGCGCTGCAGGACGCGGTCCTCGGCCAGACCGGGCACGAGATTCGCGACGTGCAGATCGCGGAGCCGCTGTTCTTGGGCGACGAACCCGTGCAGGTGCGGATCCGCTTCCGTCCGGCCACCGAGGACGGCGAGGACCACATCGCCGAGATCACCAGCCACGCCGACGGCGTCGAACGGGTGCATGTGCGGGCCCGCATCGCCCGGCACCCGTCGCACGCGCCAACGGAGACCGGGGCGGCGCTGCAGGAACTGGCAGCCTCCGTCGGCGAGCCCGACGAGGTGCTCGGCGAGGACGCCGTCTACGCCGCGTACGCCGCCGCCGGGTTGGAATACGGGCCCAGGTTCCGCCGCACCCAGAAGGCTGCCCGGCACGGTACCGACCTCGCCGTCGGCGAGGTGCGCGGCGTTCGGGCCGGCGCGGTGGAGCACATGCCGCCATACCTGACTGACAGTGCCACCCACGCGTACGCCGCGATCGGCGACGACGGCAACAGCTACCTGCCGGTGAGCTACGCGGCGTTCAGCATGTTCAAGAAGCCTAGGGCCGACGCACTGCGGGTGCTGATGCGCATCGATCCCGCGCCACCGGCCGGCCTGGACCGCTCGATCGACCTGCTGGCGCTGGAAGCTGACCAGCCGGTGTTCGAGCTGCGCGGCCTCGGTATGAAGCGGGTGGAAAACGCCGCCGGCAGCCGGCGGCGCGGCATCGCCCACCAGCAGCGGTGGCTGAAGCGGTCCCTGCCGCCGAACGCTACGCCGCAGCCGCATACTGTGCTACTGGTCGGTGCGCCGGGACCGGTGGCGTCCGGACTGGGCGAGCAGGCGGTGGAGTCGGCTCGCGTGGTTACCGCAGCCGATGCCGCCGAGGCCGCCGGGATGGTGGCCGCCGGCGGGATCACCGACGTGTGCTGGTTCTGGACGCCGGCCGGGCAAACCGGCACACCGACCGGCGAAGCAGCCGTCGCGTCCCTGCGTGCGGAGTGCAAGGCGAACTACACGGCACTGCTCGACCTGATCCGGTCGCTCGGCGACGCCGGCTTCGGCCGGCAGCAGCGATTGTGGCTGGTCACCGAGGGGGCCCAACTGCTGCCCGGGGACGCCGCCGCCGATGACCGGCCGGTCGCGGCCGCGAGCCTGTGGGGAGCCGGGCACACGCTGCTCAACGAACACCCCTCGTACCGGACCACCCTGGTGGATGTGCCCGGCGACAGGACCGGCTACCGGCAGCTACTTGAGGAGATCGCGGCCTCGGTCGGCGGCGAGTTCCAGGTGGCGTACCGCTACGGTCACCGACACGTCCGTCGGTTGCTCCCGCTGCCGCTGAGCACGGGAGCGGGCCCCGAGGACAACGTCGCCGTCACCATTCGCGAGTACGGGCAGTTCGGCAACCTGCAGGTCATCCCGGCGCCGGTTGTCGCCCCGGAGGGCGACCAGGTCGAGGTTCTGGTGCGTGCCGCCGGCCTGAACTTCAAGGACGTGTTGAACGCGCTGGGGATGCTGCGCGCCTACGGCGAGCAGCCCCTCGGCTTCGAGGCAGCCGGCACGGTCGTGGCCGCCGGCCCCGACGCCACCCACCAGGTCGGCGACGAGGTGATCGTCAACTACCTCGGCTGCCTGCAGCGCCGGATCGTGGTGCCGTCGGCGGTCGCGGTGCGTAAGCCGCCCAACCTGAGCATGCTCGAGGCGGCCGGCGTGGCAGCGGTGTACGTGACGGCCCACTATGCTCTGCACACGCTCGCCAACATCAAGGCCGGCGAGCGGGTCCTGATCCACGCCGGAGCCGGCGGGGTGGGCCAGGCAGCCGTCCAGCTCGCCAAGGCAGCCGGCGCGGAGGTGTACGCCACCGCCAGCCCGCACAAGTGGCAGGTGTTGACCGCGCAGGGTGTCCGGCATGTAATGAACTCGCGCACATTGGACTTCGCCGACGAGCTGATGCGGGTCACCGACGGCGCCGGCGTGGACATCGTGCTCAACAGTCTGAACAAGGACTACATCCCGGTCAGCATGTCCTGCCTGGCGCCGGGCGGCCGGTTCATCGAGATGGGCAAGGTCGGCGCCTGGACCCCCGAACAGGCTGGCGAGGTGCGTCCCGACCTCCGCTACCACAACTTCGACCTCAGTGAGCTGCCGTGGGACGACGCTGTCCGGGTCACCAGCGAGACGCTGCGGATCATCGCCGATCGGCTCGCCACAGGGGTACTGAGCCCGATTCGCACCACCACCTACACCCTCGATGAGCTGGAAGAGGCGTTCGGGGTGCTCAGCCGGGGTCAGAACATCGGCAAGCTGGTCGTCGACCTCGCGCCGGAGCCGGCCCGGCCGGAGATTCCGATCCGACCCGACCGCACGTACGTGGTCACCGGTGGGCTCGGTGCCCTCGGTCTGGTGACTGCCAACGAGCTGGTCGCCGCCGGGGCCCGGCACATCGCCCTGATCGGGCGCAGCGGCGCCCCCGCGCCGGACGTGGCGGACTTGGTCGAGCGGCTGCGCGCCACCACCGAGGTGACCGTGCACCGCGGTGACGTGGCCGAGCCGGCCGACCTGACCCGGATCCTGGCCGAGATCGGTCGCCGGCCGCACCCGATCGGCGGGATAGTGCACTCGGCGGGCATGCTGCGTGACGCGCCGGTCGCTGCCCAGACCTGGGAGTCGATCGACGAGGTGTTCCGCCCCAAGGTGTACGGCACCTGGCTGCTGCACCAGGCGGCCCGGGACCTGCCCGAGCTGGCCTTCCTGATCGGGTACTCGTCGGCGGCGCCGATTGTCGGCACGCCGGGGCAGTTCAACTACTCGGCGGCCAACGCATTCCTCGACGACCTGCTGCTGCGCCGATTCGCCGCCGGGCACGGCGGGATGACCGTCAACTGGGGACCGTGGGGTGAGGTCGGCATGTCGGCCCGCCTCTCCGATCAGCTGATCAAACGGTGGTCCGACGAAGGCATCGTGTTGACCACACCGGCGGTCGGCATGCGGGCGCTGCGCGCCCTGCTGCGTACGCCTACCGGGCAGGCCGTCGTCGGCGGGTGCGACTGGGACCGGTTCATCGCCGCCAAGCCGGTCGCCAACGCCCTCTACCAGCGGCTGCGCGACGACACCGGTGACGCTGCCGCCGTCGGGCTCGACGTGGCCGCGCTACTGACCGCTCCGAGCGAGCAGCGCCTGGCGAGCATCGACCAGTACGTGCGGGCGAAGGTGGCCGCCGTACTGCACTTCGACGACGTCGACGCCGTCGATTCCACTGTCGAGTTCGTCCGGCTGGGTCTGGACTCGCTGGTGGGCGTCGAGCTGAAGAACGCCTTGGAGTCCGCGTTCGGCGTGCCACTGCCGGCGTCCGTGGCACTGGAGTACCCCACGGCTGAGGCGCTGGCGGAGTACCTCGACGGCTTGCTCCTTACCGAAACCACCGCCTGAACCCGCGGTGCCGCGTCCCACCTCAGCACGGTGGGAGGCGGCACCCGCCACGACCGAGTTCTGGTCGCGGCTCCCGCGACGACGAAAGGAGGTCCGATGGTCCAGCGTCGCGCGATAGTCAACCGCTGGTTCCAACCCGAGGGGGTGCCCGCCGACGCTGCCGTGCGGTTGTTCCTCCTGCCGTATGCGGGCGGCAACGCCGGAGTGTTTCGCGACTGGCTGCCGCTGTTCCCGGCCGACATCGCGGCGCAGGCCGTACAGCCGCCCGGCCGGCTCGACCGCCGCGACGAGCCGCTGCTGACCGACCTCGGCCCGATGACAGAGGCGCTCGGCGAGGCGATCGCCGCGGAGCTGGACGGGCGGCCCTTCGCGCTGTTCGGGCACTCGATGGGCGGGCTGCTGGCGTACCGGGTGGCGGTGCTGCTCGCCGCCGAGTACGGAGCGACGCCGATGCTGGTCGCCTCGGCCGGATGGACCCCGGAGGGGTTCTCGATGCCGACCCTCGAGCAGGTGCAACTGCCCCAGCCCGAGCTGGTTTCCTGGATCGTGGGTCTCGGCTCGCTGCCACCGGTGATCTACCAGGACCCGGAGCTGCTGGAGCTGACGATACCGCCCACCCGGGCCGACCTCACTGCCTGTGCCCGGTACGTCGACGACGGCGCCCCGGTGCCGTGCCCCGTGATCAGCTACACCGGGCGCGACGACCCGCTGCTGACCGCCGATGCCCCGGAGTCCTGGAACAGCCGGAGCCCCGAGTACCTCGGCAACTCGGCGTTCCCCGGCGGCCACTTCTTCATCTACGCCGCGGCGCTGCCGATCGCCGCCGACCTGACCCGGCACCTGCGCCGGCTCGCGGCGCTCACCTCGGCACCCGGGCACTAACCGGCGGGCCGGGACCCGCCAGAACGGAGCGATCATGTCGAAGAGAAGCCTCAACGTACTCGTTGACCGGTACATCGCCACCTGGAACGAGCCGGAGCCCGACGTCCGCCGCAAGATGATCGACGAGCTGTGGGCGGAGGACGGGACCTACTACAACCGGCTGTTCGTCTGCCAGGGGCGGGACATGGTGGAGGCGGCCATCTCCACCGCCCACCGCGAATACAGCGCCAAGGGGTTCACCTTCAAGTCCCGCAACGACGCGTACGGCCACCACGGTGGGGTGAAGTTCGGCTGGGTCCTCGCCGCCCGGTCCACCGGGGAGGTCGACACGTTCGGCGAGGAGTTCCTGATCCTCGACGGCTCCGGGCGGATCGTCGCGGACTACCAGTTCGGTCTCCGCCCACCGGCGATCTGAGCCGGCCGATCCGAGGGAGCAGCACGATGGCAGACCACTTCGACTACAACGACATCGCTGAGCGCTACGTCGCCTCCTGGAACGAGCCCGACCCCGAGACACGCAAGAAGCTGGTCGAGGAGCTGTGGGCGGAGGACTGTACCTACTACAACCGGCTGTTCGTCGCCTCCGGACGCGAGATGATGCCGTTCGTGGTGGGGCGGGCTCATGACGAGTACTACGGCAAGGGCTTCTGCTTCCGCTACCAGAACGACGCGTACGGCCACCACGGCGGGATGCGCTTCCATTGGGTGATGGTTTCCAGCGCGACCGGAGAGGTGGATACCTTCGGTGAAGATTTCGTCATCCTGGACAAGTCGGGTCGCATCCGGGTGGACTATCAGTTTGCAATGAAGAAGCCGTCGGTGTGACGGGTAGGTCATTCGGAATCGGCGCCGACCCCCATGGTCCCGTGGTCGGCGCCGAGCCCGACGATGCCGTCGAGAACCGACATGCGGCTGGACCGGGCTGGCTGGGCGGTCAGCGCCAGCGCGGTGAGCCCGTCCTGCGGATAGAACGCCTTGATCGCGAGGTCCGGCACGGTCACGTCGAGCGCTGTGCCGAAGACCGTGACCGTGCAGCAGAAGGTCAGCTCACGTTGGCCGTCGCGCAGCCGCAGGGGCAGCAGCGGATTGTCACGTTCGCCGGCGGCGACAAGCCGTTCCGACCCGCCGTAGCTGCACAGCTCGGCGTACAACTCGGCGAGGACAGGATCGGCCAGCGAGGTCAGGCGGCGCTGCAGGCGACCGAGCAGGTTCTGCCGCCACTCGACCAGGTTGACGATCCGAGGGGCGAGCCCGTCCGGGTGCAGTGTCAGACGCAGCACGTTGACCGGCGGCACCAGCAGATGGTCGGCGACATCCCGGGTGAACAGCCCCCACCCGGTGTTGGCCGCGATCAACCGCCACGCACCGTCGACGGCGATGGCGGGGATCGGCTCGTGGCCGAGCAGCACCTGTCGGGCGGCGGCGTGCAACAGGTCGAGGTCGTCGGCGTCCCCCGCGTACGCGGGGGCGAGCCCGGCGGCCAGCAGGATCTGGTTGCGGGCGTGGCCGGGGATACGCAGATGGTCGGCGAGCCGGATGATCAACTCTCGGCTCGGCGCCGCTCGGCCGGACTCGACGTAGGAGAGATGCCTTGGCGACACCGCGGCGTCCGAGGCCAGCCGCAGCTGGCTCATTCGGCGTTGCTGCCGCCACCAGCGCAGCAGCGTGCCCGCATGACGCCGCTCCCGCACCAGGGCCGGCGCCGGGCCCCGGGACACCATCGAGCGGTTCCGCTGTGCCGTCTCGCTCATTTCCGCTCGCGACCTCTGAGGTTATTGCCCGTCGCCATCTCCGTCGCAGAGTATCAGGACGGCCGGTGATGGCACCTTTTCCAGGAGTAACGATGGCGACTCACGCACGCCCGGTCGACGCCGGTGGCGGCACGACACCGCCGACTCCGCGCACGGATGCCACTGCCGCGGGGTCAGCCGATCACCCAGGCATGGTCCTCGTGCTGATGATCGGCATATTCCTCAGCGTCCTCGATTTCTTTGTCGTCAGCGTCGCCGTACCGTCGATTCAGCGGGATCTTTCCGCCACGTCAGCGACCGTGCAGTTGACCATCGCCGCCTATGCCCTTGGATACGCCGGCCTGCTGATCGTCGGTGGCCGCCTTGGTGACATCTTCGGCCGCCGCCGTATGTTCAGCGCGGGCATCCTGTTGTTCACTGTCGCGTCGGCGGTGTGCGGGGTGGCCCCGAACGCCGGATCCCTGATTGCCGGCCGGTTCGCGCAGGGGCTCGCCGCTGCCATCATGACGCCGCAGGTGCTCAGCATCGTCAGCGCGACACTCACCGGCGCATCGCGCGCCCGCGCGTTCACCGCGTACGGCTTCACGATGGGCGTAGCGGCACTCTTCGGCCAGCTCATCGGTGGTGTGCTGATCTGGGCCGACCCGATGGGGCTCGGCTGGCGCAGCGTGTTCCTGATCAATGTACCGATCGGCGTCGCGGCGCTGGTTCTGGTGCCGCGCCGGGTGCCCGAGTCACGCGCCACCGGCCGGCCGGTGCTCGACCTTCCCGGCATGATCCTGATCTCGCTGGCGATGGGCGCGATGGTCCTGCCGTTGATCGAGGGCCGCGAGCGCGGCTGGCCGCTCTGGGCCTGGTTGTGCCTGGCCGCCGCGCTGATGCTCTTCGCCGCCTTCATGGTGCGGGAGCGGGCCGTGGCCGGGCGCCGCGCAGCGCCGTTGGTGCACCCGGGGCTGTTTCACGATCGGGCGTTCTCCGCTGGACTGCTCACCCAGTTGCTCTTCTATTTCGGGCAGGCGTCGTTCTTCCTCGTCTTCGCCGTCTACGTGCAGAACGGCCGAGGATTCAGCGCGCTGCAGGCGGGCCTCCTGTTCATCGCCATCGGCGGCGGCTACATGGCCACGTCGTTGAGCGCCCAGCGGGTGGCGATGCGGCTCGGGCGTCAGGTGATCGCCCTCGGCGCCCTGCTGCGTACCACCGCCGCGGTGTTGATGATCGTGGCGCTGGCCGGGCCGGCGGGCGAGGGCAGCATCTGGTGGCTGGTCCCCGCGCTGGTTATTGACGGTGCCGGACAGGGGCTGGCCGTAGCGCCGCTCGCGTCGACGGTGCTGTCGCGCATCGACCCGCAGCATGCCGGCGCGGCCTCCGGCGTGCTCAGTACCGGAATCTGGGCCGGCAACGCCTTCGGTGTCGCGATCATTGGCATCATCTTCTACGGGACGCTGTCGCGCGTCGGCGGCGATCCGTTCCGGGACGCCTTCAGTGCCAGCCTCGTGTTCATCGCGGTGGTCGGGGTCCTGGTGGCAACCTTGGTCCAATTCCTGCCCCGGGCGCCGCAATCAGCGCGCTGACCGCCCGACCTGGCCGACCTGCCCGTGCGGCCGCGCCACGGGCAGGCCGGATCGTCCCGGATGCCCTCGTGGACCTCCGGATCGCAGGCCACAGCCGCGATCGGTCTACCGGCTACCGGTCTTGACGACCAGTTGCAGGCTGGGCCTTGAACTGCGGACTGCCCCGGCAACGTTTCCCGGTCGTGGGCCTATCCTCGCAACCCCAGAGAATCGTCCAATATCATTTACGCGGCTCAGGAGCATCGGGCCGGATCAGCGTCGGGTCAGCGTGACGTAAAGATCAACTGATCTAATAGTTAACTGGGTGGGAACCCCACAACCACTGGGCTGAGGACCACTGCGCAGTTCGTTGTCGTTCATGATGGGGAGGAAATGAATGACCACCACACGCGCTCCAGCCGTCGAACGACTGAGGCACCTGCCGGCTTCCGAGCGCCGCGCGGAGCTGGAATCCATGGTGACCGAACAGTTCCGGGCGGTACTCCTCATTCCGGACGACGAGCCCGTGCCGTTGCACGAGAGTCTGTTCGCACTCGGCATGTCGTCGGTTCTCATCGGCGAGGTGCAACATCGCCTCTCCGACCTGCTCGGTCAGAATCTGCACAGTTCCGTGTTATTCAACAGTTGCACGGTCGCCCAGGTGATCGACTACCTTACGACCGACGTGCTGCCCGACATGTTCCCGCAATCCGCCTCGCCGCCGACCGCGTTACCACCTGCGATAACCCGAGTGCTCTGGGACAACGTTCTGCACGAGATGGGCGCAGGGGCGGCATGATCTCCTACGAGCACACCATCGCCGCGCGCATCGCGGAGCACGCCCGGCATCGGCCGGACGTGGCCGCGATCCTCTTCGAGGACGTGCGGGTCAGCTACGCGGAGCTGCACGCTGAGAGCAACCGTGTCGGGCACGCTCTGCTGCGGGACGGCCTCGACCGAGGCTCCCGCGTCGCCTATCTCGGCCGCGAGTCACACCACTTCTACACGATTGCCATCGCGTGCGCGAAGATCGGCGCGGTGCTGGTGCCGGTCAATCCTCGACTCACCACAGTGGAAATCAACCATGTGCTGCGCGACTCCACGGCGGAGATCCTCTTCGTCGAGCACGAGTTCGTGTCGGTGATCGAACCGCTGCGGGCGGACCTGGCCGCGCTGCGACAAATGGTCGACATGGACGCGCCGGGAGCGCGCTACGGCAGATTTCTGCGGTGGTTCGCTGGCGGCCCGACACACGACCTGGATCTACCAGTGGACACCGACGACCCCGTGGCGCAGATGTACACCAGCGGCACCACCGGACTACCCAAGGGCGTCATACTGGCGCACCGCACATTCTTCACGTTCATCGACAACATGCGACGCGCCGGCGTGGACTGGATCGACTGGCGGCCGGAGGACCGCAGTCTCAGCGCCTTTCCTGGCCTGCACGCCGGCGGCTACGCGTGGTTCATGCACAGCCTGAGCGTCGGCGCGACCAGCATCGTGATGCAGTCGTTCGTGGCCGGCGAGGCGGGCGCGTTGATCGAACGTCATGCCGTGACAACTTTGTGGGCCGCCCCCGCCATGCTGCAGATAGTGCTGTCGGAGCCGGACGCTGGCCCGCATCGGTTCCGGTCCCTGCGCAAGATCGTCTACGGTGGTTCGCCGATCTCCCCGGAACTGCAGGAACGCTGCATGCGCGAGTTCGACTGCGACCTGGTGCAGGCGTACGCCGCCGCCGAGACGGGCAGCTTTGTCACCTGCCTACGCGCCGACGAACACACCCCCGGTCACCCCAAGCTCGGCTCGGCGGGGCGGATCTGTCCCGGCAATGATCTGCGTATCCTCGACGAGGCCGGCGTCGAGCTGCCACCCGGGCAGCCAGGCCGGATCTGCGTACGCACCCCGGCCGAGTTCATCGAGTACGCCAACCGGCCGGACGAGACCGCCGCGATGAAGGTAGACGGCTGGCTGCGCATGGGCGACAGCGGCTACCTCGACGACGACGGCTACCTGTATCTGCGGGACCGGATCAACGACACGATCATCGTGGCCGGCCAGAACATCTACCCGGTCGAGGTGGAGAACGTGATCCGGACCCACCCGCACGTCGCCGACGTGGCCGTCTACGGCGTACCGCACCCGCGCTGGGGTGAAGTGGTCCACGCGGCCGTCGTGCTGGCCCCCGGCGCGCAGGTGTCGCCGCGCCAGTTGATGCTGTTCCTCCGCGGCTGGATCGCGGACTACAAGGTGCCGGTGGGATACCGATTCCTCGATAGCCTCCCGCGCAATCCCACCGGCAAGGTGCTGCGCCGGGTACTGCGCGCCGAGGACGGTGGCGCGCGCGCACCTACCACCGGTGCCCCGCGCACCGCCGGCACCGCCTCCTGACCGGCCGGGTGCGCGAATGCTCGGCCTTCGCCCCACCTGACAACTCGCCGGGAGTAGGCGTCGACCAGGACGGCGAGGTTGCGGAACCCTTCCCCGGTGCGCAGGTAGGAGGTCGGTGACCACCGCCGGTTGGCTGCGGTCGTGGTGGTGAACTGCCGCTGGACCAGGTCCGACGCGGTCGCCGTGGACGAGGCCTGGCGGCGGGACTGACCGCGGCGCCGGCGGTGGGCGCCCTCGATACCGGCCAGCCGCATCAGTCGGGCCACCGCCTTGCGATTCCACCGATGTCCGCGTTCATGCGGCTCGGCGGGAGCTGTCGGGCGCCGTGGGGGCGGGCAGCCACTGCAGAAGGTGCTGTGGCCGACGCCGAAACGCTGGCCGGTTCTTGACTGCTTCTTACCCTTTTCCAGACGTGCCTTCACCTTGCGCTGCCATCGTGAGGCCTGCCGAAGCTGCGCACCTCCCACTCACCGGTCCGGCGGTGCGTCGCCACCTTTGTGGATTCACCGAGTGAGGAAGACGTCTGTTGCTCAACACCAGGAAAAACACCGCTCCGTCGACCGGCGATGAGGGGGCAGACAGTGCTGCCTCATCGACCCCGCCAGCGGTGGGACGAGACCGCTACCTTGACCTCCTGCGGTCCGTCGCCATCCTTCGCGTGGTGGTGCTACACACCGCCGGGGCACCCTGGATGACGCTGGCCTTTCCATCCATGGGCATCATGTTCACGCTCGGTGGAGCGATGATGGCTGCGTCCCTCGACCGCCGGAAGGGAGTCACGACCGTCATTCGGGGCAGGATGCGTCGGCTACTACCCCCGCTGTGGATGGTGGCGGCGGTGGCCCTGCCGTTGATGTGGTGGGAGGCACACGGGTCGGATGAGCCGTTCCGCCCAACGTGGCAGTATCTCTTCTGGCTCCTGCCGGTGGGTGACCCACCCGCCGGCGAGTCCGAGCTCGGTGGCGGTTTCACCGGCGTGCTGTGGTACCTGCGCGCGTACCTGTGGTTCGTGCTGCTCTCGCCCCTGCTGCTGCGCATCTTCCGCCTGAGTCCCTGGGCGGTGCTGGCTGTGGCGGTGTGCGGGGTGGTTGCCCTCGACCTGTCAACCGTCGGGGAGCAGGGGATCCTAAGCTCGACGCTGAGCGGCTCGGAAGGGCTGTTGAGCAGCTTCGTCGTCTACCTGGCCTGCTGGCTGCTGGGATTCGCTCACCACGACGGTCTGTTGTCCCGCATCAGCGGCTGGGCCACCATGCTCCTGGCCGGCGGGCTGACAGCCGTAGGCCTGTGGTGGACCTACCGGGCCGAGCAAGAGATCGAATTCAGCTCTCTGAGCCTCTATGACAGCCTGATGTTGAATACGCTGCTGTCACTCGCTTTCGCCTTGGTGTTGCTACGCTTCCGGCCGGGTGCCGGGCTGATCGACCGGATCGCCCCACTCCGTGTGCTGAGCGAACGGATGAACTCCCGGGCGGTGACCATCTACCTCTGGCACTACCCGTTGCTGCCGCTGGTGTGGTGGCTGAGTGAGGACGGCGTGTTCGCCGGGTGGCCGATGCCGGAGGCGCTGGCCATGATCTGCGTGGAGTTCTCGCTGGTCCTGGTCGCGGCGTGTGTGTTCGGCTGGGTCGAGGACCTTGCTGCCCGCAGACGTCCCTCGCTGCTGGGCGGAGGCAGGAAACGGTCCCCGGCGCGTGCGTGAAGGTCCGCAGGCCGACGACACAAAGGGGGGCCACATGGCGGCCACTCATCCTCGGGGCCGAGGTTGGGCTTGTGAGCGCCAGATGATCGGTTCAGCGCTCCGGCAGCTCGAAGCCGATCGTGGCGCCCCCACCGTCGCGGTTACCCGCGAACACCGTCCCGCCGTGAGCGGTCACCACATCCCGGACGATCGCCAGGCCCAGCCCCGAGCCGCGCATGCCCTGGGCCTCGGGAGCCCGGTAAAACCGGTCGAAGAGCCGCCCTTCGGGTAGGTCTGGTATCCCGGGTCCGCGGTCCCTCACCTCGACCCGGCCCCGGTGGATCACGATCTCCACCGGGGCCCCGGAGGAATCGAACTTGGTGGCGTTCTCGACAAGGTTGGTGAGGGCTCGTTCCAGGGCCTGTGGCCGGCCGGTGACGACGGTATCGTCGGCCTGCGTCGTGATCTCCCGGCTGGATCGGGTACGGAACCGCTGGGCAACCCTTCCCGCGATCTCCGCGAAATCAACGGGCTCGGTCGCCTCCAGTTCTCGGGTGTCCGTCGCAAGCTCCACCAGCTCGTTCACCAGCTTGATCAATTCCCTGGACTCCATCGTGAGGTCGGTCAGCAGTGGACCGCGGGCGGCCAGGGGCAGTTCGTCGAACCGGTGCAGCAGGGCGATGTTGGTCCGCATGCTGGTCAGTGGAGTGCGTAGCTCATGGCCTGCCTCCTGCACCAGTCGTTGCTGGGCGTCCCTGGACCGGGCGAGCTGACCCAGCATCCGGTCGAAGGCCGTGCCGAGGCGGCCGACCTCGTCTCGCCCACCCGCCGGCACGGGAAGATCCAGCCTTCCGGTGACCGCTACCTCCTCCGCCACCCTGGTCAGTCGAACAAGGCCGCGGGTCACCCGGGTCGCCACGAACCAGCCACACACCCCGGCCGCCAGCGAGATCGCGACGCCGACCGCCGTGATTCTGGTCCTGAGGCTCGTGAGTAGCGAATCCACCTCGCTGAGCTGTTGTGCCACCTGGATAGCTCCGCGTCCTCCACCGAGCGCGACCGTGATAATTCGTACCCGAGTGTGATCCAGCTGTGCTTCGCTGCTCCGGGTGTGCCCCGGATCCCCGGCCGCGGCCACCGCCCGGTCCGTGTAGGACACCGGAAGCGGCTGGGGGTGACCCTCGTCAACGACCTGCCCTCCGGGTCCGAGGATCTGGCCGATGAGCGTGTCGGATCCAGCGAGGACATCACCGAGATCAACACCGAGATCGTCGTCCAGCTCGACCAGGTCCTCCGGCGTCAGGTCACCGGCGTCAATCGTCAGCTCCGCCACGGCCTCCGTCGCCCGGTCGAAGTCGTCGTCGGTCTCCTGCCAGATCAACCCGGACGCCTGACCATAGCTCAGCGCGCCGACACCGACGGCGACCACCGCCGCGACCGTGGCGAACAGCAGGGAGAAGGTCAGGCGCAAGCTGGGTCGGGTCATGTCACGCAGAGTCATGATTCGCGGAGCGTGTACCCGACTCCCCGGACCGTGTGAATGATCTCGGGTGCGCCTGGGCGGGCCAGCTTGCGCCGCAGGTAGCTGATGAAGACGCTCAGGTTCTTCGAACCAGTGCCGAAGTCGTAGCCCCAGATGCGGTCGTGAATCGTGGTGCGGTCCAGCACCACCCCGCAGTTACGAATCAGCAGTTCGAGCAGGTCGAATTCCGTCCGCGACAGGATGATCTCCGCACCACCCCGCCATGCTCGGCGCGCTGCCAGGTCGAGCCGTACCCCGGCTGCTGCCAACTCGTCGCTGGCAGGGCTGTCTGGGCCGATGCTCGGGGCCGCCCGGCGCAGCAGGGCGCGCAACCTGGCCAGGAGTTCCTCCGGCTCGAAGGGCTTGACAAGGTAGTCGTCCGCGCCGGCGTCGAGCCCAGCGACACGGTCGGAGACCTGGGTTCGTGCGGTCAGCACAAGGATCGGGGTCCAGTCGCCCTGTGCCCGCAGGACCCGGCAGACCGTGAGACCGTCCAGGCCGGGCATCATCACATCCAGGACGAGTAGGTCCGGGTTGTCCCGGCGGACCGCGGCAATCGCCTCAAGGCCGTCACCCGTGGCGACGACGTGGTAGCCCTCGAGCAGCAGGGACTGCTCGACGGCGCGGCGGATGGCGGGATCGTCCTCGGCGAGGAGGATAGTGGGCACGGACACCACCGGACTGTGCCACATCTCGTCCGACCGGAGCCACCTCAGCTGACCTCCCCGTACTCCGCGAGGCCCGCTTCTTCGACACCTGGGCCGACCGGCGCCGGAAGGTGCGCCCGGCGGTCACCGACCACGCCACCCGCCGGGTCCGCGTCCTGGACACCGTACGAGCACGTCGCCTGGCCGAGCTGCGCCAAGCCGTACCCCCGTGAACTCTGCGATGATCGTGCGGGTGGCCCGTGAGCGTAATCGTGGCGTGACGTCGAGCGGTCGCGCGCCGGTCGACGTCACCGTGATGACCGGAGTTCGGTACCGGTTGCTGGTCGATGCCGCCCGCGATGCCGGACAGGCGATGGCTGAGCGCACCGCTCGGCGCGGCGGATCTGTTCGGGTAACGGTTGGTGGAACGCGTTCGGGAAGAACTCACTTCACGGTGAGGGCGGACACGGTCGGCCCGCCGGCGCTGGGGTGACGTCGGCGGAGTCCTGGGCGCGCCGGGGCGACCAAGGGCCTGTGTCGAAGTCGGTCATAGCCACTCGTTGATCGCGGCGATGTGCACGGTGGCTCCGTAACGCGCGGCGAGTTTGTCGAAACGGGTGGCCACGGCGCGGTGGCGTTTGAGGCGGTTGATACCGCACTCCACGGCCTGGCGTTGCTTGTACCGCCCAGGCTCGAAGGCCGGTGGCCGCCCACCCTAGGCCCCCTCCTTACCCCGGTTGGCGTCCTGGTCGACCTTCGACGGGACCGTCGCGGCGATCCCGCGCCGGTCCAGGTAGCAGCGGTTGGCCTTGATGTGTACGCCTTGTCGGCCACGACCCGGGCGTGTCCGTGCCGACCTCAGCGCAGATTGCGTGAGCGACACCCGCGAACCCCGACCTGCTCGTAGCCGTGCGGCAGGATGGGCGTTCATGGGCGCGACCGAGCCGTACGTGACCGTCATGAAATCGACCTTTGTGGCACGGTTCCTCCTTGATCCCGACGAGACCGAGGAGTGGGTGACCAACGTGGATACCGTCGGCGACCTTCCTGACGGCTCCAGGTGGGCACTGACGATCCTCACCGTCGACGAGGTCCGCCGCCTGCTCGTGAAGTGGAAGGAGACCGGTGACGTCCGGGACGGCAGCGACTTCTGGGCCGTTGACCAACTGATTGTGCCTGCGCCGGGCGGGGCAGGATAGCCCGGTGCCCGTCTGGAACCGTGGCCTTACTCACCGTCCCGGCGGCTTCTGACCCTACTGGCTACGCGTCCGCTCATCGGGGCTCTTCGAAGTTGAGCGGGGTTCGTGGCTGGCGGTGACCCGGATGTGAAGGGCTCGCAGCTCATCGGTGATCATCTGAGTGTCTAGTTCGGATGTCACAAGTGAAGAGCTGCGAGCATGGTCAACGATACGACCCGGCTGCTGGGTCTGGACGGCCTGGTGGCCGAGCGAGTCGAGCTGGACGCCGCCGGCGTCCCCGTGGTGAACCTGTCCACCAGTTGTGAACAGGCACGATGCTGCCCGCAGTGCGGGCAGCGAGCAGCGCGGGTGAAGCAGTGGACCACGACGCGGCCGCGGGACCTGCCGGTCGCTGGGCGGCCGGTGAGGCTGCGCTGGCGTAAACGACGCTGGTACTGCCCGACGCCGGCCTGTCCGCGCAGGTCGTTCACCGAGCAGGTCGCCCAGGTGCCGGCCCGTTCAAGGCTGACCATCCGGTTGCGGCAGGCGGCTGGGGCGGCGGTCGCCGACGGCGGGCGCACGATCGTGCAGGCCGCCCGCGACCACGGTGTCTCGTGGCCGATCGTCGCGGCCGCGTTCACCACCCACGCCACTGCGGTGTTGCCGGCCGAGCCCGAGCCGGTCGCGGTGCTTGGCATCGACGAGGTCCGCCGGGGCAAACCGCACTGGATCTGGGACGAGCAGGCCGCCTCGTGGACCACGACCGCGGACCGGTGGCACGTCGGCTTCTGCGACTTGTCCGGCGGCCAAGGGCTCCTCGCGCAGGTCGAAGGCCGCACCACCGCCGCTGTCACCGGCTGGCTGGCCGCTCGCCCACCGGCCTGGCGCGAGCAGATCCGCGCGGTCGCGATCGACATGTGCACCGTGTTCAAGGCCGCGATCCGGCAAGTGCTGCCGCACGCGGTGCTGGTCGCCGACCACTTCCACGTCGTGCAGCTGGCCAACCGGGCCGTGACCGAGGTCCGCCGCCGGGTCACGCTCACCCAACGCGGGCGTCGTGGCCGCGGTAACGACCCGGAGTGGCGGATGCGCAACCGGCTGACCCGCTCGGCGGCTCGCATGCCCGGCAAACACGTCGACCGCCTGACCGACACCCTCGACGCCCTACCCGCCAAGATCGGCACCCCGATCCTCGCCGCGTGGAACGCCAAGGAAGACCTGCTCGACCTGCTCGCGACCGCCCGCACCCAGCCCGACCGCGAACACGTCCACCGGCTGCTACGCCGCTTCTACACCCGCTGCGCTGCCACTGACCTGCCCGAACTACACCGACTCGCCACCACCATCGAGACCTGGTGGCCGCAGATCCACGCGTTCCTGACCACCGGCATCACCAACGCCGGCTCAGAAGGAACCAACCGGGTCATCAAGACCGTCGCCCGCGACGCCTACGGCTTCCGAAACCCCGAAAACCAGCGCCTACGCACCCGCACCGCGACCACCCGACGCCACCGCGGACACCTCAACCTCGCCTAACTTCGAAGAGCC
>NZ_AZWO01000033.1 GCF_000514775.1 Salinispora pacifica CNR114 | reverse complement strand
CGCATGGACGACACCGCGGGGGTCTCGCCGGTCCGGCACTGCCGCCAACGCCGTGACCAGGCTCGACCGGCGTTGGACCGGCAACGACTCATCCAGGTGGTCCGCGTGCACGGCCAACACATCAATCAGCGATGATGATCCCAACGGGCGTGGTCCTCTTTGATCTTCCCAGACTCGACACCTGGATGATTATCGAAAGGCCGCGCCCGTCTCTATACCACCATGATCCGGAGCGTCCCCACCCAACCGGCCACAACGGTCATATCGCTACCTTGCCGGAGCCCTGGAGGCAGGCAGTCGCCGAGGAGGACGATCGTGTCCCTAACCGCGAGGCGCAACCCATGACCCACTTACCGGCCTCGACTCCAGGCGAAGAACTGGTGATCGGTCCCGCCGCCTCGGTGCAGTCCGCGCGACAACCGGGCTTCGTGTTCCGGATGATCTCGGTGTGCCCGCAGCCCACCTACCCCGGTTGGGGTGTGGCTCACTGGCTACCAGCTTGACGGCCAGGGCCACGCGGGCGGTTGCCCGGCGGGAGATCTACGTCCGGCTCGCCGGCCTGCGCCATGTTCCTCGCTTTGACGCGCGGCTGAGGTCGCAGTCAGCTTTCGTGTCACGAGCCCGGCACCAGCCGGACGCCGCCACCGCGGCGCCGTTGACCTAAACCCGCAACCCACGGCGGACTCGGCCCCCGGGAGGGCTTACCCGGTCCACGACGGCCACCCCTCCCCCTCCCAGATGCCAGGTCTTGACCCAACCCCAACCGCAGTTCCCGCCCGGCACAGGGAGCCGTCTGCCCACGCACGGCGGACAGCGCCCCCTGCCGAGCTTCTTGCCTCGGGCTCGCTGGCGCGGCATGTCCAGGGCTGTACCTCGACGGTGCCCTCCAGCGTCGTAGTGCCGAGTTCTGGCCAATCGCCGAGTGCGGTCCACGGTGCCGAGTTGTACGTGTGCGTCTGGACGGTCGGCTGCTGTAGGTGTTGTGGTACGCCGCGTGCGCCGGGACGTGACCGGCCTCCAGGCCGCACGCGCGGCCCCGGCGCTGACGTGGCGGCGCTTCTGGGGAGTTGGCCGCGCACTGGCGTCGGACGCTTCGCCACCTGGTTGTTTCAGCCGGCCGTGACTGGCTGGCATCCGACGAAGGGGCACCTGAAGGTTCGGCCCGTTCCGGTGCTCGGGGAGCCGTGGCCAGGCATACCGGTTCGGGGACGCAACGCGGCGGGCCGCGCTGATGCGTGCTGGCTACCGATCGCTCCGGGGCTGACCCCGCACGGGCTACGGCACACGCACAAGACGCTCATGGAGGAGCTGGGCACGCCCGCGAAGTTGGCGGATGAACGGATGGGCCACGCGGACGGCTCCGTTCAGGCCCGCTACACGCATGTCACGGCGGTGATGCGAGCCCGGCTGCTCGACGGCCTGACGCAACTGTGGGAGGCGGCAGTAGCCGAGCGGCGAGCAATGGCACCCCGGTCCCCCGTGGCCGTCCTGAACCGACTGCTGACCGAGGAAACTGAGTCGGCCGTAGAGATCGTCTCCCAGACTTCTCCCAAGCACCGATGAGAGAAACGAAAGAGGCCAGCTCCCCGATTCGGGATCTGGCCTCTAACCTGTAAATATTCAACGTGGGCGATACTGGGATCGAACCAGTGACCTCTTCGGTGTGAACTCTCGGCGAGGCGGTCGCATCGGGTGTCATGCGAGGTCAACCGGCCTGCTGGGGTCGCTCGGGGTCGGGTTCGTTGGGTGGGGTTGCTGTACTTCGCTGCTGTACCGCTCGTCGGTGAGGAACCGCCCGAAGTGGGCGCGCATCCGTAGCCAGTGCTGGCGGTCGTCGCAGGGATGGAGCCGGCCGCAGCGGCACAGGCTCAGGGCCGACTCGGCGTGCTTGATCAGCAGGATGTCCGCGTAGGCCACCTGCGCCTTGGCGTACTCCCGGAAGGCTGTCGAGATGTAGAGGGCTCCCACTGGTCACCGCCCTGTCCTGCGGGCGTGGCGGTGGTGCCAGAGGGCTTCGGCGACGGCGTCCACGGGGTCGATGTCCCCGGCCGCTAGGCGCTCGCGGGTGACGGCGATCCAGGGTGGCGAGGCTGGGGTGGCTTCGCCACAGGCGGTTCGCATCCCCTCCTGGGCGAGTTGGGCCAGCCGACAGGGGTCGTGTTGATTCGTGTGCCAGCCTCCGGCGACCACGCAGAAGCCGGCGCTGTCGGGCCGGTGGGCCTCCCAGAGAGCACGGGCAAGTCGCCACAGCAGGCGGTGCTGGCAGTCGGCGGGCGGTTCCACGGGCGGGTTCTCGACATCGAAGGACATGCGCCGACCATCCCGCCCGGCGGCGGGCCGCTCCATGGCCAGCGGTCATGTCACGGTGACATGGGAGGGCTCGACCAGCACGAATGGTCGCCCTAGGCTGTCGACCTGAACACCTTGAGTAGTCGGAACGCGACGCTGGGAGCTGCCGTGCTGCTCGATCCACTGCGGATTCCGGAGGACACGTGGTCGCACGGCGAGGTGCTGACCGCCCTGGCCGCCCGCGACATCGGCGGGCTGTTCCGCTGGATCACCAGTCTCACCGGGGCGAGTCAGAGCCGGATCGGGGCCGCCGTAGGGCTGGAACAGGGCTACGTCAGCCGGATCATGGCCGGACGCAGGGTCACCTCGATCGACGTCTTGGAGCGGATCGCCGACGGCTGCCGGATGCCCGACCAGGCGCGAATCACGATGGGCCTGGCACCCCGTCAGGCCGTGTCGCCTGCCGACCTCGGCCGGCTCATCCCCGGTCGGGCCAGCGAGCCGCCGGCCATCCGGACCTGGCAGGAGGACGTACGCAGTGCCGCAGAGCTTTGGCGAGGTGACGTGAACCGTCGAGACGTACTCCGGCAGATGGCCTTCAGCTCCGCCGGCTACACCCTGCCGGCGCTGCGCTGGTTCACCGCCCCTGACCCGGTCCCGGTCACCCAACCCGGCCGCAGCGCGGTCGGTCAACCGGAGATTGACACCATCCGCGCGATGACTGCGACCTACCGCCAGTTGGACAACCAGTATGGCGGCGGGCACGCCCGCGACACTGTCGCCCGCTACCTCCACCAGGAGGTGACCCCGCTGCTCACCGACGGCCGTTACGACCACACCACCGGCCAACGGCTACTCAGCGCCGCCGCCGAACTGGCCCAACTTGCCGGATGGCAGGCGTACGACATGGCCGAGCACGGCATCGCCCAACGGTATCTCACCCTCGCCCTGGCCTTCGCCCACGCCGCCGGAGACGACGGCCTCGGCGCGGAGATCCTCGCAGCGATGAGCCACCAGGCCACCTACCTCGGCCACACCGCCACCGGCCTCGACCTGGCCCGTGCCGCCGGTCAGACCGCCCGCCGGGCCGCGATCCCCGTCCTGGCCGCCGAAGCCCACGTCATGGAAGCCCACGCCCTGGCCAAAGCCAACGACGAACGGGCCTGCGCCGCCGCCCTGCACCAGGCAGAACAAGCCCTCGACCGGGCCGACCGCAGCACCGAGCCGCAATGGCTCAGCTACTTCGACGAGGCGTACCTGTCGGCCAAGTTCGGCCACTGCTTCCACGCCCTCGGCCGTAACACCCACGCCGAACGCTTCGCCGCCCGATCCCTGCGCATGGACAACCGCTACGTACGCGGCAGAGCCTTCAACCTCGCCCTGCTCGCCAACGTCCACGCTCAACAGGGCGAACCTGACCGGGCCTGCACCATCGGCGCGGAAGCTCTGACCCTGACCACCCAGCTCCGATCTGCCAGAGCCGTCCGCTACCTCCGCGACCTACAAACCCAACTCGCCCCGCACCGGCGACTTCCCGCCGTGCGGCACTTCACCGGCCGTATCGACGCCACCCTCGGTCCTCGACGCTGACCGTCACAGCTCTCCCCGGGCCTTGCGCGCGACTAGCTCCAGCACCGCGATCACCGTGCCGGCACCGACGATCTCACCCCGGGACACCAGCCCGTACGCCTCGTCGAGCGGAATCCACGCGACCTGCTCCGCCTCGTTCACGTCCACGGGCGCGCCGATGTGCTCAGCCTGCCGGGCCAGGAAGAGAAGGTTCTCGGCGTCAGCAGTGCCGACCCACGGTTGGAAGGAAAGCAACGGCTCGACCCCCTGGGGCTGCCAGCCGGTCTCCTCCTCGACCTCCCGTACCGCGCACTGCGCCGGGTGCTCCTCGTCATCGACGTAGCCACCGGGCAGCTCCCACACCCACCGGTCGAACACGAACCGGTGCCGTCGCATCAACAGCAGGCGCTCCTGATCATCGAGAACGGCGACCATGGCCGACCGGGGAGCCCGGATCACGTACTGCTCAAAGCGAACCCCGTCGGGCAGCTCCACCTCGGCGATGCTCAGCCGCGCTCGCCGAGTGTCGTCCACGACCCGCTCGCCGTGGATCGTCCACCGGGTCAACTCCGTCGCCTGCTTCTCCACCACCCCGCCAGTATCCGCGCCGAACCCTCACCACGCGCCGCAGGCAACGCCACCGGGCGCACTGCTCGGGCCGCCGCCCAGCCGACGAGCACCCCTCACCGACCCCCGTCGGGGGGGAAAGTGACCTGACGTAGCAGCGAGTGTGATCAAGTGCCGTACCGCTGGTCAGACGCATCGGTCGTGCCGTCGTACATGATCGAGTCAGACCACGTGGTAAGGCGTTCGCTGACGATCTGCTGACTCCGGATGAAGCGCTGCGGGCGCACGAGGACGGCCGGAGGCCGCCCGCAGGGCAGTCTGCGAGCGGTGGACAGCTTCCGAACCTGTGCCTTGCAAAGATCAAGACTTGTGTCGGCCAGCGTCGGTGACTGCCGCTGACCTGCTCGTGCTGTCGGCCACCGCTGACCGATGGCTGTGTCAGTCAGCCGGTTTGGCTGTACGGGTGGCTGTACCAGCCGGCTTGGTCAATCGACGCAGGACTTGTTAGTCAGACTGTCCGCATGCAGGCCACTACACCCCTGTGGGTTCCTATCATCGTCGCCGCTCTCGGAGTCGCGGGAGCTGTCACCGCTGCGCTGCTTACTCAAGTTCTCAGCAAGAGACGTGAAGACGAGCGGTGGCAGCGGGATCGCGAGGAAGACAGAGTTCGTTGGCAAAGGGAAAGTGAGCCGACTGAGGGAACTCCGCATCAGGTTATACGTCGATATCTCCGAATACGCCGAGCGAGTTGAGGCATTCTTCGAGGCAGTCACGAGTGATTACGACTTTTATCGCGGCGCACCTTCTTATTCGCCACTCCACCACGAAAAGTTGACCGGTCAGGTCAAACTGCTCGCACCGCAATATCTTCAGGATGCTTGGCGGGAATTCAGGGTTTCGGAGGACATGATTACATTTGAGCTCATGGAAGGGGACCCGAGCCATAACCCCTCTGGTCGAGCGTATCTTGATACGGACGCTCCTTATGTGGTCCTCGCCAGAGCCAAACTTGTCAAGCTGGAAGACGCGCTACGCATTGCTATCAACGACCTCGGAGCAGAAGGCCAATATGTCTAACAGGGCGGGTCTGCGACGATGGGGCAAGCAAACTTGCCCCATCGTCCGTGTCGCTCTCGACTGTTATACCACTGTTCGCAACGGGATCTAAGACAAGCCCGCCGCGAGCATCGGTCGCCAAGAGAACCTACTCGACATCGATGACAACCCCCCGGTGCGGTAGCGGTGTAACGGCTGCTCCTGCTGTCGGTCCCCCGTCGTATAAGCCGCACGGCTCCCCGGTAGTCCTTGTTTGTCCTGCTAGAGGACTCGGATTGCAGCAGCGCAGATGCTACCCAACCCTGTCGGACCCCTGTGGTGAAAGCCGCTCGACCCCTCGTTGGAAGCGCTGCCTGGCCTGCTAAAGGCGTTGTCCACAGCCGCAGCACCCATTCCCTGCATAGATAACTGCGTCATTCGGCAAATCCAATTCACCGATATCGCGTTTTCCACAGGTGCTATAGCTATCTGCGTGCGGAACCCGGAAGTTATCCACAGCCTAAGGGCCTCTGCCCGGACTACCAGTTGTCATCCCGTCTGCCGCCGGCCCGCACACCGTGGGGCGGGCCAGGGCCAGGGCGACAAGGTGGAGCGCCCTACCGGACGTACGACCTTGTCGCCCTGGCCCTGGTCTGCTCGGCTTGCCTGGGTCGGGGGTGGACGGGATGGCATCCCTCAACCACTACCACCCACGGCCGCAAACCGTTCGGCAACTCATCCTGGAGTCGTCTGGCCCCCGCCGGAGGCACAAGCCCTAACCCCAACCCCTGTCCCACCCTCCGCCCTTTCCCACCCTCACCTCTTCCCCACCTCGGACCCGTGAGCGATCGGCGTAATTCCGTTCGGCAACTGGCCCGGCCCGGCCGTCGACCGGTCTGCGGTTCCCGTCGTGAGGCTGGATGCGTGACGTGAGGTAGGACGTTGTCGTCCTGGTCCCGGTCGTCCTCCGGGACTCGTCACCGGTTCCCTTCACGGAACCAGTGGGTGACGCGCGGGGCGGGCGTGGCTTTCGGGCCGGCGACTTACCGCCCCGCCGCCGAAGGCGGGCGGGGCGGCGGCTCCGTCAGGAGCCGGTTACCGCGCCCGGCCCGCGCCGCGCGGAGCGCGCTTGATCCTATTGAGAGTGATTCGGCAGTGGTGACAGGCCGTCCTGCCCGGAAACATGACAGCCCGGACGCCTACCTCGCGTCGCTTGCGCCTCACCGCCGGGCCCGCCGGACATCTCGCTACAAGTTCTGGACGCTCCGTCCGGCAGGGTCCGTCCATGTCCGCGACCTCGGGCAACGGTCCGCGCTCCGCTGTCGGCGGTCGCCCCTGTCCGGGCTGGTTGCTGTCACCGTTGCTGTCGACAGCAACTAGGGACGCCACGAACGAGCCACCCAGCCGCTAGGCGAGCAGTAGACCCAGGGGATGCTTGAGCTTCTCGGGTACGTTTCGCTTGTGCTTGACGCTGCTCTATGGGACCGGCTCCTTCCAGTGATCACGTTACTTATCGGAGCGGGTTTGTCACGTTTCGGCAGGCGCGGCGACTCACGCCGGGCTGCTGCGGAGCAGCTCGCGGAGCTGGATCGGCTCGTGTGGGCCAAGGGCGGTGAGAACGACTGGTTAGACCTACAGGTCTACTTGGGTCGCCTTCAGGTCGCACTCCGTACTGCCGGAGTGCCGTGGCGGCTGGTCAAGCGCCTTCGGAACGCGGCCGTGGGGCACTGGAGAGCCGTCGAGCATTCAGGTGACCCGGAGGTGGGCTGGATCGCGTTGGGCTCAGAGCCGGATAAGTTCGCTGCGGCCAAGGACGCGGTGCTGGACTGGCTGGACCGGCCGTGGCACTTCTGGCGCAAACTGCGGGCGTGGCGGGCATCCAATGAGGCGACGACCACCCGTAAGGTTGCCTCTTTGGGTGGCTGACTGGTTGGCGCGAGCGTGAACCGCTCAAAGTGGAACGGCTACCACGCTTCGTAGCCTCAGACGTTGAAGTGGAACATACAGCCCTTCTCCCCTGACCTGCGGCGCTCAACAGTCGGCATGTACGAGGCCGCCAAGCAACGAGGGGAGCTTTCTCCGCCTGGTCTACGCGGCTCGGGTGTCAACGTTCACAAGCCGTAGGTGCCCGGATGGCCCCAGGCGGGCGGGCCACCCTGCCAGGAATGCAACCAGATCGACCCGCGAGGCTAATCCCGTCAGCGCCCCTAAGCCTCGCTCGCACCTTGAACAACCTCAAGTTGCCTCCGGCGCTCCAGCAACTCGGCCAGTTGCCTCCGCGCTTGTGGGTCACCCGCCGCGACTCCATCGCGCCACACCAGTTCGATCTCCGCCTCCCGATCCAACTTCCGAAGCAAGTGAGCCAAACCTCTTCGGGCTCCGGGCACCCCGTTCGCAATTGCATCCCGCCATACCTGTTCAGCCTCTACATAGCGCTTCTTCCGGTACAGCAGGTTTGCGAGCGGTCCAACTGATCCAGGAAGGTCTGCGTCTACGGCCACCCGCCGCACGTGTTCAATCTCAGCGTCCCGACCTTGGTGACGCAGCAAGGCGATTAGATGCTGAACAGCGCCTACGATTCCGGCGTTCAGCGCATCCCACAATAGCGACTCCGCCTCCGCGTGCCGGGCTTGCTTTTCTAGCAGCTCGGTCAAAGTGTGGAGCGCCCCTTTATCGCCGCACCTGGCAGCCTCACGCCATACCTGTTCCGCCTCCGCATGCCGGCCTTGCCTGTACAACAACCCGGCTAGATGCCGCCGGGCATTCGCATCGCCAGCGTTAGCACCTTGCCGCCACACCTCCTCAATCTCGTCGTCGCGGCCCTGCTTCTTCAGGAGGCTCGCCAAAGTCTTACGAGCACCCGGGTCACCAGCTGCGGCACATTCGCGCCATAAACCCTCGACTTCGTCGCCACGGCCTTGCATTTCGAGGGAGTAGACCAACATGCGGCATGCGCGGTAATCGCCGGCAGCGACCGCAGACCTCAAGACCTCATCCGCTTCCGCATGCCGACCTTCAGAGCGGAGAATAGTGGCGAGCGCCCGGTGGGTCCGGACATCGCCAGCAGTGAGACAGCCCCGTAGAAGTCGCTCAGCTTCTGCATAACGCTCCTGCTGTTGCAATAAATCACCCAATATTCGGCGGATACCCGGTTCTCCGCCTGCCACTTCTCGCAACAATTCCTCCGCTTCGCCGTGTCTGCTCGCTCTTCGAAGCAGCGCGGTCAAGGTTTGGTAGACAGCCGGGCTGTTTTCTGCGATATCCCGCATTAATTGGTCAGATTCCGGATGCCATGCCGGCCGCCTAAGCGCATCGGCCAATGCTCGACACGAACGCACATCGCCGAGGGCAACTCCTTGTCGCCAGACGTCTTCCGTCTCAACTCGTCGACCTTGCCGCGAAAGCAGGTTGGCCAATACTCCGCAGATTCGCGCGTCGCCGCCGGCCAATCCTTCGCGACATACCTGCTCCGCCTCGACGTCCCGGCCCTCCGCCGCAAGCAGAATGCCTAAACGCCGAAGCGAGCTCGCGTCGCCAGCACGGGCCCCTTCGCGCCATAGCTCCTCAATCTCAGCGTCTCGGCCCAAGTCCTTAAGTAGGCGGACGAGGCTAGCCGAGGGCGTTCCGTCGCCCAAACTGGCGGCTCGCCTATACAAGACTTCGGCAATCTCTGGCAGATCGCGATGAAAAGCGGCGTTTCCCACCCAATGCAACTCGTTCCCAGAATCAATGTGCTCGGCAAGGACATGCCAAGCCAGGGCGGGAATTGGGGAAGGATGTAGGCGGCGCTGGCGAAGCATATGCTGAAGTAGATAATCGGCGATCTCGAAACCGACCGTTTTGCGGTTGTCAGGATCTGCGATCGGAAGGAGCGCCGCCGTATCTGCCTCGTACGGATCCCGGGCGGTAGCGTAGGCCAGGGCGGGGGCAAACCACTCATCGGCGCGTTCCGGTGCAGGCAAGTAGGCGCGGGCTAAGTCTCGTAGCAACGACTCGCTCAACGGTCCGCGCACCCCCAGCCAACGCGCATCGATAGCAGCGCTAAGCAGGGCATGTGAATATGGACGGGGCGCATTGTCAAAACGACGGATCAGCCAGTCGCCACCAGCAAGCACCTGGGTGGTTCCATAGTTCGGATCCTTGCTCGCTCGTACGATTCGGGGATCTCGTTCCGCAGCGTTAGCTAGGCTGCGGCGCTCAGAATCGGTAGTGAATGGTCGGTCAGGAAGGCTGCGATGGAAGGTCGCTAGGCCGAGGACCTCGTGAGCCTCTGGGTAGCGCGGCCGGAGCACGTGTGACGACTCTTCTTTCTCTTTGCTGCGTAGCTCCTGAAAGCGCTCATGCCACGTGGTGGAAATTAGAATGATAGGCGTGTCGAGATTGAGCAGCCGCCGAAGAATTTCAGGGTCCAGGGCGTCATCACGCGGATTGAGGTAGGGTCCCTGCACAAAGTTCTGCAGTTCGTCTAACCAGAGAACCAAACCCGGCGTCGGCATTTCCAGCGCCGGATCCCCCAGACGATTCACCGTGGCGGCTCTTCCAATGCGCAGTAGGTGCCAGTCTGGCATCACCGCAGAGATCGCCTCATACACGGAACGCGTCTTTCCTACCGATGATCCACCTGTGACGAGTGCGAATCCGCCGGTAAGTTGCGCCTTGTAGAGCCAACTTCGCAGGTCGGAATCGAGATCCCGCTCGACGTAGACGGGAAGGCGAGGGTCCAGCTGGGCCGACAGGGACGGAGGCAACGAGGCAGGCAGTGGGAGTGCCTCATGCACTCCAAGCGTTAGCGGATCGCACTCGCGAACGCGGCGGAGCTGGTCCCACCAACCACGTCTGCGACCGATCTCCGCAACGGCCACCTCCTCCTGTTCGCGCCGTGCGATTGCTTCAGCCGTTTCCCGCTCCGCCCGCTCACGGCGGCGCTGCTGTAACCGTTCGGCCACTGGAGTCGCGAGGGCGGCCACCCCACTCACTGCGCCGATGATCCAGCCCACGCGCTCGATCCAAGTCCACCATTGGCTGGCTCGTGAGGTGACTGCGTTCGGCAAGCCCCAAGCAACCAAGGCTGCCACAGCAAGTGCTAGCGCACTCAGCCAGAGAAGAGGTATCCACCATGGTTGTCGGGGTCGCACCATCCCTCCATCACAACATTGTGGAGCAATGCCGTCCGCGCGAGGGGCTAGGCGGCGACCATCCCAACAAGCCCGCATACTCCCTGCCATCCCGTCTGCCATCGGCCCGCCCTCTGGGGAGCGGGCCGCCGCCCGGCCCGCCATGTCAGGCGGACCTTGACGCAGGTTCGGACGCTGGCGGGTCGGGCGGCGGTCTGCTCGGCTTGCCCGGGTCGATGGCAGGCGGGATGGCCTACCGCAACCACCCACGGACCGTGACCCGCCGACGCAGCCCCGGCCATCCTGGAGCCGGAGCGCCCCCGCCGGAGGCGCTCTAACCGCAACTCCGCGACCACCGTCAGCTCGCCAGCCCGGCCGGCGTGCCCTCCCCTACGCCGCGCGGGCTCGTGGCCGCGCGGCCCGGCCGGCTGCCGGCCCACCCCTCACCGGTCAAACCGTCTGTCGTTCTGCGGCGGCCCATCGGGCTCCCCGCTCTCCGCGCCAGCCGCCGGGCGTCAGGCGTGACGGCCGCAGAGCGACAGCGGCAGCGGCCGGCGCGCGCCCAGGCGGCGGGCGTCAGGCGTGACGGCCGCAGAGCGACGCCTTCCAGGTCGTCCGCACCGGCCTGACTGGCGGCAAGACCGTCCCCGCCACCGTCGCACGGCATCCGGTCGTGTTCGCCACGTTCACCGCACCTTCCTTCGGCGCAGTCCATCACCGGCACGTTCCCCAGCACACCTGCGCCGCCCGCCAGCGTTGCGACTGCCGGCCCGCGCCCTGCCGCGCCCGCCGTGACGCCGGCACCTGCGAGCACGGGCAGCCCGCGGCCTGCTTCGCCCGCCACGACACCGACGATCCGCAGCTCGGGCTGCCACTCTGTCCGGACTGCTACGACCACGACCACCACGCCGTGTGGAACGGCTTCTCCGGCGAGCTGTGGCGGCGCACCAAGCAGGCCATCGAACGCCAGCTTGCCGCTCTCTGCCGCCGACGAGGCATCGGCCACGTCCAGGTCGTCACCGACTCCGGCCGGGTGCGTCGGGTGCCGCCGGTTCAGGTGTCACATGGCAAGGTCGCCGAGATGCAACACCGGGGAGCCGTGCACTTCCACCTCCTGCTGCGCCTCGACGGCGTCGACCCCGGCGACTCCGGTGCTCTGACGCCGCCGCCGGCCGGGATCACCGCCGACGACCTGGACAACGCCGTGCACGCGGCAGCCCGGCAGATCACCGTCACCACCCCACCACACCCCGACCGCCTCGACGGCTGGCCGGTGGCATGGGGCGAGCAGATCGACATGCGCCGCGTCGGCAGCGGCGATGGTGCCGTGACCGACGCGAAGGTCGCCGCCTACCTCGCCAAGTACGCGACCAAGGCCACCGAAGTCACCGGTCACGCCTCGACCCGGCTCACCTCCGCGACCATCGGCACCTACGCCAACCCCGACGGCGACCATACCGCCCGCCTCATCGACGCCTGCTGGCGACTCGGACGCCCCACCGCCACCCGTACCACCGGCAGCGCCGGACAGGGCTGCGACCGTCAAGGCCGCCTTGACACCACAGCGAACCCCTACGCCGGACTCCGCCGCTGGGCACACATGCTCGGCTTCGGCGGCCACTTCCTCACCAAAGCCCGCCGCTACTCGGTCACCTCCGCCCTGCTCCGCGACACCCGCGCGACCTACCGCCGCACCGAAGACAACGGAACCGAAACCCTCACCGTCGGCACGCTCACCTACCTCAGGGCCGGCTGGCGCACCGACGGTGACGCCCTACTCGCCAACACTGCCGCCCGACAGCGACGCGAGAGCAGACGCATCGGCCGGGAAGAAGTCGCCCATGATGCCTGGCTTACCGGGGCCGCCGCATGAACCACGACCTTCACCCCCGCTGGTACTCACCTGCCGAGGTCGCCGTCCTGCTCGGCTTCGGAATCTCCAAGGTCAAGATGAAGATTGCCACCGGTGAGCTGCGCTCCATCAAGGACGGCAAGTATCGCCGTGTCCTCCCCGAGTGGGTCGATAAGTACATCCGCGAGCAGGTAGAACGGCAGGAGGCCGCCTGATGCCCGGACGTGCCCGTGTCAACGGCGAGGGGTCGATCTTCCCGTACCGCACCGGCTTCGCCGCATACGTTTGGGTCACCAAGCCCGATGGGAAGCGGACACGCAAGTACGTCTACGGCAAGACACGGGACGCCGTGCACGACAAGTGGATCAAACTGCACCAGCAGGCCAAGGCGGGACCGGTGGCGACCAGTGTCCCGACCCGTCGGTTGCTTCCTCGCCTACTGGCTGACCGAGATCATCGAACCGAACCGGGCGCCGCTCACCTTCGCCACCTACGAGACGTTCGTCCGCCGCTACCTCTCCCCTGGCCTCGGGTCCAAGCGCCTCGACCGGCTCCAGGCGCGGGACGTACAGACCTGGCTCAATCAGGTGGCCCGTACCTGCCAGTGCTGCGCCCAGGGCAAGGACGCCGCCCGTCGTCAAGAGAAACGCCGCTGTTGCGCGGTCGGGCGGTCCTGCCAGGCGGTCCCGTCGACGCGCACGGTCAGCGACATCCGGGCCGCGCTGCGGGCCGCCCTCACCCACGCCCAGGCCGAAGACCTCATCAGCAAGAATCCTGCCGTGCCGGTCACTCTGGCCACCGTCCGCCGTCGACGCGGAAGGTCCTGGTCCAGCGACGAGGCGCGAAAGTTCCTAGAATCGGCCCGCACCGACGAGGACCCGCTCTACGCCGCCTATGCCCTGGTCCTCGTCACCGGCCTCCGTAAAGGCGAGGCGTTGGGACTGGCATGGGAGGACCTCGACCTCGATGCCGGCGAGCTGACCATCGGCCGGCAACTGCAACGCGTACGCGGGAAGCTTCTCCACCGCGACACCAAGACCCAGGCGTCCGACGCCGCCCTCCCCCTGCCCGACATCTGCGTGGCCGCACTCAGGTTGCGGAATAGCCAACGCGACGAGGCACGAGCAGCCGCCGGAAAAACGTGGCACGAGAACGACCTCGTATTCACCACCCGCTATGGCACACCCATCGAGCCGCGCAACTTTCAACGCTCCTGGCAGACGAGATGCGACCGAGCAGGAGTCAGGCCGATCACCGTCCACGACGCCCGTCGGACCTGCGCCACCCTCCTGGCCGATCTCGACGTCCATCCGCGAGTCGCCATGCAGATCCTTCGGCACGCCCGCTTCTCCGTGACGATGGAGATCTACACCCAGGTCTCATCAAAGGCGACCAGGGACGCCCTCAAACGTCTCGGCGATTCACTCGGACAATGACGGGCTGCTGTACTTCGCTGCTGTACGGGCAGCAGAAAGGCCACCTCCCACGCGGGGAAGTGGCCTTTGAGCTGGGTGGGCGATACTGGGATCGAACCAGTGACCTCTTCGGTGTGAACGAAGCGCTCTCCCGCTGAGCTAATCGCCCGTTGGCTCGGATGACTCTACCTGATCGCCAATGCCGAACCCAAACCGAGGCTCAGCTCGCCGCCAGGCGGTCCAGTACCCAGGCCACCACGTCGAAGCCGACGCTGTACTTGAGCGACAGCCACACGACGGTCGACACGAAGACGAGACCGACCGCGCCGATAACGAACCGCACTGAGAGTGACTGTCGAGTAACCCAGTTGGTCCAGCCGTAGACGTGCCGGCGGGTAAAGGTGAGCAACCGCCGCGCCCAGTGAAACTCCACCGCCCAGATCCCGAGGCCGGCGATCACCAGCAACCAGCCGGGGCCCGGCAGCGGGATCAGCGCGATTCCGACCGTGACGACGATGGCACCGGTGATCGCGACAAAGACCTTCAGGGCAAGTCGGCCGGTGGGGTTGGCCCGAATCAACGCGAGGGTGGTCGAGATTCGCTGGCGCCACCGCGGCCGTTCTCCCCGGGTGTCGACCAGCGCCGCCCCCGCTGCCGGTGCACCCATGTCCGAGCCGGATCGGCCCGGTCTACTCCGCTGTTCGTTCGACACCCGGAACCCCCGCCGTTCAGCCGTCTGGGTCGCGATGATCGGTCGACCCGACGGCGTGACACGATCCACTGAGGATCACCCTGTCACATTTCCTTCCCCCAGTGTGGCGCGCGCCCGTCACTGCGACCGTGGACTGGACGTTACCGGAGTAAGTCGACGACTGAAGCACCTGATGCCAAGCGGCACCGCGGACGGGTGGAACCGGAAATCCTACAGGAACTTTCACATTCTGGGGGACACTCCGAAGGCCTTCCCACCACTGGGTGAAGTCAGCGTATGGCGGAGCGTAGCTAGGGGCAGCACCTGAGTATGGGAAAAGCGGGACACGCGCGTTCCGCAGCGGTGCCGGGGGGAGAACGTCCATGAGTGTCATCCGACCGACGACCGTAGAGGTCGAGACGTCGCTAAGGCTCGTCGCACCTGACGCCACGGCCTTGCCGGTGCGTGCCAGTCTGCGCTACGACCCTGCTGATCCGTATGCGGTCCACGTCCTGTTCCATGCGGAATCGGCCGGTGGCGAGGCGGTCAGCTGGTCGTTCGCACGGGAACTGCTGGTGACCGGCCTCGATGAGCCGGCTGGCATCGGCGATGTGCGGGTCTGGCCCTGGGCCACCCCGCGCGGGGACTTCGTCGCCCTGGCGTTGTCGTCCCCGGACGGCAACGCCCTGTTTGAGGTGCCGCGGAGCGTCTTGGTGCGCTTCCTGCGGCGGACCTATGTCGTCGTCGCGCGCGGCCGCGAGGCCGAGCACCTGGACGTCGACACGGCGGTGAACCGGCTACTCGCCGGACGCTGAGATCGAGAGGCCGGAATCTGGATCGAAAGGACCGCAATCTGGTGACCGGTCAACCGGGGCCGCGCGGAGCTGCCGAGTCCGCGCGACCCCGGCCACCCCGGTCGGTATGCGAAAGCAACAACCGCCGGCTACGCCGGCTCAGCCGTGGGTGGTGATGCCGCCGTCAACCGGGATGACCGCGCCGGTCAGGTAGGCGCCGGCCCGCGACGACAGGTAGATCGCGGTGCCCGCCATGTCCTCCGGTCGGCCGATACGGCCCAGCGGCACCTGCTTCTCGATGGCAACCCGAGAAGCGGGATCGTCCAGGGCAAACGCCATCATCTTGCTCTCGAAGGGGCCCGGGGCGATCGCGTTGACGGTGACGTGTTCGGCGGCGAGTTGGTGGGCGAGGCTGCGGGTCAGCATGTGCACGGCCGCCTTCGTGGCGGAGTACGCGTACACCTCCATCCACGGGACCCGGATCCCGTCCACCGAGCCGATGTTGATAACCCGGGCGGGATCGTCTGCGGTGCCTGCGGCACGCAGTACGGGCAGCAGCGCGGTGGTGAGCCGGAAGACGGCCTTGACGTTAACCGCCCAGAGCTTGTCGAATGCGCTCTCCGGGTACGCCTCAAGTGGTGCGCCCCAGGTGGCGCCCGCGTTGTTGACCAGTACGTCGAGTCGGTCGTGCCGCTCTCGTACGCTGGCGGCGAGCGCCTCGGCGCCAGCGGCGCTGCTGAGGTCGACCGGGACCGCCGTGCACTCGCCCAGCGTTGACAGTTCGGCGGCGACCGCCGCGCAGACGTCCGCCTTCCGGGCAGCGATGATCACTTTGGCGCCGGCCCGTACGAAACCTTCGGCGATCATCCGGCCGATCCCGCGCGAGCCGCCGGTGACCAGGACGGTCTTGCCGGTAACCGAGAAAAGATCCGTCATGCCCGTCCCTTCGCCATCCACCCCTACCGCTCGGTAACGTAACCGCCTCGCTCAGTCCCCACAACCCTGCCGCCGGCACAACGGATTCGAGGCGGAGTCGGGGCGGAGTCGGGGCGACGGAATCGGAGCAGCCCCTTTTCGGGCCCGTTGGTGCTGGTTCGCCGCGTGCATGGACCGCGCGGCGAGGACGGTGATGCGGGAATCGGCGTACGGGGCTACCGTCGCGGGTGATGTTCTCTGCTGTTCATCGCACCCCGGACGCCGCCGTGAGCGCGGCGCTCGGCTTCGGTGGCGTGGTGACCGATCCGGCGTGGCAGCGTCCGATCCTGCTGACGGAGGACCTGCTCATCCTGGTCATCGCCGGACATGGCGGCGCTGAGGTGGACTTCCACCCCCTCCCCTGCCACCCGGGCACACTGCTGCGGGTCCGGGCGGGCCAGGTGCTTCGGTGCGGGCCACCCCTGGGTGCGATCGTGGTGCGCTGGGCCTCGGCGGCGCTGCACGGCTTCGACATTGACCCCGAGGCGGCCCCGACCCGGCTTGAGCTGACCGGTGCGGATGGAGTGGCCATCAGTACCGGGGTCCGTCAGCTCGCGACGGACTGCGAACAGCATCGCGGAAAGTCCGCCGCTCTGCTCCGCCACCAGCTGGCGGCGCTGCTGCTTCGGCTGGCCCTGCTGTCCGACTCCGATGGGGGGCCGCAGCCCGCGTCGCGGTCGGCGTCGCGCACCGAGACCGGTACCTTCCGACTGCTCTGCCGCGAGTTGGAGCAGGGCTACCAGCGCAGCCGCCGGGTGGAGGACTACGCCGACCGGCTGGGTTGCTCGGTTCGTACCCTGACCCGCGCCTGCCTGGCGGTCACCGGGCGCAGCGCGAAGCAGGTGGTGGACGAGCGGGTGGCGTTGCAGGCCCGCCGCCTACTCGCGGCGACCGACGAACCGGTGGCGCGAATCGGCCAACGGCTCGGCTTCGCCGAGCCGACCAACTTCGGCCGGTTCTTCACCCGAGAGGTCGGGGTCAGCCCGGGGTCGTTCCGCGCCGCCCGGGGCGTTGCGCCCCTGGTACGCCCGCGCCCGCCCGCCGAGGCCGGCGGCGCTCAGCTACGGGTGCCGGGTCACCGCGATGACCACGTCACCGCCGAGTCGACCGTGCTCGGGGTCGCGCACGGCGGCGCCGCACCGCAGCAGCCCGGTGAGCGCCCGCTGCACGTCGACTGACCGATACGCGGTCGCGGTCAGCGCGTGTCGGCGCAGCTCGGTGACGGTACGGGGGCCGGAGCGGGCCAGCTCGGCGAGGAGTTCCTGGCCCAGCAACTCGGGGGCGCGGGCGATGTCGAGCGGTTGCCCACTCGGGTCGGCGGGGTCCCGATAGCGAACCGCGGTGTCGTCCTCCACCGCCCACAGGTGTTCCTTGAACGCCTCCAGGCTCCGGTCGTGGCCGGCGCCGAGGGCGAGCCGCCGCGCGAGTGACCCGTCCACCGCCACCAGGTCGACCTGGGTGGTGAGTGGGAAACCGGCACCGGCGAGACCGGCCCGCACCAAGCCGGCAGGGTCAGCAGATGCAGCCGCGGAGCCGGCAGGGTCAGCAGGGCCAGCAGCCACGGGCTTCGCCTCGGTGACCAGCAGGAGCTCGGCGGGGCGGCCGGCGGCACTGGCGGCCAGCACACCGGGGTCGGTGGCGCCAGCCCCATCCAGGTACGACAGCAGCGGCGCCCCCGTGGCGCCGGCTGCCTTCACCGCCACGGGCAGCCGGGCGGGCCCGCCGGGCACCAGGTGTACGGCTATCTCGGCCGGCAGGCTCGCCTCGATCGCGCCCAGCCGGGCGGGGAGTTCCGCACCTCCGTCGGCGAGCACCAGCACGGTGAGCTGCCGCCCGCGAAGCTGGCCGGCATGCTCGGCGAGCACGCCGAGTACCGCTTCGGCGGAGTCAGTGGCCGCGAGCAGGGCCCCGGGCCCGTACGCGAGCGCCACGACGCTGGGCCTCCCCCGCGCGACTGCTCGGGGCAACCACGCTTCGAGCTGCCGGCCGAGCAGTTCCCGTACCACCCCGTCCATCACGCCATCGGTTCTACCGTACCCGGATGGGCCGGAGGCGGCGGGGCCAGCAAAAGCAGCACGGCGGGAAACCCAACCGGCGCGGGACTTGTACATCCCGTCGCTGGTTAAGCACGATGGGGCGTGCCTTCTGGCTTCGGTGATCTGACTGACCACGTGCTTCATCTGGTGGCTACCGGCGATCTCGCCGGCGCCCAGCGGCTCCTCTCCGACGCGTTGGCCGACGCCGACCCACGGCCAGCCAACGCCAACGCCGAGTTGGCCGAGTTGGCGAGCCTGCAGGCGCGGGTGCTGGTGGGGCTCGGCGAACCGCGGGCCGCGCGGGGTTGGGCCGCCTACGCGTACGCGGCCAGCAACCGCCTGCACGGTCGTTCGGACGAACGGACTGTCGCGGCTGCCGCCACCCTGGCCGCGGTGCTACACCGGGTCGGTAGTTGGTCCCGCGCGGCCCGGACCTACCAAGAGGTGATCATCGAGCTGACGGCCCTGGATGGACCGGAGTCGCTTCGCGTTCTCGCCGCGCACGCCGATCTGGCCACGCTGGAGTACGCTCGCGGCCAGTGCCAGGTGGCTCGCGACCGGCTCGCGGACGCGTGGGAGCTGCACCGCGAGGTGTACGGCGATGGGCATCCCAGCGGCATCAAAATGCTCGCCCGGCTCGGTGCCATGCAGCGCGACTGCGGGTTGGCCGGTTTGGCACAGGAGAGCCTGGTGCTGGCCGAGGAGCTATGCCGCCAGCATCTGGCCGTCGCGGACCCGCTGGCGGTGCAGGTGGCCGCGCTGGGCCGGGCGGACGCCGATCCGGAGCACCGCTGCCCATCCCACGGGCGGGGGGCCCCGATCGTGCCGGCCGCTCGGATGCCCCCGCCGGGAGACGGGCCGCTCGGGCCGCTGCCCGAGGAGCGGCCACTCCCTGGAGACTCTCCGCTACCCGACGACAGAGCGCTACCCGACGACCGGTCCTTCCCCGACGACGGGTCGCTCGCCGAGGACGGGCTGTTCCCCGACTACGGGCTGCTACCCGACGGGCGACCCGATGCGGACCGGCCACAGCATCCAGCGCAGCCCGGATATCGCCCGACCGACCTGTATTTTCCGCCGGAGCCGGAGCCGGAGCCGGAGCCGGAGCCGGAGCCGGACCGGTCAGTGGCCGAGAAGCATCCGGCAGCTGGGTATTCGCCGCCACCCGCGGTCCCGACGCCCCGGCTGCCGCCGGAGGGTACCGCGTTCCCCGAGCGACCCGAGCTCTTCCCACCGGATCTACCGGCGGACGAGCACGAACCGTGGTGGCGCGAGTCGTCAACCGCACAGTGGGGTGGCGCCGTACCCCCTGCGGTGTTGCCCCTCACCCACCTGGAGGAGGCCGACGGGGTCCGCCGAGTCGAGCCCCACGGGGCGTCCGATGGGCCGACAGACCAGCCGTCGCGGCTGTTGCCGGTGCCGGTGCCACGCGCCACAACGCCGCCCCGGCACCGGCTGCCGCTCGTGGTGGGTGCGGTGGTGGTGCTGCTGGGGACGGCCGCGGTGATCGCCGGGGTGTCCCGATTCGACGGGTCGGCACCGCCGCCGCCGACGACGGACCCGGCAACCGAGGCTCCGGCGGCCTCGCCCAGCACTCCGCCCGGTGCGGTGACCCTGACCGACAACCAGGACAACGTCGCCCTGCGCTGGACGTACCCGGAGGGCGGAGCGGGCCCGGTGGTGGTCTCGGGGGGCCAGCCCGGTGAGTCGCAGACCATTTTCGCCAACCTGCCCGCCGGCAGCACCGAATACGTCGTGTACGGGCTCAATGGTGGCGTTAACTACTGCTTCGCGGTGGCGGTGGTGTGGTCAACGGAGACGATCGCCCGGTCCGAGGAGGTCTGCACCAATCGCGGTTGACGCCGCGTCCGCTAGTCGGGGGGCAGCGCGGGCAGCGTCACCCGGACGCGCAGGCCCGGCGGCGGGTCGGCGTCGGTGAGCTCGACCCGACCGCCGGCCCGCCGCACCAGTTCGCGCACGATGGCGAGCCCCAGGCCAGCGCCGCCGGCGTCCCGGTCGCGGGCGGCGTCCAGCCGGGTGAACCGGCCGAAGACCCGTTCCCGGTCCGCCACCGGGATGCCGGGCCCGTCGTCGGTCACCGTCACCCGGTGGTACGCGGGCCCGTCCGGCTCGCCGCCGAGCAGCACCCGGGAGCGGGCGTGCCGTACCGCGTTGTCGACCAGGTTGACCAGCACCCGGCGCAGTTCCTCCGGGTCCCCGACTACCCAGAGCGGCGATGCCGCCGGTGCCCGGTGGACACTCTGGGCCGGGTAGCGAGCGGCCACCTCGGCCAGCAGGGCACCCAGGTCGACCGGCCCGGTGCCACGGGCGGGCGGGGCCTCGTCGAGACGGGCGAGAAGCAACAGGTCATCGACGAGCCGGCCGAGCCGTTCGGTGTCGGCCAGCAGGTCCACCGAAACCGCGGGCCAGTCGGTCCGCTCCCCCAGCCGCTGCGCGACCTCGAGTTCGGTCCGCAGGTTGGTCAGCGGGCTGCGCAGTTCGTGCGCGGCGTCGGCGACGAACGCCCGCTCCCGGTCCCGGCTGGCGCGCAGCCGATCCAGCATGTCGTTGAGGGTCACCGCGAGCCGGTGGATCTCGTCCTGCGACGCCGGTACGGGTAGCCGGCCGCGCCCGTCCCGACCGGTGATCTCCTCGGCGCCCCGACGCAGCGCCTCCACCGGGCGCAGCGTCGCGCCGACGGCCCGCCAGGCCACGAGGGCGAGCAGGCCCACCAGCGGCGGGAAGCTGACCAGCAGGATGGTCTGGACGACGTGGATACTCTGCCGTACGTCCACCAGCGAGCGGGCGACCAGCACGGTGAGCGGGTCGCCGTCGGTGCCGGCCGGGACGGCCACCACCCGCATCGGCCCGGTCAGCCCCATGCGTTGCCCCGGCACGGTGACGCCGGCTCGGGCGGTGCGGTCGACCTGCTCCGGCCGGACCATCGGCACCAGCCGGTCGGCGTCGATGGAGGCGGCGCGGACCCGTCCCTGCGCGTCGACCACCTGTACCCGCACCTGACTGCCGGCGACGGGCAGGGGGTCGGGCAGGGCGTCTTCGGCGGCCAGCAGGGCGATGGCGTCGGCGGTGCGCAGCGCCTCCGTGTCGACGTTGCGGTGCAAAGTCCAGTTGAGCACGGCCAGGAGCACCAGGCCGCCGACGGCGAGCCCCGCCGACACGCCGAGTAGGCCGATCGCCATCAGCCGTCCGCGGAGGCCAAGCGGGGCCCTGGGCCGCCCGCGCGCCCGGCGCCCGGTGGCGGGCGGGGGGTCGCCGGCTGGCGAGGGGTTGGTGCCGGGGCGGGGACGGTCGGCGGGGGCGGCGGGTTCGGTCATGCGGTGACGAGGCGGTAGCCGGCCCCGCGGACGGTCTCCAGGCGGTCTCGGCCGAGCTTGCGGCGCAGGTAGCCCACGTACACCTCCACCGCGTTCGGGGCGGTTTCGACGCTGGCGTCCCAGACGTGGTCCAGGAGTTCGATTTTGGAGACCACCGTGCCGGGGCGGCGCATCAGGTAGTCGAGCAGGGCGTACTCCCGGCCGGTCAGGGCCACCTCGACGCCGTCACGGGTCACCCGCCGCCGGGCCGGGTCCAGCCGGAGGTCCCCCACGGCCAGCACCGCCGGCCGCTCCGGTGCGCCGCGGCGCAGCAGGGCGCGCAGCCGGGCCAGCAGCACCACGTACGAGAAGGGCTTGGTGAGGTAGTCGTCGGCCCCGCAGTCCAGCCCGTCGGCCTGGTCGTACTCGCCGTCCTTGGCGGAGAGCATGAGCACCGGCAGCCAGCGCCGCTCGGCCCGCAGCCGGCGGACCACCTCGTAGCCGGAGAGGCCGGGCAGCATCACGTCGAGGACCATCGCGTCGTACTCGCCGTGCCGGGCCGCCTCCAGTCCGGCTGGCCCGGTCGAGGCAACATCCACCGCGAACCCTTCTGCCTGCAGCCCCCGGTGCAGCGCGGCCGCCAGCCGCGCCTCGTCCTCCACCACCAACAGTCGCACGGGTCAAGGGTGCCACCGGGCCACACCCGTCGGAAGCGCCGTTTTCGGAGGACGGCATCGGATGGTGGGGGCCGGCAGCTCCGGAGGTGGACGTGTGTGCAGGTACGTCACAGGTGGTAGATCGCCATGGGGTGTCCTCCGAACTCGGCAACGGCGATGTCGAGTCCGTACACCTGCCGTAGCACTCCCGTCGTGATGACCTCGGTCGGCTTCCCGGCAACGTGGATGCGCCCGGCGCGCATCGCGACGATGCGGTCGGAGTACGCGGCGGCGAAGTTGATGTCGTGCAGGACCAGCACGATGCGTTTGCCGAGATCGTCGGCGGCCCGTCGGAGCAGTCGCATGGTCTGCACACAGTGCCGGAGGTCGAGGCTGTTGAGTGGCTCGTCGAGCAGGAGGTATTCGGTGTCCTGCGCCAGCGTCATCGCCAGGAAGGCTCGCTGCCGTTGCCCGCCGGAGAGTTCGTCGAGGAACCGGCCACCCACGGGATCAAGATCGAGATAGTCGATGGCACGGTCGATGGCTTCCTGATCGCTCGGGCGGAGCCGGCCCCGACCGTGCGGGAAGCGGCCGAAGGCGACCAGATCCCGTACGGTGAGTCGGGCGGTGAGGTGGTTGTCCTGCCGCAACACCGCCAGCCGGCGGGCCAGCAGCGCGCCTCGGGTGGTGGTCACGTCCAGGCCGTCGACGGTGATCGTGCCGCTGTCGACCTGCAGTAGCCGTCCGATCATCGACAGCAGGGTGGATTTACCCGCACCGTTGGCACCGATCACGGACGTGATCCCCGGATGCCCGAGCTCGATGCTCACGTCGTCGACGACGGCGGTGTCCGCGTACCGCTTGGTGACCGACTGGAGGACTATCACCGCGTGCCCTTCCTGGTGACAAGGATGAGGAAGAAGATTCCGCCGACGAACTCGATCACGACCGCGAGCACGGTGCCGAGGTCGAAGACCCGTTCGAGTAGCAAATGGCCGCCGACCAGGAAGATGACCGCGAGCAGGATGGCTGCGGGGATCGTGTGCCAGTGCCGGTGACTGCCGATGAGGTGATAGGCGAGGTTGGCGACGATGAGCCCGAGGAAGGTGATCGGCCCGACGAGCGCGGTGGAGACCGCCACCAGGACCGACACCAGGGCAAACACGATCGCGACGAGTTGCCGGTGGTGCACGCCGAGCCCGATCGCGTGGGCTCGGCCGAGGACGAGGACGTCAAGCTGCCGGCCGACCAGCACGAGGCCGGCAGCGGCGAGCGTGATCGTCACAGCGGAGAGACCGAGGAGACGTTCCGACACGCTGAAGCTCGCGAAGAAGGCGTCCTGCAACACGGCGAACTCCGCCGGGTCGATCATCCGTTGCAGCAGCTGGGTCACGCTGCGAAAGAGCACGCCGAAGAGGACACCGACCAGAACCAGCAGGTGGATGCTGCGTCCCGCCCCAGTGAAGATCCATTGAAACAGTGCGGTGGCGAACAGGACCAGCACGACGAGCTCGACCGTCCATCGCAGCACCGGATCGGTGCCGGCCAGCGCGCTCGCCCCGAAGAGGTAGACCAGCACTGTCTGAAGCAGCACGTAGAGTGCGTCCAACCCCATGATCGCCGGGGTGAGGATGCGGTTCTCCGTAACGGTCTGGAACAGGACCGTCGCCGTGGCCACGGCCACCGCCACGAGCAGCATCGCCGCGAGTTTTCGGGTACGGAGCTGCACGACGTAGTCCCAGGAACCGGTCACGTCGGTGAACAGGTACACGGTCACGAGGAGAACCGTCACGCCCGTCAGGGCGAGGATCCAGAGGCGGACCCGGTGTCGCCGGACGAGGGGAGCTACCCCGGTGACGGCCTGGCTCAGCGTGTCAGTGGGCACGTTCAGAGCTCCTGAGCAGCAGGTACAGGAACACCGCCGCGCCGACGACGCCGACCACCACACCGAGCGGGATCTCGTAGGGATACCGCAACACCCGGCCGATCAGGTCGCACACCAGCACGAAGGCCGCCCCGACGACGGCCACCCAGGGAATCGTCCGGCGCGCGTTGTCCCCCAGTAGCAGGCTGACGATGTTGGGCACGATGAGCCCGAGGAACGGGATGGCACCGACGGTCACCACGACGACCGATGCCACGGTGGCCACGACCGTGACGCCCAGGGCGAGCAGCCGCCCGTAGCGCATGCCGAGGTTCGTGGTGAATTCGCGGCCCAGGCCGGCGACGGTCAGCCGGTCGGCCGCGACCCAGGCGGCGGCCGTCGCGGCGAACGCCACCCACAGCAACTCGTACCGGCCACGCAGGACGCCGGAGAAGTCTCCGGTCAGCCAGGTGTCCAGGGTCTGGAGCAGATCCAACCGGTAGGCGAAGAACGTTGTCACCGCTCCGATGACCGAACCCAGCATGATGCCGACCAGCGGCGCCAGAACGACCGTGCGCACCGGAAGCCGGCGAAGTAGCAGGAGAAACAGGACGGTGCCGACCAGGGCGAACCCGATGGCCACGGCCATCTTGCCGGTCAACGGCAGCCCGGGTGCGGTCACCGTGACCACCAGCAGGCCGAGGGCGGCGGCTTCGGTGGTTCCCGTGGTGGACGGCTCGACGAACCGATTGCGGACCAGCATCTGCATGATCAACCCAGCGATGGCACTGGCTGCTCCGGCGAGCACCAGCGCGATGGTGCGTGGCAGCCGGCTGGCGGCCAGCAGCAGCGCCGCTTCGCCGTCCGACCCGCCGCGCAGCAGGCTGCCCGGTGTCACGTCGGCGACGCCGACGAAGACGCTGACCAGCGCGAGCGCCGCCGTCAGGGCGACGCCCGCGACCACGGCCGCCGGCGTCGCCCCGATACGTCGAATCACTTGGCGAGGCCGGTGGTGACCTCGTCGATCATCTGGTTCACGGCGTTCAGTCCACTCATCACGACGTACCACGGCACCGGGTCGAGGTAGACGACCTGCTGCGTGGACCAGGCGGTGGTCCTGGCGACGATCTCGTTGTCGAGAACCTCCTGTGCGGTCTTCGTACCCTCACCGGTGGCGGCGTCCCGATCGACGACGAAGAGCCAGTCGGGGTTGGTCTCCAGGATGAACTCGAACGATATGGGGTCACCGTGGGTGGCGGCCTCGACGTCGGCGATGGCGGGCGTCACGCCGAATTCGTCGTGCAGCCAGCCGAAGCGGGAACCTGGTCCGAATGCGGTGACCTCGCCGGCGCTGGTGAGCACGATCAGGCCACTACCCGCGTCGGCGGCGTTCTCCCTGGCTTTGCTGATCTTCGTGCCGATGTCGGTGAGCGCTGCTGTGACCTCATCCTGCTTGTCGAAGATCGTTCCCAGCTTCTCGGTGTTCGTCACGAAGCTCGACTTGAAGCTCGTCCAGTCGAGGGTCAGGTCGACGGTGGGAGCGATCTTGCTCAGCTCGTCGTAGGCCTTCGCCGAACGGTTCGCCACGAGGATCAGATCCGGCTCGGCGGCGTTGACGGCTTCGAAGTCGGGCTCGAACAGGGTGCCCGCGTTGACATACTCGTCGCCGTTGTACTTGTCGAGATAGGACGGCAGATGGCCCTTGGCCACCCCCGTCACCGGGACGCCGAGCACGTCGAGGGTGTCCAGGCTCGCCAGGTCGAACGTGATGACCTTCTCGGGGTTGACCGGCACCGTGGTCGAACCCTGTGCGTGTTCGACGGCCACGGTGCGCCCGTCCGCCGCGGTCGAGTCGGCCGACTCTCCCGCTTCGCCGCCGCAGGCGGTCACTGTCAGAGCGAGAGTGGCGGCGAGACCGAATCTGGAAAGGGGGAATCTCATGTGCTTGCTCCGAGGGGTGATCCGTGACTGACGCCCGCCAGCCGAGTTAGGTGAGGCTAACCTAATCACGATCAACTGCTGGCGCAATCACCTGCTGTCTTGCTCACACCGCATCGATCCGCCCCTACCGATGCCTGATCACGCTGGCGGGGAGTCAACGGATCAGCAGGCCCGGCCTCCGGCGATCCGGGGCACGCCACACTGGTAGGCACCTCGCCAGGTAGGTGTTGATTCGCCCGTTACGCAATGACTGACGTTCTCGATCGCTTCGTCGATCGCCTACTCAGCGTCCGCACAGGTTGTGTCCGGCAGGATGGTCGGCAGGAGGTGCCCGATGTCCGTTCTGACAAGCCGTCCCGCCCTACGGTGGCTGGTCCCGGTGGCCGCCGTCGTGACCGTCATCGGCGGCGGCGCCGCGCTGGGCCGGTTCGCCGCCGAAGCCGAGCCGAGCCTGCCGCCCCGATCCGCCGCCCAGCTTCTGGTCGATCTCCAGACCGCCCGCTTCGAGGGTCTGTCCGGCACCGTCGTGCAGCGGGCCGACCTCGGTCTACCCCCGATCGCCGGGTTGCTCGCCGAGGACGGTCCGGCCAGCCTGCTGACCGGCTCCCACACGTTGCGGGTCTGGCACTCCGGGCCGGACCAGCAGCGGATCGCCTTCGTGGACACGCTCGGGCAGCGAGACCTCATCCGCAACGGACGGGACGTGTGGCTGTGGAACAGCCGCACGAACACGGCTACCCACCGGGTGCTACCCGAGGGCGAGGAGGTGGCGAACCCACCGGAGGTGCCGACGACGCCGCAGGAGGCCGCCGCGCAGGCTCTCGCCGCGGTTGATCCGACGACCGAGGTGAGCGTCGGGCGGTCGGCGACGGTCGCCGGGCGGGACGCCTACGAGCTGGTGCTCGAACCCCGGGACGCCGCCTCCCTGGTGCACCAGGTCCGGATCGCCATCGACGCGACCGAACACCTGCCGCTGCGGTTCGAGGTCTTCGCCGAGGGTGGGGACCCTCCGGCGTTCGAGCTGGCGTTCACCCAGATCGACTATGCCCGGCCGGATGCCGACCAGTTCACCTTCAACCCGCCGCCGGGTGTTCAAATCACCGAGCAGGAGGACGGCTGGGAGCACCCCGAGGCGGCGAAACACCCCGAACAGCCGAAGCAGCCGGGACCAACCGACGGCGGCGGGCAGCCCGGCCTGCGTACCGTCGGCACGGGCTGGGCCACGGTTTTCGTCGCGAAGGTCGACGAGGCGGAGCGGCCCACCGCTGCCGCCGAGGAGGCGCCCGACCTGGACCTGCTCGCCGGTCAGTTGCCGGCGGTCCAGGGTGACTGGGGCAGCGGTCGACTGTTCCGCAGCGAGCTGGTGACGGCGCTGCTCACCGACGACGGCCGGCTGATCGTGGGGGCGGTCACTCCGGAGCGACTGTACGAGGTGGCGCGGGGCTGACGTTTCATCGCCGACAACCCGGGGGCCCCGCACGGCGCGGGCTCCGGGTTGTCGTCGCCCACGCCCTGGGAGTTGTCGTTGCCCACGCCCGGGGGGTTGTTGGTCACGCCCGGTCCTGCCGCCGACTCACCATGGGCACCCCGGCGGTCGCGCCACCCGGTATCCTGACCAGTTCAGAGAACAAAAAAGAACGGCACGGTAGCCGTTCCTACGGGCAAGGGTAGCGAATTGCGAGATGGCTTGTCAAGCAACTCCGGCGTTTCACAGCACTCCGGCGGTCCCGCCGATTCGCCGATGAACGACGACGAGCTCGGTCAGGAGCAGGAGTACGTCTCGATGCTCTACGGCCGGCTGGACGCGCTGCGGGAACAGGCCACCCACCGGCTGGCCGAACAGCTCCGGGCAACCGGTGGCACCCTCCAGGCCCGCTCCCAGCGCGACAGCGCGGTACAGATGTACGGCGAGCAGGTGGAGCAGTACTCGGCGGTCGAACAGGGCCTGTGCTTCGGCCGACTGGACACCGACGACGGCGGCCGGCACTACATCGGCCGGATCGGCATCTTCGACACCGACGGCGACTACGACCCACTGCTGATCGACTGGCGCGCCCCGGCGGCGCGCGCCTTCTACCTCGCCACCGCCGCCAACCCGCAGGGCGTCCACCGACGACGGCACCTGCGGACCCGGCAACGCAAGGTGACCGGCATCAACGACGAGGTGCTCGACCTCGCCGCCGCCTCCCCCACCGCCCACGAGGAGCTGACCGGCGAGGCGGCGCTGCTCGCGGCCCTCACCGCCGGCCGTACCGGCCGGATGCGGGACATCGTCGAGACCATCCAGGCCGAGCAGGACACGGTCATCCGGGCCGAGCTGCCCGGCACGCTGGTGGTGCAGGGCGGACCGGGCACCGGCAAGACCGCGGTGGCGCTGCACCGGGCGGCCTACCTGCTCTACACGCACCGGCGGGAACTCGCCACCCGGGGCGTGCTGCTGGTCGGGCCGAACGCGACCTTCCTGCGCTACATCTCCCAGGTGCTGCCCGCCCTCGCCGAGACCGGGGTGTTGCTGCGTACCCAGGCTGACCTCTTCCCCGGGGTCACCGCACGCCGCACCGAGGCGGCCGAGACCGCCGCGCTGAAGGGCCGCGCGGTGCTGGTGGATGTCCTCGCCGCCGCGGTCCGGGACCGGCAGTGGGTGCCGGACGAACCGCTGGAGGTCGAGCAGCCGCAGCGGGAGATCCTGCTGCTGCACCCGGAGACCGTCCGGGCCGCCCGGGACCGGGCCCGCCGGTCCGGCCGGCCACACAACCTCGCCCGGGCCGTCTTCGAGGTCGAGATCGTGCACGCGCTCGCCGCGCAGGTGGCCGAGCGCATCGGCGCCGACCCGCTGGGTGGGGAGAACCTGCTCGAGGAGGCCGACCGCGCCGAGATCCGTCGGGAGCTGCGGGACGACCCGGAGGTACGGGCGGCGCTGGACCAGCTGTGGCCGCTGCTCACCCCGCAGCAGTTGCTCGCCGACCTGTACGCCGACCCGGTGCGGATAGCTACCGCCGCGCCCATGCTGACGGAGGCCGAGCGGGCCCTGCTGCACCGCCAGCCGGGTGGTTGGACGCCGGCCGACGTGCCGCTGTTGGACGAGGCGGCCGAGCTGCTCGGCGAGGACGACCGCGCCGCCGCGGCCCGCCGGGAGCGACTGCGGACCCTACAGCGGGAGTACGCCGAGGGCGTGTTGGAGATCGCCCGCGGGTCCCGGTCGATCGACGTGGAGGACGAGGCGGACGGGGGCGAGATCCTCGGCGTCACCGACCTGCTCGACGCCGACCGGCTGGTGGAGCGGCAGGAGGAGGCGAACCGGCTGACCACCGCGCAGCGGGCCGCCGCCGACCGGAGCTGGGCGTTCGGCCACATCATCGTGGATGAGGCGCAGGAGCTGTCACCGATGGCGTGGCGGCTGCTGATGCGCCGCTGCCCCAGCCGGTCGATGACCATCGTCGGTGATGTGGCGCAGACCGGCGCGCTGGCTGGCACCGCGTCCTGGGCTGACGCCCTTGAGCCGTACGTGGCGCGGCGGTGGCGGCTGGCGGAGCTGGCGGTCAGCTACCGCACCCCCGCCGAGATCATGGCGGTCGCGGCGGAGGTGCTCGCCCAGATCGACCCGACGCTGCGCCCACCCCGGTCGGTACGGTCCACCGGTGTGCCGCCGACCGAGCGGGCGGTGGCGCCGCAGCGGCTGGCGGCGGAGCTGGTGGACGCGGCGACCGCGATGGCAGCGGCCCGCACCGACGGCCGGCTTGGGGTGATCGTGCCGGGCGCCCGCGTCGCCGACCTGGGTACCGCCCTGGCGGACGCGATCCCGGAGGCCACCATCGGTGAACAGCCCGACCTGTTGGGCCGTACCGTCCTGCTCACCGTCGCCCAGGCCAAGGGGTTGGAGTTCGACGCGGTCCTGGTGGTCGACCCCGACGGGATAGTCGCGGAGTCCCCTCGCGGTCGTAACGACCTGTATGTGGCGCTGACCCGCGCCACCCAGCGGCTGACGATTCTGCGCCCCACCTCCTGACCGCCCCGCGCCCGGCCTTGACCGGGTACGCCGATCGACGGCCTGGCCCGAACCGGGCCAGGCCGTCGGAGCGGGCTGTCAGTCGTCGGTGAGGTTCGCGACGTGCACGCCGGGACCGGCCGCGTCGCTCGTGGAGCCGGCGGTCGGGGTGCTCAGGCCGCCGGTGGTGGCGTCCCCCGTCGTGGTCGGGGCGACCCGGCCCCGGTGCCGTTCCGGTTGCCGGGCCACCCGGCGAGCACTGGCCGGGCCGGCGGTCCCGCCGGTCGTCGTGATCGCGCCCTGGCCCCGGGTCGGGCCACCGTCGCGCAGCACCTGCGGGTCGATCCGGCTGTGCGCCGGGTCGCCCGGGTCCTCGTCCTGGATCACCCGCTGTACGTCGGTCTGCGGCACGGTCACCTCGTCCAGGACGCCCTCGCCGTACCGGTCGCCGGCGATCCGCTCCTCGGCCCGCCGGGCGGCCTCGTTCCGTGTGTCGTCGGTGCGCATGTCGCATCACCTCGCAGACTCGTCGGAAGTCTCCTTGGGTTCCCGCCCCCGGGCCGGCCAAACTCTTCGGCCGAGCCGAGGTGGGGTTACTGCCCCCGGCCGGTCGGGTAGACCCAGGGTGCCCCCGCCACGAACCGTGCCGTGGCCGAGACGCGGTAGCGGGGCGAGGGACGGCAGGTACTCATCAAATCCGAGGAGGACCAGATGAGCACGCAGGCTGCATCCACCAGGCCGCAGAACCGGCCCCAGGCGGAAGCCCAGGACCAAGAGCGCATGCGGGAGGTCCAGGACCGGAACCGCTTGCAGGACGCCCCGACCCGCCCGATCCGGGCGATGGACAACGGGCACCGGGATCAGATGTCCGCTCCGGACACGGAGACGAAGAACTCGTTCCTGACCACGGAGTTCTGGGTCTACGCCGGCGCGGTCGTCCTTGTGTTGATCTCCGCCTTCTGGCGTGGGTCGGGCACCAACGGGTTGAACATCAACGATCCAACGTTGGCGTGGTGGTTCCTCTCCGCCCTGACCGCCGCGTACCTGATCAGTCGGGGGTTGGCGAAGGCCGGCTCGAATCGCCGCCTCACCAATGAGCGGGGCATGGCCCGGCGGTAGCCGATAGCGACGAAAGGGTGCCCGCCGGGAGCTACGTCCCGGCGGGCACCCTTTGCCTGGATGACTGTTCGAAGTCTGGGCTACTCCTCGAAGCCGAAGTCCTCGGCGAAGTCCCCCTCGATTGCGTCCTCGATCATCTCACCGGCGATCATGCCGCCGGCCACCCCGAGCGCGGCACCGGCGATCATGCCGCCCATGCCCATCCCCCGCTGGCCGTGCTGGTGCGGAACGCCGAAGCCCTGCGCCCGCAGGCTGCCGTAGCGGGCGGTGGTCTCGCGCAGCCACCCGTCCACCACCTGCATCCAGTCCACCCGGTCGGCGTCCTGGTGGGCGACCTGGTAGCGACCGAAGACGTCCTGCCCGGAGGTGAAGAAGCCGCCGCGCTTGTCGCACTCCAGGATCACGTCGACACCGTGCGGGTTGGTGACGAACGTGAGCTCCACCTCGGTGATCGTCTGCGCGTACTGCGGCGCGGCGAAGAACTCAATCTCCTGGTAGAACGGCAGCGTCTGCTGCACCCCGTAGAGGGAACCGCGCTCCAGGTCGGCGTTCTTGAACCGGAAACCGAGCCGGGTGAACGCCTCCAGGATGCGCTCGTGCACCGGCAGCGGGTGCACGTTGACCTGGTCCAGGTCACTCTTGTCCACGGCCCGGGCGATCGCCAGCTCGGTCCGCAGCCCCATCGTCATGCCGTGCAGGCGCTGGCCGTACACGTCGGTGATCGGGGTCTCCCACGGCACCGGCAACTGGAACGGGATCGACAGCTGCTGCTTGGGAGCCAGTTGCAGCGGCCCGGAGACCGGCATCCGCTGGAACTCCATGAGCCCCGCGTACTCGGTGTCGTGGCCCTCGATCTCAACCCGGGTGACCAGGCCGACGACAATCTGCTCGATGGCCGCCGGCGAGTCCCCGCCGATCAGGTTGACCTGGCCGTCGAGGGCCAGGCCGGGCCGGGTGTTGGGGTTCGTGAGGACGGTGTCCACGCTGGGTCCGCCTACGCCTAACGCGCTCAACATTTTCTTGAAGACCATCGGAACTCCCGCTGGGTCTGGTGTCGCACTCTCCTGGAGCCGACGGTGACGGTGTGCACCGTACCGGATGCTGTCGAGAGGTCGTCGCAAGTCTCCCACCAGCGCTGGGTCGGCCGCCACCTCCGCCGGACGCTCCCATTGCTGTGGACGCTACCCGGCGCCGGCCACCACACCACCGGTCCGGCTCGCCGACAAGCTAGGCGAAATCGAACTCACCGTCGCGCACGCCCCCGACGAACGCCGCCCACTCCTCAGCCGTATAGATAATGGTGGCCGCCTCGGGGGCCTTGCTGTGCCGCACCGCCACCCGCCCCGACCCGTCCAGCAACGGCCCCGCCTCGACGCAGTTGCCGCCGTGGTCGGGGCTCCTGGTGCTGATATGCCACGCAACGTCGGGCATGGTGTCGCTCATGACAACTCCTCCGCAAGTGCAGAAATCAGCCTCGCCGACTCGCGCACGGTGAGTGCGGCCTCCCGGAGGCGATCGTACGCGCGGACATATCGCAGCGCCTTGTCCGACTCCATGAAGAGCCGTCCACCAAGCGTCTCGGCATGCGCCACATCGGTGTAGGGCGGCGGCATCTTGAAGAGCCAGAACGTGCCGTCCAAGCCCGCATGCAGACCGAGGCCTGTGGACAGGACACGGATCTCGACCGTCGGCTTCCTCAACGCCTGCACCAGGTGGTCGAGCTGGGCCGCCATGACCTGCCGGCTCATCACCGGACGGCGTAGGGCCGACTCCTCGACGATCACCGCGAGTCCCGTAGCGGCGGGTTGGTCCAACAGGCGCTGCCGGTCCATCCGGAGCTGAACCCACTTCCGGATCTGTACCTCGCTAGTGGAGCTGGCCTCCGCGTTCCGAATCACCGCCTCGGCGTAGTCCCGGGTTTGCAGAAGGCCGGGTATGAGCAAGGAGGCGTAGGTGCACACCTGCTCCGCTTTCGACTCCAGCCAGGGAAAATCTATGAATGACGTGTCATAGATCGTCTGGTCGAAGTCGTTGTCCCAGCGGTCAACCCGCCAGGCGTCCTGCGCAAGCTGGATGATCCGGGTTCGTTCCCGCTCGTCGTAGACCCCGTAGAGATCCAAGAGTTCCACGACGAGATCTCGACGGAAAGGCCACTCGGCTCGCTCGTACCGCGCCAGCGACGAGAAATCCCGCTCCAAGAACTGGGCCACGTACTTGAGCGTCAGGCCACGTCGCTCGCGCAGCTCCCGCATCTGTTGGCCGAGCCACTGTGCCCGAAGCGTCCGCACGAAGGCTTCTCTCTTGACGGCCATGCTCACCTCTCCACGCATCCTGCCGAAATGGATCCGTTGGTGTCGTTGCACCAATGCCGAGGCCACTGGAAACGTGGCCTTCGGGTGAGGGTGATCACCGGCCCCCGGGGACTCCCGGTGCAAGCACGGCAACCGCGGCTGTGCCAACAGCCGAGAAGGTGACGAGAGGCGGCCTGGCGTGTGGCAGACGCATACCGGCTCTCGTCGGGTCTCAACATGGAGCCGCGATTAGCGCGCAGTCCGGCTCCGACCGACTTGACGAATACCTATCACGGAAAGGCGGGTCTCCGCGACCCTGCCTCGCTACGAACTGACACCACCCACCGGCAGCCCGGTGGCCGTACCGCCAAGGAGGGCTGCGGTCGTCGGGCGGGGCGGCCCTGCGCCGGAAATCCCCCTCCGTCCGGGGCCGCCCCTTCCAACACCAACGAAAGGAACCGATCGATGCGTCACGGCACCGTCTACGGCGGCACCGAGCAACTCCATCCCCGCCTCGTCCGCGAACGGACCTTCGCCGCGGTGGGCCTCGGCCGGCGCGGTCTGGACCCCCAGGAGGTACGACACTTCCTGCACCGGGTCGCGCACGAACTGGCCACGCTGCGACAGGAGGTAGCTCGGCTCCACGACGAGAACACCCGGATCAAACGGGCGCTACGCGACTGGCAGAGCGCCCAGGCCCGACGACGCACGCCCTGACCGGCCCGGTCGGCCCTCGCCGGCCGGGCCGGTCAGGGATCCGCCCGGGCCGGACGGGGAGGTCACCGTCCGCATCATCACCGCCGCCAGTAACAAGCCGAACAACAGCACCCGAAAACGAAGAACAACCCCAGGCCATGCCGTACAGGTCAAATCAAGTTGCGACGAACAGCTAGAGCCGTCTACACAAGGGCCAGGACGAGGGAAGGAAGCCGATGCCGAATACTGATTCAGCCACCGATCATAACGGCTATTTATTGGTTCGCTCACATGCGGCTACGGTCTTCCAGCTCGACGCCAGGCTCCCCAATCAGGTCTTCAAGCAAGACGCGAGCGATTCCCTGTTCTGCGATCTTGACTCCGGATTTCTGGTCAACCTTCTGCACGATGGCACGTCGGCATGGCGACAAGCGGGTCGAGTTGCTTGTCCTGGAGCCCGACTGCGAAGCATACCATCAGTTAGTATCCGCCGCCCTGGGCTTCGCGTGTCGGAACGGGCTGTACATAAGGGCCACCGAAACCGACTATGGCGCCCGGCCGACAGAGGCGTTCGCGCACTTCAACGTCATGTACTACGAGCCGATCGATTACTGTGCCCGGCAGGGGCTCAGCTGGATCTACTTCGGTGTTCGAGGCGTTGCCGGCCAAGCGGCTCCGTGGTTGCGAGGAACGGCCGCTTCTCCATGCCCTGGTGCGCCGATGAGGCGCCATCCGCAGCGAATAGACTTGTCGCGATGACCATCTTGATGCCTTACCAAGCACTCGCTGTGGACCAGACCGACGTCCGCTACGTTCACGGCCCCGACTCGACCCGACAGCCTGGGGTGCCGGTGGGCAAGACCGTCGAGTTTACCTGGGCCAACAGTGCCGTCTACCCGGGTACGTCACGCAAGGTCTGGATCCATGTGCCCGCCCAGTACGACACGTCCGAACCGGCGTCCTTGGTGGTCTTCCAGGACGGCGCCTGGTACCTCGATCCGGACGGTGAGGTCCGCGGTGCGATCGTCCTGGATAATCTGATTAACCGCGGTGACATTCCAGTTACCATCGGTGTTTTCGTCGATCCGGGCGTCTTTGGCAGCGACAACCTCGGGAACCGCAAGAACCGCAACTTCGAATACGACGCCTTCGACGATCGTTACGTCACCTTCCTACTTGACGAGATTATTCCCAAGGTTGCCGCGCGCTACTCGATTAGCGAAGATCCGGACCGCTGGATTATCTGCGGTGGTAGCAGCGGCGGCAACTGTGCGGTCACCGCTGCGTGGCTACGCCCGGACAAATTTCGCCGCGTCATCTGCTGCCTCGCCAGCTTCGCCCAAATTCCGGGCGGCAACCCCTATCCCGCCCTCCTGCACCGCGAGGACCGTAAGCCGCTCCGTATCTTCATGCAGGTCGGCCACCGTGATCTGGGCTGGAGTGACCCCGAGATGAACTGGCTGGCCGAGAATCTGCGGACGGCTGCCGCGCTGGCCGAAACCGGCTACGACTTCCGCATTGTCCTAGGCGACGGCGGCCACAACGCCAACCACGGCGGGGTCGTGCTCCCCGACGCGCTCCGTTGGCTGTGGCGACCCACCAACGCCTGACGGCTTCTAGGCTACCGACAAGCCAATCGCAACGAACCCAACCAGCACGGCCCGATATCCCCATACAGCACGCCGGTAGGATCCCGCTGCCCGCAAATCTCGCTTGTCAGCCGACGAAATACTTGTCACCAACACCCAGCCCGTCTGCCGACCCCATTCAAACTGAATCTTCCTATCCCTCCCACCCACGAGGGCGACCGGACTCCACAGCGCCCAGGTTAGGCGAGGTGACCAAGCGGGGCGAAGTCCGGTCACCCACGCCGTTGACCCGCGAGGATGTCGTCCTACAAAATCGGGCTGCGAAGCCGAACGGGGGCACCCTCAGTTGGCGGCGTGGTTCGGCGGCGAGCCAGAGGGGACAACGGCATGGCATTCAAGCTGGCCCTGGGTCTAACGTTGATCATTTTCGGGTTGGTGCTCAGACTGTTCTTCCCGGACACCGAGCTACTCTGGTTCCAGGGTGGACCGCTCGGCCTGGTGCTCATCCTGGTGGGTGTGATCGATCTGTTCCAAGCTCTCCGGCCTCGCCGGAGGTCGAAGCCCAAGGGGATTCTTGGTGAGCTCGCCGACGATCTGGGCATCAGCTCCCGGGATCGTCGGCGCGACGACCGACCGCACTGACGGGTCCAGCCTCAGCGCTCAGGAAGCACCGCCGGCGCGACAGACGTTGCCGTTCCACAGCACCTCACGCCGCCATCTTCGGGCCACGGTACGGGCCGCCGTATCACCAGCTGTCGGGGATGGTCCAGCCACACCACCAGATCGGCTTTGCCGGCGAGAACGTCGCCGAGCTTGGCGGTGTACCGCCGCTCGGTCACCCATCACGGCCCAGCGGCAGCCTACGGGCCCGGCCAGCCCGTCCTCCGCCGTTTTGGGCCGGGCCGGAGTTCCGCCCGGTCCGGGAGGGGCACGTCCGCCGGCTCATGGGCGCTGGTGGGGTGGCCGACGTCGGTGGGTGAGGTGGATGAGGGTGACTCCGGTGAGGATGAGCAGGACGGCGGTGCCGATGGCGGTAGACACGTTGGGGCCGGTGATGGGCAGGTCCGGGTCGGTGGGGGTGTCCGGGTCGGTGGGGGTGTCGGGGTCGGTGGGGGTGTCGACGGTGATGGTGGTGGCCTCGGACTGGCTGCTGGAGCAGGTGTTGGTGCTGGCGTAGTAGGCGGTGAGGGTGTGGGTGCCGGGCGGGAACCCGGTGGTGTGGGTGGCGGTGTTGGCGCTGCCCAGCGGCACGGTGGCGAGGTCGGTGGTGTTACTGCGGAAGGTGACGCTGCCGGTGGGGGTGTCGGTGGTGCAGGTGACGGTGGCGGTGAGGGTGACGTCCTGGTCGGCCGTCGGGTTCCGGGGCGAGACTCGCAGGGCTGTGGTGGACGCTGATCGCGCTTCGACCAGGGCCAGGCTGTGGCCGCTGCCGGCGGCGATGGCGGTGATCGTGGTTGCCGTGGGCAGGCTGGCCGCGACGGGCGTCCGGCGAACGGTGGTGGTTCCGTCCCCCAGCTGGCCGTCGATATTGCTGCCCCAGGCGAGGATGGTGCCGACAGAGGTGATCGCCAGGCCGAAGAGATCGCCGGCGGCAATCGCGGTGATCGTGACGCCTGCGGGCAGACTCACGGTGCCGGGCGTGTTCCTGTCTCTGGCGGTCCCATCACCCAACTGACCCCAGTTGTTGCTTCCCCAGGAGAGGACAGTGCCGACCGAGGTCAACGCCAGACTGTGGGTGAGGCCGCCGGCGACGGCGGTGACCGTGGTGCCCGGGGGCAGGCGGACGTGAACGGAAGCGTCGCGGTTGATGTTGCTTCCGTCGCCCAACTGGCCAACGAAGTTGTTGCCCCAGGCACGGGCGGCGCCAGCCGAGGTCACCACCAGGCTGTGCGAGCCACCGCCGGCGATGGCGGTGACCCTCGTGCCCACCGGCAACCCCACGACCACCGGCGTACTGCGGTTCGTCGTGCTCCCGTCACCCAACTGACCGGAAGAGTTGTCGCCCCAGGCGAGGACGGTGCCGGCCGAGGTCAACGCCAGACTGTGCATGCCACCGCCGGCGACCGCGGTGATCACCGTGCCGGGCGGGAAACTCACCGCCACCGGTGTACTGCGGTTCGTCCTGGTCCCGTCACCCAACTGACCGGTCGAATTGTCACCCCAAGCGACGACGGTGCCGGCCGAGGTCAACGCCAGACTGTGGTTGAAGCCGGCGGCGACGGCGGTGACCGTGGTGCCCGGCGGCAGGGAAACGTCAACGGGAGTGCTGCGGTTGATGGTGCTCCCGTCCCCCAACTGACCAACACGGTTTCTGCCCCACGCGAGAACGGTGCCGGCCGACGTCACTGCCAGGCTGTGCGCATCACCGCCGGCGACAGCGGCCAGCTCAGCGCCGGTTGGCATGCCCACGGGGATGGGTGTGGTGCGGTAGTTGTTGGTGGTCCCGTCGCCCAACTGGCCGTAGTAGTTGTCGCCCCAGGCGAGGACGGCATCCGACGCGACAGTGGTCGGTGATGGCGTGTGCTGGGCTACCGAGGTGTGCTGCCCGGCGGCGGTTGACATGCTGACCGCCTGGACGGCCGTCACCGCCACCGTGAGGCAGAACCACCCGGCGATGACCCGCGCCGCCCGGCGCGCTCCGACACCACGGCCCGGCCGCTGACCGACTCCCCGCATCGTCAATACCCTCCTGCAGCGGCCACGGCACCGACTCGTCACCGCAGGTGACGCGAGGTCGGTTGACGTCGGCCGGTGAGGCGAATCAGGGCAGCACCGGCCAGGATGAACAGGGCGGCGGTGCCGACGGTGGTGGGTAGGTTCGGTCCGGTGATCGGCAGACCAGAATCGTCAGGTAAGGGGGCGACGGTGACGCTGACGGGCGCGGATCGGCTGTCCGGACAGGTGTTGGAGCTGACATATACGGCGGTGAGGCTGTGTGCGCCCGGCGCCAGCGTCGTGGTGTGGCTGGCGGTGGCCGCGGTCGTCAGGGACGTAGTGGCCAGCATGGTGGTGTTGTCGCGGAACGTGACCGTTCCGGTGGGCGTGTCGCCGGTGCAGGTGACCGTCGCGGTGAGCGTGACATCCTGACCCGCCTCCGGACTCGACGGCGTGACCCGCAACGTGACGCTGGACGTCGGCGGCGCGACCAAGGCAACGCTGTGAGCGGCGCCGGCGGCGACAGTGGTGACCGTGGCGCCTGCGGGCAGGCTGACGGGCACCGGTGTAGCGCGGTCGGTACTGGTCCCGTCGCCTAATTGACCAAAGGAATTGTCACCCCAGGCAGTTGCGGCGCCGCCGGAGGCAACCGCCAGACCGTGGGCGTCGCCTCCGGCGAGGGCGGTAACCGTGGTACCCGCAGGCAAACTGACAGCCACCGGCGTACTGCGATTGGTCGTCGTCCCATCACCCAATTGACCCGAAGAATTTCTACCCCAGGCAAGGACATCACCCGCGGACGTCAACGCCAGACTGAAGGCGATACCAGCGGCGACCGCCGTAGCCGTGGTACCGACAGCCACCGGCGTACTGCGATTGGAGGTCGTCCCATCACCCAATTGACCCGACGAATTGCTACCCCAGGCAAGGACATCACCCGCGGACGTCAACGCCAGACTGTGGGCGTCGCCTCCGGCGACCGCGGTCACCGTGGCACCCGAAGGCAGGCTGACATTCACCGGCGTACGGCTGGGAGTGGTGGTCCCGTCGCCCAACTGACCGACGGCGTTGGCACCCCAGGCGAGGACGGTGCCCGCGGACGTAACCGCCAAGCTGTGGGTGGCCCCTCCGGCGACTGCGGTAGCCGTGACACCCGTCGGCAGACTGACGACCACCGGCGTAGGGCTGTCGATGGTGGTCCCATCACCCAACTGACCGATTGTATTGTCGCCCCAGGCGAGGATAGTGCCCGCGGACGTCAACGCCAGACTGAAGGCAGCACCAGCGGCGACCGCGGTCACCGTGACACCCGAAGGCAAACTGACAGCCACCGGCGTACTGCGATTGGTCGTCGTCCCATCACCCAACTGGCCCGACGAATTGCCGCCCCAGGCGAGGACAGTGCCAGCAGAGGTCACCGCCAGGTTGTGGGCGGCGCCAGCGGCGACCGCGGTCACCGTGACACCCGAAGGCAAACTGACCGCCACCGGCATGCTGCTGTCAGCAGTAGTCCCATCACCCAACTGACCGGAATCGTTGTCACCCCAGGAAAGGGCGGTGTCCGCCGCGACAGCCGACGGGGACGGCCTGCTCTGTGCGGCCGCGGGCGACACGCCAACCGCCTGGGTGACCGTCACGGCCACCGCGAGGGCGAGGCACCCCCCGGCGGCCATTCTTGCCCAGCCCGCCTGGGCAGCACGGCCTGCCCGCCGACGAAATCCTCGCACCGCTCAACACCTCCGAGCGCACAAAATCCGCAAATAGGACGAAAGCCATGTTTACCGCCCTACTGCTGAAATGGCGAGGAGAAACGCCCTCGAAGGCTCAGACGCGTACCAGGATCCGGCCGTCAACCACGTCGAAGGCGGTGTCGATCCCCGCCTCGGTCGTGATCTCCGCCAGGTAGTCGCAGACCGCGCGCCCCTCCGGCGTGTCCGCCCGGTACGGCACCGGCTCATGCCCCTCGTTGATGAACACGGGTACGAGGCTGACCCGGTCGATTCGGCCGTCGGTGATATGCAGCCGGACGATCATCGAGTTCCGGCCCTCCTCCCGCAGATCCCGGCCGGGGGCGAGTTTCTGGTGGAGCCGGTTCGCCTTCTCGAACCACTCCTTGCTGTACGACTGCCACCAGCGCTCGTTGATCTCAAAGGCGAAGTTGCCCAGGCTGTAGAAGATGACCTTGCCTCGGTAGACCTCGACCGGCTTCAGGATGTGGGGGTGGTGCCCGATCACGGCGTCGGCGCCGGCGTCAATCGCCGCGTGAGCCACCGTCGGCTGGTAGTCCGCGAGCCGTGAGCGCTGGAAGTGCAGGCCCCAGTGGAGTGACACGACCAGCACCTCCACCTGGTCACGCAGCTTTTCGATGTCCGCGACGAATGCCGCCAGGTCGGATTCGTCCGGCTGGGTCTTGATCAGGGGTGGGCCGCCGGGCTGGTCATACTCGAACGGTTCGTAGTGGGTCATCGCCCGCATCGGCGACACGCCGTGCTTGTTCGGCCCGGCGTAGTAGCCCTCCGGTGCGACCGAACAGTAGGCCAGGAACCCGACCCGCGTACCGTCGCGTTCGATGATCCCGGGCCGGCGCGCCTCGTCGATATCCGCCCCCGCGCCCACCACGGTAACGCCGTTGCGGCGACACCGCTCGATGCAGTCGAGCAGCGCGTCAGCTCCCCAGTCGCCGGTGTGGTTGCTCGCCATCGAGATCACGTTGTAGCCCGCGTGCGGTATCGCCGCGAGGTTCTCCACGTCGTGCGGGACGCCGCCGCGTGGGCCGGACGAACCCAGCGACCCCTGGTCGGAGTAGGCGGTCTCCAGTTGGCCGAAGGTGATATCGGCCCCGACCAGATGGTCTCGCACGTGACGGAACATGTCGTGCGGACGGTCCCGGAGGATGAGCAGGTCACCGGTGGCGGCGACGACAATCTCCGGAATCTCCTGGTTCGTGCCCACGTTCGGACGCTAGCACTGTCGGTAACCGTCCGGCCGCTCGATCGCGGTGTCTGGGCGGCGGGAAGCCCCCGCCGGCCTCCGGTTCCACCGCCCCACCCCGGTGCCGGCAATCCCGGTCGCGTGGGCTGCACGATCCCGCCCCGGCGCCGCGCTGCCCGGACTAGCCTCGGGACGGAGGCCGGGGGCGACTCCCGCGGAGGTGATGCCGACATGGCCGCAGCCAACAACGCGCCGGTGCTCGTCGCGGTCGGCTCCGAACGGGACCTGCCGCTGGTCGAGCTCGCCGCGCGGGAAGCGGCCGCGTTCGAGCACCCCCTACAGCTGATCCACACCTTCGACTGGGGGGCCGCCTTCGAGGCGGAGTCGGTCGCCGGCACGCACGACGCGGCCGTGGAACTCCTCGATCATGCGGTCAAGGTCGCCCGGGAGGTCGAGGAGACACTGCCGGTAGGCCACGAGATCGCCGAGGGCTCCCGGGTGCAGCCGCTGATTCGCAGGTCGGAGACGGCCTTCCTGGTCGCCGTCGGCGACAGCGGCATGAGCACCAAACAGCTCGGCTGCCCCATCCCCGCCGACACGCCGGCGGTGCAGGTCGTCACCCAGGCCGGCTGCCCAGTGCTGGTGGCCCGCCGCGAACCGCCGGCGAAGGGGCCGGTCCTGGTCGGAGTGGACGGCTCGGTCGCCTCCCAGCAGGCCCTGAAGTGGGCGTTTGACTGCGCCGTTCGGCGGGCCGGCCGCCTGGTCGCCGTCCGGGTGGTGGAGCGCGGCCAAGACGACGCACCGGAGATCCTCGCCGACACGGTGGCGGCGGTCGGCGGCGCAGAGCCGGGCGTGCCGGTGGAGTGCCACACCATCCGGGGCGCTCCGGGCGATGTCCTGGTAGAGCAGTCCCGATCCGCCCAGCTGGTGGTGATGGCCGCGCGCGGCCAACAGCCCGGCCGAGGAATGATCGGCTCCGCCTGTCAGGCCATGCTCTACCACTCGCCCACGCCCACGGTCGTGGTGCGAGGACTCGCCCCGGCAGAGAGTCCGTGAGACCCGGGACCAACGCCTCTTAACCCGGCGGTAGCCGTCGGCGAGGCTAACCACAACGCCCCGGATGCGCCACACCCGACCGAGAGGCTCAGGTAAGCATGAACATCGCAACCGCCCAGCACAGCCCGCTGACCGAGGACGAACTGCGCCGACTGGACGCGTACTGGCGGGCGGCGAACTACCTCACGGTCGGGCAGATCTACCTCCGGAGCAACCCGCTGCTACGCGAGCCGCTGACCGCGGAACACATCAAGCCCCGGCTCCTCGGCCACTGGGGCACCAGCCCCGGCCTGAACCTGCTCTACGCGCACCTCAACCGGGTCATCGTCGCCCGTGACCTGAACGCCATCTACATCACCGGTCCCGGCCACGGCGGTCCCGCGCTCGTGGCGAACACCTGGCTGGAGGGCACCTGGAGCGAGCTCTACCACGGCACCTGCCAGGACGAGGCCGGCATGGCGCAGCTCTTCTGCCAGTTCTCCTTTCCCGGCGGCATTCCCAGCCACGTGGCCGCGGAGGTGCCGGGATCGATTCACGAGGGGGGTGAGCTCGGGTACGCGCTCAGCCACGCCTACGGTGCCGCGTTCGACAACCCGGACCTGCTGGTCGCGTGCGTGATCGGCGACGGCGAGGCGGAGACCGGGCCGCTGGCGGGTAGCTGGCTGTCGAACGTGTTCCTGAACCCGGCCCGCGACGGCGCGGTGCTGCCCATCCTGCACCTCAACGGCTACAAGATCGCCAACCCGACGGTGTTGGACCGGCTCCCCGAGCCCGACCTGCTGGATCTGATGCGCGGGTACGGTCACGAGCCGTACCTGGTGGCCGGGGACGATCCGGCCACGGTGCACCAGGCGCTCGCCGCGACCATGGACCGGGCGCTGGACGAGATCGCCGCCATCCAACAGCAGGCCCGCTCCGGTGGCCGGGTCGAGCGCCCGCGCTGGCCGATGATCGTGCTCCGTACGCCGAAGGGCTGGACCGGCCCGCGCGAGGTCGACGACAACCGGGTGGAGGGCACCCACCGCGCCCACCAGGTGCCGCTGCCGCAGGTGCGCGAGAACCCGCAGCACCTGGCCGAGTTGGAGCGCTGGCTTCGCAGCTACCGCCCGGAGGAGCTCTTCGACGCGACCGGGGCGCCGGTGGCCGAGCTGTTGGACCTGCCGCCGAAGGGCGACCGCCGGATGAGCGCCAACCCGGTCGCCAACGGCGGGCAGGTCCTGCGTGATCTGGTCCTGCCCGACTTCCGCGACTACGCGGTTGACGTGCCACGCCCCGGTACGGCGGTCACCAGCGCCACCGGCACGCTCGGCAGCTGGATCCGCGATGTCATCGCCGCGAACCCGGAGACGTTCCGGCTCTTCGGCCCGGACGAGGTGGCCTCCAACCGGCTCGGCGCCGCCTTCGAGGTCACCGACCGGGCCTGGGTGGCGGCCACCGTACCCGGGGACGAGAACCTCTCCCCCGACGGCCGGGTGATGGAGGTGCTCTCCGAGCACCTCTGCCAGGGCTGGCTGGAGGGGTACCTGCTGACCGGCCGGCACGGCCTCTTCACCAGCTACGAGGCGTTCATCCACATCGTTGACTCGATGGTCAACCAGCACGCCAAGTGGCTGAAGGTGACCCGGGGCATCCCCTGGCGGCAGCCGGTGGCCTCGCTGAACTACCTGCTCTCCAGCCACGTCTGGCGGCAGGACCACAACGGCTTCTCGCACCAGGACCCGGGCTTCATCGACCATGTCGTGAACAAGAAGGCCGAGGTGGTCCGGGTCTACCTGCCACCGGACGGGAACACCCTGCTCTCCACGATGAGCCACTGCCTGCGCAGCCGGCACTACATCAACGTGGTGGTCGCGGGGAAGCAACCCACACCGAGCTGGCTGTCGATGGATGAGGCGGTCCTGCACTGCCGGCGCGGGATCGGCATCTGGGACTGGGCCAGCAACGACGGCGGTACGGAACCGGACGTGGTACTCGCCTGCGCCGGGGACGTCCCGACGCTGGAGACCCTCGCGGCGGTCGACCTGCTGCACCAGCACCTGCCCGAGTTGAGGGTTCGGGTGGTCAACGTGGTTGACCTGATGCGCCTGCAACCGTCGAGCGAGCACCCGCACGGGCTGCCGGACTCGGAGTTCGACACCATCTTCACCACCGACAAGCCGATCATCTTCGCGTACCACGGCTACCCGTGGCTCATCCACCGCCTGACCTACCGGCGGACCAACCACTCCAACCTGCACGTTCGCGGCTACAAGGAGGAGGGCACCACCACCACTCCGTTCGACATGGTGATGCTCAACGACCTGGACCGGTTCCACCTGGTCATCGACGTGATCGATCGGGTACCCGGGCTCGGCGCGCGGGCGGCGCACCTGCGGCAGGAGATGGTCGACGCCCGCCAGTCGTGCCGGGACTACACCCGCCGGCACGGCGCCGACGACCCGCGGGTGGCGCAGTGGCGGTGGGTCCGCGAGACGAACGCCGACCTGGGCGACCACCAGTGAACGGAACCGAGATCCTGGTCGGCTACGACGGCTCGCCGGACGCAGTCCGGGCCCAGGAGTGGGCCCGGGCCGAGGCCGCCCAAAGGGGACGGTCGGTGCACCTCGCGTACGTCTTCGAGTGGCTCACCATGGCCGGGTGGACCGGCCCTGGTGGGGGGCCCAGCATCTGGCCCGACGACACCGCTCGGCGGCAAGCGGAGGAGTTGGTCCGGCAGGCCGCCGCGGACGCGACCAGCCCGGAGCTGACCGTCACCGGTGCGCTGTACGAGGGGCCGCCCGCGCTGGTGCTCCAGGAGCTCTCGGCGCGGGCTGGCCTGCTGGTAGTCGGTACGCGCGGGCTTGGCGGCTTCGCCGGCCTGCTGGTCGGTTCGACGGCGGGATCCGTGGCCGCACACGCCCACTGCCCGGTGGTGGTGGTCCGCGGGGACGCCGACCGCCGGGGTCGGAACGGGCACGTCGCGGCCGGGGTGGACGGCTCGGAGCAGTCGCTGCTCGCCCTGGGCTTCGCGGTCGAGCAGGCCGCCGCCCGGAAGGTACCGCTACACGTGCTGCGCGCGTGGCATTCGCCGCCGGGTCAGCGCCCGCCGCCCGCACCGGATGCCCGAGCGGGTGCCCAGGCGGCCCGCTCCGAGTTGGAGGAGTCACTGGCCCGCTGGCGACGAGCGTTCCCGGATCTCCAGATCACGGTGGAGGTGGCCGAGGGCAATCCGGCCGAGTTGCTCGTGACGGCCAGCCGCAACGCCCAGCTGGTCGTGGTCGGCAGCCGAGGCCACGGTGGCCTGGCCGGGATGCTGCTCGGCTCGGTCAGCCAACAGCTGCTACACCACGCGCACTCCCCGGTCGCCGTGGTCCGCGAACGCTGAGGTCGGTCACCGTCGGCGGAGGCTAGTCACCGTCGGCGGAGGCTGGTCACCGTCGGCGGAGGCTGGTCAGGGTGCCCGGGCCGAGCAGGGCACGCAACGCGTTGAGGATCACCAGCACGTCGATGCCCTCCTGAAGGAAGGCACCGGCCACCGGCGGCACCCGGCCGATGGCGGCGGCGAACATGGCCAGCACGGCGAGCCCCATGCCCACTGTGGCGCTCTGCACGGCGATGCGGCGCGCGTACCGGGCGATCTCCACCGCGTCGGCCAGCCGCTCCAGCCGGTCAACGGTGAGCACCGCGTCGGCGACGTCCGCCGACGCGGTGGCCCCGGTGGCGCCCATCGCCACGCCGACATCCGCGGTGGCCAGGGCGGGGGCGTCGTTCACCCCGTCGCCCACCATCACTGTGACCGCCCGGTCCACCTCGGCGCGGACCCGGTCCGCCTTCTCGGCCGGTGCGCAGCGGGCGAGAACGTCGTCCACCCCGACCTCTCGGGCTACCCGGCGGGCGGTGGCCGGCTGGTCGCCGGTGACCATGACGATCCGGCGCAACCCCGCCGCCCGCAGCCGGCCGACCGTACGCGACGCGTCGGACCGGACCGGATCCGCCAGCAGGATCACGCCGAGCAGCCCGTCGGCCGCACCGACCCACACCAGCGAGTGCCCGGCCTCCTCGGCGCGGTCCCGGGCCGTGGCCGCCCACGGTGGCGGTGTGCTGTCGAGCTGCCCCACCCACAGGTCACGGCCCTCCACCCGCCCGCGTACGCCCCGGCCCGGCTCCTCGGTGACCCCCGTTGGCTCGGCGAGTCCGAGCTCTCGCTCCCGCGCCCCCTCCACCAGGGCAGTGGCCAGCACATGCGGGGAGAGCTGCTCCACGGAGGCGGCGAGGCGCAGCACCTCGTCGGCCGTGGTCCCCGGGGCCGGCACCGTCTCGGCCACCTTGGGCCGGCCGGCGGTCAGGGTTCCGGTCTTGTCCACCAGCAGGGTGCGGGCCCGGCCGAGCAGTTCGAGCGAGCCGCCATCGCGGACCAGGACCCCGTGCCGGGCGGTACGGGACAGCCCAGAGACGATGGCGATCGGGGTGGCCAGCAGCAGTGGGCAGGGCGTGGCCACCACCAGGACCGCCACCGCCCGGACCAGGTCGCCGGAGACCAGCCAGCCCAGCCCGGCGAGCAGCAGGGTGAACGGAACGAAGGCGACGGCGTATCGGTCGGCCAGCCGGACCGTCGGCGCCTTCTGTGCGGTGGCCTCCCGGGCCAGCCGCACGATCCCGGCGTACGTGCTGGAGGCCGCGTCCGCGGTCGCCCGCAGCCCGAAGGCGGCACCGGCGTTCACCACACCGCTGCCCACCCGATCCCCCGGGGCGCGGTGGACCAGCCGCGACTCTCCCGTCACCACCGACTCGTCGAGCGTGGCCGCCGCCGTGGGCTGCCCGTCGACCGGTACCACGTCGCCGGGGCCGACCAGCAGTTCGTCGCCGGCGACAACCTGGTCTGCCGGGACCACCTCGATCGTCCCGTCCGGGGCGCGTCGGCGCGCGGTACGCGGGGCGTGCGCGAGCAGCGCACGGAGGTCGCGGGTCGCCCGCCCCTGGGCGTACGCCTCCAGCGTCCGGCCGGTGGCCACCATCACCGCGATCACCGCCCCGGCCAGGTACTCCGCCACGACGAGCGCGCCCGCCAGCGCGAGGACGGCGATCACGTCGACGCCGTACCGCCGGTGCCAGAGCTCACGCAGCATCGACCCGGCGGCCGGCACCAGCGCGGCCACGGTGGCGGCGGCCCAGAGTAGGTCAGCGAGGCCGGACCGGTCGGCGAGCCACGCCACCACGCCAGCGAGCACCAGCGCGGTCAGCCCGCCCAGCGGCACCCAGAGCAGCCGGCCGCCCGGCCCGGACCGCGCCGGTTGCTCGGGCCCGCACTCCGGCTCCGCCGCCATCACCGAAATCGTCCCAGCGGATCGGGCGGGTGGGCGGTGCATCACCGAACCCACCGGGCAAAATCGGTCCAGCGGATCACCGAGGTGGGCAGTGCGTCACCCGGGTCGAATGGTCCAGCGGCGACGGGACCTGCGCCCCGTGCGATCGGCGGGCGAATGTCGCAGGATGGATCGGCAACCGCACCCGGGTGCCCTCCGGGTGCGGCACGATGTGTTCGAGGGAAGGGTCGAGAGCATGAGCCAGACGGACCACGCGCTGACCACCGCGCTCGCGCAGGCCGCCGCGACCGCCGGTCGCGCCCCCTCGGTGCACAACACCCAACCGTGGCGGTGGCGGGTCCTGCCCGACGCGCTGGAGCTGCGGGTGGTCCGCGACCGGCAGCTCACCGCCACCGACCCGGAGGGGCGGTTGCTCGTCCTGAGCTGCGGTGCGGCGCTGCACCACGCCCGGGTCGCGTTGGCCGCCGAGGGATGGCAGGCGGCGGTGGAGCGAATCCCCGACCCGGATCAGGTGGAGCGGACCCCCGACCCGGATGATCCGGACCTGCTGGCCCGGCTCACCGGCCTGACCCGGGTGGGGACGGACCCCGAGGCCATGCACCTGGTGCAGTGCATGCGAATCCGGCACACCGATCGCCGACCGGTTGGTGACGAACCGATCACCGACTCGGCCCTGACCGAGATCACCGAGGCGGCCACCGCCGCCGGGGTCCGGCTTCAGCAACTTAACCGGGACCAGGTGTTGCAGCTGGCGACCGCCGCGTCCCAGGCCGACACCGTGGAGTCGGAGGATCCCCGGCTGCGCGCGGAGCTGGCGTACTGGACCAGCCGGGCCGACGATGTCGGTCTGCCGGCGGCGGTGTTGCCGGAGTCGCCTCCGCAGACCACCGTGCCCGGCCGGGACTTCGGCCGGGCCGGCACGCTGCCGGTGGGGCCCGGTCATGACCAGGCCGCCGCGTACGCGCTGCTCTACGGCGACGAGGACGAGCCCAGCACCTGGTTGCGAGCCGGTGAGGCGCTGTCGGCGAGTTGGCTCACGGCGACCCGGCTCGGCGTCTCGGTGGTGCCGTTGAGCGGGGTGATCGAGGTTCCGGGCACCCGCGCGGAGCTGCGCGGGGTACTCGCCGGCATGGGATACCCGTATCTCGTGCTGCGCCTGGGCCGCGCGGATCCGACGCACGCCGGCCCGCCGCACACGCCGCGGCTCGCGGTGGAACAGGTGGTGGACACCACAGCGGTCCGCGGAACCTGACGGGCGTGTCACGTCCCTGGTCGACGACGTTAGCATCGGCCGGTGACACCGAGTCCCGAACACGAACCGCACGCCATCCCTTCGCTCGGGTTGACCCCGTTGTCCCGGGTCGACCTAGACGAGCTGCTGCAGGAGATGCTGGAGCGGGTCAGCCAGGTGGTCACCAGTCGGGAACGGCTGCGGGCCCTGCTCGACGCGGTGGTCGGCATCAGCACCGACCTGGACCTGCGCAGCACGCTGCAACGCATCGTCGAGGCCGCCGCCGAGCTGGCCGGGGCCCGCTACGGCGCGCTCGGCGTCCTCAGCCGGGACCGGACGCTGCACGACTTCGTCATCCACGGTGTCGACGACGAGCAGCGCGCCAAGATCGGTGACCTGCCGCACGGCCGAGGCGTCCTCGGCCTGCTGATCGACGATCCGCGCCCGGTGCGGATGCCCGACATCACCCAGCACCCCGCCTCCTACGGTTTCCCGCCGCACCATCCGCCGATGCACAGCTTCCTCGGGGTGCCGGTGCGGATCCGGGACCAGGTCTTCGGCAACCTCTACCTGGCCGAGAAGCGGGACGCGGCCGAGTTCACCGAGGATGACGAGGAGATCGTGGTGGCGCTGGCCGCGGCGGCCGGGGTGGCGATCGAGAACGCCCGCCTCTACGAGCTGGAACACCGGCGGGAGCGGTGGCTGGCCGCCGCCGCCGAGATCACCACGCTGCTGCTCGGCGAGGTCCGCCGTACCGACGCGCTGTCGCTGGTGGCGCGGCGGGCCCGGGAGGTCGCCGAGGCGGAGCTGGCGCTGGTGTTGCTCTATGACCCCGGCGCAGACGCCTTCACCGTTGACGTGGTCGATGGCGCGGGTGAGCAGGCCGCTGCCCTGGTCGGCACCGTCCTACCCGCCGCCGACACCAGCTTCGGCGCCGCCGTCATCCACGGCCGCCACGACCGGGTGGCGGACCTCGCCTATGCCGCGCCCTGGCCGGCGCTGCTGGACACCGGGCCGGCGGTGCTCTCCCCACTGGCGACGGCGGACACCCTGCACGGCGTGCTGGTGGTGGCGTACAGCGCTGACCACGAGGACACCAGCGAGGACGACGTGGCGCTGCTCGGCAGCTTCGCCGCGCAGGCCGCGCTGGCCATGGAGCGGGCTCGGGGCCAGGAGGAGCGGGAACTGCTGGTGGTCCTGGAGGACCGCGAGCGGATCGCCCGGGACCTGCACGACGTGGTGATTCAGCGGTTGTTCGCCACCGGCCTGCAGTTGCAGAGCGCGGTGCCGATGAGCACCCGCCCCGAACTCGCCAACCGGATCAACGCGGCGGTGGACGACCTGGACGCCACGATCAAGGACATCCGCCGCACCATCTTCGAGCTGCGCACGCCGATGACCGCGCAGCTACGCTCGGAGATCCGGGAGGCGGTCGAGGACGCCGCCGGGTCGCTGGGCTTCCGGCCCGCGCTGGAGTTGGCCGGCCCGATCGACAGCGCCGTCTCGGATGAGCTGCGCCCCGATCTCACGGCCGTGCTGCGGGAGGCGCTGTCGAACACGGTGCGCCATGCCCGGGCCCAGCGGGTCGCGGTCACCGTCCGGGTGGCGGCCGGTCAGGTTTCGGTGACCGTCGCCGACGACGGGATCGGCTGCGATCCGGCCGCCGCCCGGGGCGGGCTGGTCAACCTGCGCGAACGTGCCGAGCGCCACGGCGGGGTCTTCGAGGTGCGACCGGAGCACCCGCACGGCACCCGGCTGCACTGGTCCGTGCCGCTGGACAGCTGAGCCGTCAGCGGCGCCGGATCAACCGCGCCGGGTCAGTGGGTCTTGCCGAGCAGGCGGGTGGCGAGTACGGCTGCCTGCGTCCGCCGCTCCAGGCCGAGCTTCGCCAGCATGCTGGAGACGTAGTTCTTCACCGTCTTCTCGGCGAGGAACATCCTGCCGGCGATCTCCCGGTTGGTGAGCCCCTCGGCCACGTACTCCAGGATCCGCCGTTCCTGCTCGGTCAGGGATTTCAGCTCCCGTGGCTGCTCGACGCCGCTGCGAATCCGCTCCAGTACCCGGGTGGTGATCGCGGGGTCGAGCAGCGACTGCCCGGCGGCCACTCGCCGGACCGCGTCCACCAGGTCGGTGCCGCGGATCTGCTTGAGCACGTAGCCGGCCGCGCCGGCCATGATCGCCGCGAAGAGCGCCTCGTCGTCCTCGTACGAGGTGAGAATCAAGCCCTTGATCGACGAGTCCAGGGCCCGGATGTCCCGGCACACGTCGATGCCGTTGCCGTCGGGTAGCCGCGCGTCGAGAATCGCTACGTCGGGCCGGAGCGCCGGGATGCGGCGGGCCGCCTCCTGGGCCAGGCCGGACTCGCCGACGACCTCGATGTCACCGCTGGCCGTGAGCAGGTCGGCAAGGCCACGACGGACGACTTCATGGTCGTCGAGTAGGTACACGCGGATCATCCCTTGTTTCTACCCTGCTGGCGGCTGTTCTGCAGGGGTCGAAGGTCCCGACCCGCCTCGGCCGGGCACCCGCTCGACGGTTCTCACTCCACCGGAACGGACAAGAGGGACAATACGGACAGCACAGGCTGATAGTACGAACGCCGGGAAGCGGTGAGTCTGGGGCAGGACAGTCGGTCCCGCTGGGAAGGGACATCCGGCCCTGGAATCCCGGGCTCCGCCTGGGAGACGGTGGACGAAGCAGCAGCCGTGGCGCGCCAACGGAGGGGAGCGACACCATGGACGCCTACTACAGCCTAGCGCAGCTACGTACCGCCGCCGCCGACGCCATTCGCGCCCCGTCGCTGCACAACACGCAGCCGTGGCGGTTCCGCCTGCGCGACGGCGGGATCGAGGTGCTGGTTGACCCGTCCCGACGGCTGCCCGCCACCGACCCGAACGGCTGGGGTATCCGCATCGCCGCCGGGGCGGCGCTGTTCAACCTCCGGCTCGCCCTGGCCGTCGCGGAGACACCGGCCGCCGTACGGCTACGCCCGTACCCGGCCGAGCCCGATGTGGTGGCCCGGCTGGTCCCGGACGCGCCGCGCCGCCCCACCCCGATCGAGCAGGACCTCCACGCGGCGATCCCCCGCCGGTTCAGCAACCGCGCCCCATTCCAACCCGACCCGGTGCCCGCCGACACCCGGTGGCGGCTCACCGAAGCAGCCCGGGCCGAGGAGTGCTGGCTGGAGCTGCTGATCGGTACGAGCGCGGTGAACGCGTTCGCTGAGATCGCCCGGGGCGCCCACCGGGTGCTGGAGCGCAATCCCGCATACCGCGCCGAGCAGGAGAAGTGGGTCCACCACGACGAGGCCCCCGACGGGGTACCCGCGAACGCCGGCGGTCCACCGTTCGAGCCGCAGGACCTGCTGCCCGCGCGCGCCTTCGGCGGCCGGGAACGCGCCCCCGGCCGCGACTTCGAACCGGAACCCCTCGTCGCGGTGCTCGGCGGCCCCGGCAACACCGCCGTCGACCAGGTCATCGCCGGCCAGGCCCTACAACGTACGCTGCTCACCGCCACCGACGCCGGGCTCTCCGTGTCGATGCTGTCCCAACCCATCGAGGTACCCACCGCCCGGGAGCAGCTGCGGCTCTCGCTGGGCCGCTACGGCACTCCGCAGATGGTGATGCGGATCGGGTACGGCCAACCCGGCTGGCCCACCCCCCGTCGCGACGTCAACGAGGTGCTCGACCTGACCGTCCCCCAGCTCTGACCATCCGGCCGCCCTGACCGGCTGACCGCACTGACCATCCGGCCGCCGCGCGGCGCGCGGTCAGCGTCCGGCCGACAGCAGCGCCGCCTCCCGGGCCGGGTCCAGGCCCACCGAGGCGCGTTGCGGACGGCCCGCGCGGGGCGGCACCACGCCAACCGCCCGCAGCCAGGACCAGGTGTCGGTCACCGGGCGGCACACCAGTCCGGCGGCGTACGCGGCCCGCACGTCGCGCTCCTGCAACCAGCGGTAGGGATGCCCGGCCGGAATCCAGATCGGCAGGTCGTTCCAGGGCACCACACCCGCTGCCAGAATCCGCTCCGGTTCGATCCAGCGCAGCCGGGCCTCAGCCCCCGTCACCGCCACACAGGCGGCGAGCAACTCCCCCATCGTCGCGTGCCCGGTACGGCTGACCACGTTGAACGTCCCACCGGGCACCTCCGGGTCGAGCAGGAACGCCGCCAGGTCGCGGACGTCAACGTACTGCAGGGCGAGGTCGGCCGGGCCGGGCGCCAGCACCGCACCGCCGCGGGCGGTCCGCTGCAGCCACCACGGCAACCGACCGATGTCCTCACCCGGTCCGAGGATCAGGCCGGCCCGGGCGATCAGCGCCCGCTCGCCGTAGACCTCCCGGACGGCCCGCTCGGCGCCGGCCTTGTTGGCCGCGTAGTCGCCCTCGAAGGCATCGGGCGCGGCGTCGACCACCGGAGCGTCCTCCGCCGACCCCAACGCCACCGGCTCGGCGTAGACCGACCCGCTGGAGACGTAGCCGTAGCGTCCGACCTGCCCGGCCAGCGCCCGCGCCGAATCCCTGACGGCCCGCGGCGCCCCGTCCCAGGTGTCGACGACCAGATCCCACTCCTGACCGGCGAGCGCGGCCAGCCCGCCCGGTGCGGTCCGGTCACCCCGGAGCCGCCGCACACCGGCTGGCGTCGTCCCGTGGCGGCCCCGGTTGAACACCGTCACCTCCCACATTCGGCGCAGCCCCGCGCCGACCACCGCCCCGCCGACGAAACCCGTACCACCCAACACCAGCAGTCTCATGCCTCCACCGTGCCGGCCCCGCGAAGGCTGTGCCTACCGGGTTCTGCCGCCAGCAGTTCCGCTGACGGCAGAAGCGGTCCCGGGCACGGGCCGCGCGTCCGGCGCGGCCGGTGCCCGATGCGGCGGACCGCGACCTCAGCTGGCGTGGACGCCGACCTCCCTCAGCGAGTAGCCCCAGTCGGTACCGCGCTCCTGACCCTGGACGCGGACGTAGCGCACCGGCGTCGGGTCGAAGAAGGCCGTGTCCAGACCACCGTCACCATCCGATATGGAGGCCACGGTCTGCCAGGAGCTGCCGTCGGCGCTCACCTCGATCCGGTACGCCTTGGCGTACTCGCCCGCCCACTCCAGGGTGACCCGCCGGACCTGCTGCGCCGAGCCGAGATCCAACCGCAGCCACTGGTCGTCACTCCACCAGCTCGCCCAGCGCGTCGTCGGGTCGCCGTCCACGGCTCGACGGGGGGCGTAGGTGGTGAACGGATACCACGCGGTCGAGCTGGCCGAGGCGGACGACCCGGCGGCGAGGTTGACACCGGGGACGTGGCCCTCCGTGGCGCCCCACATACCGAGGTACGACTCGGCGCCGCGCAGCAGGTCGTCCACCACCTCCTGACCGCCCAGGATCCGAATCTCCTCCACCCAGTCCGGCACCAGTCCGTAGTGGGCCGCACCGTCAGCGTTGATGTCCCAGGTCCGGTCACCGGTGGTCTGCCGGTCCATGACGGCACCGCCGTGCGCGGACTGGTACGGGTACTGGACCGGGTTCGGGGTGTCCGCGCCCCGGGGGCCGGGCCAGCTACCGAAACCGTTCATGTCGGTGCCGAAGCCGTACCCGACGTCGTAGCTGTCGCGCAGCTCCTTCGTCCGATCCGCGTCCGTGATGAACCGCTCGGCACCGTGCATGTACTGCGTGATGAACCCGCCGAGTCGGTAGACCCGCTCGCTCCAGAGCAGGTCCATCCAGCTGTGTGACGAGACCACACCGGGGTACGACACGGACTCGAAGATGTCCAGGGCCCGGCCGGTGGCCTTGACACTCATGTGGTCGATCTCCACCATCATGTTGCGGTCCATCAGGCCCCGCAGGGCGTACTCGCCGAGGTTGGTCAGCCCGCGGACGTTGCACCGCGCGTCAGACGAGTACGACGGCATCTCGGCGTCGGACGGGAGCAGATCCCCCAGCCCGGGTAGGTCCAGGGAGGCGATGGGGTTGTCCTGCTGCGGCCCCCGGCACTGCTCCGTCGTCCAGAAGGTCCCGGTCGACAGGAACTGCCCGGCGTTGACCGCTATCCCAGTGGTCCCGGAGTCGAATCGGACGCCGCAGAGCGCGTTGTCGAACTTGTGGCACAGGAACACACTGCGTACGCCGAGATCGTGCAGCTCGTCGAGCCCGCGATCGATGTCCTCCTCGTCGCACTGGGCGATGTCCAGGATCTGTTTACAGCCGAACGGCTCGGAGGTCTCGACCCCCAGGACGACGGCGAGCTTGCCCTGCGCGATGACCTCGCGCGCCTGGTCGCTGTCGGTGACGACACGGAACCATCCCTGGCCCGCGCCGCCGTACATCTGGTCGATGTAGTCCTGCATCTCGTAGGTCTTGGCGGCCTGGAGCCGGATCGAGGTCATCTCGTCGCAGCTGCGGTCCTTGAAGAAGTAGACCGAGCAGATCACTCCGTTGGTGACCAGGTGGTTGACCATAACGCGCTGGCCACCACGCCAGGCCCGCTCGATCCAGGCGTAGTAGTTCTGCTGGTGGGTCTGCGAGTCGTGGGCCGGCCAGTCCGCGAACGTCGGCCAGCCGTCGGGGTCGTGCTGGCCGTCACCACCGTTGGTGAGGAAGTCGAACAGGGCCAGGGAGCCGTCGGGGTAGTGCTCCGGGCAGTCCTTGAGCGCGTCGGTGATGCCCGCGTCGGAGAAGGGCTTGCCGCAGAGGAGCCGCCCGCCGAAGGCCTCGTTGGACATGATGTGGTTGTGCGCGTCCACGAAGCCGCGCACCTGCCCCTCGGCGTCGGTGCCGGTGAAGGGCGCTCCGGTGACCCCGATCGCGGAGTCGGGCGCCGGCCGGGAGGTCGGCGTCCACCAGTCGGACTCCTCCGCCGCACTGGGCGCCGCCGTGCTGAGCAGCAGCGCGGTCACGGCGAGCAGGACGGTCGCCACCACCGATCGCCGACGGACCGCCCGGCTCCCCACCGCAGATCGCCGCCGGGTCGCTCGGCTCGCCATCAGAGTACCGCCGTGGAGCTGAGCACCGGACTGGGCGAGGGATAGCACGACGTGGGGACGTCGATGATGAGCAAGAAGACCGGCACTCGCGCGGTGAAGGTGAGGCCAGGATCATCGTAGCTACTGCCCGCGATCATCGTCTCGACGGTCGTGCCGGCGGCACCGGCGGTCATGGTCAGCGTCAGCATGGGTGGGGTGAAGGTGTTCCCGCCGTCGATCGGTCCGGGGATCGTCACGACGACCCTGCCGTTGGCGACGTGCACGGTGGGCGGTGCGCTTCCCAACCCGGAACCGCCGGAGATCTGCTGTCCGGTCAGGGTCGCGTTCGCCGGAACGGGCACCGACAGTTGGAGGTCCTTGATCTGCTGCACCGTGTATTCGCCCACGGAGCTGGGCACGGTGATCGGGGTGGGGGCGAGTTCGACGGTGAAGGAGGCACCGGCGGCGACCGAGGCAGGGGCGACCGCGTCGATGCCGGCCGCCAGGTCGAGGGTCTGTGGCGAACCGACGGGCGGCCGAGCCTGACAGGCGAAGTTGACGTCGGTGTCGGCAGCCGCCACGGGTGACATGTGGAGCACCGCGAGGGTCAGGCCAACGCCGACCGCTACCAGTGGCCGCAGCCGTCGGGACAGGACAGGCATCGTTCCTCCAAAGCAGATGTCGGATCGGTGTGGGCAACACCGGCCAGCCGATGACTTTCCCGAAGGGTGGTCGTTGTCGAGGTGGGGCGGAGCTGTCGATGGCGGTGGGCCGTAGCAGGCAGGCCTCCCGGCGCTGCCCAGCCGGGTGTCCGCGAGATTACGGATATCCGCCGGGCGAGTCGGCGCCGAACGACGGACTGTTTCAACCTTGATAAACATCGATTAATGACCGAGGCGGCCTGACGTGGCAATCAGCACGACAGAAAGGCCGAACGATCCCCGAATCCAGGTAGATCGCCGGGATATGCCCGATACATCCCTTGAGGCAGCTCAGGAAAAATAAACAGCCATCTATGGATGGACAACCTGTTCCAGTGTCACGAGTGGGCGATACTGGGTTTGAACCAGTGACCTCTTCCGTGTCAAGGAAGCGCGCTCCCACTGCGCCAATCGCCCTTGCCACCACAACCCAGGACCAGGTGGGCAGCACGCGAGCGGACGACGGGATTCGAACCCGCGACCCTCACCTTGGCAAGGTGATGCGCTACCAGCTGCGCTACGTCCGCGTGCCGCCGAAACCACGCCGACGACGAGCTAACCCTACCCGAGGGCAAGATCGCTGGAGCCGGGCACCCCGGCCAGGCCGACTCGACCGATCGCCAACAGGAAGGCCGGCGGCCACCACCAGCCGCCCGCACCCCACGACCGACCCTCCGGCGCGCCACTCAGGGTCGAACCACACGACGCGCGCACGTGA
>NZ_AZWO01000005.1 GCF_000514775.1 Salinispora pacifica CNR114 | reverse complement strand
CCGACCCCGTCAGCCGCGCCTACTACGACCGCAAACGCGCCGAAGGCAAACGCCACAACGCCGCCCTCATCTGCCTCGCCCGACGCCGCTGCGACGTCCTGTTCGCCATGCTCCGCGACAAGATCCCCTACCAACCACGGCCAACAAGCCCCATCCCGGCTTGACCAAACCCATAGGGACACCCCCCCGACTCAATTGCCTTCACAAGGAGCGCAGGAATCAACAGACCCCGGACACGGGAACCACCGTCATTCACTTCGACCACACCCGCCTCCCGACAGCCGCAGATACGGCCTCCATGACTTGGAATCTATACTGCTCCGGCGCATTTCGCTGCCCAAACTTCCTACCGTTCAGCCCCGAGCCCCACTTAGTACTGAATCCACCTTCCTCAGCGATCATCGTGAAGCCAACAGTCCGGCGCGACATGTTGAAGTGTTCGAAATTGATCTGCCCATGGCCACCATTCCGCAGGACGACATTAGGAGAGTCGCCAAGGGACCTTTCCAAAACACTGCGCTGGGCCCGGAATGTACCGGCGTCCAGGTCATAGACTCCGCTAACCCCGTACCATCGCCATGCGCCCCGACTGCTCCCGAGTTGTCGTACCCCTCGGCGTTGGTGATGACGTCGTTGCAGTTGTGCACCAGGACCGGGGTTTCGCCTGCAATCACATAGTACGTGTGGGACTTTCAGCCCTTCACGCAGTGTGACTTACATATTTATAGCGTTTTACCTGGCCATTCGCGTATAGCGTCCACCCTGCGTATCGCAAGTATATCGGTGTTGACGGCGACGGTGACGGCAATCTGGGAAGACGTCCGTGGCCTTCAACACCCGAAACACCGGGCCGCACACCAAGAGCCGCGGCAGTCGGCCAGCCATCGCCGCGACGATTCTTTGACGCCGACCCAGCTATTTTATCTCCGTTTCTATCTTGCGGCACATTTCCAACAGAGACACTTCGCTGTCATCGCTCCCTTCAGCCCAACCGACAACAGCCAAGGCTTCAACAATCTTGAACCCGAACTCTTGCCGCAATGCTGCTGCCGCCTGAATGTATTGGCCAGACTCTCCATGGGACCTGATTATGCGAGCAATATCAACTAGTCCACCACCAGAATCAATCGACGCGCGAAAAATATGACGCCACTCCCCCGCAGCAGGCATCACGGCCTACCGAACCTTAGCCGAACAGGTGCCCCGACGGATACCTCTTGGTCTACATGCAAAAGCTTCGTGAAGCCATGCCTTTGAGCCATTTTTCCGGTCCAGGTCGTCCATGCAGCCTGTTCTGGCGTGTTCCCGCCCGCAAGTGCTGCGACAAACGACGCCTTGTTCTCATCCACAAGGTTCCCATTGATTGTTCGCACCTTGCTGCCCAGAGAATCCATCATCCGCCCAAAAATCACTTGCCCTCTCACCGGGCTGTTCTTCATGTCCGCCAGTAGAGTCAATCCACCGTCGGCATCAACCTCACCATAAAGAAGACTACCGGTCTCGTCGTGATCCCATTCGTAGCCGTTGTCGCTGAGGCTCTCCCGCCCTCCGCAGTTGTGTACGAGGACCGGCGTGTTGCCAGCGATCACATAGTACGTGTGGATGTTGGCGACGGTGAGGTTGTGGACGGTGGCCTGCAGGATGTCCCAGCGATCGATCGCCGTGATCTGCACGTACGTGCCCGAGCTGGTCCGCAGCCACTGGCCGGAACGTAGGTCGGTGGCGTCGATCCACTCACCCAGCTCCGGCACCCAGAACGGGTGGCCATCGGTCGCGGTGATCTCGGCGGTCTCCGTACCACGGTCGCCATCGGTGTCGATGGTGACCTTCACCAGCTTCTTGACGCCGTCGCCCGTGATGGCCGCAGTGACCGTCTCAGCCACGGTCTCGCCCGTCTCTGGGTCAGTGACTAGGACCTCGTCACCCGGCTGCACATCCTCCACCGGCTTGGTGGAGCCGTCCGCCATCAGGACCCTGGTGCCAGGAACGAAGCTGTTGCCGGGGGTTGGGCAGGACCCGCCGCTTGAGCCGCCGTTGCCGCGCGTCGTCGCGCCGGAGTCCCCGCCGCCCTTGGAGTCACCCTTGCCGGAGCCACCGCCGGACTTGCCGGAGCCACCGCCGGACTTACCGGAGCCACCGCCGGACTTACCGGATTTGCCGGCACCGCTGGAGGCCGCCGACGAACCCTTCGGGTTGGATTTCGCCTGGGCGTTCTTCTGGGCTGAGTTGCCGGTCTTCTTTGTGGCGTTGACCGCCTTATTACTTGTTGTTTGCGCCTTTTGAGCAGCTTTTTTCTTCGCGGCCTGGGCCGCCTTCTTCGCCTTCTCGATGGCCAGCTTCTTGGCGTTGAGCGCCGCCGTCTCCGCCGCCTTGGCGGCGCGTAGCACCCCTTCGGCGACACGCTTCGCCGTACGCCATGCCTGAATCGCGGAGATAGTCCGGTTGACTGCCTTGAGTACGCCCGGAATCTTGCCGAGCTTCGTCCAGGGAATCGCCCCGACGATGAGGCTGCCGCACGCCCACATATCACCGCCGAAGCAGTTCATGGCGTCGTTGATGCCGATGAACTCCTTCAGCATGTACCAGGCCGAGTCGAGGATCACCGACATCAACGAACGGTTCATGTCGGCCTGGGCCTGGGCGACCTGCGCCGCCGACAGACCCGCGCCCGCGAGCGCCGCCGCCTTCTCCGAGGCGGTCAACGACACCGACAGACCCGTCGGGTCCGAGTGGGTCACCGGGTTGTTGTGGGCGTACGCGTACCCGTTGGACTGCATCGGGTCCGCGATGTCCAGCACCGGGTCGGCGGAGAGGAACCGGCCCACCACCGGGTCGTAGAGCCGGGCACCCAGCGGCGTGTAGCCGGAGGCGTCATCCCGGTCCGCGCCGAGGAAGCCATCGCGGGTCTGCATCTTGACGCCGAGGGGCGTGGTGCCGCGTTGGTTACCGAACGGATCCTGCTTACGGACCCGCACCGACATCTCGGCATCGAGTGTGACCTCGGCATACGGGCTGCCCTGGTGGTCACCGGCGAGGGCGACGAGCCGGGGAGAGCTGGTGGCGTGGTACACGAAACGCATCACCACACCACCCGGCGCCGGGTAGGAACGCTGGGCGTTGACCTGCACCCCGCCCCGCTGCACGGTCAGCACCACCTCGCCGAGGTGCAGCGTCGCCTGCTGGTCCTGAATGGTGAGCAGACGGCTGCCGCCGGGCCCGTAGAGGTGCCGGGTCTCGTCCTGCGCCTCCCACTGCTGCGCCGCGGAGTCCGCGTCGCAGGTTACGAGCACCAGCGGGGTGCGGTCGTCGGTGACCTCGTCCTTCACCCCGAGGCACAGGCTGGAGGCAGGGTGCTTGAGCTGCCCGGTGGAGAGGCGCTCCAGGTGCTGATCAGTCGACCCGGAACACTCCTGCGTCGCGATGGCCGACCCGGCGGTGTCGCCGGCGGGCTGGACGCACCAGTCGTCATACACGGACAGAGTGCCCAGGTTCGGGTCAGCCTGGTCCGGCACGGGAGCGAAGGCCCACTTCTGCGCGACCGTGTCATTGCACGGGTACAGCTGAACCGCCTCGCCCGGGACGGCCTTATTCAGGTCGATGCACTTGTCGGCCAACCCGACGTAGGCGGTCTTACCCCGACTGCCCGCGCCGGTGATCCGGTCGACCTTGCCGTCGTAGGTCCAGGAGAGCACCTGCTGGTCGCCGTTCTCCACGGAGGTGACGACCTTGGTCTCGCCGGTCAGCTCATACAGCCGCTCGGCGACGGCGGTGATCTCCGCGCCGCCCGGGGTCACGTAGTCCTTGGTGACCTTGGTAAGGGTGCGCGGCTGCGTGCCGTCGGCCTTGCCGTAGTCGTAGCTGGTGGTGGCGTCCTTGTCGGTGTCGCCGGTGAGATCCTTCTCCACCAGCTTCGTGCGGTTACCGAGCAGGTCGTACTCGTACTCCTGCCAGTAGCCGGCACCGTCGGTGCCCGCAGTCACGGTGTCGCCGGCCGGACTGGCGGCACAGGACTCCTGGTCGGTCGCCGTCCACGCCGTGGTCAGCTGGCCGATCGGGTCGTACGTGAAGCACTGCCGCTCCTCGAGGCCGAGGGAGCGCTCACGGATCGAGGTGACGTTGCCGGCATCGTCGTACCGGTAGGAGCGGTGCGACACCAGGTTGGCGGCGACGATGCTCTGGTCATCGGTCTGCTCCCGGTGGACCTGCTGGTCGGTGAGGGCGCCACTGGCGTTGTCGTAGGAGGCGGTTGTCCACACCCGGTACGGCTGGGCCCCGAGGGTGGAGCGCAGCACCTGCCCGTACGGCGAGTAGACCGTTTCGGCGCCGTACCAGTCCTTACCCGACACCGACAGGGGCAGCCCGTCGCTGGTGTAGCGGACCAGCAGCTTCTCGGCGGGGAGCGTCCCGACGGCCGGCAGCATGGTCGACTCGGGCAGACCGGTGTCGGTGTACGTGTAGTCGTACCGGTAGGAGGTTTCCAGGCCCCACGTGTCGGCGATGGAGTCGGGCAGCGTCAGGGTGGTGGAGGTGGGCTGGTAGTCGTCGGTGTATCCACCGATCGCCTGGGTGTACGCCAGGCCGTCGGTGTAGCGGGTGGCGGTCGCCGGCAGCCCCTTGCCGCCCGGGGCGCTGTCGTAGGTGAAGGACGCCAACAGGGTGCCGTCGCTGATGCCGAGCCGCTGCTCGGTGGGGCGGTGCAGCTTGTCGTAGCGGTTCCAGACGGTGATGTTGCGGCCGTTGGTGACGCTCTCCTGCCGGTCGAACCGGTCGTACGTCAGCTGGCTGGTACCGCTGTTGGGGTCAACGGCGGTGACGAGTCGCCCGCGCTGGTCGTACGTCCAACTCCACGGGTGGGTCTCGTCGGCGGAGTTGGTGGCCTGCACCAGGTGCCCACGCGCGTCGTACTCGTACCGCATCGAGGTGAACTCGGTGTGGCCGCTGTCGGTGAAGGTGTCCAGCCGGGTGGTCCGGCCCATGGCGTCACTGAAGATGCGGTAGGACGCGGCGCCCGCCGGGTTGACGACCGTCGAGTGGTCCTCCCCGTACGTGTAGCTGGTGGCCCGCGCCGGCATCCCGACGCCGTCCAGGACCGGCAACTCCCGGGTGACCCGGCCGAGACCGTCGTAGGTGTAGCGGGTGGCATTGGGGACGGCGGTGTCGGCGAGCGGCGTGAAGAGCTGCCCGATCGGTGATCCGTCGGCGGGGTAGGCGTTGCGGGTCTGCCACACCTCGCCGGAGCTGTTGTAGAGCGTGTCGGTGATCAGACGACCGCCGCCGACGGCCTCCGTCTGACTCTGCCGCTCCCGACCCATTCCGTCGTAGAGCGTCACCGAGGTTTCGATCCGACCCTCGTGCCCCCGCGCGAAGGTGGTGATGTACGGCGGCTTGCCCGCCGGGGTGGCGTACTCGGCCCGGAAGTCCGGGACGGCCGCCGTGGAGGGGGTACGGCCGGGTGCCCACGCCTCGACCAGCCGGCCCAACGGGTCGTACCTCGCCTCGCTGACCAGACCGTTGACGTCGGTGGTCTTGAGGGAGACGGCCCGGCCCGGCTCCACCTCCCGGGTCTGCCGGTGGCCCAGCGCGTTCTCCTCGGAGACGGCGAAGGCCTGACCGGTGGCGGGGGTGTAGGTGATCGTGGACGTCTCGCCATCCACGTCGGTTCGGGTCACGACGCGGCCGATGGCGTCGAAGCCGGTGGTGCCGTCGGCCTGGAAGCCGGAGCCGTCGCCCTTCAGCGACCAGGTCTGGGTGGCGAGTCCCCGGGTCCCGGCGCCGAGGTCGGCGCCGTAATCCGCGCCGTCGTAGGCCACCCGGCTGGCGGAGCTCAACGTCGTCAGGTCGTCGAAGGTGGCGTCGGCGCAGGTGGTCGGGCTGGAGCGGACCTGCTTGGTCAGTCCGATGAGGTTCTTGTCCAGCCGGTGGTGGTACTCGAGGAAGGCGCACGACTCGTCGCCGGTCTGCTCGGTGTCACCGCGGGACTCGACGTGCGTGGGCAGGCCATGCGTCGTCTCGAAGGTGGTCTTCGTCTCCACGACCCGCTCGGTGCGGGTGTCGTCGCCGGTGCCGGAGGAGCGGGCGTGGGCCACCTGCCGCGGCTCGGTGACCCGCCAGGCTTCCAGCGGGCTGAGGCCGTCGTCGCGGTCGCGGCTGGCCAGAAGCTGGGCGGCGGGGTACGTGACGCTGCGGGTCAGCCACTCGTCGTCGGCGTCCTCGGCGCTGGTGTAGGTCAGTTCCTCGGCGATTCGGCCGGCGAAGGGCTTTCGGTCCTTGGCGATCTCGGCACCGGTGATGTCCCGCACCGACACGGTGTCGCCGAGCCCCCGGAAGTAGCGGGTGACGGTCTTGGTCTGCGCACTGCCGATGGCGGGATCGTCGTCGCCGGTGCGGACGGAAACCTGGGCGAAGCCGGCGAACTGGGAGTACGTGCGGGTTGACTTCTTGGTGAACTCCCGCTCGGCGAGCCGCCAGGCCGGGGTCCCGTAGGTGTAGCGGGTGACGGTGGCGACGGAGGCGCCGTCGATCGCGGGCAGCTCCTCGATGCTGTCGACGACGTACTTGTGGAACCAGTCGATGTCCTCGGCTTCCGGGTCCGGATGCCAGTACGACGGATAGCAGAGCCGGGTGTTGGCCTTCAGGTCAGCGGTGTCGTCCTTGCCGGGCAGGTTGGTGCCGGTGGCGCAGTCCCCAGTGGGCGCCTTGTAGCTGACGACCGTCTCGCCGCCGTACTCGTTGATGACCCGGGCGATGCGCAGTCGGGAGAAGCCGGGACGGTGGTCCTGCTTGACCCGGTTCGGCATGTCCTCGGCGTTGTGCTCGAAGCGCACCGGGTTGAGGGTGACCTTCTCGTCGGTCGTGCCGTTGCGGGCATACCCGGTACGGGTGATCGACTCCAACCACAGCGCGGTGTTCGGGCCGGTCAGCAGGATCGGGAAGGACTGCGTGAGCTGGTACTCGTCCACCGCCTGTAGCGTGGTGTCGCCACTGCGCCGCTGGGCCGAGGTGGTGATCTTGTCGAGGCGTTTGCGGGTGAAGAAGGACGGCCCCGCGTTCCAGCACTTCTCGCCCTCGGTGCACCGCAGGTTGGCCGGGGTGTCGTACCAGATCCGGTAGTTCCCGGGGTTGGAGCTGGTGAAGTTCTTCTCGCTACAGGTCAGCTCCCCCTCGTCGAAGCAGCGCTCGGCGACGGTGAATTTCACCCGGGCCAGGGGGTCTGCGGTGAAGAGGGTGTCCCGACGTTGCCCGTATTCGATGCGGGAGAGGTAGCCGCCGCGGTCGTACTTGACCGGGGCCTTGAAGTTGAAGTTCCGGGCGTAGTAGTTGGTCTCCTTGCCCCACCACAGGGACATCGCGTTGCCGTTGATGTCCTCGACGTAGTCGAGACCCCATCGCCAGGCCTGGGTGCAGAACGAGCCCGCCCAGTTGCCCGCCTTGTAGCAGGGCTCGCCGGCGTGGTTGCCGTAGACCGGCACGGTGAGGACCGAGTTGGTCACCGGGTCGTCGGCGCCCGAGCCGTGGTCAGACCATCCGGGAAGTCGGTGCAGGCCGAAGTGGTAGCGGGTGCCGTCCCGGGTGGTGACGATCCAGTACTCGCCGTCCGCGTCCCCGTTGGCCCGGCTGGTGTCTGTGCGCAGCTCCACCGTGGAGCCATCACCGTTGGCGGTGAACCAGCGCTGCTTGTCCTCGTCCCAGACCAACTCGGTGGTCATACCCCCGAGCGACAACGTCGCGTTCGACGAGCCCCAGCAGAGGTCGGCGGTCCGGTGTTTGGAGTTGTTCGCCCCCGGCTTCTTTGAGTCCTGTCGGCAGTTGGCGTAGCTGCGGGTGATCGCCCCCGCGTTGTAGTCCCAGCCGTCACCGATCCAGGACGCCTGGTTGTTCGTGGCGGAGGTACGGCCGTCCACCGACTGCGAGGAGTAGGAGAGGTTCACCTTCGGCATCAGGCCACCGGCGGTCTCCGGCACCTGCACCTGGTACCCGTAGGTGAACGCACCGGAAGAGGAGCCCGCCGCCCAGGATCCCGAGGAGAGCAGGGGCGTGGCGGTGAAGTCACCGGCCGTGGAGCCACCGGTGTCCAGCACACCCACCACACTCGAGCCCGTTGACGACCTCGCGGCAACGGCGCTCGTGGTGACGGCGCTCGCGGTGTCGGCGGTGGTGGTGCCGGCGGTGGTGGTGGTGGCTTCGGTGGTGATGGTGTCGGCGGCGTCGGCACCGAGCAGTGAGGCGACGGGGACCGTACCGGTGACCACCCGCCGGGTCGGCTCGTCCTCCGCCGCGGAGTTGTTGGTGGGCGCCTCGTCGGCCGGCACCAGCTCGACCTCACTCGGCACAGGCTGCGCGGCGGCCGGGCCGGTCAGGTCAGTCGGGGCGGCGGTCCGCGCCGGCATGCCGCCGCCGGTGCCGCCACTGGTCGCACAGTCCCCGCTGTCCGGGTCGTCATAGACGCAGTCCGGCAGCAGCACGACCCCGAAGCGGTCGGCCGCCTGCGGGCCGTACAGGTCGGCGAAGGGTGTGTAGTCAACGCTGAGCGCGACCTCGGCGGCCGGGTCCGCGGTCTCCGGCGGGGTGAGCTTCATGATCAGGCCGGCGACCCCCGCGTCCTGCGACGCCTCGGGTGCGGCCAGGTCCACATTCCAGGTGCCAGCGAGGTCGGCTGGGTCGCCCTCCTCCGGCACACCGAGGGCGATCGGGAGGTCATCGACGGGCCGGCTGTCGCCCGCGGCGAGACCGGTCAGGTCCACCACGCCGCTGTCCTGCTGCCAGGGGTCAACCGCCTGCGGCACGTACGGGTCGATCGGCACCTCGGGGGCGGTGGTCAGGTCCGTCTCGGCGCCCTCGTCCCGGTCGACCCGCTCGATCTCCGGCAGTTCGGGGAGCTCGACCTGCTCTCGGGTCATGCCCGATCCGGGTACCGCGAACGCGGCGGCGGGCAGGGTGGTCACCGCCAGGGTTGCCGTGAGCGCTAGGACGAACGCTCGGCGGGTCGGCCCCACCAGGCGGCCCAACTCCGTCGGGGTCCGCCGGCCGGACGGCCGTCGGAACAACAAACCGGTACCACGCATACCCGTCGACTCCCGCGAGGACGAAAGAGAAGGCACGGATTAAACCGCGCAGAACACGCGTCGGGCGCGACACGTGCGTGTGCACTCTGCGGCATAAGCCCGCCCTGCTCAAGGCGGCAGTCAGACCAAGATCCAAAAAAGGGTGGTCTTGGCCACAGGACACTCCTAACCCAAGGCGGAGAAAGATCAAGTAGCCGGCGCGGGAGTATGAATTAGGCAAAGCTCCACATAAGGCACGGACAAAATAGCCCTTAGAGATCATTTAGCCAGATCCCACCGTTGAGCGACAACGCTGGGTCACAGGTCAATAACGTTCGCGGTAACCCAACATGCTCGTTTCCGTGCGATCGTGTGCCCGCGTTCTGCCCCCCGACCCACCGACGGGGCTGCTTGCCGCGCCTTTCTGTCCGCCTGGCCCCCACGGGAGGGGATCGCCGTGACCGCGCCTCGCCTGCTCAGTCCGTTCGTGCGTACACGCACCCGGCTGACCCTCACCCTCGGTCTCCTCCTGACCGCCGTCGTCGCCGCCCTGCTGCCGTGGTGGCCGGGGACCGACGAATCCCCGGAGGGGGTCTCCCGCATCGCGGCCGTCCCACTGAAGGACGAGGCCGCCGCGATGGCGCAGGCGCTCCGCACCGGTGAGGAGGTACTGGTCGAGACCGCCACCACCGCCACCGCGCTGACCTGGGCACTGCCCAACGGGCAGCTCCGCTCCGCCTTCAACGCGACGCCACAGCGGACAAAGAACGCCGCCGGCCGGTGGTCGCCGATCGACACCACGCTGACCCGAACCGACGCGAGTCCAGACGGCCTGGACATCCGGCCGGTCAACGGCCCCTCCCCCGTCCGCTTCTCCGCGGGCAGCAGCGCAGCCGGCAAACCCGACAGCTCTGGCGGATCCGGTGGATCCGGCGGGGGCCAGGCGCTGGCTGGTGACAGCGAAACCGTCCTGGCCGAAGCGGAGGTGGACGGCCACACCGTCGCCTTCACCTGGCCCGGACATCTGCCGGAACCGGTCCTCGACGGCCCGCGGGCGCTCTACCCCGAGGTTCTACCCGGCGTTGACCTGCTCGTCGTCGCCCGCGACGTGGGCGGATTCGGCCAGTTGCTGGTCGTCAAGAACCGCGCGGCCGAGACGATCGAAGCCGCCAGCGCGGTGACCTACGGGCTGACGTCAGCAACCGCACGCTTCCGCCACGACGCCGGCACCGGGGGAATCCAGATCCTGGACCAGACCGGCCAGGAGGTCGGCTCGATCCCCACCCCGTTCGCCTGGGACTCCGCTGGCCAGGAGAGCCCGGATGCCGAGATCCGCACCGCGGTGGATACCCCCGCCGACGTGCTGAACCTCAGCGGTCTCAGCGGCAGCGAGCCCGGTGCCCGCAGCGCCCAACTCCCCACCCGAGTGGACGGCGACGGCACCGGCGCGCTCCGCCTGCACCTCGATGCCGCTGCCACCGGGCTGCTGACCAATTCGGAGACGCTCTTCCCCGTCTTCCTGGACCCGACGCTCAACAGCGGGGTGGTCGACTGGGCGACCGTCTACTCGCAGCACCCCACCACCAACACCTGGAATGGCACCAACTTCAACAAGGGAACGACCGTCGCGCGGGTGGGATACGAGAAGTCCACTCCGCTCCGAACCCGCTCATTCTGGCGGATGGGCTTCAGCACCTCCCTGCGCGGCGCTACGGTCAGCTCGGCGACCTTCAAGGTGAACAACGAATACTCGTGGAGCTGCACCAAACGGGAAATGCAGTTGTGGCTCGTCGGTGCGATCTCCTCCGGCACCACCTGGAAAGCCCAACCCAGCTACATGACCCTGCAGCAGAAGAAGTCGTTCGCCTACGGCTACAACAGCAGCTGCAGAGGGGACTACGTAGACTTCGACGTGAAGAACGCGGCCCAGCAGGGGGCCGACAACGGGTGGTCGAACATCAACCTGGGCATGCGGGCCACCAGTGAGTCCGACACCTACACCTGGCGCAAGTTCACGGCGAAGTCCGCGACGCTGACGGTTACCTACAACCGCAAGCCCAACGTTCCGACCAGCCTCACCACCTCCCCCGGGGGCACATGCGCCCCCGGCGGGGTCAGGGTCGCCAAGACCGACCTCACCCTGTCGGCGACCGCCACCGACCCCGACGGCAACCTGAAGGGCCTGCGCTTCCGCTTCTTGAAGAGTGGTTCCCCCTGGCCCACCGGCACCCTGGTCACCACCACCAGCGCCGGCAAGGCCAGCCTGACGATCCCCAGCAGCACCCTGGTCGACGAGGGCGTCTACCTGTGGAACGTCCGGGCCGAGGACACCTCCGACGCGCGCTCCAGCTGGAACCCGCCCGTCACTCCCTGCAAGCTCATCGTCGATGCCTCGGCTCCACCGGCGCCCGATGTCAGCAGCGACGTATTCCTGGAAGCCACCCCCGACGGTGCCACCTGGGCGACCGTAAAGTTCGGGGAGACCGGGCCGATCACCTTCACCGCCGCGGGTGCAAAAGAGTTCAGCTACTCCTTCGAAGGACTCGGCACCACGTACGTGGACGCCACCGACGGCACCGCAACCGTGCCGGATCTGAAACCCCGGCACGCCGGCCCCACCACCCTGCACGTCTACGCCTACGACGACGTCGGCAACCAGAGTGCCCGGACCCGCTACTACTTCAACGTACCGCCCCGCGATGCCGTCGACGGGCCCGGAGACACCGGTGGCGATGGGATCCCCGACCTTCTCCTCATCGACTCCACCGGCAACCTACGGAACTACGCGGGTGACGTGGACGGCGAACTGTACGCCTGGCAGGCCGCCTCCTACACCGGATCAGGAGCGCTCAACCCGACCGGCCACTGGTACGACCCGGAAACGGGCGAGGCCGCGCTGATCACCAAACACTCCGACGTGTATCCGGGTGACGGCTCCACGGACCTGTTCGCCCGAACCCCGGACGGCGGCTTCTGGCTCTACCCCGGCGACGGATACGGCACCTTCAATGTTGACGACCGACTCCGCGTCCTGCTCCCGCCAGACACACCCGACCCCGCGACCTGGACCCAGATCAAGGCGCTCGGCGACATCACTGGCGATGGGCTGCCTGATCTGGTCCTGCGGGCCGGGACGGCGTTCTGGACGTTGAGCGGCTACACCGGCGCCAGCTTCCAGGAAGCCATCCTGATGAACGGGAACGCTTGGGAACGCCGGGAAGTCGTCAACGTCGCGGACATCGACCTGGACAGCACACCGGATCTGCTCTGGCGCAACCTGGACAACGGCAACATGTACGTCCGCCACGGGAAGCCAGGCGCAGTAGCGGGCAGCGTCGATCTGGATTCGATCAAACTCGCGGCGAACTCCCAGAACGGTGACGTCCCCTACGGCACCAACTGGACCGAAACCAACATCAACGCGGTGATCGGTATCCCTGACGTGAACGGGGACAGTGTCCCGGACCTGTGGGCCCGGTTTGGGGAGGACGGCATGATGCGGATCTACCATCCGTCCGCCACCAATACCAACGGCCCCGTGAAGATCGTGCTGGGGAACGACTGGAACAGCGTCAAGGCCTTCGGCTGAATGCGTCGCGCGGGCCCGGCAGCTGGCCGGGCCCGTGCGGCCCCATCCCCAACCCGCGCCCCCACCACCCGCGGTGCCGGGGTAGCCCAGGGGCAGATCGACAGCTATCTTCGCTGCATGGATCAGCAGCCGACCTCGACGTTGCGGGCTCGACCGCAGACCAAGCTCCCGCGGCGGGTGGACGTCGCCGTCGTCGGTGCTGGGCACAACGGGCTGGTGTCGGCCATCCTGCTGGCCCGAGCCGGGCTGGACGTGCTGGTGCTGGAGGCGGCCGACGTGGTCGGTGGCGCGGCCCGCACCGAGACGCCGTTTCCCCGGGTGCCGGAGCTGCGCCACTCCACCGGGTCCTACCTGCTCGGGCTGATGCCCCCGGAGCTGCTCGCCCGGCTCGACGTGCGCATCCCGGTGCTGCGACGCGACCCGCACTACTTTCTGCCCACCCCGGGCGGGCCCGGCTCGCCGTACCTGCTCTTCGGTGCCGACCCGAGCGCGACCCGGCGGCAGTTCGCCGAGTTCTTCTCCCCCGCCGATGTCGCCGCCGACGCCGCGCTCCAGGCCGAGCTGGCGGCGCTGCGCGCGGACCTGGCGCCAGCCTGGCTGGCCGAACCGCTGCCGGTCGAGGAGACCGCCGAACGGTACGTCCGGCCGGCGCTGCGCCAGATCTTCGTCGACCTGGTTCGCGGCTCGGTCGTCGACTATCTGGCCCGCTTCGACTTCCACTCCGAGCTGCTGATCAGCATGTACGCGGTGACCGACGGCCTCTCCGGGGTCAACGCCGGCCCGGACGACCCCGGCACCGGGCACAACTTCCTGGTCCACAACATGTGCCGACTTCCCGGCTCCGACGGCACCTGGATGATCGCCAAGGGGGGCATGGGGACCGTCTCCCGGACCTTCGCCGACGCCGCGCGGGCCGCCGGCGCCACCATCCGCACCGGTACGCCGGTCAGCGCGATCACCCTCGACGGGGGTGCGGCCTCCGGTGTCCGGCTCGCCGACGGGCAGACCGTTGCCGCCTCCGTGGTGCTGGGGGCCTGCGACCCGTACCGGCTGGTGGAGCTGCTCCCCGATGGTGCGCTCCCGGCGTCGCTGACCGACAGATTGGCGGCGGTCCGCCGCCCCGGCACCACGCTCAAGCTCAACCTGGCGCTGACCGGGTTGCCGCGCTTCTCCTGCCTGCCGGCAGGCGCCCCCAACCCGTTCGGGTCCACGATCCACCTGCTGCCCGGCTCCGACCTCGGCGCCACCCGGGACACACCGCTGGCGGGGCTACGCGCGATGTGGGCCGACGTGCGGGCCGGACGGCTGCCACCGGAGCCGACGATCGAGTGGTACCTGCACACCACCGTCGACCCGACGCTCTCCGACGCCGCCGGGCACCACTCGTCGGCGCTCTTCGTCCAGTCGGTGCCGTACGAGTTGGCGGGCACCACGTGGGACGAGGCGCTACCCGGGTACGTGGCGCGGCTGGTGGCGATCTGCGAGCGGTACGCCCCGGGCACCGGGGCCCTGATCGCCGACGCGGTACCGCTGGCCCCGCCCGGCATCGAGGCGCACTTCGGCATCACCGGTGGGCACATCCACCACGTGGACAACACGGTGTCGTTCACCGACCGGATGCCGTACGCCACCGGGATCGACGGCGTGTACGCGGGCAGCGCCGGCTGTCACCCAGCTGGCAGTGTCATCGGTGCGTCCGGCCACAACGCCGCCCGGCGCATCCTCACCGACCTCGGACGGTGAGGATGCGCGGGGCGGAACAGCCGCCGCGCAGCCGGAGCCGTGCGGGACCGAACGGGGGCCAGGTAGCCCACTCGACGACCGGCGCGGGTCAGGTCGTCGTCTCGACGACCGGGGCGGGAGTCTGCTCGTCGGCGCGCTCGGCGCGGATCTTGTGGCCGACGCTGGTCAGGCACCGCCCGCTGGGCAGGTCGAAGCGCCAACCGTGCAGCTGGCAGGTGAGCTGGTCGTCCGCCACGATGCCAAACCGGCTCAGGTCCGCCTTGAGGTGCGGGCAACGCCGCTGCACCACCCAGTCGCCGAGAGTGATGTCCTCCGCGTCGACCGCCCGCTCGTGCTCGTCGTACCAGCCCTCGGCGTACTGCAACCGCTCCTGGGAGAGGCACTTGAAGAAGGCGTAGACGAACTCGTTGTACTGGCCGATCCGCGCCGCGGAGAACCGGCAGGACAGGAAGAGCGAGTTGACCCAGTCCACCTCGCCGACGTGGAGCAGGTGCTCGATCAGCGCCCGCTCGGTGCGGAACCGGTAGCGCACCTTCTCGTCGGCGTAGGGGCGGACCTGCTTGCCGGGGAAGTCCACCACGATCGACTCGACGGTCTCCGTACCCGCGTCATCAACATCGACCAGGTCGAAGCGGACCGGCCCGCCAACCCCCTTGGCCAGATAGATCGACTCGTTCAGCAACGGCTCGATGCGGCGCTGCATCTCCCCCAGGACGTCCACCTCCGGGTGCCGCCAGGACGCCTTCTCCGCCTCGATGATCGGCCGCTTGCGCTCCCGCATCTCTTCGAGGTGGGCGACCTTGTCGGCGAAGAACTCCGCCACCGGCACCGGATGGGTGGTCTCGCAGCCGTCGGCGGTGACCTCGGCGACGCTGCCCGGCAGCAACACCACCCCGTTGGTGCCGCCGACCTTGGCGTACTCGTCCAGGAACACCGACTGGTCGGGGAAGATGTTGCCCTCGTCGCCGTGGATATCGTTGAACTGCCACAGCGCGTCGTCGAGGAAGCACGGTGGGCCGGCGATCGGGAAGACGTGGTCGGCCTTCAGGTCGTCGATATAGCGCCAGGTCCGGTCGAACTGCCGGTCCCGCTTCTGCTTGCCGAACGCGGTCTTGGCGGCGTTCGGCAGCTCGTAGACCATCGGATACCAGATCGCACCGGAGAACTGGAGCATGTGCGCGTGCACGTGGCCCAGCTCGGTGAAGACGCTGAGGTCGGTGGGGCGGGCGTCGTTCTGGTTGAGCAGCCGGACCCCGTCGTGCTCCACCCACAGCGACGAGTCGCCGATCGGACCGTCGGTCGGGCTGGTCAGGGCCTGGATCATGACCTTGAGGCCGCCACCCAGGTCAACGACCTCCTCGTTCGGCGCCTTCAGGAACTGGGTGAAGCCCAGTTCCCGCAGCTCGTCTTCCATCTCCGAGGTCGGGAAGGCGGGCAGCAGTACGGTAGCCCGCTTCGACACGTACCGCTTGAGGTGCGCCGCGTCGAAGTGGTCCCGGTGCAGGTGCGAGACGTAGAGGTAGTCAACGTCGCCCAGCGCCGCCCAGTCGAGTTGGGAGTTGTCGGGAAACGGAAACCACGAGGCGAAGTACGCCGGGTTGACCCACGGGTCGCACAGGATGCTCCCCGCGGGAGTGTCGATCCGCATGCTGGCGTGCCCGGTACCGGTCACTCGCACCGCAGTTCCCCCTTAGCAGACATAACAAGGTTCACGTCAGAACCTACCGGAGCCACTTTCACCATCACGCCGCGACGCCGGTAGTGCCGTCCATGGGCGACAACGGCCTTCGTTCCGGCCGACATGGGCTCCCGGTGTCCCACCGACTCCGTCCGGGAGATGGTCGGACCCAGCGCCGGGGCCGGTACAGGGCGTGCCAGACTTGACCGCGGATCAGATCACGAGGGAAGGACCGACAGTGGCAGGAAGCGAGCCGGTTACGTCTCCGGACCAACACAAGCCCGGGCACCGCAGGTCCGGACGGATCGGCGCGGTGGTTGTTGCGCTGTCGCTGCTGGCAATGATCTGCGGTAACCACGAGGGCAGGATCGAGGACCTCTGGCTGATCGGTCTCGCCGTTCTGCTGCTGGCCATCGTCGTCGGCGACATCGTGCTCCGGCGTAACGGGCTTCGCCCGTAGCGCGCACCGTCAGCCACAACGCTGTGGCCCGCTCCCCGGAGTCAGGGAGCGGGCCACAGCGTTGTTCCGGGTCAACCCGGTGTTGCCCGGGTCAACGACCGAGCAGAACGTCCTGCACATTCTTCAGGGCGGTGTCTACCTCCTCCTCGAAGTAGCCGCCCTGCACCAGGCCGAAGCGGAGCGTGCCCAGGTCGTGCGGGTTCACCGGCATCGGATTCCGCCCCTGCATTCCGCCGAGCAGGCTGTCGAAGAAGCGATCGACCTGGTCCGGGTCGTACCCGCTGCCGAAGCGGCGAACCTGGAAACTGCGGCGAATCTGGTCAACCCGGTAGAGGTCGCTGCCCGGCGGCCCAGCCATCGGCGGCCCTCCCCTTGATGGATCACCCTCCCTGGGCGGAGGAGCCACCATCGGCGGCCCAGGGACCTCCGGTGAGCCGGCGAAACCGGGCTGCGACGCGGGCAAACCGCCCATTTCCCGCCCACGCTCCGGCATCCGCATCTCGGTCGTCATGTCGGCACGTCCGTGTCGACCGGCCTCGAACCCGTCGAACCGCGGCTCGTCGGGGCCGTAGCCGCCGGTCGCTGGCCCCCGCGACAGGCCACCGGGACCGTGCGAACCACCGGGAGCGTGCGGGGCACCGGGACCGTGCGGGCCGCTGGGACCGTGCGGGGCGGCCGGACCGCGTGGCGGTTCATAGCCGCCGCGGGGGGCATCGTAGCCCCCACGGGGGGCATCGTGGCCGCCGGCGAAGGACCCGGTGGTTTCGTCGTACCGGCTGTAGGGCACTCCGGGCTGCGCCGGCGAGAACCGGGGCGGCATCGGCTGCTGCTCCGGGGCGATGCCCCGCTCGTCGGGTGGACCCATCCGTCCCGGCGGGCCGAACTGGTCGGGCGGACCCATCCGCTCCGCCGGACCCATGCGTCCTGGCGGGCCGAACTGGTCGGGCGGACCCATCCGCTCCGCCGGGCCGAACTGGTCAGGCGGACCCATCCGCTCCGCCGGGCCGAACTGGTCAGGCGGACCCATCCGCTCCGCCGGGCCGAACTGGTCAGGCGGACCCATCCGCTCCGCCGGACCCATCCGCTCGGGCGGGTGTGGGTCAGCGGCCGGAGCCGGGCGGCCGCCCTGTTCCTCCACGTCGGCGAGCTGCCGTTCGACCCGGTCGAGGTGAAGATCGACCTGCCACTCGTCATAGCCGTTGAATCGGACCCGGAAGACGACGTCGTGGACCTCCTGCGCGGACACGGGCGCGCCCACCGGCTGCCCCTCCAGCGTGGCCTCGACCCGGTCGAGGAAGGCATCCACCTCGTCAACCTTGTATCCCCGGCGCAGCGACTTACGCCGGAAACGCTGACCCTGACTCGCCACTATGTCTCCTGGTCTCGTTCGCTCCGCCGGGTCGCTCTCCCCGGCCCCCACGCTCTCATTGCCCCTCGGCCGCGGCGAGTTGACCACACGCTCCGTCGATCTCACGCCCCCGGGTGTCCCGCACTGTCGTGGAGACCCCGGCGGCGCGCAACCGCCGGACGAACTCCCGCTCAACCGGCTTCGGGCTCGCATCCCAGCGGCTACCCGGAGTGGGGTTGAGCGGGATCAGGTTCACATGGGCCAACCGGCCGGCCAGCAGCCGCCCAAGCAGGTCGGCTCGCCACGGCTGGTCGTTCACGTCCTTGATCATTGCGTATTCGATCGACACGCGACGTCTCGTGTGGGCCGCGTACTCCCAGGCCGCCTCCAGCACCTCGGACACCTTCCAGCGCTGGTTCACGGGCACGAGTTCGTCGCGAAGCTCATCATCGGGCGCGTGCAGCGACAACGCAAGGGTCACGGAGAGGTCTTCGCTGGCCAGCCGACGGATAGCAGGGACCAGACCCACCGTGGAAACGGTGATGTGTCGCTGGGACAGCCCCAACCCCTCTGGCGCGGGCGCCACCAGCCGGCGAATCGCCGACACCACCCGGTGGTAGTTGGCCAGCGGCTCCCCCATCCCCATGAACACCACGCGAGACAGTCGCGGTGGGGACCCGGCGACAGCGCCAGAGGCGGCCACTCCAGCCAGGTAGACCGCCTGGTCGACGATCTCGGCGGTGGAGAGGTTGCGGGTCAGGCCGGCCTGGCCGGTCGCGCAGAAGGGGCAGGCCATCCCGCACCCCGCCTGGCTGGAGAGACAGACCGTCACCCGGTCCGGATAGCCCATCAGCACACTCTCGACCAGCGATCCGTCGTGCAGCCGCCAGAGCGCCTTGTGGGTGGCACCGTCGTCACACGCCAGTTCCCGCACCGGCGTCAACAGCGTGGGCAGCAACTGGCTGGCCAGCTTCTCCCGGGTGGCCGACGGCAGATCAGTCATCTGCTCCGGATCGCGGACCAGGCGGCCGAAATAGTGGGTCGACACCTGCCGAGCCCGGAACCGCGGCTCGCCCAGTTCCTCGGCCAGGGCCTGGCGGCCGGCGAGATCGAAGTCGGCGAGGTGCCGCGGGGGCATCGCCGCGCGGCGGGCGGGGGCGTCGGGGTTGACCGGGGTCAAGGGCAGGCTAGTCATGACCCATCCAGTCTGTCACGCCCGGCTCGGACCGCGCCGCGGTGGATCCGCCAGCCTCGCCCCGGACCCGCCGGCGACGCTGGTGAGGGCGGGGCGTGCCCGGCGGCGGGCACCGGGTAGCCCACGCCTCAGCCCGTCACCGGAACGAAGAGCGCAAGCAGCAGGTACGCCGTCGGGAGGGCGAAGAGAACCGAGTCGAGCCGGTCCATCAGGCCGCCATGCCCCGGCAGCAGGTTGCTCATGTCCTTCACCCCGAGGTCTCGTTTGATCATGGACTCGGCCAGATCGCCCAGGACGGCCGCGGCGGAGACAGCGACTCCGAAGAGCGCCCCCCACCAGGGCGCCACATCGAAGAGCAGCCAGATCAGCAGGGCGCCGCCGAGGGCCGCCGCGCCGAGCGAACCCGCCAGCCCCTCCCAGGACTTCTTCGGACTGATGGTCGGCGCCATCGGATGCCGACCGAAGTTGGCTCCGGCCGCGTACCCACCGGTGTCGGAGAGCACCACCGCGGTCAATGTCACCAACACCCGCAGCGCCCCGTCCTCCGGCGCCGCCAGCAACGCGGCGAACCCACCGAGGAACGGTACGTAGACAGCGATCAGGGTGGCCGCGAGGGCGTCCCGGCGGAATCCGGCCAGCCCGTCGCCCAGTCGCCACACCAGGGTACCGAGCACCGTAACGGCCAAACCGAGGGTCAACGCATCGGGCCCGGCGAACCAGGCCAGCCCAGACACCAGCACACTGCCCGCGGCCAGCGGGACCAACGGCGGGTGGACGCCCGCGCGACCGACCGCCCGGGTCATCTCCCAACAACCGACCACCAGCGCCCCCGCGACGACCACCACGAAGGCGAACGGGTAGAGGAAGAGGGGCACGAGGATGAGGGCACCGAGGCCGACCCCTACCCCGATGGCCGCCGGCAGGTTACGACCGGCCTTGCCGGACGACGGCGGTCCGGCAGCGGCGCCGGTGGCACGACGCCGTCCCGCCCGACGCCGCCCCCGCGGTCGCGGCTGTGCGGCCGGATCGTCGTCCCGGACCGGCTGGAGTTGGGCTGTGGGGTGCTCGGACCCGACTGGGGCGTCCGGGACCGGGGTCTGCCGCGCGGTCGGGTAGTCCCGGTCGTCGACGGGGGCTTGGTGGCCGTTACCCGGGATTCGGCCAGGCCCACCCATCGACTCCGCTGGCGACCGGCCATGCTGGCTGGGACCACCGTGGTCGTAACCGGGAGTTTCTCGATGCCGAACCCCTGCACCGACTTCGCGGGGGACCGCATCGGAATCCGCCGGCGGAACGCCACGCGAGTGGGCGGGCCGTTCCCAGCCGTGCGGTTCGGCGCTGCTGTGCGGGTCAACGGCGGACATCACGCACCTGGAGGGAAGACGAAACCGACGACCAGACGCACAACCACAACCATGTCCCCCACCCGAATGATGTTCCCTCTGGTTGACCGACGGGTCGGCCAGTCGATCCCCGCCATTCACCGCCAGGTGCCCGAGAGTCGAGCCGAGCCTACTGCACCCGCTACCCCGGCATCTGAAACCGCCTCCGCTGACCCGACCAGCACAGCCAGGACGACCGGTACGCCCGACGCCCACCGGTGCGACCCTGCCGGGCCTTGGTGCGTCGGCGCGGCCCTTGCGCGTCGGTCGGCAACGAGCCGCAACAGCGAGGCGGCACCGACGGCCCCGAAGGGCGTGGTCGCCGGTGCCGCGTCAGCAGTCGGGAGCGAGGTCAGACCTCGAGCAGCTCGGCTTCCTTGTGCTTGATCAGCTCGTCCACGGTGCCGACGAAGCGCTGAGTCAGATCGTCCAGTTCCCGCTCGGCACGGCGCCCGTCGTCCTCACCGACCTCACCGGCCTTGACCAGCCGGTCCAGCTCCTCCTTGGCCTTGCGGCGGATGTTGCGGACCGCCACCTTGGCCTCCTCCCCCTTGTGCCGGGCCACCTTGATCATCTCGCGGCGGCGCTCCTCGGTCATCTGCGGGAGCAGAATGCGCAGCTGGTTACCCTCATTGTTGGGGTTCACCCCAAGGTCGGAGTCGCGGATCGCCTTTTCCATGGCGTTGGTCTGCGAGGTGTCGTACGGCTTGATGATGACCATACGGGGCTCCGGCACCCCGATCGACGCCATCTGCGGCAACGGGGTCGGGCTGCCATAATAGTCGATGATGATCTTGGAGAACATGGCGGCGTTGGCGCGGCCCGTACGGATGGCCCCGAACTCCTCCTTGGCGTGCTCGATGGCCCGCTCCATCTTCTCCTCGGCCTCGAGGAGGGTTTCGTCGATCACCGTTCTCCTCGCCTCCTTCTATGCTCGTCGTGGCTGGTCGTGTCGGAGGACCGTCGAGGTCGAACCGCTCAGGTGGTGATCAGGGTACCGATCTTGTCGCCACCCACGGCCCGAGTGATGGTGTCGTCGCCCTGGGCGCCGAAGACCAACATCGGCAGGCCGTTCTCCATGCAGAGGCTGAACGCGGCGGCGTCGGCGACCCGCAGGTTTCGACGAAGCACCTCGGAGAAGGTGATCGAGTCGAACTTGCTGGCGGTCGAGTCGACGCGCGGATCCGCCGTGTAGACGCCGTCCACCCCGTTCTTGCTCATCAGCACCACATCTGCCCGGATCTCCAGCGCACGCTGCGCGGCGACGGTGTCGGTGGAGAAGTAGGGCATGCCGGCGCCGGCACCGAAGATCACCACTCGCCCCTTCTCAAGGTGCCGGATGGCGCGCAGCGGAATGTAGGACTCGGCGACCTGGGCCATCGTGATGGCGCTCTGCACCCGGGTCTCGATGCCCTCCTTCTCCAGAAAGTCCTGGAGGGCGAGGCAGTTCATAACCGTACCGAGCATGCCCATGTAGTCGGCCCGGGCCCGGTCCATCCCCCGCTTCTGCAACTCGGCGCCCCGAAAGAAGTTACCTCCACCGACCACCACCGAGACCTGCACGCCGCGCCGGACCACGGTCGCGATCTGCTGGGCGATAGCCTGAACAACATCGGGATCGACACCGATCGCACCCCCGCCGAACACCTCGCCGGAGAGCTTCAGCACCACCCGCCGCGCGCGGCCAGGAGGCGGCGCCGTCGGATCCTCCGCCAGCAGACTCCGGTCACTCACAACCTGTGTCATCCTCCCCGCCCCTTCACCATGCGAACGCTGCACACGCCGCACACGCCGCGAATTGCCGCCATCGACCCTATGTGACGAGGAGGCCGCGGTGCTTGACACGTACACCGGCGACCTCCTCGTCCACGTTCCCGTCCCGAGCGCCGACAAGCGCTCAGGCTCGGCTCAGGCCTGGCCGACCTCGAACCGGACGAAGCGGGTGATCTCAACACCGGCCTCGGCCAGAACCTGCCGCACCGGCTTCTTGTTGTCGGTGACCGAGGCCTGCTCCAGCAGGACGAAGTCCTTGAAGAAGGAGTTCACCCGGCCCTCAACGATCTTCGGCAGCGCCGCCTCGGGCTTGTTCTCCTCCCGGGCAGTCTGCTCGGCGATGCGCCGCTCGGACTCGACGACCTCTGCCGGCACCTCGTCCCGGCTCAGGTACTGCGGGCGCATCGCGGCGATCTGCATCGCCACACCGCGCGCGTCGGCGTCCCCGGCCTCGTCGGTCTTGCCGGTGTACTGCACCAGCACACCGACGGCCGGCGGCAGATCCTGCGCCTTACGGTGCAGGTAGACCGCGACGGTGCCGTCCAGCTTCGCGAACCGGTTCAGCACCAGCTTCTCGCCGATCTTGGCGGACTGCTCCTGGATCAGCTCGGCGACGCCCTTGCCGTCGATCTCACTGGCCAGCAGCTCCTCGGCGTTACTGACGCCGGTGCGCTCGCCGTACTCGACCAGCTGCTGGGCCAGCGCGACGAAGCTGTCGGTCTTGGCGACGAAGTCCGTCTCGCAGTTCAGCTCCAGCAGGGCCTTGCCGGAGTGCGCGACCAAGCCGTTGGCGGCGGTCCGGCCGGCCCGCTTGCCGACGTCCTTGGCGCCCTTGACGCGCAGAACCTCGACAGCCTTGTCGAAGTCGCCCTCGGCCTCGGTCAACGCCTTCTTGCTGTCCATCATGCCGGCGCCGGTGAGGTCGCGGAGCTTCTTGACATCCGCGGCGGTGAAGTTGGACATGACTCTCTCTTCAGTGGTGAGACTGCGGGTGGGTGGTCTGGATGACGATGTACCCGGAGCCCCGGCCGAACGGCCGGGGCGGGCGGGCGGTCACTCCGCGGCGGCCGCCGCCGGCTGCTCCTCAGCCTTTGCCGGCTGCTCTTCAGCCTTCGCCGGCTGCTCTTCAGCCTTCGCCGGCTGCTCGTCGCTCTTCTTCGGCTCCTCGAGCAGCTCGCGCTCCCACTCGGCCAGCGGCTCGTCGGCGGCGACCCCCGCCTCCGGCTTCTCGTCGGTGCCCCGACGGCGGCCGGAACGGGCGATCAGGCCGTCGGCGACAGCGGCGGCCACAACCTTGGTCAGCAGCTCCGCCGAGCGGATCGCGTCGTCGTTACCCGGGATCGGGTAGTCAACCTCGTCCGGGTCGCAGTTGGTGTCGAGCACCGCGATGACCGGAATGCCCAGCTTGCGGGCCTCGTCAACGGCGATGTGCTCCTTCTTCGTGTCGACCACCCAGATCGCGGCCGGGAGCTTCTGCATGTCCCGCAGGCCCCCGAGGGTACGCGACAGCTTCCCCTTCTCCCGGTTGAGCTGCAGCGTCTCCTTCTTGGTGTAGCCGGCTGCGGTGCCGCTCAGGTCACCGAGGGCCTCCAGCTCCTTCATCCGCTGGAGCCGCTTGTACACCGTCTGGAAGTTGGTCAGCATGCCGCCGAGCCAGCGGTGGTTGACGTACGGCTGACCAACCCGGGTCGCCTGCTCGGCGATCGCCTCCTGCGCCTGCTTCTTGGTCCCGACGAAGAGGATGCTGCCCCCCTCGGCGACCGTCCCGCGCACGAACTCGTACGCCTTCTCGATGTAGTCGAGGGTCTGGCGCAGGTCGATGATGTAGATACCGTTGCGCTCGGTGAAGATGAAGCGCTTCATCTTCGGGTTCCAGCGCCGGGTCTGGTGCCCGAAGTGGACACCGCTTTCGAGCAGCTGACGCATGGTCACGACGGCCATGGTTACTCCTTGCATCCCTGGTTGTTCCGCCCGGCCGGCGGCTGGGCGGCCTGGCGCCCGGTCGTCGGCCGTGGTGGGCCCGACCCAGCGGTCGGGACCAGGGAGCCGCCGCCCCACGGCAAGCCGCGGAGAGGGCGCGCGAGGTCGACCGCGCAAGGCGGTCGCCAGTCGACCAGTGTACGCCACCTCCCACAAACCCCGCCTTCGGGAGTAAGGGCCGCAACGCCGGGATTGTCATGGGCCCCAGCAGCCGCCGGACCGGAGTTGGCCGACCGGCCGACCAGGATTGGCCAGCCCCGACCGGGCAGATCAGCCGACCGCGAGCGCCGCCGCCACGAAGAGCACCAGGCCGGCGGTGAGACAGGCCGTCGGCGGACGCAGCCAACCGCGACCATCCGGCAACGACAACCCACCCGCACGCAGCCCGTACAGGCCAACGGCGAAGAGCGGCGCTCCGCCGACAAGGAACATCCCGGCCAGCACGTTCGCCGCCACCAACTCCCCGGACAACCCGTCCAGCAGCACCAGCAGTGCCGGCACCTCGAAGGCCAGCACCAGGACGGCGAAGATCACCGCCAACGCCGGGCGGCGCGTCCGATAGACACCGTCACCCGCCGGGGGCGCCGGCGTCGCTGCCGGCGACAGGTCACCACGCGGCCCGACCGGCGGCATCGGGCCGGTCGGCAGCTCCAGTGGGTTCACCGGCTCCTCGGTTGGGCGGTTCGACTCCACGATCGGGTACCCGCCCAACGCGCTCGGCCGCCCCGGCTCGGCGACCGGGCCGGCCGCACCGAACACGTCCGCGCTGGAGGCCGAGAGTTGGTCACGTGCCTCCCGTGAGCGCCGCCCCGGCCGGTCAGCGGTGGCATCACCGGTGCTCTCCGGGTCCGTCTCGGCCCACCGGGAGCGGCTCGCCCGGTAGCCCTCGGTCTCGGACCGAGCGTCGCCGTACGCTCCCGTGGCGCTGAAACGTCCGGAGTCGTCCTCGCTGATCCGAAACGCACCGGAGTCCTCCGGTTTGACGAGCCCGGCCCGCCCGTCGCCAAAGCCGTCGTACCGGTGGCCCCCACCACCCTGCTCGGGGCCCCGGAGTTCCTCCTCGCCGTAGCGGCTCTCCCCCCGCCATGTCGGCTCCCCATAACCCCGCTCCCGGTCACCGGGGTGCCAACGCGACTCCTGATCTTCAGTGAAACTCCGTCGTCCGTCCACGTCGGCACCGTATGCGACCGACCGCGCGGACGCCATTCGCCGGGTCATCCCCTCGGCCTGCACCAACCCCACCAACCTTGATTATCTGGACATCACTCCCCGTGCTCATCGAGGTGGTCCGGTCCACCAGCACGCCGGTTGGAGGCCACGATCGCGACGCCGAAGGCGATGTCCCTAGCACGGCGAGAGCTTGATCGTCCGTTCGTCCACAGGTGGGCTCGTCGTCCACAGGCCCGCGCCCCCAACCCACGCCCCGGAGCCAGCCCCGGCACCGTGCCGGGTATGAGCAGACACAACCAGTCGGTGGGCGCATACGGGGAGCGCTGCGCCCTCCGACACCTGATCACTGCCGGGCTACGGCCGGTGGCCCGCAACTGGCGCTGCCCGCACGGCGAGATCGACATCATCGCCTGGGACGGCCCGGTCCTCGCCATCTGCGAGGTCAAGACCCGGCGCACCGACACCTTCGGCACCCCCACCGCAGCCGTAACCGACGCCAAGGCCCGCCGGCTACGCCTCCTCGCCGCCCGCTGGCTCGCCGAGACCGGCACCCGGGCCGACGAGGTCCGCTTCGACGTGCTCTCCATCCGCCTCACCGGTGGTAGTCCTCGCATCGAGCACCTGAAAGGTGCGTTCTGACATGAGAGCACACCGATGAGCTACGCCCGGGTCCGCTGCGTCGGCCTGGTCGGCGTCACCGGGCATGTGCTGCAGGTCGAAGCCGACCTCGCCCCCGGCCTGCCCACCGTGGCGATCACCGGCCTACCGGACACCGCCCTACACGAAGCGCGCGACCGCGTCCGCGCCGCAGTGGTCAACTCCGGTCGGGCCTGGCCCAACCGCCGGATCACCATCAACCTGCTCCCCGCCACCCTGCCCAAACACGGCTCCAGCCTCGACCTCGCGATCGCGGTAGCGGTGCTGGGCAGCGCCGGGGAGCTACCCCTGGCCCCCCTGGATCAGGTGGTGCTCCTCGGTGAGCTGGGCCTGGACGGCACCGTCCGCCCCGTCCGCGGTGCCCTACCCATGGTCGCCGCGGCGGCCCGCGCCGGGCACCACCGGGTGGTCGTTCCCCTCGACAACGCCACCGAGGCGGGCATGATCCCCAGCATCCAGGTCCACGCCGTCCGCAGCCTCCGCCAGTTGGCCGCCTTCCTCACCGAGGGCACCCCGCTGCCGCAGCCGCCCCCGGCCACCCCGGCGGACCCCACCCCCACCCTCGACCTGGCCGACATCGCCGGCCAGAGCCTGGGCCGGCGGGCCCTGGAGATCGCCGCCGCCGGCGGCCACCACCTCGCCCTACTCGGCCCACCCGGCGCCGGCAAGACCAATCCCACAATGTGACACACATTATTCCGGACCGAATGCCCGAATATTCCAGGTATTAACTGCCGTTAGCTGCTGCCAACTTCATGCAGCCACCGCGTGCACGGTTCCTGCCGCCGGTCTGGCCTGGTTGTTCGTGGTGCCGCCCGTCCCCTCTACCGAGGGGCGGCCCGATGAGTAACCGTACTGACAGCGTGATTCATGTACTGACCTGGTTGACCGTGGCCGGGCTGGCGATCGTGGCGGGGGCGATCTCGTTCTCGCACATGACTGAACTCGCCGTCGAGCACGGTCAGGGGGGCTGGAAGGCGTATGCCTTCCCAGTCAGTGTGGACGGGCTGGAGATTGTAGCGAGCCTGTACCTTGTGGCGCAGCGCCGCGCGGGACGCCCGACTGGGTGGATTCCCTGGTTCGCGCTCGTGGTCGGCACCGTGGCTAGCTTCGCCGCGAACATCGCCGTAGGTGGCCACGACCCTATCGGCAAGGCCCTCGCGGGGTGGCCAGCGCTGTCGATGCTCATCTCGGTCAAACTGCTATTCGGAATGATCGACCATCGCGAAGTCAATCAGCAGACGGTCCCAGAAGGTCAGCGGCCGTCCGCTAATTGTCCGCTCGCCCCCGCGACGGTCCCGCAGACCGGTCCGGACAGCGGACCGCTGTCCGGACCGATACCGGGCTCGCGGACCGGTCTCACCGGCCCGTCCGCGACTAGTGGGGCGGGTCGGACTGCCGGGCTCATCTCGGGGCGGGAGAGCGACCCAGCCTCCCAACCCGTGCCGGTGGACGTGCGCACAGTGGCGCACCTACTCCCGGCCGCACGGGCCGCCCGCGCGGCAGTGACGGCTACGGGATGCTCGCTGTCGCGGGACAGGTTGGCCGACACGATGCGCGCCGACGGGCACGGCGTGTCCAACGAACGCGCATCACTGCTGCTAAAGATCATCAAGGCAGAGGACGTTTCACTGGGTGTCGGGGGCGATGGCCGGTCCGACGGGACAATCGGACGCACAGACGAAGGCCCTTGAAGCCGCCGTGGAAGGGCGAGCTTGGTTGTCAACACACGAAGCGGTGAACGTCCGTGGGTCAGTGTGGACATCCGCCGGTCTCGGGCCGGGTAGATAGACGAGGCCCGGTCGATCTGCCCGGGTCTTGCCGTCACCAGCCGCGCTACTCCACCGAGCCCAAGGCTTCGGTCCGCATGGCGTTCAACAGGTGGCGGGCCTGCTCGCCAGCAACCGAGTCGGCGCGTAGCGCGTCGTATACCCGCGAGTAGACCCGGATCTCTTCGGGATCGGTCAGGGTCAGCTCGCGGGTGTAGGTCTCGATCGTCGCGAGTTGGGAGCCGTCAGGCAGGGTGTAGAGCACAAAGGGGTGCGCGTGGACCGCCGAGGGGCGGACGCCAATCGGCAAGATCGATAAGCTGACTCCGGGCAGGGTGGCGACTGACAGGATTTTGTCGTACTGCGCGGCAAGCGCGTCGTGGGGCACTGGGCAGAATCGCAGTGCGGCTTCTGAGATGAGAAAGTCGAACTGCCGGCCCTTCTCGTACAGCGCCGCCTGTCGCTCCACTCGCGCCGCCGCTGCCCGTGCGGTGTCTCCTACGCCGAACACGTCGGCAAGGGCAAGGACGCTGCTGGCATACTTGGCGGTCTGGAGAAGTCCGGGTACGGCGGCGTGTTGGAAGACCTGCATCCGCGTGGCCTCGGCGAGAGTACGACCGATGCTGCGTTGGTGCGCCGCGCGCCCGCCGGTCAGCGTCCGATCCCAGATAATCGATGCCACCTGGATGGACTCCGCGACGTCCGTCAGTTCGGCGGTGACCTCGGCAGTGGCGCCCGTGGCGGCCAACCACGCCCGGACGTCGTCAACGGACGGTTTCGTACGGCGGTTTTCGATCTTCGAGACCTTGGATTGCGACCAGCCCAACTCCGCGGCGAGTCGCGTGGTCGACAGACCCGCGTCCTCGCGGAGTTCACGCAGTCTGGTGACGAGCGTCGCCCGGTCATCCGCGGATGGGCTCACCATGATCTACGCAACTCGTCCTGGACCATCGGCAGGTAGTCTAGAAGCGGGATCGAATGCCGAATCGCGAGGTTCCGCTGTTCGATGAGGGCTCCAACAGCGCTGCGTGGCCTCATGGCGAGACGTTTGCCTTCCCCGTCATAGTCGATGACCACGGCAAGTTCGTCATCGAGCAGCCAAAAATCCTGCCTCGACGCACCCAGCGCCTCGGGGATCGTCGCCCGGTCAGCGATACGAACGTCCTCCCCAGCCGCGACGTTGCCCTGATAGCCCAACAGTTCGAATCGCAGGTAGTCCGACAGCGGGCGGTCCAGCACATGGACCCGGCTCCAACTCCTGCCCGCCTGCACACTGTCGGCCACCATCCGTAGCCATGGATCAGTCTCCGGTCCGCGTGGCGGCAGCGGGCGTCCCGCATGAAAGTCGCGCAACAGGTCGGCCTCGCCTGGGGCGGTGTACGACCTGAGCGTTTCGAGCCGGAACACCGATCGTTTGGCCACGCGCAGCCTGCGTTGAAGCTCATCCATCTGCATCAGATTGTCCCGTTCTGTCCGCCACCTTCCGATCAAGTCTAGTCGAGGAAAGAGACTAGTCGCCGTGGGGCGCCCTGTGGGAGTCTCAAGCTACACAACGAAGGGAGTCAACATGCCGGACGTTCCCGGACGCCTGGTCTGGCGCAAGAGTTCGGAGAGCCTCAACGGTGACTGCGTGGAGGTCGCCTCACTGTGTGACGGTGTCGCCGTACGGGACTCAAAGAACCCCGAAGGCGCGATGCTCCGCTTTTCGCGTTCGGAATGGCAAGCGTTCCTTCGGGGCGCCAACCATGACGAGTTCGACAACCTGTGATCGATTCACCAGCCACGCGCTCGTAGCGAGAGCGGGAACGCCCGACCCGGAGAATTCTCCGAGTCGGGCGTCTCAGCTCGCAAGCTGCTCTTGTCGGCCGAGCTGGCCGCTCTAGGGAAGGTTGCCAAATTCGCCCCTTGCCACACCTTCGAGAAATGCGGCGAACTCCTCGGTCGCAAACGCCAGCACCGGGCCATTCGGGTCCTTGGAGTCCCGCATGCCGATGACCTCTCCAACTCTTGCCATCTCGACGCATTGGCCACTTTGCTGCGTTCTGGTGCTCTTCCGCCACGTCGCACAGCTAAAGTCGATCATGAAACTCCTCTGCAGCGTTCCGGATTATCGACGCCGAGTCATCCGGGCTGAGTGCCATCGCCCTCAGTCGATCAAACGCTAGGGCCGCACCCTGAACGTCGGCGTCACCTTCAGGATAGAGATCGCCGGCCATAGTCTCGATGTAGACAACGTCCCGATCGGCCGGATCGGCAAATCTGAGGATGACGAACCCTCCAGGCGCACCGGGATGGGCTCCTGCTCCGAACGGAACGATCTGAACATCCACGTGCGGCAGAACCGCGATGGTTGCAAGGTGGCCCATCTGCTCGGCCATCGTTTCGGCACCGCCAACCTGTCTACGGATAGCGGCCTCGTCGAGGACAACCCACAGCGTTGGAGGATCCTCGCGATACAGTAACGCCTGTCGACGCATGCGAACCTCGATGCGCCGCTCTATCTCCCCATCCGTTAGGCGGGCGACTCCACGTTGGAGGATTGAACGGGTGTACCCCTCGGTCTGCATCAGACCGGGAATCGAGATCAACTCGAAATTCCAGATCCGGGCGGCATCGGACTCAAATCCGATGTAGGTCGCGTACTCATCGGGGATGCTGCCTGCGTATCGATGCCACCAGCCACGCTGCGCGGACGCCTGGGCCACCTCCAGCAGGCTGGCCGTCATTGAGGCGCTCGCGCCGTATGTCGCCAGCAGCGCCCGCACGGCCGGCACCCGAACGCCGACGAGTGCACGCTCCACACGTGAAAGGTGAGACGGGGAGATCCCGGCGCTCGCCGCAGCTTCCTCGATCGTCATGTCGATGGACTCACGCAAGTTGTTCAGCTCGCGCGCGAGCCGCCTGCGTCTCAGGGTAGGCCAGTTGGGCACGAAGACAGCATGCCACATCCCCGAAGAACATCGGTCACACAACTTGTCTGGATCTAGTCCGACCTGTAAGACTAGGAAAAGCCTAAGACTAGATGGTCGTCGGTCGACGATGTCGGCCGTCGGCACTCGACACGTCGGGGAGGTGCACGGTGAGTTTCCTAGCTGGGATCGCGGTGTGTACGGCGCTGCTAGTGGGCTTCGCGGCAGGGTTCGCTCTGTTCAGACGCGCGCAACGGTGGTGTCCGGGATGCGGCGCGACGATTAGCGCGGCGCACTGCCTGCATGCCGAGGCGTCGCAGGATCCGTCCAATGTTTGGACATCGAAACGGCAGGCATCGGATCTGGCGACCGGAGGCGGGGCGCCGTGAGGACGTACTCCGGCAACGACCAGTTGGTGATCGCGCAAGACGTGCTGGACAAACATGTGACGTCCAGTTCCGACGGCCGTTGCCTGGAGTGTGGCGTGCTCGGGCCGTGCCAGCGACGGGAAACAGCTGCGTCGGTATTCACCAGTTTCTGCCGGTTGCCTCGACGTCGGCCAGGGTTGACGCGGCCGGAACTGATCGGCGCACGCCGCGTTACGGGACGCCAACCCTGGTTCGGTGCGACGTGATCCGGGTGGTGTCGGAAACGATGTGGCTCTCCGATCCTCGACTACACCGTGAGCCTGGACCCCGCCCAGAGCTTTCATGTCTCTGGTTGGCTGCCGACACGGACGGCGAGCTTGACGTGCCGACCGCGATGGCGGCCGAGCGCCGAGCGGGCCTGCGCGCGAGCAAAGACCTCGGCCGCTATCTGACGGAACGGTGTGTCATCGCCGGACTGGAACAGGTCGAATCTGCCAAGCTCATCCGCTACTCCCGAAGCCAGATCACCAACGTCCAGGTTCGGGACAACACCACCCGCCAGTTCTGGCATAGCACTCATGCGGCCCTCGGCACAGGCGGAGCCTTGCTGACCGTATTCGGCCAGGTGAACGTGCTTGTGCGGGACCTTCAAACACAGAGGGATCGAGCGAGTGACCAAGAGCGCAAGCAACTAGCGGTGCCACAGGCCCCGCCCACCTCCGAGGTGGCGACGTGTTCGGTCGCGTGTGGGTGCGGGCCGGCAGTCGTCGGCCGGTGGACCGGACGGGAGGTCCGCGCGTTACGCGGGGTGTTGCGGATGGCTGTACACGCGTTCACCGACTACCTCGGCGTGACCCGGGCGACCGTCTCCGACTGGGAGTATCGAACCGCGCCTGCGCCACCGAGGCTCGCGGCGCAGGCGGTGTTGGATCAAGTGCTCACGCTCGCCGACACCGACTCCAAGGCCCGGTTCCGGCTACCTCTCGTCTTTCCTGACTTCACCACGTCTCGTGCGCTCCAACGCCGAGAAACGGCAGGCAGGTCCGCCGTCACCCAGATACAGAAGCGGGCCGGACACGCCCAGCGCCCTGACAACCACCAATGGCCGCGACAAGAGGGGGCCGCGATGCACCAACCGATTCCCACACTACGCGGCACCCCGACTCATGCGACAGCCGTGGAGTTGTACCAAGGCCATCACGGCACTGCGGCCGGGGTGTGCGCAAGGTGTGGCAGTTCAACGCCGTGTCTGGTTCGGACGTTCGCTGCCTCGGCTATCGCGGCGTCTGGGGAAGACCCTCGCTCGTATGACGCCCGGCGCGGCCTTCCAGCATCTGCCGGACCGGTAGCCGCTCAGGCTCGGGAGCCCGATCTGGCCCCGGCACTGGAGCCAGATCTCGGGCGTACCCAGTCGGAACCGTTCGGCTTCGCGGTCGGCGGGCGCGGTATGCCGTTGGACGCCGAGGGCTTGCTCTACGAGCGGGAGCAGTGACGGCCGGCAATAGCGCGTTCGGTGCAAGCAAAGACGGTTGATCTCGCTTGCGCCGCAACCGATGTATCACGCAGTCCGATAGCGGTTCATAAAGACACGAACCGGCCATCGGGTTAGTTGTTCGATTCCGCCACCCCTCTAGGGAGAACTTGATGCCTTACCCTACGACACTCGCCCAGCTACACCGTCGCGACTACAAGTCGGGAGTGCGGGCATCGGCACGTGAGTCGCCGGAAGAACGGACTGTCCCGGTCGAGGCGCCGGCGGCAGGGCTGTCGCTGTTGTATCTACTCAACGTGACCAACCCGGGACGGCTGTCGGCTGACTCAGGACTACTGTTCGCGGATATCCTCGCGCCGGCGTTACTCGACAAGGGCGTTCGGTTCACGGTCGCAGGGCCAGTAGGTATCTCCGATCCTCGGGCCGGTCACATCGAGGTGCCTACGCCTACGACGAAGTACCGGGCGCGGTTCGCGTTCGATGTCGACGCGTGCGCCGGGTTGCTGCGGCGTGCCTGCCCGGAGGTCATCGTTGCCAACCAAATCGAGGCCGCGCCAGGCGTGCGGGCGGCGATGCTGGAGGCCGGCGTCGATGCACGGCTGGCCGGCTACTGCCACTACTTGCCGTTCCACCTCGACCCAGCAGGTCACCTGCGCTTGGACCCGTCGCTGAATGACGCTGGTCTCGGGCATCCTGTATTGCTGTCGTTCTTCGCCGGGCTTATGGCCTGCGACCGGGTGATGGTTCATTCGGTTACCGCCGAGAGGTGGGTGACCGAGACCGCGGGCAGGCTCGGTCTGGATCTGGGCGACCGTGTGCGGATCGTACCGGCGCCAGCAGACCCGAACCTTGTCCGTAGGACGGGCGAGCTGCCCGATCCGGGGCTGCCCGTTGGTATTTACAACCACCGCTTGTACGAGCACTACGGCACTGGGCAGTTCCTTGAGGTGGCGCGGCAAATGGCCGCCTCGGGTGTTCGTGCCCGGCTGCGGGTCACCGACCTTCTCGGTCAGCGCCGGCCAGACCGGATTCGACTCGATGACAGCCCGGAGCGCTACTTGGCTCGACTCGGCGCTCTGGACAACGTCGAGATTGTTGCCGATTCTGTCGAGCGTCAGCGCTATTGGCAGCTGCTCGCCGGAGCCACCTTCGCATTCGCCCCTTTTAGGCCGGGCACTATTTGGTCGATGTCCGTGGTCGACTGCCTATCCATGGGCTTGCCTCTGCTGACCCGTCGGTTGGGCTGGCTGGGCGAGATCGGCGATCCGGAGTTGACGTTCGATGCTCCTGCCGAGGCTGTGGCGATCGTGCGGCGTCTGGTGACGGACCCCGTCTTCGCTGCCGCAGCCGCCGATCGGGCGGTGCGCTCGACCGCCGGCCTGGCCCCCGATGTCGTCGCAACCGCTTATTTGAAGGCGATCACACAATGACGCACTCCTCGCCGTTCGACGTGGTGTTTCTCTCCTACGATGAACCGCTCGCCGATGCGTTGTACGACCGACTCAGCGACACATTTGGGCGGGTGAAGCGGCTACACGGCGTTCATGGGATGCGCCGCGCCTACCAACTGACCGCTGAGATTGTCGACAGCGACTTCTTGTTCATTGCCGACGCTGACTTAGAGGTCTCGGCCGACTTCAACCCCTCGGAGGTAGACACCCTCAAAGAGGGGGTGTCGATGCGGGTATGGCGCACGGTTAACGCCGTCAATGGTCTCGTCTATGGCCACGGGGGTCTCAAGTTGTGCCGCCGGCAAGCCCTGCGCGACATTCGAGACGACGTTGTTGACGTCCTTGCCGGCCTGCCGGGAAGGATCGAGTTCGCCCCGGGCATCGTGGGCCGGACCCGGTTCAACCAGTCGGCATGGCACGCCTGGCGGGCCGGGTTCCGGGAGTGCGCAATGCTCGCCCGAGGCTGCGAGTACGGCACCACCAGCACCGAAGCGCAGGCCCGCCTGGAAGTGTGGACCCTCACCGGCACCGGCCTTTATGCCGAGGACGCGATCAGAGGCGCGCGGGCCGGGGTGACGTTCGCCACCAACACTCCGCCCGATGACAGCATGTGGCAGAACCTCAACGACCCGGCGTGGCTCGCGCAGCGCTACGCCGCCAGCCGATGACCGCCACCGCCGCGCCGTTGGTGCTCATCGAACCGGCGGCCGGCTCGGTCGGCGGGCACTGGTTCCAGGCTGCTATCCGCCTAGCCCAGCAGTGCGCTGCTGAGGGACGCCCATGCACGGTCGTCGCCCTCGGCGGGATCGAGCCGACCGCCCGCGTCGCTTTCCACCGCGCGAGAGCAGACGTTATCGGGTGCGTCGGCCGCGAGCCCACCGAGCGTTCGCTATGGGCGGCCAGCCGGCTGCTCGGTCGTGCCAGCCGGCTCGCGGGCCGGCTGGCACGACACCGCCGGCTGCCGCACCAGATCGGCGCTCTCGCCCGGTGTCTGGCCGAAGCGGCCGCGCTGCGGACTGGTACCCGTCGTATCCAGACCGGCAGACGGGTTGTGGTGGTGCTGTCGGCCAGCGGCGCGTTGCACATCCTCGCCGCCGCACTGTCCGGCACGGCCCACATCCGAGTGGTACACGAAATTCCCACGACCGAGGACCGAGCCCTACGCCTCATCGGCAGGCTCGTGTCCGTCAGCCTCGACCAGGTTCGCGTGGTATGTCCCACTGAGGCGGTCCGGGCACGCTTGGCGCACCTGTTCCCCGGGCTGCCGGTCGGAATGTGGCCGTTCGCGCTGGCAGATGCCGAGCCACGCCTCACTGACGCTGATCGCGCTGCGGCCAGGGCTGACTTCGGGCTCCGGTCCGACGACGCAGCGCTTGCCCTGGTCGGCGGGTGGTGGCCGCACAAGGACATCGCCACCGTCACGGCGGCCCTGGCCCGGCTGACCCGTCCGGTCTGTGTGCTCGTCGCCGGGCACCCCGTCGATCCGATGCTGCTGCGTGATCTCGCCGCCGCCGTGGATGGCCGGGTGCACACGTTTGCCGGCGCGGCACCTCGCTGGCACGTCCGCCGCGTCTACGCCGCCGCCGACGCCGCGATCGTGGCCCGCCGAGCCGGCGTCGGCAAGGAAAGCGGCCTCATCGCCGACTGCGCGGTCCTCGGCGTGCCGCTGCTGTTGTCCGACCACGATCCGGCCACGACCAACCTACTCGGTAACCGGCAGTGGGTGCGCCTGTTTCGCACCGCCGACCCTGATGACCTCGCCGCAGCGATCACCGACACGACCCGCCGGCCGCTGCCACGCCCAGCGCCTGGCGAGGCAGCCCACCTCGGCCTGCCCACCGCAGCGGCCACGCTCGCGTTCTGGACCGACCTATCCACCAACATCGAAGTGGATTCGAAACCATGACGATCCCACCTCTGATTGCCGTCATCGGGCCGGTTGAACCAGACCTACTCACCGCCTTCGTCCGGCACTACCGCGCCCACGGCGTGCACCGGTTTCTTCTCGCTTTCCACTTCCCCGACGACACCAGTGACAACGAACGCGTCCAGCTTCTCGACACCTGTGGCAGCCTCGGCATCAGTCCCGCCCTGGTCAACGTCGGCCCCTGGCACGAGTACACCAACACCCACCTCCGCGACGAGCTACGGGGCCTCGCTGGCCCCGGCTGGCACCTGCTCGCCGACACCGATGAGTTTCACACCTACCCAAACGGCCTGATCGACACCCTGCACGAAGCGGCCAGCGCCGGCACCGGCACGGTCGGCGGCTTAATGCTCGACCGGATCGCTACAGACGGCCAACTCCGGCCGTGGACCCCGCAACAGGGCCTCGACCGCACCTACCCGCTCGGCGGGTTCCTCACCCACTACCTACTGCGCGGTGACCCGCGAAAGATCGTCTTGGCGCACTCCACGGTCCCGGTCTCCAGCGGCAACCACCGCGCCCCCGGACGCCGGCCAGCCAACCGACCATCGGTCGTGGTCCATCACTTCAAGTGGCGTCACGGGGTCGACGCCTACCTCCAGCAGCGCGTAACCCACCTCGCGGACGGCAGTTGGCGTAGCAGTAGTACGGCTCTGCTACGGGAATCCCGGAAGCTGCTCGATCACCTCGCCCGACACGATGGCCGCATCGCCGTCGACTCTCCTACCCTTCGGATGCGCCCGGTGACCATCAATGCGCTACCGGCCTGGTGGGCGCAAGAGGCGGCCCACATCATCGATGCCTGGCGGCCCCCGCCTCAGAACGAACCGACCGACACGATCTCCTCACCCTCACCGTCCGGCAGGTCAAACCGGGCGTAGAAGTCATCGAGCGCGCTCTCAGTCACCGCCAGCGCGTTAGCGTGCCCCTCACGGTTACGAGCCGTCAGGCGACGAAGCAACTCATCCCGGTGGACCGGGAAGTACAGCAGCCGCCACTGGCCCCCGGCCGTCTCCACCAACTTCTTCCATGCGTCCCGATCCGCCCGACGCCACAACCCATGATCGAGCACCACGTCACGCCCCTCGGACACCAGCCCCACCAGCCGGTCCCGCACCTCGGCCACGACCGGTGCCTCCCGCTCGAAGTACTCGTACTCCGGATAGTCGACCCCGTACCGGCCATGTCGGGCGAAGACCTCCTCGTCCACCGACAACCGCACCGCCCCCGCCGGCTCTAACACCCGCCTCGCGTACGTGGTCTTACCCGAACCGGTTAGACCCACCAGGAAGAACGCCACCGGCACCGGCTCACTCACCCGGTTGCAAACACCATCGCTCGTACCAATCACGGTGACAGTCTGCCACCTACCCGAAACTCCAGGAGTCGCGTCGATGTCGCAACGTTTTGTTGTCAACACCCTCCGGACCTACCTCCGGCACGGACCCGGTGGTGCCCAGCTCGCTATCCGTCTTGATGACCACCTGACACGCCGGCCGGTCACCGCCACTGCACGCACCGTCGACGGCATCGTCTTCCCGAACGTCACCACCACCGACATCATCCAGCGTTACCTCTACCTGTTCGGCACCTGGGAACCCCACCTCACCGCCTGGATACGCCGACGCCTCGCCCCTGGCGACATATTCATCGATGTGGGTGCAAATATCGGCTACTACAGCCTGCTCGCCGCCCACCTCGTCGGGCCGAATGGCCGCGTCGTCGCCGTCGAACCCTCCCCACACTTCACCCAAGCCCTCGCCACCGCCGCACACGCCAACCAGCTCGACAACATCCGGATCGTCCGCGCCGCAGCCTCCAACACCACTAACCGGATCACCTTCTACACACCCAGCACGGCCAATCTCGGCAACACCACACAGGTGCGGCCACGCGGCTCGGCCACCGCCAGGTTCCAAGCGGAGGCCAGACCCCTACCCAACCTCACCACCACAAGCGAACTTACCCAAGCCCGTATCATCAAGATCGACGTCGAAGGGGCCGAAGCCGCCGTCATCCAAGGACTCAGCCCCGCGATCGTCCAACTCCACCATTCGGTCGAAGTGGTCATTGAGGTCACCCCACGACTGCTCGCCAAACAAGGGCTGACCCCCACAGATGTCACCGCCCCACTCACCGCAGCCGGTTTTCACGCCTATCGCCTCGACAACGACTACGCCGCTACCAGCTATCCCCGCGCCCGACGCCGCCCCATCGCTCCCCGACGGCTGACCACCCCGATCACCGACATGAGCGACATCATCCTCTCCCGGGCGGACGCCGAGGCCCTGCCGTGACGTTGGCACCCACCCTGCCCATCGATTTAACGAACCATCCGGTGTGCGCACGACCCGCACGCCGAAATCACGTCCGTCCCCGGCTCGACCGGTGGCTCGCACACCGACGGCGAGGGTGTCAAGCTGTGGAGGTGAAGCCTGCCGCTGCCGAACAATCGACCGGAGCCCGTCATGGTTGATCACGATCAATGGCGGGCTGCCGAGCAGCGTCGGCGGAAGCTAGCCGAGCGGTTGGCTTGGGAGTTGGCACATCCGGACCCCGATGCCCGGCCTAACGCGCTCAGCGACTTCGTTGCGGCGACCGCTATGCAGGTCCACTTGACCTCCACCATAGACGCCCAGATCGCCTTCGATCACGCACCTCGCCTGATCGCGTTGGGCGCTCAGTTCGGCTGCATCGAGGGTCATGGCGGCGTGATCTTATTTGTGCATTGTCCCGAGGGAGGCATGGACGATTGGAGTTTGGTCGTCCCGTACGAGCCGTTCACCGGCCCGGTGCTGGTCTGCGTGGATGAGTTAAAGGATCACTGCATGTGGATATCCGAAGATGATCAGCGGGCACGAGAGGCGTTGTCGCGGCTGCGCACCGAGATTGAGCTAGCGTTGACCACCCGTGAGGCGCTGATGGATAGGGGCAGCCCCCCGCCCGACTGATCGGTGTCATTGGGCTTGGACGTGAGGAGGGTCCGCGGCAGCCGACTGTTGCTGCATCGGTGGGGCTGCTGCGCTGTCGGCCCACCAGGGTCGGAGGAGTCGTGCGATGGTGGCGGCAGCGCGGCGGCGTTGTTTGGAGGCGCTGGGCTCGCTGAGGTTAAGGTCCGCAGCGACGGCGCGAAGTTTCTCGCCGTCCAAGTAGGTGCGGCGGATCAGCTCAGCCTGCGTCTGGGTGATTCGTTCCCGTCCCAGGTCGGTGTTGGCCATTGCGACGACGCGCTTCAGCACGTCGTAAACGGTTTCCTGGTTGGCCTCGTTCAGCTCGGCGTCATGCTCGGGGTTGCCATACGCCGATTGCGGCGTGTGCTCCTCGGGCAAGGTGTCGAGGTCGTGTATAAGCGGCGGGTGATTCTTCTTTCGCCCGCTGGCGTGGGTGTAGGCAGCGTCGACCAGCCGGGGGAACACCTGGGGCGCGTCCAGGTCGAGGCGGTGCAGGGCGAACAGGAACTCGGCGGCGAGGTCATAGTGAGCCTGTTCGGCGTCCTCACGACGGCGGTACACGGTTAGCCCGATTACCTGGGCACGTAGCTTCGGGTAGGCGGCTCCGAGGGCGTAAAGGTTCCAGTCGCCCCGCTCGGCGCGTGCCAGCTTGCCGAGGTGTCGCCACGCCCGGTCGCGTTCTGGCCCGGCGGCCAGCATGACCCGGAGACGGAAGTCGACCATAGGAAGCGGGACCGGCGGTGCGTCCGGCTCGATGACGTCGCTGGGAATGGAGCGCGTGATCCGGATCCTGGCGTGCGCCTCGATCTCGCCCAAAGCCGTGCGGTCAGCGCGGCTCGCATTCGGCAACGGCAGGGTCTCGGGTGGCGGGCTCGTCTCGTGCGGGGTCGACACGACGCGTTCCAGCCGGGTCAGCGGCGGCGTGCGGGTGGGCGGTGACGAACCGGGCCGGGACGCTGGTGGATGACCGAGTGCTGACCGCTCCTGCCCCGCGGTGATCCCATCTCGCTGACCTCGTTCCCCGTCGCTGTCGCGGCCGGGGCACCCGGACCGTCACGCCGGCCATGCCACCGAGCCTACGCGCTCACCCGTTCAAGATTTCTTTCGAGCGAGACGGCAAGTTCGCTGGCCCCGGCTTCCCCTTTACTAATAGAGAGGCGCGCGCCGACCGGGGCTTCGCTGTCTGACAGCACCGGCCAGTCCTGGTGGTCAGCCGCTGCGACCTGGGCTTTTCCAATTGGCGGTCCGATTTTGTATTCCCTATGTGAGGGACGCACTTCCCGGGGGCACCAGGGCGGTCGGGCCGTCCTGACAGTTGCTCCGGCCTGTCAGGACGGCCGTCAAGGAGGAGGGTTGAACCCCGCGTTCGGTGGGACATCTCGCCGAGGTGTCAGCGCTCAATCTCGTACTGGCTGTCAGCGAATCTCACGCGGGGTGTCAGAGGATACGGCTGGCCGCCTACGGCAGCCGGAAGTCGTTGGGGGCGCTTTGGTGATCGACGGCGTGGTTGATTGCCGCGCGGATCGCGGCGTAGCGGTGTCCGGTGCGGCCCGCGATGGCTTCGCCAAGGTCGTTGATGTGGGGCATGGGGCGGCCGCCATGCTGCGGGGAAATCCAGATGTCGGTGTGCTGCTCGTCGTGCCGTAGCCGTGCCCAGAAGCTATGCAGGCCGATGCCGTAGCCGAACTCGCTGTTCTGCCAGCCGGCGAGGCGGAGTTGGTATGGGCCGAGTCCCTCGAAGGGCCTCACGTCCTCGGGCGCGGGTGCCGGAACGGGCCGTCGGCCGGGGACGGCGGGCAGCCGCAGGTGCTGGCCTTCCTGGTCGAGGCTGTCGTTCATCGCTGCGTGGACGGTGGCGAGGTTGGTGCCGGTGACGTGGGCGATGGCCTTGGCGAGGGCTTCGGGCAGGAGAATCCGTGGGGTGGCGGGTGGGGTTATCCAGACGTCTGGTCCGTTGTCGTCGGAGTTGCCGTTGCGGGTGAGCTGGGCGTAGAGGCTGCGGGTGCCGTCGTCCCAGCCCCAGGTGCTGCGGTGGTCCCAGCCATCGATGAGCACGGCGTAGATCGACATGGTGGTGCTGTTCCCTTCTCGGTGTGGCCGTCGCGTGGTCGCTGGTGAGGGGTCACATGAGCGACATCTGTTCGTGGTCGGGAAGGTTGAAGTGCACGACGCGAGCAGGCTCGATGTTGCCAGTGTTGATCAGGTCGTGGGCTTCGCGGGCGTTGCGGACGAAGACGGGTACCACGGCTGGGAGTCGATGCAGGGAGGCGGGGCTGGGGCGCAGAATGCCGTGCAGCCGGCGGCGGATGTAGATCGCGATGCCGTACGCGTTGTCGGCGGAGGCGCCCTGGGTGTCAAACTCGGCGCGGGTGGCTTGCTTCTTCCATAGCGGCTCGGCCACTGCGTCCTGCAGTTCCTGGATCTGCGTGTGGGACAGCTCCGCCCACCACTGGACCGCCATCTGGTGCTCGCGCTGTTCCTGCCAAAGGCGCTGCTCCTCAGCGGCGCGGGCCTGCTCCTGCCGCTGCCGTTCCTCGGCTTCTCGTCGCCGCCGGGCCTGTTCGGCCTCGATCGCCCGCTGCCGTTGCTGTTCCTCCCAGCGGACGGCCATCTCCGCTTCCCGGATCTTGCGCTGCCGCTCCTGCTCCTGCCGTTGTACCTCGCGCTGGCGTTCCTCTTCGATCCGGCGAGCCTCGGCTTCGGCCTGGCGCTGTTGCTCGGCTCGCCGCTCTTGCTTCTCGCGCTGGCGTTTGCGCTCCTCCTGGCGTTGCCGCATCGCCTCGTGCCGGGTTTCGGTGTCGATGTGTCGGCTGGTGGTCCAGATCAGGTTCCGGCGGCGGTAGCCCTCGCTGGTGGGATACCAGATCCGCCGGTACCGGGAGCGGACCCGGTGGACGATCGTCTGTTCGTGTAGGACCCAGCCGATGAAGGCGGTCAGCTGTGGGGCGTCGATGACGATCCAGGTGCCGTGCTCGAAGTGGAAGGCGGCGGGCCCGTCCACGACGGTCCACGGCTGGTCGTCGTGTGGCTCCTGGACGCGAATGGACGGCACGCTGCCGATCCAGGGCGCTTTGCCGCCAGGGCTGACCCAGCACACGCCGATGCCTTCGGCCCAGTACCGCTCGGTGCGTTCCTGGATGTCCTCGTTGGTGATGGGTGACAGTTGGGCTTCCCAGGCGACGCGTTGGGTGCCGTCGTGGGATGAGGCGAGCACGTCGGCGCGCCAAGTGCCGTCGGGGGCGCGGACTTCCAACTCGGCGTGCCAGTCGGCGGCGCGGATCGCGGTCGCGAGTTCCAGCTTGAGCAGGTGGTGCTCCAGGGATTCGTTGAGCCAGGCGCAGTCGGTGGGCCGGCCGGGGTCGTGGGCGAAGTAGCGCAGTTTGCGGGCGGACACCTTGGCGTGCACGCCGTGGCCGCACTCGGGGCAGCGCAGCGCGACTCGGGGCCGGGTCTTGTGCACCTGGTCCCAGGTCAGTCCGCGGCCGAGGTCGGGCAGGGTTGCGTCGATGCGGCCGGCCTCGGGGTGGATCGCCGCGAACGCCACGTCACCGGCCCTGCCCCGTCCGGCGGCGGGCGGCCGGGTCGGTCGCGGCGACGGCTTCCGGGCCGAGCCGGGCGTAGCGTTCCAGAGACCGCACGGAGGCGTGCCGGGAGCGGGCGAGCAGGGTGGCGGTGTTGGTGCCGTTCTCGGCTTCGTGGGTGAGAATCGCATGGCGCAGCTGGCGCAGCGTGAAGCCCTGCGCCTGGTCGATCGGGTCGGCGAGGCGCCGGGTGGCGTGCTCGAAGATCTCGGCGGCGCGGCGGTAAGACAGCCGGGCCCGGCCGGTGACGGGGCGCAGGTCGACGGCGGCCACGGCCCGGGTCGGCTTGCGGTCGGCGAGGAACACCGGGCCGCGGATGCGACCGGCGAGGAGCCGGGGCAGCAGCATGGCGGCGCCGGTCTGCCAGAACACCCACTCGGTCTTGCCGCCCTTGGACACCACCCGGGCGCGCTTGCTGCCCAGGTCGAGGTCACCCACGTCGAGGGTGAGGATCTCCTCAGCGCGGGCGGCGGTCTCGTAGAGCAACTGCCACAGCGTCTTGTCGCGCAGGCCGACGTCTAGGCGCCACAGCGCGGCGACCTGGTCGCGGGTCAACGCCCGGGTGGTATCCACGCTGACCTTTCGGCCGGGCCCAGCCCGCGCGGTGGGGTCCCCGGCGATCCACCCGGCCGGCTCGCGCCACCAAGTCAGCGCCGAGCGCAGAGTGGACAGGTGCCGGACTCGGGTGGCCGGAGATGTGGCGTCGAACGCCGCCGTGTACGCCTGGGCGAGCGCGGCCACCCCAGGCTCGGTGTCCAGCACGGCGACGTCGTCGCCGACTGCGGTACCGGGGAGCCGGGCGGCGAGCGCGGTCAGGGTCTGTCGGTACTTGGCGGTCGTGCCGGTCGACCAGGCACCAGCGGCGGTGTGGGCGACAAGGAACGTCTCGACGGCGTAAGCGAAGGTCGGCGTCGCGTACGACGTCCTGGGCTTGTGGACCTGCCCCACCCGCGTACCTCGCAGCCCGTCGCAGGAAATGCATACAGGTCGAGGGTGTCAGGGCGGTACGACATTTCGATGCCCGCGCTGCTTGCCGCAGGGCGGGCATGATCGCGCTGGCGTGGTCATCGCGGGGAATCGGTCATTTCCTGCGACAGCGGTTCAGGCGCTGCCGGGCCGTTGGTGAGGCGCAAGCCGAAGGGTATGTCGGGGTGCACGGTGATCCGGTCCGCCGTGCCCGGCCCGGTCGGCTTCAGCCGGACGGCGAGGTGCCGCTTGACGAGGTCTCGGCGGCGATGCCCGTCCGGCACGTACGCGGCGGAGGCAGCGCCTGAAGCGGCCTGTTGGGTTGCGGATTGCCCTGAACCCAATCCGCAACCCAACAGGCCATGAACAGGCAGGTCACCGCTGACTCGTCCGGCCTGGCCGGACCGGCGACTGACATAGATGTCACTCCCTACCCGGTAGGGCTAAATCCGCATAGCGACGAAAGGAGTCGGGCTGATGGCATCCGGATCGACGAACCGCCTTCGGGCCTTCGGTGGCCCTGGAGAGGAGCTTCTGCTCCTGCTCAACGACCACCGGGTGATGACCACCGACCAACTCGCCCGCGCGACCGGAACCCCGGACCGGACCGTGCTGTACCGCCTCGACCAGCTCCGCGCCGACGGTCTGATCAGCTACGACCGGCCCGGCCGCCACTCCGGCAGCTCACCGCACCACTGGTGGCTGCGCCCCGCCGGAGCCCGCCTGATCACCGGCACCGCGCCGGCTGACGGCCGCCGCCCCTCGGCGATGTTCAGCGCCCATGCCGCCACCATCAGCGAGGCTTGGCTCGCCCTGCGCGAGCACGGCCCCGCCGTCGGCCTGACGATGACCGGCTGGGCCACCGACCGAGCTGGTTGGCAGCAGTGGGACGGCCGCACCTCCGCGTGGGGCGGCACCACCACCAAACGCCTCACCCCCGACGCCGTGTACGAAGCCGTCCTCGCCGATGGGCGGCCGACGGCGGCGTTCATCGAGATCGACCTCGCCTCCATGACCCAAACCCAGTTGAAAGCCAAACTCGACCGCTACCGCGCCTACGCCCGCGACGAAGCGTGGCGCGGCCGGTTCCCGCACTGCCCGCCCCTGCTGCTGTTCACCACTACCGCCCACCGGGCGGTCACCTTCACCCGCAACACCGCTCGCCACCTCGGCGAGGACCCCACATCCGGCCATTACCGGCGCCTGGCCGACGACTTCGACCTCATCGACGCACACGGGCGGCTCGTCGTCGCCGCGACCGGCCTCGTGCGCGACCCAACCCGCGCCGCCACCGCGCACGTCTGGACCCTCACCGACCCGGAAGCCGCCGAGGTCACCCTCACCGCTCTTCTCACCGAACGCGCCACTGCCGCTGCCGCCGCCGCGCCCGCCTACCACCGTCGACAGGCCGAAGCCGACCGCCGACGACTCCACGACACCCTGCGGCATCTCCGCAGTTACCCCCGGCGACTCGAACCACTGCTCAGCCCAGCCGCCGTCGACCTCGTCCGCTACCTGCTCGATACCAACCACGACCCCAACGATGCGTTCACACCCCGACTCGGTACCACCGCGATCCTCACCACCCTCGCCGACTGGTGGCGCCGCTACCCCCGATCCCGAGACGACACCGCCGCCCTCAACGCCACCCTCACCCAGCTGCACCACCGCGCCTGGTCCCACCAGGTCCGACACCTCGCCCACTTGGTCGCCGGCGCCGGCGACAGGCCCGCCTGGTACCGCGCCTCGGCCTACCTCGCCCAGCCCCGCCTGCTCACCCCTGCCGAACACCACCACCTCGCCGAAGCCCGCAGCCGCGACGAGGTCCAAGCCCACGTCTGGCGCTACTGGCGGCCACCCGAGCACCGCAACACCGCCGCACCGCCGAGCTACCCCCGGTGGCGCGAACAGCAGATCGGAGAACAGTGGAAACATCTGTCCTGGTGGCAGCGTCAACGCACCGACCCCGCCGACCTCGCCGCTGCCTTCGACAACGAGCACCTCACCGCCTGCGCCCGCTGCCGGCTCACCCTCCCCACCACCGACACCGTCGACTGCCCTGGCTGCCAACACACCCACCGCCTACCCCACGACCAACGCCACACCCTCACCACGCTGGCTGACCTCATCACACCACTACTCGATAAGGCAGTCGACGATTCCTGACCCGTCTCAATCCGCGTTCTGAACGGACCTAAATTTCGATTTCGCGTCCTCGGACTGCCTATCGACCAGCCGCCTCCACGCCTCCCACATCGAATAGTTGTCCGGGGGAAGATCGTCACCCCGCCGATAGGCACCCAACCATTCTCGCCCGGTTGTTACCACATTCCGGCGAAAGTCAAATTCATCAGCAGGGCGGACGCGGCGTTCATACATCCGCAGTACCGTGCACATCTCACGCAACTGACCCCGCACGTCGCTGTGGCTGATATCGAAGGTGTCAGTGTCGATCGTCCAGATCAGCTCGTCACGCTCGCGCTCCCACGCCTCGCACCGCTCGTAATATTCGGGCTCGTGCGGCTGCCGACTACGCGGATCCTCGGGCAAGAGCAAGAGCCTGGTCAGCGCCTCGGCGATGCGGCGGGTAGCCGAATCCTCTCGCTCCCGCCTCGCGGCGACAGCGGCATCCCGCCGACGGGCGAAACGATCAATCAGCGATGTCATAGTCGTGAGCACGCCCGCCACCAAAGCACCGAGCAACGCTGCCTGCACCTGGCCATTCATCGCCTCAGGATAGCGGCGCAACGCAAGACCGCCACCAGCGAAGATCAGACGCTTGACCTCGAATTGCCTGCTCGGCGATAAGAAAATTATGTCCCGACCATGAGCGACCACCATCGCTCGCTGTATGTCAGCGGAAGGCAAAGCAATGAACAGAAGCCGCCAAAAGCCGACGGATCCGACAATGGAGGACGATGGTCTCACGCCAGACGACACCTGATCCGCGCCGCCGCCCCCGAGGCGACCGATCCCCGGAGCGCGGCGCGCAGACGCCGCCCGGCGACCCTACCCCCGCCGACAGCACGCCCGGCCAGCCCAACGCCAGGGGGACGTTACCGCTGGCCACCCACCCGCCTCGCACCCGGGCAACAGCCCGGATCACACCCCGGCCCGACCCACCAGCGCCCACCAGCCAGACGCCACCGAACCCAGGGCAAGCGGAGGTGCAGAGGCTCATGCGCGCACGCCTCGCCGCGATGGCCGCACCCCGCGACACCGACGATCCCGAACTGGCTGCCCTACGAGCGGTCCTGCGCAACGAAGCGCTGATGGCCCACGTCACGGCCAACGTGGAGCAGTGGCCGCCGCTGACCGAGGAACAGCGGGACACCATCGCCTCGCTGTGGCTACCACCGACCAGGTGACACCGCCACCATCTAACAAGGGTGAGGGGAGCCCCGAGCTCCCCTCACCGCGGCGGCCCCGGCTACCCCGCGCCTAAGAACTCCGGTGGAGTCGCACCAAGGGGGTGCTTCGGGTCGACCCGCACCGACGCGACGTCGAAGCGCCGGCCGGGACGGGCGGACAGGATCGTCACCGTACACAGCCGGTCCACGATGATCCGCCGGTTCGCCAACGGCATGTCTTTCCACACCTTCACCGGATCGACGGCGTTGACTACCTCGGCCAGCGGGTCCTCGGTCAGCGTCATGTTCAGCAGTTCATCAATCTCACCGATCCGGGCGTTGGCCCTACGGGTCGCGGCGAGCACCTGCGCCCTGGTCCGCAGCCCCAGTACCTCGTCCTCGGCCATCCGCTCCAGGTTCTTGCGGATCGTGGCCTTCTCCGTCCGCAACGCCGCCGCGTCGACATCCGGTGCGGCCGGGGCCAGCAACTCGTACGCGCGGGGATGGGTGATCGCGTACATGACATGCGCGAACACCACCTCGTCGGTCCGGTAGGCGTTGCGGGCCAGGTGGCTGTACTCCCGGCAGGTGTAGCGGGGGTTCGTCCCACCACGGGTCACATGACAGGTCGCCGGTTTGTCCGTCTTGCTGCTGGGTGGGGTGCACAGCCCGCACCGGTAGATTCCCGATCCGGTCCAACGCGGCGGCGCACCCGGGGCCGTCTCCCGCCCCGGATCTGTCAGCAAAGCGCGGACCTCCTCGAACGTCTCCCGCGCCACGATCGGCTTCCACGGCGCGGTCACCCCGTCGAGGACCTCGCCCCGGTAGACGATCAAGCCAGCGTTGCGCGGACGCAACAGCACGTCCCGCAGTGTCTCGGCCGACCACTTCGCGCCGGTCACGGTCGGCACGTCCTTGCCTCGCAGTTCCAGGGCCATCGACCGCAAGCTCACGCCCTGCAACAGCCGGCGCGAGCAGTCCGCGATCACCTCGGTCTCAGCCTTGATCGGGGTGACGCCGGACTGGCAGTCCCGTCCGCCGTGCCACGCGCACACCGCTTCGTCCGTCCGTCCGCCGTCCGGGACGATCTTCGGCGGTCCCGAGCAGAACCCGAAGGGACGTTTCCCGCCACCGTACTGACCATTGAGGGCCTGACGCTCCCTCGCGGCAGCGACCCTACGGGCGGTGTCCCTAGATGCCTTGTTCGCCACTAGAACCCGGATCTCCGCGTCGAAGTTGTCCCGGCCCTTCTCCATGTGCAACGACCCGGTGACCGACTCCACCACGATGTCGTGTGGCGAGTGGTCCACCACATCAATCAAGTCCTGCAAGTCCTTCGGATCACGGAACGCCCGATCCAAATCCAGACACAACAGCGCGTTCGCCCGACCCGCCGCAAGGTCCGCCAGGGCCTCCCGCAGATCAGGCCGGAACACCCGGTACTCCCGCCGCCCGTCCGGCAGCACGACCTTTCGTCGCTTGTAGGCGGACAGACGCGGATTCTTGATCACCTTCCACATATCCCACCCAAGCTCACCGGCCCGGTCCTGCATACGACGGAGCTGGTCATCAAGCCCTGAAGGGATACCCTCGTCAGTGAGGTCCACATCGACCCTGTTGTCAGACAGACGCGCCAGCAAGATCGCCCGACGCCGAGAGGAACTAGCCATGCCTAAATACTGTGCTAGAACACGGTGTGCGGCAAGACCATGCTCGCCGAACGGCTCCCGTCGGTCCTACCCGAGCTGCCCGACGACGCGGCGATGGAGGTGACCTCGCTGCACTCGATCGCCGGCCTGCTGCCCTCCGGTGGGCAGTTGATCCGACGACCACCGTTCCAGGCGCCGCACCACACCGCCACCGTTTCGGCATTGGTCGGTGGTGGCTCTGGCCTCGCCCGCCCCGGCGCGGTATCGCTGGCCCACCGAGGCGTACTGCTGCTCGACGAAGCTCCCGAATTCGATCGGCGCGCTCTCGACGCCCTCCGGCAGCCGCTCGAGCACGGCCGGGTCCGGTTGGCCCGCTCCCGCGGCACCGCCGAATACCCGGCCCAGGTGCAGCTTGTCCTGGCCGCCAATCCCTGCCCCTGCGCCAAGCCAGCGGGCGACGTCTCCTGCGACTGCACCCCGCTCGCCCGCCGCCGCTACCTCGGCCGCCTCTCCGGCCCACTCCTCGACCGGGTCGACATCCAGGTGACCGTGCGGCCGGTACGCGCCGCCGAGCTGGTGCAGGTGAGCTCCGACGGCGAGCCCTCGACCGTGGTGGCCGGCCGGGTCGCGACGGCCCGCGCGGCGGCCCGCGAGCGCTGGTCCCGCCTCGGCCAGCGGAGTAACGCCGAGCTACCCGGCCCGGTGCTGCGGCGGCCACCCTGGTGCCTGCCCGGCCCGGTCATCCGGGAGCTACGTGCCCGGCTCGACCGAGGATCGCTCTCGGCCCGGGGCTTCGACCGGGTGCTCCGGTTGGCGTGGACGATCGCCGACCTGGACGGTCGGCAGCGCCCCGACGCCGAGGACATCCGAGAGGCGATCGGCCTGTGCACCGGGGAGGCACTGTGACCGCCCGAGGAGAGACCAGTGCCGGCTTCGGGCCAGCGGGAAACCCGGAGCAGGCCTGGATGAGGCACCCGACCAGTAGCCCGCCAGCGGCGACGGCACTCGACGCCGACCGCCTCGCGCGGGTGGCGTTGACCTGGATCGCCGAACCGGGTAACCGGTCCGTCTTCAGGTTGGTCGAGCAGCACGGCGCGGTTGGCGCGCTGACCCTGCTGCGGGAGGGCGGCGCCCCCGAGGAGGCACTGCGGCAGACCGTGACCGCCCGGCTCTCGGCCGCAGACCCGCTGGCAGTAGCCGCGGAGGCGATGGAGCGCGCCAACCGCCTCGGTGCCCGGCTGGTGACGCCAGCCGACGACGAGTGGCCGCTGCCCGTTGCCGACCTACACCGCCTCGTCCTGGCGAGTTCGCCCCGCCGGGTCGACCGGGAGACCGCCCCACCGCTCTGCCTCTGGGTGCGGGGTGGGCACTCCCTGGCCGAGACGCTGGACCGGTCGGTCGCGTTGGTGGGCGCCCGGGCCGCGACCGGCTACGGCATCCACGTGGGCACCGAGCTGGCGTACGGACTGGCCGAGCGGGGCTGGACGATCGTCTCGGGCGGGGCATTCGGCATCGACGCCGCCGCCCACCGGGGGGCGCTGACCGCTGGCGGGCTGACCGTCTCCGTGCTCGCCTGCGGCCTGGACCGGCCGTACCCGATGGGCAATGCCGCCCTCTTCGAGCGGATCGCCGACACCGGGCTGCTGGTCAGCGAGTGGATACCGGGGGCGGATCCGCTGCGGCCCCGGTTCCTGATCCGCAACCGCGTGATCGCCGCGGCGACCCGGGGCAGCGTGCTGGTCGAGGCCGCCGCCCGCAGCGGAGCGACCCAGACGATGCACCGGGCCCTGGCGATCGCCCGGCCGGCGATGGTGGTGCCCGGCCCGGTCACCTCCACCATGTCCGTCGGGGCGCATGAGCTGCTCCGGCAGTATCCGGATGCCCGGCTGGTCACCTCCCCCGCCCAGGTGCTCGAGGAGGTGGGTCGCATCGGTGGGGACCTAGCACCGCTGGTACGCGGGCCCGCGCAGGTGCGGGACCAACTCGACGACGAGTCCACGATGGTGTTGGAGGCGCTGCCCCGGCGCGGCGTACGCGGAGTTGACGACATCGCAGCCCGATCCGGGGTGATGGCACGGACAGCGCTGCGCAAGCTGGCCCTCCTTGAGGAACTGGGCCTGGTCAGCCGACGCGGCGACGGATACGCGCTCTCGCCCCCGCCGCGGGAACCCCTGACGTCGTAGGAGCCGTCGAGACCACAGGAGCCGTCGGGACCGTAGAAGCCGGCAAGGCGCCCGTAGGCTGATCGGGTGCACGCCGACAAGCAGCTCACCATCGGTCCGCCGGGCCGATTCACCAGCTGACCCGAGGCCCGGCAGTGAAGCGAGGTCAGGCAGTGAAGCGAGGCGAAGCGACCCGGGCCCGGCACGCGGCGCTCCCTGTGCCGCTACGCGAGGCGGTGGACGACTTCGCGGCCCAGCTGGCCCAGGTCCAGAACCGCTCCGACCACACCGTCCGGGCATACGTGACCGATGTCATCAGTCTGCTCGACCACGCCGTACGGGCGGGCGCCCAGACTCCCGCTGACCTGACGCTCGCACAGATCCGCAGCTGGTTGGCCCGACAGCGCACGACGGGAGCCGCCCAGTCCACACTGGCCCGAAGGTCCGCCGCGGCCCGCACCTTCAGCGCCTGGGCCCACCACGACGGCCGGCTACCCACCGACGTCGCCGCCGGTCTGGCCAGTCCCCGCGCCCACCGGGAGCTACCCGCCGTACTCCCGATTGATCAGGCCGCCGCCCTGCTGGCAACGGCGCACACGGCACCCCAGGAGCAGCCGACCGACGACGTCCAGCCGGGTGCTGTCGGCCCGGCCCGGCTACGAGACCAACTGCTGCTGGAGCTGCTGTACGCGACCGGGGTCCGGGTCAGTGAGGCGTGCGGGCTCAACGTCGCGGACGTGGACCCGGGCCGGCGGGTGCTCCGGGTGTTCGGCAAAGGGGGCCGGGAACGCAGCGTGCCCTACGGAGTCCCGGCGCAACGGGCGCTCGACGCGTGGCTACGCCACGGCCGCCCCCGGCTGGTCGGCGCCCGGTCGGCGAGCGCACTGCTGCTCGGGGCGCGGGGCGGCCGGCTCAACCCGACCACCGCGCGGGGGATCGTCGGCCGGTACGCGACCGCGGCGGGCCTACCCCGGACCAGCCCGCACGGGCTGCGGCACGCGGCGGCAACTCACCTGTTGGAGGGCGGCGCGGACCTGCGGGCGGTGCAGGAACTCCTCGGGCACTCCTCGCTGGCCAGTACCCAGATCTACACCCACGTGTCGGTCGAGCGGCTGCGGGCCGCGTACCGGCAGGCCCACCCTCGGGCGTGAGCCGGCGGGCCCGCCGCGGCGTTCCGCACGCCGATCCTGCGGGTGCACCAATTCCGGGCACCCCGCCACGACGCTCCCGCGGTCACCGCGAAAGCCACTGATGCGAACGGGCTACGTACCCAGCCACTCGGCGTGGGGACGTAGCCCGTGCTTGACAGGTTCCCGTTACTCCGGGACAACACCCCCCTCATCCCAGGTGGTGCCCTCCTCGGTGGGAAGCGCCCACTCCTCAGTCCCCAGGAGCCCCTCCTCGGTCGGGAGCGTCCAGTCTTCGGTCCACAGCGGCCCGGTATCGGTCGGCGCCGCCCAGTCTTCGGTCCACAGAGGTCCCGCGGTCGATGCGGACCACTCGTCGGTCTGCAGCGGCCCGGTGTCAGTCGGTGCAGACCACTCGTCGGTCCGCAGCGGGCCCTCCTCGTTCAGAAGGACATCCCGGTCGGTCCACCCATCTCCGCCAACGGCCTGAAGAATTGCATGCTGGTAGCGGCCCGCCGCCTGCCTACTCGTGAAACCCGTGCACGAGGTGACCTGCCGAGTTTCGGTGATCTCAGGCGAGAACCAGTCGTAGATATCTGTTTCTCCGGCCTCCGCTGTCGCGGGCGATCCGGTCTTCAGTCGATAACCCGCCTGCTGACACACCTGGTCTTGCGGCCGAATCAGATGCCATGCGGCGGCGGCGTCAAAGATCGGGTACGCAGGGCCGAAGTCTATGTCCTTCAGCATCTCCAGGCGCGGCATCGACGACTCGCCGTAGAACCGCGCGAGCGGGTCCGTACTGGTGGCCAGCCGCTCCAACTCCGGGATCGGGATCGGCGCCAGCGAGGAGAGGTCGAAGGTGATGGCAGTGAAGGGAATGGTCGTTTCGTCCAAGACGATCTGCTCGGCACGCGGGTCCATGATGTAGTTGAAGTCAACCAGCGGGGTACCGAAGATCTCGAACACTGTCGTCGGCTTACTGCCGACGAGGGCGACGATCCGGGAGATGAGGGCGGCCTCTTCCGGGAAGTTCATGGTCAGACATGCCACGTCGGTCAACGGACCGATCGCCAGGATCGTCAACCCGCCGGTCTCCCGCAACTGGTCAGCCATGAACCGGACGCCGTCGTTGACGCAGGTATTGGTCAGATCCGCGCCGCCGGTGGTCTGCTGGGCCTCAACCGGCAACCAGACCTCCGCCCCCTGCACCACGGGTATGTCCGCACCGAGTGCATCAACCGTCGCCTGGGCGGTTACCACAGTCGATTCAGCCATCGAGTTTCCCATGGTCACCACAACGCCCCGCACATCGACCCCGTGAGCCAACGCAAGGGCGAGCGCGTACGAGTCGTCAATATCCGGGACCGAGGTGGACATACCATTACGGGCGCCCGTGGTCAGGCCCATCGACATATCGGTAGAAAAAAGCACTGGCTCACGTTGCCGATCACCCCGATGCTGAGGCTCCACGGAAGGGGGAGCCGACGGGACATAGCGGCCACGATCGGGGGCAGCCCGACCATCATTCTGCACTGACGGGGAGCTCTCCGGCGCTAACGGCGACGTGGGATCCGCGAGCGCGGGCGGCATACTGCCCGCAACACCGACAGCCACCGTGCAGGCAAGCGCCCCGGCGGCAATCGTGGACGCGCGCCGCGTCGTCGGACGTACGATTTTCCACATCAGCATCACTTCCTGGGTGTAGAGATTTCGCGCTCGGACCTTGCTCCCAGCCGGCGCCCTGGGTTCGAAGGTTCGCCGACACCAAAGCGATACCGTTGGTGCATCCGCGTACGAGAACGAGCCGGATAGGCAGTTGTGCGAGGTTTACTCACGAGCGCTGCCAGAGGTCACAGTATCCAAGCTTTTGGCGATATCATGGGTTTCTCTCGGTTTTGCCCGGATCAGGTACCCGTTCGAGGCAGCGCCCGCATACCGACACCTGGGTGTCGGCTGACCCCCACGTCCGCGGCACAGACGAGCCGTTTGGCGAGCTCAGCCCACAACCAGCCCCGGATGGGGCAACACCACGGCTACAAGCTTTGGCGGGCACCGCCTCGCCGAGCCGAGATTCCCGTCCGCCATCACCGACCAGCACGGCATCGGTGCCGGTTGGCCTGTGTTGGCTTTTCAAGGGCCGAAACACCCGCTACCGAGGCGTACCGTCGAGTGGCAGCAGCCGCACGGGCCCCCGACCGAGCAGCGCCAACGGGTCCAGGTAGGTGCCGCCTCGACGCAGACCCCAGTGCAGGCACGCCGGAGCCACACAGCCCGGGTGCCCGGCCCGCAGCCGGCCGATCGGCACTCCGGCCAGGACCGGTGTGCCCACCTCGACATCGGAGTACACCGGCTCATAGGTGGTCCGTAGGCCAGCGGCGTGCGTCACGGTGAGCACCGGGCGGCCGGCCACGGCACCGGCGAAGGTGACCACCCCATCGCCCGCCGCCAACACTGGCGTGCCCGCGGCGGCTGCCAGGTCAACGCCGCGGTGGCCGGGCAACCAGGGCTGCGGCGGTGGATCGAACCGTCGCACGACCGGTGGCTCCCCGGGCAGCGGCCACTGGAAAGCCGGGACTGCCTCGGGCGACGGGGAGCCCGCCGCACTCGGCGTGGAACCAACCCCAAGCGAGGACTCCACCGCCGGCGACGCGGGCCCCACCACCCACGACGTGGACCCCACCACCCACGACGCCGGCCCCACCACCGGCGACGCGGGCACGGCGGGCGTGGTGACCAGCCCAGTGCTGAGCAGGATGGCGAGGATCGGGGACGGCTCCATGGCGGCAGCCTGTTCGAACAGCCAGCCGATGGCCACCCCCACCCAGCTCACCCTGTGGATAGCCACAACACTGTGGACAAGAGTGCGGGGAGCGCCTCGATCTGCTGAACGAGGCCAGCCTGGGCCTGCCAGGGGAGTCAGCGGGACGTGCGGTCAGAGCGGCGTCCGGTCAGGGCGGCAGGAGCTGGGCCCGCTGGGGAACGGGAGGGTCAGCGAGGTCCGGAGGTCAGTTGCCGAACCCTGAGTCGGCCGGCAGCGAGATGTCCGGCTTCTCCAGCTCTTCCACATTGACGTCTTTAAACGTCATTACCCGGACATTCTTGACGAAGCGGGCAGGACGATACATGTCCCACACCCAGGCGTCGTGCATCTCGACCTCGAAGTAGACCTCACCGTCCGAGTTACGCACGTGCAGGTCGACCTGGTTTGCCAGATAGAACCGACGCTCGGTCTCCACGACGTAGGAGAACTGGCGGACGATGTCGCGGTACTCCCGGTAGAGCTGCAGCTCCATCTCCGTCTCGTACTTTTCGAGATCTTCCGCGCTCATCCCATCCCGCCTTCCATGGCCACATCATTCCCCACCGACGCCGCAGCCCAGGGTCGGTCGCCCAACGCCACGCCGACGGTACCCTCTACCGCCCCAGCGCGTTCCATCGCCTCGTCGGCCGCGGCGACCAAAGGCCGACGAGCCCGGGGCGGGGCCCCGTGCCGACCGGAGACGGTGGCGACATTGACGTACGAGAACCGGTGTTCCGGGCACGGCCCGCGTTCCCGCAGCGCAGCCGAGTGCTCGGCGGTGATGTAACCCTTGTGCTCCGCGAACCCGTAACCAGGAAACTCCAGATCCAGCTCCACCATGATCCGATCTCGGGTGACCTTGGCCAGCACGCTGGCTGCCGCGACACAGGCCGCCACCCGGTCACCCTTCCAGACCGCCAACCCGGGCACGTCCAGCCCGTCCACCCCGAAGCCGTCGGTCAGCACATACTCCGGCCGGGTGGCCAGCGACGCCAGCGCACGACGCATCGCCGCCAGGTTGCACACGTGCAGTCCGCGCAGGTCCACCTCCGCCGCCGGGATCACCACCACCGCGTACGCCGACGCCCGGGCGACAACCTCCGCGTACACCCGCTCCCGGCTGGCCGGGGTGAGCAGCTTGGAGTCGGCGAGTCCGTCGATCTCCCCGCGCCGCCCCGGGGGCAGGATGGCGGCGGCGGCCACCAGCGGACCGGCGCAGGCACCCCGACCGGCCTCGTCCGCGCCGGCCACCTGCCGAAATCCGCGTCGTTGCAGGGCACGCTCCAGCGCGTAGAGCCCGCCGTCGCGGCGGACGACGGTACGCGGCGGCGTCAGCACGGCCCACCCCTGTCCGCGCTCACCCACCGCTCGACGAGCAGGCGGCAGCCGGGCTCGGCGACGAGCGGCGCCCGGATGGGGCGACGTAGGGCGTGGGCGACGGTCATCGTCCCAGCCTGCCAGACGGCTTCGCCATCGCCTACCGGGCCTACCCGGCTCACCGGCTCAGGTTCCGGGCCGGGGAATGGGGCCGTACTGCTCGGGCACGCTCAGCCAGCGGGCCCGGTCCAGCGGCCAGAAGATCGTAAAGGCACGGCCGACGAGACGATCCTCGGGCACCGTCGCCTGGTGGACGTCCTCCCCCGACTGCTGCCAGTGCTGCAACGAGTCGCCCGAGGCCGACCGGTGGTCGCCCATCACCCACAGCCGCCCCCGCGGGACGGTGATATCAAAGTCCTGGTCAGCGGGCTGGTCCCGCTCGCCGCCGACGGAGTAGAGGTACGGCTCGTCCAGGGCGACCCCGTTGATCGTGATCCGCCCCTGTTCGTCGCAGCAGACCACGTGGTCGCCGCCGATGCCGATGACCCGCTTGATGAAATCCTCCTCGTCCGGGCTCCAGGAGGTCGGTGCCTTGAAGACGACCACCTCGCCGCGTTTCGGCGAGCGAAAGTCGTACACCAACTTGTTGACCAGCACCCGATCGTCGATCTGGAGGGTGTTCTCCATCGACGGCGACGGGATGAAGAAGGTCTGCAGCACAAAGGCACGTACCAGCACCGCGACCAGAATCGCCACGCCCAGGAGAATTGGCAGCTCCTTCCAGAAGGAGTTGCGGGACTTGTCGGTCTGCTCGTCAATCACGGAATGGAGCCTACGTTGCCAAGCTGGGCGGCACGGGACGGAACGCGCGAGAACTGAGCCACGCGGCTGGGAGCGGAAGGAGTAGCAACGCGCCACCGTCAGGGTTCGGCCCAACCGGCGGTGGCTCGCTGATCGGGGAACCCGCCGACGCCGGAACGCTCGCGAAGACCTCCGGAGTGGAGAGTGCGGCCCACCGCGACGACGGCCACACCACGCCGACCGCCCGTCCGACCACATTGTCAATCGGCACCGGGCCCTGACACCGGGCGTCCTGGGAGACCAACCGGTTGTCACCCAGCACGAAGAGCTGCCCGGGTGGGACGATCACCTCGTCGAAGCGCCGCGCACGGCACTCCCCCGGATTCGGCGGGAGGTCCAGCGGCGAGTCGCGCCACACGTACGGCTCGTCGATGGCGACGCCGTTGACGAGCACTCGCCCCTGCTCGTCGCAGCAGCTCACCCGGTCGCCCGGCAGCCCGATCACCCGCTTGATGAAGTCCTGCTCGCCGGGGCCGCCGACGCCCACCAGATCAGCGAAGGTGGCGGTGAGCCGGCGCAGGAATCCGGGGTCGGGCTCCCCGTCGAGTTGGTCGGCCCACCGTTCGGTGCCGTGGAATACCACCACCTCGCCCCGCACCGGGTCCCGTACGTCGTAGACGACCTTGTTGACCAGCACCCGGTCCCCGACGAGCAGCGTCTCGGTCATCGAGCCGGATGGGATGTAGAACACCTGAAGCAGGAAGGTCCGGATCAGCACCGCGAGGCAGAAGGTGACCGTCAGCAGCAGCGGCAGCTCCTGCCAGAGCGGCAACGGGCGGCGGCGTCGCCGGGCCCGACGACGGCGTGGATCGACCGTGCCGTCCTCATCGCGCGTCTGCACCACGCCTCCCCGGTCCGCCGAAACGACACTGCCGCCCGGGGGCCTGGTCGAGGCCTCCGGGCGGCAGTGGACACCTGCCCCGCCGCTGGGCGGGGGCATCCGGCTGCGCTGCTACGTCCCGGGTGGTGCCCTCCGGTTCGTACACCATACGTGCAGCTCAGGACGGGTGGTGCAGCACGATTCAGCTCGGCTGCTTCTCCCGCTTCTCCTTGATCTTGGCCTTCTTGCCGCGCAGCTCGCGGAGGTAGTAGAGCTTGGCCCTCCGGACATCACCGCGGGTCACGACCTCGATGCGGTCGATGGCCGGGCTGTTGATCGGGTAGGTGCGCTCGACCCCCACCCCAAAGCTGATCTTGCGGACCAGGAAGGTCTCCCGCAGACCGTCACCCTGACGACGGATGACGACGCCCTGGAAGATCTGGACCCGGGACCGGTTTCCCTCGACGACCCGTGCGTGCACCTTGACGGTGTCACCGGCGCGGAAATCGGGAACGTCGGTCCGCTTCGACTGGGCGTCAAGCGCGTCCAGGATGTTCATCGCTGCGTCCTCGCGAGGCTCACGGCGCATCGTCAGTCGATGCGCGAATGGGTGATTCTGACCCCCGGGTGGCCGCCGGCACTCGCCGACCCCGGTCGAGGGTCCTCGCAGCCACCCGCGGGCGCGGTCGACTGCGGCAACCCCCTATTTTGCCACACCCCCGGGGGCGGTCGGAAACCCGGCCCGCTCCAGCATCGCCCGGTCCTGCGGGTCCAGGCACTCCGGAGCCAGCGCGGCGATCATGTCGGGCCGCCGGACGACCGTCCGCGCCAGGGCCTCGTCCCGGCGCCAACGGGCGATCTTCCCGTGGTCCCCCGAGCGAAGCACCGCCGGCACCTCCTGACCCCGCCAGGCAGCCGGCTTGGTGTACATCGGCGCCTCCAGCAACCCATGGGCGTGCGACTCGTCATCCAGCGAGCCAACGTTGCCGAGCACCCCGGGTAGCAGCCGGGTCACCGCCTCCAGGATCACCAGCACCGCCACCTCACCGCCGAAGAGCACATAGTCACCGAGGGAAACCTCGGTGACCGGCATCCGGCTCGCGGCGTGCTCGAGCACCCGCTGGTCGATCCCCTCATACCGGCCACAGGCGAAGAGGAGGTGCGGCTCGGCGGCCAGTTCGTGGGCCAGTGCCTGGGTGAACGGAACACCGGCCGGCGTGGGCACCAGCAGCCGGGGCGGGTTACCTCCCGGCGGGGCGAGCGCGTCCAGCGCCTCCCCCCACGGCTCCGGCCGCATCACCATCCCCGGCCCCCCACCGTACGGCGTGTCGTCGACCGTGCGGTGCACGTCGTGGGTCCAGGTACGGAGGTCGTGCACCGCCAACTGGAGGGCGCCACCGGCCCGGGCCCTGCCGATCAGCGACAGGTCCAGCGGAGCGAAGTACTCCGGGAAGATCGACACGACGTCTACACGCATTGCGGGGGCTCCAACAGCTGTGCGGGCCGGACGGCCGGGCCACCGGATACCGCCCGGGGTAGCGCTGACCGCCGGGGTCAGAGGTCAAGCAGGCCGCCGGGCGGATCCACGACCACCCGACCGCCGGCGAGATCAACCTCGGGGACGATCGCCCGGACGAACGGGATCAACACGTCCCGACGGCCGGAACGGCGCAGCACCAGCAGGTCCGCGGCGGGGGCGTGGTCGATCCGGGCGACCTCACCCAGCCGTTCCCCAGCCGGGGTGACCACGGCCAGGCCGACCAGTTGCTGGTCGTGGAACTCCTCCGGGTCCGTCGGCGGAGCCACGTCAGCGAGGTCCACGCCGACCAGGGTGCCGCGGAGCGCCTCGGCGACGTTGCGGTCGAGCACACCCTCGAACGCCACCAGCAACACCCGCCCCTGATGCCACCGCGCCGCCTCGACGGTCAGTTCACCCGGCACCCGGTACGCCTCGGGGTGGGCGGGCACGCTCGCCCCGGGTAGGTTCGCCCCGGGCTCGGTGCGCAGCACCGAGCCCGGGGCGAACCGCGTCTCAGGTTCGTCGGTCCGCACCTCCACGGTCACCTCACCGCGGATCCCGTGCGGTTTGCCGATCCTGCCGACGACAAGCATCAGTACGAGTCGACGATGTCGACGCGTACGCCGCGTCCACCGATGGAACCGATGACCTGGCGCAGCGCCTTGGCGGTCCGCCCGGACCGCCCGATCACCGTGCCGAGGTCCTCCGGGTGCACGCGGACTTCGAGCCGCTTGCCCCGCCGGGAGTCGACCAGCCGGACGCGGACATCGTCGGGGTTGTCGACGATGCCCTTGACCAGATGCTCCAGCGCCGGACGCAGTGCCACGTCAGCCCTGCTCGCCGGAGCCCGCACCGGCCTGCTCCTCGGTCTTCGGCGCCGCCTCGTCGGTCTTCGGCGCCGCCTCGGCCTTGGCGGCCTTCTTCGCCGGCTTGGTCGGAGCCTCCGCCAGACCAGCGGCGGCCTTCGCCTCAGCCTCGTACGCCGCCTTGCGGTCGACCCGCTCGGGGGCGACCTTCAGCGGCTCGGGGGCCGGCAGGCCCTTGAACTTCTGCCAGTCGCCGGTCTTCTCCAGCAGGCGCTGCACCGCCTCGCTCGGCTGCGCGCCCACGGAGAGCCAGTACTGCACCCGGTCCGACTTGACCTCGATCACCGAAGGGTCATGCTTCGGCTGGTAGATCCCGACGAACTCGATCGCCCGGCCGTCACGCTTGGTGCGCGAATCGGCGATGACGATGCGGTACTGCGGGTTGCGGATCTTGCCCATCCGCAGGAGCCGGATCTTTACGGCCACAGTGTTTTCGCTCCTGTTGTTTCCACCGCCTCTGGACGGGCGGTGCACGGTTGAGCGCGCTCTCCGGCACAGTGGGGTTGGGCCGGAGGTTGCTCGGGTGGACTGACGTGGTGCCCGGGTAGAGGGCGCCGGACCCACGTCGGATACCAGCCAGCCATTCTGCCAGATCGGACCGAGAAGCCTCACATCGGACCGGCCCCGGCGCACCATTCGCCTATGACGAAGAGCACACGGGTTCGGTCGGGGTAGGCCGCCACGCTCACGGCAGTCGGTATCGGGCAGCCGGGTGGGCAGCATCGGTTCCGGCAGCCCGGTGGGCGCCGTCAGCGCGCCGGCGGCCGATCCCACCCGGGCGGCAGGTCCAGCGGGGCTGCCCACTCGGCCGGCGGCACGAAGTCACACCAGGTGCCATCGAACGGGAACTCACCCGCCTCGGCCCGGCCGATCACCCGCTTTCCCTCGGCCCAGACGGCGTCCGGGTCGGGCACCCAGTAGTGCGCCGGAAAGTCGAGCCGCTCGGCGAACTCGTCCTCGTCCTTCCACGCCCAGCGGCGGTCCGCGTGGATCAGCACGTCAAGGTCCTGGTCCACCACGTCAACGCCGGCGAGTCCACCGTCGGCCCAGCGCACACCATGTTCCTCGAGGTTGACGTACCAATGGGCGAAATGCCCTTGCTCGTCCCGGAAGAACCAGACCGAGTGCGCGGCCCCGACCGGCAGGAACTTCAGCAGGGGTGGCCCCTGCCACCGCGTGCGCGTCAGCCGGTGCGCGGAGACGATCCACTCGGCGAACGGGATCGCCCGCATCCCGACTCCGGCGTCGGTGGTCTCGCTGGCCACCTCGGAGCCCCGGGGGATCCAGAGCAGCAGCCCCCGGTGGTCATCGCTGACCACGCGCGCCGGACGAACCCAGCCGATCTGCCCCCGCCGCACATTGCGGTGCACCACCAACCGCCCAGGCTCGAATCTCACCTGGCCGACCCTACCGCCCGCCGACGACCGGTCGGAACGCCAAGCCCACCCAACCGACGACCGGTCGCAACGCCGGGGACCCGGTTCGCTCCACTCGCTGTCGAGCTGCCCCACAAGGGCGCCCGAGCCCGGTCGGGCCAGCTTGGGTCGGACCGGTCGGACCGGCTCGACGGCCGTACCGGGCTCGGGCGTGGACGCAGCTCAGTAGGCCCGGGACAGAATGGCGACCAGGTCCGGCTCGTCCTCGTTGTCGGGCACCGAGCCATCTGCCCGGATCAGGCATCGCACGGTGACACCCTGGGCGTTCGCCTCCACCTCGCCCTTAGTGCCGACCACCGACCACGGCACCCGGGCCCAGCCCGTCGCCGCCGCCTCGATCGCCTCGGCGAGCGTCCCCACCTCGTGGGTCCGCGCCTGCCGACTGGCGAGCGCCTGGTCGTGCAGCGCCTGCTGGTCGGCGTCGAGCGCCGCGCGCACCACGCCGACCACGTCGGCCACCGGAACCGGGGACTTCGAGCCGTCCGTCCGCCGAACCACGACCGCGTTCCCCGCCGCCAGGTCGCGGGGGCCGATCTCGACGCGGATCGGGTAGCCGCGCAACTCCGCGTCGACCGCGCGACGCCCGAAGGGGGTGTCGGTCCGGTCGTCGAGGGCGACCCGGACACCGGCATCCCGCAGCGCGTCGTGCAGCCGTGTCGCGGCCTCGCCGACCCCCTCGCCGTCCTTGACGACCATGACGTACGCCTGGACCGGCGCGAGCTTCGGCGGCACCCGCAGGCCGTTGTCGTCGCCGTGGCACATGATCAGGCCACCCAGCATCCGGGTGGAGGTGCCCCACGAGGTGGTCCAGGCGTACTCCCGTCCCCCCTCGGCCGAGGTGTAGCTGATGTCGAAGGCGCGGCCGAAGTTCTGCCCCAGCTCGTGGCTGGTGCCCAGCTGGAGCGCCTTGCCGTCGCCCATCATGCCCTCGAGGGTGTAGGTGGCGGTCGCACCGGCGAACCGCTCCCGGGCGGTCTTGAGACCCACCTGCACCGGGATGGCGAGGACGTTGACCAGCAGGTCCTCGTACGCCTCGTGCAGAATCCGCCGCGCGTAGGCGCGGGCGTCCTCGCGGGTCGTGTGCGCGGTGTGCCCCTCCTGCCAGAGGAACTCGCTGGTCCGCAGGAAGATGCGGGGGCGTAGCTCCCAGCGGACCACGTTCGCCCACTGGTTGAGCAGCAACGGCAGGTCCCGGTACGAGTCGACCCACTTGGCCATGAACTCGCCGATGACGGTCTCGCTGGTCGGACGGACCACGACCGGCTCGGCGAGCTGCTTGCCGCCACCGTGGGTGACCACCGCCAGCTCCGGCGAGAAGCCCTCGACGTGCTCGGCCTCGCGTTTGAGGTGGCCCTCCGGGATGAAGAGCGGGAAGTACGCGTTCTCCGCGCCGGCAGCCTTGATCCGGTTGTCCATCTCGGCCTGCATCCGCTCCCAGATGGCGTAGCCAGCTGGTCGGATCACCATGGTCCCCCGGACCGGGCCGTTGTCGGCCAGCTTCGCCTTGGCGATCAGGTCCTGGTACCAGCGGGGGAAGTCCTCCGCACGGGGAGTGAGCACGCGCGCCATGACCGCACATCCTATGTGCCGCCGGAGCGGTCGCCGCCGGCGGGCGGTCGCTCCACCCCGGACCGCTGACCCGCCCCGGTGGATCAGCGCAGGACCCGGCCGCGGAGGACGACCCGGTCGGGGGCCCGGACGACGCGGAGGTCCCGCCGCGGATCCTGCGGGTAGACGACCAGATCGGCCAGGCCCCCCTCGACCAGGCCGGGGAAGCCGAGCCACTCGCGGGCCCGCCAGGAGGCGGCGGCGAGGACGGCCTCGGCGGGGATCCCGGCCTCCTCGTGCAGCAGCAGCATCTCCTCGGCGGCCAGACCGTGTGCGATGCCACCGCCGGCGTCCGTGCCCACGTAGATCGGCACGCCGGCCTGGTGGGCGGCGCGGACCACCTCGGGGAAGCGGTCTCGCAGGGCGAGCATGTGGTCGGCGTAGCTGGGGAACTTCGCCCGCGCCTGGTCCGCGATGCCGCCGAAGGTACGTATGTTGATCATGGTGGGTACCAGCGCGGTGCCCTGCCGGGCCATCACGTCGATCAGATCCAGGCTCAGGCCGGTGCCGTGTTCCACCGAGTCGACCCCGGCCCGCACCATGATCTCCACGGCGGACTCGGAGAAGGTGTGCACCGCGGCGCGAGCCCCCGCGGCGTGGGCGGCCCGAACCGCGGCGGTCATGGTCTCCGCGTCCCAGGCCGGGGCGAGATCGCCGACACCACGATCGATCCAGTCGCCGACCAGCTTGACCCACCCGTTGCCGGCGTCGGCCTGCGCGGTGACGGTCGCGGCCACCTCTGCCGCGCCGACCTCCACCCCGACCCCGCGCAGGTAGCGCTTCGGTGGGGCGACATGCCGGCCGGCCCGGGCCAGCCGCGGCAGGTCTGGGGCGTCGTCGAGCTCCGGATACGGGTACGGGGAGCCGGCGTCCCGGATGGCGAGCACCCCGGCATCCCGGTTGACCTCGGCCAGCTCGCGGGCCTGGTCGAGCGAGGTGATCGGCGTCCCGCCCCGGGCGATGCCGATGTGGCAGTGCGCGTCGGTCAAACCGGGGAGCAGGAAGCCACCGTCGGCGATGGTCTCCGCGCCGGCCACCGGCTCGAGGGTCACCCGGTCACCGACCAGCCAGATGTCTCGGACCTCGTCCTCGGGCAGGAGCACACCACGCACGTGCAAAGCCATACGCTCAGTCCTACCGGATCGCCCGCCGCGGCGCGCGGGCAGCCCACCACCGACGGGCCGTGGCCGGCGCCGGATCAGCCGCCGTCAGCACCGACCTGGCCGTTCGCCTCGGTCAACGGGGGCGCTGATCCCCCTTGCCGAGCTTGTTAAAGTCGATCTTCGGAAGCTTGAATCCCGGGGGGAGTCCCTGGCCGGCCAGGTCGTCGGGGCCCAGGCCGGGCGGCAGCTGCGGCATGCCGGCGGGGAGACCGCCCCGCGCCCCCGCGCCGGTCCGCGACCGACCGCCACCCTTCCCGCCCTTACGCTTGTTCTTCGGCGACTTGGTCGCCTTTCGGCGCCCTCCGGGCAGACCCATCATGCCGCCCATCTGCTTCATCATCTTCTGGGCGTCGGTGAAGCGGTTGAGCAGCTGGTTGACGTCCATCACGGTGACCCCGGAGCCGTTGGCGATGCGGGCCCGGCGCGAGCCGTTGATGATCTTCGGATTGGTGCGCTCGGCCGGGGTCATCGACCGAATGATCGCGGTGACCCGGTCGAAGTGCTTGTCGTCCACCTCGGCGAGTTGGTCTTTCATCTGCCCCATGCCGGGCATCATGGCCAGCACGTTGGCGATCGGACCCATCCGCCGTACCGCGATGAGCTGGTCGAGGAAGTCCTCCAGGGTGAACTGCTCACCGCCCATCAGCTTGGCGGTCATCTTCTCCTTCTGATCGACGTCGAAGGCCTGTTCGGCCTGCTCGATCAGAGTGAGAACATCCCCCATGCCGAGAATCCGGCTGGCCATCCGATCCGGGTGGAAGACATCGAAGTCCTCCAGCTTCTCACCGGTGGAGGCGAAGAGAATCGGCTGGCCGGTGACCTCCCGGACCGACAGCGCGGCACCACCACGGGCGTCACCGTCGAGCTTGGAGAGGACCACACCGGTGATGCCGACGCCGTCCCGGAACGCCTCCGCGGTGCGCACCGCGTCCTGGCCGACCATGGCGTCGATCACGAAGATGACCTCGTCCGGGTTGACCGCGTCCCGGATGTCGGCGGCCTGCTGCATCATCTCGGCGTCGATACCGAGGCGGCCCGCGGTGTCCACGATGACGATGTCCCGGGCAGCCCGACGAGCGTGCTCGATCGAGGCGCGAGCCACCTGCACCGGGTCGCCGACGCCGTTGCCGGGCTCCGGTGAGTACACCTCGACGCCGGCGCGACCACCGAGCACCTGGAGCTGCCCGACGGCGTTGGGGCGCTGCAGGTCGGCGGCGACCAGCAGCGGCTGGTGGCCCTGGCCGCGCAGCCAACCGGCCAGCTTGCCGGCGAGCGTGGTCTTGCCGGAGCCCTGGAGACCGGCCAGCATGATCACGGTCGGCGGCTGCTTGGCGAACTGAAGCCGCCGCGCCTCGCCACCGAGGACGTTGACCAACTCCTCGTTGACGATCTTGACGATCTGCTGGGCCGGGTTCAGCGCCTGGGAGACCTCGGCGCCCCGCGCCCGCTCCTTGACGCGCGCGATGAAGCCCTTGACCACCGGCAGCGCCACGTCCGCCTCCAGCAACGCGAGGCGGATCTCGCGGGCGGTGGCGTCGATGTCGGCGTCGGTGAGCCGTCCCTTACCGCGGAGCTTGGTGAAGATCCCGGACAGGCGGTCACTCAAGGTGTCAAACACGCGAACATCCCGTTTGTCAGAGTTCTGGTGAGCACGAGCACGGCCGGACGAGCTGTCCAGCCACCGCTAGGGTATCCGGCCCGCGATCCACCCGCTTCCGGCCGGCACACGCGGCGCACCCCGACACCTCCGGCGCCGCCCGCGTACCCGCCCTCCAGCCGACGGCATTCGCCCCCTCTCATCGCGCCGCAGCCAGGACAGCGGCCGAGATCTGGGCCTGGGTCTCGGCGTCCGGCCCGACGCCGACCAGGTAGAACGCGTCCACAGCGGCAGCACCGAGGGTAGAGATCCGCGCCGCCCGTAGCTGCACGCCCACCTCGTCCAGCGCCGCGCTGACCCGGTAGAGCAGACCGGCGGCGTCGGCCGCCCGCAGCTCCAACACCACCGCGTCGGTGGCCGCCTCCCGATACCACCGCACCTGGGGCGCCGGCCCCGCGCCACCGACGGCGACGGCCCGCTCCCGCAGCCGCTGGACCACCGACCCGTCGCCGGTTACGGCCCGACGCAGGTCGGCGCCGAGCGCCACCAGGTCCGGCGCGAGGCCGTACCGTGGCTGGACCCGGAACTCGACCAACGCCCGCCCGGACACCGTCGAGGCGTCCGCGGAGATCACGTCGAGCCGGTGCCGGGCCAGGCAACCGGCCACCGTCGTGAGCAGGCCACGCCGGTGGGCCGCCGCCACCGCCACCTCGTCCCCGGTCAGCCGGACCACCGGCAGCGGGCCAGCGACCAACGCCGGATCCGGTACCGGCGGTTCGGGTGGCCGACCGGTGTCCAGTGTGGTGCGTACCCGGGCCACCAGATCCGCGACGAGCCGTTCCTTCCAGCGTGACCAGGCGGCCGGGCCGGTGGCCGCCGCGTCGGCCCGGACCAGGGCGTGCAGCAGCTCCAGGGTGTTGGTGTCGACGACCTTCGCCGCCACGCCGGCCACGGTCACCGGATCGGCGAGGTCGCGCCGGGTCGCCACCTCGGGCAAGAGCAGGTGCAGCCGGACCAGCCGCCCGATCAGCGTCACCTCGGCCGCGGGCAGGCCGATCCGGGCGGCGACCGCCTCCGCGATCGGCGCGCCGACCTGGCTGTGGTCACCGGGTAGCCCCTTGCCCACGTCGTGCAGGAGGGCGCCGAGCAGCAGCAGGTCCGGCCGGTCCACCTCCCGGGTAAGCCGACTGGCCTCGTACGCCGTCTGCACCAGGTGTCGGTCGAGGGTGAACCGGTGCACCGGGTGGTGCTGCGGCAGGCTCCGGATTCGGGTCCACTCCGGTAACCAGCCGTCAACCAGCCCGTACCGGTCGCACGTCTCCCACACCGACACCAGCCCCGGCCCCGCGCCCAGGAGCGTGACCAGGGCGGTGCGCGCCGCGGCCGGCCAGGGAGTCGGCAGCGGCGGGCAGTAGGCGGCCAGCCACTCGCAGGTGGCCGCCGCGATCGGCAGACCGGTGGTCGCCGCCGCGGCGGCGACCCGCAGGGACAGGCTCGGCTCCGGACGTACCCCGACCACCGCGCGGGCGAGCACCAGCTCACCGTCGTGCTCGACCACGTCCCGGGCCACCGGCCGCCGGAGCGGCCGCCCGTCGGCGCCCCGGCGTTGGGCGCGGAGCCGGCCGGCCGCCCGGAAGGCGTCGTCCAGGGCGTGGCTGACGGTCCGGGCGTCGTTGGCGACCCGGCGCAGCAGCAGATCCCCCTCGTCCACCGGCTCCGCCGCCGGGGCGGTCCGCGGCTGGCGCAGCCCGAGCAGGGCGGCGACCCCGTCGCGTTCTGGGGCGACCAGCCGGTCCACCCGCCGACCGGCGCGCAGGTGCAGCGCGTCGCGGGTGTCCAGTAGCCGCAGGTGGGCGGCGCGGACCACGGGCCGGAGCGCGGTGGTGACGCCGGCCCGGGCGATCGCCCGCAGGAGTCCCACGTCGCGAAGCCCACCGGCCGCCTCCTTGAGGTCCCCCTCGAGCAGGAATGCCAGTTCCCCGTGGGCCGCCCACCGGGCCTCGGTCAGCTCGCGCAGCCCCGGCAGTCGGCGCACCGCGCTCCGTCGCCAGTGGTCGACGGCCGAACGAACCAGCCGGTCGGCCAGCGCCTCGTCACCCGCGACGAGGCGGGCGTCGAGCAGACCGAGAGCCACCCGGACATCATCCTGGGCGACCGCGAGGGCCTCGGGGACCGTTCGTACCGAGTGGTCGAGGCGCAGCCCGGCGTCCCAGACCGGATACCAGATGCTGGCGGCCAACTCGTCCACCTCGGGTACGTCGGCGTGCAGCAACAGCAGGTCGAGGTCCCCGTGTGGGGCGCACTGACGACGGCCGAGCCCGCCCACCGCGACCAGCGCGACCCCGTCCCGCCGGGGCAGCAGCCTGGCGAGCCAGCCGTCGATCGCCGCCGCCCGGGCTGCCCGGGCGGCGGCGTCGATCCCGCCGGGAGCACCGGTGACCTTGTTGATCAGGAGGCCCGGTCCGGCCGTACGCCTCTGGTGCAACAAGGTCATCGGTACCTCCTCCCGCCGGTGGGTGCCTACACGGCGTCGAGGCCGCGTTCGCCGGTACGGACCCGGACGACCTCCTCGACCGCGGTGACCCACACCTTGCCGTCACCGATCCTGCCGGTCCGGGCGGCGGCGACGACGGCATCGACGATCTTGGCGACATCCAGCTCGTCGGTGAGTACCTCCACCCGGATCTTGGGCAGAAACTCCACCGTGTACTCGGCGCCCCGATACACCTCGGTGTGCCCCTTCTGGCGGCCGTAGCCCTGGACCTCGCTGACGGTCAGGCCAGCCACCCCGAGCGCGTGCAGCGCCTCCTTCACCGCGTCCAGCTGGTACGGCTTGATGACCGCGGTCACCAACTTCATGTCCAACCCCTCCATTCCCGGAACGTTAACCAGCGACCTGCTCGACGACGGGGCTCACCGCCGGCCGCCCGCCCACGGCGCCGACGCGACCTGCTCCGTGGCGCTGCTCTCCCCGGCGTGCTTCCCGCCGGCCAGGCCCGCCGCCGCGTACGCGCTGCCGCCGGCCGAGCCGGCGGCGGGCGAGAGGTCGTAGCCGCTCTCGGCGTGCTCGGCGATGTCGATCCCCTCGACCTCGGCCGCCCTGCTGACCCGGAAGCCGATCGTCTTCTCCAGGACGAGGGCGAGGACGAGGGCCACCGCGAAGGAGTAGCCGGTGACGATCAACGCGCTGAGTGCCTGGACGCCCAGCTGGGCCACCCCGCCCCCGTAGAAGAGGCCCTCGTCGGTGACCAGCGAGCTGACCGACGACGTGCCGAAGAGACCGATCCACAGGCAGCCGATCCAGCCACCGACGAAGTGCACGCCGACGACGTCGAGCGAGTCGTCGAAGCCCAGCCGGTACTTCAGGCTCACCGCCAACGCACAGACCGCACCGGCGACCAGGCCGAGCAGCACCGCGGCCCAGGGGGTGATGAAGGCACAGGCCGGGGTGATCGCGACCAGCCCGGCGATGGCGCCGGAGGAGGCGCCGACCAGGGTGGGCCGGCCGTCCCGCGCCTTCTCCACCAGCAACCAGCCGAGTACGGCGGCGGCGGTCGCCACCTGGGTGTTGACGAAGGCCAGCCCCGTGGTCAGGTCCGCGGTCAACTCGGAGCCGGCGTTGAAGCCAAACCAGCCGAACCAGAGCAGGCCGGCGCCGAGCGCCACCATCGGAACGTTGTGCGGCTTCATCGTCTCCCGGGGCCAGCCGAGCCGTCGACCCAGCACCAGCACCAGGGCCAGCGCCGCCGCACCGGCGTTGATGTGCACCGCGGTCCCACCGGCGAAGTCGAGCGCACCGAGCTCGGCACCGATGAATCCGCCGCCCCACACCCAGTGGGCGACCGGGAAGTAGACCAGACTCGCCCAGCCGACGACGAACAACAGCCAGCCGGAGAACTTGGCCCGGTCGGAGATCGCACCGCTGATCAGGGCGACCGTGATGACCGCGAACATCATCTGGAACGCCATGAAGACGTAGAGCGGGATGCCGGTCTCACCCCACAGGTCGGTCTCCGCCATGAAGGTCTTGGTGCCGAGATACTGGCCGAGGTCGCCGATGACCCCACCCTGGTCCGTGCCGAAAGCGGCGGAGAAACCGTAGAACAACCAGAGAATACTGACGAGCCCGATCGCGGAGAAGCTCATCATAATCATATTGAGGACGCCCTTGGCCCGGTTCAGGCCGCCGTAGAACAGTGCCAGTCCGGGCGTCATGAGCAGCACGATCGCGCTCGACACCAGCAGCCACGCGGTGTTGCCGGTGTCGATGGTCGGTGCTTCGGGCACGCTTGCCTCCTAAGTAAAGTTCCCTCCCTAACGGCTTCCGAGGCAGCACTGCCCGTCCACCGGTCACTCCGAATCCTGCTCGCCCCCTGTTTCCTGCAACGTCACCCGCCGATTTCCAGTCGATGACGACTTGTTTCGTATGTGTGAAGCGGGCCTTGACCAACCGAACGGATGGTGCCGAGACCAGCCGATCGCCGGCTCGGTACACCTCCAGAGCTGAGCCCACGCTCGGCTCCCGCCTTGTTCACGCAGCACGACAGTGGCCCCGTTCCCACCGGAGAACCGGTGGGAACGGGGCCTGGTGGATCCGGCGCGGCCGGCCCGCTACCCGGAACAGCCGGGTACGTTGACGCAGTTGTTCGGCCGGTTCTTCGCCACGATGGTGCCGGTGGCGGTGTTCAGGTTCACCGTTCCACCCACCTCGTTGAAGATACCGCCGCCGTCGGTGACAGCGATGTTCTTGACAATCTTGGAAGTGAACAGGGTGGCCGTACCGGTGGCGGAGTTGAAGATGCCACCACCCTCGTCACCCGCCTGGTTGCCGGCGACCGACGTCCGCCGCAGTACCACCTGTCCACCGTTGAGGATTCCCCCACCGTCGGTGGCAGCGGTGTTGCCCTCGATCCGGCTGTCCTCGAGGACCGCCACGGGGGACACCGGAAGCCCCGCCGCAACGAACAGCCCGCCCGCGGTGAGCCCGGTCGCGGTGTTGTTGATGATGCCGACGCGTCGCATCGTGGTCTGACCGAATACCGCGACGCCCCCCGTCTCGCCGGCGGTGTTGTCCGCAATCTTCGAATCGGCGATGTAGCCGATCCCCTCCAGCTGGATGCCTCCGATACTGGTTTCGGCCTGGTTTCCCGTGATGGAGCTGTGTTCGATCCGGATCGCACCACCAGGGGCGCTCCCAATGCCAGCCCCATTGCTAGCCGTGTTCTTGTCCACCCGTGAGGACCTGACCGTGAGCTGACCCGTGGTGTAGACACCACCACCGTTCACGGCGGCGATGTTACGGCTGATGCTGGAGTGTTCGACAACAACCGTCCCACTGTTGGCCACCCCTCCACCGTCCTGGTCGGACACGTTGGTCACGACCTCAACGTGCTTCAGGGTGGCGCGGCCACCAGCGTTCACCAGGAGGCCGCCACCGTCGCCGCTGGCGGTCTGCCCGCCGGTGACGGTGAGGTGTTTGAGGGTGAGGTCACCACCGACGTCCACGGCGAGAATGCGGAACGGGTCGACCGCGGCGGCGCGTTTGATGGTGGTGTGCTTTCCACCGTTGAGGGTGATCGGGGTGGTGATGGTGGGAAGGCCGGCATCGTCGAGTTCGGCGGTGAGTAGATAGGTGCAGTCCTTGGCGAGGTCGAGGACAGCACCGCCGCGGGCGTTGGCGAGCGTGATCGCGGCGATCAGTTTGTCCGCGTCACAGGGGACCGGGATGCCCGTCCGGTGGTCTCCCCTGGTGGCGCCGGGGCGCCCGTCCGCGCCGGCGGCGGAGGTCGCGACGCCAATGGTGGCGGTGAGGGCCAGGCCGGTCACACCGGCGAGCCCGACGGCCCACCATCGTGATCTCGCCCGAACCCGGTCGGGGCGAGCAGGTGTGTGGGTGTGGTGCTGATGGTTCATGTCGTTTCGGTGTCCCTTCCCCCGTCATGGACGAGGAACGCACCGCCCCGGGTAGCCCGGTTGGCGTTCCTCGGCTACCAGGCAGGCAGTAGCAGCCACCACCGAGCAAAACCGACATGAAACCCAAATAAACATGAACCCGAAAAAGATACCCATATGAACTAGCGGATACGCTCCCGGCACGACTACCCCGGAACCCGAAGCGCGTCCTCCAGGATGTGCTGCTCGTAGTCGAGCAGGCGCAGGTCCCGCAGCGGGCGACGGAGGTGCCCACGGTTGACGATCCGCACGAAGGCCGGATCACCGGCAGCGGCCATCCGCCGGATGCCCTCCACATGGTCGACGATCCGCTTGCGGATGGTGCGCACCAGCCGATGCCGGTCGCGCGGGATGAGCCCGTACGCGTCGGCGAAGAGCCGCAGCCGCCGCGGCCGGTCCGGACGCCGCCACCCGAGGGTGATCGAGTCCCGGTCGGCGAAGACCGGCACCCAGGTCCACGCCGCGTAGGCGACGTCGTAGATGCGGGAACCCGGCGAGGCGAGATCAAAATCGATCATTCCGAGGGTGCCGTCCGGGCGCCAGATCACGTTGTGCGGGGCGGCGTCGTGATGGCAGATCACCTCGCTCTCCGGCGACGGCCCGAAGGAACGCCACACCGCCCCCTCCGGCAGGACGAAGCCGTACTGCGCGTCGTGAAACATCCGCAGCATCGTCGCGACCGTCACCAGCGCCTCGTCGGTGACCCAGTGCGGGGCCAGCGGGTACTCCCCGCACTCCCCCTCCAGGTACGACAGCACCTCACGGTTCCGCTCATCCATCCCCAGCGCCCGAGGCGCGCCGGTGAAGCCCACGTATTCCAGGTGCCGCAGCAGGGCGTGCACCGACGGTGTCCACGGGCCGGCGTTGCGCCGAACCGTGTCCCCGACCCGGACCACCGTGCTCACATTGCCGCCGCGCAGCGGGATCTCCTGGGCCATCACATAGGGCCGCCCGAGGCGGGAGGTCGGGCGGCGCGGGTCGCGCCAACCGGGGTGGGCGCGATCGTTGGTCATCACCGTGGGGTTACGCGTCCGACCCGGCCTCGGCGCCCAGCAACGCGTCCACGAACTGCGCGGGGTCGAACGGCGCCAGGTCGTCCTTCCCCTCGCCGAGACCGACCAGCTTCACCGGGATGCCCAGCTTGCGCTGCACGGAGATCACGATGCCGCCCTTGGCGGTGCCGTCAAGCTTGGTGAGCGCGACGCCGGTCACGTCCACCGCCTCGGTGAAGACCCGCGCCTGCTCCAGACCATTCTGGCCGGTGGTGGCGTCGAGGATCAGCAGCGTCTCGTCGATCGGGCCGTGCTTCTCCACCACCCGCTTGACCTTGCCCAGCTCATCCATCAGGCCGACCTTGTTCTGCAGCCGGCCGGCGGTGTCGACCAACACCGTGTCCACCCCGGTCTCGATCCCGCGTTTGACCGCGTCAAAGGCGACGCTGGCCGGATCGGCCCCCTCCGGGCCCCGGACGGTCTCCGCCCCGACCCGGCCGGCCCAGGTCTCCAGCTGGTCCGCGGCGGCGGCACGGAACGTGTCGGCAGCGCCGAGGATCACACTCCGGCCATCCGCCACCAGCACCCGAGCGACCTTGCCGCAGGTGGTGGTCTTCCCGGCCCCATTGACCCCCACCACCAACAGCACCGCCGGTACGCCGTCCTTCGGCGCCGTGTGCAGGGCGCGGTCCAGCTCCGGGTCGAGGGCGTTGACCAGTTCGGCGGCGAGCAGCGCCCGCAGCTCGGCGACGGTGCGGGTGCCGAGCACCCGGGTCCGCTCGCGGAGCCGGTCAACGATCTCCCGGGTGGAGTCGATGCCGACGTCCGCGGTGATCAGGCTGTCCTCGATCTCCTCCCAGGTCTCCTCGTCGAGGCGGTCCCGACTGAGCAGGCCCAACAGCCCCTTGCCGAACACGCTCTGCGAGCGGGACAGCCGGGAACGAAGCCGAACCAACCGGCCGGCGGTCGGCTCCGGGACCTCCACCGGGACCTCAACCGGGACCTCCGGCACCTGCACCGGGGGAGCCGGCGCCGGCTCGACCGGCGGTCCGGCAACGTCCTCCTCGGCGCGGGTCTCGACCTCCGTCGTCGGCAACGGGGGCTCCCGACGGCGACGCAGCTTCGGCGCCACCAGCCCGACGGTGCCGAGAATCAGCACGCCGAGCAGGGCGAGTGCGATGAGGAGGTAATCCGTCATGCCCGAAATCCTGTCAGACGCGGGCGACCGCGTCTCCACCACCGCACCCCCACCGGAGACCCGGCGGGCAATAGGCTCGTCCGCACCCCTGCTGCGCCCGCCGGCCGGACAGCAGGGACGACACGCTCCTCGGGAGGCCCACCATGCCCGCCACAGACCTGCTGGTCGGCCCGCTGCTCCGCCGGGTGGTCGGCACGCAGGCCACCATCTGGGTGGAGACCAGCGCCCCGGCGACCGTCACCGTCCGTACCGCCGACGGCGCCACCGGCACCGCACCCACCTTCTCCGCCTACCAGCACCACTACGCCCTGGTCGTGGTCTCCGGGCTGGCCCCCGGCACCGCCAGCAGCTACGAGGTACTGCTCGGAGGGGAGCTCGTCTGGCCACTGCCCGGCCCGTACCCGCCCAGCGTCATCCGTACCCGGGCCGCCGACGACCGGGACCAGCCGGTACGCCTGGTGTTCGGCTCGTGCCGGGAAGCCACCCAGCACGCCACCGGCCGCGAGCTGCCCCCGGACGCGCTCGACGCGTACGCCCGTGGGCTGGCCGCCACCCCCGACCCGGCGGACCTGCCCGACCTGCTGGTGCTCCTCGGCGACCAAGTCTATGCCGACGAGACCTCACCGACCGTACGACGGCTGCTCCGGCGGCGCCGGCGGCGGCCGGTGGGCGCGCCGGTGGACCAGGTGGTCAGCTTCGACGAGTACACCAAGCTCTACCTGGAGTCGTGGCGCGTCCCGGAGACCCGCTGGCTACTCTCCACCGTGCCGAGCGTCATGATCTTCGACGACCACGAGATCGTGGACGACTGGAACACCTCCGCCGCCTGGCGCGCCCACGCCCGCGCCCAGCCCTGGTGGGGCGAGCGCATCAGCAGCGGGCTCGCCTCCTACTGGGTCTACCAGCACCTCGGCAACCTCGCCCCGGCGGAGATCGCGGCCGACCCGCTCTACGCGAGGGTGACCGCGGCCGAGGACGCCACCGACACACTCCGCGACTTCGGTCACCAGGTCGACCAGGAGTCCGGCCTCGCGCCCGGCCCCGAACCGTGGCGGGCGAAGCGGTACCAGTGGAGCTTCGCGCTCGGAGTCGGCCGGACCCGCCTGGTCATGCTCGACAACCGGTGCAGCCGGGTGCTGGAGCCGGGCCGGCGGGCGATGCTCCCGCCGGCCGAGTGGTCCTGGCTGGTCGACCAGACCCACGGCAGCTACGACCACCTGGTGGTGGGCTCGTCCCTGCCCTGGCTGCTGCCGCCCGGCATCCACCACGTGGAGGCGTGGAACGAGGTGCTCGCCGACTCGCGCCGACGCTGGGTGGCTGACGCGGCGGAGAAGCTGCGCCGCGCTGTCGACCTCGAGCACTGGGCGGCGTTTCGTCGCTCCTTCGACGCGCTCGGCGCCCTCTTCGCCCGCATCGGTGGCGGCGCACCGGACGGGACGACCCGGCCTCGCCGTGAGTCGGGTGAGTCGGGTGAGCTGGGGCAGCCGGGTGGGACCGGGCAGCCGGGTGGTGAGCCGGGGCAGCCCGGGCAGCCGGCGGAGCGCGCCCCGGGCGCCGCGCCGGCGTCGATCAGTGTCCTCAGCGGCGACGTGCACCACTCGTACGTGGCCCGGGCCCGGTTCGCCGATCCCGCGGTGGTCACCCCGGTACACCAGCTCACCTGCTCCCCGCTGCACAACCAGGTGCCGGCCGCGATGCGGCTACCGCTGCGGCTGGGCTGGTCACCTGCCCTGGCCATCGCCGCCCGAGCGCTGTCCCGCACCGCCGGGACCGGCCGGCCGGCGCTGCGCTGGACGAAGCTGGCCGGACCGTACTTCGGCAACGCCATCGGCACGCTGCGACACGACGGGCGGACGGCCGAGGTGACGATCGCGGGCACCACCAGCGCGGGTGGGCTGCAGGAGGTGATGCGCCACCAGCTCACCAGCGGCTGACGCCCGGCCAACACCGAAGGCGGTCCCGGCTCGCCGGACGGCGCCGGGTCCGGTCCAGATGGCGCCGGCATGGGCCCTCGCCGGGGGTAGTGCGCTCGTCCCGGACCCGCTACGCGAGGATACGGCCATGATCTGGAAGGCACCTGAGATCGACCGCCGGCCCGAGCCCGACCTCGGCACGGAACGTACCCTGCTCACCGGCTGGCTCGACTACCATCGAGACACCCTGCTGCACAAGTGCGCGGGCCTGACCGTCGACCAGCTACGCACCGCGAGCGTCGCACCGTCCCCGCTCTCCCTCCTCGGTCTGGTTCGACACATGACCTACGTCGAGCGGGCCTGGTTCCGGCAGCGCTTCGCCGGGCAGGACCTGCCCGACCTGTTCGACTTCACCGCCGATCCGGACGCTGAGTTCCGGGTGGAGACCGCCGACCCGGAGGCCGACTTCGCCGCGCTCCGGGCCGAGATCGCGGCCGCCGACGCCGCCGCCGCCGGGCGCGACCTCGACGAGGAGTTCACGATGCGCCGACGGGACGGCGGCGGCGACCAGCTCAGCCTGCGCTGGGTCTACCTCCACATGATCGAGGAGTACGCCCGGCACAACGGCCACGCCGACCTGATCCGGGAACGCCTCGACGGCGTCACCGGAGACTGATCGTCAGCCGGCCGGGGCCAGGGCGGCCCGCAGGTAGCGCAGGTCGCCGGGGCCGCTCCAACGGTGCGCCGACAGGCCGGCCACCCGGGCCCCCGCGACCACCCGGTCGTCGTCGTCAACGAGCAGCACCCGCGACGGCGAGGTGCGCAGCGCCTCGCAGGCCGCCTCGAAGTACTCCTTCGCCGGCTTGTGCGTGCCGACGACCGACGAGTTGACCACCACATCCAGCTCACCCTCGAGCCCGAGGGCGGCGAGGTCGGCATCGAGTACGTCGGTGGCGTTCGTGGCGAGCCCGACCGGGACCCCGGACGCCCGGACCTCCCGGACGAACGTCAGCACCTGCGGGTCGACCTCGCCCCGGTAGCGCTGCCACTCGTGCACAGCCGCCTGAGCCTGCTGCTCCCCCACCGACGGGGCCAGCGCCGCGGCCACGCTGGCCATCCACTCGGCGTGGCTCACCCGGCCGGTCAGTACCGGCTGGAGCAGCCCCCAGGACATCGCGATCTCGTTGAGGACACCTTCGGTGAGCCCGTACGCCTGCTCGACGCCGGCGGCGACCGCCGGGTCCCAGCGGCGCAGCACCCCATCGAAGTCCACCAACAACGCCGTCGCTCGTTCCCGACTCACTCGCTATCCTCCTGCCCGCCCCCGGCTCGGTCGAGCCGCTGGCTGATTACCTGGGTAACCCCGTTTCGCATGGTCACGCCGTAGAGCGCGTCCGCGACCTCCATCGTCCGCTTCTGGTGCGTGATGACGATCAGCTGGCTCCTCTCCCGCAGCTGCGTGAGCAGTGTGAGCAGGCGACCCAGGTTCACGTCGTCGAGCGCCGCCTCCACCTCGTCCATGATGTAGAAGGGACTGGGCCGAGCCCGGAAGATCGCCACCAGCATCGCCACCGCGGTCAGCGACCGCTCCCCACCGGAGAGCAGCGACAACCGTTTGATCTTCTTGCTCGGCGGGCGGGCCTCCACCTCGACGCCGGTGGTGAGCAGGTCGTCCGGATCGGTGAGGACCAGCCGCCCCGCACCGCCGGGGAAGAGTACGCCGAAGACCTGCTCAAACTCCCGGGCGGTGTCGGCGAACGCGCTGGCGAAGACCGACAGGATCCGGTCGTCCACATCCTTGACCACGGTCAACAGGTCCCGCCGGGTGGCCTTCAGGTCCTCCAGCTGCTCGGTCAGGAACTTGTACCGCTCCTCCAGCGCCGCGAACTCCTCCAGCGCGAGGGGATTGACCTTGCCGAGCAGGGTCAATTCCCGCTCCGCCTTGGCGGCCCGCTTCTCCTGCACCGCCCGCTCGTACCCGACCGCCTCGGGCACGGGCTGGCCGTCCCGTTCGGCGGCGGCGACCTCGGCGTCGGTCGGCGGGACCGGCTGGGTCGGACCGTACTCGGCGATCAGGGTCGCCAGGTCCAGGCCGAAGTCCTCGGCCGCCTTCGCCTCCAGCTGCTCGATCCGCAGCCGTTGCTCGGCGCGGGCGACCTCGTCCCGGTGCACCTGGCCGGTGAGCCGCTCCAGCTCCGCCCCGAGGCGCTTCGCGGCGCCGCGCACCTCGGCGAGCTCGGCCTCCCGGGCCGCGCGTTGGCTGGCCACGGCGTCCCGCTGCTGCGCCGCCTGGTCGATGGAGACCTCAAGCCGGGCCAGCGCCGTGTGCGCTCCGGCGGCCACCGCCCCGGCGACCGCGGCCCCCCGGGTACGTACCGCCCGCCGCGCCGCCGCCCGCTCCCGGGCGGCCCGCTCAGCCGTGGCCTGCCGGCGGAGCGAGTCGGCCCGTCCGGCGATCGAGGAGACCCGCTCCTCGGCGGTACGCACCGCCAGCCGTACCTCCATCTCGTTCTGCCGGGCTCGGGGGAGGGCCGCGGCGAGTTCGTCGCGCTCCTCGGTGGAGGGTTCGGCGTCCACCGGTGCCTCCTCGGCCAGCCGCAGCCGCTCGGCCAGCTCGGTCAGGCTGGTGAGGTCCCGCTCGCGGGCCTCGACGGCGCGGGAGCGGGCCGCACCGAGCCGTTCGGTCTCGGCCTGCGCGGACCGGGCCGCGGCCCCCAGTTCGGCGAGGCGGCGAGCGGCGGCGTTGCGGTGCCCCTCAGCCTCCCGCTTCGCCGCGGCGGCCTGCTGCACCGCCTCCTTCGCCACCGCCACCTCGGCCCGGGCCTGCACCAGCTGCTCACGCAGCTGCGCAGCGGTCTGCTCGGCGGCAGCGCGATGGGTCCGCGCCTCCTCCACGGCGGCCTGCACCTCGATGAAGCTCGGCGCCTTGGCCGACCCGCCGGCGGCCGCGTACGCCCCGAGCACGTCCCCCTCCGGGGTCACCGCCCGCAGCTCGGAATTGTCGCCGATGACCTCGGCGGCGGTGACGAGGTCGGGGACGAGGACGACATCCCGCAGTGCCCGGTGTACGGCTGGACGAAGCTGTCCGTCGCACTCCACGAGGTCTGGCGCCCACTGGGCCCGGTCCGGCAGCTTGGGGCGCAGCGCGTCGGCTGGGCCGGTCATGCCGGGGCCGGCCGGGCTACCCACCAGCAGACCAGCGCGACCAGCATCGGAAATCTTGAGTAGGCGGATCGCTTCGGCCGCCTCGTCCACGCCGCTGACCACGACGGCGTCGGCGAGCCCGTCCAACGCAGCGGCGAGCGCAGCCTCGTGCCCGGGCGCGACGGTGAGCAGCCCGGAGAGGCCGCCGAGCAGCCCCGGCACCTCACCCGCCCGAGCCAGCAGGGCGCCCGCGCCATCCTTACGGCGCAGGCCCAGGGCGAGCGCCTCCTCGCGGGCCTTCCAGGTGGCGGCTTCCTTCTCCGCGGACCGCTCGGCGTCGCTGCACGACCGCACCCCCGCCTGTGCCTGCTCCTGGACGGCGACCGCCTCCGCGTGGCGGGCGTCCAGGCCGGCGTTGTCCCGATCGGCCTCGGTGGACTGCTCCGCCACGGCGTCCAGCTCGGCCTGGGCCCGTTCCGCCCGAGCCGAAGCGTCGGCGTGCGCGGTGCTGAGGCGCTCGATCTCCTCACCGGCGGTGGCCGTGCGGGCACGGGCGGAGTTGACCTGCCCCGCCAGCCGGGCCAGCCCCTCCCGCCGGTCGGCGATGGCCTTCGCCGCCGTCACCAGCGCCCGCTCGGCGGCGGCGAGCTGCTGCTCCAACTCCTGGCGGTGCTCCACCGCCTCGGCCAGCCGCACCTGGTCGTCGGTGAGCGCCGCGCGGAGCTCCTCCTCCTGCTCGCGGACGTGCTCCGCCTCCACCTCGAGCTGGTCCGGGTCCCGACCCGGCCGCTCATCGTCCGGCGTGGCGCTCAGGTGGCGCCGCCGCTCCCGGGCCAGCTGCTCCATCGACCGGAATCGCTCCTGCAGCGCCGAGAGCCGGTACCAGGTGTCCTGGGCGGCGGCGAGCAGTGGGGCGTCCTCGGCGAGCGCCGCCTCCAGCTCGCCGAGGCGGGCCTGCACCTCGGCATGCTCGGCCTCTGTTCGCTCGCGCCGCTCGCGCAGCGCGGTCTCGTCCGCGATCTCCTTGGCCAGGGTGCTGCGTAGGGTGGCGAGGTCGTCGGCGAGCAGTCGGAGCCGGGAGTCCCGCAGGTTCGCCTGGATAACCGCGGCCCGGCGGGCCACCTCGGCCTGCCGGCCGAGTGGCTTGAGCTGGCGGCGCAGTTCGGCGGTGAGGTCGGTGAGCCGGTTCAGGTTGGTCTGCATCGCGTCGAGCTTCCGCAGCGCCTTCTCCTTGCGCTTGCGGTGTTTGAGGACGCCGGCCGCCTCCTCGATGAAGGCCCGCCGGTCTTCCGGTTTGGCGTGCAGCATGCCGTCGAGCCGCCCCTGGCCGACGATGATGTGCATCTCCCGGCCGATACCGGAGTCGCTGAGCAGCTCCTGAATGTCGAGCAGCCGACAGGAGTCACCGTTGATCTCGTACTCGCTCTCACCGGAGCGGAACATCCGGCGGGTGATCGAAACCTCGGTGTACTCGATGGGCAGCGCGCCGTCGGTGTTGTCGATGGTGAGGGTCACCTCGGCCCGGCCCAGCGGCGCCCGCCCGGCGGTGCCGGCGAAGATGACATCTTCCATCTTGCCGCCCCGCAGTGCCTTCGCGCCCTGCTCGCCGAGGACCCAGGCGATAGCGTCGACAACGTTTGACTTGCCGGAGCCGTTCGGACCCACCACGCAGGTGATGCCCGGCTCCAACTTCAGCGTCGTCGCTGAGGCGAAGGACTTGAAGCCCTTGACCGTCAGGCTCTTGAGATACACCTTCTCGATCCTCGTCCGGTGGCCGCCGTACCGTCGCCCGGCCGCGCGGACCTGGTGAACCCGCAGACTAACCCGCTGTCGGCAGCCACCGCGCACGCGACCCGCCTGCGGCGCGACCGCCGGGCAGCTCCGATTCAGGTTTCCGCCCGAGTCGAGCAGGACGCACGGTGACTCGGGGCCCTGATGCGGCTCCCCTGGCACCGAATCAGGTGCCGGACCGCACAGGTGACGGGAGCCACAGGTGCCGGGAGCCACAGTTGCCGGGGGCACCAGCGCTGACGTACCCAGCTGGCGATGCGCACCGGGTGACGGGCTACACAGAACCGCGCGCCGGCACGGTCGTGTCGGCGCGCTTCTTACCTGGTGCGATTCGGTTTTCTACGGACTGCGGACCAGTGCGGACCTGGTGGATCAGGTCAGCGCGGGCTCAGCGAGACGGAGTAGGTCATCCGCCTCGGCCGCCGCTGCCGCGAGCCGATCGTTCTCGGCACGCAACCGCGTGATCTCGAACTCCAGTGCCTGAACCGTGGCACGCAGTCGGGTGACCTCGTCGAGCAGGCGCCGATCGGGCGCCGCACCTACGTGGCCGTACAGGGCCTTCGCCATGTTGACTCCTTGATATGCGCTGCCGGAAGAGCCGGCCAACGCGCGCCCAGTTAGTACGCGACTGTCAATCCAGCAAATTCTGGGCATGACCGGGCGCGACTGGCGACACCTACATATTGAGCTGACACCCCCTCCTTCGTCAAGTTGCTACAGGCCGTGACCATCTCCACGTCGACCTGTCCACCTAACGGGGGCTGCCTCTCGGCGCGGACATGCGCTGTCCGGACCACTTAACTGTACGCACTACTTCCGCCAACTCCCCACCCCGCGAGTCCGGGTTCCCCTTAACTCTTTCTTAGCCACGTTGCCGCAGGCAGCGGCTGCGACGTAGCGTCGCCCCGGCCCGCACCTCAACCCGTGGAGGCGACCGTCGTGTACGGCTGGAACGACCCGAGGAACCCGGACGGTAGTCGTCGGCAACCAGAACCGCCGGCTGACCAACCAGCGTGGCCGACGGACCGCCCGGAGCCACGCTCTGCCTACCTGTTCGGTGACGAGCCGGACAACCCCTCCGGCGGCTGGGAGCAGCCCACCGACCGATGGGACCGGCCCGCCAACGAGTGGGACAAGCAGCAGCCGACCGCGCGCTGGGGGCCCGACTCCGAGCCCGCCCGGGGCTGGGGAGCCGGGGAGCAGCCGCGCCACGGACGCTCCGGTGACCCCTACCAGGAGCAGCCCACGCGGGGCTGGGAAGCCACCCCGAACCGGCAGCACGGAGAGCCCACCCAGAGCTGGCAGCCCGACCGGTCGGGCGACTGGCGGGTCGCGGGCCGGCCGGACGAATCCACCGGCGGCCGGCACGGCGCGGCCACCCCCGCCGGGCAGCCCGAACCCACCGGCCAGTGGCCGCCCCCGAAGCCGACCGGCTGGTACGCCGACGAACCGACGACCAGCATGCCGCCCGTCGTGGAAGCCGCTGCACCAACCGGTGAGCTGGCGGCCGACGAGGATCGGCCCGGCCGGCGGAACCGGCGACCGCTGCTCATCGGCGGAGCTGCGGCGGCAGCCACACTGGTGGTGAGCCTCGGGGTCGGCGCCGCCGCCCTCTCTGGTGGTGGTGGGGCCAGCCCCACCTCGGCCATCGACGACATCGTGGCGACCAGCCCGACCGCGGAGGGTGGATTCCCCGACACATCACCGACCTCCGCCAGCCCCAGCGCCACACCGACCACGGCGTCGCCCACGCCGTCGCCGTCGGTCAGCCCCAGTCGTAAGCCGAGCCCGACGGCGTCGCGCTCCACCGCCACCTCCCAGCCCGCCCCGACCCGTAGCACCGCGCCCCCCAACACCACCAAGCCCGCCAACGGCGACGTCGGCAAAGACGCCGCCGAGGTGGTGCGCCTGGCCAACGTTGAGCGCGCGAAAGCCGGCTGCGGGGCGTTGGGCATCGACGACAAGCTGATGACCGCCGCCCAGCGACACAGCCAGGACCAGGCCGACAACAAGAAGATGACACACACAGGCAGCAACGGCAGTAGCCTCGGCGACCGCGTCAACAATGTCAGCTACCAGTGGAGCTCCATCGGGGAGAACGTCGCCTGGAACCAGCAGTCGCCGGCGGCGGTGATGAAGGCCTGGATGAACAGCCCCGGCCACCGGGCGAACATCCTGAACTGCTCCTTCACCGAAATCGGGGTCGGCATCGCGAACAGCAACGGACCCTACTGGACGCAGGTCTTCGCCGCGCCCCGTTGACCACGGGTCGTCGTCCGCGTCATCCACCACCTGGGTGCCCGGTTGGGCAGCGCCGAACGGCGTGCCTCAACCGGGCGCCTTCGGTTCAGCCGCGCGGCGGCTGGGGAGGCAACCGCGACGGCGCGGCGTTCAGGATGCCGGCCCACGCGGCCGCGGCTGGCAGCGCGGGCAGCTGAACGACGAGCGGTTCATGAACGCCTCACGGCGCACCGGCGCACCGCACCGCCGGCATGGCTGGTCCGCCCGCCCGTATACGTTCAGCGCCCGGTCGAAGTAACCACTCTCGCCGTTGACATTGACGTACAGGGCGTCGAAGCTCGTTCCGCCCTCCTTGATCGCCTCGCCGAGCACGTCCCGGACGTGCCCGAGTAGGCGCAGTGCGGCCGGGCCGGTCAGCCCGTCGGCGGGCCGGGCGCCGTGCAACCGAGCCCGCCAGAGCGCCTCGTCGGCGTAGATGTTGCCCACGCCGGAGAGCAGCGTCTGATCCAGCAGCGCCCGCTTGATCTCGGAGCGGCGACGGCGTAGCGCCGCGACGAAGGTGGCGTCGGAGAACTCCGGGTCCAGCGGGTCCCGGGCGATGTGCGCGATCTCCGCGGGTAGTTCCGCGCCCCCGGCGCTGACCGACAAGCCGCCGAACGTTCGCTGGTCGACGAAGCGCAACTCGGGTCCGTCATCCGCGAACCGAAACCGGACCCGAAGGTGGGTTTCGTCCGGCACCGCAGCGGGCTGCAGGAGCAGTTGCCCCGACATACCGAGGTGCCCGATCACCGCATCGCCGCTGTCCAGCGGTAGCCACAGGTACTTTCCGCGCCGCCGCACGTCCCGGACCGTCGTCCCGACGAGCACATCGGCGAAGTGGGCGACACCCGCAGCGTGTCGGCGTACCGCCCGCGGGTGCAGCACCCGCACCTCGGCGATCCGCCGGCCGATCACCCACTGCGCCAGCCCCTGCCGGACGGTCTCGACCTCCGGCAGCTCAGGCACTGCCGGCTGCCCCGCTGCCGGCGCTGGCCGGTTCTTGCCCCGCCTGCTCGGTCAGCGTCCGCCAGGCCGCTTCGGCGGCCCGCTGCTCGGCTTCCTTCTTGCTCCGCCCCTCCGCGCCGCCGTACCGCCGGCCCGCCACCACCACCCAGGCGGTGAAGGTCTTCAGGTGGTCCGGCCCCGTGCCCTCGATTCGGTACTCGGGGACGCCCAACCCCTGCGCGGCGGTCAGCTCCTGCAGGCTGGTCTTCCAGTCCAACGCCGCGCCGCGCCCGGCCGACTCGGCCATCAACGGGTCGAAGAGCCGGTGGATGACGCTCGCCACGGTCTCCAGGCCGCTCTCGAGATAGATCGCACCGAGCAGCGCCTCCAGCGTGTCGGCGAGGATGCTCGCCTTGTCCCGCCCGCCGGTGCTCTCCTCCCCCTTGCCGAGCAGCAGATACGGGCCGAGGCCGGTGGGTCCCAAACCGCGGGCCACCTCGGCGAGGGCCCGCATGTTGACCACGCTGGCCCGCAGCTTTGCCAGCTGCCCCTCGGGCAGGTCGGGGTGGTTGTGGAACAACGCGGTCGTGATCACCACGCCGAGCACCGAGTCGCCGAGAAACTCCAGCCGCTCGTTGGTGGGCAGACCGCCGTTCTCGTACGCGTACGAACGGTGGGTCAACGCCCGCTCCAGCAACTCCGGGTCCAGCGCCACGCCGAACGCCGCCTCCAGGTGTCCGACGGCCGGTCGCCGACGCTTGTCGATGCTCATGATGTGCGTACCTCGGTGTCGGTGATGCGGTCGTAGCGGTCCGTGGGAGCTTCCGTGCCGAGATCGGAGAGAAGCGCACGGACCTGGTCGGTGGCCTCACGCCGGGCCAGGTGGGCTGCCAACGCGATACCCGAGGCGATGTCCCCTCCGTGGGCAGCACCATGGCACACCACCACCGTGCCAGCGACGCCGAGCAGGGCGGCGGCCCGGGGAGCCCGGCCGCCAGCCGGTGGGCCACCGGTCAACGCGTACGCGCCCTCGATCGCCTTGAGCAGCACGTTACCGGTGAATCCGTCGGTGACCACCACATCGGCGCGCGCGCCGGACGCGACGTCGTATCCCTCGACCAAGCCGATATAGCGGGCGGCGCACGGCAGCAGCGCCGTGGCGAGGGCGGGATCGGCCAGGCGTCGCGCGCGATCGCCCTTGCCGGGCTCGGTGCCGATCGAGAGCAACCCGACCCGCGGTGACTCAAGCGCATGCGTGACGACGGCGTACGCGGCACCGAGCGCCGCGTGCCGGGCGAGGGTAGCCGGACGGGGCTCCAACGAGCCGCCGACGTCCAGGAGGACCACCGGACCGTTGACCCCGGGCAGGGTGGCGGCCAGGGCTGGCTGCCGGACGTCGGGCCAGCGGCCGAGCCCGAGCGCAGCAGCGGTGACGGTGGCCCCGGTCGAACCAGCGGAGACGAGCGCGTCGGCGGCGCCGTCCCGGACAGCGTCCACCGCGGCGCCAACGGTGGAGTTGGCGCGGGCGGTGGTGTGGTCTCCCCGCTCAGCGGGGCAAGTCGTGATCCGGACGCGCTGCGCCGGATCGAGGGTGGCGGTCAGCTCGCCGACGGCCTCGGGCGGGCCGACGAGCAGAACGTGTAGGTCGGGGTCGGCACGGACGGCCCGCAGAACGCCGTCAACCACGACGGCGGGAGCGTCGTCCCCGCCGAGGAGGTCGACGGCGATCCGCACGATGCCCGGCTCCGCCGGGACCTCGACCGGAACAGGCCAGCCGGTGGCGATGGGAGCCGGGGCATCGGGCGCGCGCCGGGGCGCACGCGCCGCCCGACCAGAGGTCGGGGGCGTCACTCGTCGTCCAGGTCAGACCTCAAGGACCTGGCGGCCGTTGTAGGTGCCGCAGACGGAGCAGGCGGCGTGCGGCAGCTTGGCCGACTTGCACTGCGGGCAGGCCACGGTCGCAACCGCCGCGGTCTTCCACTGCGCCCGACGGGACCGGGTGTTGCTGCGCGACATCTTGCGCTTGGGGACGGCCACGGTTCTTACTCCTCTTTACGGGTCAGTTGCGACAGGGCCGCCCAACGCGGGTCGACCTGCTGGTGGCTGTGATCGGCCGGCAGCTCAGCCCAGCCCACCCCGCAGTCGGGGCAGAGGCCTGGGCAGTCCTCCCGGCAGAGCGGGTTGGTCGGCAGCGTCAACACCACCGCGTCCCGCAGCACCGGCTCCAGGTCGATCAGATCGCCCTGCATCCGGCCCACCTCGTCCTCGTCGGCCGTCATGTCCGTGGTGCTGTTCTCGTACGCGTACAGCTCCTGGACCGGGACGGCCGCGACGTCGTCGATCTCGCGCAGGCAGCGGCTGCACTCGCCCCTGATGGGAACACTGATGGTCCCGGAGACGAGCACCCCCTCGGATACCGACTCCAACCTCAGGTCGAGGTCGAGATCAGCACCGGCCGGCACGCCGATCAACTCCACGCCGAGGTCCGCCGGTGCCGCCGCCACCCGCCGGACCGTACGCAACGCGCCAGGTCGACGCGGCAGGTCTCTCGTGTCGAGGACCAGCGGCGACCTGGGGTCGAGTGGTGCAGGCGTGTGCTTGGGCATAGTTAGACTCCGGCCGGTGGGAGGGCCGACACCCGAGATTACCTGGGTGGTCGCCGCAACGTCGAACCGGGGGCGTTTCCACCCCACGGCGGCGGCGTACCGCGCCCGTTCGGCAGGGCTCAACCCGCGGTCCTGGCCGCCGGCCCTAGAAGTTCAACGGCCGCTCGGCCTCTTCTCCGCTGAACGTACCGATCTCCCGGAGGGCGTGCATCTTGTCCCGACCCCGCTCGATCGAGGCGAGGGCGCGGGTGAGGAACTGCTCGAAGTTGGCGAGCGCGGTGTCGACGTAGTCGTCCACCTCGTCCCGGAGTCGCTGCGCCTCGGCCCGCGCCTCGGCGACGATCCGCGCCCCCTCGTGCTCGGCCGAGACGGTGATCTCGTTCATCGACACGAGTCGGGCGTGCTCCGTCTCCCCCTCGGCGATGATCCGGTCAGCCTCCCGCTTCCCGGCCTCCATGATCTTGTCGCGCTCATCGAGCAGCGCGGCGGCCCGACGCAGGTCCGCGGGTAACTCGGCACGCAGTTCGTCGAGGACAGCGATCATCTCGCCCCGGTCGAACATGCAGTTGTTGCGGGACATGGGCACGGAGCGGGCCTGCTCCACCATGGTGATCAGTTCGTCGATTCGATCGAGCGGGTCCACTGGTACCTCACTCCTGTTGTTCGTCGGCCGATCTCAATGATGCGGGTTGAACCCGGATTCGGCGCCCCCACACATGATGCGCTGTGCCATCCACCGGCGCACCATGCCCCCTCCCGGCGCGTCGCCGGGAGGGGGCGCATGGTGCGGCGGACCGGGACCGAGACGCCGTCCCCTGAACCGGGACACCAACGACGAACCGAGACGCCGACCGTGGGTCAGGGACGCGACGGCGGGTCGAGGCGGGCCAGCAGGGCTTCGCGAACCACCTCCGGCACGTGGGCGGAGATGTCACCACCCCACTTCGCCACATCCTTGACCAGGCTCGAGGAGAGGAACGAGTAGAGCGGGTTGGTCGGCATGAAGAGCGTCTCGACGCCGGCCAGGCCGATGTTCATCTGGGCCATCTGCAACTCGTAGTCGAAGTCACTGACCGCCCGGAGCCCCTTGATCAGGACACTGGCCTGCTGGGCGTGACAGAAGTCCACCAACAGGCCGCGGAACGACTCCACCCGAACGTTGCCGTACGACGAGATCGCCTCGCGGAGCATGTCGATGCGCTCGTCAACGGTGAACAGACCGGTCTTCGACTGGTTGATCAGCACTCCGACGATCACTTCATCGAAGAGCCGACTGGCCCGGCCGATGATGTCGAGATGACCGTTGGTGACCGGGTCGAACGAGCCGGGACAGACCGCACGCCTCATGATCGGCGACCGTACCAAAGGATGGTTTCGCCGTATCGCCGGCTGCGCTCGCCGGTGACACCTGGCGCCCAGCCGACCGGGCCGCTGCGACTCGACCGCTCCACCACGACCAGGGCATCGGGCGCCAACCAGCCGTTCCCCAGGAGCGCGGCGAGCATGACGGAAACCTCCTCGTCCGACACCGAGTAGGGCGGGTCGGCGAAGACCACGTCATACGGGCCGTCTTCGGGGCCGGCCGCGAGCACGGTGGCCACCTTCCCCGCGACCAGGCGGGCAGCCGCACCGGCCCGCAGGGCGGCCATGTTCTCCCGGATCGTCCGGGCGGCCCGCGGGTTCGACTCGACCAACAGCACGTGCGCGGCGCCCCGGGAGAGCGCCTCCAGCCCCACCGCCCCGGACCCGGCGTACAGGTCGGCGAATCGGACCCCCTCCAGGTCGTCGGCCGCCGCAACGGCGCTGAACAGGGCCTCCCGGACCCGGTCAGAGGTGGGCCGCGTGCCGGCGCCGGGCGGGGTGGCGATGCGGCGTCCACCGAGCGCGCCCGCCACGATGCGCGTCAACGCCTACTCCTGGTCATGGACATGGTCATGGTCCGACGCTACGTCACTCGCCCCGGCCGACCTTGGCCGGATCGTAATCCGGCTGCCCCTCGGTGTGGGCGGCCACGACCGCGTGGACCGCCCAACGACCCCGTAACCGCCAGAAAGACCGATACGACACATCGGACGGTCACCAATCAGCGACCCTCCGCACATCAATGATCACGAATCAGCAACATCCTGGGGGGACGCCCATCCCAGCCCACGAGATCGATGGGAAGTCAGTACAGTCACCCACTGTGCCCGCCCCGTGGGTGCACAGTCCGTGTCGAGCGAGCGCCGTGAGCTCGCGGTCCACGTCAGCGTCACCGCTACCTCCCGTCCGCCTGGCACGTCGTCCGACCCCTCTATCAGGAGCAGACGTGAACCGTCTCCACGCCCTATTCCGACGTGCCGGCGTCATCGCCGCCGGCGCGCTGCTCGGCCTCACCGGGGTAGCGCTCGTCGCCACCCCCGCCAGCGCCCACCACAGCAGCGTCACGGGCTCGGCCGAGTGCGACACCGCCACCGGCGAGTGGGTTGTCACCTGGAACGTCGAAAGCGCATCCACCCCGAAGAACGTCGAGAAGTTCAAGCTGGTCGAGGTGGTGGCCAAGACCTACGTCGGGCGGAAGGCCACCGACGTCACCATCCCCGAACTCGCCGTCACCGACGAGTACCCGCACTCGATCAACGACACGCTGACCGCCTCCCTGCGGGTGGACCGCAACGTCACCAAGGCGTCGCTGGCCGTCCGGGTCGAATGGGACAACGGTTTCAAGGAGCGCCGGCTGCGCCCGGCCACGGTCAAGATCTGCGGCACCTGTAAGCCGCCGACTCCGACGCCGACGCCGACCACTCCGACGCCGACGCCCTCCGACCCGCCCACGTCAGGGACTCCCAAGCCGACGGCGAGCATCCAGGCTGACTGCGAGGGCGTCGTCCACGTCACGCTCAACAACGCCGCCGACGCGACCGCCGCGGCGGAGTTCACTGTTACGGCGGTGGGCGGCGAGCAGGAGGCGAGCGTCAAGCCTGGCGAGAGCGCAACAATCCAGATTCCCGCGGAGCAGGCGACCGAAATCCTGGTGCGGGAAGAGGGCACCGATGAGGTGCTCTTCAAGGGCGCCCCGGAGCCGGCCGACGACTGCGTCGAGCCGGGCGAGCCGACCGGCGCCTACAAGTCCACCTGCGACGAGCTGATCTTCGAGATCGACAACCCCGAGGACGGCAAGACCGTCACCGCGACCTTCACCCCGAACAAGGGCGAGCCGCAGACGCTGACCGTCGAGCCGGGCATGAGCGGCACCGTGTCCTTCCCGGCCGAGGAGGGCCTGACCGTCACGCCGAGCGGCGAGGGCATCGAGAACCCCGAGCCGGTCGCCTGGGAGAAGCCCGAGGACTGCACCCCCGGTGAGGGCGGCGGCGACCCGGGCCTGCCCGTGACCGGTGCCGCGGCTGGCGGCATCGCCGCCGGCGCCGCCGTACTGCTGGCCATCGGTGGCGGCCTGTTCGTCATGGCCCGTCGTCGCAAGCTCCGGTTCACCGCCTGAGCTGAGGGTTACTGACCGCTGAGGGCGGGCCGACCAGTTGGTCGGCCCGCCCTTCGCCGTTGCCCGGACCGATACCGTCCGGGCTTACCGAGCCGGACCCGATCCCGCCGGACCGGCCATGCCGGACCGATCCCGCTCTGGTCGCCGCCGCCCCTGGCGCGGCTAACCCTTCTCCAGGTACTCGGCGCGGTCCGCGTCCACCAGGGCCGCCACCGACGCCGCCAACGCCGGATGGCGCACCAGCTCCGGATCCTCCTCTACCAGGTTGATCGCCTCGGTCCGGGCGTCGCGGATCAGGTCCGCGTCCCGCAGCAGCGACAGCAGCCGCAGCTGCGAGCGGCGACCGGACTGGGTGGCACCGAGCACATCGCCCTCGCGGCGCTGCTCCAGATCGAGCTCGGCGAGCTTGAAACCATCCGTTGTCGACCCCACCGCGTCCAGCCGCTCCCGCGCCGGACTGCCCTCCAGCGCCTCGGTGACCAGCAGACAGAGCCCCGCCGCGGAGCCACGGCCGACCCGACCGCGCAGCTGATGCAGCTGGGACACCCCGAACCGGTCGGCGTCCAGCACGATCATCACGGTGGCGTTCGGCACGTCCACTCCGACCTCGACCACGGTGGTGGCCACCAGCACATCGAGATCACCAGCGGCGAAGGAACGCATCACCGCGTCCTTCTCCTCCGCGGGAAGTCGACCGTGCAGCACCCCGATCCGCAGCCCGTGCAGCGGCCCCTCGGCGAGCAGCGGCGCCACCTCGGTCACCGCGAGCGGTGGCCGGCGCGCGGTGTCGTCCGCCGGCGCCGCCTCCTCGTCGGCGGCGGGGCCGTCGCCGATACGTGGGCAGACCACGTACGCCTGGTGGCCGGCGGTGACCTCCTCCCGCAGCCGGCGCCACGCCCGGTCCAGGAAGGCCGGCTTCTCCGCGGCCGGAACCACGTGCGACGCGATCGGCGAACGCCCCCGCGGCAGCTGCGACAGGGTGGAGACCTCCAGGTCTCCGTAGACGGTCATGGCCACCGTACGGGGAATCGGGGTGGCCGTCATGACCAGTACGTGTGGTGGCTGCTCCGCCTTCGCCCGCAACGCGTCCCGCTGCTCGACGCCGAAGCGGTGCTGCTCGTCCACCACCACCAGCCCGAGGTCGGCGAAGTCGACGCCCTCGTACAGCAGGGCGTGTGTGCCCAGCACGATGCCGGCGGCGCCGCTACGCACCTCGCCCAGTGCCCGGCGACGAGCCGCGGCACCCAGCGACCCGGTGACCAGCTCCACCCGGGTGGCGTGCTCGGCGGCGTCCAGCTCGCCCGCCCGCCCCAGCGACCCGAGCAGGTCGAGGATGCCGCGGTGGTGCTGGGCGGCGAGCACCTCGGTCGGGGCCAGCAGGGCGGCCTGCCCACCGGCGTCCACCACCTGCAGCATCGCGCGCAGCGCGACCACCGTCTTACCGGAACCGACCTCGCCCTGGAGCAGCCGGTGCATCGGGTGGGCGGTGGCCAGGTCGGTGGCGATCTCGGTGCCGACCTCCCGCTGGCCGGCCGTCAGCTGGTACGGCAGGCGGGCGTCGAAGGCGTCTCGCAGGCCACCGTCCACTCCGGGTCGTGGTCGGGCTGGGTGGTCGGCGGCCTGCCGCTTGCGTCGCACCAGGGTGAGCTGCACCGCGAAGGCCTCGTCCCACTTGAGCCGGCGGCGGGCCCGGTAGAGCGCCTCCTTACTGGCCGGCCGGTGCACCTCGCGCAGGGCGGTGCCGAGGCCGACCAGGTTACGAGCGCTCCGCACGGTAGCCGGTACCGGATCCGCCGGTGGGTCGACAGTGTCCAGTACGACCCGCACGCACCGGGCGATCACCCACGTCGGCACCGCCGCGGCGGCCGGATAGACCGGGATCAACGCGCCCGCGAACTCCTCGACCTCCTCGCTGGCCGCCACCTCGCCCTCAGCACCGTCGCCGAGGAGCACGTACTCCGGGCCGTTGAGCTGCCGGCGGCCCCGAAACTCGGTGACCTTGCCGGCGAACAGCCCCCACCGGCCGGGGCGTAGGTCCCGCTCGCGCCAGACCTGGTTGCCGAAGAAGGTCAGGGTCAGCGCGCCCCCCGAACCGTCACCGACCGTCACCTCCAGCAGATTTCCGCGGCGCTGGCGCATCGGACGCACGGCGGTGCGCTGCACCTGGGCCAGGACGGTGACCTGCTCGCCGACATCGAGCGACCGAATGTCGGTGTGCTCACCGCGCTCGTCGTACCGGCGGGGGACGTGGTAGAGCAGATCGCCCGCGGTGTGCAGGTCAAGGTGGGCGGCGAGCGCCTTGGCCGTCTTCGCCCCGACCAGCTTGCCCAACGGGGTGTCGACAGTGGCCTGGTCGGAGGTCATTCGACCCCCACCAGGAGCGGGTGGTGCGGCTGCCCGCCCAGGTACACCTGCGCCTCGACGAACGGCCAGGAGCGAACCACGTGCTCGCGGACCGCCTCGGCCAGGCCGGCGGGGGCGTCCGCCCCAACCAGCAGGGTCACCAGCTCGCCACCGCCGCCGAGCATCCGGTCGACCACAGCGGTGCAGGTGTCGAGCAGGTCCGCCCCGATGAGGTGTACCTCGCCGTCGACCAGGGCGAGCACGTCCCCCGGCCGGCAGGGACCGGCGACCGTCAGGGCCGCCCGGCTGGCGTAGCAGACCTCCGCGTACCGGCAGGCGCCGGCGGCCTCGGCCATCGCGATCACGTCGTCCTCGAAGGGCCGACCCGGGTCCCGGACGGCGAGCGCGGCGAGCGCCTGCACCGGCGACCGGGTCGGGACCACGCTGACCCTGACGCCGAGTTCGTACGCCGCTCGGGTCACGTCGTTCGCCATCGCCTGGGTGTCCGCGTCGTTGGGCAGCACCACGACGTGGGCCGCGCCAGTGGCGCGGACGGCGGTCAACAGCTCATCGGTGGAGAAGACGCCCTCCAGCACCGTCGCCTCCGCCGCGGTGCAGAGCTCGACGATGCCAACCCCGGTGGCCACCACCACCGCCGCCCGGCGGTCCGGCGCCGGGTCGGGCCCCGGCGACGCGGGCGGCCGGGGCGGATCGGCGAAGCGGGTCACCGCGATCCGGTGCGGACGACCAGCGACCACTCCCGCCTCGATTGCCGCGCCGACATCGTCCACGTGCACGTGGACGTTCCAGGTGCCGCCGGAGACCGCGCCGTCGCCGACGACCGCCAGCGAGTCGCCCAGAGCGCCGAGCTCCTCGCGTAGCCGGGCCACGGCCGCCGGTTCGGCGTCGAGCAGGTACTGCACCTCGTAGGCGTACGTCGACCCGCTGCGCTCGCGGGAATCGTCGGCTGGCGGGTGGGGCGAGCGGCCGGTGAGCTCCGGACGCGCCGGACGCTCCCCGGTGACCACCTCGACCAGGGCGTCGAGTAGCAGACAGAGGCCCCGCCCACCGGCGTCAACCACCCGCGCGCGGGCCAGCGCCGGTAGCTGCTGGGGCGTTCGGCCGAGGGCTTGGGCGGCCTCGTCGGCCGCGGCCCGGACCACGGTGCCCAGCTCGTCCCGGCCGGCCCGCTCGGCGGCGCGTGCCGCGGCGGCGGCCACGCTGAGCAGCGTCCCCTCGACCGGAGCGGCGACGGCGGCGTAGGCGGCGGTGGCGGCGGCGCGCAGGGCGGCGGCCAGCGCCCGGCCCCGCACCACCGGGACCGCGGCCAGCGCGTCCGCGAAGCCACGCAGGATCTGCGCCAGGATCACTCCCGAGTTGCCCCGGGCCCCGAGCAGCGCACCCCGCGCCATCAGCCGGAGCGCCTGCCCGTGCGGGGTGCGCCCGTCGTCGGGCAGCTTGTCCAGCTCCATCGCCAACGCCTGCTGCGCCGAGGTGAGGGTGAGGACCAGGTTGGTGCCGGTATCACGGTCGGGCACCGGGTAGACATTGAGGTGGTCGATCTCGCCCTGGTGGCGTTTCAGCGCGACCAGCCCACCCGCGCACCAACGGCGGACCGCGGCGGCATCGAGGGTGTCCAGCACGGTGAGTAGCCTACTGGCGCCCTCCGACCCGCGTCTGGCCCGGCGGCGCGCGCCGGGCGTGTCCGCGCAACGCCGGACGGGTCCCGCCCAGGCCGGGGCGGTCTGCCCAGGGCCGGGGCGGAACGGAGGGGGGTTGGGCATCGCGAGCAGGCATCGGGTAACCTGACCGGGTTGCCCGGGCAGCGCCTGGTGACGACCTCATGAACGGATCAATCCCAGGAGTATCCCGTGGCTAGCGTGTGCGACGTCTGTGGTAAGGGGCCGGGCTTCGGCCACAACGTGTCCCACTCGCACCGGCGGACCAACCGCCGCTGGAACCCGAACATCCAGTCCGTGCGTACCCCGGCCGGTGGTGGCACCACCAAGAAGCTGAAGGCCTGCACGTCCTGCATCAAGGCCGGCAAGGTCACCCGCGCCTGACGCGGTAGCCCAGCCAGACGCGCCGGCGGACCCTGACGGGTCCGCCGGTTTCGCGTTGTTGGGCCCCGCGCACCGGCTGAGCGGAGCCTGGGGCGGCATGCCCGCCGAGCGGGGCCGGTCGTCCGCTGAGCGGAGCCTGGGGGCGGCCGCCGAGCGGAGCGCGGATTCAGAGGGCCCGGCCGAACGAGACGCAGCCCGGGGCATCCTTGTAGAAGCCAAAGTTCGGGATCCGCGCGTAGCCGGATGAACGGTACAGCGCGAGCGCCTCGGGTTGCCGGTCGCCGCACTCCAGGACGATCCGCTGCCGGCCCTGCTCACGCGCGGACTGTTCCACCGCCGCCAGCATGACTCGGGCCACGCCCCGCCCCCGGACGTGCGGTGTCACGTACATCCGCTTCAGCTCGGCTGTCTCGACCGACCCGTCGTGGCTACGCCAGCCGCCACAGGCCACGGACTCGCCATCGAGCTCGGCGACGAGGAAGGTCCCGGCGGGCGGCTCGAACTCGGCCGCGTCCACCGGGGTCTCGTCGCCGCTGCCGCCGTATCGCACGCCCAGGTCGGCGAGGGCGGCCTTGATCAGCCGCTGTGCCGTCGGCGAGTCGAATCGGGTGAGGTAGATCTGCAGGTTCTGCACCAGTGCAGGGTACGACCGTCCGGTGCGCCTACCGGAAGTGGTCCCAGCCGGCGGAGCCCTCCCACTGCCGCTGGTCGACGGTCACCCCGGCGCCAGCGGTGACCGCGCCGATCGGCTGCCAACCCGCCGGCAACACCGCCGTCGGGGGGAAGGTCGCCGCGAGGGCGTGATCGTCCCCGCCGGTCAACAGCCAGGTGTACGGATCGACGCCGAGCGCCTGGGCCGCATCGCGCATCTGCCGGGGCACCGCGAAGGCGTCCCGCCGCACGTCCACCGCCACCCCGCTCGCCTGGGCCACATGCCCCAGGTCGGCGAGGAGCCCATCCGAAACATCGATCATCGCGGTCGCCCCGGCGGCGGCCGCGGCCGGTCCGGCCGGGTACGGCACCTCGGGTCGTCGGTACGCCTCGACCAGCAGCCGCGGGGTCCGGAAGCCGCGGGACAGGACGGTGAGGCCGGCTGCCGCGTACCCGGTCCGACCGGCGAGCGCCAGGACGTCACCGGGCTGGGCCCCGGCCCGGGTCACCGGTGCCCGGCCGCCGAGATCACCGAGTGCGGTCACCGCGATGGTCAGGGTGGGACTCGCCGATATGTCCCCGCCCACCACGCTGGCCCCCACGATGGTGGCCTCCGCGGCCAGGCCGTCGGCCAACTCCTCCGCCCACCCGGGCGGCAGCTCCGGTGGCATGCAGAGGGCGACCAGCAGGGCGGTCGATCGCGCACCCATCGCCGCGATGTCGGCGAGGTTCGCCGCGGCTGCCCGGTGGCCGATGTCCTGCGCCGCGGACCAGTCCCGGCGGAAATGCCGCCCCTCGACCAGCACATCGGTGCAGGCGACGACCCGGGCGTCCGCGGCGGCCACCACCGCCGCGTCGTCCCCGGGGCCGAGCAGGACGGTTGGTCCGTAGGACAACCGAGCGGTGACCCGGTCGATCAGACCGAACTCACCCAGCCCCGAAACGCCGTTGCCGCGTTCGCTCACCGCTTCTCCTTCTCCGCCGATCGGAATTCGGCCTGGTCGGTAGGGTATTTTCTCCCTTCAGGCCGCGCATCCGGCGGCGACGGAGGGAGGTCGAACGTGGTACAGGCGTACATACTCATCCAGACAGAGGTCGGCCAGGCGCGTGACGTGGCCGGTCAGATCGCGAAGATTACCGGCGTTGTCCGCGTCGACGCCGTCACCGGGCCCTACGACGTGGTGCTGCTCTGCGAAGCGCCGACCGTGGACGAACTCGGCGACCTCATCGTCAGCAAGGTGCAGATGGTGCCTGGAATCACCCGCACCCTCACCTGTTCGGTGGTGCGTCTCTAAGTGAGCAAGCTGCCCGACTCATCCGAAACCACCACCGCCCCCGACGCCGCGCCCGCCCTCGGAGACGACACCGCCGCCCGCCCGGCGGCCACCGACGGGTCTCCGGAGGGCGGCCGGGACCGCTCCAACCGCGGCGCGGCCCTGATCGCGACGGCGGTCGCGCTCCCGGCCACCGTGCTGGCCGGCGTCCTGGCGTTCAACCAGTTCGCCCCGGATCAGCCGGAATCCGAGCCGAGTGCGTCGGCGACGGCTCCCGCGCCGCTCGCAACCACCCCGGTGGAGATGGCCGCTCCGGCTCTGGCCGAGCGCCCCGCCACCGTCTGCCGGGCCCTGCTCTCCCAGCTTCCGCCGGCGATCCGGGAGTTGCCGCAGCGTCCGGTCACCGCCGGCCCCGAGCAGAACGCCGCGTACGGTGACCCAGCCCTCACCGTGGCCTGCGGCGGCGCAGCGCCGACCGTCGCCGACACCGACAAGCTCTGGTTGGTCAACCGGGTCTGCTGGTACGGCAGCGAGGCGGCGGGCAGCACCGTGCTGAGCACCGTCGACCGGGAGACGACGGTCACGGTCCGGGTGCCCGACGATTACGACCAGCCGCTCCAGTGGGTCTCCCCCATCTCGGAGACGATCATCGCTACGGTCCCCTCCGTTGCCGACGCCCCGACGGGCTGCCGCCCCGCGTAGACCCCGTCACCGGGCCGCCGCCGCGACCGGACCTGCCGGACCGGCCGCCAACGGGCGGCGGCGAGGCGACTCAGCGCAGCCCGGTCCCACGGTGCAGGGCGGTCCGGACGAGGCGGTTGATCAGCTTCGGGTACTCCAGGCCGGCGGCCGCCCACATCCGCGGGAACATCGACGACGGAGTGAAGCCGGGCATCGTGTTGACCTCGTTGAGGTAGACATCCAGCTCGGGGGTGATGAAGAAGTCAGCCCGAGCCAGCCCGGCGCAGTCGAGCGCGGTGAAGGCGCGGACCGCGTACTCCTGGACCTGACGGGTGACCCGCTCCGGTAGGTCGGCGGGGATGTCGTACTCCGAGGCGAGATCAGCGTCGATGTACTTCGCCTCGAAGTCGTAGAAGTCTTGCTCCCCGACCACCCGGATCTCGGCGAGCACGGAGGCTTCCGGCGTCCCGCCGGCCTCGCCCTCCAACACGCCACATTCGACCTCACGGCCAACGACAGCACCCTCGACGAGGACCTTGGAATCGATCTTCCGGGCGGTGGCGACCGCGTCGTCCAACTCCGCCCAGTCGCTGATCTTGGTGATCCCGAAGGATGAGCCGGCCCGGGAGGGCTTGACGAAGACCGGCAGGCCGAGGCGCTGCTTGTCCCGCTCGGTCAGGGTCATGCCGCTGCGCAGCACCGCGTACGGGCCGACCGGAATCCCCTCAGCGGCGCAGAGCTTCTTGGTGAACTCCTTGTCCATGGCGGCGGCGGAGGCGAAGACGTTCGCCCCGACGTACGGGAGGCCGGCCATCTCCAGCATCCCCTGGATAGTGCCGTCCTCCCCGTACGCTCCATGCAGGACCGGAAACACCACGTCCACGTCGGCGAGGGCCCGGGGGCCCGCGGTCGCGTCGAGTACCAGCAGCCCCTGGCTACTCGGGTCGGCGTTCAGCATGACGGCGTCCCCGCTCTCGGCGGTGATCTCCGGCAACTGCCGGGCACTGATCTCAAACTGACCCGGATCGCCTCCGGTCAACACCCACTGGCCGGCGCGGCTGATCCCTACCGGCACGACCTCGTATTCGTCGGGGTCAAGCGCCGCCAGCACGCTGCCGGCGCTGAGACAGGAAATGCCGTGCTCCGGGCTACGCCCGCCGAACACGACCGCCACGCGGGTCTTGCCTGGGGTGGTCACTGGCCCTCACCTCTCCGTCGGCTCGCCGCATCTGCCGGGGCGCTCACCTTGGTGACCTTACTGTGCGTGGTGAACGTCGGCGGGCGATACCCCGTTGAGAGCGCGAGGGCTTGGTAACAAGGCGACCCCACAATACGGTGGGTAACCGAATTTTGGGATGTATAGGTTTAGTCGGGCAGGAAGGAGACGGTCCGGTTGTTTCCGGAAGCCCGGGGGCGTCGACTACCCCCCAGTGCGCCGCCGGCCGGTCGCGATCAGCTTGACCCGCTGCCGACCCGCCCGCACCATGCCCAGCGCCATGAACGCTCCCGCGATGCGCTCGGCCGCCTCACGGCTACTCGCGCCCACCACCTGCCGCCGCCGCTCCGGGCTGGCCCGCTCGTCCCGGTCGCGGTCCTGGGAGCGCACATCGGTGAGCACCACCAGGAATCGGGTCAGCGCCACCTGGCCGGACTCGGTGGCGTCGCGGCCCTGTCGGGGCAGCCGGGCAGTTCGCATGTCGAGTCCCTCCGGACGGCGAGCCATCGGGGCAGCACGCGGCAATCGGGTCCGGGGGAGGGAACCCGACCACCGCGCGCCTCATCCCTCCGAGTCGCTCGCCACCACCGTCGCCACGACAACCGCCAGCGAGGACCTGATAACAGAGTGACACTGCGACAGCCGTGAATGCAACTCTCACCCGCGTTCTCTCATTTACCACCTCCCAAATATGTGCAAGGATCGATACATGGCCCCGAAAACCGCCCGTGCCCGCCGGCTGGGCATCGCTCTGCGCACGCACCGGGAGGCCGCCGGCCTCACCCTGGAGTCCGCAGCGGACGAAATCAGCAGCACCCGCAGCACCCTGTCCCGCTACGAGAACGCGCAGACGCTGGTGAGCCCGGCGGTCGTCCGCGCGCTCCTCACCCTCTACGGTGTCGCGCCAGACGAGATCGCGGCAGCGGCACAACTCGCCAAGGACGCACGCAAGCCCGGTTGGTGGGTCTCCTACTCGTACCTTCTCGACCGGCGCACCATCGACTTCATCGCGCTGGAGGCCGAGGCCACCGGAATCGCCAACTTCGAGCCCTCCGTGGTGCCCGGCCTGCTCCAGACCGCCGACTACATCCGCGGCGTGATGCGGGGCGGCCCACACACCCTGATCGATGACGAGGTCGAGCAGCGGGTCCAGCTTCGGCTCGACCGGCAGCAGCGACTCACCGCACCGCACCCGCCGATCCTCGACGCCATCATCGACGAAGGCGCCCTACTCCGACCGGTCGGCGACCGGACGGTGATGGCGGCGCAACTGGGCCACCTGCTGAAGGCAAGCGAGTTGCCCAACGTCACCGTCCAGGTGATCCCACTGGCCGCCGGCTACCACCGTGGCACCCGCGGCTCACTACACATCCTGGAGTTCGCGGACCCCGAAGACCCCGTCATCGCCTCGGTGGAGACAGTCGCCGGCCAGATGGTCCTCGACCGCCCCGGCGACCTCCGCACCTGCACCAAAATCATGGAGCACCTACGGAGCGTGGCCCTCAGCCCGGCAGACAGCCGGGACCAGCTTCGGCACCTCATGGAGGGACGGTAGGACGATGACCCCGACGTTCGGCCCGGAGCTGACCCGGGCCCACTGGCGCACCAGCAGCCACAGCGGAGACGAGGGGGCGTGCGTCGAGATCGCGACGCTGCCGCAGGTGGTGGGCGTGCGCGACTCGAAGGACCGCACCGGCCCGGCGCTGCTCTTCACCCCCGCAGCCTGGACGACCTTCACCGCCGCGCCACCACGCCGATGACCGGTCGGGCGGCGGTACTGGTCCCACCGTCGCCCGACCACCGGTAGTCAAGCCCGGGCACCCGTCATCGCCCCGGCGCCGACCACCCCCGCAGCGCCGCGAGGGCCACCCCCCGGGCCCCGGCCATGTCCCGCTCCGGCACCAGCGCAAATGTCGCCACCGCCGCCTGCTCCTTCCGCAGCACGGTGTGCTCGCGGACAGTGGCGAGGAACCAGTCGCGAAACTCCGGGGCCGCCTCCACCACGCCCCCGCCGACGAAGTAGGCGTGCGGGTCAGCCAGATTCGCCACGAGGGTGAACAGCCGGCCGATCGCCTTCGCCTGCTGGGTGAAGATCTCCCGGGCCAGTGGGTCGCCCCGCTCGCCAAGCCCACGGACCAGCTTCGCGGCCCGCGCCAGCGGCTGCGCGGTCAGCGGATGCCCGGGGAATCGGGTCAGCCAGTACGGCAGCAGGTTACGGGCGATCCCGGTCAGCGACGCGACGCTCTCCGCGTCCCCGACGAACCCACAGCCGCAGACCGGATCCGGCTGACCGGGGCCAAGCAGGCCGGTCAGCGGTAGCGGTACGTGCCCCAACTCACCCGCCATGCCGGCCGCACCGGCGATCACCCGCCCGCCGTCGACCAGCCCACCACCGAGCCCGGTACCGACCACCACGGAGGCCGAGGAGCGACGCGCCGCATCCGCGCCAAAGTACGAGTGGTGCGCGTACAGGGCGGCGGCGTTGCCGTCGTTGAGATACACCACCGGCAGGCCGAGCCGCCGCTCAAGTGCACCCCGCACGTCGTAACCCCGCCACTGTGGCTGGGAGAAGTTGGTCGAACCACGCGAGGAGATCACCCCGACGGCGCTGGCCGGTCCGGGGGTGTCCAGCCCCACCGCCCGGACCAGATCCCGAGCTACCCCGGCCGACGCCAATGCCCCGGCAAAGGCGCCCGCGAGAGCCTCGATCGCCGCCTGCGGACCGGCCTGGACCTCGCTCGGGCTCTCCAGCAACCCGTCCACAAGGAAGCGTCCATCCACCGTCAGAACGGTGGCGTTGTTGCTGGTGCCGCCGTTGTCCAAACCAACGACCACCGGCGTTGCCGCGCTGCCCACGTCTGCCCTCCCGCTCCGGAGACGATGACGTGAGGCTAGTTCCCACGCCGGTGACCCGCCATGGGGAACCGGCGGCGGTCAGCAGTTGACGACCCGCAGCGCTGCGGCCACGTCGGCAACCAGGTCGGCGGTGTCCTCGACACCGCAGGAGAGCCGGACGAAGCCGGGTGGGGTGTCGTCCCCCCATTGGGCCCGCCGGTCAGCCGTGGTGTGCAGCCCGCCGAACGAGGTGGCCGCCGCCACCAGCCGAGCCGCGGCGACGAAGCGCGCGACCCGGTCGGCGTCGCCGAGATCAAACGAGAGCACCCCCGGCATCCGGCGCAGCTGCGCCACGGCGACCGGGTAGGCCGGGTCCTCCGGTCGGCCCGGCCAGCGCAGCCCGGTCACCCCCGGTTGCTCAGCCAACAACCCGGCGAGGGCCGCCGCGTTCGCGGTCTGCCGGGCCAGCCGCAGGTCGAGGGTGGCCAGGGATCGGTGTGCCAGCCAGGCGTCGAAGGCGCCCGGGACCGCGCCGGTCTGGTCCCGCCACCGGGTCACCGCCGCGAGTAGCTCGGCTGACCGGGTGCCGACATACCCGAGCAGCAGGTCCGAGTGGCCGGTGAGCGCCTTCGTGCCCGAGGCCACCACCAGGTCGGCGCCGAGTTCCAACGGACGCAGCCCGAGCGGGGTCGCGGTGGTGTTGTCCACCACCAACAGGGCCCCCGCCGCCCGCGCCCGCGCCGCCAACGCGGGCAGGTCCACGACGTCCAGGCCCGGGTTGGCCGGGGACTCCACCAACACCAGACGTACGCCGGTGAGCTCCGGATACGGCCCGGCGGTCGGCGCGAGGAGTACCCGTACCCCGATGCCGGCCAGGGTCTCGGTGGCGAACGCCCGCACCGGAAAGTAGCCGTCGGCAGGGAGCAGCACCGTGTCGCCGGGACGCAACGCACTCAGCAGCAGCCCGGTGATCGCCGCCTGGCCGCTGGCGAAGACCCGACAGTCGGCCCCCTCCAGCTCACCGATCGCCGCCTCCAGCCGCCGCCGGGTCGGATTGTCCGTCCGACCGTAGCCGTTCGGCGTGCCCGCCGGACCGGCCGCCGGATCGAGGTGGTACGGCGCGGCAAAGACCGGACCGGGCAGGAACGGATCCCCGGGTACCGGCTCCGGCAGCCCAGCACGGACACAGCGGGTTCCGTCGCGGTCGCCTGGCATCGCCTCACTCCGGCTTCGTCGTACGGCTCATCAGCGCCGCGACCGCACGTCGTGGGTCCCCGCCCTCGTGGCAGACCAGCTCGACCTGCTCGGTGATCGGCATCTCGATCTGGTGTGCTCGGGCCAGATCCCGGATGGCCAGCGCGCTCTTGACCCCCTCGGCGGTCTGCCGGGTGGCGATCCGGGCCTCCTCCAGGGTCGCCCCCCGGCCGAGGTGCTCGCCGAAGGTGCGGTTGCGAGCTGACGGGGAGGAGCAGGACGCGACCAGATCGCCCATACCGGCGAGGCCGGCGAAGGTCAGCGGGTCGGCGCCGAGCGCTACCCCGAGCCGGGCGGTCTCGGCCAGCCCGCGGGTGACCAGCATCGCCCTGGTGTTGTGGCCGAAGCCCATCGCGGTGGCGATCCCGTACGCGAGAGCGATGACGTTCTTGACCGCGCCCCCCAACTCGCAGCCGATCACGTCGTCGTTGGTGTACGGGCGGAAGTACGGGGTGGTGATCGACCGCTGCACGAGGGTGGCCCGGTCAACGTCGGGGCAGGCGACGACGGTGGCGGCGGGCTGCTCGGCGGCGATCTCGGGCGCCAGGTTCGGCCCGGAGACCACGACCACCCGGTCGGCGGGGACGCGGGCAGTCTCCATGACCACCTCGCTCATCCGCTTGGTGGTGCCGAGTTCGATCCCCTTCATCAGGGAGACCAGCGTGGCGTCGCGGTGCAGGTACGGGAGCCACTCGGCGAGGTTGCCGCGCAGTGTCTGCGACGGGACCGCCAGCACCACCAGCTCAGCGCCCGTGATCGCCGCCCCGGCGTCACCGGTGGCCGTCACCCGCTCCGGCAGGACCAGACCCGGCAGGTACTCCGGGTTACTCCGCTCGGCCCGCAGGGCCGCCACGACCGACTGTCGCCGGGCCCAGAGGGTGACCTCCCGGCCCGCGTCACCGAGGATCTTGGCGAAGGCTGTCCCCCAGGACCCGGCCCCCAACACGGCGACGTGCCCGCTCATGCCGCCGCTCCCGGGCGTTCGGGGCGGTGGGGGCGTTCCCAGAGCGCCGGCGGGTCGGCCTGCCGGACCTCGGCCAGCAGATCGCGCAGACGCAGCATGATGACCTCGGTCATCTCCTCAAGCACCGCCTTCGTCGGAGGGACGCCGGCCCACCGGTCCAGGTCGACCGGGGGCCCGGCGACGACGGTCACCGGAATTCGGGGACGCGGGTTCAGCCGGGCGGTCCGGGGATCGAACATCCGCTCGGGCCCCCACATCGCCACCGGAATGACCGGGGCGCCGGTGGCCAGGGCGAGCCGCGCCGCTCCGGTCTTGGCCTTCATCGGCCACAGCTCGGGTTCCCGGGTCGTGGTCCCCTCCGGGTAGATCACCACCGCACCGCCGCTGTTCACCACCTCGACCAGGCGGTCCAGCGACTGCACCGCGGCCGTGGTGCCGCGCTCGACCGGGATCTGCCAGCAGCGGCGCAGGATCAGGCCGACCAGCGGAATTCGAAACAAGCTGGCCTTGCCGAGGAACCGCGGCCAACGTCCGGAGTCGTAGATGAAGTGCGCGGCGACCAGCGGATCGGCGTGCGAGATGTGGTTCGGCACGAGGATCATCCCGCCGGAGCGACCCAGGTGTTCCATGCCGCGCCAACTCCGCCGCGTCCAGATCGTCATCACGGATTTGACCAGCACCACAGCGAACCGTGGCCAGAACCCGATCCTGCGCCGCGCCACCCACGCCTCCTTCTACCGCCACCGTCCGGCCCGCCGGTACGCCCCACCCGGTTCAACGCCCGCGAGGTGAAATCATGCCTGCTCGCCCCGGGTCCGGCCAGTGAGGGTACCGGCACCGGGCTGGCAGGATGGCGGGGTGACCCAGGTGTGGACCGTGGTGGTGCCGGTGAAGCGGCTGGACGCGGCGAAGAGCCGGCTCCGCGGCGCGCTGCCAGGCCAGCCCCACGAGGCGTTGGCGCTGGCGTTGGCGGTCGACACGATCGAGGCGGTACGGGCCTGTCCGGTGGTTGCCGGGGTGTTGGTGGTGACAGACGATCCGGCGGTGACGGCGGCGGCCGGGGCGGCCGGCGCCCGGGTGGTGCCCGACCACCCCACCGGCGGGCTCAACCCCGCCTTCCGCCACGGCGCGGCAGTCGCCGGGGCCGGCTGGGTCGCGGGCCTCACCGCGGACCTGCCCGCGCTACGCCCGGTCGAGTTGGCGGCCGCCCTGTCGGCGGCGCGGTCCGGCCCCACGGCCCGCCGGTACGTACCCGACGCCCCCGGCACCGGCACCGTGCTGCTGGCCGCGCCGCCCGGCGTGCCGCTGGACCCCCGCTTCGGGGGCGGCTCCGCGGCCGCGCATGCGGCCAGTGGTGCACTTCCCCTGCTCGGCGCCGGGCCGAGCCTGCGACGGGATGTCGACACCGCCGCCGACCTGGCCGCGGCCACCCGGCTCGGGCTGGGGGCGCGCACCGCGTCGCTGTGTGGCACGGCCGCCCCCACCGTCGGTCGGCCGGTGTAGCCTGCCGGTCATGCAGGGCACGGTGGCCACCTATGACGCGACGACCCGCAGCGGCGTGCTCCTCCTCGACGACGGCACCGAGCTGGCGTTTCCGGCTCCGGCCTTCGACGCCTCCGGCCTGCGGCTGCTCCGCCTCGGCCAACGGTTGCGGGTGGAGACCGACGGGGCGGGAACCGTGATTCGCGTGACGTTGCCGACGATGAGCTGAGCAACCCGGCCAAGTTCATTTGGCGTTAACCGGGCTCAGGTCAAGATGGGCGGGTGAGCACCCCTGGCGAGCACCACGCTGACTCCGTCGCCGGCCGACCGGCGGTTCCATCCCACAACGGCTCCCGCCCGCGCGGGGCCAACGGCCGCTTCCTGTCCGCCCGGGGCACCGACACCGCCGACCACCCGGCCGAGCCGACCAGCGCCGCACCGACCGAGCCGACGGACATCGAGCCAGCCAAACCGACAGACGCCGAACCGGCCGACGACGCAGCCGGCCTGGCAGAGGCACTCGACCCGGTGCCGGACCAGCCGGCGCTGCCCGCCGAACCGCCCGCCGCGCAACCGCTGCCGGACGACCGGTTCCTCAACCGCGAGCTCTCCTGGCTGGACTTCAATGCGCGGGTCCTCGCGCTCGCCGAGGACCCGCGCACCCCGCTGCTGGAACGGGCGAAGTTTCTCGCCATCTTCGCCAGCAACCTCGACGAGTTCTACATGGTGCGGGTCGCCGGGCTGAAGCGACGGCTCTCCGCGGGGCTACCGGTCCGCGGTGGCGACCGGATGCCGCTGCGCACCCAGCTCGAGCTGATCGCGGAGAAGACCGCCACCCTGGTTTCCCGGCAGGCTGCCTGCTTCGTCGATGACCTCCTGCCGAAGCTGGCCGCCACCGGCCTGCGCATCCTCCGCTGGGCGGACCTGACCGACGCCGAGCAGACCCGGTTGTACACCTACTTCGGTGAGCACATCTTTCCCGTACTCACCCCGCTCGCGGTTGACCCGGCCCACCCGTTCCCGTACATCTCCGGGCGTTCCCTCAACCTGGCGGTCTCCGTCTGCGCCCCGGACGGCGGACCGGAGCTGTTCGCGCGGGTCAAGGTGCCCAACAACGTACCCCGGTTCGTCCGCGTCCATCGCGACCAGCCGGGCGTCCAGGTGCTGCCGGTCGAGGATCTGATTTCGGTGCACCTGGGCCAGCTCTTCTCCGGCATGCAGGTGGTGGAGTGCCACCTGTTCCGGGTGACCCGCAACGCCGAGGTGGAGGTTGACGAGGACCGGGACGAGGACCTGTTGCAGGCCCTCGAACGGGAGCTCGCCCGGCGTCGATTCGGCCCTTCGGTACGCCTGGAGGTGGCCGCCTCGATCTCCGAACACATGCTGGAGCTCCTCATCCGTGAACTGGACATGGATATCCAGGATGTCCAGCGGGTCAACGGTCTGCTCGACCTGTCGGCGCTGTGGCAGCTCTACGGCGAGGCGGATCGGCCGGACCTGAAGGATCCGCCGTTCGTGCCGGCCACCCACCCACGGCTCGCCGAGGGCGAGGTACCACGCAGTGTCTTCGCCACCCTGCGCGATGGGGACGTGCTGGTACACCACCCGTACCGCTCCTTCGCCACCAGCGTGCAGCGCTTCATCGAGCAGGCCGCCGCTGATCCGAACGTGCTGGCCATCAAGCAGACCCTCTACCGCACCAGCGGTGACTCCCCCATCGTGGACGCCCTGGTGGACGCGGCGGAGGCCGGCAAGCAGGTGGTGGTGCTGGTCGAGTTGAAGGCCCGTTTCGACGAGATCGCCAACATCGGCTGGGCACGCACGCTCGAGCGCGCCGGATGCCACGTCGTCTACGGCCTGGTGGGCCTCAAGACGCACTGCAAGACAGCGCTGGTGGTCCGGCAGGAGGGCAACCAGATCCGCCGCTACTGCCATATCGGCACCGGCAACTACCATCCCAAAACCGCCCGGCTCTACGAGGACTTCGGTTTACTCACCGCCGACCCGGAGGTCGGCGCCGACCTGACCGACCTGTTCAACGTGCTGACCGGCTACAGCCGGCAGACGACGTACCGGCAGCTGCTGGTGGCGCCGCAGGGAATCCGTAGCGGCCTGATCGAACGGATCGAACGGGAGGTCGCCAACGTTCGGCTCGGCCTGTCGGGGCTGGTCCAGTTCAAGGTGAACTCGCTGGTTGACGAGGAGATCACCGACGCGCTCTACCGGGCCTCCCAGGCCGGCGTCCACGTGGACCTGCTGATTCGGGGTATGTGCACGCTCCGCCCCGGGGTTCCGGGCCTGTCGGAGAACATCCGGGTCCGATCGGTGCTCGGCCGGTTCCTGGAGCATTCGCGGATCTTCCGGTTCGGCAACGACGGCGACGCCGAGTTCTGGATGGGCTCGGCCGATCTGATGCACCGCAACCTGGACCGGCGGGTCGAAGCACTGGTCCGGGTCACCGACCCGGTAGCCCGAGCCGAGCTGGATCACGTGCTGACCGCCGCGTTCAGCCCCGACGTGGAGGCGTTCGAGCTGGACGCGGAGGGCAGCTGGCACCGGCGCGTGGGCAGCGGGGACGCCCCCCGGGCGCACCTGCAGGACCTGCTGTTACGCCGAGTTGGCGGCACGGCCGTACGCTAGCCAGATGGCGAGCGGGATCCGAGCGGCCGGCGGACTCCTCTGGCGGCCGGTCCGGGGCGGTGTCGAGGTCTGCCTGGTGCACCGCCCCCGCTACGCCGACTGGTCCCTGCCGAAGGGAAAGCTCGGGCCGGGCGAGCACCCGCTCCAAGCCGCCCTCCGGGAGGTCGCCGAGGAGACCGGCGCACGGGCAGTGCCGCAGGCCCGGCTGCCGAGGGTGCGCTACCGCAGCCAGGGCCGGCCGAAGGTGGTCGACTACTGGTCGATGCGGGCGGTCGCGGCCGGTGGCCTTCCGGCCGACGACGAGGTTGACGAGGTGCGCTGGCTCGCGGTGGACCAAGCGGTGCGGTTGGTCAGTTACCCGCACGACGCGGCGGTGGTCCGCGCGTTCGCAGCCCTGCCACCGGTCACCGCGACAGTCATGTTGGTGCGGCCCGCGCACGCGGTTGGGCGGAGCAGTTGGGCCGGCTCCCAGGGCGGCCGGCCGCTCTCCGTTGCCGGCTGGGCCCAGGCCCGACGGCTGGCGCCGCTGGTGGCCGTGGTTGCACCGGTACGACTGCTCGCCGCGTCGGCCCGGCGCTGCGTCCAGACTCTCAGCCCGGTGGCGGACCTGCTCGACCTGCCCGTTGAGGTGGCCGAAGAGCTGGACGAGCCGCGGGCGGGCCAGAGCCAGGACGAGTGCGCGTTGGCCGCTGCCGCCCGCCTGGCCGCCTTCGGCGCCGCCGGTACGTCGGCGGTGGTGTGTAGCCAGCGCCCGATGATTTCCGGGGCGCTGGAGCGCCTCTCCGGCCGCTGCGTGGACTTCACCGCCGCGCATGCAGGTGGTTGGCTGCTCGCCTTTGCCGGCACGACTCTCATCGCCACCGACCCCTTGTAACGCATCGGGGGCGCCCACCGTGCTGGTGGACGCCCCCGACGGTGTCGGCTCAGCGGGTGGTCGCCCGCTTCGCCGGCGCCTTCCGCGCGGTGGCCTTCGTGGCCGCCGCGCTCTTCCGAGCCGCCGTGGACTTCGTGGCGGGCGCCGCCTTCTTCGTCGCGGACTTCCGCGCCACGGTGGCCCTCGTCGCGGTGGCGCGCTTCGCCGGGGTGGCCTTGGCCGCGGCGGTCTTCTTCGCCGCGGTCTTCTTCGCCGGGGTGGCCTTGGCCGCCGCGGTCTTCTTCGCCGGAGTGGCCTTGGCCGCGGCGGTCTTCTTCGCCGCGGTGGCCTTCGCGGCAGTCGTCTTCTTGGCGGCGGTGGTCTTCGTCGCCTTCGCCGCGGTGGTCTTCTTGGCCGCGGCGCCGGTGCTCCTGGCCCCGGTCGCCTTGGCGGCGGTGGTCTTCTTCGCCGCCGTGGCCTTCGGCACCTTGCCGCTGGCCACCATCTCCTTGAACCCGGTACCCGGGCGGAACGTCGGGACGGAGGTCTTCTTGACCTTCACCGCCTCGCCGGTCCGTGGATTGCGCGCTGTTCGGGCGCCCCGGACACGCTTCTCGAACGCTCCGAAGCCGGTGATCGATACCTTTTCACCCTTGGTAACCGCCGCCTGGACCTCAGTGAGGACCGCGTCGAGCGCGGCCGTCGCCGTCTTCCGGTCCCCCAGGCGAACGGCGAGCGTCTCGATAAGCTCGGCCTTGTTCACGACTTCCTCCCGATTGTGCAACTGACTCGACGCGAGCCATTCTGCGCGCACGTTATGCCCTGTGCTGGCGCTACACAAACATTCGACAGAAAAAGACCCTTGTGTCGCAACAGATTCGCCCCCACCAGCGACGCCGGTGGGGGCGACTTTCCCTCGCGGGGCGGGGCAGGCGGCTATGTGATGGTGGGTAGGAACGGCTGCCGAGACGCCTCGAAGGCACCGATCAGGGGTTCATGCCGAAGCGTGAGTCCAATGTCGTCCATGCCCTCCATCAGCCGCCAGCGGCTGAAGTCGTCCAGCGGGAACGCCCAGGTCGCATCCGCGACCTGGACCTGGCGGGCGGTGAGGTCGACGGTGATCGGCATGCTGGGATCGGCCTCGACGCGATCCCAGATCTCTTCGACCACTTCCAGTTCCAACTCAACCGGCAGTAGCCCGCCCTTGAGTGCGTTGCCCCGGAAGATGTCACCGAAGCGCGGGGCCAGCACGACCCGGAACCCCCAGTCCCGCAAGGCCCAGACGGCATGCTCTCGGGACGAGCCGGTGCCAAACTCGGGACCAGCAACAAGAATCGAGGCGCCAGAAAATGATTCATTATTGAGGACGAACGCCTGATCCTCCCGCCAGGCACTGAACAAGGCGTCCGCGAAACCCGTTCGCGTTACTCGCTTCAGGTGCACGGCCGGAATGATCTGGTCGGTATCCACATTCGAATGACGTAGTGGCACGGCGGTGCCGGTGTGGATGGTGAACTTCTCCATCAGCGGTGTCCCTTGCTACAGATCGGCGGGGGCAGCCAGCCGGCCCGCCACCGCGGTGGCCGCGGCGACCGGCGGGGAGACCAGGTGGGTGCGCCCACCCCGGCCCTGGCGGCCCTCGAAGTTACGGTTCGAGGTCGAGGCGGCGCGCTGGCCCGACCGGAGCGTGTCCGGGTTCATCCCCAGACACATCGAGCAGCCCGCGAAACGCCACTCAGCACCGGCTTCGGCGAAGACCTTGTCCAGCCCCTCCGCCTCGGCGCTCTCCCGCACCGCGGCGGAGCCCGGCACGACGAGCATCCGCACGCCCGGGGCCACCCGGCGCCCGCGCAACACGTCGGCAGCCACCCGCAGGTCCTCAATCCGGCCATTGGTGCAGGAGCCGACGAAGACCACGTCAACGGTGAGATCCCGCAGCGGGGTGCCCACGGCGAGGTCCATGTACTCCAGCGCCCGACGGGCGGCGGCCCGCTCCGGCTCGGTGGCGAACTCCTCCGGATTCGGCACCCGCGCGTCCAGCGACGCGCCCTGCCCCGGGTTGGTGCCCCAGGTCACAAACGGCGTGACCCGGCTCGCGTCCAGGGTCACCTCGGAGTCGAACGTCGCACCCGCGTCGGTGGGTAGCGTCCGCCAGTACGCGACCGCCGCCTCCCAGTCGGCGCCGGACGGAGCGTTGGGCCGTCCCCGGAGGTAGTCGAACGTCGTCTCGTCCGGGGCGATCAGCCCCGCCTTGGCGCCCCACTCGATGGACATGTTGGCGACGGTCATCCGCCCCTCCATGGACAGCTTCCGGATCGCCTCGCCTCGATACTCCACCACATGCCCACGGCCACCACCCGTACCGACCTGGGCGATCAGGGCGAGCACCAGGTCTTTCGCGGTAACACCCGGTGCGAGGTCACCGACGACGTTCACCGCCATCGTCTTCGGTCGGGCCTGCGGCAGCGTCTGGGTGGCGAGCACGTGCTCGACCTCACTGGTGCCGATTCCGAAGGCCAGCGCACCGAAGGCCCCGTGGGTGGCGGTGTGCGAGTCACCGCAGACGATCGTCATCCCGGGTTGGGTCAGGCCCAACTGCGGGCCGATGACGTGGACGATTCCCTGGTTCCGATCGCCCAACGGATGCAGCCGCACCCCGAACTCGGCGCAGTTGCGACGCAGCGTCTCGATCTGCGTCCGAGAGGTGGGATCGGTGATTGTCAACAGGTCGCCGCGGCGGAGTTGGTACGACGGGTCCGCGTACCCGGTGGGGGTGTTGTGATCCTCGGTCGCGATCGTCAGGTCGGGACGGCGGATCCGGCGACCGGCGAGGCGCAGCCCGTCGAAGGCTTGTGGGCTGGTCACCTCGTGGAGCAGGTGCAGGTCGATGAAGAGCAGGTCGGGCTCGCCCTCGGCGGATCGGACGACGTGCGAGGCCCAGACCTTCTCGGCCAGGGTCCTCGGCTCTGGAGTGACTCCCACCATCTGGACATCCTAAATTCTGGGAGGTATGTTTCGGCTTGTGGGACACAGTATGAGCGGTGTCGGCGTTCTCGACAAGGCGGTGGTCATCCTGGCTGCCTGCGTGGACGGCGCCAGCCTGGCCGAACTCGTTGAACGCACGAAGCTGCCCCGGGCAACCGCACACCGGTTGGCGCAGGCATTGGAGATCCACCGAATGTTGGTACGCGACACCCAGGGACGGTGGCGCCCCGGTCCCCGCCTGGGTGAACTGGCCAACGCCGCACCCGACGTGCTGCTGACCGCGGCCGAGCCCCTGCTCAGCGCGCTCCGGGACGCCACCGGGGAGAGCGCGCAGCTCTACCTACGCCGGGCCGACGAGCGGGTCTGCGTAGCCGCCGCCGAGCGGGCCAGCGGCCTGCGGGACACCGTGCCGATCGGCTCGGTGCTACCCATGACCGCCGGCTCCGCGGCGCAGATCCTGCTGGCCTGGGAGCCACCGGAGGCGGTCATGCCGCTCCTGCCCCGCTCGAAGTTCACCGGTCGAGCGCTCGCCGAGGTTCGGCGCCGCGGTTGGGCGCAGAGCGTGGCGGAACGGGAAGCGGGAGTGGCGAGCGTCTCCGCGCCGATCCGGGATCGCACCGGACGAGTCATCGCCGCGGTCAGCGTCAGCGGCCCCATCGAACGGCTCGGCCGCCGGCCCGGTGAACGCCACGCGATGGCGGTCGTCCGAGCCGGCCAGCGGCTCTCCGGCCTGTAGCCCGCCGACCCGGTGACCGAAGCCACCAGGCCCGTCTCGCATCGCGAGACGGGCCTGGTGGCAATGTGTAGCCCCGACCGGATTCGAACCGGCGCTACCGCCTTGAGAGGGCGGCGTCCTGGGCCGCTAGACGACGGGGCCAGGAAATTTCCCGAATGACCGCCCGGCTGAGCGGCACGAGGATAGTCTACCGGCACCGGCCGGACGCCCCACCGCCGGGGGCAGGACCACCCATGCCCGGGGGCAGCCGTCCCGGCCGGGACGGTGCTCACCCACGCCGGGCAACACCGCCGGTGCGGGACGAACCCGTTCGGGATACCGGGAGCGAACCCGGCCCGGGTGCAGGGGCGAACCCGGTCCGAGGGCGATCGGTTAACCCGGTCTGGGAAGAGGGAAAGCCCGCCCCGACAACGGGACGGGCTCACACCACCTCTGTAGCCCCGACCGGATTCGAACCGGCGCTACCGCCTTGAGAGGGCGGCGTCCTGGGCCGCTAGACGACGGGGCCAGAACCTAATGCTTCCCACCCAGCGGGTGGGAAGCAATCCACCAGAGGCAAACCTCCGCTGGAACCAGCGATCCCGACTCAACCGAGTCGAGACAGCGCTGGGGTACCAGGACTCGAACCTAGACTAACTGAACCAGAATCAGTCGGGCTGCCAATTACCCCATACCCCATCGGCGCCTCGCAGCGCCGGGCACAAACATTACCCTCCTCCCGCCGCAGGGCCAAATCGCCCCCGACAGAACGTCCTTGAGCTGCAGAAACCTCGCACGGATCAGCTGGCCGGCAGCACCGGGTTCGTCAGCTCACCGACCCCTTCGATCCGCACGGTGACCGTATCCCCGTCCACCAGCGGACTAACCCCGGCCGGCGTGCCGGTCAGGATCACATCACCGGGAAGCAGCGTCATCACATGTGAGACGTACGACACCAGGGCCGGCACGTCGAAGACCATGTCCCGGGTCCGGCCCAGTTGGCGAACCTCCATCTCCTCCGGATCGCGACCCACCTCACACCGGATCTCCAGATCGGCGACGTCAAGGCCGGTGGTGATCCAGGGACCGATCGGGCAGAACGAGTCGAAGCCCTTGGCCCGGGTCCACTGCCCGTCCGCCCGTTGCAGGTCCCGCGCGGTGACATCGTTGGCGCAGGTGTAGCCGAAGACCGCGCGGGCAGCAGCGGCCCGATCGGCCCGCCGGGCACCGGGAGCCCCGATCACCACGGCCAACTCGGCCTCATGCTCGACCTGCTTCGACAGCGCCGGCAGCCGGATCGCGTCCCGCGGCCCAATCACCGAGGTGGACGGCTTGAGAAAGAGCAGCGGCTCCTGGGGCACCTCGGCACCGTGCTCCGCCGCGTGCTCGGCGTAGTTACGGCCGACGCAGACAACTTTGCTCGGCAGGATCGGCGAGAGCAGCCGGACGTCGGAGAGGGCCCACCGGGCGCCGGAGAAGGCGATCCGTCCGAACGGATGCCCCTCGACCTCAGCGACGGTCAGCCCCTGCGGACCCGCCTCCGGCTCCCCCTCGACGACTCCGAACGACATTCCCTTGGTATGAGCGAAACGAGCGATACGCACCGGGACAATCTATCCCCGGCCTGGTGCACGGGCACAGCCGCAGGTCGGATGCCGCGTGGCGCGCCGCGCACCCTACGCCATCACCACCCGCCGGGGGCCGGCTTCGCCACTTCCTACCGCCCGGCGTGACACCGCCCTAACGTCGGCTCCGGAGGTTCGTTCGTATGCCTGCATCGACACGACACCACAGGGCCCTCGCAGTGTTCGTCTACTGCCTCGGCATCCTCGCCGCCGTGCCGGCGCTACCCGGCCCGGCCGCCGCACAGCCACCGGCCGCCCGACCGCCGGCCCCGCACGCGGCAGCCACGGCGCCGGCCGGCCAGCCATCCGCGGAGCCCTCCGCGGGGCCGGGCCGGCCATCCGCGCCGCCGGCGCTGCCGAGCCCAACCCGGGCGGCGGTCCCACCACCGAAGCCGCCGGTCACCGTACAGGTCGCGCCGGAGAGCACCGCCGCGCCGAGGTACCGGATCCAGGTCCGCAACGACGGGAACCGCCCGATCTCCACCACCGTCCGGCAGGAGCTCCCACCGGGCGCCTCGGCGACCTCGATCACCGACGGCGGCCGACCCAGCCACCACGGCGGTTCGGCCGGAACAGAGGTCACCTGGGAGCTGCGGCTGCCAGCCCGAAGTACCACCACGCTCCGTACCGAGCTCTCCGCGCCACCGGGTGCGCCCCTGACCGCGCCCGCCTGCGCCTTCGCCGCCGGCGGCGAACGCCCGTACGACTGCGCGACCGCGACCTGGCAGTCCCCGTCAACACCCGCGGCGGCCGAGCCGGAACCACCGGTGTGGCAGCGGCCAGCTGCACTGCTCACCGGCCTCGGTGGGCTCGCCGCGCTCGCCGTCGGCGGCTGGTGGACCTGGCAGCGACGGCGGCGCCCAACGCAGGTCCCGCCACCGCACCCGGAAGGTCGCGGAAGTGTCTATCCGCGACCGGCGGCACCGACCGCTCTGACCCGCCGCCGCCGGCCCTCGACCTGGCTGCTCATCCCGGTCGCCGCGGTGGTACTGGCCGGCACCGGGGGCGCAGCGGCCTGGACGGCCACCCGGAAGGCCGCTGCCGTCGACACCGACTCCGATCCCAGCAGCGGCGCCTGGATCGGCACCGCAGCCGCAGGGGCGATCGGAGAGCCGCTCCGCGAGACGGCGTTCGAGTTCACTGTCTACCGGATCAGCTGCCAGCGGGCCTCGGCGGCACATACCTGCGCCGCGACCGTCGGGGTCCACAACCGCACCCCGGAACAGCAGAGCTGGCACGGTCAGCTCCAGCGGGCATACCTCGCCGACGGTAACTTCGTCAACACCGACGAGCCGGCGACCCGCCGGGTGAACCAGGGCCGGGACGTGTTCGCCAAGCCACTGGCCGGCGGCAGCCGAATGGTCCTCCCGTTGGTCTTCCGCGTGCCCGGCCAGCAGCCACCGACCCGACTCGAGCTACGCAGTGGGGTGTTCTCCGCCGGCGTCCGGGTGGACGTGCCCTGACCCGCTACCCGACAGTGGCCGTGGGTTCACGGGACCGTTCGGCTGCACCACCCGCCGGGCGCGTTCCGTGCCTGCCATGATCAGTTCGTCGACTCGGCCCCGGTCCGCCTCGTGGCGGGCACGCCGCGCACGCACGGGGTCGAGGAGGACATTCGGTCAGTCGGCCGCCGCCGACGGCTCCGGCAGGTACGCCTCGTACTTCTTTTTGATCAACGAGTTGTAGACCAACCCCCAGACCCGGGTACCGCGGAAGGTCCAGACCCTGCCCGCCCTGACGTCCACGATGGCGGGCTGGGTCAGGACCGCAAAGCCGGCCCGTTTCAGCCGGTACGCCTTCTGGGTCAGCGCCGTCGCGGCGGGATCCGCCGCCTCGGTCACGAGCACCGGCAGCACAATGATGCCCGACTGCACGCCGAGCCATCGGCCCTTTCGTTCCAGTCCCAGCCCTACCACGTTGCTGACAAAGGACCGTAGATCTTCCTCGACAACCCGATTCGTACTCGTGACGACCGTGAAGAAGTGAATCCTGGTCAACGCCCGAAACTGAGCCCGGTAACCGACCACCACGGAGTCAGCACCGAGGCGCTCATCGGTCACCGCGCACCCGTCGGCCACCAGTCGTTGCCGAACTATCTCCACGTAGTCTGCTGGCGCTACCATTTCGCATCGCCCCCCTCGTTCCGCACCACCGACCGAGCATAGAAGGTTGACACCCGCCGGACCGATGACCGCCGCACTTCGCCGAACCCGCAGTTCCTACCTCGCGAGTTCGGCAATGTTCCGGTGGTTCTTCGGGAACAGGGTGCCGACCAAAAGCCGATCGAGGCCCGGCACGCGCATCGCCCGGAATCCCCAGCGCCGTGCCAGAAGCTTGACTGACGACGTCGGCAGGAACCACTCGGTGACCCGATCTCGGGCTGCCTGCTGCGTGGCGCGGATGACTGGCCTCCAGCGACGCTCGTAATCGGCCAGTCCCTCTGGGACCGACCCGGCGGCTTGCAGCCGTTCGGCCAGCAGGTAGGCGCCGGCGATCCCCAGTGAGGCGCCCTGCCCGGCGATCAGGGACACCGCGTACGCGGCGTCACCGACCAACGCGACCCGCCCATCGGTCCAGCGCGCGGCGTCGACCTGGGCGACCTGGTCGTAGTAGACCGCCTCCGGCGGGGGGCAGTTGGCCACGGCTCGCTCCACCAGGTCACCCATGCCGGTGTAGGTACGACACAGCACCTCGCGTGGGTCCTCGGGTAGGCCGGCGTCATCCCTTCGGTGCAGGGCGAACACCGCGACCCGCCCACCGGCGAGCCCGTAGAGACCCAGTTGACGGTTGAGGGTTTCGGTAAGCACGAACTGACCCCGAACCCGCTCGAACACCACGGGGTCCTCGAAGACGTACGCCGCGGTATGCATGCCGAGGTAACGGAGGTAGTTGCGCTCGGGCCCGAAGACGAGCGAGCGGACGTGGGAGTGAATACCGTCTGCCCCCACGATCACGTCCGCCTCGACTGTAGTGCCGTCGGAGAGCTCTGCCCGGTCACCGCGGATCCGGTCGATCGTGACGCCATAGCGAATCTCAACCTGGTCGTTGAGCGACTCGCGGAGCATGCGTTCGAGGGCAGGCCGCATTATGCTGGCGACTTCGCCGTCGAGCGCCCGGGCCAAGAACGTGTAGTCGACGCGGACAGTCGTCCGGCCCCGGGAGTCGATGTAGCGGAAGGAATCGACCGAACTGGCGAACCTCCGCAGGTTCGGCCGCAGTCCCATCGCCGTCAGCGCCTCGTATCCCGGACCGAAGAAGTCAATCATGTACCCCTGTTCGCGGGGCCCGGGAGCGTGGTCGACGATCTGCACCTCCCAACCGTGGTGGTGCAGGCGGTGGGCGAGGGCCAGCCCGGCGATGCCGGCGCCGCAGATAAAGGCTTTCATCGCTGTTCTCCATCCTCTTCGGTGTTGGTGTTTCGAACCTCTTCGGTGTCGGTGATGCGGCGCAGTAACGGGGCGATGTGCTCCGCGGACAGACCCTGGTCGAGGCCCTTGTGCAGGACGAAGCCGTCGAAAAGTGCCATCACCATGCTCGCGGCGGCTTGCGGTCTGGGGTGTCCGGAGCGGGTGAGCGCTTCGGTCAACGCGCACCGAAAGTCGGCGACCAGTGCGCTCATCCCCCGGCGCAGTTCGTGGTCACGGGTGGCGGCGAGGTAGGTCTCGACGAAGAGCAGTGACGCCGGGTCGGCACCGTTGTACTGGTCGAGGTCGAACAACATCCGCTCGACGCCGTCGCTCGGGCTCGTGGCTTCGGCAAGGAGCGCGCTGGTGCCGTCGAGCATCCGTTGGACCTCAGCCAGGGCGGCATGGCGCAGCAGTGCCTGCAACGAGTCGAAGTGGTAGTGCACCAGCCCGGAACGGACGCCGGCCCGCTCAGCGAGCGTCCGGGTACTGACGGCGTTCCAACCGAGCTCGCCGATCAGCTCCCGGGCGGCCGCCAACAGGCGCGCTCGGGCGCTCCGACCCCGTTCGATGCTGGTCTCACCCACGATGGCCTCCTTGGGCGATCGCCTTGGACGTTTGACCAAATACTATCCGTGGCGCGCTGGGGCAGCAACCCTCGCCGCCCCAGCAACCGGCTTCGTAGCGCAGCCTGGCCCGGTAGCGGCAGCGGGCGGCGGGGCCGCACCACGGGTAGACACACCCGGACCCCACAGCGGGGACGGCCGTACCCTGGGCAGGTGACAGCCGCCCTCCCCGCACTCGGCACCGTGCTCGAATCGGCGACCTGGCAGGCCCGACGCCGGGCACACCAAGAGCGGATCGATGCATGGCTGGCCCCACACCTGGCCCGCCGCCACCGGGGCGAGAAGCATCCGGTGCAGGACTTCCTCTTCACCTACTACTCGTACCGGCCGGCCCGACTCCGCCGCTGGCATCCCGGCGCGGGGGTGGTGCTGCGCGACGCGGACCCGGCCGACTTCGGGCCGGACTACCGCTCCAGCGCCGCCGGCGCCACCCTCGACACCCCGGCGGTACGCGCCCGACGAGCCGAATCGATCACCTGGATCCGGACCTTGTTGGCGGCCACGGCCAGCCGACCGGCACAGTTCGGCTGCTTCGGCATGCACGAGTGGGCGATGGTCTACCGGCAGACCCAGGACGAGATCCGGCACAACGCCTGGCCGCTGCGGATGAGCCCGGCGCAGGTCGCCACAGTCGTCGAGGAGCGGGGAGTGCGGTGCAGCCACTTCGACGCGTACCGCTTCTTCACCGCGCCGGCCCGACCGCTGAACCTCCTCCAGCCGACCCGGGACAGCCAGCACGACCTGGAGCAGCCCGGATGCCTGCACGCCAACATGGATCTCTACAAGTGGGCGTACAAACTCTCCCCGCTGGTTCCGTCCGAGCTGGTGGCGGAGTGCTTCGAGTTGGCGGGGCAGATCCGCACCCTCGACATGCGCGCCTCGCCGTACGACCTGGCTGCCCTGGGCTACCCCCCGGTTGCGGTCGAGACCCCACCGGGACGGGTGGAGTACGCGGCCGCCCAGCGCGGTTTCGCCGAACGGGCCGCCCGGCTGCGCACCCGGCTACTCGACGCGATTGACCGGTGCGACACGTAGTGACAGCTGTGCTAACTTAACCGCCGCCGTGCCTGACCACTGCCTGCCGCCGCCCACTGGCCGACCCGGCTGATCCGATCAGTCGCCGTCTACGCGGCGGTCCCGCTTGCGCTGGGACCGCCGCTTCTTCTCGGCCAGTCGACGCTCCTTGGCGGCGCGGGAGGGCCGGGTCGGGCGACGACGCTTCGGCGGCGGTGCGATCGCCGCGCGGAGCAGCGCGGCCATCCGTTCCCGGGCGGCCTCCCGGTTGGCGAGTTGGGCGCGGTGCTCGCTGGCGGTCACGGTGAGGACGCCGTTGACGAGTCGCCCGGCGAGGCGGTCGAGGGCCCGGGCGCGCAGCGGCTCCGGGAGCCCCGGTGAGGCGGCCAGATCGAAGCTCAACTCCACTCGGGAGTCGGTCGTGTTGACCCCCTGGCCGCCGGGCCCGGACGACCGGGAGAAGCGTTCCCGCAGCTCGGCCTCGGGCACCACCCACCGATCGTGCACCCGCAGCCCACTGTCCACGCTTCCGAGGCTAGCGCCTGGGCCCCGGGGTGCACCGGGCAGGCGGGTAGGCCGGGCAGGCGGAGTCGTTCCGGGTCTGGCTCCGCAGACCTCAGCCCCCCTTACCGATGATCGTGTCGGCGGTCTGCTGAACCTGGTCGATCGGGATGGCGAACCCGATCCCGATCGAGCCGTTGCCGTCGATCGTGGCGATCGCCGTGTTCACCCCGACCACCTCACCGCGCGCGTTCACCAGCGGCCCGCCGGAGTTCCCCGGGTTGATCGAGGCGTCGGTCTGCACCGCTGTGTGCCGGTTGTCACCGAGGCGCACCTGCCGGTCCACGGCGCTCACGATGCCGGCGGTCACTGTGCCGGCGAGGCCCAGGGGCGAGCCCACCGCCAGCACCGGCTCACCGACCCGGGTCGTCCCCGGCTTGGCCAGCGGCAACGCCGTCAGACCCGCGGACGACGGTATCCGCAACACCGCGAGGTCACTGCCGGGCTCCCGGCCCGCCACCTCGGCGGCGAACCGTCGCCCGTCCGGCAACTCCACCATCACCGAACCAGTTCCCCCCTTCGCCAGGATGTGGTCATTGGTGATGATGTGCTGCTCGTCGTCGACGGCGAAGCCGGAGCCGGTCGCGGAGGCGCCGTCGGCGCCAGCGGCCAGCACCGAGACCACCCCCGGGACGGTCTGCTCGGCGGCGGTCACCAGCTCCGCCGGGACCGGCGCGGCCGAGGCGGAAGCCGCCCCGGGCGGCCCGTCCTGGCTCGCCACCAGGCCACCGGCCGCGGCCCCGGAGACACTGGAGATGGCCACCAGCGCCAACCCGAGCAACAGCCGGTGCTGCCAGCGGCGCGCCCCGCCCGCCCGGGCCGAGCCGGAATCGTCTGGCCAGGGCCGCCCTTCCGGGCCCAGCTCGGGCGAGATGAACCAGGGGCCACGCGGTTCGCCCAGCCCGCTCTGCACTGCCATACCCACGCTCCTCGTGTCGATCGGCCACCTGCACCCCAGCCACCCGGCGGGCTCAGGGCAGGCGGGAGAACCAACGCATTGAGCCGGCCGCCGCTCCCAGCGCGAAGACCAGGCTGAGGCCGATGAACCGGGCTGAAACGTCCTGTCGCTTGGTGCGGTACCCCACCGAGCTGCCGATGTCGTCGTATACCGCGCGCAACTCCTCGACGCTGACCGCCTCGTGGAACTGTCCGCCGGTCTCCCGGGCGACCGCGTCGAGGGTCTGCCCGTCCACCGGAACCTGAATCGGCCGGCCGCCCCGGTCCACATAGCCGGAGGCGGTGCCGAAAGCGATGGTGTGTACGGGGACCTCCATCTCCACCGCGTCGGCCGCCGCCTCCATCGGATCCATGCCGGAGGTGTTGGCCCCGTCGGAGAGCAGCACGATCCGGGCCGGCGGCGGGTCCGTCGCCGCCTCCCCGTCCAGCGCCTTCACCGCTCCGAGCGAGGTGTTGATCGCTTCTCCGATCGCGGTGCCCTGCACTCCCGTCGCCCCCTCAAGCAGCCGATCGATCCCCTCGTCCAGCGCCTCCCGGTCGGTATCCGGCGGCACCAGGACAGCGGCGCTGCCGGCGAAGGCGACCAGGCCCACGTTGAACTCGTCGGGAAGACCGCCCACGAAGCGCCGGGCCGACTCCTTGGCGGCGGTGAGCCGGTCCGGCTCCACGTCCCCGGCGAGCATCGAGGTGGAGACATCCACCGCCACCATCACGGTCGCCCGTTCCCGGGGAACCCGCACCTCGGCGGTGGGTCGAGCAAAGCCGACCACCAGCAACGCCAGCATCGCCAGGAAGAGCCCGGCTGGCACGTGCCGGCGCCAGGCCGGTCGCTGTGGTGCCACCCGGTCCAGCAGCCGCAGGTTCGTGAACCGCACCGCGTACCCGCTCCGGCGGCGCTGTAGCAGGACATAGCCGGCGGCCAGTCCGAGCACGGCGAGCAGCAGCCACAGCCGGGTCGGCGAGAGCCAGATCACCCGCCACCTCCCCTCCCGGCGGGGACCGGGACGGTCGCCAGCCGGCGTTGTTGGTGCACGTGCCGCACGATGTCGGCGACCCAGTCCCGGTCGGTCCGCAGCGGCAGGTGCGCCGCACCGCCACGACGTAGCGCCTGGCGTACCTGGTCCCGCTGGGCGGCAGCCGCCGCGGCGTACCGCTGGCGCAGCCGGGGGTCGCCGGTCCAGACCTCCCGCCGCCGGCCGCTCTCCGGGTCCACCAGGGTGACCAGGCCAACGTCGGGCAGCTCCCACTCCCGCGGGTCGGTTACCTCCACGGCGAGCACCTGGTGCCGAACGGCGAGCCGCCGCAGGAGCTGTTCCCAGGGGGCGGGCCGCCCGGGCGATTCAGGCAGGCCATCCAGGAAGTCCGAGATCACCACCACGAGCCCGCGGCGGGTCGCCACCCGGCGGACACCGTCCAGCGCGGTGGCCAGGTCGGGGGGCGCGAGCGGTGCGGTGTCCCGGTCGTACCCGCCGTGCCGGGGAGCGGCCAACAGCATTCGAAGCAACCCGAAGAGATGGGTACGGCCGCTGCCGGGGGCGTGGCGGCGGAGCCCGGTCGGGGTGAGCACCGACGCGCCGAGCCGGTTACCCACTCCGGCGGTGAGGAAGCCCACCGCCGCGACGGCGGCGACCGCGAGTTCCCGCTTGTCCAGCTCAGCCGTGCCGTACTCCATGCTGACGCTGGCGTCTACCAGGAGCCAGGTGGTGAGTTCCCGGTCGGCGTCGAGCTGACGCACGTGCGGCACGGTGGTCCGCGCGGTCACCGCCCAGTCCATCCGGCGGACCTCGTCCTCACCGGGCCGGTACTCCCGGCTGCCGGCCGGTTCGCTGCCCGGCCCGGGGAGCAGCCCTTGGTATCGGCCGTGCAGCAGGCCGTCGAGCCGCCGGGTCACGGCCAGCTCAAGCCGGCGGAGCCGCCGGTCCCCGGCCAGGTCGGCCAGGCCGGGGTCCGGCGACACCGGGCCAGCGGGCCGACCGCGCCACCTCACGCCGCCGCCAGGGTGGGCGCGGCTTCGGTCACCCCGGCGACCCGGGGCGGCGGTACCGCGTTGACCAGCCGCCGGATGACCGACTCGGCCGACACCCCGTCGGCGACCGCGTCGAAGGAGAGGACCAGCCGGTGGGCGAGCACATCGACCGCCAACTCGCGGACATCCTCGGGCAGCACGTACTCCCGGCCGCGCAGCAGGGCCTGGGCTCGGGCGGCGGCGACCAGACCGAGGGTGGCGCGGGGGCTCGCCCCGTAGGCGAGCAGCGGGGCGACGTCGGGCAGGCCGAACCGGACCGGGTCCCGGGTGGCCAGGATCAGCCGAACCACGTACTCGGCGAGCGCGTGGTGCACGAAGACCCGACTCGCCCGGGCCTGGAGGTCGAGCAGCCGTTGCGGGTCGAGCACCGGCTGGGGCGTCGGCCGGTCGGTGCTCATCCGGTAGAGGATGGCGAGTTCGTCGGCGTCGCTCGGGTAGTCCACCGTCACCTTCATCAGGAACCGGTCTCGCTGCGCCTCCGGCAGTTGGTACACCCCCTCGGACTCGATCGGGTTCTGGGTGGCCAGCACCAGGAACGGCGCCGGGACCTCCCAACTCCGCCCGCCGATCGAGACCTGGCGTTCGGCCATCGCCTCCAGCAGCGCGGACTGCACCTTCGCCGGAGCGCGATTGATCTCGTCGGCGAGGACCAGGTTGGCCATGACCGGACCCAGCTCGACATCGAACGTCTCCCGGGATGCCCGATAGACGCGGGTGCCGACGATGTCGGAGGGAACCAGGTCGGGAGTGAACTGGATGCGGGAGAAGCTGCCGCCGACGACGGTCGCCAGGGTCTGCGCGGCGAGTGTCTTCGCGACGCCGGGTACCCCTTCCAGGAGGCAGTGTCCGTCGGCGATAAGCGCGGTGAGTAGGCGTTCCACGAGCCGGTCCTGCCCAACGATCACGCGTTGGACCTCGGCGAGGGTCTGTCGTAGCTCGGTGCCAGCTGCGTCGGGATCGACCGAGCTGGGCTCGGGGGCCAGGGTGTCCGAGATGTCCGTCACGGTGCTTGCTTCCCGCGCCGAACGCCGGCAAACGTCGGACTTACCGCACTGGAAAGCCCACTACCGATGATTCTCCTCGTGACTGGACAAAGAACCTATTGAATGCCGAATACCTCCGGCAGCTTCGGCGCCGGGCTGGGCTGACCGGCGTGCCCTAGGCTGCGGTCGTGGCGGAAACAGGTACCCCCCTTCGGCGGCCGACAGCTCTCACCGTGGCCGGTTGGCTGGCCGTGACACCGGGTGCCGCCTGGGCCGCGGTACGCCTGCTCGGCCTCGACCACGGACCCCTCGTCCAGCTGCTGGCCTTCACCCCGTACGCCGCCGCGGCCAGCCTGCTACCCCTGATCCTGCTCCTCGCGTTGCGACGCTGGCGGCCGGCGATGGTGGCGGCGGTGACGACGGTGGCCCTGGTCGCCCTGGTGGCACCGCGGACGTTCGCGTCCACCCCGCCGGCCGTCACCGGCCCGCCGGTACGGCTGCTGACGGCCAACCTGCTGGCCGGCTCCGCCGACGCCGAGGCGCTGGTTGACCTCGTCCGCCGGCACTCGGTGGAGGTGTTGGCCGTGCAGGAGTTCACCCCGGCGATCGCGGCCGAGTTGGACCGCCTCGGGCTCGACGAACTCCTGCCGTACCGGGAACTACACCCCGTCGAGGGGACGCCCGGCTCCGGGCTGTACGCGCGCCACCCGATCAGCGCGGGCGGCGTCCGGCACAACAGCAACGCCTGGGGCTTCCGCCAGGCCTACGGAACCGTCCTCGTTCCGGCGGCGCCGCCGGTCCAGGTCGAGTCGGTGCACCCCGCCGCCCCGTACGCGCTCGACCAGGTCGGGAACTGGCGCCGGGACCTCGCCGCCCAACCCCCCGCCACCCCGGACGGGCAGCTGCGCATCCTCGCCGGGGACTTCAACGCCACCCTCGACCACGCCCCGCTGCGCGCCCTGCTGGACACCGGGTACGTGGACGCGGCGGACGCTGCCGGGACCGGGCTCACCGGCACCTGGGGGCCGTACGACGGTGACCTGATTCCGCCGGTCACCATCGACCACGTGCTGGTGGACCGGCGGATCGCGGTCCGGTCCACCACGGTGTACGCGATCCCGGGCAGCGACCACCGCGCGGTCTTCACCGACCTCCGCCTCCCGCCGGCCGGTTGAGTCAGGACTGTCCGCCGCGAACCCGGTCCAGCCCGTAGGTCAGGGCGTCGACCAGCGCGTCCCAACTCGCCTCCACCACGTTGGGGTGCACCCCCACCGTGGTCCAGTCCCGACCGGCATGGTCTGACGTCTGCACCAGCACCCGGGTCACCGCCCCGGTGCCGTGGCTGCCCGCCAGAATCCCCACCTTGTAGTCGGCCAACTCGAAGTCGCGCAGCTCGGGGTAGTGCGTGACCAGACCGGCGCGCAGCGCCTCGTCGAGCGCGTTGACCGGGCCGTTTCCCTCCGCGGTGGCGATCACCCGCTCGCCGCGTACCCGGATCTTGACGGTCGCCTCGGAGACCACCGCGCCGTCCTCACGGTGCTCGACCAGGGTCCGGTAGGACTCCAGCGTGAATGGTCGGGGCGGCGCCGCGTCCGGCAGCTCGGAGCGGACCAGCAGTTCGAACGAGGCGTCGGCCGCCTCGAACGACCAGCCCTCGGCCTCCAGCTCCTTGACCCGCTTGGCGACCCGGTTCAGCGTCTCCGGGTGCTCGGCCAGGTCGAGGCCCAGCTCCCGGCTCTTGAGTTCGACGCTGGCCCGGCCGGCCATCTCGGTGACGAGGATGCGCATCCCGTTCCCCACCAGCTGCGGGTCGATGTGGTTGTAGAACAACGGATCCACCTTGATCGCACTCGCGTGCAACCCCGCCTTGTGGGCGAAGGCCGCGGACCCGACGTACGCCTGGTGGTCGTCGGGGACGATGGTGGCGAGTTCGGCGATGCCGCGGGATACCCGGACCATCTGCTGCAGACAGCCCTCGGGTAGGACTGGCAGCCCGAGCTTGAGTTGCAGGTTCGCCACCACGGCGAAGAGGTCGGCGTTACCGGGTCGCTCGCCGTACCCGTTGGCGGTGCCCTGCACGTGCCGCACGCCCGCCTCCACCGCGGCGATGGTGTTGGCGACCGCGCACGCGGTGTCGTCCTGGGTGTGGATGCCGAGTCGCTCGGGCGCCACCTCAAGCCGGGCGGTGAGGTCGGCGATCACGGCGGTGACCTGGGAGGGGAGCATGCCACCGTTGGTGTCACAGAGCACGAATCGCTCGGCGCCGGCGGCGAGTGCGGTCTCGACCACCGACGAGGAGAACCCGGGGTCGTCGCGGTAGCCGTCGAAGAAGTGCTCCCCGTCGACGAAGACCCGCCGCCCCTGCGCCACCAGGTACGTCACGGTGTCGTGGACCATCGCCAGGTTCTCGTCGGCAGAGGTACGGAGCGCCCGCTGCACGTGCCGCAGGTCGGCCTTGGCGACCAGCGTGACGGCGGGGGTCTCGGCGGCGAGCAGGCTGCGCACCTGCGGGTCGTCGTCGGCCTGCCGGCCGGCGCGCCGGGTGGCGCCGAAGGCCACCAGCACCGCGTGGCGCAGGTCGAGTTCGGTACAGGCCCGGCGGAAGAACTCGGTGTCCTTCGGTACCGCGCCCGGCCACCCTCCCTCGATGAAGCCCACCCCGAACTCGTCGAGGAGCCGGGCCACCGCGAGTTTGTCGGCCACCGTGTAGCTGAGCCCCTCGCGCTGGGCGCCGTCACGCAAGGTCGTGTCGTAGACCTGGAAGGTCATCAGGATCCTCTCTGCGGCAACAAAAAGACCCCCCACGAACGTGGGAGGTCTGCGCGCTCGGCGGACGGAGGCCGGCGCGCTAACGGCGAATAATCAGGACCGTGTGGTGCACAGAGCTCACTGTGCCAGCCACGGGCCCCGTTGGGCAGCCGAATCCGCATTCCGGGACGACTTTCGGAGGTCGTCGGCGTCGACGCCCCCGGCCGCGATGGTGTACCCGGTTCGACACCGGGTACCCACCCCATGAGGGCCCGACGCCTGTCCCCAGGGGTGGAAGGAGACGCCATGGCACGGCGCGACCCACAGCCGTCCCGTCCCACGCCGAGCCCACTCGGCACCAGCGGTCCGAGCAGCGCCCCCGACGGCCCGCCCGGCAGTGGCTTCGACCCGTGGCGCTATCGCGCCGACTCCACCGTCACCGACATCGACCTGGCGGGCTACCAGGTCGAGGCGAGTGACGGTGGAATCGGGAAGGTGGACCAGGCCAGCCACGCGGTCAACTCCAGCTACCTCGTGGTGGACACCGGCCCATGGTTCTTCGGTCGCCGGGTCATGCTCCCGGCCGGCACCGTCAACCACGTTGACCACAACAAACGAAAGGTCCACGTTGACCGGAGCAAGGACCAGATCAGGGCCGCGCCGGAGTACGACGAGACCGCGGACACCGACCCGGCGTACCGGGACCGGCTCGGTGGCTACTACGGCGACACGTACTCAGCCATCCCACCGGGCACCGCGCGAGAACGATGATCGGTGGGACCACCGGCGCCGGGTCTACCGCTACCGTGTCAGGGTGGACCCGATTGAACTAACTCAATTCGACAGTCTGTTCAACTTCCGCGACGTCGGCGGGCCCGCCGGGCACGACGGACGCGTCGTCCGAAGTGGTCGGCTCTTCCGCTCGGACACCCCGCACCGGCTGGTCGGCGCCGACCGGACGGCGTTCGCCGCGTTCGGCGTCCGCACCGTGCTCGACCTACGCCGGCCCCACGAAGTGGTTCGAGATGGCCGGATCCCGGACTTCGCGGGGCTGACCTGGCGGCACATCCACCCGGAGCACGCCGAATGGGCCAACACCCCGTACCAACCCGGTGCCAACCTCGCCCGCTACCTCGCCGACCGGTACGCCGACCTGGCCTCGACCGGCACCACCGGACTGGCCGCCGCGATCGGGCTGATCGCGGACGAGACCAACGCCCCGCTCTTGGTGCACTGCGTCGCCGGCAAGGATCGAACCGGCATTGTCTGCGGTCTCACCCTGGCTGTGCTGGGCGTCTCCGACGCTGACATCGCCACCGACTACGCGTTGAGCACCGCAGCCGGCGAGCGCTTCCGGGCCTGGTTCGCCACGACGGGCGAGACGTTACACCCGGCGCTGCCGCCGCTGGGTTGCCCCGAGGAGGCGATGCTGCTGTTCCTCGCCGAACTGCGCGACCGCTACGGCACGGTCGAGGGCTACCTGCGCCACGCGGGCGTCACCGACGCCCAGGTGGCCGCGCTCCGCGACCACCTGCTGGAGTAGCCGCAGACCTCAGAGCACGTGGTGGACCCAGTTCTGCGGATCCGCGGCCGCGCCCCGCTGGATGTCGACGAGTTGCTGGCGCAGGGCCATGGTGACCGGGCCGGTTGCACCGCCACCGATGCGGAACTCGCCGTCGGGAGAGCGAACCGCGCCGACCGGATTGATTACCGCGGCCGTGCCGCAGGCGAAGACCTCGCGTAGTCGACCGCTCGCCGCGTCGGCCTGCCAGTCGGCGAAGGCGATCGGCTGCTCCGCCACCCGGTGGCCGGCGGCGGCGGCGAGCGTGAGCACCGACTCCCGGGTGATGCCGGGCAGGATGGTCCCGGTCAGCGGCGGGGTGACCAGGGTGCCGTCGTCGTAGACGAAGAAGAGGTTCATCCCGCCCAGCTCCTCGACGAAGCGGCGCTCCACCGCGTCCAGGAAGACGACCTGGTCGCAGCCGTGCTCGATCGCCTCTGCCTGGGCCACCAGCGAGCTGGCGTAGTTGCCGCCGCACTTTGCCGCGCCGGTGCCCCCGGGCGCGGCCCGGGTGTAGTCCGGCGAGGCCCAGACGGTCACCGGCTTCACCCCACCGGAGAAGTACGCACCGACCGGGGACGCGATCACCGCGTAGAGGTATTCGTTGGCGGGCCGCACACCGAGGAAGACCTCGCTGGCGAACATGAACGGCCGCAGATAGAGGCTGCCGTCCTCCCCCTCGGGAATCCAGTTTCGGTCCACCTCGATCAGGCGGTGCAGCGAGTCGACGAAGGCCTGCTCGGGGAGGGGGGGCATCGCCATCCGCCGGGCGGACGCGGCGAACCGGGCGGCGTTGGCGTACGGCCGGAACATCGTCACGCCACCGCTGACGGTGCGGTACGCCTTCATGCCCTCGAAGATTTCCTGGGCGTAGTGCAGGACCGCGGCGGCCGGGTCCATCGGGATCGGCGCCCGCGCCTCGACCCGGGCGTCGTACCAGCCCTTGCCAGCGGCGTAGCGGATAGTAACCATGTGGTCGGTGAAGACCTGCCCGAAGCCGGGGTTGGCCAGCAGCGCGCCCCGGTCCGCTTCGGATACCGGCGCGGAATTCGGACGGATCTCGAACTCGAGCTTGTCACCACCGCTCATCGCGCTGACCTCCCTGGAATGGATGATGACGGCATGCGACCCCGCGTGCCGAGCTGGTGCGAGCAAACCTACCCCGAACGGTCGTTCAGCGGGTAGCGGCATCCGGGCAGGCCCGCGCCGGCTGGCACACCGGCCGTGGGACCGCCCCACGGGTGGCTCGTCCCGGCTGCCCACCGGGGCGAGGGCTGGGTTGCCGACCGCCTACCCACCGTGACTGAACACGGGCTGCGGAGGCGGCTCACGGCCCGAGCCGCGGAGGCGGCTCACAATTCAGCCGGCTGCGTAACCTGCCAGTCGATCGCCGACCTCCGCGGTGCGGATCGGCGCACCCGGCACCCGCCCGGCCAGCTCTGCCGCCACAGCGGCGTTGATCCGGGCCGCCGGCTCGGCGTGACCGAGCTGGTCGAGCAGGAGCGCGGCGGAGAGTACCGCTGCCACCGGGTCGGCCAGACCGCGACCGGCGATGTCCGGCGCGGAGCCGTGCACCGGCTCGAACATCGACGGGTACGCGCGCTCCGGATTGATACTGCCGCTCGCCGCGAGCCCGATTCCGCCGGTGACGGCGGCGGCGATGTCGGTGAGGATGTCACCGAAGAGGTTGTCGGTGACCAGCACGTCGTACCGCTGGGGCTGGGTCACCAGGAACATCGCGGCGGCGTCAACATGCTGGTATTCGGTGGTCACGTCCGGGTGCTCGGCGGCGATGTCCGCGAAGGCACGGGCCCAGAGCGAACCGGCGTGGGTGAGCACGTTGGTCTTGTGCACGAGGGTGACCTTGCGCTGTTCCCGCCGTTCCGCCCGGTGGAACGCGTCTCGGATCACCCGCTCGACGCCGTGCCGGGTGTTCAGGCTCTCCTCGGTGGCGATCTCGGCCGCGGTACCGCGGTGCAGCGCGCCGCCCGCGCCGGCGTACAGCCCTTCGGTGCCTTCGCGGACCACCACCAGGTCGACCTCGCCGGCCTTGACGCCACCGAGGGGACTGCTCGTGCCGGCCCAGAGCCGGGCGGGGCGCAGGTTGACGTACTGGTCGAAGGCGAACCGCAGCCGCAGCAGCAGGCCCCGCTCCAGCACGCCGGGCGGGACGCTCGGGTCACCGACTGCACCCAGCAGAATGGCGTCATGCCCGGCCAGTTCCGCGAGGACCGAGTCGGGCAGCACCTCGCCGGTGCGGTGGTACCGCGCGGCGCCCAGGTCGTACTCGGTGGCCTGCACCTTCGGGAGCACCGCATCGATGACCTTGCGGGCCTGCGCGACCACCTCGGGGCCGATTCCGTCCCCAGCGACCACCGCGATCCGTGCCACGTCAGCTCCTCTGCCTCGCTCGCTCGGCTCCGACCGTACGCCCTGGTCCCGAAAATCGGTACGACTCTTCCATTATTCGAGAAAACAGATGTACAGGAGGCTTCCAGCTGACATTCATTCAGCGGTGATCTCCGTTGCCTATCCTGATCAGCAGCGGGGGCTACGGGCCATATACCAGGGCCCACACCAACACCGCGACGCAACGGGGCCGTCGGCCAGGAGGCGGGATGAGAATGAGGATCGACGAACAGCAACGCAGCCACTGGGGCGGCTCGTCGCTACTCCGCCCGCAGCCGCGCCCGGACCTTCGCCTCGGTGGCAACCAGCGGCGGGTCGGCGGAGCGGGTCCGGCAACCGGGGAACGGATCGCCGTCGCGCACACCGTCCGCACCACCATCGCCGAATACACATTGCTGTTCAACGCACCGGACTGGCTTGGCCGCCGGGGCGCCAGCACGGTGCTTCGAGACGCCGTCGCGGAGCTACGCGCGATCGACCTGGCCTACGGACCGAACCGGCCGGAGAGCCTGGTCTCCCGGTTACGGCGGGGGGAGGTCAGCCCCGAGTCGTACCCGCCGCTGACCGACCTGGTAGACCGCTGCACCGCGATGCGGGCCGCGACCGACGGCTGGTTCGACGCCTGGGCAGTGCCCGGCGGCTTCGATCCGGGAGGACTCCTCGGTGGGTGGGCAGTAGAACAGGCCGCGGCCCGGTTGCGGGCCGGGGGCGTCCACGACTACGCCGTGCTCACCGGCGCCGACCTCGTCGTACGTGGGCACGCCGCGCACGGGGGACCGTGGCGGGTCGCCGTACACCACCCCACCAACCGGCGCCAGGCGCCGCTGGTGTTGGAGATGACCGCCGGCGCGATCGGCACCTCCGGGGTGACCGGACGACGGGGGCATGTCGTGGATCCGCACACCGGGGAACCCGCCGACCAGTTCATCGCCGCCACCGTCGTCGGGCCGGACCTCGCCGTCGCCGACGCCTACGCCACCGCGCTCTACGCCGCCGGCCCGGCCGGTCTAGCCTGGTTCCACAGTGGGACGGACTACCGCGTCCTGCACGCTCACCGCCACTGATCGACGCTCCGGGGGGCGACCTCCGGGCCCCGACCGGAGCGAGGGTCACGATCGGCCCCCACGGTCTCGGCAACCACCGTGAGGGCCGGTCAGCGACGATTGCGCGTGGCTCGCGCATCCGAGGGGTGCGGACCAACAGGGCCGGACGTCAACCTCGTCACCCGAAGACGGGCCGACATCACGGACTCAGCCAGTAACCGCATCGGTACGCTAGCGAATTGACACAACTCCACGCAAGAGGATCCACTACCGACTCTCCTGACAGGAGTATGGACTGTTCGGGGAAGGGCGACTTCGACATGGCAACCGACAACTGGCACGCTGTCCGCCGTGAGTTTCGATCTAAGCGTGTGGGCCCTGGCACCCGGGGCGACGCCCGAGGACGTACGAACAGCCGTACGGCGGTGCCGGGCAGGCCAGCACACCGATCGCCGACCTGACCCCCGGGTGGTCGGATTCTATCGGGCGATCACCGCCGCGTACCCAGAGCGACCGGACCTGGCGGACACCCCCTGGGCCTCGGCACCACTACACACCGCCAGCGATCACATCGAACTGAACCTGCATCCGACCTGCGCGGACCAGGTGCTGCTGGACATCGAGCGACTGGCCGGCGAACACCGACTGATGCTCTTCGACGTCCAGGACGGCTCGGTCTATCCACCGCCCCAGCGCACCGACGGCTGACGATCCCGGGGACCAGACCGGCACGCGGCCCGTGCCCCGGGAGCACCCCCGGGCCACGGAGGGCCCGCCGGGCAGGCCGAGCCCTCCGTGGCTCGCGATCACTCCTCCCGCAGGTCGGCGGCGCTGGCCGAGGTCGCACCGACCGAATCGGCGACCGAGGTGAGCAGATCGGCGCCGAGCGCCTGGTCAACGGTGAGGGTCATCAGCGTCTCCCCACCAGCCTCCCGGCGGGCCACCTGCATCGCGGCGATATTGACGCCGGCCTCGCCGAGCAGGGTGCCGACCGCGCCGACCACACCGGGCCGATCGGCGTAACGGAGAAAGACCAGGATGCCCTCCGCCCCGATCTCCACGTCGAAGCCGTCCACCTCGGTCAGCTTGTTGACGTCCCGGGCACCGGTGACGCTGGTGCCGGAGACGCTCACCGTCCGGCCGTCCGGCAGGGCGCCACGGATGGTGACCAGCAGCGCTTCCTCGGCCGTCTCGGGTCTGGTGACCAGCGACACCTCGACCCCACGCTCGGCCGCCAGGTGCGGCGCATTGACGTAGGTGACCTGCTCCTCCACCACCGAGCTGAACAGCCCCTTGGTCGCCGCGAGTTTGAGCACCGAGACGTCGTTGCTGACCACCTCGCCCCGCACGTCCACGGTCACGCTCGCGGCGATCCCGCCGGCCACCGCGGTGAAGGCCCGGCCGAGCTTCTCGGCCAGCGGCAGCAGCGGCCGGACGTCCTCCGCGACGACGCCACCGGTCTGTACGTTCACCGCGTCCGGAACGAACTCACCCTGCAACGCCAGCTTCACGCTGCGGGCCACGGCGAGGCCCGCCTTGTCCTGCGCCTCGTGCGTGGAGGCGCCCAGGTGTGGGGTCGCCACCACGTTGTCGAAGGCGAACAGTGGTGATGAGGTGCAGGGCTCCTTGGCGTACACGTCAACGCCGGCCCCGCCGACCCGCCCCTCGGCGATGGCGTCTGCGAGGGCCTGCTCGTCCACGAGGCCACCCCGGGCGGCGTTGACGATCCGCACCCCGGGCTTGACGATCGCCAGCTCCTTCTCCCCGATCAGACCCACCGTCTCCGACGTCTTCGGCAGGTGGATGGAGATGAAGTCGCTCTGGCGCAGCAGCTCATCCAGGCCGACGAGGCGAACGCCGAGCTGCGCCGCCCGCGCCGGCTGGATGTAGGGGTCGTAGGCGATCAGCCGAGTACCGAACGCGGCGATTCGTTGTGCGAAGAGGACACCGATGCGCCCGAGGCCGACCACCCCGACGGTCTTGCCCTGCACCTCCACCCCGGTGTACTTCGACCGCTTCCACTCCCCCATCTTCAGCGCCGCGCTGGCGCTGGCGGTGTTCCGCGCGACCGCCAGCAGGAGGGCGACCGCCTGCTCTGCCGCGGAGACGATGTTGGAGGTGGGGGCGTTGACGACCATGACGCCGCGGGTGGTGGCCGCCGGCACCTCGACGTTGTCCAGGCCGACCCCCGCCCGGGCGACCACCTTGAGTCGTGGTGCCGCGGCGATCGCTTCGGCGTCGATTCGGGTCGCACTGCGGACGATAACCGCGTCGGCCTCGGAGAGCGCCGAGAGCAGGGCCGGGCGGTCGGTGCCATCCACATGTCGGACGTCGAAGTCGTGGGCGAGCACCTCGATGGCGGCGGGAGCGAGTTCTTCGGCGATCAGTACGACGGGATTCATTGGTCCTCTAAATGTCGTCTATAGCGGTCGGCCGGGCGGCGGGGGCAGCACTGCGCCCCGCCGGCAATCCGGCCATGGCCGTCAGGTGCGGCTACGCACCCAACAGGGATCGTAGGGGGCCAATCGGCGCTCCGGCGACCAGGGTGAGTGCCCTCACAGCGACCACCCGGCCCGGCCGGGGTGCCCACCCGCCATCGGCTCCGGGGGGCGTCCACCCCGTGCGTCCGCAGCTCCTGGGCAGCGCAACCGTCGGACGCCCGGGACCCAACGCCGGGGAGGGAGAGCGTCAGGTCACGGGCGTCCGCGGTCCCCGGAAGACCCTCGCACCAGGGCGCCCGGGAACTTCCTGGATCAGGCGGTCTCGGTGATGGGCCGGTCGACCCAGCTCATCATGGCCCGCAGCTTGCCACCGGTCTCCTCGATCGGATGCGCCGCGCCCTCCGCCCGCCACTTGGCGAAGTTGGGCCGGCCGGCCTCGTCCTCGGCAACCCACTCCCGGGCGAACTCACCAGACTGAATCTCGCCCAGGATCGTCCGCATCCGCTCCTTGACCCGGGAGTCGATGACGCGGGGACCACGGGAGAGGTCGCCGTACTCGGCCGTGTCCGAGATGCTGTACCGCATCCGAGCGATGCCGCCCTCGTACATGAGGTCCACGATGAGCTTCAGCTCGTGCAGGCACTCGAAGTAGGCCACCTCGGGGGCGTAGCCGGCCTCGGTGAGCACCTCGAAGCCGGTCTGCACCAGCGCCGCCGCGCCGCCGCAGAGCACCGCCTGTTCGCCGAAGAGATCGGTCTCGGTCTCCTCGGTGAAGGTGGTCTTGATGGCGCCGGCCCGGGTGCCGCCGATGGCCTTGGCGTACGCCAGGGCCAGGCCGAACGCGCTACCGCTGGCGTCCTGCTCGACGGCGACCAGGCAGGGCACGCCCTTGCCGTCGACGTACTGCCGACGCACCAGGTGGCCAGGACCCTTCGGGGCGATCATCGCCACGTCCACCTCGGCCGGCGGCTTGATCAACCCGTACCGGATGTTGAATCCGTGCCCGAACAGGAGCGCCTTACCCGCGGTGAGGTGCGGCGCGATCGACTCGGTGTAGAGGGTGCGCTGGGCCGTGTCCGGCGCGAGGATCATGATGATGTCGGCCTCGGCCGCCGCCTCGGCCGGGGTCTGCACCCGTAGCCCCTGCTCCTCCGCCTTCGGCCGGCTCTTCGACCCGGTGGGCAGACCGATCACCACCGCAACACCGGAGTCGCGCAGCGACAGCGCGTGGGCATGGCCCTGACTGCCGTACCCGATCACGGCGACCGTGCGGTCCTGAATCAGGCCCAGGTCGGCGTCGTCGTCGTAGAACACCTCAACGCTCATGGAACTTCCCTTTCGTACGGCCGCGCGCGCGGCGGCCGATCGGAGATCTGGTGGGGTACGGATCAGGCGACCCGGAGAGCCGGGCCGGCGGTGATGGAGCGGGAACCACGGCCGATGGCGACCGTGCCGGACTGCACCATCTCCTTGATCCCGAAGGCCTCAAGGTCCCGGAGCAGGGCGACCAGCTTGTCCGGAGTGCCGGTCGCCTCGATGGTCAGCGTTTCCGGGGCGACGTCGACGACCCGGGCGCGGAACAGGTTCACCGTCTCCAGTACCTGACCGCGGGCGCTGCGGTCCGCGCGGACCTTCACCAGCAGCAGCTCCCGGGCCACCGACACCTGAGGGTCCAGCTCAACGATCTTGATTATGTTCACCAACTTGTTGAGCTGCTTGGTGACCTGCTCCAGCGGAGAGGAGTCGGCGTTGACCACGATGGTGATCCGGGAGACATCCGGGTTCTCGGTCTCCCCCACGGCGAGACTGCCAATATTGAAACCGCGCCGGGAGAAGAGCCCGGACACCCGGGCCAGGACCCCGGGCTTGTTCTCCACGAGCACGGAGAGCGTATGCATGGTCACAGTGGTGCCTTCCTCGTCTGATTCTCCCGACCCCTGCGGCGCCCGGTGTGGTGGGCCATGTCTACACCTCGTCCTCGTCGAAGACCGGCCGAACCCCGCGGGCGAACATGATCTCGTCGTTGCTGGTGCCGGCGGCGACCATCGGCCACACCATCGCGTCCTTGCCGACCACGAAGTCGATGACCACCGGGACGTCGTTGATGGACATCGCGGCCTCGATCGTCTGGTCGACGTCCTCCGCCGTCTCACAGCGCAGCCCGACACAGCCGAGCGCCTCGGCGAGCTTGACGAAGTCCGGAATGCGATGCTTGTGGGTACCGAGTTCGGTGTTGGAGTAGCGCTCCCCGTAGAAGAGGGCCTGCCACTGCCGCACCATGCCGAGATTGCCGTTGTTGATCAAAGCGATCTTGACCGGGATGCCCTCCAGCGCACAGGTCGCCAGCTCCTGGCTGGTCATCTGGAAGCAGCCGTCGCCGTCGATCCCCCAGACGACCGTCTCCGGCCGACCGACCTTGGCGCCCATCGCCGCCGGCACCGCGTACCCCATGGTGCCGAGGCCGCCGGAGTTCAACCAGGTGCGGGGCTTCTCGTACGAGATGAACTGGGAAGCCCACATCTGGTGCTGGCCCACGCCCGCCACGTACACCGCCTCCGGGCCGACGATCTCGCCGAGCCGGCGAAGCACGTACTGCGGGGAGAGTGTGCCGTCGGCCGGCTCCTCGTACCCCAGCGGGTAACGCCTGCGCAGGTCCCGCAGCTGGGCCCACCAGTCGTCGAGGTCGGACCGGTGACCGGCCGACTGCTCGACGGCGACCGCGTCGACCAGTTCATCGATGACGTGCCGGGCATCTCCCACAATCGGCACGTCCGCGTGCCGGTTCTTACCGATCTCGGCCGGGTCGATGTCGGCGTGCACCACGGCCGCGTCGGGAGCGAACGAGCCCAGCTGGCCGGTCACCCGGTCGTCGAACCTCGCCCCCAGCGCGACGATCAGATCTGCCTTCTGCAGGCCGTAGACCGCCGCGACCGTCCCATGCATACCGGGCATGCCCAGGTGCTGCGGGTGTGAGTCGGGGAACGCCCCGAGCGCCATCAGGGTGGTGACCACCGGAATCCCGGTCAGCTCGGCGAGCTGACGCAGCCCGTCGGTCGCGCCGGCCTTGAGCACCCCGCCACCGACATAGAGCACCGGCCGGCGGGCGATGGCCATCAACCGGGCCGCCTCCCGGATCTGCTTTCCGTGCGGGTGCAGCGTCGGCCGGTAGCCGGGTAGGTCGAGCGTCGGCGGCCAGGCGAAGACGGTTGACGCCTGGAGGACGTCCTTGGGGATGTCCACCAGCACCGGGCCGGGCCGGCCGGTTGCGGCGAGGTGGAACGCCTCGGCGAGCACCCGGGGCAGTTCCTCGGCGCTCTGGACCAGGAAGTTGTGCTTGGTGATCGGCAGCGTGATGCCCTGGATGTCCGCCTCCTGGAAGGCGTCCGTCCCGATCGACGGCCGGGCGACCTGGCCGGTGATCGCCACCAGCGGCACCGAATCCATGTACGCGTCGGCGATCGGCGTCACCAGGTTGGTCGCACCGGGCCCGGAGGTGGCGACGCAGACGCCGACCCGCCCGGTCGCCTGCGCGTACCCGGTGGCCGCGTGTCCGGCGCCCTGCTCGTGCCGGACCAGGATGTGCCGGACCGTGGAGTCGTACAACGGGTCGTACGCCGGCAGGATCGACCCGCCGGGAATGCCGAAGATGACCTCGACGCCGAGCGCTTCGAGGGAGCGCACGAGGGAGCCGGCACCGGAGACCTGGGTGGGGGCGGGAACGGGGGTGCGTACCGCCGGAACGGTCGGGGTGGCTGCCGCGCGGGGCCGGTCGGCGTCGCGCGGCTGCTCGACGGCCGCACGGGCCCGCCGGGCGGAGTTGGCGAGGGTCTCGGGTGTGGGTCTCGTCATGGCGGTTCAAGCCTTCGGCTGGAGGGTGCGGTGGGTTCTGCGGTGGAACGCCGGCGGAACGCCCGGCGGATCTGACGGCAACAAAAAAGCCCGCGTGCGGGATGCACGGGGCCAGCGCACTCTCAGTGGGAGAGCGCGCTCAGGTAAGTACTCGCAGCGACCGGTACGACGACATGGGAACAGCATGACGGATCTCAAGCAATGAGTCAACCTATCCCACATATTGGTTAACGGATCGATCGCAAACTTCCGCCCCGGGACAGTTGGCACCACCGACCGATCCCGGGGCTGACCCGGCCAGTTTCGACCCGGGCTGCTCCGGCCGGCACCAGCTACCCGACCGGGCTACTCCGGCACCGGCTGCCCGGGCCCCGGCCGAGACGGCGGCCGGCGGGGCAGCGGCGGGCCGGAGGCCAGCACGGGCGGCATCGACATGGCGACCGGCGGGGCGTGCGACGAGGTGGCCGCCACCAACATCGCCTCCAGGTGCTCGGCCGGCACCCCCCAGCCGAGGAGGGCGCCCTGGCCGAAGTGGCAGCCCGCGGCGACCACTTCGGCCAGGGCGGTCGGAGTCGTAACCCCCTCGGCGATAACCCCGAGACCCAACTGATGCCCCAGGCGCATGACAATATCGACCATCGGGGCGAATGCCGGGCCGTCGGCGTCCACCGGACGAACCGGCTCATGCCCGGCGACGAGACTGTGATCGATCTTGAGGATGTCGAGCGGAAGCCGCCGAAGCTGGCCGAGGGAGGAGTAGCCGGCGCCGAAGTCGTCCAACGCGATCCGAACCCCGGTCCGGCGCAGCGCGGTCAACCGCCGGATCAGCTCGTCCAGGTCGGTGGCGACGGCGTGCTCGGTGACCTCCAGCACCAGGCGCTGCGGCGGAACCCGATGTGCCCGCAGCGCGTCAGCGACCTGACCGACGTAGGCCGGGGCGTGCAGCTCTCGCGGCGAGACGTTGACCGACACCCACACGTCATGCCCGTCGGCGAGCCAACGGGCGAGCTGCTGGCAGGCCTGGTCCAACACCCACGCCCCCAGCTTGGCGATCATGCCGCACTCCTCGGCGAGCGGGATGAACTCATCCGGGCGGACCGCACCCAGCTCCGGATGGCGCCACCGGAGCAGCGCCTCGGCACCGACCGGGCGCACCGACGGCAGCGACGCCACCGGTTGGAACACCAGCCGCAGCTCGTCGCGCTCGATCGCCCCCCGCAGCTCGTGCTCAAGCGTGGCCCGCCGGCTCAACAGCTGGTCGTAGGCGACGTCGTACCGCTCGATCCGGTTCTTGCCGCGCTGCTTGGCGTAGCGCAGGGCCAGGTCGGCGTGGCGCAGCAGCAGGTCGACATCGGGTTGCCGGGCCCAACCGGCGATGCCGATGCTCGCCGAGAGGAAGACGGGCCCCTCGGGCAGTTCGTACGCGGCCGCCAGCGCCCCGAGGAGTCGCTCCCCCATCTGGTCGATGGTGGCCGGCGAGCCGGGCAGCAGGACGGCGAACTCGTCCCCGCCGAGCCGGGCCGCCAGCTCGCCGAAGCCCAGGGGCGCGCGTAGCCGCCGGCCCACCTCGGCCAGGACGGCGTCGCCGGCGTCGTGACCACGCACATCATTGACGTTCTTGAAGCCGTCCAGGTCGAGCAGGAGCAGGACGCACGGGGTGCCCTGCTCGGCGCAGCGGTGCAGGGCCCGCAGCAGTCCCCGCCGGTTCGCCAGGCCGGTCAGGGCGTCGGTGTGTGCCAACTCCCGGAAGTGCGCCTCCCCCTCGACCAGCCGGCGCGCGTACCGGCGGACGTCGTGCAGGGTCAGGTACTGCCGGGCGACCAGGGCGAAGACCTCGACGCTGGCAGCGGCCATGCCGCACGGTTCGAAGCGGCCATCCTGGAGCAGGTGGTACGCCGCCGCGCCCGCCATCACCAGGATCGGCAGGACGGCGTGCTCACCCTCGCGCCGCGTCGGATCGATGTCCGACTGGCAGGGACGATCGAACCCATGGAGCACCAGCGCCACGGTCAGCAGGCCGGCGACGGCCACCGTCGCGCCACCGAACGCCAACCCCGCCTCAGCCATCAGCAGCCCGGTGGCGACGCCGAGCCCACCGACGGTCGTCGCGGCGGAACCGGCGCCGAGCGCGGCGAGCCGGCGCCGCGGCGACGAGACCCGAAACACCACGACGGTGGCGAGGCCCACGATCAGCGCCGCGCTGGCGGTGGCGAGGAGGATCGGCGCACCGACCGCCGGAGCGGATCCGAGCAGACGGGTCGGCTCGGCGAGGAGCACCCAACCCACGAACCAGAGCGCGGTCGAGATGATCATCCCGTCCAGCAACAGCCGGGTGGCCACCCCGATGGTGGGGGCCATGCCGGGGAGGCGGAGCAGCCCGGCTCCGAAGAGCAGCCCGCTGGTCGCGGTGGCCAGGGCGACCACCTCGGCCCAGCCGACCGAGGGGACCGACTTGGGCTGCCCGGCAGCGGCCAGCAGTACCGCCACGCCGGCCACGACCGCGACCAGGCCGATGACCGCGGCCACGGCGAGGAGGAGAAACGCTGCGGGGCGGCGCGCCGACAACCGGCGGGCGCCGCCCGCCGCCGGGATGGCAGCCGGCTTGCGGGTGAGCCCGCTCCGCACCGCGCCGCGAAGCCGACTCGTGGGTAGCAACACAGCCCAACTCTGCCGGATGAACGCGGGGTATGGGGGGCCGGGATGCGCATCTGTTGGGACACGTCCGGCTCGGGCTCCGGTCACCCCCGCGGCGGTGCCAGACTGGTACGCATGCCTGAGCTGCGGTCGAGGACCTCCACCCACGGTCGGACGATGGCCGGCGCCCGAGCCCTGTGGCGGGCCACCGGGATGACCGACGACGACTTCGGCAAGCCGATCGTCGCCATCGCCAACAGTTTCACCCAGTTCGTTCCGGGGCATGTCCACCTCAAGGAACTCGGCGGCTTGGTGGCCGAGGCGGTAGCCGAGTCCGGCGGGGTGGGCCGGGAGTTCAACACCATCGCCGTGGACGACGGCATCGCGATGGGCCACGGCGGCATGCTCTACTCGCTGCCCAGCCGGGAACTGATCGCCGACGCGGTGGAGTACATGGTCAACGCGCACTGCGCCGACGCCCTGGTCTGCATCTCCAACTGCGACAAGATCACCCCTGGGATGCTGCTGGCCGCACTGCGGCTGAACATCCCGACCGTCTTCGTCTCCGGCGGTCCGATGGAGGCCGGGAAGACCGTCGCGATCGAGGGAGTCGTGCACTCCAAGATCGACCTGATTGACGCGATGATCGCCGCCTCCAACGAGGCGGTCACCGACGACCAACTCGACCAGATCGAACGCTCGGCCTGCCCCACCTGCGGCTCGTGCTCCGGCATGTTCACCGCCAACTCGATGAACTGCCTCACCGAGGCGATCGGCCTGGCCCTGCCCGGCAACGGGTCGACCCTGGCGACCCACGCCGCCCGCCGGTCGCTCTTCGTCGAGGCCGGCCGCACCGTCGTCGAGATCGCCAAGCGCTGGTACGACGGGGACGACGCCACGGTGCTGCCCCGCGCGGTCGCCAGCCGCGCCGCCTTCGACAACGCGGTCGCCCTCGACGTCGCGATGGGTGGCTCGACGAACACCATCCTGCACCTACTCGCCGCCGCCCGCGAGGCCGAGCTGGACTTCGGGGTGATGGACATCGACGCCATCTCCCGGCGGGTGCCCTGCCTGGCCAAGGTCGCACCGAACTCCCCCAATTACCACATGGAGGACGTCCACCGGGCGGGCGGAATCCCGGCCATCCTCGGTGAGCTGGACCGGGCCGGCCTGCTCAACCGGGAGGTCCACGCGGTGCACTCCTCTTCGCTGGAGCGCTGGCTCGCCGACTGGGACATTCGCGGCGGCACCGCGACACCGAAGGCGATCGAGCTGTTCCACGCCGCGCCGGGCGGGGTACGCACCACCGAGCCGTTCTCCACCACCAACCGCTGGTCCACGTTGGACACCGATGCGGCCGGCGGGTGCGTCCGGGACCGGGCGCACGCGTACACCGCGGACGGGGGGCTGGCCATCCTGCACGGCAACCTGGCACCAGAGGGCTGCGTGGTGAAGACCGCCGGCGTGCCCGAGGAGTGCCTAACCTTCCGCGGCCCAGCCCGGGTCTACGAGTCCCAGGACGATGCGGTCACCGCCATTCTGGCCAAGGAGGTCACCGCGGGGGACGTGGTGGTGATCCGCTACGAGGGCCCCCGGGGTGGGCCCGGAATGCAGGAGATGCTCTACCCCACCTCGTTCCTCAAGGGCCGGGGGTTGGGGCGGGCCTGCGCGCTGCTCACCGACGGCCGGTTCTCCGGCGGGACCTCCGGGTTGTCGGTCGGGCACGTCTCCCCGGAGGCCGCCGCCGGCGGGCTGATCGCCCTGGTCGAATCGGGCGACGAGATCGTCATCGACATTCCGAACCGGGCCATCGAGTTGGCCGTACCGGCCGAGGTGTTGGATGCCCGCCGGATCGCGCAGGAGAAGCGAGACCGGCCGTACACGCCGGCGGAGCGGCAGCGCCCCGTCTCGGCGGCGCTGCGCGCGTACGCCGCCATGGCGACCTCCGCCAGCGACGGCGCCTACCGCCGCGTCCCCGAGTAGCCGGATTTCGGGGCGCGACCTCGGGGACCGCCGCCCCGAGAAGACCCGGGAACGCCAGCCGGCCCTCCGCCTACCGAGCGGACCGGGCCGGGCTGGTTGTCGGCGCGGACACAACTCACATCGGACATGGACACGATTCGGCGAGCGAGATCCGCGATTCACCGGTGGCGGCGGGTTTCTTTTCTTGCTGCTCAGTCCCCGAATCGGTTGGATTCGTGAGCCCCGTCACGGCGATTACAACAACAGCGACCAGTCTCACGACCTTCTGAATCGTCACGTCGTCCTCCTCGTCTGCCGGTCGGCAATACCGCGGCGGAGAAACCGGAACCCACCTCCGCCGCACCGATGGTTGACTCTACCGACCAATCTCCGACATTCACATAGATCTAGCCATAGACCCGTCCCAGGAATACCTTAATAAGTCTTAAATTCCAGCACTTAGCAGTTACCCGAACACTTTATGTGATGCCGTTCGGTACCGCCTTTCTGGAATAGCTTCGCGCCGCACGCAGCCGCGAACCCAGCGTCACCCGCCGGCACCCCTGTTCGACGTCAACTCCCCTGAGCCCCCTTGCGGCCGACGCCGGGCGTGCGCCGCGTCGACCACCCCGGGACGAGCGAGCAGGATCAACCGGAGCGGGCGACCACAGCAGAGCTTTGTCTGTTTTGGGCATGTTTTTCGGGTTCATGTTCATTTGATCTGTTTGTCGGTTTAGCGTCCGGGTTGGCCGCTACCGCCCGCTCGGTAGCCGAGGAACCACCCGGTCAGGCACCACCGGGCGGACGGCTCCTCGTCGTTCACGGGGGAAGGACACCGACACCGCGATGAACCAGCAGGAACACATCCAGACACCCGAACCGGACCGCCCCGGCGGGCACCGGGCGAGGTCACGGCGGCGCTGGTGGGCCGCCGGGCTGGCCGGGGTGACCGGCCTGGCCCTCACCGCCGCCGGCATCACCGTCACCCCGATCGGGGATGCGGTCGGACGCGCCATCAGCAGTAGCGACGACCGGCCCGGGAAACACCGGGGCGCCCCCTCCGCCGGAGGCGACCACCACGACGAGCGAGCCAAGGGGGGCGGGAGCGCCCACGACGGCAGGGGTAAGGACACGAAGGGCATCCCGATCCCCTGTGACGCGGACAAGCTGATCGCCGCGATCACCCTCGCCAACGCCCGCGGCGGCGCCACCCTCAACCTCGCCAGCAAGTGCACCTACCTACTCACCGCCACCATCGACGACGCCGGCCTCCCCGACATCACCACCCCCATCACCCTCAACGGCGGCAAACACACCGTCATCGAACGCGCCGCCGCCGTCGAACAATTCAGAATCCTCACCGTCGACACCGGCGGCGACCTCACCCTCCACCACCTCACCATCACCGGCGGACAAACCGACAGCGACGGCGGCGGAATCCTCGTCAACACCGGCGGCGCACTCACCACCAAACACAGCACCATCACCCGCAACATCGCCAACGGAAGCGGCGGGGGCATTTACAGCGCCGGCGTCACCACCGTGCGACACACCACCGTGAGTCGCAATACCGCCGTCGCCACCGGCGGCGGATTCCTCAACTCCGGGGGACGGTTGACTCTGGAGAAAGCAGTGGTCAAGGCGAACACCGCAGGCGCCGTGGGCGGTGTGGTCAGCATCGGCTCCTCCGCCGTCGTGACGATCCGGCACAGCCTGATCGCCGACAACAACTCCGGGGGAGCCGGCGGCCTACTGATCCTCAACGACGGTATCGGCACCGTCGTCGACAGCACGATCACCGGCAACCGCTCGAGTAATTTCGCTGGGATCCAGGTCGACGGACAGCTCACCCTGAAGCGGGTGAAGATCACCAACAACACCGCCTCCTCCGGGTTTGCCGGCGGCCTGTTCGTCGGCCCCGACTCCACCGCTGTGGTCGAGGATGGCCTCATCCAGGGCAACACCTCCCTCTCGAGCCTCGGCGGCGGCGTGTACAACTTCAGCGTGCTGGTGATGCGCAACACGAAGGTCATCGGTAACCAGGCCGAGGAGGGCGGCGGCATCTACAACTCCGGGGGCACGGTGACGCTGTTCAACACGCAGGTGGTGAAGAACATCGCCACGGTCGACGGCGGCGGCATCGTCAACAACGGTGGGACGGTTGACCTGAACACCGCCACCGGCACCATCGTTATCAAGAACCGGCCCAACAACTGCGTCGGCGACGTTCCCGACTGCCCAGCCTGAACCGGCACCCACGCGGGGCTCCGACCCGCCGCAGAGGCGGCGGGTCGGAGCCCCGCACTCCTGGCGATGATCGACTGTGCCGCCACCCGCGGCGCAGGGGACCGCCCCGTCCCGACACCGCTGGGGACAGGTGGGATCATCACAGGGTGAGCAGCTCCGACACCCTCCGATTCCGGCACAACCAGGCCCTGCTGGTAGCCGCGGTGGTCGCCTTCTTCGGCGCCCTGCCCCTGGCCGCCGCCCGGTGGTACCTGTTGCCGGTGCTCCTCGTACCGCTCCTCCTCGGCGGGTGGGCCTGGCGGGCCGGCACCGACGTCACCGCACAGGGGCTGTGCCTGCGGGCTCTCGCCGGCCAGCGCCGAGTCCGCTGGGAGCAGATCGTCGAGTTGGGCGCGGATCCAGCTGGCCGGGCGGTCGCTCGGCTCACCGACGGTCAGACGGTCACGCTGCCCGCCGTCCGCCGGGACGACCTGCCCCGGCTCGTCGCGGTCACCGAGCGGCCCGCGCCCGGCCCGGCCGACCAGTCGATTCAGTAGCCCGCCACCACCACGTTGGTCGGCTGCTCGCCCGCGGCGCAGCGGCGAATCTGATCGCCCACCAGCTGGTACGCCCGCGGGAGCAGGCCCTGTACCGAGCCCGCGACATGCGGGGTGAGTAGCACGTTCGGCATCTCCCACAACGGGTTGTCGGCGGGCAGCGGCTCGGGGTCGGTGACATCCAGTACGGCCGAGATCCGGCCGGTGCCCAGCTCGGCGACGAGCGCCTCGGTCCGCGCCACCGGCCCCCGCGCCGCATTGACCAGCAGGGCGCCATCGCGCATCGCCGCGAGGAAGGCCTCGTCAACCAGCCCGCGGGTCTGCTCGGTCAACGGCACCAGCAGCACCACCACATCCGCCTCCGGCAACAGCCGGGGCAGTTCCGCGACGGCGTGGACGCCGGGCCGCGCCGTCCGGGCCACCCGGGTGAGGCGCACCTCGAACGGGGCGAGGCGTGCCCCGAGCGCCGTGCCGATCGAGCCGGCGCCGACGATCAACACCCGCTTGCCGGCCAGTTCGTCGGTGGGCGCCACCTCGCGGTATGCCCACTCCCGACGGTCCTGTGCCCGGACCAGCGTGGGAATGGAGCGGAGGTGCGCCAGGATCGCGGCGACGACCCACTCCGAGGTGGCCTGGTCGTGCACTCCCCGGGCATCACAGAGCGTCACACCCGCCGGCATCCGGCCGACCCACGCGTCCGCACCGGCGGTCAACAGCTGCACCACTTCCAGATCCGGCAGCTCCCGCAACAGGTCGGTGGTCTCCGCCTCGGCCAGGAACGGCGGGACCCAGAACCGGACGTCGGTCACCGGGGACGGGAGCCGGTCCGGCTCCGCCACCTCCACCGTGACACCCGCCGGCAGGTCGCCGAGGAGGGACATGCCGTGCTCATGGGGGATCCACACCTTCACACCCGCCGACGATAGAGCCTCGAACCGGCCCGCCCTTTTCCGGGGCCCACACCGGCCCACCGGCCGCTACCCTGGTCCCGGTGAGCGCCCGTCCCGCGCACCCGCGCATCCACCGCTTTCGGGCTACCCTCGCGGCGTCGTGCGCGACGCTGCTGATCGTCGCCGGTTGCAGCTTCGGCGAGCCCGGGCCCGACCCGGCCGGCGAACCCCCCACCTTCCCCACCCCGACCACCTCCGACCCGGGCAGCACCGGGCCGGAGGTGGTGGCCACCGTGCTGGCGAAGGGCCTACGGGTCCCGTGGGGCATCGCGTTCCTCCCGGACGGGGGCGCGCTGGTGACCGAGCGGGACTCCGGCCGGATTCTCCAGGTCGGGCCGGAGTCCGACCCCGACGGGCTGCGGGTGACCGTGGTCCAGACCCTCGCCGAGGTGACGGCGGGTGGCGAGGGCGGGCTGATGGGGATCGCCGTCTCCCCGGACTATCAGCGGGACCAGACGGTCTTCGTGTACTACACCGCCGAACGGGACAACCGCGTCGCCCGGCTCACCCTCGGCGAGCCGCCGCGCCCGATCCTGACCGGTATCCCGAAGGCGCGCACCCACAACGGCGGTGGCCTCGCCTTCGGCCCGGACGGGCAGCTCTATGTCAGCACCGGCGACGCCGGCGATCGGGAACAGGCGCAGGACGGCGACCGGCTCGGCGGAAAGATCTTGCGAATCACCACCGCCGGCGAGCCGGCACCGGACAACCCCTTCCCCGACTCGCCCGTCTGGTCCCTGGGGCACCGGAACGTGCAGGGCTTCACCTGGGCCGCCGACGGTCGGATGTACGCCGTCGAGTTCGGCCAGAACACCTGGGACGAGATCAACGAGATCGAGCCGGGCGGCAACTACGGATGGCCGGAGGTCGAAGGCCGCTCCGACGACAGTCGGTACGTCAACCCGATCGTCTGGTGGCCGCCGGCGGACGCCTCCTGCTCCGGACTCGCCCGGACCGAGCAACTCCTCGCTACGGCCTGCCTGCGCGGACAGCGGCTCTGGCTGGTCGAGTTGACCGACATCGGAACGCTCGGCCAACCGCGCGACCTGCTCACCAACCAGTACGGCCGGTTGCGGGCAGTCGCCGCGGCACCGGACGGCTCGCTCTGGGTGAGCACCTCGAACCACGACGGGCGCGGGGCTCCGGTGGCGGAGGACGACCGGCTGCTGCGCCTGGTGTTCGCGGACGGCGAAGCCGGACGAAGCTGACCGCGAGATCGGGCAGAACCAACCGCGAGACCAGGCAAACCCAGCCGCGAGACCGGGCAAACCCAGCCGCGAAGCCGATTGGTGTCGACAGCGAGGCCAGAAAGACCGGCAGCAAAACCGGATAAATTCGACAATGGGCGACACCCGGCCCAGATTTTCCCGAGCCTATCGACTGGGCGAGTCAGAATTTCAGCATGGACGGTCAGGAGAACGAGCAGCAGGACAGCCGAGGCGGCCAGCCGCCGGAGACGGGCTGGAGCCGGCGGCTCCGGCGACGGCCCCGGCGAGCCGGCGGCCGTTCGACCCGCTGGCGGACGCTACGCGCCGTCGGGATGACCCTGGCCGTACTCGCCATAACCCTGGCCGGGGTGTTGATCGGCACGCTGGCCGGCGGCCGGGTCAGCACCGAGGTTGGGCCGTTCCAGGCGAACCTGACGGTGACCCCGGCGCTGCACGGCGGCACCACCATCGACATCCCGCCGCTCGGCGCCCTGCTGCTCGACAGCCACGACGGGCCGACCGAGTTGACCGTGCAGGTCGGCGCCCTCGATCAGGACCGCACCGAGGCGTTGCTGCACGACCCGGAGAGCCTCGACCGGGCGAGCCAGACCGCCGTCGACGACATCCGCGAAGGCATCCTGCGCCTCGGTGTCCGTACGGTCGCCGCCACGGTGCTGGTCACCCTGCTGCTGGCCCTGCTGGTGTTCCGCGACACCCGCCGTACGGCCTGGGCGGGGGTGCTCGCGCTCGCGATCACCGCGGGCAGCCTGGGCACCGCGGCGGCCACCCTACGACCGCAGGCGATCGAAGAGCCCCGCTACGAGGGGCTGCTGGTCAACGCGCCGGCGCTCGTCGGCGACGTCCAGCGGATCGCCAACGACTACACCCGCTACGCCGAGCAACTCCAGCGGCTGGTCGGCAACGTCAGCCAGCTCTACTCCACCGTCTCGGAGCTGCCGGTCTTCGAGCCGCAGCCCGGCACCACCCGGGTGCTGCACATCTCCGACCTGCACCTGAACCCAGCCGCCTGGCAGGTCATCCAGACGGTGGTGGAGCAGTTCGGGATCGACGTCGTGGCCGACACCGGCGACATCACCGACTGGGGCAGCGAGCCGGAGGCGAACTACGTCGACTCGATCGGGCTCCTCCGCACGCCCTACGTCTACATCCGCGGCAACCACGACTCGGGGGGTACGACCGCGGCCGTGGCCCAGCAGCGCAACGCCATCGTGTTGGACAACACGACCGCCGTCGTCGCCGGGCTGACCTTCGCCGGCATCGGGGACCCGCGCTTCACGCCGGACAAGAGCACCTCACCGGCGGCCAGCGGTCTGACCGGGGAGACAGCCGACCAGCTCATCGGCGTCGGTGAACAGTTGGCGGCCACCGCCCGTAGCGCACCCCGACCGGTGGACCTGGCGCTGGTGCACGACCCCGCCTCGGCGGGGCCCCTCTCCGGCGCCACCCCGCTGGTACTCGCCGGACACACCCACAACCGCGAGGTGTACCGGCTGCCCCAGCAGCCGGACCAGACCCCCACCCTGCTGATGGTGCAGGGTTCGACCGGTGGCGCCGGCCTGCGCGGGTTGGAGGGCGAGGAGCCCACCCCGCTGTCGATGACCGTCCTCTACTTCGACGAGGAGAAGCTGCTCCAGGCGTATGACGACATCACCGTCGGCGGCACCGGCCAGGCCCAGGTGAACCTCGAACGGCACATCGTGGAGGACCCGAAGGCCGGGGCCCCCGCTCCGGTCACCCCCACCCCGACCCGCTGACCGCCGGACCAGCCGACGGTCAGCTACCGGTCAGCGCAGGGAGAGGGCGGCGAGGGCGGCGTTCACGATGCTGCCCGGCAGCAGGTCGTGGAGCTCATACAGCTCGGCGACGCTGCCGGACTGACCGAACTCGTCCACGCCGAGGGGCACCGCCGGAGCGCCGACCGCCGAGCCGAGCCACGCCATCGCGTGCGACGCGGCGTCGTGCACGGTGACCACCGGCACCCGGTCGACGAAGGCCGACCGCAGCGCGCCCGGAACGCTCGGCACGGTCGCGGTGCGGACCCCCTGGCGCAGGGTGCGCTGCCAGGCCCGGTAGAGGCGGTCCAGGCTGGTGACGTCCACGACGTGCGCGGCGATCCCCTCCTCGGCCAGCTCGGCCGCCGCGGCGAGCACCTCGGGCAGGACCGCACCGGAGGCGGCGAGCTGCACGACCGGGGCGTCGGCGAGCTGCGGGTACGCCTGATGGGCGTCGACCAGCCGGTAGGCGCCGGCGAGCACCTGCCGGCGCAGCACCGCGTCGCCGAGCCGGCTCCGGGCCGCCGCGAACGGAGCCTGGTCAACCGGGCGGGTACTGAGTCGGAAGTAGTATCCGCCGTCCTCCCCCGGCGCGGCGGTCGCAGCCGGCGCCGTACCGCCGGCGATCTGCCCCAACGCGTCACAGAGCAGCCAGTCCAGGGTGGTGGCGTAGGCGGGCTCGACGAAGGTGACCCCGGGCAGCTCCACGCCGACGCTGGCGGTGAGCGTCGACTGGTGTGCACCCCCCTCCGGCGCGAGGGTGACTCCCGAGGGGGTGCCCGCGACCACGAACCGGGCGCCGGAGTAGGTGCCGTGGAGGAAGGCGTCCAGGCCCCGCAGCACGAACGGGTCGTAGACGGTGCCGACCGGCAGCAGCGGCTGCCCGGAGTGGTCCCAGGCCAGGCCGAGCTGGCCGAGCAGCAGGAACAGGTTCATCTCCGAGATACCCAGCTCGATGTGCTGGCCGGCCGGGCTCTCCGTCCACCGCAGCATCCGGTCCTCGGACCACGCGCGCTGCGAGGTGGGCGCGAACACCCCGGACCGGTTGATGAACCCGGCCAGGTTCGTCGAGGTGGCCACGTCCGGGGCGGTGGTCACGAGGTAGCGCCCGACCTGCGGGTCACGGGACAGGTCGACCAGGACCCGGCCGAAGACCTCCTGGGTGGAGACCGGCTTGTTCGCGCGTACCCGGGTCGTCTCCGGGACGCTGACGCCCAGTGCCCGCGTGCGTGGTGCCCGGGACAGCGCCTCCCGGCGTTCCCCGGCCCGGACACCGGCCGCCGACGCCGGGTCGAGCCGGTCCCACTCGGTGTCCCGGGTGTGGCCGTGCGCGGCCCGCAACTCGTCTACCTGCGCCGTGGTGAGCAGCGCCGAGTGGTTCCGGGGGTTGCCGGCGATCGGCAGCCCCCAGCCCTTCACCGTGTACGCGAAGACCACGCTGGGCCGGTCGGTGACCGCGTCGCACTGGGCGTAGGCGTCCAGCATCGCCGCCAGGTCGTGCCCGCCGAGGTCGGTGACGAGCGGGCCCAGTTCGTCGTCGGGGATGTCGGCGATGAACTCCGCGACTCCCGCCGGCGCGCCGTCGAGGAACTGCTTGCGCAGCAGCGGCCCGGCCAGGCCGAAGAGCGACTGGTACTGCTCGTTCGGCATCCGGTCGATCCAGTCCCGCAGCGCCGCCCCACCCGGACGGGCGTACGCGGCAGCGAGCCGGCGGCCGTACTTGACCTCCACGACGTGCCAGCCCGCGGCCTCGAACTGGCCCCGCCACTGGTCGATCCGAATGCCCGGTACGACCCGATCCAGCGACTGACGGTTGAAGTCGACCAGCCACATCACGGTGCCCAGCCCGGCGGTGGCCGGGTCGGCGACCGCCTCCCAGATGTTGCCCTCGTCCAGCTCGGCGTCGCCGATGAGGGCGACGAACCGGGACCGGGGACGGGCACCGAAGTGCGCGTCCACGTAGCGGCGGGTGACCGCCGCGAAGAGCGGCGCCGCCGCGCCCAGGCCCACCGAGCCGGTGGAGAAGTCGACCTCGTCCGGGTCCTTCGTCCGGGACGGGTACGACTGGAGGCCACCGCGGGCGCGCAGCCGGGTCAGGTACGACCGGTCCAGGTTGCCGAGCAGGTACTGGATGGCGTGGAACACCGGGGAGGCGTGCGGCTTCACCGCGACCCGGTCCTCGGCGTCGAGGTGCGCGAACCACAGCGCCGTCATCGCGGTGACCAGCGACGCGCTGGACGCCTGGTGCCCGCCGACCTTGACGCCGTCGCCGGTGTCCCGGTCGTGGTTGGCCGCGTCCACGATGCGGGTGGCGAGCCACAGCACCCGGCGTTGGATCTCGTCGAGGACAGCAAGGTCGTGCTGGTTCACGGGGGGACTCCATCCGGGCGCCGCCGTTGGCGCCCTCCGAGGGGTGGGCGGGAAGGGCCCGCCGGCAACCAGCCGGCGGGCCCTTCGGCGCACGTCAGCCCTGGACGCCGAGGCGTTCCAGGATCAACTCACGCACGGTCTTGGCGTCAGCCTGGCCACGGGTCGTCTTCATAACCGCACCGACCAGGGCACCGGCCGCGGCCACCTTGCCGCCGCGGACCTTGTCGGCGATGGCGGGGTTGGCGGCGATCGCCTCGTCCACCGCCGCGGTCAGCGCGCCGGTGTCGGAGACCACCTCCAGCTTGCGGTCAACCATGATCTTGGCCGGCGAACCCTCTCCCGCGACCACGTGCTCCAGCACCGTACGGGCCAGCTTGTCGGTGAGTTTGCCGGCGTCGACCAGGCCCTGCAACTCGGCGACCTGCTTCGGGGTGGCGCCGATGTCAGCCAGCTCCGCCCCGGTCTCGTTGGCCCGGCGGGACAGCTCGCCCAGCCACCACTTGCGGGCGGCGGTCGGGGTGGTGCCCGCCGCGATGGTCGCCTCGATCAGCTCGACCGCGCCCGCGTTCAGGATCGACTGCATGTCCAGGTCGGACAGGCCCCACTCCTGCTGCAGGCGGCGCCGGTGCAGCCGCGGCAGCTCCGGCAGCGCGGCCTTCAACTCGGCCACCCAGGTCGGGTCCGGCGCGACCGGCACCAGGTCCGGCTCCGGGAAGTACCGGTAGTCGGTCGCGGTCTCCTTGGACCGGCCGGAAGTGGTGTCCCCGGTGTCCTCGTGGAAGTGCCGGGTCTCCTGGATGATTCGGCCACCCGCCCCGAGCACCGACGCCTGCCGGATGATCTCGGAGCGCACCGCGCGCTCCACCGACCGCAGCGAGTTGACGTTCTTCGTCTCGGTACGGGTGCCCCACTGCTCACCCGGGAGGTTGAGGGAGGTGTTGACGTCGCAGCGCAGCGACCCCTCCTCCATCCGGACGTCGGAGACGCCGAGCGAGCGGAGCACGTCGCGCAGCTCGGTGACGTACGCCCGGGCCACCTCCGGCGCCATCGCACCGGCGCCGGGGATCGGCTTGGTGACGATCTCGACCAGCGGGATACCGGCCCGGTTGTAGTCGACCAGCGATTCGGTCGCGCCGTGGATGCGGCCGGTGGCCCCGCCCACGTGCAGGGTCTTGCCGGTGTCCTCCTCCATGTGCACCCGTTCGATGCTGATCCGCACCGGTTCGCCGTTCACCTCGACGTCCAGGTAGCCGTCCACGCAGAGCGGCTCGTCGTACTGGCTGATCTGGTAGTTCTTCGGCATGTCCGGGTAGTAGTAGTTCTTCCGGGCAAACCGGCACCACTGCGCGATCGAGCAGTTCAGCGCGAGCCCGATCCGGATGGTCGCCTCCACGGCCGCCCGGTTGGCCACCGGAAGCGAGCCCGGCAGCCCCAGGCAAACCGGGCAGACCCGGGTGTTCGGCGCCCCGCCGAAGTCGGTCGGGCAGCCACAGAACATCTTGGTGTTCGTGCCCAACTCGACGTGGGTCTCCAGGCCGATCACCGGTTCGTAGCGCGCGACGACCTCGTCGTACGCGGGCAGTGTCGTCGTCATCGGTGCTCCTGCCTCACAGTGCCGGTGGGGTGAACGGGCCGACAGCGCTCTCCAGCGCGGCCGCGACCCGGTACATCCGGTCGTCGGCCATCGTCGGTGCCATGACCTGCAGGCCAACCGGGAGCCCGTCGGCGAGACCACAGGGCACCGAGATGCCCGGCCCGCCGTACAGGTTGCTCGGAATGGTGAACAGGTCGGCCAGGTACATCTGGTACGGGTCGGCGGTGCGCGCCCCGACCGGGAACGCGACGAACGGCGTCGTCGGCGAGATCAGGGCGTCGACCTGGTCGAAGGCGGTGGCGAAATCCCGGCTGATCAGGGTGCGCACCTTCTGCGCCTGACCGTAGTACGCGTCGTAGTAGCCCGACGAGAGGGCGTACGTGCCGAGCATGACCCGCCGCTTGACCTCCGGGCCGAAACCGGCCTCCCGGGTCGCCGACATGACCTCCTCCAGCGACCGGACTCCGTCGTCACCGACCCGCAGGCCGAACCGGACCCCGTCGAAGCGGGCCAGGTTCGACGAGCACTCGCTCGGGGCGATCAGGTAGTACGCCGGCAGCGCGTACCGGAAGTGCGGGCAGGAGACCTCGACGACCTCGGCGCCCAACTTGGTGAGCGTCTCCACCGCCGCCCGGAAGGCCGCCAGCACGCCCGGCTCGGCGCCCTCCCCGGCGAACTCCCGGACCACGCCCAGCCGAACCCCGGTCAGGTCGCCGCTGGCACCGAGCCGGGCAGCGGCCACCACGTCCGGCACCGGTGCCGGAATCGAGGTCGAGTCGAGCGGGTCGTGGCCACCGATCGCCTCGTGCAGCAGCGCGGCGTCCAGCACCGTACGGGCGCAGGGGCCGGGGGTGTCCAGCGAGGACGAGAAGGCGATCAGGCCGTACCGGGAGGTCCCCCCGTAGGTGGGCTTGACGCCGACGGTGCCGGTGACGGCCCCGGGCTGTCGGATCGAGCCGCCGGTGTCCGAACCGATCGACAGAGGCGTCTCGTACGCGGCCAGGGCGGCCGAGCTGCCGCCGCCGGAGCCGCCCGGGATCCGGCTCAGGTCCCACGGGTTGTGGGTCGGCCCGAAGGCCGAGTACTCGGTGGACGAGCCCATCGCGAACTCGTCCATGTTGGTCTTGCCCAACATCACCGTGTCGGCCGCCCGCAGCCGCCGCACGATCGTGGAGTCGTAGGGCGGGCGCCAGTCGGCCAGGATCTTCGACCCGGCGGTGGTCGGTACGCCCTTCGTGGTGAGCACATCCTTGACCGCCACCGGCACCCCGGCCAGCGGGCCGAGCGGCTCACCCGCGGCGCGACGCGAATCCACGTCGCGGGCGGCGGCGAGGGCACCCTCCGTGTCGACGTGCAGGAAGGCGTGCACCCGGTCGTCGACGGCCGAGATCCGGTCCAGGTGCGCCTGGGTGACCTCGACCGCCGAGGACTCGCCGCGCGCCACCAGGCCGGCGAGTTCGGCGGCGGAGAAGCTGGTCAGGTCGGTCATGAGGCCACATCCTCGTCCAGAATCCGCGGTACGCGGAACCGCTGCTCGGCGGCGTCGGGCGCGCCCGACAGCGCCTCCTGGGGCGTCAGGCACGACGCCACCACGTCGTCGCGCAGCACGTTGGTCAGCGGCACGGAGTGCGACGTCGGCGGGATGTCCGCCGCGGTGACCTCGCCGACCTGGGCGACTGCCTGGAGGATCACGTCGAGTTGGCCGGCGAGGGTAGCCAGCTCCTCCTCGGTCACGGCGAGCCGCGACAGTCGCGCCAGGTGCGCGACCTCCTCGCGGGAGATGGCGGCCATCGGTGCCCCCTTCGTGGCTGTTTTGCTGATCTGTCCGCGCCGACCGCGGGCGGTGCTGCGCTACCCGCGGTGACCGCAGCGAGTCTATTGCTCCCGCCCGACGCCGCTGCCCCGACTCCCCCCTCAGCGGAGCGACGGCGGGGTTGCCGGTCAACGGGCAGGGTGCGGCCCGACGGCGGCCTCCGGGCCCGGCGTCGGGCGGACCGGGCGATGCCGGGCCAGCCAGGCGACAAGCTCCTCGGCCGGCATCGGCCGGGCATAGAACCAGCCCTGCGCGGCGTCGCAGCCAATCGCGTGCAGCATCCGCCAGGTTCGCTCGTCCTCCACCCCTTCGGCCACCGCCCGTAGCCCGAGCGCCCGGGCCAGCTCGACCACCGAGGTGACGATCGCCGCGTCGTCGGCGTCCTCGGTCATCCCGAGCACGAAGGAGCGGTCCACCTTGACCTCGGTGAGCGGTAGCCGCCGCAGGTGTTGCAGGGAGGAGAAGCCGGTACCGAAGTCGTCCAGGGCGATTCCCACGCCGAGCCGGTGCAGCCGGGTGATGGTGGCGAGCACCCGCCGCGGGTCGGCCATCAACGCCCCCTCGGTGATCTCCAGCTGGAGGCGCTGCGGCGGTACGTCGTGCTGGGCGAGTCGCTCCGCGATCCGATCGGCGATCTCCCCGGTGTGCAGGTCCCGGACGCTGACGTTCAGGGCGGCCCGGAGGACCACACCCGCCGCCTGCCACCGTCCCAGCTGCGCCACCACGTCGTCGATGACCCGCAAGGTGAGCAGGCGCATCACCGCGCTCTGCTCGGCCACCCGGATCAGCTCCTCCGGGTCGACCATCCCGCGCCGGGGGTGGCGCCAGCGCAGCAGTGCCTCGACCCCGACCACCTCCCCGGTCGCGATGGCGACCTGCGGCTGGTAGTACATGGTTATCTCACCCGCGCCGGCCGGGTCAGCCAGGCCACCGGCGCACCCCACCGCCGCGGTGAGCTCCGGCCCCCCGGCTCCGTCGGTGGCGGCGGCGAGCGGTTCAACGGTCTCGCCGGAGGCCGGCAGGCCGGCCGGGCCGACGATGGCGCGGCGGCGAATCGGGTCGGCGGCGGTGACGATCCGCTGGATCAGCTCGTCGGAGTGGACCAGGTGCACGCGCTGCCGCCGGCCCCACCGCGACCACCGGCCCGGGCTCGACCCGCTCGTGCCGGGCAGCACCGCGTCGGCGCCGCCGAGCACCGGACGCGCCGAACCGTTGCGCCCCGGGTCCGCCCCACCGCCGTCCGCGTCGGGGCGTAACCCGGAGGCGAGGACCCGACGCAGGTCGGCCAGGAGACCCAGCCGCTCGGCCGAGTTGTGGTCGGACTCGGCCACGTAGACGGCGACCGTGTCGTTGCGCTGCTTCGCGTCGTACATCGCCACATCGGCGTGGCGCATCAGGGTGGTGAAGTCCTCACCGTGGTCGGGGAAGAGCGCGACCCCGATCGACCCGCCGACATCCAGCGGCAGCCCGTCCAGCGTGACCGGCTCGGCCAACGCGGCCACCACCCGGCCCGCCCGGTCGCGTGCCTCGGCGACGTCGGTCAGCCCGGTCAGCACGATGGCGAACTCGTCCCCGCCGAGCCGGGCCACCAGGTCCCCATCGGCGACCTCGGTCAGCCGGGCGCCCACCTCGACCAGCAGCCGATCGCCGACGGCGTGCCCGAGCGCGTCGTTGACGTGCTTGAACCGGTCCAGATCGAGCAGCAGCAGCGCCATGCGGGCCGGCGCCGAACCATCCGCGGCCCGCTCCGCGTGCCGGTGCAGCCGCGCGCCGACCTCGGCGACCAGTGCGTTCCGGTTGGGCAGGCCGGTGAGGGGATCGAGAGAGGCGAGCTGCTGCTGCTCGGCGCTGAGCCGGGCCATCTGGTAGACCGCGAACAGCGGCGCCAGCACCAGCGGGACCAGCGCCGCGCTCGCCTGGGCCGCGGTGATCAGCACCGGCGCGAGCAGCAGCAGCGAACCGGTGGAGAGCAGCTCGAAACCCATCCCCGGCCGCCAACGTGCCCCGAACCGCAGCCACACCGCCGTGCTGACCAGCCCGTAGTTGACGGTGAACCAGGCGAGCATCGCGCCACTGACCGCCACCACGTCGGTCCCACTGAGCTGCCCGCCACCGACCAGGTCGCCCGGGCCGAGGCCGATCAGAACATGGGCGGCGGCGAGGGCACAGGCGTACTGACCGGCGTTGAAGGCGATTCGCCAACTGGCGTGCCCCATTCGGACTCCGGACACCACGACCGCCACCGCCTGCACGGCGACCGCCGGGCCCAGCCCCCAGCCGAGCAGGATGGCGAAGGTGAAGCAGATTGACGGAAACATGACCGACGACCGCCGCCGCCCCGCTGGGACGAACGGCCAAGCGTCTCCGGCGACCGCCAGCACCGCCATGGTCCAGAACGCGGCGGGCAGCCGGAACACCTGGTCCGGGAGGGCAAGCAACGGAGCCGCCGACGTCAGCGCGGCCACGGCGAGGACCACCGCCACGAAGGCGAAGAACGGCGCGCTCCGTCCTGGTGGGACGAAGTTGCGCGGGTCGGCCGTCGCCATCACACCTCCCGCGGGTCAGGGTCGGCGCACCCAGGTGTACGCCGTGTCCCCCATGTAACGCCCCAGGAGCCACAATTCCCCGTACGACAGCCACGAATCGGTCGTAGTCGTAATTAAGTTGGTATACGCGCCCACGGCCGCCGGTCAGTCCTCGACCCGGGCCACCGCCTGAGCGGCCTCGGAGCCCGCGTCGAGCAGCACCGCAAAACCCTCTTCGTCCAGCACCGGCACCTTCAGGCTCGCCGCCTTCTCCGCCTTCGTCCCAGGGTTGTCACCGACCACCACAAAGGCGGTCTTCTTCGAGACCGAGCCGGTGACCTTGCCGCCGCGCGACTTGATCGCCTCGGCCGCCTGGTCCCGGGAGAAGCCGGCAAGTGTCCCGGTCACCACCACGGTCACCCCCTCCAGCGGGCGCGGCCCCTGCTCGACGGCCTTCTCCGCCATCCGCACCCCGGCCTCGGCCCACTTCCGCACCACCTCGCGGTGCCAACCCACGGCGAACCACTCCCGCACGCTCGCCGCGATGGTCGGCCCGACTCCGTCAACAGCCGACAGCTCCTCCTCCCCGGCCTGGTCAATCGCCTCGACCGACCGGAAGTGCCGGGCCAGGGCCTGCGCCGCGGTCGGGCCGACGTGCCGGATGGAGAGCGCCACCAGCACCCGCCAGAGCTCGCGCTCCTTGGCCACGGCCAGGTTCTCCAGCAACTTGACCGCATTGCTGCCGAGGCTGCCGTCCTTGTTGACGAAGAACGGGGACCGCGCCAACTGCGCGGTGTCGAGAGTGAACAGGTCGCCCTCATCGGTGATGATCTGGGCGTCGAGCAACGCGGCGGCCCCCTTGTAGCCCAGGACCTCGATGTCGAAGGCCCCCCGCCCAGCGAGGTGGAAGACCCGCTCCCGGAGCTGGGCCGGGCAGCTACGCGCGTTGGGGCAACGGATGTCGATGTCGCCCTCCTTCGCCGGCGCCAGCGGGGTGTCGCAGCACGGGCACCGGCTCGGCATCACGAACGGCCGAGCCTCCGGTGGGCGCAGCTCGACCACCGGGCCAAGCACCTCGGGAATGACGTCACCGGCCTTCCGGATCACCACCGTGTCGCCGATCAACACCCCCTTGCGCTCCACCTCGCGGGCGTTGTGCAGGGTGGCCAGCGCCACCGTCGACCCGGCCACCCGGACCGGCTCCAGGACCGCGAAGGGAGTGACCCGGCCGGTGCGCCCGACGTTCACGTCGATGTCGAGCAGCCGGGTGTTGACCTCCTCCGGCGGGTACTTGAACGCGATCGCCCAACGCGGTGCCCGGCTGGTCGAACCCAGTCGGCCCTGAATCGCCACCGGGTCGACCTTCACCACCACGCCATCAATCTCGTGCTCGACGTCGTGCCGGTGCGCGGCGTAGTGCGCGATGTACTCCGCCACACCGGTCAGCCCCGGCACCACCCGCCACCGATCGCTGGTCGGCAGCCCCCAGGCCCGCAACGCCGCGTACGACTCGGACTGAGTGCTCGGCGCCCAGCCCCGGCGGGCCCCGAAGCCATGCACGACCAGCCGCAGCGGCCGGGACGCGGTGACCCGTGGATCCTTCTGCCGCAGGCTGCCGGCGGCCGCGTTGCGCGGGTTGGCGAAGGGGGCCCGCCCCTGCTCGACCAGCCCGGCGTTCAGATCCGCGAAGCCGGCGACCGGGAAGTAGATCTCACCGCGGACCTCGAGGAAAGTGGGGATCTCCGGAAACTCGGCCGACGGCGTCAGCTCCCCCGGCACGTCCCGAATGCTGCGGACGTTCGCCGTCACATCCTCGCCGGTGCGGCCGTCCCCGCGGGTGGCCGCCCGGACCAGACGCCCCTGCTCGTAGCTCAGATTGATCGCGAGGCCGTCCACCTTCAGCTCGCAGAGGTAGGGAACCGGGCCACCGGCATCCCGCTCGACCCGCTCGGCCCAGGCCGCCAGCTCCTCGTCGGAGAAGGCGTTGTCGAGCGACATCATCCGCTCGGCGTGCGCCACCGGGGTGAAGTCGGTGGAGAAGGCGCCCCCCACCCGCTGCGTCGGCGAGTCCGGCGTGCGCAGGGCCGGGAACTCCGCCTCCAGCGCCGCCAACTCCCGCAGCTGCTCATCGAAGGCCGCGTCGGAGACGGTCGGCGCGTCGAGCACGTAGTAGCGGTATTGGTGCTCGGTCAGCTCCCGGCTGAGCGTCGCATGCCGCTCGCGCGCCGCCGGGGTCGGCTCCGCGCCGGCCGCCGCCTCCTGCCCCGCAGGGACCTGCTGGCCGATGGCATCCTCGGACATCGCCCTGACCTCCCATTCTTCCCTACCCCGGGAACCGTATCGGGGCGGTGAGACATTGCGCCGGTCGCCCGCCCGCGTCCGCGACGGCGAGGCGATACCGGCCGCCAGCCCCGACCCGGACGGCCGCCCGGCCACCGGCGGGAGCGGTTGCGCGAGTCACCGGCGGGAGCGATTGCGCGAGTCACCGGCGGGAGCGGTTGCCCGAGTCAGGCAACACCCAGCCCGCGCCGCTCACCCCTGCTCGCTCAACCGCCGTCCCGCGTCCCGGCAGGCGGCGAGGACCGCTCGGGTGTGCCCTCCGGTGGCGTTCGCCAACCCACAGGCCGGCGTGACGACAACCTGCTCGGCGAGCTGCCGACGGGGGAACCCGAGGCGGTCCCAGAGCCGGCGGACCCGCTCGGCGACCTGCGCCGACGTCGGTGCGTCGCCGGCCGACGCCGGTCGCGTGGGCACGGCACCGGCCAGGAGGCCCAGCCCGGCGTCGATCGCCTCACCCAGCGGATCCAGGTCGGTGACCAGGTCGAGATCGAGGGCCGCACCAACCGCGCCGACCTCCCGAATCAACTCCAGCGGCACGTCCGGGGCGCAGCAGTGCACCACGACCGGTACGTCGGCGGCGACGACGACCTCGCGCAGCAGGCTGCGGGCCCGGCCCGGCTCCACCGGCTGATACGTCCCGAACCCGCTCTCGGTCGGCACCCGACCGGCGAGCACCGCCGGCAACGACGGCTCGTCCAGCTGCAGCAGCACCGAGGCCCGCGGTAGCCGACGCGTGACGGCCGCGACGTGTTCCCGTACCCCCTCGGCCAGGGAGCCGACCAGGTCCCGCACCGCGCCGGGATCGCGTACCAACCGGCCGCCCACCGGCAGCTCCACCGCCGCGGCCAGGGTCAGCGGCCCGGCGACCTGGACCTTGACCGGCCCGGCGTACGCCTCGGCCTGCGCGGCGAGTTGGTCCAGATCCCGCTCCATCAGGTCCCGGGCCCGGCGCCGGTCCCGGCCCGGGCGGGAGGCGACGCGCCACCGGGCAGCGTAGAGCTCGACCGGCAGCTCCACCAGCAACCCGGCGGTCCGGCCGATCAGCTCCGCGCCCGGGCCACGGGCGGGCAACTCGGGCAGGTGGGGAAGGAGGGGCAGCTCACCGAGGACGATCCGCTGGGCCTCCGCGATGTCGGTGCCGGGCAGCGACCCGACACCGGTCGCCGCACCCGCGGGCCACGGCCACGGCTGATCACTCACGGTCGAAGACTATCCGATTCGCGGACGACCGCCGCCGGGCCACCCGGGCGGGTCAGGCCGCGATGGTGGCGGAGCCGAGCACGATGTCACCCGCCGGGTCCGGGCGGTAAGCCACGATCGCCTGGCCGGCCGCCACCCCGCGGACCGGCTGATGCAGCTCGGCCCGGAGCCCGTCGCCGGTCACCGCCACGGTCGCCGACACCACGTTGCCGTGCGCACGCAACTGCACCTCACACTCGACCGGATCGGCCGGCCGGGGCCCGCCGATCCACACCGGACGCCGCCCCTGCACCTGGGACACCGCCAACGCCTCGGCCGGGCCCACCGTCACCGTGTTGGTCTTCGGGGTGATCGACAGGACGTAGCGGGGGCGACCGTCCGGGGCCGGGCGGTCCAGGTGCAGCCCGCGCCGCTGCCCGACGGTGTAGGCGTATGCCCCGGTGTGCCGGCCCACCACCTCGCCGGTGGCATCGTCAACGACATCGCCGGGCGCCGTGCCGAGTCGCTGGGCGAGGAAACCACGGGTGTCCCCGTCGGCGACGAAGCAGATGTCGTGCGAGTCCGGCTTGTCGGCCACCGCCAGGCCGCGCCGGGTCGCCTCCGCTCGGACCTGCGTCTTCGTCGAATCCCCCAGCGGGAACATCGACCGGCTCAGCTGCTCGCGGGTGAGCACGCCGAGCACGTAGGACTGGTCCTTGGCGAGATCGACGCTACGGCGCAGCAACCCGTCGGCGCCGAGCCGCGCGTGGTGGCCGGTGACGACGGCGTCGAAGCCCAGGGCCACGGCCCGGTCCAGCACCGCGGCAAACTTGATCTTCTCGTTGCAGCGAAGACAGGGATTCGGGGTACGGCCGGCCGCGTACTCGGCGACGAAGTCGTCCACCACGTCGGCCTGGAACCGCTCAGCCATGTCCCACACATAGAACGGGATGCCGAGCACGTCGGCGGCCCGCCGGGCGTCCCGGGAGTCCTCCAGCGTGCAGCAGCCCCGGGCGCCGGTGCGATAGGTCTGCGGGTTGCGGGCCAGCGCCAGGTGCACCCCGGTCACGTCATGCCCCGCCTCGGCAGCCCGCGCCGCCGCGACCGCGGAGTCCACGCCGCCCGACATCGCCGCCAGCACCCGCACCCCGACCACCTTCCCCACACCGTCCGGCACCACGGTGGCGCCCGGACGAGCGTAACCACCCTGGCCGCCGCCCCCAAACCCAGCGCCCCGCTCTCCGCCGACGGTGCCGGCGAAGCGGCTAACTGCCGCCGGGCGTCGACGGGTCAGCGCGAAGCGCGGAGGCCACCGGCCCGCCGGGCCCGGTCGACCGCCTCCGGCAGGGCCGCGATCAGCGCGTCAACCTCCGCCGATGTACTGGTGTGACCGAGCGTGAAGCGTAGCGAGGAGCCGGCACGAGCGCTGTCGGCACCCATCGCGAGCAGCACATGACTGGGCTGGGCGACCCCCGCCGAGCAGGCCGAGCCGGTGGAGCAGGCGATGCCCTGCGCGTCGAGCAGGAGCAGCAGCGCATCGCCGGCACAGCCGGGAAAGGAGAAGTGCGCGTTGCCGGGCAGGCGATCGTTCGGGTCCCCGTTGAGCACCGCCTCCGGCACCGCCTGCCGCACCCGCGTCACGAGGTCGTCCCGGAGCGCGGCGACCCGGGCCGCGTACTGCTGCTGGTGTCGAACCGCCGTCTCCAGGGCGACCGCGAAAGCGACGATTCCGGCCGTGTCCAAGGTCCCCGAGCGGACATCCCGCTCCTGGCCACCCCCGTGCAGCAGCGGGGTCACCGCGACGTCCCGGGCGAGCACCAGGGCACCAACCCCAGCCGGCCCGCCGAGCTTGTGCCCGGTCACGGTCAACGCCGAGACGCCACTGGCGGCGAAGTCCACCGCCACCTGACCGACCGCCTGGACCGCGTCGGTGTGCAGCGGCACCCCGTGCTCGGCGGCCACCGCGGCCAACTCGGCGACCGGCTGGACCGTACCCACCTCGTTACTGGCCCACATCGTCGTGATCACCGCCACCTGGTCGGCGGCGGTGGCCAACTCGGCGCGCAGCCGCTGCGGGGTGACCCGGCCGAGGGCATCGACCGGGAGCCAGCTCGCCTCGGCGCCCTCCTGCGCGGCCAGCCAGTCGACGGCGTCGAGCACCGCGTGGTGCTCCACCGCGCTGGACACCACCCGGGTCCGCCGGGGATCGGCGGATCGGCGGGCCCAAAAAATGCCCTTGACCGCGAGGTTGTCACTCTCGGTGCCACCACCGGTGAAGATCACTTCGGCGGGGCGGGCACCCAACGCGGCGGCCACCCGCTCGCGCGACTCCTCCACGCGGCGGCGGGCCTGGCGGCCCGCCCCGTGCAGGGCGGAGGCGTTGCCGACCTCGCGAGCGGTGGCGACGTACGCCTCCAACGCCACGTCGAGCATCGGAGTGGTCGCCGCATGATCCAGATAAGCCATCAGGGCCAGCCTAACGACCGAATCGGCGTCAGCCGGAAGCCGGCGGGCTTCCCGAGGGAAGAGTCGCACCGCGTGGGCACGCCAGCTCGGCTCAGCCGAGCCGGCGGCCGAACCAGCCGAACCGCTTGTCGAGTGCCACGACGGCACCGGCCACGAGGGCGACGCCCAGGATCCGCAGCCACGTTCCGGGACCGATGGGCGCCGTCCGGAACAACGTGTTCAACACCGGCAGGTAGGTGAGCGCCACCTGGCCGAGGGCCTGCAGCAGCACCCCGCCGATCAGCCAGCGATTGCTGAACAGCCCCAGCCGCCACGCCGAGTGGCGCAACGACCGGCAGCTGAACAGATAGAAGACCTGCACCGCGACGACGAGGTTCACCGCCGCGGTACGAGCCTGCGCCAGTTCCGCGCCGCCGCTGCGCTCCCACTCAAACACCCACCAGGCACCGGCCACGACCAGTGCGGAGACGAGCAGAATCCGCACCACCAGAGCGCCGGTCAGCAGCGGCTGGGCCGGATCCCGGGGCGGCCGGGACATGATCCCGCCCTCCTTCGGCTCGAACGCGAGCGTCAGCCCGAGCAGCACCGCCGAGGTCATGTTGATCCAGAGGATCTGGCTGGGCAGGATGGGCAACGCGGTGCCGAGCACGATGGCGACGAGGACCAGCATGCCCTCGGCCGCGTTGGTGGGCAGGGTCCAGGTGATGAACTTGGTGAGGTTGGCGAAGACGCCCCGCCCCTCCTCGACGGCCGCCTCGATCGTGGTGAAGTCGTCATCGGTGAGGATGATGTCCGACGCCTCCTTCGCCACCTCGGTGCCGCTGCGTCCCATCGCCACCCCGATGTCGGCCTGCCGCAGGGCCGGCGCGTCGTTCACGCCGTCCCCCGTCATGGCCACCACCTGCCCATCGGCCTGCAACGCCTCCACCAGCCGCAGCTTCTGCTCCGGCGACACCCGGGCGAAGACCGCCGCCCGGTCCACCGCCGCCGGGCTGTCGGCGGGCGAGAGCCGCGCCAGGTCGGTACCGGAGAGCACCGCGCCGGGCCCCGGCTCCGCGGCCAGCAGTCCGAGGCGACCGGCGATGGCGCGCGCGGTGCTCTGGTGGTCGCCGGTGATCATCTTTACCGAGATTCCGGCTCGCTGGCTGGCCGCGATCGCATCGGCGACCGCGGCCCGGGGCGGATCAAGCATGGCGTGCAGACCGGTGAAGACCAGGCTGCCGGGTAACTCCTGCTCCGCCAACTCGGCCGCGCCGTCCAGCCGCACCTGCGCCGTGGCCAGCACCCGCAGCCCCTCGCCGGCGAGCGCTCCGGCGGCGGCCAGCACCTCCTCCCGGTCCAGTGGCACCGGTTGCCCCTGCTCGTCCAGCGCCCCGACGCTCCACTCCACCAGCCGCTCGACCGCGCCCTTGACCAGCACCACCCGTCCGCCGTCCCGAACATCGTGCAGGGTCGCCATGAACCGCCGCTCCGAGGTGAACGGGATCGACGCGACCCGGGGCAACTCCTCGGCCACCGCCGCGGCCCACAGGCCACCCTTGGCCGCCACCACCAGCATCGCGCCCTCGGTCGGGTCGCCGAGCACCACGTACTCCTCGTCCCGCTCGACCAGCCGAGCGTCGTTGCAGGCCACCCCGGCGAGCAGCGACCAGCGCAGCGCCCCGGCATCGGAGATCCGGGCGGCCTCGCCGTCGAGCCCCCGGAGCTCACCGGCTGGCCGGTATCCGCTGCCGGTGACCTCATACCGGCCGGCGACTGTCCAGAGCGCCCGTACCGTCATCTGGTTCTCGGTCAGGGTGCCGGTCTTGTCCGTACAGATCACCGTCGTGCTGCCCAGCGTCTCCACCGCCGGCAGTCGCCGGATCACCGCTCGCCGGCGGGCCATCCGCCCCACCCCGATCGCCAGCGTGATCGTCACCGCCGCCGGCAGCCCTTCGGGAATGGCCCCCACCGCCAACGCCACGGCGGCGGTGAACATCTCACTGCCGCTCTCCCCCCGGAGGATGCCGACTCCGAAGGCCACCCCGGCGAGCACCAGGATCACGACGGTGAGCAGCCGGCTGAATCGGGCCAGTTTGGTCGTGAGCGGGGTGTCCAGCACCTGGGCGCTGCCGATCAGGCGATGAATCCGACCCAGCTCCGTCTCGGCACCGGTGGCCGTGACCAGACCGGCCGCCGAGCCGCCGGTGACAAGCGTTCCGGAGTAGAGCAGGTTCCGACGATCGGCCACCGGCGTCCCGTCCGGGACGACGACCTCGTCCTTGCGGACGGGCTGTGACTCACCGGTCAGGGCCGACTCATCGACCCTGACCTCGTCGGCCCGGGCCAGGCGCAGGTCAGCGGGGACCTTCTCCCCCGCCTCGACCAGCACCAGGTCCCCGGGGACGACCTCCGCCGACGGCACCCGCCGCGGTTGGCCATCCCGGACCACCCGGGTCTCGGTCCGCACCATCGACCGCAACGCGTCCAGCGCGGCCTCCGCCCTGGACTCCTGCAGGAACCCGACCAGGGCGTTGACCAGGACCACACCGAAGATCACGACCGAGTCGACGTACTCGGCGAGCAACAGCGTGACCAGGCCGGCACCCACCAACACGTACACGAGGGGGTTCTGGAACTGGCGGAGCAGCCGGCGGAGCAGGCCGCCGCGACGGGCGGCCGGCAGGACGTTGGCCCCGAAGCGCTCCCGGCGGTCGGCCGCCGCCGCGTCACTCAGGCCGCGCTCGGTGTCGGTCTCAAGCAGCAGCACGACCTCGGGCAGGGCCAACGCGTGGTGACCCCGGTCGGGCGTCCTCGGCATCCGCGCTCCTCGTTCCCTGCCTCGGCCGGGGTGCGTACGGGCACGCAGGCCATCCTCGCAGGTTGACGGGGCGGCGGTGCGTGGACGCCGATACGACCAGCGCCGGGAACCTCGTGGGGCTCCCGGCGCTGGTCGTGGACGACAAGTCAGCTCACCGGCGCTTGCGGATCTCCTCGGCGGTCTGCGGTACGACCTTGAACAGGTCGCCCACCACGCCGAAGTCGGCGAGTTCGAAGATCGGCGCCTCACCGTCCTTGTTGACCGCGATGATCGTCTTTGAGGTCTGCATGCCGGCCCGGTGCTGGATCGCGCCGGAGATACCGAGCGCGATGTAGAGCTGCGGGGAGACCGTCTTGCCGGTCTGACCCACCTGGAACTGGTGCGGGTAGTAGCCCGAGTCGACGGCGGCGCGGGATGCGCCGACGGCGCCACCGAGCAGGTCCGCCAGCTCCTCGACGAGCTTGAAGTTGTCGGCGGTGCCGACCCCACGGCCGCCGGAGACGACGACCGACGCCTCGGTCAGCTCCGGACGGCTGCCCTTCTGCTCGGCGACCCGGTTGACGACCCGGGCGAGCTTGTCGGCGGCCGGGACCGAGACGGTGAGCTGCTCGACGGCCGGGGTGGCCGCGGCCGGTTCCGGGGTGACCGAGTTCGGCCGAACGGTGACCAGCGGCAGGCCACGGGTGACCTTGGACTTCACGATGGTGGAGCCGGCGAAGACGACCTGCGTCGCGGTGCCGTCGGCGTCCAGCCCGACCACGTCGGTCAGGATGCCGTTGTCGAGCTTCACCGCGAGCCGAGCGGCGATCTCCTTGCCCTCCTGGGCGGAGGCGAGCAGCACGGCGGCGGGCTGCACCCGCGTAACCAACTCGGCCAGGACGGTGGCCTTGGGCGCGACCAGGTAGCCGTCGATCTCCGCGCTCTCGGCGGCGTAGATCTTCGCTGCCCCGTACTCACCCAGCTTCGCGCTCAGCGCCTCGGCTGCGCCGGGGCCGCCGAGCACGACCGCGCTCGGCGTACCCAGGCCACGGGCGAGGGTGAGCATCTCCAGGGTGACCTTCTTGACGCCGAACTCCTGGGTGGCTTCGACGACGACGAGAACCTCAGACATGTCCAGACCTGCTCTCACACGAACTTCTCGGTGGCGAGGAACTCGACCAGCTGCGTGCCGCCGGCGCCCTCGTCGGTGACCTTCGTGCCGCTGGAGCGCGGCGGGCGCTTGCTGTGCTCCAGCACGGCGCTGGTCGCGCCGGCGTGGCCCACCTCGGCCGGGGCGACACCGAGGTCGGCCAGGGGCAGGGTCTGCACCGGCTTCTTCTTGGCGGCCATGATGCCCTTGAAAGAGGGGTAGCGCGGCTCGTTGATGGTGTCCCAGACGGAGACCACGGCGGGCGTCTCGGCGGTGATCACCTCGTAGCCCTCCTCGGTCTGCCGCTCGATGGTGAGCGTGCCGCCGTCGACGGTGAGCTTCCGGGCGCCGGTCAGCGCGGCGACGCCGAGCCGCTCGGCGATCATGTGCGGTAGGACCTGGACCCGGCCGTCGGTGGACTCGGCACCACAGAGCACCAGATCGGCGTTCAGCTGCCCGAGCGCGGCGCTGAGCACCTTGGCGGTGGTCACCGCGCAGGACCCGGCCAGGGCGTCGTCCAGGACGTGTACGGCCTTGTCCGGCCCCATGGAGAGCGCCTTGCGGATCGACTCGGTCGCCTGGTCGGGCCCCATGGTCAGGAGGGTGACCTCGCCGCCGTGCGCCTCCTTGATCTTCAACGCCTCCTCGATGGCGTACTCGTCCATCTCGTTGATGACGTTGTTCGCCGAACCGCGGTCGACGGTGTTGTCGTCAGTACGCAGGTTGCGGTCCGCGCCCGAATCGGGCACCTGCTTGACGAGTACGACGATATTCATCGCGCTTCGACGACCCTCCTGTGGTTGATGCGATTCGCTCGCCCGGTATGGGGCGCAGCCTCCCGCGTAACTCAACGTGCGGTCAACCGCGGACGCTGTGCGGTTGCCCACGACGCCATGTTACCCACAAGTAGCTTCCGCCTCCGGGGCCCGTATGGTGACACAGCTCACCGGGGTGACTCAGGCCGGCTCCACCAGCGCACCCCGAATGCGCTCGATCATCGCTGTCTCCCGCGGGGTGACCCCCCGGTGGGCCCCGGCCGCCTGGTCGGCGGCGGCCAACACCACCTCCTGGTAGGTCCGCACGTCCTGCGGCGACTTCTCCCGCAGGATCGCCACCGCCCGGGTCAGCGCCGGCAGCACCACAGACTCGATCTCGAGCTCCGAATCGCGCGGCAGTCGAGGCAGGGGACCACTGGTCAGCACCGCCTTGACCATCCCACTGGAGTCAGCCAGCGCGGCGGAGGCGGCGAAGCTCTCCCGAACCAGCGCCAGCACACCGGGCTCCACATTTGACACGAGGACGACCGCGCCGAAGGCGCCCGTCTTGAGGGTCAGCCGCTCCTCGGCCGTCAACCGCTGCTCCATGATCACGGAGTGTAAATGTCGCGCCCGCCGCGGGGTGCGGCAACAACCACGGGTACGTCATGATGGTGTCATGGCTCGGCTGTACGTTCTCCTCTTCCTCGCGCAGGTCGTCCTCGCCGTCGTCGCGTTGATCAGCTGTCTCTCGGCCGAGGAGGGCGACATCCGCGCCCTGCCCCGGATCGCCTGGGTGCTGGTCATCCTCTTCTTCCCGCTGGTCGGCTCGATCGCCTGGTTCGTCGCCGGCCGGGAGACCAGAGTCGGTCAGCCCGGAGCCGGCCGGCCGGCCGGCAACGGTCTCACCGGGCGCCGGCGCCGCCCGGTCGCCCCGGACGACGACCCTGAGTTTCTCCGTTCGGTCGAGGAACGCACCCAGAGCCAGGCCGACCGGGAGCTCTTCCGCCGCTGGGAGGAGGACCTGCGCCGCCGGGAGGACGATCTGCGCCGCCGGGACGGTGAGCAGAAGCGACCCGACGCCTGACCCGTCTCAGGCGAGATTCGACGACCGGGGGTACGCGTCAGCCGGGTCGGTAACCACGTTGACCAGATACGGCACGCCGGCCGCGAAGGCCCGCCGCAGCGCAGCCCCCAGGTCGGTGGCGCTCGTCACGGTCTCGCCCGCACCGCCCAGCGCCTGGACCACCTGGTCGTAACGGAGCTCCGGCTGGAGGTCGGCGGCCACGTCGTAGCCGTACAGCGCCCGCATCGGATGCTTCTCCAGCCCCCAGACGCCGTTGTTGCCGACGACGATCACCACCGGCAACCGCTGCCGAACCAACGACTCCACATCCAGCAGGGAGAAGCCGGCCGCGCCGTCCCCCATCAGTACGCAGATCTGCCGGTCCGGATGGGTGACCCGCGCGCCCATGGCGTAGCCCATCCCGGTGCCGAGGCAGCCGTACGGACCGGGGTCGAGCCAGGTGCCGGGCTGGGCGGGCTCCAGGTACCGCCCCGCGTACGAGACGAAGTCGCCGCCGTCGCCAATGGTGATCGCGTCTCGGGCCAGCACGCGGCGCAGTTCGCCGTAGACCCGGGCGGGCCGGATCGGGTCGGTCTCCGCGGCCATCTCCGCGGCGTCGCGGGTGCGGGCGGCGTCCTCGGCGGCCCGCAACTCGGCGACCCACTCCGTGTGGTCGCTGCGGGCGCCGGGGTGGTCGGCGAAGGCGGACAGAATCAGTCGCAGGTCGCCGGCGGGTGCGGCCGCCGGCTGGCGGTGCCCGGCACGCTGACCCGGCGCGTCCACGACATGCACCACCGCCGCGGCGCCGAAGTCGCCGAAGTTGAGCCGGAAGTCCAGCGGCGTGCCGACGACCACCACCACGTCGGCCTGCTGCAACGCCACCCGGCGGGACTTGGCGAAGGCGAGCGGGTGCTCCGGCGGCAGCGCGCCCCGGCCCATGCCGTTGGTGAAGACCGGCACCGTGAGGGCCTCGGCCGCCGCGCGCAGCGCGGCAACGGCATCGCCGGCGTAGACGTCGGAGCCGGCGATGAGCACGGGTCGCTGACCCCGGGCGATCAGGTCGGCGGCCTTCGCCACCTCCGCCGGGTCCGCCTCGATCGGGGCGATCGGAGCGACGGCCGGCAGGTCGGCATCGGCCACCGAGAAGGCCACCTCCAGGGGGAGGTCCACAAAGACCGGGCCGCGATGCGGGGTGAGCGCCGTGGTCAACGCGGCACCCACCGCGCGGGGGATGTCCTCGGGGCGCAACACCGTCTCGGCGTGCTTGGTCACCGGGGCAACCAACGGCAGGTGATCCAGCTCCTGGAGACTGCCCGCGCCCCACCGAAACTGTGGTGCTCGCCCACCGAGCACCAGGATCGGTGACGCGTTGAAGAAGGAGCTGGTCAACCCGGAGATGCCGTTGGTGACGCCCGGTCCGGCGGTCAGTACGGCGAGGCCGGGGCGGCGCTGCAGCTTTGCGACCGCCTCGGCCGCGAAGACCGCCGACTGCTCGTGCCGGACGTCATAGATCGGAAACCCGAGCTGGTGCGCGGCGTCGTAGAGCGGGAAGACGTGCCCTCCGGAGAGGGTGAACATCTCCCGCACCCCGTGTGCCCGCAGCGCCGCCAGCGCGAGCGCCCCGCCGTGCCCCTCGATCCGCTCCGACATGACCAGCTCCCCTGACCACGGAAGATCCGGGCATACGCTACCCAGCGGTAGCCGGAAAGGGAACGCCCCGGATCAGCGTCCGGTGAAGTCCGGCTTGCGCTTCTCCACGAAGGCCGCCATGCCCTCCCGCCGGTCGTCGGTGGCGAACAGCGCCGCGAAGAGCTGGCTCTCCCAGGCCAGGCCGGAGGTCAGATCCATCTCCAGACCGCCGTCGACCGCCAGCTTCGCCGCGCGGAGGGCCTGCACCGGCCCGGTCAGGTACGGCTGCACCAGGGCCACCGCGGCGGGGTAGACCTCGGCGGCGGGGACCACCCGGTCGGCCAGCCCGATCCGGTGCGCCTCCGGCGCGTCCACCATCCGGCCCGACATGATCAGATCCTTGGCGCGGGCCGGGCCGACCAGGCGGGCCAGCCGCTGGGTGCCGCCGGCGCCGGGAATGACGCCGAGTTTGATCTCCGGCTGGCCGAGCTTGGCGTCCTCGGCGACCACCCGCCAGTCGCAGGCGAGGGCCAGCTCGCAGCCCCCGCCGAGGGCGTACCCGGTGATCGCGGCGACCACCGGCTTGGGAATCTGGGCGATCGCCCCCAGCGCACCGGAGAGCGCGACCGCCCGCTCGGACATGTCCACGTAGGACATCTCGGCCATCTCCTTGATGTCCGCCCCGGCGGCGAAGACCCGGTCCCCGCCGTACACGATGACCGCGCGGACGGCCGGGTCGCCACCCGCCTCGGTCGCCGCGGCGCGCAGCTCCTCCTGCACCTGGGTGTTCAGCGCATTCATCGGCGGCCGCTCCAATCGGATGGTGCCGATGCCGTCCTTGATCTCCAGCCGCACGAACTCGCCCACGCCGTCCCTCACTTCCTCGTCGAAGTAGCGTGCCAACCTTACGGCCCGGCCGCCGGGGCCGTAGTCTGGCGCCAGCCCCGTAGCCGGGAGTTCGGAAATGGTCACGCACTACCACGATAAATCGATACAAGTAACATCCAGGGCTGTCCAGGTGCTGGACCAGACCTTCCCGCTGGCCGAGATCAGCGCCGCGTGGCACCACCGCGGCAGCCGCTCCTGGCGCGTGCTGGTCGGCCGCGGCGCGATCGGCGCCGCCCTGGCCGGTCCGCTGGTCGCCGCGGTGGCGGGCATCGCGCTCGCGCTCTGGCTCAGCCGCTCCCCCACCGTCACCATCGCCATCATCGGCACCTCGGTGCTGGTCGGGCTCGCGGTCGGGCCGGTCGCCGACTTCCTCTTCGAACATCTGGATCGCTCATACGCCCGGGGCAGCCGCCGGCTGGAGATCTGGATCCGTTGGCAGGGCCGGCCAATGCTGCTGTTGGCGACCGCGGACGCGGTGCGGTTCGGGCAGATCTACCGAGCCCTGCAGCGCGCCATCGAAGCCAGTCAGCCGGCTCCCCAACCAGCGCACCCGGCGGCGAGATCGGCCCACTCCCGCGCCAGCAGCCGGAGCGGCCCGGTGCCGAAGTAGGGGCCGGCGCCGGCCCGAGCGGGCCGACCCACACCGACCGACCCCGGTTAGGGTTAATGATGACCCTCTATTACCGGGACGACGCGGTGCAGGTGACCTCCGAGGCGATCCGGTCGGGCGGGCTCCGGGTACCGATAGCCGAGATCAGGTACGTCTGGCACGCGAAGGGGCGAACCACCCTCGCCGTCCGCGGGCGGCTGCTCAGCCGCGGTGTCCTGGTGCTGCTGTTGTCGCTGCCGCCGCTGGCGGCGGTGCTCTGTGCACTCTCGCTGGTCTGGTCGGCGCCGGAGCGAGGGTGGCTGCCGGTGCTGCTCACTCTCGCCGGGTGCCTGCTGCTCGCGTTGGCCGTGGCACCCTTCCTGGAGCTCCCGCTCAGCTGGCTGGACCGCTCCTACGAGCGGGGAAACCGGGTGCACGAGCTGTGGGTGCAGGCACAGGGCCGCGAGCTACTGCTCCTGCGCACGCCGGACGCGCTCCGGTTCGGCCAGATCTACCGCGCCGTGCAGCGCGCCGTCGAACAGCAGACCTACGACCGGTGACTCGGCCGGCCAGAACATCCCGCCGTCACGGCCACCACCCGCCCGCGCGTGCGGTGCGGGAGAGTCAGCTCAGCCGGTACAGCTCGTCGATCTCGTCTCGGCGGGGTAACGCCACCGAAGCGCCGAGCCGCCGAACACACGCCGCGCCGGCGCCCGCCGCCCACCGCACCGCGTCCACCAGGTCGCGCCCCTCCCCCCAGCCGACCGCGAGCGCGGCCGAGAACGCGTCGCCGGCCGCCGTCGAGTCAACAGTCTCGACCGGCACCGCCGGGACGCATGCCCGGCCGCCCTCCCGGTCGCCGTACCAGGCGCCGGAGACACCGAGGGTGAGCACCGCCCGAGGGGTCAACTCCAGTAGGGCCGCCGGCTTGTCCCGACCGTGACCGGTGAACGTCTGCGCCTCGCTCTCGTTGACCACCAGGACGTCGGTGGCGGCGAAGAGCTCCGGCGGTACGGTCCGGGCCGGCGCGGCGTTGAGCACCACGCGGGTACCGGCGGCACGCGCCGCCACCGCCGCCTCGGTGACGGTCTCCACCGGGATCTCCAACTGGGCGACCAGCACATCCGCCTGGCGGATGGCGGTCAGCTCCGGCTCGGTCAGCCCGGTCATCGTGGCGTTGGCGCCGGGACTGACCACAATGGCGTTCTCCCCCTCGGCGTTCACCATCACCAGGGCGACCCCGGAGGCTCCGTACGCGACCCGCAGCTGGCTGGTGTCCACTCCGGCCGCGGTGATGCGGGCGCGCAGGGTGACGCCGAAGGCGTCGGAGCCGATGGCACCGAGGAACGTGCAGGCCGCGCCAGCCCGGGCGGCCGCGATGGCCTGGTTGGCGCCCTTGCCGCCCGGCACCATGACGAAGTCCGCGCCGAGTAGCGTCTCCCCCGGTCGAGGCAGCGTCGCAGCGGTCGCCACGAGGTCCATGTTGGCGCTACCCAGTACGACCACCCGGGTCTGTGGCATCGCGCACCTCCGGTTGTGCGGATTTGGGGGCTACGGAATCCCTTCCCGGTCAGGGCCCGACGTGGGCCGGGCCGTGCCTCAACCGGCACGGGCGGTGTAGCGGTCGCCGTGCCGCTCCACCACCAGGGACAGCCCGAACGTCTTGCTGAGATTGTCCCCGGTGAGGACATCGGTCAGCAGGCCCTGCGCCATCACGTTCCCGTCGCGCAGCAGCAGCGCGTGGGTGAAGCCGGGCGGGATCTCCTCCACATGGTGGGTGACCAGCACCAACGCCGGGGCATCCGGGTCCGCCGCCAGCTCCGCGAGCCGGGCCACCAGCTCTTCGCGGCCCCCCAGGTCAAGCCCGGCGGCGGGCTCGTCGAGCAGCAACAGCTCCGGATCGGTCATCAGGGCCCGGGCGATTTGTACCCGCTTCCGTTCCCCCTCGGAGAGGGTGCCGTACCGGCGGTCGGCGAGATCTCCGACGCCAAGCTGGCCGAGCAGGGCTCGGGCCCGGATCTCGTCGCCGCGGTCGTACTCCTCCCGCCAGCGGCCCACCACGGACCAGGACGCGGTCACCACCACGTCCACGACCCGCTCCTCGGTGGGGATCCGCTCGGCGAGGGCCGCGGTGGAGAGCCCGATCCGCGTCCGCAGCTCGGTCAGGTCGGTCCGGCCAAGCTGCTCGCCCAACACGTGGGCAAGCCCGGCGGTCGGGTGCAGTCGACCACCGGCCAGGTTGAGCAGCGTGGTCTTGCCGGCACCGTTGGGACCGAGCACAACCCAGCGCTCGTCCAACTCGACCTGCCAGTCCATGTCGTGCAGCAGGGCCGCACCAGCGCGACGCACGGTCACGCCGTCCAGGCTGACCACCAGATCCGCGTCCACGGCGGCGGGGGCGGGGGCGGCACCGGCGGGGCCGGGGATCAGGGCACCAGTCACGACTCCATCCAACCACGCACCGGTCAGCCACACCCGAGCCCCCGAAGAGCCACCGGAGCGAGGCGCGGTCGACCGGCGGAGCGGCGACCGCACCATCACACCGTCCCCGCCGGTCAGCTCGTCGTGGAGCCGAACACCTCGTCCCGGACCGCCGCCAGGGCGGTGTGCAGCGCGCCGCGCAGAATCGGCTCCTCGGTCAGCCCGGTCGGCACCACCCGCGGCCGAACCAGCGCGATCGCCGCCACCTCTCGCTGCACTCGTTCGGCCAACGCCGCCCCGCCGGCCCCGCCGACCGCACCAGCCAGGACCACCAGCGGCGGATCTAACACCACACAGGTGCTCGTCACGCCGAGCGCGAGCCGACGGGCCAGCTCGTCCAGCATCGGAGCACCCGCCGCGCCGTCGGCGGCCGCCGCAGCGACCCCGCCGGCCGCCGTGGCGTCGGGGTACCCGTGCTCCCGGGCGAGCGCGCGAACCGCCTCCGCGCCGACGAGCTGCTGGAAAGCGGGCTTCGTCCGAAGGGCAGCGGCACGCGGGATCGGCACCCCGGGCACCGGCAGCCAGCCGATCTCTCCGGCAGCGCCGGTGCTGCCGTGGTGCAGCCGCCCGCCGATCATGATCGCCAGGCCGATACCGGCGTCCACCCAGGCCAGGACGAAGTCGGCTACGCCCTGCGCCGCTCCCGACCGCGCCTCCGCCATCGCCGCCAGGTTGACGTCGTTCTCGAAGACCAGGGGGATGCCCAGGTCCTCCCGGAGCTCACCGAGCAGGCCGGCGTGCCACCGCGGCAGGTTGAACGCGAAGGTGATGTCACCACTGGCCGGATCCACCAGACCAGGGGCGCCCAGGACGACCCGGCGTACGGTCGCCAGGGGCGCCCCGGCGCTGCTCGCGGCTTCGACGACGGCGCTGTGCACCAGGCTGGCCGGGTCCTCAATGTCGCCAGTTGCCTGCTCGGAGCGGCCGACCACCGTCCCGGTGATGTCCGCGCAGGCGGCGACCACCTGTTCGGCGCCGAAATCGACCCCGACCACGTGGGCGCTTCCCGGGCGGACGGCATAGAGCTGGGCGTTCGGACCCCGCCCGCCCACCTGCTCACCAACCCGGGTGACCAGCCCTCGTTCCTCCAGGCGCTCGACCAGCTGGGAGGCGGTGACCTTGGACAGACCGGTCAGCTCGCCCAGCCGCGCCCGGGTCAGCGGGCCCTGCTCCAGTAGCAGCTCCAGCGCCGCGCGGTCGTTGAGCGCCCGCAACAGGCGAGGAGTGCCGGGGAGCCGGGTCATAGTCATGCCAGTCCTCGAGGGTTCATAAAACCAGCCACATGCAACGACGAAAGAGGTAACCGTAGCGTAACGACCACTGAGCGAGCGGGTAACTGGTCGTACCGACAGCGAGACAGGGGAGTAGATGGATCCAGGAATTCGCCGCCTCGTGCTGGGCACGCTGCTCGCCGCGTACCCGGGCCCGGTACCACCACAGTGGGCCATTGATCTGGTCGGCGACGGCCTCGCCGGACACACGCTCTTCGGCACCAACGTACCCAACCCCGAACAGGTGGCGGCCAGCACCGCCGCGCTCCGCACCGCCCGGTCCGACGTTCTGATCGCGATCGACGAGGAGGGCGGAGACATCACTCGCCTCGCGCACGCGACCGGAAGCCCGTACCCCGGCAACGCCGCGCTCGGCGCGATCGGCGACGTGGCGCTGACCCGACGTGTCCACGAGGCCATCGGGGCGGAGTTGGCCGCCCTCGGCATCACCGTCAACCTGGCCCCGGCCGTTGATGTCAACAGCGCCGACGAGAACCCGGTGATCGGCACCCGCTCCTTCGGTCGCGACCCGGATCAGGTGGCCGCGCACGCCGCCGCCGCGGTGGCCGGCCTGCAACACGCCGGCGTCGCCGCCTGCGCCAAACACTTCCCCGGCCACGGCGCCACAGTCGCCGACTCCCACCACGAACTGCCCACGGTCGACGTCCCCCTGGCGCTCCTCCGCCAGCGGGACCTACCGCCGTTCGCGGCGGTGGTCGACGCCGGCACCCGGGCGGTGATGACGGCGCACATCCGGATCCCGGCCCTGACCGGGGCTGGCCCGGCCACCTTCAGCCGGGCAGCCCTGGTTGGGCTACTACGCCACGAGTACGGCTTCACCGGGGCGGTCGTCACCGACGCCCTCGAGATGAGGGGCGCCATGTTGGCCACCGGCGGGGTCGGCCCGGCCGCGGTCGCGGCGCTTGCCGCCGGGGCGGACCTGCTCTGCCTCGGCGCGCAGGTCGATGCTGGCCTGGTCGAGCAGGTCGCCGGCGAGATCGGGACGGCGCTCACCGACGGCCGGCTGGAGCGGGCGCGGGTCGAGGAGGCGGCCGGCCGTACCGCCGAACTCGCCGCCCGGACCCGGACCACCGGCGCCGCCAGCCCCCTGCCCACCCAGCTCGGGTACGCCGCCGCCCGCCGGGCCGTCCGGGTGGAGGGCACGTTGACCGGGCTCGGCCGTCCCCTAGTGGTGCAGCTGCAGGCCAGCCGGACAGTCGCCGAGGCACGGGTGCCGTGGGGACTCGGCCCACACCTCAGCGGCGTCGAGCAGCTGCGGGTGGTCGCCACCGGCACGGACCCGGCGACCCTGCGCCGGATCGCCGGCGAGCGGACGATCGTCCTGGTCGGCCGGCGGCTACACCTGCTCCCCGGCGCCGCCGACCTAGTGGCGGCGCTCGCCGCCCAGCACCCGGTGGTGGTGGTCGAGATGGGCTGGCCCGGGTTGTGGCGGCCGCCCGGAGTCGACGCCTTCGTCACCACGTACGGCGCCAGCCACGCCAACGGCCGCGCCGCCGCCGAACGCCTCGGGCTGACCACCGGACATACCTAGTACGCTCCGTTACCGGCGACGTCAGCCGGCCACACAGCCTCTTAGCGCAGGTCAGAGTCCAGTTTTCGACACACCGACACCTCCTATCACCCCTTGCCTACCCGCCACTAAATACGTAGCGTCACAACTGCATCCGGCGATCTGCCCCGGGCGGCCAGCGGGGCCTGGGGGGAAGGACGCGGACCGGGGCTCCGGCCCGGGAACTCCGGTCCGCGCCCTACCCACTCCCGGCGGCACGCGCCGGCCGCCACCTCACCTCTGCCCTGGTGCGGGTCGCGCTCGAATTCAGCCCGGGTAGACCCCGAACGACAGCCAGCCCCGGTCGGGGAAGCCGGCCGCCTCGGCCACCCGGGCCGACGCCGTGTTCTGCCGACTGTGCAGGTACGTCGGCACCGCCCCCTCGGCGAGGACCCGGCGCGCCGCCTGGGCGACCAGCCGACGGGCCAGCCCCCGCCCCCGGGCTGCCGGGACGGTGCCCACCGCCAACTCCCGGCCGTACGCGTCATGCCACTTGACGCCGACCCCGGCCTGGTACTCGCCGCGGTCGTCGCGCACCACCAGCACCGGCCGGTCGAACAGTCGGAGCCAGGACGGCAGGCCGGGCGAGGTCGGCGGGATCCACTCACCGACCTCCGGCAGCGGTGCGGGGTCCTCGGTCCACCGAAACACGTCGTCGTGCACCACCCAGTCGGGGTGCCCGACAGCCGCCGGCAGGCCAGCGAGGAGCCGCCGGGACGAGCCCCGGGCCAGCTCCCGGACGGCTGCGACCCGTGCCGGCGCCACGGAGAGCACCTGGTGCTCCCCGGCGGAGACGGCGATCGCCGGCCGGAGCCGCCCGTCCCAGGCGGGTTCGGCCCGACGCCGAGCGGCGACCACATGCCGACCCGGGCCAGCCGGCCACTGCCCCAGCCAGGTGGTCAGGTGCAGGTGAAGCCGCCGGCTGTCCATCGCCCTCCTCCGAGGTCCGCTCGTCGCGACGTCGTACACCCCGCCCAGGGGGCGGACCCGCGGGTCGCGGGCCACCGCCGCCGACGACGGCCGTAACCGCCTCGCAAGATCTTAAGCTGATCATCGCGGCTAGGCTGGGCAACGACGAGGGAGGCCCGGTGACGCAACGGGTACTGGTCGTTGACGACGACCGAACAGTCAGTGACGTGGTCTGTCGCTACCTGGTACACGCCGGCTACCAGGTGCGGCATGTCGGCGACGGCGATTCGGCGCTCGCCGCGGTCGCCGCCGAACCGCCGGACCTGGTCGTGCTGGATCTGATGCTGCCCGGGCTCGACGGTCTGGAGGTATGCCGGCGGTTGCGCGCCAAGCCGGACGGGGTGCCCATCATCATGCTCACCGCGCGCGGCGACGAGGCGGACCGCGTCCTCGGCCTCCAGCTTGGGGCGGATGACTACCTCGGCAAGCCGTTCTCGCCCCGGGAGTTGGTCCTGCGGGTCGGGTCGGTGCTGCGGCGCAGCGGTGAGCCTCGGACGGCACCGGCCACCGTGCTCCGCGACGACGCGCTCGTGGTCGAGACCGGCCCCCGGGTGGCCCGGCTGCACGGCCACGAACTGACCCTCACCGTGCGCGAGTTCGACCTGCTGGCCTACCTGATGCGACACCCCGCCCGGGCGGTGGGCCGGGCGGAGTTGCTGGAGCGGGTGTGGGGCTGGAACTTCGGTGACCAGTCAACGGTGACCGTGCATGTTCGCCGGCTACGGGAGAAGGTGGAGGCCGATCCCGCGAACCCCCGGCGGATCGTGACGGTCTGGGGCATCGGCTACCGATACGAGCCGACCGATGGGTGAACTGGCGCTGATCTTCGCGTTCGCGCTCGGTCCGGCGCTTGGTGTCGGCGCGTTCGGCGCACTCGCCCTGCGCCTGCTGCGCGGACGCTCGGTGACGGTACACATCGTCACCCTGCTGGTCATAGCGGTGACCGCGATGGTGGCCGCGGTGGCCATGGTCGCCGACCAGATGTTCCTCTCCCCGCACGACCGGAACGTGGTGCTGATCACGGTGGCGGCGGCGGCCCTGGTGGTTCTCACGGTCGGCTGGCTCTTCGGGCGCCGCCTGGCCGCCGCCGCGGTCTGGGCGGACCAGGCCCGGCAGCGGGAACGCCAGATCGAACAGGGTCGGCGGGACCTCGTCGCCTGGGTGTCGCACGACCTGCGAACCCCACTGGCCGGGTTGCGCGCGATGGCTGAGGCGCTGGAGGACCGGGTGGTCGACGATCCCGCGACGGTGAGCGAGTACCACCGCCGGATCCGGGTGGAGACCGATCGGATGACCCGGCTGGTCGACGACCTCTTCGAGCTCTCCCGGATCAATGCCGGCGCCCTGCGCCTGACCCTGTCGGCGGTGCCCCTGGGCGATGTCGTGTCGGACGCCGTCGCCAGCACCGCACCGCTGGCAGCCGCCTGCCGAATCCGGCTGCTGGCACCCGACTCGGGCTGGCCGACCGTACTGGCCAGTGAGCCGGAGCTGGCCCGGGTGGTGGGGAACCTCCTCCTCAACGCCGTCCGCTACACCCCGTCGGAGGGGACCGTCCGGGTCGAGGCCGGAACGGAGGCCAACTGCGCCTGGTTGGCGGTCGCGGACACCTGCGGCGGCATCCCCGAGGCGGATCTACCCCGCGTCTTTGAGGTCGCCTTCCGCGGCGAGCGAGCCCGCACCCCCTGCCGCCCCAGCACCGGGGAGTTGGCCAGCTCCGGAGGACTGGGGCTGGCGATCGTACGAGGGTTGGTCGAGGCGCACGGCGGCCGGGTGCAGGTCCGCAACACCACCGGTGGGTGTCGGTTCGAGGTCCGGCTGCCCCTGCCGGGAACCGCCTAGCAAATCGACTGTTACCGTTATCTTCAATAGACGTACAACATTGTCTGGAATGGTGGGGTCATGCCGAACCCGCCGCAGCACCGCCGCTGCCATGACTCCAGCCCACTCTGGCCAAGCGCCTGGATTGCCGCGGAACGCTTCCCGGCCCAGCCACCGCACCGCGGCATCCGCGCCTCGCCGCTACTCACCTGGGTTGAGCTGAACCGCCGGCCCACCCGCCACCCCAACACCCACTGACCCTCCGTCGGGCCCCGGGGCGGTGCCCGGGGCTCACCCCCGCCACCGCACCGCCCGGCGAGCCGACGCCGGCGTTCGCACACCTGTCGGGTAACGTCTGCTGGTCCGCGACCGGGCTACGACAGGAGAAGTTCCGCGCATGGGCAAGAAGACGATCCGCGTCTCCGACTTCAGCGGCCGGGTGCTCCAGCCCGACGACGAGGCCACCCGGGTGGTCGTCCTGGAGCACCCGGACCTGGTTGCCGGGCCCGTACAGTTGGACGCCACCCCGGCCGAGGTGGAGAACATCGACGACGCGGCCCTGGACGTCGCGATCGTGGAGATCCACGACAGCCACGGTGAGGGCGAGCCGCGCCGGGTCGTACTGACCGCCAGCGAGTTCGATTCGATGGCCACCGACACGCCGATGGCGCAGTTGCTGCGGACCGCCGAGCGGATCCGCCCGCCGAAGAGCCGCCGCGCCGCCGAGAAGGTCGACTACGGCACCATCGAGCACGCGGGCCGGCCGCACCGGGGTCGGGTCACCGAGGAGGAGGCCCGGCTGGTGCGGGAGCGGCTGGACGAGGTCAACAAGCGCCTCGCCGACTCCGGCGTACGCCAGATCGACCCGGCCGATCCGGAGCACGCCGCCCGGTACGGCTTCCCCACTCCGGACTGACCAGCTCGCGTGCGGCTCCAGGTGGGATGCGCGATGTGGACGCACAAGGCGTGGCAGGGTCGCCTGGTGGCCCACCCGCTACCAGCGCCCGAACGCCTGCGGCACTACGCCGGGTGGTGCACGGCGGTGGAGGGGAACACCACCTTCTACGCGACCCCCTCCCGGGAGACCGTGTCCTCCTGGGCGCAGCAGACCGACCCGAGTTTCGGGTTCGTGCTCAAGCTGCCCCGGGTTGTCACGCACGAGCGTCGCCTCGGTGCAGTGGACGAACCGCTGCGTGCCTTCCTCGACGCGATCGAGCCCCTGGGGCCCCGGGCACAGGCTCTCTGGATCCAGCTGCCGGGTTCCTTCGCTCCGGGCGATGTGGCCACCCTGGCCCGCTTCCTGCGGCGCCTCCCCCCGACCTACCGGTACGCGGTCGAGGTGCGCCACCCCGCGTTCTTCGTCGACCCCGGCGCCGCCCAGTTGTTGGTCGAGACGCTGGCCGCCACCGGCACCGAGTGGATTCCCTTCGACACCACCGCGTTCTTCGCCCGGCCCCCGACCAGTGACGCGGAGCGGGATGCCTGGACGAAGAAGCCTCGGATGCCACTCCGCTCGGAGGCGCTGACCGACCGGCCGGTCGTCCGTTACCTCGGCCGGGACGATCCCGACCAGACCAGCGCGGGCTGGCGGCGCTGGGTCGACACCGTCGCCGGCTGGCTCCACGAGGGCCGCTCGCCCACCTTCTTCGTCCACACTCCAGACAACGCCGACGCCCCGGTGCTCGCCCGCCGCTTCCACGACGAGGTACGCGCCCGCGTCCCCGCGCTCGAGCCGCTGCCCCGACCGGCTCCGGTGCAGCCGCTGACGCTCTTCTGAGCGCCGTCGCCGCCACGCGCGGCCCCTCCTGGGCGCCGCCGCCCCGGCCACCGTCGTCGGCGTCGACTCACGTCGCGGAGGCCAAGTCAATCGCCCTTTTGCCCAGACCGACATCCTTAACGCCCGGTACGCGTTGATCCTGACGGTAGAGATATTTCTACCCGCACAGGGTGATAGGTGGCTAAAGGTGGCTGCTGCCCTATTAGCGGTCATTTGTCGGCTCGGAGGTATGCACGATGCAAGGAATCGGTCAACGGCTCGGCCGAGGCGTTGAAGGGCAACAGACGGGACGCACCGCCACCGGCTGGCTCTCCCTCGCGCTGGCCGTGACGGTCACGCAGGCGCTCGTCGTGTCGCCCGCGTTCGCGCAGCACAAGCCACCGACGGCCGCCGCCGTGACAGACACCGCCCTGTCCTGGGGTGAGAACAACCAGGGACAGCTGGGTGACGGGAACAACGACAACAGCAACGTACCGGTCGAGGTCAGCCTCCCCGCCGGCGCCCTGGTCACCGACATCGCCGGCGGCGGCTCCCACAGCCTGGCGTTGACCAACACCGGCACCCTGCTCGCCTGGGGCGACAACACCTCCGGTCAACTCGGCGACGGCACCACGACCAGCAGCAACACGCCCGTCACGGTAGACCTACCCACCGGAACCGAGGTTACCGCCATCGCCGCCGGCAACGCCCACAGTCTGGCGTTGGCCTCCAGTGGCGCCGTCTTCGCCTGGGGCAGCAACTCCCACGGTCAGCTCGGCGACGGGAGCACCGACAACACCAGCACACCCGTCACCGTCAACCTGCCCACGAACACCACGGCGACCGCCATCTCCGCCGGTGCCGTCCACAGCCTGTCGCTGACCTCCACTGGCAGCGCCTTCGCCTGGGGGGCGAACGACCAAGGCCAACTGGGCGACGAAAGCACCAACAACGCCAGCGAGCCGCGCAGTGTCGCGCTGGTGCCGGGCACCACGCTCACCGCGATCGCCGGCGGCCCGGCCCACAGCCTCGCGGTAACCTCCGGCAACGTCGCCCTCGCCTGGGGGGACAACTCCCAGGGGCAACTCGGTGACGGGACCAACGACGACGCCCTCGCGCCGGTCAACGTCGCCCTGGCACCGGGCACCGAGGTCACCGCCGTCGCCGCCGGCGCGCGCCACAGTGTGGCGTTGCTCGGCAACGGCACCGCCGCCACCTGGGGTAACAACTCCTCGGGCCAGCTGGGCAACGGGAACAACCTCAGCAGCGGCACCCCGGTCGAGGTCATCCTGCCCGCCGACACCACGCTCACCGCCATCGCCGCCAGCAACAGCAACCACACCGTGGCGCTGACCAACACCGAAACCGCCCTCGCCTGGGGCGACAACTCCTTCGGTCAACTCGGTGCCAATCTCACCACCAGCGGCGGGGTCGGCATCGCCAGCAGCAGCAACACCCCCGTTGCGGTCATCCTGCCCACCGGCACCACCCTGACCACCACCGCCGTCGGCAACAACCACAGCCTGGCCCTGCCCACGCTTCAGGCGACCTCCACCACGGACCTGCAGGTCTCGCCACCGGACCCGACCACGGATCAGGACGTCACCCTCACCGCCACCGTCACCTGCGACCCCGGACCCCCGACCGGCAGCATCACCTTCCGCAACAACACCGACCTCGCCACCGTGCCCCTGGACACCAACAACACCGCCACCCACACCCTCCGGCTCCCCGCCGGCACCCACACCATCACCGCCGACTACATCAGCGACACGGTCCTGTGCCCCAACAGTCAGTCCGAGGCCGTCATCGTCATCATCACCGACCCGACTGACCCCACGGACCCGACTGATCCCACGGACCCCACGGACCCGACTGACCCGACTGATCCGACCGATCCCACCGATCCGACCGATCCCGACCTACCCATCACCGGGGCCAGCCTGCCCAGCCTGCTCGCCACCGCCACCCTGCTCCTCCTCGTCGGCGCCAGCTTCATCTACCTCACCCGCCGGCGCCAGTCCAGCCAGCACCAGAAGTAGCGAGTAGCGCAAAGCCCGGCCGGGGTTGCTCGTCGCCGTCGGCGACGAGCAACCCCGGCCGGAGCGTCAGTGCCGGTGGTAGTTATCGGGCTGGTTCGGGTCGCCCGGGTGCTCCAGCCCCGACACCAGCCGAAGCCGGTGCGCGCGAGCGTGGTCGAGCCACCGGACAAAGGCGACCCGGCGCGCGGAGTCGTTGATCCGATCAGTCGGATCAGGAGCCGGATCGACCAACTCCCGGCGCCCCCGAAGCACCACCGTCCACGAGTCGACGGTGACCGTCTCCCCCGGCACGGCCGAACGCAGCGCCTCCGCCAACGCCGCCGGCAACGAGTCCGGGGACGCTTCGAAGTCGCCATCGGCGGAGGACAACTGCCACACGACCCCGGCCGACCGCGTAGCGGTCGCCGCACGATAGGCAGCGACCTGCTCCGCTGGCGCGGTGACCTCCGCGGTCAGCTCCGCATACAGAGCCCGGACCGCGGCACAGCCCTCGAACGCCGCCGCGGTGATGGATCCGAACTCGACGGCGGCCAGCTGATCCAACCGAACCAGTGGTGCATCCGTCACGTCGAGACCACGGGCCTCGGCCTCCGCGACGCAGAGCTGTTCGGTCAGGATCACCTGCGCCACCCAGCGGGTCAGCTGCCGGTCCTCCGCGCTCCCGGGCACCGGCAGTGCGGAGGACCGCAGCCCGCCGCGCAGGGCGGCGAGCCGGCGGTCGAGCTCCGTACGGTCCAATGGCCGTCCGTCGAGCCAGCCCAGCACCGACTCGTCGAGCTGCGCGGTGGTCATGGCTCCAGCACCAGTTCAACCGTCGGGGCGTACTGGCAACGGCCGAACCACATCACCTTCACCAGCGCCCAGAAGCGGCCTGGGTCGGCGTCCCGCGGGGGAACGACGTCGAAGGTGATCGTGTCGGACTCGCCGGCGGCCAACGCGACACCGCGGATCGGCTCGGCGATGGCGTCCCAGGTGCCCCAGGGCGAGACGAGCTGGAGCTCAGCCCGGATCTCCCCCCGGGTGCGGTTGTGCAGCGACACTCCGACGGTCGCCCGCCCGCCGGGAGCGACGGTGACCGAGGTGGTGGTGACGTCCACCGTGAGCCCGGTGTCGCGTCCCGTCTCGGCCGTCGTGCCCTGCATCGCGTCCGCGTCCTCCGGAATGTCTCCGGGCACCGGCAGCAGCGCGGGCAGCTCGCCGACCGCGACCGTGGCGACATCCTCGATCGTCTGTCCGAGGTGCTCGGTCCGCGCGGTGATGAAGTACAGCCCGGACTCCACCCCGGCCGGGGGCGTCACCGTGACGTCGAAGCGAAGCTGACCATCGGGGTCGAGCCGGTACGGGCGGCTACCCAGCGAAGCCGTCCACCCCTGCGGTACGAGGACATTGACGGTCCCCTCGACGGCCGCGTCCCGCAGGTGCGAGGCGAGCACCACGGAGACCTCGACCGGCTCGCTGACGGTCCGCAGCAGCCCCGGTGAGACACCCACGGAGACCGGCAGGTACCCCATCGGCGCCGGACCCCGGTTGTGCAACCAGTACCGGGAGTGCACCGGCTGGGCGATCTCGACCTCGGGGCCGAGCGGCTCCTCGCTGCGCGGGGCCGCGGCCGGCACACCGACGACCGTGGTGACCTGCGAACCCGCCAACTCAATCGAGTCCGCGAGCGGCGCACCACGACGTTCCAGCAGGTCGGCCTGGTGCTTGTCGGACAGGGCCAGCGCACCGGTCAGGGTCGCGGAGCGGCCGAGCCCGGTCGACTCCAGCAGCCGCAGGCTGACCGCGTCCGCCGGGTCCGAGGACGCGGCGGCGCCGTGCGCGATCGGGTTACCGGTGGGCTTGAGCGTGCCGATCAGCACCTCCCGGGCCGGCTCCACCCCCAGGTACGAGTGCGTGGCCGGCTTCGTTCCCGGGTGGTTCTCCACCACCCGGCCGTACAGCGGGTGGTTGAACTCCTGGCCCTGTGCGGGCAGCGTGAGCGCCCGCCAGTCGCCGTCGCCACTGGTCACCGCGTAGTTGAACTCGTGGGTCCAGTGCTGCAGCTGGAACGAAGCGCCGTCGGGCAGGGTCCGCTTCGGCGGGTCGATCCAGACCCCGGACGGCCAGCCGGTGCAGGAACGCATCAGCGACAGGTGCAGCGCTCCGGTCGGGTCGACGGCGAAGCCGGGCAGCCCGTAGGTGAGCATCGCGACGGTGTGGTTGACCAGCAGCTCCGAGGCCGGCACCGAACCCGGGCAGGGCGCCTGGATCTGGGCGTCCGCGACATCCTCGGTGAGCGCGGCGACGTCGGTGACCACGAGCGCCGGCAGCGCCCGCAGGTCCCGCAGGTCGGCGTTGGGCTGCCACACCTCGTGCAGCGGCTTCTCCGCGGGAATCCAGACCCGGCCGTGCTGCTCCAGCGCCTCGACGTACTCCGGGCCCGCCCGCTCCAACAGCTCCCGGGTGGCGTCGTTGTCCTGCGCCCCACCGATGAGAATGCGGAAGTCCGGCAGGTTCGAGTCGACGTCGAGCCAGCCGTACCGCGCCCAGTCAGCGCTGGCGGTCGTCACCGTGACACCGACCGCGGCCAGCGCGACGACCAGGTCGCGGGCGTCGGCCGCCTCGTCGAGCGTGGGCGTGACCACCTCGGCGACGCCGAGGGCGCGGTCCCCCAGCGGGGCACCGGCGGCGTCGGAGAGCGAGACCCGCGCGGTGGAGCCGAGCCCGAACCAGGTGTTGGCCGGGTTGTCCAGCGTCCAGGGCGCGGTTGCGGCGTCCACGTCCGGTAGCGCGAACCCCCGGCCGACCACCGCGGCAGCGACCTCGGAGACCGGCAGGGCACCGGGCAGGTCGACCGGGAACCGCACCCGGACCAGCCGGTCGGCGCCGGCGAAGTCGACGATGCGGGTACGGCAGTCCACCCGGCGCACCCCGTGCCAGAGCGTGATCGTCTGCTCGTAGCCGATCTCCTCCACGACGCCGGAGACCACCAGGCGGGTGCCGATCGGGCTGGTCTCGACGCGGACCGTCGCCCCCGCCGCCGCGCTACCCACGACCGGGCCCTTCGGGAGCAGGTGCCACGGGCCCTCGCCGAAGTCGGGGTGGGTCGGGTACTCCTCATAGATCCGCAGCTCGTTGCCGAGGTGGTCGGCGCGGATCAGTTCGCGGTCCGCGATCTTGTCGTAGATGCTGTCGAGCCCGCCACCGCGCTCGGCGTCGGCGGTGACCCGGTAGTAGGCGTTCTCGATCGCGGCACCGTCGGCGGGCGTCCAGGCCGGCTCGGCGCTGGAGACGCCCGGCAGCAGCCGCCAGGTCCGCCAGCCCAGGGCGGGGACGTCGGCGGCGTGGAAGCGCAGCGTGCCCCGGTCCACCACGGCCGGCACCTCGGCGCCGGTGTCGTCGATCACCCGGCCACCGTCGTGGCCCTCGGGAAGCCGGACCGACACCAGGTCGGAGCGGACGAAGGAGAGGGTGTTCGTGACGACGATCGGGGTTCCGGCACCGGTGGTGTCAACCGTCCCGACGAGCGCCTCCAACGACCGGTCCCGGACGGTGGCCGCCAGGTCGTACGCCTCCCGCCAGCCGGAGAGCAGGTCGATGTAGACCTGGTCGGACTCCGATCCGGTGATGGCGTCGTGGTGGGCGCCGTAGGCGAGCTGCCGCCAGACCTTGTCGAGCGCGGCGTCGGGGTACCGACCGAGCCCCTCCAGCGCGGCCAGCGTCGCCAGCTTCTCCGCGTCCACGGCGGCAACCTCGCCGGCCCGCTGCGCCTGCTTGGTGTCGATGTAGGAGACGTCCTTGCCCGTGTAGACCGGGTTCATGTCCCGCGTCTGTGGGCTGGGGCGGCGTCCGGCTTCGGCCAGCTCCGCGCGGACGGCGGCGAGGAAGTCCCGAGGGTTACCGCAGACGAAACGGGGCCAGACGTACTTCTCGGCCCACGAGCGGTGGATCTCGGTGACCCACTTGTTCGGCGGGGTGTAGTCGGTGCCCACCGGCAGCAGCAGGTTCTTCGTCGCGCCGACCGGCTTGAGGCGCTGGTACAGCTCGTAGACGGCCTTCTCGGCGCTCGCCAGATCCGGCGAGGAGTCCATCCACCAGCCGGCCGAGTAGTGGTGCGGCATGAAGTGGGTGAGGACACCGAGCCCCGACGGCGAGATCCACTCGAACTCGCTCGGGAACTGCATGACCGTCGCGTCGTTCTTGGCCTCGCGGAAGTTCTTCTGGATCGGCCCCCACTGGTGGAACGGGCCGCGGGCCCAGGCCGAACCGGTCAGCCCGGCGTCGGCGAGATAGCCCGGGAACTGCGGGTCGTGCCCGAACACGTCCAGCTGCCAGGCCGTCTGCGGATCCCCGCCGAGGATGTCCCGCTGGTAGCCGACACCGTAGATGATGTTCCGGATGGTGGTCTCGGCACCGGTGAGGTTGGTGTTGGGCTCGTTGTAGGTGCCGCCGATCAGCTCCACCTGGCCGCGCTCGATCAGCAGGCGCAGGTCCGCCCGACGCTCGGGATGCAGATCGAAGTACGGCTTCAGGTAGTCGATCTCGGCGAGAACGAAGGTGTACACCGGGTCGCGCAGGGCGAGGTCCATGTGCGCGTCCACCAGCGCGAAGCCGTTGCGCTCCCAGAGCGGCCGGGTGGTGGCGTCACCGGAGAGCAGCTCCCACGGCGAGGTGTACGCGGCCTGGGTGTTCCACCACACCGGGTCGTAGTGGAAGTGTGAGACGAGGAACATCGTCCAGCCCGGCTCGGCGACGACGACCGTTGCTTCCGCGGTCGCGTCGCCGGCCGTGACGGTTACCGGCAGCTGCCTGCCGGGGACTCGGTCGTCGATGTCCAGGGGGACCTCGACGACACCCGTGCCGGTCGCGTTACCGGAGACACCGGGCCCGGTAACGGTGACCGGACCGGGCGGGCCGTCAAGTGTCACGCGGAGCACCTGACGCGGGTTGTCCTCGGTACCGACGAACAGGTCGGTGGACTCGACGGCGGTAATCATGACCGACACGGGGTCATCCTTTCTTGTTGGTACGCCCACCAGCGCAAACAGGCTCACGTTGGGGGCAGGTGGGGAAGGCTACTCTCCCCAGGCCTCGAACTCGTAGATGCGGGTGGCGGGGTCGCCGCCCTGGGTCGGGGTGTTGACCACCAACCGCACGTACCGGGCGCTGACGCTCACCGGATGTGTCGTCAGCTCGGCGGTGTTGTCGGTGACGGTGACGGCCGTGGTCCACGGGTCCGAGGCCGTGGACCGTACCTCGATGGTGAAGTCGCGGGTGTTCCACGAGGCCGACTCACCGCCCGCGGCGGCGTGTGCGACGACGAACCGGTCGAGGGAACGAACCGAGCCCAGGTCAACTTCGAGCCACTGGTCGGCGGTCGTCGTGCACCACTTGTCGCTGTTCCCGCCGGAGACACTGCCGTTGACGGCTTTGGTGGGTCCTTCGGCAGCGGTGCACTGCCCGGACGCCGTCGCCGGCCGGTCGAGAGCCAGGTTCGTCGTGATCGGCCCCGTACCGGACCAGGTGACGGTCGTGGTCGCCGCGGTGGAGCGGCCGTACTCGGTCGACACCGCCTCGACCTCGATGACCGCACTGGTCTCGGCGCCAACCCGGTCGAGCCGCGGCACGAAGTACGCGTCGTTCGGCGTCGCGCCCAGGTGGGTACGGCTGCCGTCCGGGTTGCGGCGGAACACGTCGTAGTGATGCACCGACCCGCTGTCCGACGGGGTCCAGCCCAGCCGCAACGTCTTGCGGGTCGCCGAGACGTCGGTGCTGCCCAGCACGGTCAGCTCGGTCGGCGCGGCGGCGGTGTCCACGGCTCCGTCGTACACGGCGAGCTGGCCGACCTTGATGTCGTAGGACGGGACAACGGCCGGCGCCGACGCCCGCAGCCCGATCTGGGCGATGGTCTTACCGGCGTACGCGGACAGGTCGAGAACGCGACGCTCCCAGTCGGTACCGGCGGTCGACCCGAGGTCAAGAGTGGTGAAGGTGTTCGGGGCGTCGGTGAAGGCCACCGCCACGCTCAGGTGGGTCGCTCCGGCGGCCGGGGTCTTGACGACCGTCGACAGCTTGGTGTCCGCGTCGACCGGCAGGTCGGTCTGGTAGAGACGCACGGTGTTCGTCGCGTCCAGCCTGCCGTCGAGCCGCAGCGTCGAGCCGCCCTCGTAGGCATCGGTGAAGTCGAGCGACGGCGTCAGCTTCGTGCCGGTCGAGGAGACCAGCCACTGGTAGGTCGGCGGCACGTCCTGCATCGACAGGTTGTTCCAGCCTCCGGTACGCACCTGCTTCCCGGCGACGTGGTATGTCGAACCCTGCCCGGCGTTGAAGCTGGTCACAAAAGGCTTCTGGGTCACCGGCGTGGACTCGGCGACGTAGTTGGCGAGCCCCTTCCAGGGCGAGGAGGTTGTGGTGTTCGACGGGTCGCCGTTCGCGCCGACCCAGTAGCGGGAGTCGCGCGCCCGGAAGTCGGCCGGTCCACTCGACGACGTCCAGGTCCACTCCGGGCGGTAGATGCCCAGGGAGGTGACGTGCGACTCACCGGCGGGGAACAGGGCGTTCCAGTTGACGTTGGTCTGGTAGCCGTTGGCTTCGGTGTCGATGCCGGTGTACAGGTCGTACCCGCTCCGCCCGAGTGACTCGGCGCGGTCCCGGGACGAGGCCAGGCCGCCGGTGGACCACCAGAAGTTGAGGAACATCGAGTCCGACACCGGCGTCGGGCCGCCGAGGAACGAGTCGTTGGCGGTGGTGAGCGCGTTCTGCCAGGAGATGGCGCCGGATTCGGTCATCGCGTCGTACCACATGAACTCCACGCCCTTGTTCCGGCCGTAGGTCATCAGGTTGCGAAGTTCGGTGGCGAGGGCGGCGTCGCCGCCGGTCGTCTCCTGGTTGATGAACCAGCCCTCGAAGCCGTAGTACTCGGCTACCTCCGCGAGCTTGTCGGCGACCGGATAGGTCGAGCCCGACTTACGCACGAAGTCGTGCACCCATTCGAGCTTGCCGCCGTAGGCGACCGGCGGGAAGAAGACGGTGCCGTACACCTTGACGCCGTTGCGGTGCGCGGCGTCGATCACCGTGGGGTTCGGCGCCAGGATCAGGCCCTCGACGGCCGATCCGCCCCAGAAGACCAGGGTGTCGATGTACTGCCAGTGACCGAACGCGTAGTAGTCCTCTTCGAGCGAGCCCTGGGACGGGTTGTCCGATGTCGGGGCGAACGACACCAGCGACGCCACCTTGCCCTCGCCGGCCCGCGCGTTCGCGTTGGCCTTCAGCGTCGGGTCGGAGGCCCGCTGCTGGAGCGGAACCGTGGATCGGTTGAAGCGGGCGTCGGGGTCGGTGTCCGGGTCCCAGTCGAGGATCTCGTTCGGGAACCAGTACGAGGCGTACGGCTGACTGCCGTCCTGCGGGTTGGTGTTGGCTGCCGCGGTGGGGGCCGCGTTGAGGGTGCTGCCAGCCACGACTGTGGCACCAACCAGCAGGGACAGAAGCAGGCGTCGCATCCAGGATCACCTCCATTGGGGGTGGGGGGGGTGGGGGGTTGGGGCGAGGGTTACCCCTTGATCGCCCCCTCCTCGACGCCGCGGAAGAAGAACCGTTGCAGCGTCGCGAAGACAATGACGATCGGAATGAACGCGATCATCGTGCCGGCCGCGATGACCCGGGGGTTCGAGGTGAAGGCACCGCTGAGGTACTGCAGGCCGACGGTGAGGGTGTAGTTCTGCGGGTCGGTCAACACGATCAGCGGCCACAGGAAGTCGTCCCAGGCGCCGATGAACGCGAAGATCGTGATGACGCTGAGCATGCCCCGCACGTTGGGGAGTCCGACATGGATCAGCCGTTGCCAGGCCGACGCGCCGTCGATCACCGCCGCCTCGTCCATCTCGTCGGGGATCGCCATGAACGCCGCGCGCATCAACAGCACGTTCAACATGGCGACGGTGGTGGGCAGCGCCACACCGACCAACGTGTCGGCCAGACCGAGGCTGCGGACCGTCACGTACTGCGAAATGATCGTCACCTCGCCGGGCAGCACCAGGGTGCCGAGCACCAGTGCGAGGAACAGCGTCCGGCCTCGGAAGCGCAGCTTGGCGAGGGCGAACCCGGCCAGGGTGGCGCCCACGGCGTTACCGATGACCGCTATCGCCGCCACGATCAGCGAGTTCTTCGCGTACGACAGGACGGGGATCGTCTCGGCCACCCGCAGGTAGTTGTCGAACGTCGGATCGGAGGGAATGAACTGCGGCGTCGAGGTGTAGATGCTCTCGCCGGCACCCTTCAGGGAGGTGGACAGCTGCCACACGAACGGCCCGACGGTCACCACCAGCGCCAGCAGCAGCAGCGCGTACCGGAGCAGCTTCTCGCGCCGCCGCATGGTGCCGAAGCCCGAGCCCCGACGCCGTCGCTTCGGCGCGGAGGCCGGCGTCTTCGCCGGAGCGCCGGCGGGAGGGGTGGTGAGCTGCGTCATGGCTAGGCCGCCTTCCGGTTCAGGCGCAGGAGGAGAAGCATGGGGCCGACAGTGATCACGAACAGCAACAGGCTGAGCGCCGAGGCGTAGCCGAGGTGTCCGGTGAAGCCCCGGCTGTACATCTGGATGAGCATGACCAGGGACATGGTCCGGCCGCCGGGCCCGCCGGTGCCGTTGGTGAGGACGAACAACTCGGTGAAGACCCGCAGCGCGGAGACGGTGACCAGGACGCTGACCAGCAACATCGTGGTGCGCACCCCGGGCACGGTGACCGACCAGAACCGGCGGATCGGACTGGCGCCGTCAACCGCGGCCGCCTCGTGCAGTTGGCGCGAAACGTTCCCCAACGCCGACAAGTAGATGATCATGTAGTAACCCAGCCCCTTCCACACGGTGAGGCTGATCGCGCTGAACAGCAGCAGCCAGCGCCCGCTGAGGAAGGGCAGCGGTTCGGTGAGGAAGCCGAGCTGTTGGGCCAGCCCGTTGACCAGGCCGCGGTCCTCCAGCAACCAGGTCCAGATCAGCGCCACGACCACCGCGGAGGCGATCACCGGGGTGTAGAAGGCGGTGCGAAAGAACGTGATGCCCGGCAGCTTCTTCTCCAACAGCACCGCGAGCAGCAGCGGCAGGAAGAGCAACAGGGGTAGGCAGACCAGCATGTAGACGATGCTGTTCACCAGCGCATAGATGAGTTGATCATCATTGAGCATGCGCTCGAAGTTGGCCACTCCAGTGAAGCTTCCACCGCCGAGTGGCTTGGCGTTGGTGAACGCGAGGACCACGGTGTTGATCGCTGGCCAGAGGTTGAACACCAGCAGCCAGACGAGGGCAGGCCCGAGCAACAGCCAGGGGGTGAACCAACGCTGAGTTTTCATTACGTCCCGCTCTGCTTTTCCGGTGGGGTGGCGTGGCGATGCGGTGAGTCGCGCAACGACAGGTGATGGCAGTGGTGGCGCGGGCGGCGCCGGTGCTCGGCCGGCCGGGGTTCCGGTCCGGCCGAGCACCGCTGGTCAACGTGGGACCGGCCCGGCTCGGCCGATCAGTTGTTGAGCAGTTCGTTGCACTTCTCGACTGCCTTGTCCAGCGCCTCCTGGGAGGTGATCTCTCCGCTGATCGCGAGGGAGAACTGCTGATTGATGAAGTCGGTCATCGCCTGGTCGACGATGACTGGCTTCAACAGCTCCGCCTCGGCCAGCGAGGTGAAGGCGATCTTCTTCGCGTCCCCGGCGTTGGTGCCGTCGCTCTCGCTGAACTGCGGATCCTCAGCGGTGGCAACTGTACTCGGGAAGATGCCGGGCACGACCTCAGCGAAGGCCGCCTGGTTCTCCGCGTTGGTCACCCAACGGGCGAGGGCGACGGCCGCGGGCAGGTTGTCGCTGCCCTTGGCCACCGACAGCCCCTGGGTGTACAGCGGCGGGGTGCCGATCGCCGGTGACGCGACGATCTTCTCGGCCAGCGACGGGTTGTCGACCTTGATGGTGTTGATCGAGTTACCGCCACCGGTGGTCCAGGCGACCTGCTGCTTCTTGAACAGCTCCATGTTGCCGAGGTAGGCGTCGGTCAGCACGTTGCGGGGCAGGAGCCCTTCGGCGAACGCGTCCCGGTAGGTGTCGAGGACCGCCACGGCCTCGGGGGTGTTGAAGACGAATTCCTTGCCGTCCGAGGAGACGATGTCGACGCCGGCCTTGGTCAGGTCCTCGACGCTGGGCATCCGGCTCAGCAGGTGGACCTTGCCGTCGGACTCCTCCTTGACGATCCGGGCCTGGGCGACCAGTTCCTCGATCGTGGTCGGGAGCTTGGTCTCGTCCAACCCGTACTGGGACAGCAGCTCCGTGTTCCAGTAGTTCACGTCGGTGTTGAGGTACCACGGGTAGCCGTAGACCCCGGTCAGACCGGCGTACTCGTAGGAGGCGACGGCGCCCGCGACGTACTCCTCGCGGAGCTTGTCGTCGGCCTGGTCGACGTCGAGCAGCAGCCCCTGCTCGGCGAGCGGCAGGGCGAATTCCGGCGGAAGGTTCGTCACGTCGGGCAGCTCATCGCTGGCCGCCTGGCTGAGCACCTTCTCCGAGTAACCGTCACCGGGCTGGTCCAGCCACTTGACGGTCGTTCCCGGGTACTTCTCCTCGAACCCGTCGATAACACCCTGCACGTAGTCGGTGAACTTGGGCTTCAGGGCCCAGGTCTGCAGGGTCACAGTGCCTTTGATCTCGCCGGTGACATCGACCTGGTCGTCACTGGAGTCCGTGCCGGACAGCCCGCATCCCGCGAGCGCCGTTAGCACGGCCGACGACAGGGCAAGCCCGGCCAAGCGTGTTCGCATCTCTCTCTCCGCCCCTAACTTTTTATCAGCCGGCTACCCCCGTCGGATCGGGCGTGTCCGGTGCTCACAGGCGATCCGATGGCAATGATAAACCGGTCTAGTGGAGGGACTATCCCCCCGGTTAGAATCGCGTGTCAAGAGCGGCTACCGACCGTCGCTTCCCGGTAGCCGCGTGGAGGGAGAGCGTCGCCAGATGCAGCGACCGACAATCGCCGATATCGCCCGGCGGGCCGGGGTCTCCAAAGGCGCCGTCTCGTTCGCGCTCAACGGCCGGCCCGGCGTCAGCGAGGCCACCCGGGCGCGCATCCTCCGCGTGGCAGAGGAGATCAACTGGCGTCCGCACAGTGCGGCGCGGGCCCTCGGCGGAGCCCGAGCCAACGCCGTCGGGCTGGTGATCGCGCGCCCCGCGCGCACCCTCGGCGTGGAGCCCTTCTTCGCCCGCCTCCTCTCCGGCCTGCAGGCGGAGTTCTCCAGTCAGTCGATCGCGCTGCACCTGATGATCGTCGAGGACACCCAAGCGGAGATCGAGATCTACCGAAGCTGGGTCTCCGAACGCCGGGTGGACGGCCTGGTGCTGATCGACCTGAAGGTTCGTGACCCACGCATCGCCGTGGTGGAGCAGCTTAAGATCCCGGCCGTCGTGGTCGGCGGGCCGGGCCGACACGGGAGCGTCTCCTCGGTCTGGGCCGACGACCGAGCGGCGATGCTCTCGGCGGTGGAGTACCTCGCCGTGCTCGGCCACACCCGGATCGCCCACGTGTCGGGGCTACCCGAGTTTCAACACACCCAGCGCCGTTCCCGAGCACTGCGGGACGCCGCCACCCGGCTGGCACTCCCCCGCGCCCGGTCACTGCACACCGACTTCAGCGACGCCCAGGGCGCGGCGGCCACGCGCAAGCTGCTCGCCGGGGCCGGCCGCCCAACGGCGATCATCTACGACAGTGACCTGATGGCGGTCGCCGGGCTGGGCGTCGCACTGGAGATGGGGGTTCCCGTCCCACACGAGCTATCGATCATCTCCTTCGACGACTCGGTGTTGGCCCAGCTCACCCACCCCTCCCTCACCGCGCTGTCCCGCGACACCTACCGCTTCGGCGTGCAGGCGGCCCAGGCCATGATGGCGGTCCTGGCCAACCCCACGAAGACGAAGAACCACAAGACCGAGACGCCCCGGCTGATCGCGCGGGAGAGCACCTCGCCGACCCGCAACTAGCACTCCCGGGTCGATGCGTGTCGAGCGATACTCGTGGTGTGTAATAAATCGGTTTAGCGCCCTATCTGTGCCTGGCTAGCCACGTGGAGGACCTTTTGATCACCAATGCCCGTACGCAGAGCACCCGAAGGTTCCGCCTCGGCGCCAACTACGTACCGTCCGACGGCTGGTTCTACAGCTGGCTCGACTTCTCGGCTGACGCGGCCCGCCGCGACCTCGAAGACCTGGCGAGCATCGGCCTGGACCACGTACGCGTCTTCCCGATCTGGCCGTGGATCCAACCCAACCGCGCACTCCTCCGTCAACAGCCGATCGACGACCTGCTCTCGCTGATCGACGTGGCGGCGGAGTTCGACCTCGGGGTCTCGGTCGACCTGCTCCAGGGACATCTGTCCAGCTTCGACTTCCTACCCTCCTGGGTGCTCACCTGGCACCAGAGCAGCATCTTCACCGACCGGGCGGCACGCGACGGCATCAGCGAGTACGTCCGACGGCTCAGCACCGAGGTCGCGACGCGCCCCAACGTCTTCGCCATCACCCTCGGCAACGAGGTCAACAACCTCTGGCCGGCCAACCCCACCACCCCGGACGCCTCCCACCGGTGGGCGGCGGAGCTACTGGAGGTGGTCCGCACCGCGGCGCCCGACGTGCTCCGCCTGCACTCCGTCTTCGACGACGCGTGGTACGCCCCCGATCACCCCTTCCACCCCGCCGAGGCGGTCGAGCTGGGCGACCTGACCACAGTGCACTCCTGGGTGTTCAACGGCACCTCGCGCATCGATGGGCCGCTCGGGCCGGCCACCACATCACACGCCGACTACCTGCTGGAGCTCGCCGCCTCCAGCGCGCCGGACCCCACCCGCCCGGTGTGGCTGCAGGAGCTCGGGGTGCCCCGGCCGGACGTACCAGCGGAGCAGGCCGGCGAATTCGTCGCGCGCACCCTGGCGACGGTGGCCGGTAACCCGGCGCTGTGGGGCGTCACCTGGTGGTCCTCGCACGACATCGACCGTCGCCTCACCGACTTCCCGGACCGGGAATACGATCTGGGCCTGTTCACCGTGGACCACCGGCCGAAGCCGGCCGCGCGCGCCCTGGCCGAGTTCGCCCAGGACACCGCGGCCCACGCGGCAGCCCTGGCTCGACCGGCGCTGGTGGCGCCGATCAACCCGCTCCAGGAACCCGCACGGCGGGCGGAGGTCGCGCCCGGAAGCACGTTCCACCAGGACTGGGTGAAGGCCCGGCAACTCGAACCCACCGCGATCGTGACCCCGGACCGGGCGACCGACGAGGGCTACCTCGCCGCCCGCGGCCTCGGCCCGGTCCGCTAACCCGACCGACCGTCCCGGGTCGGGTCAGCGCCGGGGCGGCTGCGGCCGCCGGCGTTGACCCGGCCGCGGCCGCTCAGGTACGACGCCAGGCGAGCAGGCCGAAGAGCAACCCCGCCGCCCCCGCCACCGACACCATCCGGTGCCGGGACAGCCACGCCTGTGGACTGTGCCGCAGTGACCGGTCGGTGAACGCGCCGTGCGCACCGAAGTCGTGGCCGCCCGATCCATCGGCCGGCTGCCACAGGTTCACCGGCTGGTCCGGCCCGACGGGCTGGTCGGTCTGCTGCGAGTCGTAGCCCGTCCGGCCCAGGTAGCGATCCAGCAGCCCCGGCACCAGCCGGTTACCCAGGATGGTCAGGACGGTGGGCGTACCCACCCAGTACGCCCGCCGCCCCGGCCGGGCGGCAGCGGCGACGATGGTGCGGGCGGCGACCTCCGGCTCGTAGATCGGCGGCACCGGCTGGGCGTGCCGCGGCAGCCGGGACAGCAGCCACGAGAACTGTGGGGTGTTCATCGCCGGTAGGTGCACCATGGTGACCTTGACGTTGCTCTTGTCGTGCAGCAACTCACAACGGAGCGACTCGGTGAACCCGACGATGGCGTGCTTGGCCCCACAGTAGGCGGCCTGCAGCGGGATTCCTCGGTACGCCAGCGCCGATCCGACCTGCACGATGGCGCCCCGGTCCCGCGGGATCATGTGGTCCAGGGCCACCCGGGTGCCGTAGACGTAGCCGAGGTAGGCGACCTCGGTGGTCCGGCGGAACTCCTCGGGCCGAATCTGCTGGAAGGGCGCGAAGACCGAGCTGAACGCCACGTTGATCCACACGTCGATCGGCCCCAGTTCGTCCTCGATCCGCTGGCCGGCGGCGGCGACCTGGTGGTAGTCGGCCATGTCGACCTCGATCGGCACGGCGTGACCGCCGGCGGCGCGGACATCGTCGGCCGCGGCGTCGAGACCGGCACGACCGCGGGCCAACAGGGCGATCGTGACCCCCGGCCGCGCCAGCTGCCGTACGGTGGCCCGCCCGACCCCGCCGCTGGCACCCGTGACCACCGCCACCTGAATCTCCCGTAGCCCGTGCCCCATCCGCGCCACCTCCCGTAACGGGTTGACCTGCTCCGGTTCTACTCGCGTCAGCACGCTGTCTACCCGGGGCGTTACGAGTTAGTCGAGCGGCTGGCCGGCCGCCGCGGGTGGGAGCCGGCCAGCCGGCTGCCACGGGTGTCGGGGACCGCCGATCGGGTAACGGGGGGCGGGGAGGTGCTGCCGTGGCCCGCAACAAACGGACGAACAGCTCCGAAGCGCCCCACCTGGACTCACCGAACGTGCTCCGGGAGTACGCGCTACTCGCCGACGGGCAGCGGGCGGCGTTGGTCGGCCCGGACGGGAACATCGTCTGGCTCTGCGCCCCGCGGTGGGCCGACCCGCCGCTGTTCAGCAGCCTGCTCGGGGGCCGGGGCAGCTACCTGGTGACCCCCACGGACCGGCGCTTCGTCTGGGGCGGCCAGTACGAGCCCGACTCGCTGATCTGGATTAACAGATGGGTGACCACCGACGGAATCATCGAAACCCGGGAGGCCCTGGCCTTCCCTGGTGACGCCCACCGGGTGGTCCTGCTACGCCAGGTGCGCGCGGTGGACCAGGACGCGAAGGTCCGGGTACGGCTCGCCCCCCGGGCGAACTTCGGTCGAGAGCCGCTCCGCCAGGTACGGCAGGACGGGGGGCTGTGGCACGCCCGCTCCGGTGGCCTGCACCTCCGCCACAGCTGCGGCCACCCGCTCGAACCCAGCGCCGAGGGGCCGCTCGAAGGCGAGCTGCGGGTGCCCGCCGGTGGGCAGGTCGACCTGGTGCTGGAGATCGCCACCCAGCCCCTGGATGGGAAGCCACCCGATGCCTCGGAGCTGTGGCGGATCACCGAGAAGTCCTGGCAGGACGTGCTGCGCCCGCTGTCCCGCGGCACCGCGGGACGGGATGCGATCTTCGCCTACACGGTGCTGCGCGGGCTGACCCAGCCCGGCGGCGGGATGGTCGCCGCGGTGACCACGGGGCTGCCGGAGCGAGCGCTCGCCGGACGCAACTACGACTACCGGTACGCCTGGATCCGCGACCAGTCGTTCGCCGGACAGGCCGCCGCCCTGATCGGTCGGCACGAGCTCCTCGACGACGCGGTGCGGTTCCTCACCGACCGGGTCCTCGCCGACGGCGATCGGCTCGCTCCCGCCTACACCATCGATGGTGGTCCCGTACCGTCGGAAGAGGAGCTGACCTTCCTGCCCGGCTATCCGGGGGCCAGGGCCCGGACCGGCAACTGGGTTGGCGGGCAGTTCCAACTGGACGCCTACGGTGACGTGCTGCTGGTCCTGGCGGCCGCCGCCGAGCGGGGACGGCTGGAGGCCACCTCCTGGCAGGCGCTGACCGTCGCCGCCCAGGCCGTCGAGAAGTGCTGGCGGTCGCCCGACTCGGGCATCTGGGAGCTCCCGGCCCGGCAGTGGACTCACTCGAAGCTGACCTGTGTGGCCGGGCTGCGCGCGGCGGCCCGGATCGCGCCGGGCGGGCTGGCCAGCCGGTGGGCCTCCCTCGCCGACACGATTCTCGCCGACACCACGGCGCACGCTCTCCACCCCTCCGGGCGCTGGCAGCGCGCCTACGACGACCCCCGCGTCGACTCGGCGTTGCTGCTGCCGGGAATCCGCGGCGCGCTCCCCGAAGGTGACCCCCGGACCGAGGCGACCCGGCGGGCCGTGCTGAGCGAACTCCAGCAGGACGGCTACCTGTACCGGTTTCGACCCGACCGCCGTCCGCTGGGGGACGCCGAGGGGGCCTTCCTGCTCTGCGGTTTCGCCGCGGCGCTCGCCGAGTGGCAGGCCGGCGACGCCGTCGCCGCGAACCGGTGGTTCGAACGCAACCGGGCGGGGTGCGGCCCACCGGGACTCTTCACCGAGGAGTTGGACGTGGCGCAGCGGCAGCTACGGGGCAACCTACCGCAGGCCTTCGTGCACGCGCTGATGCTCGAAACCGCCGTACGCCTCGGCCACGCCGCTCCCTGCGCCGACTGATGCGGTGACCACCAACATTCGTGATGCGGTGACCACCAACGTTCGCGGTGCGCCGCACGGAGTTCACCGGGGGTACGCCGCTGGACGAGCTCAGCTGTCCAGCCGCACGGTGACCCAGACCCGGCCCCGATCGTCGCGGGCGGAAACCGCGTGACCCCGTCCGCGTCACCGTCGGCCGCGGGCACCCGCCCGACTCGCGGCGACACCGTCGTGGATGGTCCACCCGGTGGTAATGGCGACGTCAGTCAACGCGACCCGACGCCGTCGACGATCAGCGATGAGCGCCACCGCGGTCAGCGCGTGCAGCCCGTCGGCGACCGCACCGAGCCGGAACGCCTCCGGCGTCGGCCACCGGAGCAGCACCGCGGCCTGCACCAGGTGCCGGATTCCGAGCACCCGCAGGATCGCCGACGGGGTCGAACCCGGATCGCCGCCCATCACCCGCAGCACCCGGTCGGGTGCGGCCAGGAGCAGCCCGCCCCAGACCAACCGGGTCAGCTCCCCCACCGCCGCGGTCGGGGTCAGCTCCCCCCGCCCCGTGATCCGGGCTGGTGCCTGTTTCGCCACCATCGTTGCCGCCCTCCATCCGATGCCGAACCCGCCTCACCAGAGCCGTCGTGGCCTTGACCTCCCCCACCACCGCACCTTCGACCCGACCAGGGCGACCACCGGCGCGAGTACGGCCAGGCCGACCAGCCCGACCGCGGCCAGCCGCGCCCGCCGGGACGGCGACTGCGGCCGGCGTCCCCAGCGCCGTTCCGGCCGGGACACCACCGACTCACCGTGCAACCCGGCACGCAGTAACTCGGCCAGGTGAATCGCCGTGCGGCCGCCGGAGGCGCTCTGTTCGACCTGGGTGCGGCAGCTGAACCCGTCGGCGAGGATCACGTCGGTGTCGTTGGCGTCCCGAACGGCCGGTAGGAGCACCCGTTCGGCGCAGGCCTCGGAGACCTCGTAGTGCCCCTGCTCGAAGCCGAAGTTGCCAGCGAGGCCGCAGCAGCCCGAATCGAGAAAGTCGGCTCGCACCCCAGCGTCGGTGAGTACCGCCTGGTCGGCGCCGGTACCCAGGACGGCGTGCTGGTGGCAGTGGGTCTGGATCAGCGCGTGCGCCGGCAGCCACGGCGGCTGCCAGCCGGGGCTGTGCTCGTGAAGGAGCTCGGCCAGGGTGACCGTCTGCTGGCGAAGACGGATGACATCCTCGTCGTCCGGGAAGAGCTCGTAGGCGTCGCTACGGAAGACGGCCGTACAGCTGGGTTCCAGACCAACCACCCGGGTACCCGCCCGCAGGTGGGGCCGAAGAGCGGCGACCGTACCCCGTAGCACCCGCTTGGCGACACCGAGTTGACCGGTGGAGAGCCAGGTCAGGCCGCAGCACACCGGCCCCTCCGGTACCCGGACCCGCCATCCGGCGGACTCCAGCACCTCCACCGCGGCCTGGGCCACCCCGGGATGGAGCCGGTTGGTGAAGGTGTCCGGCCAGAGCAGCACCTCGCCGCGGTGGCCGTCCCCAGTCGGGGTCCGGTGCGCGAACCACCGCTGGAAGCTCTCCGCGGCGAAGGTCGGGATGTCGCGCCGCTGGTCGATGCCGCCCACCGCTTTCGCCAGCCGGCCCAGACCGGGCGCGTGGGTGAGGGCGTTCACCACCCCCGGCACGGTTCCGGCCACCGCCGCCAGCACCGGCAGCCATCCCATCGAATAGTGCGCACGGGGACGGAGGCGTCCGGCGTAGTGGTGTGACAGGAACTCCGCCTTGTAGGTCGCCATGTCCACGTTCACCGGACAGTCCGACTTGCAGCCCTTGCAGGCCAGGCAGAGATCGAGGGCGTCGCGGACGGCGGTGGAGCGCCACCCGTCGTCGATGCTGCCGCCCCGGGCGCCGCCGTCGAGCATCTCGAAGAGCATCCGGGAGCGACCCCGCGTGGAGTGCTCCTCCTCCCGCGTGACCATGTAGGAGGGGCACATCACCGCACCGTCGTGCCGGCGGCACTGGCCCACCCCGACGCAGCGAAGCACGGCGTTGGCGAAACTACCCTCGTCGTTGGGGTAAGCGAAGGTGGTCCGCACCGGGCCGTGGTCATAGTCGACGCCCAACCGCAAATGGCTGTCGAGCGGGTAGGGCGACACGGTCTTGCCCGGATTCATCCGGTCGTCCGGGTCGAAGATCGCCTTGAGTTGGCCGAACGCCCGCATCAGCCGGCCACCGTACATCCTCGGCAGCAGCTCGCCCCGGGCCTGACCGTCCCCGTGCTCACCGGAGCAGGATCCACCGTAGGAGGTGACCAGGTCGGCCGCCCGTTCCAGGAACGATCGGAACCGCCCCACCCCGTCGGGGGTGTTCAGCTCGAACGGAATGCGCGTGTGCACGCACCCCTGCCCGAAGTGGCCGTACAGCGACGCCTGGTCCAGGCCGTACTCCTCAAGAAGCTGTCGCAGGTCCCGCAGGTAGTCGCCGAGCTGTTCCGGGGCGACCGCCGAATCCTCCCAGCCCGGCCAGGTGCGCTCGGAGCCACGTACCTGTGCGGTCGCTCCCAGGGACGACTCCCGGACCTGCCACATCTGCCGCTCGTGGGTCGGGTCGTTGAATTCGTGCACGGTGCCCGCGCCGCCCGCACGGACCGCGGCGATCAACCGGCTGGCGGCGGCACGAGCCTGTCCCGGCGTGTCCCCGCCCATCTGGATCATCAACCAGGCGCCGCCCTCGGGGATCTCCCGGAGCCCCGCGGGCCGCTCGCGTTTGCGCCGCTCGTCCGCGACCAGTCGATGGTCGATCCCCTCCAGGGTGACCGGTTTGTGCGCCAGCACCCGCATGACGTCGTCACCCGCCGCGGCGATGTCCGGATAGTTGACAAAGACGAGAGCGGACGCCTTCACCACGGGCACCAGCCGCAACCGCGCCCGGAGAATGGTGACCAGCGTGCCCTCGGAGCCGACCAGGGTCTGCGCGAGGTTAAAGCCCTTCTCCGGCAGGAGGCTGTCGAGGTTGTACCCGGAGACCCGGCGCGGAATGTGTGGGTAGCGGGTACGGATGTCGGCGAGGTACTCCTCGCGCAGCGCCCGCAGCTGCCGGTAGATCTCGGCTGGTCGGCCGCCACGGAGCTGGATCTCGGCGTACTGCTCGTCGCTGGTCTCCCCGACCCAGATCCGGGTCCCGTCGTAGAGCAGAACCTCCAACTCGACGATGTTGTCGACCACCTTGCCGGTCCGCTGGGCGGTGGCGCCGCAGGAGTTGTTGCCGAGCATGCCGCCCAGGGTGCAGCGGCTGTGGGTGGACGGGCGGGGGCCGTACTCCAGCCCGGTCGGCTCGAGTTGGGCGTTGAGTGAGTCCAGGACGATGCCGGGCTCCACCAGGCAGGTCCGCGCCTGCGGATCTACCTCCAGCAGGAGGTTGCAGTACTTCGACCAGTCCAGTACGACGGCGGTGTTGGTGCACTGTCCGGCCAGGCTGGTGCCACCGCCTCGGGAGACCAGCGGTGCCCGGTGCCGACGGCACACCGCGACCGCCGCCACCCCCGCCTCGATCGTCCGGGGCAGCACCACCCCGAGCGGCACCTGCCGGTAGTTGGAGGAGTCGGTGGAGTAGGCGGCCCGGGAACCGGCATCGAACCGGACCTCGCCGTCCACCTCCGCCCGAAGGTCGGCGACGAGTGCGGCCAGGTCGACCTCCAACGCCGGCCCGGGTGCGCGCACGACCGGTTGGGGCAGCAGGACCTCACTCACGGCCGCCGCTCCCGCCGCCGTTGGGCCCGCCGCTTCCCTGCTCCCCTCACCACGCTCACCGCCAATTTCATCCGACTACGCCCGATTCTTGCCGGCTTGAGGCATTCTCGGGCCGGGGGTACCCGGGCAAGGACGCCGGTAAACCCCTCCCCGACGTTGTCCGCGCCGCCCCGGCCGACCGCCCGGGACCGCGCCACACCCGAAGGGCCGGGGCGTCAGTACGGGTGGCCTGGCCGGCGCTGACGGGTGAGGTGGATAAGGGCGGCGCCACCGAGGATGAGCAGGCCCGCCGCGCCGAGCAGGATGGGCAGGTTGGCTCCGGTGGTGGGCAGTTCGGGGGGTTCGTCGATGGTGATGGTGGTGGCCTCGGACGGGCTGTCGGGGCAGACGCTGTTGGTGCTGGTGTAGTCGGCGGTGAGGGTATTGGCGCCGACCGGGAGCCGGGTGGTGTGGGTGGCGGTGTTGCTGCTGTCCAGCGGCACGGTGGCGAGCTCGGTGTTGTTGTTGCGGAAGGTGACGCTGCCGGTCGGGTCTCCGGCGTTGCAGGTGACCGTGGCGGTGAGCGTGACGTCCTGATCCGCGGTCGGGCCCGGCGGCGAGACCTGCAGGACCGTGGCCGAGGCCGCCTGGAGCGTGGGCAGGGCCAGGTTGTGGTCGTTGCCGACGGCGATCATGTCCAGCGTGGTGCCGGTGGGCAGGCTGACCGGCACCGGGGTGGCGCTGTCGGTGGTGGTCCCGTCCCCCAGGTGCCCCTGCGAGTTGACGCCCCAGGCCAGGGCGGTGCCGTCATCGGCTATCGCCACGTTGTGGTCGCTGTCGCCACTGGCGACAGTGGTGAGCCGCATGCCGATCGGAAGATTGACCGAGACCGGTTCGCTGCTGTCGGAGGTGGAGCCGTTCCCCAACTGCCCCAGCTGGTTTCCACCCCAGGCGAGGGCGGTTCCCTCGGAGGTCAACACCGCACTGTGCGTACGGCCGGCGGCGATCGCGGTGGCCTCGGTGCCGACGGACAGGGCGACGGGGACGGGTACGAGACTGTCCGTGGTGGTGCCGTCGCCGAGTTGACCGCGAGAATTACTTCCCCAGGCCAGGGCGGCGCCGTCGGCGGCCAACGCCAGGCTGTGATCACCTCCACCGGCGATGGCGGTGACCGTGGGGCCGGCCGGCAGCGCGACGGAGACCGGGACGCTGCGTCCGGACCTGGTTCCGTCGCCAAGCTGACCTTCGCTGTTCGCCCCCCAGGCGAGCAGGGCCGCCGGCCCGGTCGAGGTCAGGACCAGATTGTGGTCGCGGCCCGCGGCGACCGCGGCGACGGCGGTACCCGTCGGCAGGCGCACCGCGAGGGGCATACTGCTGCTGGTGACCGTGCCGTTGCCGAGCTGGCCGGAGTTGTTGGCGCCCCAGGCGAGCAGCGAGCCGGTGGAGGTCAACGCCACACTGTGGTTGGCACCGACGGCGACGGCGACGGCCCGGACACCCGCGGGCAGGCGCACCGGGACGGGCTCACGGCTGCTGACGGTGGTCCCGTTACCGAGTTGGCCGTCGTCGTTGCCGCCCCAGGCGAGGATGTTGCCAGCGGAGGTCAGGGCGAGACTGTGGCGCTCACCCGCAGCGACGGCGGCAACCGTGGTGTTCGCGGGCAGGCGCACCGCCAGCGGCTCGCTGCTGTTGGTCGTGGTTCCGTCGCCCAGCTGCCCCCCGGCGTTCCCACCCCAAGCAAAGACCGCAGCTGACGCGACAGCAGTCGATGCGGGCTGGTGGTGCGCCGACGCGGCCGATCCACCGAGCACCGGTGCGAGCGCCATTGCCAGCGCGAGGGAGCACCAACCGGCGACAGCACGTCGCACCGGCTGCCCTCCGCCGCCCCGGCCACGCCGCTGGCTGGATCCCTGCATCGCACCCACCTCCGAGCGGTTAATCCTCCGCTAATAGGATAGAAGTCATTATTAGCGGAGGATTGTCGGATTATTGGGTAGAAACGCCCAGCACCCTGGTCCGGGAAACCATCTCGCCCACCCCGAACAAAGGTGAAAGCATGTGCCGCTGTGGAACTGGCTACGCGGCGCCTACTGCTGCGTGAGTTTCACGGCACTGACCATGCCGCCGTGCACGAGTTCGCGAGCGATCCCGAGGTTGTTCGCTACACCGACTGGGGACCCAACGATCCGCAGGACACCGCGGCATTCCTCCGCGAGGTAGCCGAGTACGCCACGCGCACCCCACGTTCGACATTCGCCCTCGCCATAGTCAACCCGGCGGTCGGCACCCTGATCGGCTCCATCCAACTCGCCAAATCCGAAACCGCTCCCCGGCAGGCCGAGATCGGCTACGTGTTGGCCCGCCCCTGGTGCGGGCACGGGTATGCCACCGAGGCCAGCAAAGCCTTGATGAGGTTCGGATTCGACCACCTCGGCTTACGCACCGTGAACGCGACATGCGACCCGGCCAATAGCGCCTCCGCGCGCGTCCTGACGAAAATCGGGATGCGGCCGGCCGGACGCCGACACCGCTACCTCCGCGGCCAGTGGCGCGACCGGCTGTTCTTCGCCGCCACCGCCGCCGGTTAGGCGACGGTGGGGGCAAGGAACGTCCGGGCGCCCCGGAGCTGGGTGGTCAGCTTCGACTGGGTCTCGGTGCAGTCGAGGCGGACCCGGACCGGACCAGGAACGGTGGTGTCGGCCCGGCGGCCGGCGGGCAGGACCGTGTCGTCGAGACCGTCACGGCGGGCGATGAGCAGGCCGAGTTCGTAGCGGCTGAGGGCATCGGCGCCAGCGACGTGATGGATTCCGGCGTGATCGGAATTGGCCAACTCCAGCAGTGCCGCGGCCAGGTCCGTGACGTCGATCGGGCAGCGCAGGTCGTCGGTGAAGAGGACACCACGGGTGGGATCGGCGGCCAGGGTGTGCACCAGCCGCTCCTGGCGAGAGCTACCACCGGCTCCCACAATCAACGAGGTACGAGCGATGACGGCACTCGGATCCAGGCCCCTGGTCGCCGTCTCGACCGCGGCCTTGGCCGCACCGTACGGGCTGATCGGGTCGGGGTTATCCGTCTCGTCGTAACGTTCCGCCGTGCCGGAGAAGACGGCATCACTGGAGACCTGCACCAGACGGGCCCTGTTGGCGGCGGCTGCGGCAGCCACGTACATGCCGCCGTCGGCGGTGGTGACCCAGTCGTCCTGCTGGTACGCCGCATTGATGATCGCACCGGGTCGGAGCTGGTGCACCAGGGCGGCGACCTCGTCGCGGCGTCGGATGTCGAGCTCGCGCCAGGTCACCCCCGCCACCGGCGCCACCTGCCGGTGGAAGGTCGCCGCCACCTGACGGCCGGTCCGCAGCGCCTGGCGAACGATCTCCCGGCCCAGCAGCCCGCTACCGCCCACCACGAGAAGGTCCATGGGCCGCAATGTAGCCCGATACCGCTACCTGATCACCTCAGTGGTGGGCCGACCGGTGTCGGCGGGTGAGGCAGATGAAGCTGACGCCGGCGAGGAGAAGCAGGGTGGCGGCGCCGAGCAGGCTGGGCAGACTGGCCCCGGTGATGGGCAGATCAGGGTCGGTGGGGGCGGTCGGATCGGTCGGATCGGTGGGGTCGGTCGGATCGGTCGGGTCGGCGACGGTGATGGTGGTGGACTCGGACTGACTGCTCGGGCAGACGGTGGTGGTGCTGGTGTAGTCGGCGGTGAGAGTGTTGGCGCCGGTGGGGAGCCGGGTGGTGTGGGTGGCGGTGTTGGTGGTGTCCAGCGGCACGGTGGCGAGCTCGGTGTTGTTGTTGCGGAAGGTGACGCTGCCGGTCGGGTCTGCGAGGTCGCAGGTGACGGTGGCGGTGAGCGTGACGTCCTGATCCGCGGTCGGGTCCGGCGGCGAGACCTGCAGGGTCGTGGCGGAGCCCACCTGCTGAGCCGGCAGGGCCAGGCTGTGGTTGTCGCCGACGGCGGTGGCGGTCAGGGTGATACCGGAGGGCAGGGTGACGGCCACCGGCGTGTTGGAGTTGTTGCCGGTTCCGTCACCGAGCTGGCCGAAGACATTGCTCCCCCAGGCGAGGGCGGTGCCGTCGGTGGCTATCACCAGGGTGTGGTCGCTGTCGCGGGAGGCGATGGTGGTGAACGTGGTGCCCGTCGGCAGGCTGACGTCGAGGGGTTCGTTGCTGCTGCTGTTGCTCCCGTTTCCAAGCTGCCCGGCGCTGTTGTCCCCCCAGGCGAAGACGGTGCCAGCTGAGGTCAGGGCGGCACTGTGGACGCGGCCGGCCGCCACGGCGGCAACGTCGACGCCGAGGGGTAGAGCGACGCCGACCGGCGCGCTCCGGTTGGTGTTGGTCCCGTCCCCGAGTTGACCAGTGGCGTTGTACCCCCAGGCCAGGGCGGTGCCGGTGGAGGTGACCGCCAGACTGTGACGGCGGCCGGCGGCGATCGCGGTGACCTCGACGCCGGGGGGCAGGGCGACGCTGGCCGGCGTGCTCCGATCGTCGGTGCTCCCGTCGCCCAGCTGACCAAGGCTGTTCAGCCCCCAGCCGAACGCGGCGCCCGCGGAGGTCACCGCCAGGCTGTGGCTGTCCGCGGCGGCGACAGCGGTGACCGTGACACCGGACGGCATGGTCGCCTCGACGGGCGTGGTACGCCTGGTCGTGCTCCCGTCCCCGAGCTGACCGAAGCCGTTGCCGCCCCAGGCGAGGACGGTGCCGGTCGAGGTCAACGCCAGGCTGTGGATGCTGCCGGCGGCGATGGCGGTAACCGTGGTGCCCGACGGCAGGCTCACCTCGACGGGCGCGCTACGGTCGATCAGGGTTCCGTCCCCAAGCTGACCAAAGTGGTTGGCACCCCAGGCGAGGATGGTGCCGGTCGAGGTCAACGCCAGGCTGTGATGCCGACCGGCGGCGACAGCGGTGACCGTGACGCCCAGCGGCAGGCTCACCGCGATCGGCTCGTTGCTTCCGGTAGTAGTTCCGTTGCCAAGCTGCCCATCGTTGTTGTTTCCCCAGGCGAGGAGGAATTGCGACGCGGCCATCGATCCGGGCTGGTGCTGCGCCAGCACGGGTGATACCCCGATCGCCTGCGTTACCGTCACCGCCAGCGCGAGGGCGAACCATCCGACGACAGCACGTCCCGCCTGGTGCCCTCCGGCACCCCGACCCAGCCGCTGACAGAACCCCTGCATCGCGTACGCCTCCGCGCAGTGAAGTACCGCAAGAAGGGCAGCTATTACTACTGGTTACCTATCCCTCAATGCGGGCAGAAACACCTCTACCGTCGGGATCAACGCCCGGTGGTACGTCGAGGTTGTTGGTCACCGTGGAAAGACGGCCGGCCTCAGCCGGGGGAAGGTGGCCGGCCTCGGCCGAGGAAGGACGACCGGTCTCAGCCGACTCCGCGGTAGGCGCACTCCGGCTGGGGCCGTCCGGTCGGCTGCGGTGCCGCGGCGAGCGGGCCACCCGAACGCCTGCCCCAACCCCGGACAACGCCAGCACGGCGGCCACCCCGACCGCGGCCAGCGGCGCCCAGCCCTCGATAGCGGCGGCACCGGCCGCAGCGCCCATGGCGGCGCCGAGCTGAATGGCAGCCCCGGTCCAGGACTGCGTCTCCACCTCGGTACCCGACGGCGCCAGGTCACCCGCAGTGCTGTACAGGGAAACGAAGGTGGGCCCGATGAAGAGACCGACCAGGAGGCATCCGGCCACCAACAGCCCCAGCGGCAGTCGACCGACCACCGCCAGGGCCACACACGCGAGGGCAAGCCCCAGGAGCAGGGCGGGCAGGCGCGGTACCCACCGCCCACGCAGCGCCCCAACGGCCAGGCCACCGACGATGCTGCCCACCGACAGCAGGCTGACCAGAGCCGCGCCAGCCGACCGACCAGCCACCGCGGGGAGTGCGATCTGCACGGCGTGCAACGCTGCGGCGAAGAGACAGGCGACGAGCAGCAGCCAGCGTAGGGGCGCCAACACAAGCGGCCCGAACCAGTGCCGCGCGCCGCCGGTGCCCCGTTCCGACCCCCGGCCGGCATCCCCCGCAGCCGGCTCCCGAAGGGTGCCCGCGACCGGCTCCCGGCGGGTGCCCCCGACCGGATCCCGGCTGACTCTCCGGGCTGATTCCCGACCGGCCTGCGCCCGCAGGAGTAGGACCGCCGCCAGCGCGCTCGACCCGCTGGAAACCGCCAACCCGGCCATCGGCGACACGGCTTCGGTCAGCAGACCGACCAGGGCAGGTCCGAGGACGAAGGCGAGATCCGTGAGCACCGCGTCGAGCGCCAACGCGCTCCGCAGATTCTCCGGCTGCGACATCCTGCGCCACATGACCCGCGACAGCACCCCGACCGGAGGCATCGACACGTTCGCCACCAGCGCCGGCCCAAAGGTGGCCAGCACCGGCCCGTGCAGCCCTTCGTTGACCGACAGCGCCGCCACGGAGACCACATGCACGGCCAGGATGGGCCACAGGACCCGCCTGTCGCCGAACCGGTCGAGCAGCCGCCCGCGGAGGGGCGCCGCGATACCGCCGAGCGCGGCGACCGCGACGACCAGCGCGGCGACGCCATAGGAGCGACCGGCGGAGACCGCGTAGAGCAGCGCGAAGGAGAACATGCCGGCTTGCAGCTTGCTCGCGGCGGCGCCCGCCAACCGGACCCCGAAGCCGGGCTCGGCCCCGAGGCTGCGGTAGCCGTACCGGGCCGGCGGTCGCGAAGCCATCACACCATCCATCTTGCCGACGCTGCCTCGCTACCCGCCGCCCCGCCGGGTCGTACCGCGCTCGCTAATCGGCCGCGCGTGGCTCCTGCCGATCGGAAGCAGGCTGGGTGGCTGGTGTAGCCGCTCGCTACCAGTAACGAGGCGGATCGTGACCGCACCCCCGAGACTCGCTACCGGGAGCACGAACACCGAAAGGCCCTGACACGTGCCAGGGCACGCGCAGGGCCTTCCGGGTACGGCGAGGGGTGGATCAGTCGTACAGCTCGGCCACCTCGTCGGCGAAGTCCGTCATGATCACCTTGCGACGCATCTTCAGCGACGGCGTCAGATGGCCGGACTCCACGGTGAACTCGCTGGGGAGTACGCGGAAACGTCGTACCGCCTCGGCCGTGGACACCGCCGCGTTGCCCGCGTCCACGGCGCGCTGCAACTCCTGCAGGAGGTCGGGGTCATTGGCCAGCTCCGCGGGGGTGGCCTCGGCCGGCTTTCCCGCGCTGGTCTTCCAGTGCTCCAGGTACTCCGAGTCGATGGTGATGAGCGCGGCGATGTACTTCTGCCCATCCCCCACCACGAGCGCCTGGGCGACCAGGGGGGAGGAGGCGATGCGATCCTCGATCAGGGTGGGGGAGACGTTCTTGCCCCCGCTGGTCACCAGGATCTCCTTCTTCCGGCCCGTGATCCGCAGGTGACCGTGGTCGTCGAACTCTCCGATGTCGCCGGTGCGGAACCAGCCGTCCTCGGTGAAGGCCTCGGCATTGGCCGTCTCGTTGTTCCAGTAGCCCGCGAACACCGGGCCTCCGGTGCACTGCACCTCACCGTCGTCGCCGATGCGCATCTGCACACTCGGCACGACCCGGCCCACCGTCCCCGGCCGGAAGGACTCCAGCGAGTTGACCGTGACCGCCGCACTGGTTTCGGTGAGTCCGTAACCCTCGAACACCGTGATGCCGCAGCCCCGGTAGAAGTGCGTCAGGCGCTCCCCCAACGCCGCGCCCCCGGAGATGACGTAGCGCAGGTTCCCACCCAGCGCGGCACGGAACTTGCTGTAGACCAGCCGATCGAAGAGAGCATGGCGGAGGCGCAGGCCCAGACCGGGCTGCTGCGCTTCCGAGTAGGCGATCGCCGTCGCTGCCGCACGGTCGAAGATCTTGCCCTTGCCACCCTCGTACGCCTTGCGTCGGGCGCTGTTGTACGCCTTTTCCAACACGTACGGAACCGAGAGCAGGAAGGTCGGCTGGTAACTGGCCAGTTCCGCCGGAACCTGCTTCACATCGGAGCAGTGCGCCAGGGGCGTCCGCGCCACCGTGGCACCGACCTGCACCATCCGGCCGAAGACGTGGGCAAGGGGCAGAAAGAGCAGGGTTGAGGCGGGAAGGTCGCCCACCGGCCCGAACATGGTGCGGAGTAGGGCGACCGAATTGCCGGAGCCGGCAAGCAGATTGGCGTGGCTGAGGGTGCAACCCTTGGGCATCCCGGTGGTGCCCGAGGTGTAGATGATCGTGGCAATGTCCCCCGGTTGTACCGCCTTCCGACGCTCCTCCACCACAGCTGGCTCGACCGCGGCACCCGCGCCCCGGAGTTCCTCCACCGCCCCGGCGTCGAGCTGCCAGACATGCTGCAGGGCGGGAAGCTTCCCCCGCAATCCCTGAACCACCTCCTCGTGCGTCGCGTTCTCCACCACGACCGCCACCGAACCCGAGTCGCCGAGAATCCATTCGATCTGCTCGGGTGAGGAGGTCAGGTAGATCGGGACGGGCGACGCACCGATCATCCAGAGGGCAAAGTCCATGAGTGACCACTCGTACCGATTACTGGAGAGCAGGCCGACGCGGTCCCCGTGCTCGACCCCCTTGGCGATCAGCCCACGGGACAGATCGGTGACCTCGGTGAAGAATGTCGCGGCGCTGACCGGCTCCCAACGGTCCCCGACCTTGCGGTGGAACACCGGTGCATCCGGCTCCTCGGCGGCGTTGCCCGCGACGAGGTCAGCGAGCCCGCCTTCCTCCGGCACCACGTATAGCGGCGGCGATGTCGACTCCCGCACCCGATCCTCCAATATTCAGTGGCGGCGGTCGATGCTGCTGCTGCTATCGGGGGAACCGGCCGCCCAGCCTGTTAAGAGATTTCAGAGCTCCGACAGTGGCGCGTCACCGGACTCAACGCAGACAGCCCGGCTTACTGGGAAGACCACAAACAAGCCGGCGGGAACGATCTGCTGCGCCCCACCAGCCGCGCATTCACGTTAACCGAATTCTCGGCTAACGGGAAGGTCTGTTCGGTGCCACTCTCCGTCCACCAGGCCAGTCCACACACCGGCAGGTCACCTTCGGCCGGCCCATTCGGTGCGGCCGCCCGGCAGCCGCAGGTCATTACCACCACAGCCCTGCTCGCTGGCGACGGCAGCCAGCGAGCAGTCGATGAGCTGCACGATGATGGCTGCGACCCCTCGGGCGTGCCCGTTCCGCGCCTTCGGCCGATGACGGCGACCTCCGGATCCACTCCGACGCCCGAAGCAGCCCGTTCCCCGTCGGCCCGACAACCGACAAGGAACCCGACGCAACCCTACGGAGCGGCGCCGGTGTATCCGGTGCGGACCCACAGCTGCCAGGAAGCGCGCGGCGGCCCGCTGCGCATTGCCCGGCGTTCTTGAGCAGGGCGTCCAACGGCGGACCGATCACCGGGACCTGCGACGGCTCTCCATCGCCCCCAACGCCATTAGGGCAGATTCCAGACTCACCAATCTGCAAGCCCTTGGCCGTGCGCGGCCAGTTGAGGTTTCGCCTCCGCCCGACAGCCTCCTGTTCCTACCTCTCACCTACTTGTCGCGCCCATCCAGAAAGCCCGGAGCATGGTATGGCGGGAGCGAGGTGGCGTGCCGGTGTAGCTAAGTCGCTCCCAGACGGCCACGGCCGCCAGCAGGAGGAACGGATTCAGCGAAGAGCGAGTCGGACGTCCTTTAACGACCCTTTGCTGAGGTGCGGCAATCAGTCAAGGCTGTACCGCAGATGCTCCTCAGTGGCTTGGGCAAGGTTGGCACACATCTCGCGATGAGAGGTTCTCTGGCGACACGACGCCAGGCCGACGATCGCTCAACATCAACACTACCCCGTCGTAGCGCCGCCGAGCCTGCCGCTGATCAGCGCTTGGGCCGCCTGGCCGTACGAGTCGGCGTCGAGGCGGGGATCCCAGGACCGTTGCAGGATAAAGCCCTGGATGATTGAGATCAGGACCTGCGCCGCGGCGTCCGCGTCGATATGGACGCCACTGTCGGCGCAGTTGACCTCGATGCTCTCCCGAAGCGCGGCGCGCGCCCGCCGTAGCCCCTCCTGCATCCGCTGGGCGAGGGCTGGATCTCGGAGCGCCTCCCCCCACGCCTGCACCGCCAGCCGCATCCGCTCGTCGATCTGTTCGAGGTCGAGCAGCGCGCCTGGCAGCGTAGCCAGCAGGTCGGCGACGGGACGGCCGTCCTGGACACCGTCGCGGACCACCGTCTCGATCACGCTGATCGCCTCCAGGGAGATCGCCATGACGATGTCGTTCTTGGTGCGGAAGTAGCGGTAGACGGCACCGAACGACAGGCCGGACTCATCCACCACGTCCTGCATGGAGGTGCGGTGGAAGCCGTCGCGGGCGAAGCGGGTGGCGGCAGCCGACAGGATCTGCCGGCGTCGGGCAGCACGGTGGTCTTCGGAGACTCTCGGCATCCCCTCATCGTAAAGCGAGCACTCGCTCTTGACGGCGCCCAGCGGGCGGGCGCACGCTAAAGAGAGCGAGCGCTCACTTTTATTAGCCATCGGCCATCAGTAGAGAGGTGCACGACATGCCACACCCGCAGGTGCTGATCGTCGGGGCCGGCCCCACCGGCCTGGCCCTCGCCGCCCAACTGACCCGACTCGGTGTTGGCACCCGGGTCATCGACAAGCACGCCGCCCCGCTGGAGCTGACCAAATCGGCCGCGCTGCACGCCCGTACGCTGGAACATCTCCGTGATCTCGGCGTGGCCGACCGGATCCTCGCCGAAGGGCAGCGGGTCGATGTGCTCACCCTGCGAACCAGCCACCGCGACCGACTCAGCGTCGACTTCCGCGTGCTCGACGACACCGCGTACCCGCACCTGGTCGACATTCCGCAGTACCGCACCGAGCAGATCCTCATCGACCATCTGACCCGGCACGGCGTCCCACTGCACCGCAGCACCACCCTGGTCGGCCTCACCTCGACCGATACTGAGGTCACCGCCACCCTCACCACGCCCGACGGCGGCACCGAAACCGTCACCCCGCAGTGGGTCGTCGGCTGCGACGGCGCGCACAGCACGGTGCGGGACCTGCTCGGGATCGACTTCGATGGCACCACGTACAGCGATCCGTGGGTGCTCTGCGACGCGGTGGTCGACTGGCCGTTGCCGCGCAACGAGATGACCTTCTCCAGTGACGGCAGCGGGATCTACGGCGTCTTCCCCCTACCCGGGCGACGGCGGTTCCGGCTGGCGTACACCCAAACCAGCGACGCCACCGGCCGGCTGGTACCCCCCACCCACAGCGACGCGCAGGCGGCCCTGTCCCGGACCGGGATCCCCGCCACCATCGAATCCACCGACCAGTTCTGGACCTTCAACCTGGCCCGCAAGCAGGCGGCCAGCTACCGCGCGGGTCGCGTCTTCCTGGCCGGCGACGCAGCGCATGTCCACACCCCGTTCGGCGGCCAAGGGCTCAACCTCGGCGTCGCCGACGCGATCAACCTGGGCTGGAAACTCGCCGCGGTGATCGCCGGCTGGGCCCCGGCCGCCCTACTCGACAGCTACCAGGCCGAACGGCATCGGATCGGACGACAGGTCGTCCGCTTCACCCACCTCGGCGCGGCGGCGATGCTGTTGCGGGGCGACCCGCGCCGGCACCTACGCGACCTGGTGCTGTCCGGGCTACAGGCCAGCATGCCGGCCCGCCAACTACTCGCCCACCGACTGTCCCAACTCGCACACAGCTACCGCGGCACCGCCGGGGTGACCGGCCGCAGGGGCGGCCTGCACGGTGGGGACCGCCTGCCCGACCCGACGCTGTTCGACGGGATCACCCACCAGCCACAGCGCCTGCACGACCAACTCGCCACCGACCGCCACACCCTCCTGCTGGCCGCGCCGAAGCCCGACCCGGCCCTGACCACACAGATCAACAGGCTGGTCGACACGCTCGCCCGCCGCTGGCCCGGCGCAGTGGAGCTGCGGCTACTGACCCCCGCCTGGCAGCTGACCCAGACTGTGCGTGCCCCGGTTCCAGTCCTCCTCGACCGGGGCCGTAGCGCCCAGAAGCTGTACGACGCCGGTGCCGCGGCCTTCGTGATCCGGCCAGACCGGCACATCGGCTACGCCGGCCCGCCGGAGCCGAACCGCATCGAGCGGTACCTGTCTGCTGCGCTCAGCAGAGCCGGAGCTGCGCACCGGACCCACCCGGTCGGGTGAGGTGCAGGTGGCCGGCCAGCCAGCTTGACCCCAGCCCTCGACCCCGCCAGCCACGAGTACGTCCGCTGGCAGAGCGAAGGGTTCCGCAGTCGACGCTTTCTCCAAGCTCGGTTCGCCGTCCCGGAACGTTGGCTCAGGCAGGTTGGCGTGAGCCGAGACGGCGGCGTGCGGCGGAGGCGGAATGGCCACCACCACGCGCACCGCCCGCACTGCCCTGGCGAGCCCGAAACCGAAGCGAACGAAACCGGCGAAGCTAGCGCCGAAATCGACACGCTCCCTCCGCTAGGTTTGTGGGGCGGCGGCCTTCCGACTCCACTGCGGCATTCCTTCAGGCAGATCTGTTGGATCGACCATGACCTCGACGAGGGTCAACCGGTTCGGGCGCTCTTCGATACCAGCCAAGATATCGGCCAGCTCGGCCTCGGTGCGGGCGGCATGTACCGCGAAGGTTCCCTCCGCAGCAAACACCGCTGGTAGATCACCATATCGCCAATCAGGTATCTCCTCCCCGTAACCTCTCCCAACCTCTTTTCCTATCGCTCGCTCGGAGGCGTAGCCACGGTTATTGATCACGAAAATGATCGGATTTTGCCCAAAGGTAAGCATCCGGCTGATTTCCTGCGAGGACATCTGCAGGCCCCCATCGCCGCTGATCGACACCACTCGCCGTTCAGACATCGCAACTCCGGCACCAAAAGACGCGGGAATAACATAACCGACCGCCCCCCAGGTCGGCGCCATCAAGACGGTAACCCCGGCTGGCAACCGCATCGTTGCCAAACCAAAGAATGATGTCCCAACCTCTCCGGCCAAGATATCCCCCGGACGGAGCACACCTTGGAGGGCCGGCCACAGCCGTTCATGACTGATTGGCCTGGAGCCCGCCCGCGCCAGGTCGGATGGCTTAATCAGCGGAGCCTCGCCACTCGGCCAACCACTCGCACGGCGGGGGGCTATCTCGTGCAGTTGACCGAGCGCCGCAACCATGGAGATCGGGCCGAACCGGGTGCCGGCGACCTCTGCGGAATCCCGTTCCAAGTTTATGATTCGATCAGGATCACGGTCTACGGCGAAAAGACCATTCCATGCAAAGAAGGTGACACCCATGCAGACCAGGACGTCGGCGCCTTCAACCACCTCCCGGATTGAATCACGACTCCCACTGCCACTATAAACCCCGACGAAACGAGAGTCAGACTCATCAAACAGCCCTCGACCGGGCGCCTGCGTGGCGACGGGCCAATTATGCTCGGCCGCAAACGCGGCGACAGCTGGCCCGAGGCCCAGGCGGATCGGAATATTCCCCACCAGTAGCGCTGGCCGTTCCGCGTCTGTGAGTCGCCGTTGCGCAGCGACGGCAAACGCGTCCAGTTGCGCGGAGTTCGAGATCGGTTCCGGGCGGGTGAGACGTCGCGACGGCTGCGGGACGGACGTTCGAGCTACATCTGTAGGAATCCGGATGTACACGGGACGTTGCTGTGACCAGCACTCGGCCAGAACTCGGTCGATCTCCCTCAGCGCACACTCCGGGGTCAACGAGGTTTGGGCAACGGTCACCTGTTGGGCCACCTGAACCCAATGGTCCGGAAAGCTATCCACAAGTGAATGACGGATCTGGGCATGCTCCCGCAAAACCTCCGTCGAGGGGGCAATCACGATCGACACGATCGGCACCGACTCAACAATTGCGGTAGCCATTGCATTCATGCTCGATAGTTCACCCGCACCAAACTGTGAAACAATCACTCCCAGGCCAGCAACCCGCGCATAGCCGTCAGCGCTGAAGCAGGCGTTCAGCTCGCTGGAACTACCGACCCAGTCGATACCGTCGAAGGCCAGAACCTGCCCGGTGAATCCCATTGTAAATTCGCCAGGCACTCCGAACACATGCCGCACACCCAGGTCATGGAGGCGACCAAGCAACAGGTCGCCGACCGTTACCGACCCCCCACTTCCCCCCACCATTCCTCCAATGGAAGCATTCTTCGGATACGTGCGGTGGAACAGCCTCACCCTAACCTCGATGTTTCGCCCCTGAGGTCGGCTTCTCTGTATCGGCGGCGCCCGATCAGGTGAGGAACATCGGCCGGATCGTCGGCCTGCCTGCGGCGCTGACCTGTCCGGTTGCCGCGAGTATCGACGGCAGCGCCGGCCAATGTCGAGCTACCGCAACGCCGGCAGGTTGTCGAGCTGTCGCAACGCTGGCAGGTTGTCGAGCTGTCGCAACGCTGGCCGGAGCACACCGAACACCGCCTCGTTGGGCTCAGGTGTGCCGAGCGCGGGCAGGTCACTGGGCCTGCAGTCCGGACGGCTCAGTTCCTGGGCCCCAGATCGATTCGATCGCCGATTCGGTCGCCGGCCCGCCGCCAATGGTTGATAATTGCCCTAACATCACAATGGCCTCCGGCCACCTCTCCTGCTGCGCTCACTGCACCCGAAGCGGGCAGGGGCCGAGGGGTGCCCGCTCTGTGACGCGATGAGCCCACGGACAGCCGGAGGGGCGGCAGGTTCAGGCCACGGCCCACGGCGACGGGTCGCGGGCCAGGCAGACAGCCCCAACCGTGTCTCGTAGGTGGTGCTGTCTCAGGATCAGGCGGTGAGGATGTCGCGGTCGAACGTCCCGGCAGCGGCCGCGTACGCTCGGCCGTGGCGGTTCCTCAACATTGCGCTGATCGTCTCGTTCCTCAGCTGGATCGACCTCGGTGCCATCACCGTGATGCTGCCCTCGATCGACCGCACGCTGGGCACCGACAACAACATTCTCCAATGGGTCTTCTCCGGCTACTCGCTGATGTTCGCACTCGTCCTCATCCCCGCCGGGCGGCTCGGGGACGCCAAAGGACGACGGTTTACCCTGCTCCTCGGTCTCGCCTTGTTCGTCGCAGCCAACATGATGGCTGGACTCGCCAACTCCGGCATCATCCTGGTGGTCGCCCGGCTCCTGCAGGGCGCGGCCGCCGGTATCCTCACCCCCCAGATCAACGCCTTGGTGGAGGAACTGTTCCGCCCCGGGGAACGGGGCCGCCCCTTCGGAGCAGTCGGTGCCACTTCCCACGCGGGCGCCGCCCTTGGCCCACTGATCGGCGGCATAGTCATCGCTGCGGGCGGGGCGGACGACGGCTGGCGGCTTGTCTTTCTCGTCAACGCCGCGATCGGGATCGCGGCGGCAGTGCTCATCTGGCGGTACTTCCCGAGCAGATCGACACGTCACCAGACCAATCACCAACACGACCTGATCGGTACGCTGCTACTGGCCGTCGGGACCACGTTGGTGATCCTGCCCGCACTGCAACAGGGACAGTGGAAGGGGTTGCTGCCGTGGCTGTTGGTGCCGGTCGGAATCAGTGTCCTCGTCGTTTTCCGATCCTGGGAAACCGCCACGGCACGACACCACCCGCCGGTCTTCGACTTCCGTCTCCTCACCCATCGGACGTACCGCCGAGGGCTACTGGTCGGATTCCTCTTCGGCGCCGGGTTTGCCCCACTGCCGGCAATCTTCAGCTTTTACCTGCAGTACGGTCTTGACCGCAGTCCACTGATCACCGGTCTCACGATCGCACCATTCGCGTTAGGTTCGGTCTTCGGGGCCGTGCTCGGTGGATTCAAGGTCAACCGTTACGGTCGTCCACTGCTGGCCATTGGACTCATCGTCGTCGTGGCGAGTCTCGTCATGGCGACAGCCTTCGCCGGCCTAACCGGGACGACCTTCTCGATCGTCACCGGCGCTACGCTACTACTCGCCGGGGTCGGCGGCGGCCTCGTGCTCACACCAAACAACGCGCTGACTCTCCAGGAGGTGTCCCGGGCTGATGTCGGCAGCGCCGCTGGCATGTACCGCACCATGCGGCAGGTCGGATCCGCGATGGGGCTGGCGATCATCACCGCGACCCTGTTCGCGGCGTTCGGGGCCAACGACGGACGCTGGTCAACCGCGCTTCGGTACGCGCTCGCCGTGGCGATCGGCATCGTCGCCGCCGCCCTGCTCACCAGCCTGGTCGAGATCCTCGGCAGCCGCCGCCACGGACGCGGTCGAGCATCCTGATCCACCCCCTACCCCGGCGGGCACCCGTCCAACACGGGCTCGCCATGTCGCCACTCAGGTCAAGGGTGTCCACCACCGCCTGGACCGCATCCGGCCGCGGGTGCTGGTGCATCGCGTCCGGGGAGTGGGACCGGTCCAGCCCCGCGGTGCAGTTGGGAGTGGAGCAGGAAGATCCAGTTGCTCGCGGCCGAGACGCTTCAGGGTCGCGTGGAGGCCCGCGGATCACCTCTGCGGCACCGTCCTGCCTCAGCGTGGTCGGTGGACCCAGACGCCACCGATCCCGCCACCTTCGAGGGTGAGCGCGCTGACAGCGCCGAGACGACGGAAGTCCCTGCTGCGCACCTGCACCTCCGTGCCGGAACGTGGGCGCCATTCCTTTGATCGGAACGCCGCTCACATCAATACAACGGCCCGCGCCCCGTGGCGGGCAAGGTGTCGGCCACCTGGTCCGGGACGATGGAGGCTGATGTCGACCGAAAACAGTCGGGTACCGGCCCTCGGCGCGCCGCACGGCCGGGAGGTGACCGAATTCGACGCCTCGGTCGACGTGTTGGGGCTGCCAGCGTTCGCCGGTTCGGTCGGCTCAGCCCCTTCGAGCCCCAGGCTCCTTGGTGCTGCCCGACAGCCTGGCCGGACGGTTCCAGGCGCCGGTTACGACCCGGCTGCGACGAGTTGCATGAGCTCACCGAAGCCGGCGACAACGTCGTATCTCACCGGTTCCTTCCGCTCGTGGTTCAGCTGGGCGAAAAGCTTGCGGGCACATTCGATCTTGGCTCTTTCGACACCTCTGAGTTGCATCGACGAGAGCGAACCCTTGGTCTCGGCAACGACGTAAACGTGCTTGCCCGCGCCCCCCTGGAACGCGATGGCCCAGTCGGGGTTGTAGTTGCCGACCGGGGTCGGGATGAAGAATCCCGGCGGCAGCTTGGCGTAGACGACAACCTCCTCGCTGGAATCCAGTTCAGCGACAAAGTCGCGCTCGACCTTGGAGTCGGTGACCACGTAGTCGTAGATGTGGCGCTTGAGCCGCTGCCCGGTTCTGGCGAAGTCCTGTTTCGTCTGGTTCTCGGTGAAGATGGCGAGGTCGTGCCGCTCGGCGAGAGCGTGATAGCTGAGGTGCTCGACAACCACCGTGGCCTTCTGCTCGTTGATCAGCCGGACGCACTCGGTGATGAACTGCTCGGGGTTCTGCCGATACTTCGCGAAGGTCGTCGGCTCGGTGCGACCTAGGATCGCGGCGGCTGTTCGGCGGGTCAGCTGGGTCTTCTCCGTGATCTCGCCGAGCAGGTCATACGGCACCTGCGACGACGCCGAGACCGTGTCCGTGTGAGTGCTCGTCGAGTTGACCGTGAAGCCAGCGCCACTGGCCAGTTCGTCGGTGTCGAGGGCCGCACGCTGCTGGCCGGACCGCACGACGTATTCCATGGCCGCGACGTTGAGCTGGGCGTCGAGCGCGGCGACGCACTTGTCGACCAGTTCGACGGAGTCAAACTCCACCTGGTAGACGACCTTACGGTTGATGCGATTCCAGAGTTCTCTGAACTCCTCCTTGGCGAAGTTTTCCTCATTCAGCGGAATGCGCTTGGGCCGGCGCCCGTCGGGGATGGGCACAATGTCCTGGTAGAGAGCATCGACCAGCGGCCAAATACCGTCCACGACGGGCTTGAGTAGATTCGAGGTCGGCTCGGCGCGGGTGCCCGTGTCGCGCGCGCTCTTGTAGGCATCCGAGATGGTGTCGTCGTCGTTGAGGTAGTCGTTCCGGACGAGGTACTTGTACAGGGCGTTCGCGAGTGCCTCCGCGACGACGCTCTCGCCGGATTCCGTGGTGAAGGTCTTGCCGATGAAGTACTTGACGCTGGCCCGGCGGGGCCGGGCTGCGAGGGAGTCGCTGATCTCCTTCTGCAAGCCCGCCACGAAGTCGGTGTAGGACTCGTCGGTGACGACGGTGAGCTCGTTGATGTCGTGCACGGTGACAGGGTTGTCCATCCGCTCACCGTGCTGGTCTACGGCGAGCCGCAGGCCACGCCCGATCTCCTGTCGGCGCGAGACCGTGTTGTCGCTCTTCTTGAGCATGCCCATGACGAACACGTTGGGGTTGTCCCAGCCTTCGCGCAGTGCGGAGTGGGAGAAGATGAACCGGACGGGTTCGGCGAACGACAGCAGCCGCTCCTTGTTACGCAGGATCAAATCATAGGCATCGACATCTGTCGCCTGGCCTACCTCTTCCCCGCGCTTTGACACCTTCGGATCAAGGAGACGCTTGGTCCTCCTGTCAATCGAGAAATACCCTTGGTGGGTGTCCTCGGCGGCAATCGCCTGGAGGTGGCGGCGGTACGCCTCGGCACCCTCGTCAAGCGACAACTGGCTCAGCTCCTCGGCCACGAGCGCCTGATACTCCTCGACGAAGAAACGCGCGTAGTCGCCGAGAGTGTCTTCGCGGTCGTAGTCGCGGTACTTGGCCACGTCGTCGACGAAGAGGAGCGAGAGCACCTTGATGCCCTGCGCGAACAGCTCGCGCTCCTTGTCCAGGTGGGCGCTGATCACCTCGCGGATCTGGATACGCCGCTTCGCCTCGTCGCTCACGTCCCCCGTGACCTGCCCCGCGAACAAGGTATCGCCGTTGCTCAGCTCGACCACGTCGCGGTTCGCGTCGATGTCGGTGATGAACAGGCCCCGGTATGCCTCGATACCCTTTGCGGCGTTGTGCAGATTCGCTCCCTGGTCGAGCCGTCTGACCGCGCGCTTGATGCCGCTCTTGGTCTGGATCTCCAACTCGAGCCGGGCGCGTGGCTTGGCGCCCTTGGTGATCTCGATCCCGGCCAGATACAGGTACGCCGTGCTCCCGGCCAACCCCTTGACGGTGATGCCGCGCACGGCGATCCGCTTCACGAGCTTCTGGTTGTACGCGTCAAGGGCGTCGAGCCGGTGGATCTTGTTGTGCTCCACCTTGTGGGTCGCGGAGTACCGCAGCACCATCAACGCGTTGAACCGGCTCAGTGCCTCCAGAGATTTGGCCGCGCCGAGCTTCTGCGGCTCGTCGATGATGACGATGGGTCGGTTTGCGCTGATCACGTCGATCGGGCGGCGGGACAGGAAGCCGTCGAGTTCGTCGTAGATGCGCCGGTTATCCTTACCCGTGGCGTTGAACGACTGGATGTTGATGATCATTACCTGGATGCCCACGTCCGAGCTGAAACGCTCCAGCTCGTGCAGTTGGGACGAGTTGTAGACGAAGGAGCGCGGCTTCGTCCCGTACGTCTGCTGGAAGTGCTCGGCGGTGATGTCGAACGTTTTCTGCACGCCTTCGCGGATCGCAACACTCGGCACCACGACGATAAACTTCGACCAGCCGTAGCGCTTGTTCAGCTCCATGATCGTCTTTATGTAGACGTAGGTCTTGCCGGTTCCCGTTTCCATTTCGACATCGAGGTTCGGCGTGTTCGGTGCCGAGGCCGCCCTGCTCTGCACGAGCGACGCCGATAGCGGCAGGTTCCGGCTGCGCTGCACTGCCTGGACATTCTGCAGCAGCCGTGCCGGACTCAGCAGGATCTCCGAGTTCCGCAGCCCGGAGTCCGAAAGCTCCAGCGCTGGTTGAGCGAAATTGGCGGGATGCCCCGGGTCGACTCGATACGACACACCTTCGCCACGAGGCTGCCCGGCGAAGCAGTCCACCACCGCATCCACCGCATCGGTCTGGTACTGCTGGACCTTGAATTGAAGCTTCATCGGTCAGATCGCCCGCACCTCGGTCGCGGGCGAAACCTCGGCGAACACCTGCTCGGCGTTGATCCGATCGGCGTCCGTGGCGAAGCCGGAGTCCCGGAATACGGCACGCAGCGGCTGTCGGCGCGCCATCTCGCGCACCACGGCGGGACTCACCTTTGCCTCGAAGCAGGCGATCAGGACGCCGTCCTCGACCACGAACACCTCGTGATCATCGATCGGCTCCGGGACGATGGGCATCGTCAGCTCCAGACCCCAGTCGAGGAGCACCTGAAAGACAAGATCTTCGCCGGTCCGGTTGGGCTTCACGCTGTCCACGAAGAGGTCGAGTTCGCCCTGGCCAAGCTCGTCCGGGGTGCGCAGCAGGTCGGAGAGGTTCGTCGAGTCAACCTTGAGGACACGGAAGCCCAGGTCGAGGTTGCGTGGGGCGTTGTCCAGGCTCCCGATCTCCGCCGCGAGGTTCCTTACCCGGGTGAGACCCATCTCGAAGATCGACCTGAAGGCGGGCTCCGGGACCGGCAGCGGCTCGTGGATCTGGACGCTGATGAAGCGTCGGTTGCCACCGTCGGCCAGGTTCTGCTGGAGGACGGCATGAGCGGTGGTCGCGCTTCCGCCAAAGAAGTCGAGGACGATATCGCCGTCACTCGGCCTGCCCGCGAGCTGCAGGATCCGCTGGATCAGCTCGACCGGCTTGACAGAATTGAGCACATTCGCCGTGTTCTCGAACGGAACGTACCTCAGGAGCGCCTTCTTGGCGTCCTGGGTGTGCCCAACCTCCGCATAGGACCACAGCGTCTGGGGGGTCCGGCCGGCCGAGACCTCGGACAGGAACCGCTTCACCGCCGGGGTGTTGTTCCCGTCCGCACCCCACCAGATTCGGTTGTCCGCGTCGAGCTCGGCGAATTTTTGCTCGGATATTCGCCAGTAGCTGCCCCGCGGCGGACCTTCGACAAGGCGTCCCGATGGTGCCGTGATTGGGTAGACGCCTGCGTCATACCTGTTCCGCGCCGACATGTTCTCGGCCTTCCACGGACCCCTTGGATCGCTGTCGGGGTTCTTGTAGCGCGCCTCCATATCCTCGGTGCGCGCAAGCCGCTGCGGCTGCCAGCGTTCCTTGTTACGGGCGAATACGACGATGTAGTCGTGGTCCTCGGAGAACCATCGCGCCGAGTTCTTCGGCGCGTACACCTTCTGCCAGATGATCTGTGCGACGAAGTTCTGCTGCCCGAAGATCTCCGAGCCGATCTTTTTGAGGTTGTCGACCTCATTGTCGTCGATCGAGATGAAGATCACGCCATCGTCGGTCAGCAGGTTTCGCGCGAGCTTGAGACGCGGGTACATCATGCTGAGCCAGTCGGAGTGGAACCGCCCGTTCGCCTCGGTGTTCGCGACCAGGCGGTTCCCGGCGGCATCGACCTGCCCGGATTTCGCGAGGTACTCCGTGGAGTTCTCCGCAAAGTCGTCGTCGTAGATGAAGTCGTTTCCCGTGTTGTACGGCGGGTCGATGTAGATAATCTTGATCTTGTCGAGGTACGACTCCTGGAGCAGCTTGAGCGCGTCGAGGTTGTCGCCCTCGATGAAGATGTTCCGCGTGGTGTCAAAATCGGCCGACTCGCCCCGGACCGGACGCAACGTCTTGGCGACCGGCGCGTTCGCGGCGAAGAGCGCCTCACGCTTACCCGGCCAGTTGAGCTGGTAGCGCTCCTGCGGACCCTCGACCGTGTGGCCCGACAGCTCCTGACGGAGCAGGTCAAAGTCGATCACTCGTGCGCCATCGGGCCCCTCGGTGACGACCGCTGGGAACAGCTCGGCGATCTTGTCGATGTTCCGGCCGGTCAGGTCCGGCGAGTGCATCCTCAGCTCGTCCACGGGGCTTCCTCGGTCGTCGGTGTTGCAGGGTCGGTCGGCGCCGCGAGCGCTGCGGCTCGGTCGCGAGGCAGCCACCGCAACTCGCCCCTGCGGTTGAACTACGGCTCGCACCGGAGGCTCTTCCCCAGATTAGTGATCTCGCGTGCCTGTCTATCCTGCCGGTTGCTTCCGACACATCCTCGCCCGGACACCTCCTGAAGGGCAGAACCGGCGTCCGGAGACCGACGTAGCGACCGGCAACTCCTGCGTGTCGGACACCACGCCACCGGCCGCGAAGAGGACCGCTGCTGGGCAGGGACCGCCCCCCGGCGTTGTACCCGCGCCTTCGGGAGCGCAGAGGTAGCCGTGCCGTGCTGGGACAGGTGCGGTCGGTGGTGCAGCGGGACGAAGGCCGTGAAGGGGCTGGGGCCGAAACCCCGCCGGCTTCCACGCGTCAACCGAGACCGGCCGGGTAACCCAGGTCGGCTGGAAGGAGGCTTCCATGGCCCGAACCGTGGTGGTGACTGGCGGCAACCGGGGAATCGGCCTGGCCACCGCGCAGGCATTCACCAAACAGGGCGACCGGGTGGCGGTGGCACACCGTGGCCGGGATTTCCCAGACGGGATGTTCGGGGTCTATTGTGATATCCGGGACGCGGGCAGCGTCAATGCCGCCTTCGACGAGGTCGAAGCCGAGTTGGGACCGGTCGAGGTGTTGGTGGCGAACGCCGGCATCATTGACGACGGGCCGTTTCCGAAGCTGACCGAGGCGCAGTTCGGTCGGGTGCTGGACACCAACCTCACCGGTGCCTTTCGTTGTGCCAGCCGCGCGTCGCACAGCATGCTGCGGGGAGGGTGGGGTCGGCTGATCTTCCTGTCCTCCGTGGTTGGCCTCACCGGCAGCCACAGCCAGGTCAACTACGCCGCCAGCAAGGCCGGACTGGTCGGCGTGGCCCGCTCGCTCACCCGCGAACTCGCCAGTCGCAACATCACCGCGAACGTGGTGGCGCCGGGACCGGTCGAGACCGAGCAGTTCGCCGCCGTACCCGACGAGCGGCGAGCCGAGTTCCACCGAGCGATCCCCGCTGGCCGATTCGCCCAGCCGGATGATGTCGCCGGCGTGATCACCTGGCTGGCTGGCGACACCGCCAGCTACGTCTCCGGCGCGATCATTCCGGTCGATGGTGGCCTCAGCATGGGACATTAGCGGCCGGCACCTTCTTTAACCACTGGGGCGGGAGCGTGGTCACCCCCGGTTACACCGACCCGAGCCAGTTCGTCGCCGGCAACCCGTACGGCGCTTCGCACACCAGCAACAACGCGGACGCCCCGGACCGCACCGCGCTCGGCGCGGCGGCGCAACCGCTACCCTGCAGGAGACGATTCGGTTCGTCTCGGACATAGTCGGGCCGCGGCGGCCGCCCACCAGTCGACTACACACGATCAACGGCACGAGCTCTGGAGGCTCAGGCCGGAACCGGATCCCTCCACGTTTCCGGGGGGATTGACACACTGTCCGATATGGCGTGAAGATGGCATGCCGCATGAGAGGAGTCGATATTTTGGGTGCCATCACACGCCGGTCCCTGCTGTCCGCCGGCGCGATAGGAGTACTGTCCACGATCGCCGGGGCGTCGCCGGCGCTGGCCGGACCGGTCGAGCCGATCCCACCGTCCCTGGTGACCAAGTACGGTCTGGACACCCGTTGGTACGGCAAGTACGTCGACGCGTGGGGGCTGCCGCTCTTCGGTCCGCACCACCTGCAGGACGAGACCCTGGTGCGGATGCGGAATCAGCTCGGGACCTTGCTGTGGACCTACCCGTACTGGCCCGTGCACGAGTTGAACCGGCAGAACGTCCGCCTCGTGGTCGTCGCCCGAGGTGAGCGCATGAGCGCGATCCCCGACGTGTACCAGCAGTTCGGCACGAGCCTGGACGACCGATACTGGGCCGGATTCGGCGCCACCCCCTCCTTCCCGCTGTCGACCTGCACCGAGAGCAACGTGCTGGACAACCAGGGGCGGGCGAACCTGTTCGTGCACGAGTTCGGACACACCCTGCATCTGATGGCCCTGCAGAACATCGACCCCGCGATGTCCACCGAGTTGTCCAGTGCCTGGAGCAACGCCCGCGCCAACGGTCTGTGGACGAACACGTACGCGGGAACGGATATCAAGGAGTACTTCGCCGAGGGCATCCAGAGCTACTTCGGAGTGAACTTCCCCGGACCGCCCGGCGGCGACGGTGTGCACAACGACATCAATACGCGGACGAAGTTGCAGGCCTATGACCAGCCTCTGTTCAACCTCTTCGACCGCATCTACCGAGGCGCGGTGCTGCCGTAACCGTTCACATCGCCTCGCGTGGACCGCCCATCGGTGAGTACGCCCCAGCCGGCGGCCTCGCCGCCGCGGCGGCGGCGCAGTTCCTGGAACCACAGCTCGGCACGCCGACTCCGCAGCTCCTGACGGTCCACGGGAGCCTGCCCCTCGTCTGCGCACTGGCCGCCGCCTGAGACAACGACCGCGCCTCGGCCGACACCCACATCGCCGAGGCCAATGCCACCGGCTCTCCCGCGACCTGGTCCGGGGCCATCCCCACCCGCCCCCGTCCACCTCGAATCGCCGTCGAACTCAGCGACCGGATGGGCGTCCGGCCGGGAGGGCCGCGCTGGTAGCCCGGCTCAGACCAGCCGGCTCGTGTAACCGGCCGCCACCAGACGCTCGAACGCCGCCCGCACCTCGTCCGGCACCTCCTGCCGGATCGCGAACCCACGCTCGGCGTACACCTCGATCCGCTGCGTGTCGCCCACCAGCATGTCCACCACCTGCCGCGCGTCGCCGACGCCGCGCACGTAGTCATCCAGTTCGAGTGGATTCGACGCGCACACCACCTCGACCTCCGGCCACACCAGCCGGCACGTCGCATAAGCCCGACGGTGCTGGTAGGGCCGCGACATGATCAGCACCCTCCGCTTCAGCACCACGCCGCCCGCCACCTCAAGACCAGGAGGTCGGCGACGGCCAGGGCGATCGTGACGTCCAACCCCGGTCCAACGGCTCCCGACCAACCACCACCGCCGTACCCGAGCAGACCCTGGACCGGTGTGAGCCACGTCAAGTGCCACGATTGCAAACTCGCCGCCGTCCTGGGCTGCGTTGACCACAGCAAGTGGCACTCGCCGAGGACGAGCGCACCCACCGCAGCGATCGGGCCTACGTCGAGGTACACCCGGCTCCTCAGCGCAGGGCCGACGGTAGCCACTGGGCTCCACGGGCGGGTGCCCGGCGTGATCCAGCCGGGTCGCCGCTGTGCTACGGCAACGTCGTGAGTAGGCGGCGCAGAGCGTTCGTGGCCCAGTCACGCCATCGCGTGTGTGCCCAGCCCTGGTGGTGCACGAGCAGGTGGTATGTCTCGGGGCTGAGGATGGCCAGGGCGGTGTCGGCGGCCGCGTCGACGGCCATGTTGGCGGGCAGCGGTGTCTTGCGGGCCAACGCTTCGGCGAAGACGCGTTGCACGGTGAGCCGCTGCTGAAGATTGGTCTCCCATACTTCGGCCAGTTCGGCGTCGATGGTGGCAGCGCTGCGCACGACGTCCAACAGTGGCGCGGCGCGCCGTAAGACGTCTGCGGCACCGGCGACCTGTCGGTGGATCTGCCCGTGCGGGTCCGGATCGGCGAGTGCCGCACGCACCCAGGGCCGCTCAAGTGTGGGTACAGGTTCGTCGTCACCGGCGATGGCCAGGTCGAGGGCCGCAGTGAGGACAGCCCGCTTGGTGCCGAAGCTGTAGTAGACGCTCTGCTCGCTCACGCCGGCCCTGGCGGCGATGGCCGCGATGCTGGTGCTGCTGTAGCCGGCACTGGTGAACAACTCGGTGGCCGCCGTGGTGATGCGCGTCCGGGTGCACCGGGATCGCGCGGTCCTGCCGTCCTCGTGTGGTGTCTTCACGGTTGGTTGCTGGCGGTTGCGGTGTGGTGTTTCGCTCACACCATTGACTATAGCTCGACTACAAAAACATGCTTGTAGCGTGACTACAAAAACTTGGGGACGGGGTGGGCTCGCCGCGCTGCTGCTGCTCACCTCCGTGGAACTCGTGGTGTTTCTTGAGGTGTCGATCGTCAACGTCGCACTGCCCGCGATGGGTGCAGCGCTTACATTGACCGAATCCGGGCTGACCTGGGTGGTCAACGCCTACCAACTCACCTTCGGCGGCTTGCAACTGGTCGCCGGTAGGGCCGCGGACGTGGTCGGCCGACGTCGCATGTTCCAGGCCGGAATCGCACTGTTCACCGGCGCGTCGCTACTGGCCGGCCTCGCGCCGGACGCCGGAACGCTGCTGCTGGGTCGAGCGGTACAGGGCGTCGGTGCAGCGATCCTGGTCCCCGCCGAGCTCGCATTGATCGCCGCGATCTTCACCGAACCCGCTGCCTACCGTCGGGCGTTCGCGGTATGGAGCGCCATGGCCGCCGCCGGCGCGGGCTCGGGCGTGGCGTTGGGCGGTGTCCTGACCCAGACACTTGGTTGGCCCTGGATCTTTCTGATCAACGTCCCGATCGGTGTGGTCGCCCTTGTCCTGAGCCCGCGCCTGCTGCCCGCCGACCCGCCCTGGGTCGGGCGCGCCAGCGACGCTCGGACACGGCTGGACCTGGTAGGTGGACTCACCGCCACCGGTTGCCTGCTCGCCGTGGTCCTGCTCGCCACCGAGCTGCCCACCGCCGGGTGGACACCGCTCACCTACACGGCAGCCGTCGCCGCCCTCGGACTCGGTACGGTGTTCGCGGTCAACCAGCGGCGCCACCCGGCCCCGATCCTGCCGCCGCAACTGCTGCGGATCCGCCAGGTACGGACCGGCGTCGCGGCCAACGCTCTCGTGGGCGCCTCCCACGTGCCGGCGTTCGTGCTGCTGTCACTCATGCTCCAGCAGGCGATGGGATACTCCGCCCTCGCCGCCGGATTCGCCGTACTGCCCATCGCCGCGGTCAACATGGTCACCGCGCGTACCGCGCTGCCCTGGGCGATGGGCCGCTTCGGGTCACGCGTGGTTCTCGCGGCCGGGATGTTCCTGCTCGCGCTCGGCCTGGCCGGATATGCGATCCTGCTGCACCCCGGCGCCGGCTACCTGACCGCCGTGTTGCCGGCCAGCCTGATCTTCGCAGTCGGCCTGCCTGCTGTGTTCGTCGGTTCCACCGCCCCCGCCGTCCGCAGCGCACCAGAAAGTCAGCAAGGAGTCGCCGCTGGCCTGGTCAACACCGCCCAACGCCTCGGCGCCGCCCTCGGCCTCACCGCCTTGCTGATGGCCTCGACAGCATGGACCACCAACCGCGGCAGCGGGGACGGGGCCAGCGCGCTCGCCGATGGTCTGCGCATCGGGTTTGCCGGCGCGGCCGGTCTCGCCGTCCTGGGCATCCTCTGCGCCCTGTCCATGGGCACCCGAGAACCAAAGAAGCCGGCGAGCGGCGACACACCACAGCAGGAGGCGATCGCCCGATGAAGCGGATCCTCGTCCTCGGCGGATACGGCGCCGTCGGCGTACACGCCGTGACCGCACTGGTCAGTCACCTACGCACGACGGACGTGGTGGTGGCCGGCCGTAACCCACACCGTGCGCCGCGCGTGCAGGGGTCCACCGTGGTTCGCTTGGACGCCGCCGATCCCGGCGACCTGGCCACCGCGCTCAACGGCGTTGACGCCGTGCTCATGTGCGCCGAACTCGACAACGCGCGGATCGCCCGCGCCTGCCTGGAGCGGGGGATCCACTACGTGGACGTCTCGGCTTCCCACCGGCTGCACGTCGAGATCGAACAACTGGACGAGCTCGCCTCCCAGCGGCAGGCCACAGCGGTCCTCAGCGTCGGACTGGTCCCCGGGGTCAGCAACCTGCTTGCCCGACACTGCGTCGAACAGTCAACAACGCGGCAGGTACAAATCGGCGTGCTGCTCGGTTCCGGGGAACGGCACGGGCCAGCGGCACTCGCCTGGACTCTCGATGGGCTGGGCCGCCTACACGGCTCGTGGGCAATGCGATTTCCGGCTCCGCACGGCGAGCGAACCGTGTATCGGTTCCCGTTCTCAGACCAGTACACGCTGTCCACCACGTTGGGTGTCGCAGCGAGTACCGGCCTGTGCCTGGACTCCCGGCTGACCACCGCGCTGCTGGCAGCCGCCGGGCGACCCGGCATCGCCCGGCTATTACGTCGCCCCTGGATCCGCCGCACCATGCTGGACGCGCTGGCCAGGATCAAGCTTGGCGGTGACGGATTTGCCGTCACCGTCGACTCCGGCGCCAGTCAGGCAAGCTTCAGCGGTCGCCAGCAGAGTCGCGCCACCGGTCTCGCTGCGGCGCTACTCATCCGAGACCTGCCCGCCATGCCCTCGGGAGTACGACACATCGAGCACCTCGTGGAGCCGAGAGCCTTTCTCACCGAACTCGCTGCCAGTGGATTCACCCTCAACCTGAGACGCTGACCACCCGGCAGCACGGCCCGGCTGGCAGTGCGGGCGGGCGAGCCGGTCCGCACTGCCAGGGTTCGACCGGGCCACCTCTTGAGCAGCTGCTCAAATCCGCCTACGCTCCAGGTTTGAGCGATCGCTCAAACCTGGGAGGAAGTATGACCAGTCAGCCGGAGCCGGAGCCGAGGCGCACCTGGGCCAACTGGACGCTCGCCAGCCTCATCGCGGCCTTCGGGATCGTCGTCTACGCCGTCACCGTGGCCCAGGGGCGCGCCGACAGCGCCCTGCTCTTCGTCGGACTGCCGGTACTGCTGGCCGTTGCCCTCGCCCTGGCCCCGGGCCGTACCACCCACGGCCGGGTCTTCGCCGCCACCACGATCGCGCTGCTGCTGGCCTCGGTGGCGCTGCACGAAGGCGCCATCTGCGTCATCCTGTCCGCGCCGCTGGTGTACGCCATGACCCACGGCACCACCGCCCTGATCAGGCTGGCCCGCCGCGCCACCACCCGGGCGTACTCGCTAGTCGCCGTGCCCCTGCTGCTCGTACCCGGGCTCGAGGGCACCGGGCTCGCCCCACGGATCACCCCGGAGCAGTCGGTCGAGGTGGTCCGGGTGGTCACCCTCCCGGCCCACGCGGTCGGCGAGCGGCTGGCGACCGGCCCCCGCCCGGTACCGGTCCGGTCGGTGCCGCTGCGCCTGCTCGGCGTACCCGTGCCGACCCGCGTCACCGGCGACGGCCTCGCCACCGGGGACCGGTGGATGTTCGCCTACCACGGCAGCTCGCACGGGCCCGGCGGACATCTGCTCACCGAGGTCACCGCCACCGAGCCGGGCCGGGTCGACTTCGAGTTCGTCGAGGACACCGCCATCACCGGTCGGTGGGTCACCTTCCGACATGCGGAGGTGACCTGGCAGGCGGTGGGCCGAGAACGTACCGAGGTGCGCATCCGGGTGGCGTACGAGCGTGGTCTCGACCCCTCCTGGTACTTCGGGCCGCTCCAGGACGGCCTGCTCCACGAGGGCGTGGGGCACCTGCTCGACATGCTCGTCCTGCCGTGACCGCCGCCCGCTGGCTCGCCCTGGGGGCGCCCCTGCTGGCGGTGCTGGCCGCGGCCCGGCTGGAGCGCGACCGGCGGGCGCGGGCCGCCGCCCTGCTCGCCGCCGTGACCGCCGCCCTGGGCGTCGCCGCGCTGAACGAGTCGGCCCGCCGGACTGGCTGGTACGCGTTCGCGCCGGTGCACGGGGCCTACCGGGGGATACCAGTCGACCTGTGGCTGGGGTGGGCGGCGCTCTGGGGCGCGCTGCCGGTGCTGCTACGCCGGTTCCTGCCCCTGCCCCTCGCGCTGGGCCTGCTGCTCTGGCTCGACGTGGTGGCGATGCCGGCGCTGCACCCGCTCGTCCTGCTCGGGCCGCACTGGCTGGTGGGCGAGGTGGTGGGGCTGCTCGCCGTGGCCCTCCCCGCGCAGCTGCTCGGCCGGTGGGGCGCCGACGGCCGACACCTACGGGCCCGGGTGCTGCTCCAGGTCGTCGTCTTCGCCACGCTGCTGCTGTGGTTCGTGCCCGGTGTCGCCTTCGAACTGGGTGGCGGCTCGTGGTCCCCGCTGACCGGGCTACCCCGGGCCGCCCTCCTGGTCCTGGCCCAGGTCGCGCTGCTGGTGGCCACCCCGGCGCTCATCGCGGTACGCGAGTTCGCCGGACGGGGCGGCGGCACCCCGTACCCGTGGGATCCGCCGGCCCGGCTCGTCAGCACCGGGCCCTACGCGTACCTGGCGAACCCGATGCAGGTCAGCGCGGCTGGCCTGCTCCTGCTGACCGCGGCGGTCACCCACAGCATGGCGCTGCTGGCCGCGACCGCCCTCGCCGTGGCCTTCAGTGCGGCCGTGGCCCGGTCGCATGAGGAGCACGACCTGGCCCGCCGGCACGGGGACGCCTGGCGGGACTGGCGACGGGCGGTACGCGACTGGTATCCGCGCTGGCGGCCATACGCCTCGGGCGCGCCCGCGGTGTTGCGGCTCGACGCCGGGTGCGGGCCCTGCGTGGCGGTCTGGCGGTTCCTCGCGCGGCGAAACCCGGTGAACCTGAGGCTCGCCCCGGCCAAGGAGGGGCAGCTGCGGGCCGGGTACACGGGCGGCGACGGCCACGCGGAACGGGGGGTGGCCGCCGTCGCCCGCGCTCTCGAGCACCTCAACCTCGGCTGGGCCTGGGTGGGCTGGACCCTGCGGCTGCCCGGCATCACCTGGCTGGCGCAACTGGTGGCGGATGCGATGATCGCACCGCCACACCCGGCGGGAGGAGAGCGATGTCGGACACCAAGCGACGCCTGCTCGACGGCACCCTCGCCGCGATCCGCCAGCACGGCATCGCCGGCGTCTCGGCCCGCACCATCGCCGCCGCCGCCGGAGTGAACCAGGCGCTGGTCTTCTACCACTTCGGGACGCTCGACGAGCTGCTGGCAGCCGCATGCCGGACCGGCACAGCCGAGCGGGTCGCCCACTGGTCGGCCCGGCTGCGCCAGGTTGGGTCGCTGCGCGAACTGCTCGCCGTCGGGCGCGTCCTGCACGAGGAGGAACGCGAGCTGGGCAACGTGTCCGTGCTGGCCCAGATGCTCGCCGGCGCACAGGCCGACGAGCGCCTCGCCGCCCCCACCGCCGAGTCCCTGCAGCTGTGGGTGGACGAGATCGAGCTGGTCCTGCGCCGGCTGCTGGCCGGATCACCGTTCGCCGAAATCGCCGACGTTCCCGGGCTCGCCCGCGCGGTGTCGGCGGCCTTCATCGGCCTGGAGCTGTACGACGGCGTCGACCGGCCCTCAGCCGAGCGCGGCATCGAGGCGCTGGACCAACTCGCCGTGCTCATCGAGATCGTCGATGACCTCGGCCCGATCGCCCGGCGCGCCCTCCACAACAAGATCAGCAAAGCGACCCGACGCTAGCCACAATGCCGGCCGAGTGGTCGGGAGGCGGGAAGCCCTCCAGCTCCCAATGCAGGCATCTATTGACGTGATCTCAAACAGGGTGAAGTTGGCTACCGCGATGCCGGCATCTCAGGCACGGGTGGAGGCGAGGTAGTCGGCTGCGCCAGTGGGGGTCATGAACCAGTCGGTGAGAGTGGTCGGGTCCGCGAATCCGGCAGCAAATCGTCGGGCGACTTCTGGGTTGGTGGCGGCGGTGGCGAGGATTTGCTGCACATGCTCTGGTAGGGGTTGCAGCATAGCGTTGGTCCAGGCAGTGACAGCGTGAGCGGTGGTGGCCCAGAACGATTCGAAGGTATCGCGCATCCAGGTGGTGTCGAAGGGCCGGTCGCCGTGGGCGAGGATGGCGCGTAGATAGTGGTCAGCGCATCTGGCGGCGGTGTTGGAGCCCTGGCCGGTGATGGGGTCATTGGTGATGACGACGTCGGCCATGCCCAGTGCGACGCCGCCGCTGGGTAGGTGGGCGACCGGTTTACGTACGGTGGGGGTGAACCGACCATGCAGGGTGGCCTTGGCGTCGGTCAGTTCGACGTTTCGGCATCGCTCATACACCCAGGGCACGTACTGCTTGGCGAGGTCGAGGGTGGTCTGGAGGTGTTCGGTGGGTGGCACACGGCTGCCATTGGTGGGCCAGCGGTCTAGGTCCTGACCTGGGACAGCCTCCCAGAAGAGGATGTCGCAGGCGCCGGCTTGCGTGAGGGCAGGAATCACGAACAGTTCGCCGAGGCCGGGCACGGCGTGGAATCCGACGTGCGGAGCGGGCCAGTCCGGGTCGGGAGCGAGGCCGTGGACGTAGGCGATGGCCAGGCCGCGTTGTGGGGTTGTGTGGGGTGAGCGGACTGGGTCCCGGTCGAACGCGGCGGCGAGATCACTTCTGCCGGCCGCGACGATGGTCAGGTCGTGGTGGCCATCCGAGGTGAGGGTGTCCAGGTCGGCGGCGGAGGCCGTGTTGTGGACGACGGTGGCGCCGCGGTGTTCGGCGAGTTCGAGCCAGGCGGCCATCTTCAGCCGTTGGTCGGTGGACTGGGCCGGTCGCTCCAACTCGGCGATGACGTCCAGCGCGCGGGTACCCGGCGGTGCGGACAGGTTGACACGCAGGCCCGCGATCTGGGGCGCCTGGTCGTCCCACAGATTTAGCTCGTAGCGGCGTTCGGCGTCCAGCGCGGGAGCGAACATGGCCTGGGTGGAGGTTGGCCCGCCGTTACGGATCTCATCCGGGGTGTGAGCCGACATGATCGTCACCTCGTAGCCCTCGGCGAGTAGCCCGTGGGCGAGTTGCAGGCCGGATTGCCCGGCACCGACAATCAATATTCTGCGCATGGGTGTTCCTTTGGTTCAGAGCTGTCGGCTGACCGACCAGGCAAGCAGGGTGTGGGTTTGCTGGCGTCGCCGCGGGGTCGAGGGTGCGAGCGCCTGCTGGCGATGCCACGGGTCAACGATGACCAGCGGCACGGATGGAACAACATCTGCCGTACCGCGTCGGGGTGGTGCGCGGGGAGCGAACGTGGACAACGTTGTCACGGCTGTCGACGGCGGGTTGACATCGTCGCTGGGGCAGGCTACCGCAGAGTAGCCGAGTCTCAGGCTGAGGGTCCGTCGACTGGGACGGGAGTGCGGCCAGGGCGAGGGTGGTGAACGGTGCCAGGAGTCCCAGCGGCGGACCTGCCGCGGGTCCAGGCCATTCTGGCTCTTGACGGTCCGGGTTGGGTGGGCCGCGCGACGAGGTGCCTCAGCTGCACGCCTTCACCCGAGGTCTGGAACGGGATCGCGACGCCGTGAACGCCGCGCTCACGCTCTCTACAGCGACGGCCCCACCGAAGGCGTCAACACCGAGACCAAACGAATCGCCCGCCAGATGCACGGACGAGCAGGCTTCACCCTGCTCCGCCACCAATACTGCCGACAGCAGCGTGAGGGCTATGAGTACTTTCTGGACAGCATCGATCAGAGTCGTCGACAGGCTGGCGGTGGGCTCGATCCAAGTCGTCCCATGAATGCCGTGCCAAAGGTAATCGCTAAGGCAATCGCAGCCACGCTTCTATCCTCGTGTCCACCCCGCGAAGTAGTCCTTCCAGTTGAACCACGATGCGAGAGCGACGAACCACGACGCGACTGTGACTATAAGCCCAAGGGTGAGAGCGAGACCAGAAGCGCGGTAGGGAATCGCTGGGTCAGCGATCGCGGTCACGCTTCCTCCTCGGCAAGCAGTGGGTCCACACCGAACGCGCAGCCGCCGCCGAGCCCGCTGCCGTCTGCGCGAGCCCCTGGCGCTGCGTGTTCGTCGTTGACGAGTCAGTGCACCATCGCGGATGGCCTCAACGCGCCGTTCGGCTACCTGGTCCGACCTGTGATCGCTAAGCCCCAGTGACTCTCGACCTCGCGACCGGCGCGTGCTCCAGCGATGCCAACGAGCGCGACACCGTCCAGTTGCTGTTGCCTCATGCCGCCTACATCACCATCGGCACATCTGTCGGGGCAGCGGGGTGGGACGGTAGCCCGTCCCACCCCGCCGCGCGAAGGCGTCACCTCCGGTGGGGAGGTGTATCGCGTGTGGCTTCTTACGCGTTCGGCTTTTCGTCACCCGGAGTCATCAGAACGACGCGGCGACGGCGAGCGATCAGGAAGAGCGCGGCGCCGAGGACGATCACGAAGGCGCCGAGGCCGCCGAACAGGCCCGCCTGCGCGCCAGTCACCGGAAGTGAGCTGCCGTCACCGCCGGTGGATCCACCGCCGGAACCGCCGTTGACCGACACGAAGATCGAGTACGTGTCGGTGTTGTCGGACTCGTCAACATCAACAACCTTGTCGACATCCGCGGCGTCGAGCAGTTCCACGTTCTCCGGCAGTGCGGTAGGTGCGGCGACGTTCTGCTTGGGGCCGTAGGGAACTGCGGCGAGGGCGGCGACCGTGACGCTACCGCCGGTCAGGGCACCGCTCTTCGCAACGCCAGCATCGATCTTGGCGGGGAACCAGAAGGTACCGCCGGAGGTTGCGTCGCCGTCCTGTGTGTCATGGTCGGCCGGGATCAGCGTAATCTCGGAGTAGTCACAGGTGACCGTGCGGTTGTCGGCACTGTACTCGCAACCCTGCTCAGGTTCGGTGAAGGTGGCCTGCTCCGGCAGAGTGACGGAGATCCTGACCCCGTCCGCCGTCATATCGCCCTGATTGAACACGGTCGCCACGACGGCGGTCGAACCGCCCGGGGCGATCGACCCATCGATGTAGACAGGTGCGCCGGACTCGAGGCTCGCGTCGGCGTCGATGGGCGCGCGCACGTCCTCGGCTACGACACCCAGGTCGACACCGTGCTCCCCAATCACCACCTCGGCGGTGTCAGTGTTGTTGGCGGTGTTGTCGTCGCCGTCGACCAGGACCGTCACAGTCAGCTCGCCCGAGGCGTCGGCTGAGTCGTCGGCCCGGGTCACCAGGTAGGACAAATCGGTTGTGCCGCCCGGTTCCGGAATGGAGGTCTTATCGACCGCGCAATAGACGGTGCCATCTGCGGGATCATCGTCACAGATGTCAGCGAACTGGAACGCACCGACGAGATCGCCGACGGTAAAGATAATGTCGACCGACTCCGGTGTGGTCTTTCCGACGTTCTCCAGGTCGATTTCGACGACCTTTTCGGTCGAGCCGGCAGCGATAGTCGTGCCCGAGAGCTCGACGGAGAGGTCCGTGCCATCAACCGCGTAAGCGGGCGAGGCGAACGAGCCCGCAACGAAAAGACCGACGGCGCCAGCACCCAGTCGGGCGAGCTGCCGGTTGTGTGACTTCATGAAGGGTTTCTCCCTCGACAAAGGTAACTACAGGCAGGCACATTAGCCTGCGGCGCCACCCCGGGCCACCCCGTGATCCACTCGTTATTTTGATCAATCACTGTGTGGCTTATCCGTAGCGGACAGTGCCTCACCATAATGGATGGTGAGGCACTGTTTCATAAACGGAACAATCAGGCCAGCGTGGAAGAAATCCGATTGAGGCGAGATGCGGTTGATCTCCGGCTCGCATGTGCCGTGTCGGAGATTCCGGACGCAGACCGCACTTTGGCCCGTGGAAAGACGCCCGCGTATCACGTGCAACCCCGATCGCGCCCATCGGGCGGCAGCCCGCGGCTGGCTGGGGCTGGACTCCCGAACGGCTGCGGCTCCGCACCAATCACCACCACGCACCGGCGGAGCTGGTACGCCGGTGCGCCAATCGACACCACCTTGTCGTCGTCGATGAACGGTCCGGCCGGGGCCCTATCTGGGGGCAGTCATGAGTGACGACAGTGTCGATGTCCTTGCCATCGGGGAGGGGCTGTGCGGCTCACCATCGCCCTCGCCGCCGCACGGCAGGGGCTACGCGTTCGCTGCCTCGACGATGGACGCCCCGCAGCCTCGCGGGCCAACTTCGGCCAGTCGCATTCCGGCGTCGTCTACGCCCCGGTACTCCCCGCACCCAGCACAGCCTGTTGGAAGCAGTCGGACCTCGCTGGCACGACCTTCGATGTGGGCGAGACTATCGTTGACGAGTCCCGGGAGTACGGCACCTGGGCGGACTGGCTCGCGTGCCGCGCCACCCCTTCTCGGCCATCCTCGGCGACAAGACGGTCAGCGACCAGTGCATGTTCCAGCTCGACTCGCTGGCCGAGCTGCCTGACCTCGTACGCAAGCACAACCAGTCGGCACGCTAACTACCCGGCAGCGCGGCCCGGCTGGCAGTGAGGGCGGCGACACGTCCGTCCAGCCGGTACAGGGTCCGCAACCGCCGCTGACCGACGTCCAACGACGAAAGACAAGGCGTTCGCGAGCTGGAACGACGTCCCGACACCGTGGTCGTACAACCAGCCCAGCAACACCCAATCGCGGCCGGTCAGCTGGGACTGGACCCGAAGGACCAGATCATTCACCGGCTACCACCTCCTTCCCAAGTAGGGAAAGCCCGCCCCCAGGGGAGAGAACCAAGACCAGGCAGGGCCTGTCGCAGGACAAGCCGACTGCGCTGACAGACGCGCTGGCCTGCGGTGTGAGGCGAAGAGGGTCCATCCGGACGTCCGCCTGAAGACTGAACCCAACCCGGAACCCGCAACGGAGACCGACATCGGATCTGTCACCGCCACCGGCCGAAGGCCGGGGCGCGCGGAATTGAGAGGTACGGCAAGCACCACAACCCCTTGCATCCTCACCCGCCCCCGGCCACCTCGACTCGCCGTCGAACTCAGCGACCGGATGGGCGTCCGGCCGGGAGGGCCGCGCTGGTAGCCCGGCTCAGATCAGCCGGCTCGTGTAGCCGGCCGCCACCAGGCGCTCGAACGCCGCCCGTACCTCGTCCGGCATCTCCTGCCGGATCGCGAACCCGCGCTGCGCGTACACCTCGATCCGCTGTGTGTCGCCGACCAGCATGTCCACCACCTGCCGCGCGTCGCCGATCCTGCGCACGTAGTCATCCAGTTCGAGTGGGTTCGACGCGCACACCACCTCGACCTCCGGCCACACCAGCCGGCACGTCGCATAAGCCCGACGCTGCTGGTAGGGCCGCGACATGATCAGCACCGACTCCACCGGGATCCGGCGTTCGGCCAGCAGCGCACGGGAGAACTCCAGATTCTCGGCGGTGTTCATGGCACGCGGCTCCACCAAAACCGCTCCCGCCGGTACGCCCCGCTCAACGGCGTACTCGCGGTAGTGCACCGCCTCCCCGCGCGGGAACCGCCCAACCGTCGTCGGAGCATTCGCGCCGGTAAACACGATCGTTGGGAACAAGCCCTCGTGGAACAGACGCGTCGCGACGACCGCCACCCCAAGATCATGACTACCCAGCCCGATCCCCACATCACACGAACGCAACCCGTGACGCAGATCGTGGTAGCGCCACAGCGTCACCACATCCGCCCGAACAGCGTCGGGAATCACCTCGGCAGCAGCTGCCGCACGCCGGTCCATCAGCACCTACCAGTCCGGTCCGCGCTGGGTTCCCTCATGCCGCCAGCGTAGGGGCAGCAGCGCAGCACAACACCGCTGACGCCAGCGCCACGCCGCCGGCCACCTCAGAACCAGGAGGTTGGCAACGGCCAGGATGATCGTGACGTCCAACGGCTCCCGAGCACCCGTCGAACGACCAGCCACCACCGCCGTACGCGAAGAAGGCCCCGACCGGCACAGAAGTACCAGGTCAGGGCCTTGCTCGTTGGTGCGCCGCCAGGGACTCGAACCCCGAACCCGCGGATT
>NZ_AZWO01000032.1 GCF_000514775.1 Salinispora pacifica CNR114 | reverse complement strand
GGGACGCCGTTGTCGCGGACGATGTTGTTGGAGTAGAGCCAGAGGGTGCCGTCGGGTTTGCGGGCTACGAGGTCGGTGTAGCCGTCGCCGGTGACGTCGGCGCCGATGATGGTGTCGAAGGCGTTCCAGCCCTGGCCGATCTGTCGGGAGGAGGCGTAGCTGTAGGGGACGCCGTTGTCGCGGACGATGTTGTTGGAGTAGAGCCAGAGGGTGCCGTCGGGTTTGCGGGCTACGAGGTCGGTGTAGCCGTCGCCGGTGACATCGGCATTAACGACGGTGTCGAAGGCGTCCCAGCCCTGGCCGATCTGTCGGGAGGAGGGGGTGCTGTAGGGGACGCCGTTGTCGCGGACGATGTTGTTCGAGTACAACATCAGAGTTCCGTCGTCTTCCCGAGCCACCAGGTCGTGGTAGCCGTCGCCCGTCACATCGGCGACCCAGCGGTCGGGCTCGGTCGGGGGTTCAGGGTTGGCGGTCCACCAGGTGGTCTGCTTTGTGGCTCCTGCCCAGCTCTGGCTGAAGTGAATATGGTCGGTGTGTGGACTCGGTCCAGAATAAGAACGCCAGCCCTCATCCGCACGGGACGCCGACCAGATATGCCTGTCCCAGATGATGTACATGATTCCGAGTCGACGGGCATTGGCATGTTTGTTGCCATGCTGGTCCGTAGCCAACATCCAGTTCAGGATGCTGTCAGCTGCAGCATTGTCCGCACTGTTATTGACGTTGAGCATGTAGTCAAGCGCGCGGCCCTCCTTGTGCTCACTGGTGCCGCCAACATCACACGCGCGTCCGATGTAACCAGTGTGAACGCCGTATGCCTCGTTCAAGATAGACCGCAGTGCCACTGTCCCCGGCTTCATCGACGGGTCGCACGTATCCTGTGGATCATGACTGGCGTAATTATCGATATCGGGACCAAAAACTGGAGTCTCCGGCGTAGCGATCGCCGAACCCTGAATCTGGAAGCCCGGATCAACCGCACCCTGTGTGGCGAACTTACTCTCGCCCAAATCGCTCACGCCCGGGAGGGCGTAAGCCGGAGCGCCGGGCGTAGCGGTAGCCCCCACCGCCCCGCCTAGTAGGGTCGCGGACGCGGCCACCACCAACGCCCTCTGGCCTATCCGCCCTAGCGATTTAGTCCACATAGAGCTCACCGGTGTACCCATTTCACTCCTCACGGCGGCCAGGGAATTCAGTCCCCAGCGGGCTAACAATAGTAAGAAAGGATTTGTGGCAGGAAAGGCGCTGCCGACCCGACTATCCCAGCGGGCGCCGGACTCGACCAAACCAATTAACGAAACATGATCGCTATACGATCCGCCAAGAACGAAGTGGTCCCGACGTAGCTATCTTTTGCTGCACCAGGCGCCGCAGAATATCAAGGGCCACCTCGGCGCTGTCGCTGTCAACGAATGCCAGGATGTCGGCGCCATGTGGGCCAGCGCGGATGCGGATGTGCTCCACGCTGCCCTCCGTATCTGCTAGGAGTAGGTCCCGGAGGGTCGACGGGTCAATGGTTGTGGTTGGGGTGAGAGGTGCGATGCGTAGATGTGCCACCCTCACGCCGAGGTCCTCGAGAACCCCCAGCCGAAGCCCTCTCCCGGCGCATTTTTGTAGCCGATCACGGTGGTCAAGGTCGCTGCATTAATTACGGCAAAGTGCGAAATAACGGTACTGCTTGACATTGGTCGATTCCCTCCGCAATGACTGCGTTGAACAAGTGAGGTGTGCCTTGGGCGCTTCGCGAACCTTGTTTGCCGCGCTGAGGAAAGCATCGCGGGGTTGGCGACCGTTGTCAGTAGGTTCGGCCTGGCGTGAGCACGCCTGGCGGGATCACGCCACTACCCGTGCCGACCACGGAACGTTGCGCAACGGCACAATGTGGAGGAACTCATTCGGGGAGGAACGATGCTCGATCTGCTAGGCCTTTCAGCGCAGCACGAGACGGTCTATCGGGCCATGCTTCAGCGGCCGGACCTGAACGTTGCTGGTCTGGCCGACTATCTGGGCGTCCCGCCCGGCCAGGTGCGGGAGGCGCTCGATGTGCTGGCCGACCTGGCGTTGATCCGACTCGACTCGGGAGGCGACAGCGCCCGTGCGGTCCGGCCGCAGGCCGGGCTGATCGCGCTCCTGGCCAAGGTGGAGGCGGACGTTGCGGTACGGCAGCGGCAGGTCGAGGCGACCCGAGCCGCGATCACCGCCATCGCCGCCGCGCACGAAGGCCACGAGCAGGAAGTGCAGGGGCGTGCCCTGGACGGACTCGACGCCGTCCGGGAACGGCTGATCGAACTCGCGCACCACGCCCGTAGCGAGTGTCTGTCCTTCACCACCGGCCGCGGCCAGCGGCCGGACACGATGGAGGCCGAAGGTTCACTCAACCAGGTGGCGTTGGGGCGGGGGGTCCTGATCCGCAACGTCTATCAGGACAGCTTCCGCAACGATCCGGCCACCCTCGCGCACGCACGGTGGATGGCGAGTCTGGGCAGTCAGTCCCGCACCGCGCCGACACTGCCGATGCGCATGGTGATCGTCGATCGAGAGTTGGCGCTCGTGCCCGTCGATCCGAACGACCCCGTTCGGGGCGCCCTGGAACTACGTAGTCCCGGCGTTGTCACGGGGCTGGTCGCACTCTTCGAGCAGGTCTGGCACGCGGCGAGGCCCTTCGGCGATGAGGCGTCCCAGGACGAGCAGGGACTCACCGCCCAAGAGCGAGAACTGTTGCGCCTGCTCGCGGCGGGCAACACCGACGAGTCAGCGGCACGAAAGCTGGCGATCTCGCTGCGCAGCGTCCAACGCATGATGACCTCCCTGAGCGAACGGCTCGAATCGGAGAGTCGGTTCCAGGCCGGGGTCCAGGCCACCCGCCGCGGCTGGGTATGACGAGGTGGTCGAAGCGATCACTTGAGGCAACTTGTCCTGTCTGTACCTTTTTAGGGGTAATTTTCGTGTATGCGGGTCAACGTGAATTTTACTGGCTTAGCTCAAGGAGGTTGCTGCCGCCTGCCGGGTAGCCGAGGAACAGTTGATCTGCCCCTGGGGTGGCCGGTTCCTCGCCGTTCACGGGGAAGGACGTAGAGATCGCCATGAACCATCAGCGTCAGGAACGCGAACTGTGCCGCTCTGGCTCACGTAGGGCGGGTGCGCGGTGGTGGGCTGTTGGACTGGCCGGCGTCGCTGGCCTGGCCCTCACCGCCACCGCGGTCGGTGCCTTCGGCGGGCCGGCCGCCGGCGCCGTCGGAGGGGCTCTCGCTGCCGCCGACGATCAGCCCGGAAAGTCTGATCGGCGCACTGCTGAAGGCCACCGCACCGAACGTAAGGCCGAGGCCGACGGCGAGGTGCAGGGGAAGAAGCGGGAGAAGTCGAAGGGCATTCCGGTGCCCTGTGACGCGGACAAGCTGATCGCCGCGATCACCCTCGCCAACGCCCGCGGCGGCGCCACCCTCGACCTCGCCAGCAAGTGCACCTACCTGCTCACCGCCCCCGTCGACGACGCCGGCCTCCCCGACATCACCACCCCCATCACCCTCAACGGCGGCAAACACACCGTCATCGAACGCGCCGCCGCCGTCGAACAGTTCAGGATCCTCACCGTCGACGTTGGCGGCGACCTCACCCTCAACCACCTCACCATCACCGGCGGGCAAACCGACAGCGACGGCGGCGGCATCCTCGTCAACACCGGCGGGGCGCTCACCACCAAACACAGCACCATCACCCGTAACATCGCCGCGGACAACGGCGGTGGCATCGCCAGCGAGGGCACCACCCTGGTCAAGCACTCCACGGTCAGCCGCAATACCTCTGGCATCCTCGGCGGTGGTATTTCCAGCTCCGGCGTGCTCGAAGTAACCGATTCCGGCGTACGCGCAAATGTCACCGCCGCTGGCGGTGGGGTGGCAACTTTGGGGAGTGCCCTGGTTCAGCGAAGCGCCATCTCCGACAATTCGGCCCAGGATGTTGTCGGTGGAATCATCGTGAACGGTGGTTCGGCGGTTGTCGAGGACAGTAGCGTTTCGGGCAACACGGCTACCGGGTCGGTCGGTGGAATCCTTGCCAACGTAGGCACGCAGGTGTACCTCTCCTCGGTTACCCTCGCCGATAACGTCTCGGGCGAGCTGGCTGGCGCTCTGGCCACTGAGACAGGTTCCAGCGTGTCCGTTGTGGACAGCTTCATCGAGGACAACCGGGCGAGCACCATTGGTGGTGGAATCTACAACGCCGACGAGTTGACCCTACTGAACACGAAGATCGTCGGAAATCAGGCTGACCTGGGTGGCGGCATCTACAACGCCGCCACGGGGACGGCCACGCTGTACAACACCAAGGTCATAAAGAACCTCGCGGTCACCGACGGCGGCGGCATCTTCAACGAGGCGGGTGGCACGGTCCTGCTGAACCCCGCCACCGGCACTGTGGTGATCAAGAACCGCCCGAACAACTGCTCCGGCATCGTGCCCAGCTGCGCCGGGTAGCGAATCGCGCACAATCCGATTCACGAGGGTCCCGTTTCGCCGTGTGCCGGCGACGCGGGACCCTCCGCCGTTTCCACCGTGGGTCCGTTCGCTCGGGGCGGCGGCTAGTCGAAGCTGTCCGGAAGCAGGCTCTGGCCCAGATGGATGTTGCGCACCGAATTGATAGCCACGTCGACTACCGACGGGCCGGGTTCGGCAAGCGCACGGGGGAGTACGTCGACCAGCTCCTCCTCGCTGGAGACCCGGTAGCCGTTCGCCCCGAACGACCGGGCATAGGCGGCGGAGTCGAGGAACCCCAGGTCAACACCGTAGTCGCGGCCATATTTGAGCCGCTCCTCGAAGCGGGTCATGTCGTAGGCGTCGTCCCGGAAGATGACATGCGTGAAGGTGAGGCCGAGGCGTACCGCGGTCTCGAGTTCCGCGCTGGAATACAGGAATCCGCCGTCGCCGGAGACCGACACCACCTGTCGTCCTGGCCGTACGAGGCAGGCGGCCATGGCCCAGGGCAGGCCGACGCCAAGGGTCTGTTGGCCATTGGAGAACAGCAGGTGTCTTGGCTCGTGCACGCGGAAGTGCTGCGCCATGTGCAGGTAGAACGAGCCAACGTCGCAGGCCACCGTGGCGTCGTCGGCCAGCAGCTCACGCAGTTTGAGGACGACCGCCGGCGGTTCGAGGCCGCGGGAGTCGTCCGAGGCGGAGCGCGCCTCCAGGTTGATCTCGGAGAGCGCACGCCGTTGGGCGTCCATCAGCTCCCTGAACTCGGGCTCCAGGCGGAGCCCGGCGAGCGGTCCGGCCAGCTGGCGGAGCGTGGCGGCCATGTCGCCCCGCAGTTCGAGCGTCGGTTGGTAGTGGTTGCCGAGTTCCGCGGGGATGGAGTCGATGTGCACGATGGTGCGCGTCGAATCGGTGTTCCATGCGGCGGAGGCGTACTCCACCTCGTCGTAGCCGACGGTCAGCAGCAGGTCCGCGTGCGCCATCACGACGTCGCCGGGCAGGTTGCGGAACACCCCGACTCGCCCGGCCCAGTGGTGGTCGAGTTCGCGGGGCAGCACCCCGGCGGCCTGAAAGGTCTCCACGACCGGAAGCTCTGTCTCGCCGATCAGGGCACGCAGGGCGTGGCTCGTCTCTGGTTCACCGGAGCGCATGCCCGCGAGCACAACCGGCCGCCGCGCCGAGCGGATGAGCCGTACCGCCTCGGCGACCGCCTCGGGCGGCGCCGCGTTCAGCCGGGGCATCGGCGCCGGCCGGTGCAGGGTCTGCGCGGTCGACGCGGCGAGTACGTCCTGGGGGAGCACCACCGCGGCGGCTCCTCGGGGCTCGGTGGTCGCCGTCCGGATGGCCTTGCTCAGCGCCTCGCACACGTTGTCCGGGTCGGAGACCTCGCCGGTGTATCTCGTCACCGTGGCGAGCAGGGCGGCGGAGTGGAATGACTGCTGCGCGCGTTTGAGCCGGTTGGCGCGGGACGCCGCGCCGCAGAGGGCGATGACCGGATCCTGCTCCGTCGACGCCGTCAGCAGGCCGGTGGCGAGGTTGGCGGTGCCGGGCCCGGACGTCACCAGCACGACACCGGGGGTGCCGGTGAGTCGGCCGACCGCCGCGGCCATGAACGCCGCGTTCTGCTCGTGTCGGCACACGATCAGCTGGGGCCCACCGTCCGCCAGCGCGTCGTACATCGCGTCGATCTTGGCTCCGGGGACTCCGAAGACGTACTGCACGCCGTACGCCTGCAACACCTCGACGACGCGCTGGGCAACGCGAGTCGGTTTCGATTCCGTCGTATCCACCGTCGCCCTGCTCCCCTCACCCGCCGTCTCAACGCCCACCCCAGACAAGTGCGTCGGAGACGTACCCGAAGTGAGTGCACCTACGCGGTCCGCGGAGTCAGAACTCCGGTGAACCCGGCAGTCGTACGGTGGCCGTTAGCCCCCGCCCGGGTGCCGAGTCCAGCGCCACGGTGCCGCCGTGCGCTTCGACGATGTCGCGGACGATGGCCAGGCCCAACCCGGTGCCGCCGGGTGCGGCCCGCCCGGGGTCGGCGCGCCAGAACCGGTCGAAGGCGTGCGCGAGCCCCGGGGCGTCGAGCCCGGGCCCCTCGTCGCGCACGACGAGAACGGCGTCCGCGTCGGCGCGGTGGACGCGAACCTCGACCGCCGTGCCGGGTGGGGTGTGCCGAACCGCGTTGCCGACCAGGTTCTGCACCACCTGGCGAAGTGCGGTCGCATCGCCGGTGACGGTGACCTCCTCGTCGGCGGTGAGGGTGAGTCGATGGTGGGCGGCGGTGACCCGGAGGCTGTCCAGCACGTCCGCGCAAACGCGGCCGAGGTCGACCGCGGCGCGCGCCAGCGGCTGGTGCGCGTCCAGCCGGGCCAGGGTGAGTAGCTGCTCGACGAGGGCCCCCATCCGGGTGCTCTCGGTGCGGATCCGGCGCATCGCCTCGTCCACGCCGTCCCAGTCGGTGATGCCGTCGTTGAGGTAGAGGTCAGCCCAGCCGTGTACCGCGCTCAATGGGGTACGCAGCTCGTGCGAGGCGTCGGCGACGAAGGTCCGGGTCAACGCCTCGCTGCGTTCACGTTGGTCGAACGCCTCGTTCAGCGCGGTGGCGACGGTGCCGATCTCGGTGCGCGGGTCGCCCACGGGTACGCGTCGGCGCAGGTCGCCGCGGCCGATCTCCCGGGCGGTGTCCGCCACGGCGCGCAGCGGTCGTAGCCCGGTGGTGAGCACCAGCCGGGCCAGCGCCACCCCCAGGACGACGATGAGTAGCCCAGCGATCCCCTGGACCAGGACCAGCCGGCGCAGCGTCGCCGCGTTGTCCGCCAGGGACACCCCGACGACCAGCCCGGTCACCGAACGGACCTGCCCGTTTATCTCCACTGGGAGGGCCTGCTCGGGAGGTAGCAGCTCGCGGCGCACCCGCAGCGCCGTCTCCGGATCGGCGCCGATGGTCACCGGGCCCGCCGGCAGTTCGTTGACCGGCGGCACCACGGGCGGCCGTGAGTCACCGTGCTGTAGTGGGAGCCGGGCCAGCACCAGGTCGCCCTCGGCGTCGTAGAGGGCCAGGTAGGCGTTGGCGGGTATGAGCTGTTCCATGCCGGCGGTGGGCATGGCCGGCCCGGCGAGGCGGGCGCGTGCCAAACCCCGGTCGAGGACCAGCTCGATGGTGTTGTCGACCCGTTCGTCGAGGAATCGCCGCAACGCCAGGTAGGCGGTGACATCGGCGGCGAGCAGCCCGACCACCAGCAGTGCGACCGTGCCCACCAGCAGCCGGCCGCGGAGGCTCCGCAGGGCCGGCCCCCTCATTCGGGCGGTTCCCGCAGGACGTAGCCGAAGCCGCGCACCGTGTGTAGCAACGGCGGGTCCGAGATGTTGATCTTGCGCCGGAGCTGGCTGACGAACTTCTCCACCACCCCCGGATCGCCGGGGAAGTCGTACTGCCAGACCTGGGCGAGGATCTGCTGCTTGGAAAGAACCCGGCCGGCGTTCTCCAGCAGGTGCCGCAGCAGCCGGAACTCGGTCGGCGACAGCTCGACCGGCGTGCCCGCCCGGGTGACCGTGTGCGCATCCTCATCGAGTTCCAGATCGGCGACGGCGAGCCGGTTGGCCGCACCGGGCCGCCCACCGAGGCGGCGCAGCACCGCGTTCACCCGGGCGACCACCTCCGCCACGCTGAACGGCTTGGTGATGTAGTCGTCGCCGCCGAGGTTCAGCCCGGTGAGTCGGTCCTCCAGCGAGTCCTTCGCGGTCAGGAAGACCACCGCGAGCTCCGGGAGCCCCCGGCGCAGGTCGTGGACCAGGTCGAAGCCGGAGCCGTCGGGCAGCATCACGTCCACGATCGCCAACTCCGGAGCCAGCTCACCGGCGACGGCCAGCGCCTCGGACCGGGAGCCGGCGGACCGGGCGTCGAACCCGGCGACCCGTAACGTGCGTAGCAGCAGCTCGGCCAGCGCCGGCTCGTCGTCCACCACCAGCACGCGGGCCCGCCAGACCGAGCTCAGCTCGGCGGTTGAGCCCGGCCGCGGTTGCCGGGCGGAGCGCCCTGTCGATCCAGCCATGGCGTCAGTATCTCCGGCGCGGGGACCGGGGAACCTGCCAATCGGCTGCCGAACGGCTGACGGTTTGCTGAAGGCCCGACGGACCACCCCGGGTGGAGGCCAGGTCCGGTTCGCCCGATTCGGATCGTCAGCAAACCGGAAGGTACGCCGGAGGGGATCGGCAGGTCGGTGCGGTTGCCTTGGGGCATGAGCCGGACTGATCTGCCGACCAAGGCCCGCCGACCGAGCCGGACCAGGCCCCGCCGTACCGACCGCTCGCTGGCCCGCCGGTTGCGGTTGCCGCTGGTGCTGGTCGTCGTCGCGCTGGTGCTCTCCTACGGCGCCGATCGGTTCCTCGCCGCCGCGGTCGAACGGCGGGTCTCCGCGGCGGTCGGTTGTCGCCTCGACGGCGCCGAGCTGACCACCTCGCTGCCCGGCCCGCTCATCACTCCGCGACTACTCACCGGGGACCTGGGCGACGTGACCGTGCAGGGCTTCATCGACACCGAGGCCGGGTCGACCCACCTCCAGCTCTCCCTGCACGACGTGCACGCCCGGCCGTTCACGGACGAACCAGTTGACGTCGCCGGCGCCGAGGCGACGGTGACCCTGCCGTACGACCAACTGCCCGGCACCGAAGCGGGCCAGCAGCGGTTCGAGAACGCCGGTGACCAACTCGCCGTGGTCCGGCCGGGCGTGGTCCTGGGCGGCGACATCCGCGTACTCATGGATCTCGCGTTGGCCGGCGAGGAACTGGTGCTCACCCCGGCCACGGTGGAGGTGGCCGGGCAGCAGCTGCCAGTGGACCTGGTCGCCCCGCTGCTCGGCGTACGCGACCCGGCGCTCGCGGGGCAGCTGGAGCCGCGCCGCGTCGCCCTGCCGGGCCTCCCGAACGGTCTGACGCCCGACCACGTCGCCGTCGGCCCCGACGGCCTGACCCTGCAGGCCAGCCTCGACACCAACGAGCTCACCGCCGCGGGCGACTGCCGCGCGTGACGCCCCTCGATCCAGTGACCCAGGCCCACCCCACTCCTTTCGGAGGTTTCCTTGCGTACCGCTCTGTACTCGTACGGCCGGCTGGCTGCCCGCCGGCCCTGGCAGCTGCTCACCGCCTGGCTCCTGGTGGCCGCGGCCGTCGTCGGCACCTGGGTGATGGTGGGCACGAGCATCGACGACGGCATCACCATCCCGGGTAGTGACAGCAGCCGCGCGCAGGAGATCCAGAATGCGGTGTTCCCCGCCTCCGCGCTCGGCAACGGCACCCTGGTGTTCCACGACCCGGAGTCCTCGGTCACCGCGCCCGAGGGGCGGGCGGCCATCGAGGCTTCGCTGCTGGCGGTGCGGGATGTGGAAGGGGTGACGCAGGTGGTGCCCCCATTTCCGCAGGAGTCCGGCCAGCCCGCGCCGCGGATCAGCGCCGACGGGCACACCGCGTACGCGCAGGTCTACTTCGACGTGCCACCCGCCGCCCTCAGCGAGCAGGATGCCGACCGCGTGTTGGCCGCCGCCACCCCGGCCGTGGACGCCGGGCTGGAGGTGCTCCCCGGGGGGCAGCTCGCCCAGGCTGCGGCCGGGGATCCGGGGCACCGCAGCGAGTTGATCGGTCTGGCCGTGGCCGCCGTCGTCCTGCTGGTGGCCCTCGGCGCGGCCGCGGCGATGGCCCTACCCCTGCTCTCCGCGCTGGTCGGGCTGGTGCTCGGGCTCGCCGCCATCGGGCTGCTCAGCCAGGTAGGAGCGATCCCGGACATCGCGACGACGGTGGCGAGCATGATCTCGCTCGGCGTCGGTATCGACTACGCGCTCTTCATCGTCGTGCGGTACCGCACGGCCCGGCAGGAGGGGCAATCACACGAGCGGGCGTTGGGGGTCGCGGTGGCCACCGCGGGCGCGGCGGTGCTCTTCGCCGGCGCCACCGTCGCCGTCGGCCTGGGTGGCCTGCTGCTGGCCGGGCTGCCGCTGCTGACCTCGCTGGGCTGGACCGCCGCCGTGGCGGTCGGGCTGTCGGTGGTGGCCGCGGTCGGCGTGCTGCCGGCCGTCCTCGGGGTCGTCGGCTCGCGGCTCGACGTCGGGGCGCTGCCCCGGCGTCGCGCGGAGAAGGCATCGAAGGCGGGCTGGTGGCACCGGATCGGCGAGCGGACGGCCCGGCGGCCGTGGCTGGCGGTGGTCGGCTCGCTAATGGTGCTGGCGGTCTTCATCGCGCCGGTGGCGGCCTTGGAGCTCGGCCAGCAGGACGGCGGCCACGACCCGGTCGGTACGCCCACCCGGCAGAGTTACGACCTGCTGGAGTCGGCGTTCGGCCCGGGCGTGAACGGGCCGTTGCTGGTCGTCGCCGACCTGGGTGACACCGCCCAGACCGACCTGGCCACGGTCCAGCGGCAGGCTCTCGCCCTCAGCGCCGCCCTGGCGGACGTGCCCGGTGTGCAGTCCGTCCAGGGGCCGCGGGTCTCCACCGACGGTAGTGGCGCGCTCTGGCAGGTGGTGCCGACGACCGCGCCCAGCGACCCGGCCACCGGTGACCTCGTCACCCAGCTGCGCGAGGAGATCCTGCCGCCGCTGGCCACCGACGGTACGCAGCTGCACGTCGGCGGCCAGACCGCCGCGAAGATCGACTTCACCGACCAGGTGGCGGAGCGGCTGCCGCTGGTGTTGGCGGTGGTGATCGCGCTGAGCTTCCTGCTGCTGGTCGTCCTGTTCCGCTCCTTCGTGATCCCGCTGACCGCCGCGCTGATGAACCTGCTCTCCGTCGGCGCCGCGTACGGCATCCTCACCTTCGCCTTCGCCGAGGGGCACCTCACGGGGCTGCTCGGGCTGGACGGGCCGGTGCCGATCGAGAGTTACATCCCGCTGATCCTCTTCGCCATCCTGTTCGGGCTGTCGATGGACTACGAGGTCTTCCTGGTCTCGTCGATCGCCGAGCGGTGGCACGCGGTCCGGGACAACCGGCGTGCGGTGGTGACCGGGCTCGGCTCGGCGGGACGGGTCGTCACCGCGGCGGCGTTGATCATGTTCAGCGTCTTCATCAGCTTCGCCGGCCAGGACAATCCGCTGATCAAGATGTTCGGGGTGGGGCTCGGCGTGGCGGTGCTGCTCGACGCGGTGGTCGTCCGTGGGTTCCTGGTGCCGGGGATCATGGTGCTGCTCGGCCGCGCCAACTGGTGGTTCCCCCGCTGGCTGGACCGGCTCGTGCCCCGGGTCGACCTGGAGGCGTCCCCCGTGACTGACGAGACGCCCGACGAGACGCCCGACCGGCTCCCGCCGGCCGACGCCCAGGCCGCCCTCGAGGCAGCCGACCCGGGCGGCGTGCGGTAGGCGAGGTGGAGGGGTGCCGGCGACGCCGCGGCCGGCGGAGCGGCGGGCTCACTGATTGACCCGTACGACTTGTGCGAGTTGTGCGCTAGGGGGTCATGAGTGAGCCCGCCCCGATCCCGCTTCACCTGGGCCATCGCAGCGATGTCTACGACGCGCTCTGAAGTGGCTACCGGGTTGGGCTGCCGGCGGGTCCGGCGGTGTCCATTGGGCGGGATGCGCAAGGATAAGTGTGCCGCTCACCCCTTACCCACGGGAGTCATCTGTGACTACCGACCTGACCGCTCCGGCCCGGATCCGGTCGGATGTGGCGCCGATCCAACGGCGCACCCTGGGCCTGCTGTTCGGCACCCAGATCATCGGTGGCATCGGCGTCACCATCGGGGTCGCGGTCGGGGCGCTGCTCGCCGCCCGGATCGCTGGCACCGCGGTCGCCGGTCTGACCCAGAGCGCCGCCGTGGTGGGCGCCGCGCTGCTCGCCATCCCGATCACCCGGATCACGAACGGGCACGGGCGTCGTCCGGGACTGGTCGTCGCCTACCTGGTCGGCGCGGTCGGCGCGGTGCTGGTGGTGCTCGCCGCGGTCACCCGGATCGTGCCGCTGCTCTTCCTCGGCAATCTGCTGTTCGGCGGCGGCACCGCCGCGAACCTCCAAGCCCGCTACGCCGCGGTGGACCTCGCCGAGCCGGCGCGTCGGGGCCGGCAGCTCGCCCTGATCGTCTGGGCCACCACCATCGGGGCGGTGGCCGCGCCGAACTTCGCGGCGCTCGCCAACGCGGTCACCGGCGGGTGGGGGCTGCCGCCACTGGCCGGCCCGTTCGCCTTCAGCGCCGTCGCCTTCGTGCTGGCCGCCGGCGTACTCTTCGCACTGCTGCGGCCCGACCCGCTGCGCACCGCGCGGCGACTTTCGGCGGCCGAGCCCACGCCGCCCCCGAGCCCGGTGGCCGAGTCCACGCCGCCCCCGAGCCCGGTGGCCGAGCCCACGCCGCCCCCGAGCCCGGTGGCCGAGCCGATGACGCCCCCGCGCCCGGCGGCCCGGCGTGGCGCGGGGATGCGCGCGGCCTGGCGGGTGGTCCGCGACCGCCCGGCGGCCCGGCTCGGCGTCGCGGCGGTGGCGGTGGGGCACGCGGTGATGGTGGCGGTGATGTCGATGACCCCGGTACGGCTCGGCGAGTCGCACGGCGACGCGGACGTCCTACGGGTGGTCGGGATCGTGCTGAGCCTGCACATCGCCGGCATGTACGCGCTGGCCCCGCTGGTGGGCTGGCTCGCCGACCGGCTCGGCCGGCCGGCGGTCATCCTCGGCGGGGTGGGGCTGCTGCTCGCCGCCTGCGCCGTCGCCGGCACCGCCGGCCACCACACGCCGCAGCTCTCGGTGGGTCTGGTCCTGCTCGGGCTGGGCTGGTCCGGCACCATGGTGGGCGGCTCCACCCTGCTGTCGGAGTCGGTGCCGGCGGCGGTACGGCCGAGTGTGCAGGGCTTCTCTGACCTGACCATGGGGCTCGCCGGCGCCAGCGCGGCCGCGGTCAGCGGGTTCGTCATGCGGGCGGCCGGCTATCCGGTGCTCACCCTGCTGGCGGCGATCGTGGTGGTGCCGTTGGTGGCGTTAGCGTTACGTCGGGGGCCCGCCGGGGTGCCCGACCGGGAGGGTGACACGTGCGGCTGACCGACTTTTGGGCGCGGCTGGAGGAGGCGTTCGGGCCGGGCTACGCGGCCAGCATCGCCAGCGACCAGGTCCTGGCACCCCTTGGCGAGCGGACGATCGAGCAGGCGCTCGCGGCGGGGGAGGAGACCCACGTCGTGTGGCGTGCGGTGGTCGCCGCGTACCCGGACCGGGTGCCCGCGCGGCTCCGTTGAGTAGTCATTTCGTTACGTTCGCGGGTCGCGCCGCTGCTCGTACACCTGTTCGGCTATTGTCCACAGCGAGGCGCTCGTCCACAGCTCACGGCATGGTCGCTGGTGTTCTGTCGGACCATGCGCCTAGCGTGTCCGCGTGACGCGAAGCTCAGCGAAGTCGGCGAAGGCAGGGGTAGCGACGATGGCGGCAGTGCCTGATCGGGAGAGGGCACTCGACCTTGCTCTCGCTCAGATCGACAAACAGTTCGGCAAGGGTTCGGTGATGCGACTGGGGGAGCGCCCGGTCGTGCAGACCGCGGTGGTTCCGACCGGGTCCATCGCGTTGGATGTGGCCCTCGGCGTGGGCGGCTTGCCCCGGGGGCGGGTCATCGAGGTCTACGGCCCGGAGAGCAGCGGTAAGACGACGGTGGCGCTGCACGCGGTGGCCAACGCCCAGCGCTCCGGCGGCATCGCCGCCTTCGTTGACGCCGAGCACGCCCTCGACCCGGAGTACGCCCGGGCCCTCGGCGTCGACACCGACGCCCTGCTGGTCTCCCAGCCGGACACCGGCGAGCAGGCCCTGGAGATCGCGGACATGCTGGTCCGCTCCGGTGCGCTCGACATCATCGTCATCGACTCGGTGGCCGCGCTGGTGCCGCGCGCCGAGATCGAGGGTGAGATGGGCGACAGCCACGTGGGTCTCCAGGCCCGGCTGATGAGCCAGGCCCTGCGCAAGATGACCGGTGTGCTCAGTCACACCGGCACGACGGCGGTCTTCATCAACCAGCTCCGCGAAAAGATCGGCGTCATGTTCGGCAGCCCCGAGACCACCACCGGTGGGCGGGCGTTGAAGTTCTACGCCTCGGTCCGGCTCGACGTGCGCCGCATCGAGAGCCTCAAGGACGGCACCGACGTGGTCGGTAACCGCACCCGGGTCAAGGTCGTGAAGAACAAGGTGGCCGCGCCGTTCAAGCAGGCCGAGTTCGACATCATGTACGGCAAGGGGATCTCCCGCGAGGGGTCGCTGATCGACGTCGGCGTCGAGCAGGCGATCATCCGGAAGTCCGGCGCGTGGTACACCTACGAGGGCGACCAGCTCGGCCAGGGCAAGGAGAAGGCCCGCGAGTTCCTTCGGGAGAACCCGGACGTGGCCGCCGAGATCGAGAAGAAGATCCTGGAGAAGCTCGGCGTCGGTGCCGGCGCGGGTGACGCCGCTGGCGGTCCGGAGTTGCCGCCGGTCGACTTCTGAGTAAGGGCCGGTGACGTCACGACGAGCCCGTGCCGGACGGGGGTGGGACGCCAGCCCACCGCGCACGGGTGACGCCGCCCCGGCGGCCCCCCGCCGCGGCCGACGTAACGCCGATGCCGCGACCAGCTCGGCCTCGCCCACAGACGAGGCCGAGCTGGCGCGGGAGTTCTGCCTGCGGCAGCTCGCCGTGCGTCCGCGTACCCGGGCCGAGCTGGCCCGGGCGCTGACCCGGCGAGGCATCTCGGCGGAGGTCGCCACCGCGGTCCTCGACCGCTACGACGATGTCGGCATGATCGATGACGCGGCCTTCGCGCGGGCCTGGGTCTCCAGCCGGCACGCCGGCCGTGGCCTCGCCCGCCGTGCTCTCGCCACCGAGCTGCGTCAACGTGGCGTCGATGGTGACGTGGCGAAGGCCGCGCTCGGCGAGCTGGACGACGAGACCGAGGCGGAGACGGCCCGTGCCCTGGCGGAGCGGAAGCTGCGTGCCACCCGGGGCGAGCCGGACGCGGTGTTTCGGCGACTGGTCGGCATGCTGGCCCGGAAGGGCTACTCGCCGGGGGTGGCGATTCGGGCGGTGAAGGAGGCGCTCGCGGCGCAGAGCGCTGAGGCGGCCGAGTTCGCGGAGCAGATCGACGCTGAGGTGTTCAGCGACGTCGAGGTCGATCCCTGACAAGGGCTTACGTGAACGATTGGTCGCCGTCCCGCCAATCAAAGGTAATTACATCCCTTTTAGATGCTTTTATCCGATCATTGATCAGCGCTGCGTAATGCTGTAAATTCTCTCCGTTCGGATGTATTGATCATGGTTTCCTTGACCGGACCGGCTCCGGGGACCTAGCCTCGCCATAAGGCTCACATTGCCCGACCAGCGCAGGCAAAGCGCACAACATAGATCGTGTAACAGAACCGCATCACTTTGGCCGATTCGTTTGGCCCTGTGTCCGCTCCGGACCCGGCCGGTCCGGAGCTGACGCAACAACTGCAGCTGCCGTCGGCAGTGCCGTCGCGGCACCGCCGACGGGAGGGCTTCCCTTTCGGTCAGCCGCTCCGGTCGGGCGTCCAGAGTCGCGGGAGCGCGCCCACCGCACGTTGCCGGCGGCGCGACGGTCAAGGGGAGGCGCGCGATGGCGAGGCGGCAGGGGTCGACAGGAAGTTCACCATGAACGGGTTCGACGCGATCCTCCTCGTGGCCGTCCTGTTGCTCACCGTCGTCGTGGTCGGTGCGGTGCTGGTGGGCGTCCGGGCCGTCCGCGGCATCGCCGGCACCTCGCGCCCCGAGGACCCGGCCTTTGTCGCGGAGAAAGACCGCCAGGAGCAGTCCCTCGCCGCGCTGCGGTCGGCCGCCGACGAGGCGAACAGCACCATCGATGCGGCGAAGTCCGCCGCCGCCGCGGCCCGCACCGAAGCCGCCGCCGCCCGCGCCGAGGCCAAGGCCGCCCGCGCCGAAGCCCGGCGGGTGCTCGACGGTGCCCGCGCCGAAGCCGACGCCATCCTGGAACGGGTGCACAAGCAGGCCGAGGCCGAAGCCGAACAGCTACGGACCGCCGCCCGGCGCGGCGGAGAACGGGAAGCCGCCGTCCTCGCCGCGACCACCCGGGAACAGGCGGCCGAGGTGGAGCGGCGGGCCGCCCGGATGGACGACCGGGAGCGGCTGCACACCGAGGAGGTCGAGCGGCTCGCCGAGCGGGATCGGCAACTCGGCGCTGCCAACGCCGCTCTGGAGGCCCGGGAGTCGGCGCTCGCCGAGCGGGACCGGGAGCTGGAGCAGGCCGAGCAGCAGCGACGCCGCGAGCTGGAGCGGGTCGCGGGGCTCACCGCGGAGGCGGCCCGCGGCGAACTGGTCGAGGCGATCGAGGCGCAGGCCAAGCGGGAAGCCGCGCTGCTCGTACGGGACATCGAGGCCGAGGCGCGCAGCACGGGCGAGGAGCGCGCGCGGCACATCGTGGTCGACGCGATCCAGCGGGTGGCCAGCGAGCAGACCGCGGAGAGCGTGGTCAGCGTCCTGCACCTGCCCGGTGACGAGATGAAGGGTCGGATCATCGGTCGGGAGGGGCGCAACATCCGCACCTTCGAATCGGTCACCGGAGTCAACCTGATCATCGACGACACGCCGGAGGCGGTGCTGCTCTCCTGCTTCGACCCGGTGCGTCGGGAGGTCGGCCGGCTCACCCTGGAGAAGCTCGTCCTGGACGGGCGGATCCACCCGCACCGGATCGAGGAGGTGTACGACCTGGCCCGGCAGGAGGTGGCGCAGCTCTGCCAGCGCGCCGCCGAGGATGCCCTGGTCGAGGTCGGCATCACCGAGATCCACCCCGAGCTGGTCAGCCTGCTGGGCCGGCTGCGCTACCGCACCTCGTACGGGCAGAACGTGCTCAAGCACCTCGTCGAGAGCGCCCACATCGCCGGGATCATGGCCGCTGAGCTGCGGCTGGACGTGCCGACAATCAAACGGTGCGCGTTCCTGCACGACATCGGCAAGGCGCTCACCCACGAGGTCGAGGGCAGTCACGCCATCGTCGGTGCTGATGTCGCCCGCAAGTACGGCGAGAGCGAGGACGTCGTGCACGCCATCGAGGCGCACCACAATGAGGTGCCGCCGCAGACCGTCGAGGCGGTGCTCACCCAGGCCTCGGATGCCTGCTCCGGGGGGCGGCCGGGGGCCCGCCGGGAGAGCCTGGAGGCGTACGTGCGGCGGCTGGAGCGGATCGAGGAGATCGCGGGGGACAAGCTCGGTGTGGAGCGGGTCTTCGCGATGCAGGCGGGCCGGGAGGTCCGGGTGATGGTTCGGCCGGACGACGTTGACGACATCAGCGCCTCCGTGCTGGCCCGGGACGTGGCCAAGCAGATCGAGGAGGAGCTGACCTATCCGGGGCAGATCCGGGTCACGGTGGTCCGCGAGTCCCGGGTCACCGAGATCGCCCGCTGACTGCGGCGCGCGGGCAGCGCCAGTGTTGTTCGGGTGCGCCACGGTGTGGGGCGGCGGAAGCCGTTCGGGGGCCGAAGCTGGTCTGCGTCGGGTGGAACCGGCAGTGCCCCCTCGGCGATGCGCCGAGGGGGCAAGATCGGGGCTGGTTCACCCGGGTCAAGCCGGGAGCCGTGCCCGATCTGTCGTCCCGGGCCGGTTCGATGAGCTTGTTCAGCCCTGCGGGTTGGTGGCCGTCGTGCCGCCCTCCGGGGCGGAGTCGACGGTGGCGAACAGCCGTGGTCGTTTGGCGGGCCGGGTACCACGGGTACTGGTGCGCCGATCGAGCCAGCCGGCGAGGGCGGTGAGCAGCGAGTTGATCACGATGTAGATGACGGCCACGACCATCGCTGCCGCCAGGATGTTGCCGTAGTTGGCCGCGAGGTCGTTGACGCCGCGCTGCAGCAGCTCCGGGTAGGCCACGATGTAGCCGAGGGCGGTGTCCTTGAGCAGCACCACGAGCTGGCTGACGATGATCGGGAGCATCGCGCGGGCGGCCTGTGGCATCAGGATGAGCCGCATAACCTGGCTCTTGCGCATGCCGATCGCGTACGCGGCCTCGGACTGGCCCCCTGGCAGCGAGCGGATACCGGCCCGGAACGCCTCGGCCAGCACCGACCCGTTGTAGAGGGTCAGGCCGACCACCACGGCCCAGAAGGCCGGCACCGGACCCTGGATGAGGAACGGCACACCGTAGAAGATGAAGAAGATCATCAGCAGGAGGGGGACCGCGCGGAAGAACTCCACGATCGCGCCTGCCGGAACGCTGATCCACCAGTGCTCAGAGAGCCGGCCGACCGCGAAGATGAGGCCGAAGGCGAGCGAGAGAACCATGCCGACCGCCGCCGCCTCCAGCGTGGCCCGGAGGCCGGGGAGGATGAACTGGGTCCAGGTCTTCGCTTCGGTGAACGGTGTCCAGAGCCGGGCTTCCCACTGGCCGGCGGCGTCGAACTTCGAGTAGATCCACCAGAGCAGCGCCACCAGCCCGACGGCGAAGACGACGCCGAGTACGTGGCTGCGGAGCCGGGCCCGGGGGCCCGGGTGGTCGTAGAGGACGGAGCTGGAGCTCATCAGCGCTTCACCGCCAGGCGATTGGCCAGCCAGCCGAAGAGGTAGCCGGTGGGGATGAGGAGCGCGGCAAAGGTGCCGGCGAAGACCAGGAAGATCGGGATCACCGCGTCGCCGTTCTCGTTCAGCAGGTCCTTCATGACGCTTGAGGCCTCAATCACCCCGATGGTGCCGACGATCGTGGCGTTCTTGCACAACGCGATGAGGATGCTGCCGAACGGCGCGACCACCGAGCGGGTCGCCTGCGGCAGGATCACGATCCGGAGCGTCTGGGTGAAGGTGAGCCCGATGGCGCGGGCCGCCTCGGCCTGGCCGGCCGGGACGGTGTTGACCCCGGACCGCACGGCCTCACAGACGAACGCGGCGGTGTAGGCGGAGAGCCCGACCACGCCCAGCCAGTAGTTGTTCAGGTCGAGGCTGTCGGCGAGATTCAGGCCCAGCGTCGAGTAGAGGCCGAAGTAGCAGAAGAGCACGATCAGGGTGAGCGGGGTGTTTCGGAAGATGTTGACCCAGGCGGCGCCGACGCCGCGCAGCACGGGAACGGGGGAGACCCGCATCGCCGCCAGCAGCACTCCGAGTAGCAGGGCGAGGCCCGCCGACGCACCGGTCAGTTTCAGGATCCAGAGAAAACCCGACAGGTACGCGTCGAAATTCTTCGGGTCGGTGAATACGTGCATGCTTGTGCTCCCGTGGCACGTCGGGGCGGGGACGACCGGCCGGGGCCGGCATCCCGGTACGGATGCCGGCCCCGGAACGGATCAGACGCTGCCGCAGTGGGTCAGCTTGGTGGTGTCCAGCTCAGGCGCGGCCGTGCCGCTCTTGCCCAGGGTCTTGTCCCACGCTGCCTGGTAGCTGCCGTCGGACGCGGCCTCGGTGAGGATCTCGTTGACCTTCTCGCAGCCGGTGGTGTCGTCCTTCTTGAGGCCGATACCGTACGGCTCGTCGGAGAAGGTGGAGCCGACCAGCTTGAACTTGCCGGCCCACTGGTCCTGAGCGGCGTAACCGGCGAGGATGATGTCGTCGGTGGTTACCGCGTCGACCTGGCCCTTCTCCAGCTCCGGCAGGCACTTCGAGTACGAGTCGAACTGCTGCAGCTCGGCGTTCGGATAGTCGGTCTGGATCCGCTTGGCTGGCGTGGAGCCGGTCACCGAGCAGACCTTCTTGCCGTCGAGCTGGTTCGGGCCGGTGATCTCCGAGTCGGCCTGGACCAACAGGTCCTGCCCGGCGACGAAGTACGGGCCGGCGAAGTTGACCTTCTCCTTCCGCTCGTCGTTGATGGTGTAGGTCGCCACCACCAGGTCGACGGTGCCCTGCTGGATGAAGGGCTCACGGTTGGACGACACGGTGGTCTTCCACTCGATGTTGCTCTCGTCGACCCCGAGACCCTTGGCGATGATCTTGCCGATCTCGATGTCGAAGCCCTCGTACTCGGTGCCGGTCTGCAGGCCGAGGCCCGGCTGGTCGGCCTTGACCCCGATCACGAGCTTCTCCTGGCTCTCGGCCTTGCCGACGATGCCGTCGGCGGAGTCGTCATCGCCGCCGCAGGCGGCCATGGCGAATGAGAGGGCGGCGACGGCGGCGACCGTCACCGCGCGCTTGGTACGCATATCTGTCTCCTTCTTCGACGGGGCGGGCCGGGGGCGGCACGCCCACAACGGACGCCTAGTGCGTGAGGATCTTGGATAGGAAGTCCCTGGCCCGCTCGCTGCGCGGGTTCGCGAAGAACTCCGTCGGGGGTGCGTCCTCGACAAGTTGCCCGTCGGCCATGAAGACCACCCGGTTGGCCGCGTGGCGGGCGAAACCCATCTCATGGGTGACCACGACCATCGTCATGCCCTCGCGGGCCAGGGAGGTCATCACGTCCAGCACCTCGCCGACCATCTCCGGGTCGAGGGCGCTGGTCGGCTCGTCGAAGAGCATCGCCTTGGGCTGCATCGCCAACGCCCGGGCGATCGCCACCCGCTGCTGCTGACCGCCGGAGAGCTGGGCCGGGAACTTGTCGGCCTGGTTGGCGATGCCAACCCGGTCCAGCAGGGCCAGGCCGCGTTCGCGGGCCGCCGCCGGCTTCTCCCGGCGGACCTTGACCGGCCCGAGGGTCACGTTCTCCAGGATGGTCTTGTGCGCGAAGAGGTTGAACGACTGGAACACCATCCCGACCTCGCTGCGCAGCTTGGCCAGGGCGCGGCCCTCGGCCGGCAGCGGCTGACCGTCGAAGGTGATGCTGCCGGAGGTGATCGGCTCCAGTCGGTTGATGGTGCGGCAGAGCGTCGACTTGCCGGAGCCGGACGGCCCGATCACCACGACCACCTCGCCGCGCCCGACCGACAGCGAGACGTTGTCCAGTACGTGCAGCGGCCCGAACCACTTGTTGACCGATTCCAGCACGATGAGCGGTTCGCTCGTCGTCACGTCGTCCACCGTCCCTGTCGTCACGGGTGGGAGGCCGAATGACCTCCGGTTGGCAAACTCTAGGCGGGGAGATGTGGCGTGTGGCGGCCCAGATGGTCACGGAGCCGTAACACCCTGCCGTGATGAGCCGGGGAGCCCTCTCTTCCGGACCGCGTGGGGGCTTCGTGGGGCTGAATTGACTCCGTGTCGTGCGGTATGGCGCTGCCTTATACCCGATAAAGTGTCATCTTCCGGCTGGTCACCGCACCATCACTCGAGGGAATTTTGCCCGGAATGGTCACAGACCGGTAACTTGCCCCCGGCTAGGCCCAAATGCCCCCCACCATCGTCAGTAAGGCCCGATCCGGGGCTGGTGGGACGATCGCAGCGAGGAGGCGGCATGACCGAGCTGTGGAACTGGAGAATCGACCAGGTGCGGCCGACGGACGTCTGGCCGGCGCTGGCGGAGGCGCTCGGCCGGGTGGTGATGCCGCTGGCCGTCGCCGACCCGGCGCGCCTGCCGAGATACGCCGTGGTCTGCGATGTCTGGCAGGCGCCGGGAGAGTTCGCCACGATCGTCGACTGTTACGGCGTGCCGGACACCCTCGCCGAGCTGCCCAGCATCGCGACCCTGGCCCGGCTGCTGGGCCGCAACTGCGTGCTGCGCGACGACACCCTCGACGAGACCCGGCACCTGCTGGTGGCGCCGGACGGAACGATCCGCCCGGTGCACTTCGACGTCCGGGAGACCGACGACGGCGAGGTGCTCAGCCGCCAACGGCTCTGTACCGAGGCCAACCCGGGCTGCCGCGGCTGGTCCCGGTGTCACCGCTCCCGCTGGGCCCCCGACTCGGTGCTCCCCGCCCTCGCTGCCGCCTGACCTGGGCGAGTCGCGACGTGTTCCGGTGCCATCAGAATCGCCGACGCCCGCCAGCCAGAACCGTACGATCAGCGCCCATGATCGAAGTGTCGGCGCGCCGGGTTGGTCAGGTCCTGGTGGTCGGTGTCGAGGCGGAGGTCGCTCGGGCCGCCGCACACGTCACCCAACCTCCCGCTGATCCCGGCCGGACCACCGTGCAGGTTGTCGGCGACGACACCTGACTGGAACCGCTCGCCCCGACCCTCGCCGCGCACACGTCGGATTTGGGCACCTCGGTGCGCCTGGTATCGCGGCCGGCGATGAACCCGCGGTCGACAGCGTCCGCGTGTGGGACGTCAGGCCGCGTCCGATCCTGGCTGGGCGGCCAGCGGTGAGCTGCTGGGTTGTGACGAGACAGGGCGACCGTATCGGTCGGAGTAGTCGTTTGACCGACAGGTCTGTGCGGTGTCTCTGGCCAGGCGCCCGGCTAGCGGATCACCGCCGTAGCCTCCGCTGCCGTCGGCAGATAGCAGAACAGCCCTGTGCCGTCCTCGGTCGTCACCACCCATGGATGACCGAGGAAGGTCCCTTGACGGTGGGACTTCCCGGGGATGATGTCCCCATAGTGCTGGCGCTCCCCGCTCTGGTCGACCCAGTACAGCCGGACCGTCGCCTTGCGTTCGTTGCGAAATATCAGGACCGTCGTGGCGCCGCCGCTCACCGACTTCTGGCACGCCTCGCTGGAGGTGGGAAGTGCCGGCAGCCCACGTGGCGTCGGCGATGCCGGCGCCGGGGAGGTCCGCGGCGGAGTTTTGGACGGCGCCGGTGGGGTGGCCGTCGCTGTCGTGGTGGGAGTCGGCGTCGGTGTCGGTGTCGGTGTCGGTGTTGGTGTTGGTGTTGGGGACAGGGATGGGGGCGGCGACGGCGCGGGTGACACCGTGTTCAGCGTAGGTTCGGCGCTGGGGGTCGCGTCGGCGGCGACGGGAGGCGACGATTCCACCGGTGAGCGCTGGACTGCGCTAACGGCGAGTGCGGCCAGGATGACCACCACAGAGCCCGCGGCAACGACGTGTCGACGCCGCAGCCGCGTCGGGGCCGAGCGGCGATGGCGTGGGGTGCTGAGATCGGCGTCTTTCGGCTGCGGTGGGCCACCGCCGTGGGGTGGGTCGCCCAGGTGGTCCAGTTGGTTGTCGACTTCCGCGCCTGAGTACGTCGTGCCCGCCTTCGTGGTGTCGTGTGGTGGTGCTTCGGCGGGTTCCTCGGGCCAGCTAGTGTCCGGCGGTGACCACTCCAGTGGGCCGGCAGCGGGCTTGTCCGCAGGGGTGTCGCCGGAAGTGGATGACTCGGTCATGGGCTCCGATCCCGGGTATTGGGGTGATCATAGGTGACGACGCGAGACCGATTGTGGGCTGAACATGAGATTTGGTCAATTGAATCCGGTTTGCTGGGTGAGCGCGCTACGGTGATCGACATCATCTGATGACCCGCCCAGAATGGGGTGAAATGGTTAGGCTGACGTGGTGCAGCAGCTGCAACCCACGAGCCGTACCCGCCGATCCCACCCGACCTGGTGGGATCGCCTGAAGCCACCGACCCTGGCGCCGGAGACCTCAGGGTCTGGTTGTTGACCATGCGGATCGGAGTGCTCATCCTGCCCTCCTCGCCCTGGGACCAGGCCCAGCAGATGTGGCGGAAGGCCGACGAGATGGGCTTCGCCCACGCCTGGACGAGCGATCACATCGGCTGGCAGGACATGGTCGGCAAGGAGTGGTACGCGGCGGTGCCGACCCTGGCCGCTGCGGCGGTCCGCACCCGACGGATCAAGCTCGGCACCCTCGTCTCGTCGCCGAACTTTCGGCACCCGGTGCCGTACGCCAAGGAGGTCGTCACCCTCAATGACCTCAGCGGCGGGCGCTTCATCCTGGGTCTTGGTGCCGGCGGGAGTGGTATCGACGCCACCGCCCGCGGTCAGGACCCGGAATGGACGCCCGTCGAACGTGCCGAGCGGTTCGCCGAGTTCGTGGAGCTGACGGCGGAGCTGCTGGCCAACCCCGTCACCGATGCCGATGGCAAGTACTACCAGGCACGCCAGGCGCCCATCTGGCCGGTGGACACCTCGCCCGCCCACATCCCGTTGGCGATCGCCGCCAACGGTCCCCGTGGCATGGCCCTGGCCGCGCGCCACGGCGACATCTGGGTGACCAACGGCCGGTCGCCGCGTAACGGGGTCGTCCCCCCGGTGGCCCGGCCCGACGACGTCGCGGGACAGGTTCGCCAGCTGGCCGACAGCTGCGAGACCGCCGGCCGCGACCCGGCAACTCTGCGCCGGCTGTTGATGTACGTGAACCGGGAGCCGACGGCGCTCGCCTCCCTCGACGTGTTCCGGGAGACCGTTGACACGTACCGCCAGGTCGGAATCACGGACCTGGTGGTGCCGTTTCCCGGGCAGGAGCCCTTCGACACCAGCATGGCGGTGCTCGAACAGGTGGCCGGGATTCTGTCCGACCTGTGAGGCGGTAGCTCGACTCCGGTCCATCCGGGCGGCCCGGATAGGCTGTCGAGGTCATGACTACCGCAGCGGCGAGCAGCCCCCGCACCTACCAGGTGCGCACCTACGGCTGCCAGATGAACGTGCACGACTCCGAGCGCATCTCCGGCCTCCTTGAGCAGGCCGGCTACCTGCGGGCCGGGGCCGCCGACGACACCCCGGACGTGGTCGTCTTCAACACCTGCGCCGTGCGGGAGAACGCCGACAACCGGCTCTACGGCAACCTCGGTCAGCTGCGTCCCCGCAAGAACCAGCACCCGGAGATGCAGATCGCGGTGGGTGGCTGCCTGGCGCAGAAGGACCGCAGCGAGATCGTCCGTCGGGCGCCCTGGGTGGACGTGGTCTTCGGCACGCACAACATCGGGTCGTTGCCGGTGCTGCTGGAGCGGGCCCGGCACAACGCCGCCGCCGAGGTGGAGATCCTCGAGTCCCTCGAGGTCTTTCCGAGCACCCTGCCGACCCGGCGGGAGTCAACCTACGCCGGTTGGGTATCGATCTCGGTTGGCTGTAACAACACCTGCACGTTCTGCATCGTGCCGGCGCTGCGCGGCAAGGAGCGGGACCGCCGCCCCGGCGACATCCTCTCCGAGGTGCGCGCCCTGGTCGACGAGGGTGTGTTGGAGGTGACCCTGCTCGGGCAGAACGTCAACTCCTACGGCATCGAGTTCGGCGACCGGTACGCGTTCGGCAAGTTGCTGCGCGCCTGCGGCGACATCGACGGTCTGGAACGGGTGCGGTTCACCAGCCCCCATCCGAAGGACTTCACCGACGACGTGATCGCCGCGATGGCCGAGACACCGAACGTCTGCCCCTCGCTACACATGCCGCTGCAGTCCGGCTCCGACGACGTGCTGCGGGCCATGCGACGTTCGTACCGGTCGGAGCGGTTCCTGGGCATCATCGAGAAGGTGCGGGCGGCGATGCCGGACGCGGCGATCACCACGGACATCATCGTCGGCTTCCCCGGCGAGACCGAGGCCGACTTCGCACGCACCCTCGACGTGGTCCGCGCGGCCCGGTTCTCCTCGGCCTTCACCTTCCAGTACTCCAAGCGCCCCGGCACGCCCGCCGCGACGATGGCCGACCAACTGCCGAAGGCGGTGGTGCAGGAGCGCTACGAGCGACTGATCGACTGCGTCGAGGAGATCACCTGGGCGGAGAACCGGCGGCTGCTGGGGAAGACCGTCGAGGTGCTGGTGGCCGTCGGTGAGGGACGCAAGGACGAGCGCACCGGCCGGCTGTCGGGGCGGGCCCGCGACGGCCGACTGGTGCACTTCGACGCCGGCAGCCGCACCGGGCAGATCCGCCCCGGCGACATCGTGCAGACCGTGGTCACCTACGCCGCCCCACACCACCTCAACGCCGACGGTGAGCCGCTCGCGCACCGGCGTACCCGGGCCGGCGACGCGGCCGAGGCAGGGCACCGACCCCGTACGGCCGGGGTGTCGCTCGGGCTGCCCACGGTCGGCGCCCCGCCGCCGATGCCGCCCGCGGCCTCGTCGGCCTGCTCCTGCTGACACCGGGGCTGATGCTGCGGGGTTGACCCCTGCGCCTCCCGCCACCCGGGGCTGAACATGCTCGGGGCCCCGGTTCACGAGGAACCGGGGCCCCGAGTGGCCTAACGGATCAGCTCGACTGCTCGGCCAGGCTGAGGAACTGACGCTTGGAACTGAGGGCCTGCTCGGCGTCCCGGACCCGCCGGGCATCTCCAGCGGCCTTCGCCCGGGCCAGCCGCTCCTCGGCCTCGGCGACCTGCGCCCGCATCTGCGCGAGCAGGGGGTTGTCCTGCGGAGCGGTGCGCCGCCACGCGGAGTCCATCACCTCGCGAACCTTGTCGTCGACCGTGCGCAGTCGACGCTCCAGACCCCCCGCTGCCTCCCGGGGCACCCGTCCGGCCTCGTGCCACTGCGCTTGGATCTCCCGGAGTTTCGCCTGCGCGCCCTTCGGGTCGCCGTCGACATCCAGCGCCTCGGCCTCGGCCAAGAGGGCCTGCTTACGATCCAGGTTGGCGCGCTGCTCGTTGTCCCGGGCGGAGAAGACCTCGCTGCGCCGGGTGAAGAACGCGTCCTGCGCGGCCCGGAACTTCTCCCAGAGCCGCTGCTCGGCCTCCTTCGACGCCCGGGGCGCGACGCGCCACTGGCTCATCAGCTCCTTGAGCTGGCTGGCGGTGTGGGCCCACTCGGTCGAATCCGAGAGCTTCTCGGCCTCGACGACCAACTCTTCCTTGATCGCCTGCGCCTGCTTTCGCTGCGCGTCCAGCGAGGCGAAGTGGGCGCCCCGGCGGCGGGTGAAGCCATCCCGGGCCGCCGCGAACCGCTTCCACAGCTCACCGTCGGTCTTCCGGTCCACCCCGCGGATTGACTTCCACTCCGCCAGGATCTCCTTGAGCCGGTCGCCGGCTGTCTTCCAGCCGGTCGACTCGGCGGCCAGCTTCTCGGCCTCCTCGACCAGCGTGGTCTTGCGGGCGAGGGCCTCGCTCCGGGCGGCGTCGCGGGCGGCCCGAGCCTCGGTAGCCTTCTCCTCCGCGAGGGTGGCGAGCCGATCCAGCCGGTTCGCGAGGCCGTCGATGTCGCCGACGACGTGCGCCTCGGCCAGCGAGGCGCGCAGCCGGCGGATCGTGCTGAGCGAGTGGTTCGCATCTGCCGCGCCCGAGTTGAGTCTCGCCTCGGCCAGCCCCACCTCGGTGATCAGGTCGGCGAACCGGCGGGCGAAGTGCGCCAGCCCCTCCTCCGGTGCACCCGCCTGCCAGGAACCGACCACCCGCTCGCCCTCAGCGGTTTTCACGTAGACGGTGCCGTCCGCGTCCACCCGTCCGAAGGCAGTCCAGTCGCTCATGTGCCCATCCTCGTTCTCCCGGCGTCACGGGTGAGTCCCGCGAGCGCCGCCACGGCGCAGCCAACGTTCTCCACGGCATTGTCACAGGTGTGCCCCCGCCTCCGTCGAGCGCCTATCGCCGACCGTGACCATACGGTGTCCTAGCGCCTCGGAGGGCCGGGATGGGGCGAGTGTCGGAAACCTCCCTTCGGGCGTACTCGTCAGTATCCGGAACTCCCGGGGTCCCGGCCGCGGGAAGGCGCGCTGCGGTGCGTTCGGACCAGCCGCTACCGTGACCCTCGTGCCCCTGGTCGCCGCCGCCGTCTGTCCGCATCCGCCGCTGCTCGTCCCCGAGGTGGCGGGTGCCGCATCCGCCGAGTTGGACGAGCTGCGGGCCGCCTGTGACAGGGCTGTGGCCCGGCTCCTCGCCGCCGAGCCGGACCGGATTGTGCTGCTCGGGTGTGGGCCAGCGACCGCGACCTTCGGCGCCGCAGCGCACGGCTCGTTCCATCGGTACGGGATCCGCCGGCGGGTGCCGTTGTCGCCAGCAGACCCCCGGGAGCGTACTGATGCGGCCGCTGTCGGGCCGGCGCGGCTGCCGCTGAGCCTGACCGTCGGGGCATGGCTACTCGGTCGCGCTGGCACGGCGCTGCCCCGTTCCGCGGTGGCGGTCGCGGCCGACGAGCCCGCCGCCCGCTGCGCCGCCCTCGGCGCTGGCCTGCTCAACCCAGGCCGGTCCGCTGCGGACCCGCTCAACCCGGGCCGGCTCGGTTCGGTGAGTGGGAACGCGTCGGGTGGTGATCCGTCCGGCCGGCTCGGGCTGCTCGTCCTGGGCGACGGGTCGGCCTGCCGGGTGGAGTGGTCACCCGGCTACGACGATCCGCGCGCCGAGCCCTATGACCAGGCGGTGGCGCGGGCACTGGCCGGCGCGGACACGGCCGCCCTCGGTGCGTTGGACGCGGAGCTGTCGGCGGGGCTCAAGGCCACCGGCCGCGCGCCCTGGCAGGTGCTGGCCGGCGCGGTTCGGGCAGCCGGGGGCTCGTGGCGTGGGGAGCTGGCCTACGCCGCGGCACCCTACGGGGTGACCTACCTCGTCGCCTCGTGGACGCCGACGGGAGCGGCCCGGTGAGCGCCGACGGGAGCGGCCCGGTGGACGCCGACGGGAGCGGCCCGGTGGACGCCGACGGGAGCGGCCCGGTGGGCGCCGCCGACGCGGTTGACGGCGCTCGCCTGGCGGCGGACGCAGCCGCTGACGCGGCTGGCCTGGCAGCGGGCACGGCGCCGGCTGGCGATGTCCCGCCAGCCGCGGGCACGGTGGTGGGCGTGGTCGGCCCGACCGCAGCCGGGAAGTCGGCCTTGAGTATCGCCCTCGCCCACGCGCTCGACGGTGAGGTGGTCAATGCCGACTCGATGCAGCTCTACCGGGGCATGGATATCGGCACCGCCAAGCTGACCATCGGCGAACGTGCGGGGGTGCCGCACCACCTGCTGGACATCTGGCCGGTGACCGAGCCGGCGAGCGTCGCCGAGTACCAGCGGCTCGCCCGCGCGGCGATTGACGACATCTTGGCCCGGGGGCGAGTGCCGCTGCTGGTCGGCGGTTCGGGCCTCTACCTCCGCGCCGTGCTGGAACGCTTCGAGTTCCCCGGCACGGATCCGGTGCTCCGGCAACGGCTGGAGGCGGAGCTGGCGGAGGCCGGCCCGGCTGCCCTGCACGAGCGACTGCGCGCGGTTGACCCCGACGCGGCGGCGAACATCCTGCCCGGCAACGGCCGGCGGATCGTCCGTGCGTTGGAGGTGGTCGAGCTGACCGGTGCGCCCTTCGCCGCCGCGCTGCCCGACCCCAGTCCGTACTACCGGTCGGTGCAGGTCGGTGTCGACCTGGACACCACTCAGCTCGACGAGCGGATCGCACTGCGGGTGGACCGGATGTGGGCCGACGGCCTGGTGGCCGAGACCCGGGTGCTGGCTGACCAGGGGCTGGCCGCGGGCCGTACGGCCAGCCGCGCCCTCGGTTACCAGCAGGTCCTGCGGTTCCTGGCCGGAGAGCTGACCGAGTCCGAGGCGTACCAGGAGACGATCCGCGCCACTCGCCGGTTTGTCCGTCGCCAGCGGTCCTGGTTCCGCCGGGACCCGCGGATCACCTGGCTCGACTCGACCGGAGCCGGGCTGGTGGCAGAGGCGCTGCGAGTGGTCCGGCCCACTGCGCGATGATGGGGTCGTGGAGTTCACCAAGGGGCATGGCACCGGCAACGACTTCGTGATCCTGCCCGATCCCGACGGCACCCTGGAGCTGACCCCGGACCTGGTCGCGGCCCTGTGCGATCGGCGGCAGGGGATCGGAGGGGACGGCGTACTGCGGGTGGTCCGCGCCGCACGGCACCCCGACGGGGCGGCCCTCGCCGGTGCGGCCGAGTGGTTCATGGACTACTGGAACTCCGACGGCTCCGTGGCCGAGATGTGTGGCAACGGCGCCCGGGTCTTCCTTCGCTACCTGCTGGAAACCGGGTTGGCGGTGCCGTCGGACGCGGCACTGCCGGTAGCCACCCGCGCCGGTATCGTGCGGGCGCGGGTGGAGGGGGAGGACCTGGCGGTCGAGATGCGGCGGCCCCGGTTGGCCGACTCCTCGTTCGCGGTGCTCGGCGGGCTGGCCCTGCCCGGCACGGCGGTTGATGTCGGCAACCCGCACCTGGTCTGCCCGGTGCCGGCCGGGCTGGAGCTGGCGGCTCTCGACCTGACCCGGGCCCCGGAGTTCGACCCGGTGATCTTCCCGGCCGGGGTCAATGTCGAGTTCATCAGCCCCGGGAGCCCGACGGACGGCCTCGATGGCCACGTTCGGATGCGGGTCTACGAGCGGGGTAGCGCGGAGACGCGCTCCTGCGGCACCGGTGCGTGTGCGGTGGCCGCGGTCGTCCTGCGGGACGCAGGCCGGGACACCGGCGTGGTCGCCGTGGACGTGCCCGGTGGTCGTCTGGTGGTGACCCAGACCGCCCAGGGCTGCTGGTTGGCGGGGCCCGCCGTACTGGTGGCGAGCGGCGAGGTGACGCTCGCGGCGCTGGCCTGACCCGCGACCCGATCGACGGTGGGTCTTGCCGCTGGCGCTTCTCGCGTTGAACGACATCGGTGTCACGTCGTGCGCCGCAGCTCCCCGAGCAATCGCGCCACCCGGTTCCGGATTTCGTCGCGGATCGGGCGGATCGCCTCGACCCCGAGGCCGGTGGGATCGTCAAGATCCCAGTTCTCGTGGCGTCCGGTTGGGAAGTCGGGAAGGTCACTGCGGCGCCCGATGGTGATGATGACGTCAGCGGACGCGGCGGTCGCGGGCCGCAGCAGCGTCGGCACCTGACCGGTGATGTCGATGCCGACCTCCCACATGGCCACCGCGGCGGCGGGGTCGACCTGGCGGGCGGGGGCGGAGCCGGCGGAGCGGACCTCGACGGCGTCGCCAGCGAGCTGGCGTAGCCAACCGGCGGCCAGCTGCGAGCCGCCGGCGTCGTGGACGCAGACGAACAGCACCGAGGGTTTGTCGACCCCGAGGTGCTCCGCATCGATCTGGTGCGCGTTGGGCGGTGGCTTGGCCGGGGAACGGCGGCGGTCCGCTCGACGGGTCGGCGGCCCCTGGTCTCCCGACGTTGCCGGCTCCGCGGGGACGACGACCTGGTCGGCGGCGGCACCGGCGTCGGGGTAGAGGGCGGTGAGCAGGCCGACGCCGACGGCGAGTCCAGCCACCTGGGCCAGGACGAAACCGGGCACCGAGGTGGGGGCGATGCCGGCGAAGGTGTCGGAGAACGCGCGGCCGATGGTGACCGCTGGATTGGCGAAGGAGGTGGACGAGGTAAACCAGGACGCGGCCCCGATATAGGCGCCGACGGCGGCCGGGGCGACCGACGCACGTCCGGACCGGGCGAGGGCGAAGATCAGTAGGACCAACCCGGAGGTGGCGACAACCTCACCGACCCAGAGGTGCCAGGCGGCCCGCTCCTTGCCGGCGAAGTCGATCGCGGCGAGGTCGAACATCAGGTGCGCCAGCACCGCACCGGCGACCCCGCCGAGGACCTGGGCCGCTCCGTAGGCACCCAGGTCGCCGGCGGTCAGACCGGTGCCGGCGCGCCGCCCGAGGAACCAGTCGGCGGCGGAGACGACCGGGTTGAGGTGGGCCCCGGAGACCGGTCCGAAGATCAAAATCAGCGTGCCGAGGGCGAAGGCGGTGGTGATCGAGTTTGCCAGCAGCTGAAGGCCGACCTGGTCGGGGGCGAGGGTGGTGGCCATGATTCCGGAGCTGACCACGGCGGTGACCAGCAGGGCGGTGCCGGTGAACTCAGCCAGCAGGCGTCGCCACAGGGCGCTGGTCATCGCTTGGTATCCCACCATCTGCGGTTGCCGAGGACGGGCGAGCTTCGATTACCAGCTGTGGTGCGGCCCAAACCACCCGGATCACCTGCTCGTCGAGGTAATCCGGTGCGGTGGAAGGCGGCGGCCTAGGGGGTGGCGCTGGCGTTGGCGGCGATCTCGGGCAGGTCGACCGGGCCGGGGTCGGCGGCGGGCGGTGGGGTGGCCGCCGGGTTCTGTGCGGCCGCGCGAACGGCCGCGGCGACGGCTGGGGCCACCCGGGAGTCGAAGACGCTGGGGATGATGACCGTCGGATTGATTTTCTCCTCGCCGACGACGTCGGCGATGGCCCGGGCCGCGGCGATCGCCATCTCCTCCGTGAAGCCCTCCGCGTGCGCGTCCAGCATCCCCCGGAACACGCCGGGGAAGGCCAGCACGTTGTTGATCTGGTTGGGCTGGTCGGAGCGGCCGGTGGCGACCACGGCGGCGTGCCGGCGCGCCTCCCGCGGGTCAACCTCCGGGTCCGGGTTCGCCAGCGCGAACACGATCGCGTCCTTGGCCATGGCGGCGATGTCGTCCCCGGTGAGCAGATTGGGGGCGCTCACGCCGATGAAGACGTCCGCGTCCCGTACCGCCCCGGCCAGGTCGCCGGAGTAGTTTTCCCGGTTCGTGTGCTCGGCCAGCCACTGCCAGGCCGGGTTAAGCCCGGTCATCCCACGGTGCAGCGCACCCTGCCGGTCGTACGCGATGATGTCGCCCACGCCCTGGCGCAGCAGCAGCTTCATGATCGCGGTGCCGGCGGCGCCCGCGCCCGAGACCACCACCCGTACCTGCGCCAGTTCCTTACCGACGACGCGGAGCGCGTTGGTCAGCGCGGCCAGCACACAGATCGCCGTGCCGTGCTGGTCGTCGTGGAAGACCGGAATGTCCAGTGCCGCACGCAGCTGTGCCTCGATCTCGAAGCAGCGCGGCGCGGCGATGTCCTCCAGGTTGATCCCGCCGTACGCGGGTGCGATCGCCTTGACGATCGACACGATCTCGTCGGTGTCCTGGGTGTCGAGCACCACCGGCCAGGCGTCCACCCCGCCGAACCGCTTGAACAGCGCCGCCTTGCCCTCCATCACCGGCAGCGACGCCGCCGGCCCCAGGTTGCCCAGGCCGAGCACGGCGGAGCCGTCGCTGACCACCGCCACCGTGTTGCGTTTGATGGTCAGGCGCCGCGCGTCCGCCGGGTTCTCCGCGATGGCCTGGCAGACCCGGGCCACCCCCGGGGTGTACGCCCGGGACAACTCGTCCCGGGTGCGCAGCGCGACCTTCGGGCTGACCTCGATCTTGCCGCCGAGGTGCAGCAGGAACGTGCGGTCGGAGACCTTACGCACGTCAACCCCGTCGAGCGCGGTGAGCGCATCAACCACCTGGTCGGCGTGGTTGGCGTCGGCGGTGTCGCAGGTCAGGTCGACGGTGACGTGGGTGTGGTCGGAGTCGACCACGTCGAGCGCGGTGACGATTGCTCCGGCCTCGCCGACCGTGGTGGTCAACCGCCCAATGGAGGAGGCATCCGCGGTTACTGCGATCCGGACGGTGATCGAGAATCCGGCACTCGGCAGTCGGGTGGTGGCCACACAGTTCCTTCCGATGACGCTGAACGACTCGCCCCGCATTTCTACTCGCCCCCGGTGTCGGCACCGCATCCGACCCCGTTACCAGCGGGTAGGCCGGGCATATTGCCGATGCGGGTGGCGTTGTCACATGTCAGGATTGCTGGGAGCCGGTCGCAATTTTCCCGGCAGCACGGTGGGCAAACAGCCAACCGACGGTAACCAGACAGGGGGCGCGGTTTGCGAGAGCAGGAGACCTTCCTTCCCGACGAGGGCGACGAGTTCGACGCCACCACCGGTGAGTTCGAGCTGTCGGAGCGGCAGGCGCTGCGGCGGGTCCCCGGCCTCTCCACCGAGCTGACCGACATCACCGAGGTCGAGTACCGCCAACTCCGACTGGAGCGGGTCGTCCTGGTCGGGGTGTGGACCGAGGGTTCGCAGCAGGACGCCGAGAATTCCCTCGCCGAGCTGGCGGCGCTGGCCGAGACGGCCGGTTCGCAGGTGCTTGAGGGGCTGATCCAACGCCGGCAACGGCCCGACCCGGCCACCTACGTTGGCCGGGGCAAGGTGGCTGACCTGGGGGCGGCCGTGCTCGCCAGCGGTGCCGACACGGTGATCTGCGACGGTGAGCTCAGCCCGTCCCAGCTGCGCAACCTGGAGCAGCGCACCAAGGTGAAGGTCGTCGATCGCACCGCCCTCATTCTGGATATCTTCGCCCAGCACGCGAAGAGCCGGGAGGGTAAGGCGCAGGTCGAGTTGGCCCAGCTGGAGTACCTGCTGCCCCGACTGCGGGGTTGGGGTGACACCCTCTCCCGGCAGAGCGGTGGATCAGGCCGCGGCGGTGGCGCTGGCGGCGGCGTGGGCTTGCGTGGCCCGGGTGAGACCAAGTTGGAGACCGACCGCCGGCGGATCCGGCAGCGCATCGCCCGGCTGCGCCGGGAGATCAAGGGCATGCGCACGGTACGCCAGACCAAGCGTGCCCGTCGCTATCGCAACGCGGTGCCCGCGGTGGCCATCGCGGGGTACACGAACGCCGGCAAGTCCAGCCTGCTGAACCAGCTGACCGGGGCCGGGGTGCTGGTGGAGAATGCCCTCTTCGCCACGCTGGACCCGACGATCCGGAAGGCGACCACCGCCGACGGGCGTCACTTCACCTTCTCCGACACGGTGGGCTTCGTCCGGCATCTGCCGCACCAGATCGTCGAGGCGTTTCGCTCCACCCTTGAGGAGGTGGCGGAGGCCGACCTGGTGGTGCATGTCGTTGACGGCACCCATCCGGACCCGGAGGAGCAGGTTCGTGCCGTCCGGGCGGTCCTCGCCGAGGTGGGCGCCGACCGGCTGCCGGAGCTGCTGGTGGTCAACAAGACCGACGCTGCCGGCGAGGAGACCCTGCTCCGGCTCAAGCGGCGCTGGCCGGAGGCGATCTTCGTCTCCGCGCACTCCGGGTCCGGCATCGCCGACCTGCGTGGTGCGGTCGAGGCCCGGCTGCCCCGTCCGGCCGTGGAGGTCCGCGCGGTCCTGCCGTACGAGCGGGGTGACCTGGTGGCCCGGGCGCACCAGCGGGGTGAGGTGCTCAACACGGTGCACCTGCCCGAGGGCACTCTGCTCCAGGCCCGGGTCGACGCGGCGCTGGCCGCCGAGTTGGCGCCCTTCCAGTCGCCGGAGGCGGCTGGTTCCGAGCCGGCGGCGGCGGGTGTCGGGGCGCGTTCGTAGCTGTTGCGGGTGGGCGGCGGTGGACCACCGCCATGCGACACTGTGCTGATGCGTCGCTTCCTCACCCTGACCACGGGTGCTCTCAGCCTGCTGGGGGCAGCCGCGGTTGCTGTCGGTGTAATCCTGGTCATGGTGCCGTCGCCGGCCGCGGCCGAGGGGCAGAAGCGTTGCACCGTCACCGACGATCGGCTGCGGGAACTGTCCGGGCTGGTGGCCACCGAGACCGGCTACATCGTGATCAACGACAGCACGGACGTGGAGAGCCACAAGCGGGTCTTCTTCCTGGACGCCGACTGCGAGGTCGCCGGGGACCCGGTCAGCTACTCCGTCAGCGGCCCCCTGGACACCGAGGACCTGGCGTTGTCGCCGGACGGAAAGACCGTCTGGGTCGCCGACACCGGCGACAACGTGACCAGCAGCAACCGCCGGGAGCGGGTCGCGGTGTGGAGCATGCCGGTGAGCGGTGACGAAAGGCTGACGCTGCACCGCCTCGCCTACCCGGACAACGAGCCACGGGACGCCGAGGCCCTGGTCATCGACGATGACGGCGTCCCGATGATCATTACCAAGGTCGCCTCGGGCAAGGCCGAGATCTTCACCGTTGATGGGGAGCTACCCAGCGGTGACACCGAACCGGGGAAGATGAAAAAGCTCGGCGAGGTGGAGTTGCCGACGACCGAGACCGAGAACGCGTTCGGGGCGCTCGGGCGCACGGCGATCACCGGGGCCGCCCGTTCCCCGGATGGCGCTCGGGTGGTGCTGCGCACCTATGCGGACGCCTTCGAGTACGACGTCGTCGACGGCGATCTCGTGACGGCGCTGACGACGACGGAACCGCGGGTGACTCCGCTCGCGGATCCGTTCGGTGAGGCGATCACCTATACCCCGGATGGCAAGACCTTTCTGACCGTCTCCGACGGCGGCCAGCTCGACGACGGCGAGCCGATCGACGTCTTGTCGTACCCGCCGACGGCGAAGCCGGAGTCCGGTCCGGAGACGAACGCCGACGGAGCGGAGGAGTCGACGGCCTCCTGGTTCGGCAGTCTCTCCCTGCAAGAGAAGGTGTATCTGTTCGTCGCCGCCGTGGGCCTGATCGGTGTGGGGCTGGTCGGGGCGGGCATGGCGGGCGTCGTACGGGCCCGGCGGCGACCAGCGGAGACCACGGGCGCCGGTGGGCCGGCCGCTGACCGTGGTTCACGCGACGCCACCGACCGCCGCGGTGCTGTCTACGGCGGTGCGCCGCCCGCCGGGGGCCATGGGGCGCGTCGGGAGCCGGGCCGGGCGGCGGCTCCGGCCGACAAGCGTGAGCATGGCGGTGGCCGTCCGGCGGAGGGGGGCCGTCCCGCCGCTGGTGTCTACGGCCGACGGCCCGCCGGAGGTGCCGGTGGGTCCCGTCCCGCCGCGGGCGGCGGTCAGGGCGCCGATGGCGGTCGTTCGGCCGGCGGGGGGCGTGGCGGCGGGGTGTACGGCGGGCGAGCCGGTGGTGGAGCGAACGGCGGGGGAGCCAATGGTGGCGTGCACGGCGGTGGTCGTGCCCGGCCACCGCGCCGTGACGGCGGCGGCGGGCACGGCCGCTACTGAGCCGGCGGTACGGCGGCTACCACGGGTCAGATGCGGCGGAGCACGGTGACGACCCGGCCCATGATGGTGGCGTCGTCGCCCGGGATTGGGTCGAAGGCCGGGTTCTGCGGCATCAGCCAGACGTGTCCGTCCCGCCGCCGGTAGGTCTTCACCGTCGCCTCGCCGTCCAGCATGGCAGCCACGATGTCGCCGGATTCGGCGGTGGGTTGCTGTCGGACAACGACCCAGTCGCCGTCGCAGATCGCCGCGTCCAGCATCGAGTCGCCCTTGACCTGAAGCATGAAGACGTCCCCCTCGCCGACCAACTCGCGGGGGAGGGGGAAGATGTCCTCGATGGCCTGTTCGGCGAGGATTGGACCGCCGGCGGCGATCCGGCCCAGCATCGGCACATAGGCCGGGGCTGGCCGCTGCGCGATCGCCGCCTCGTCGTCGAGGGCGTCGCTGGGCGGCCGGACGTCAACTGCGCGTGGGCGGTTTGGGTCGCGGCGCAGAAAGCCCTTCTTCTCCAGCTCTTTGAGCTGGTAGGCGACGCTGGACGGGGATACCAGCCCGACCGCCTCACCGATCTCGCGCACGCTTGGTGGGTAGCCGTGCCGCTCGACCCAGGTGCGAATGAACTCCAGGATCCGCCGTTGCCGGGTGGTGAGGTCGACGGTCGCCGGTTCGGGGTAGGCGCTGACGATCGGGGTGACCGGACGCACAGCGGGCGCACCGGTGCGGCCCCGCGCGGCACGTCGACGACGGGTGCTCGCCGGCCCTTCGGTGATCTGCTGTGGGCCCTTCGGCCGGTTGGTCCGGTCCTCGGTCACGTCCGTCCTCCCTGGTCGGCGCTTGGATGCCCCGTCGCTCGTGGTGTTGACTCACGGTGGAAGCCGTCGTGAGCCGGTCGTCCCTGACCGTATAGGCGAGATCAGCCTTCTTCAAACATCTGTACGACCTTGGTCGGCGTGTCGGGGTGGCTCTCGCCTGGGTCGTACCCATGTTCTGGTAAATAGTACGACGGGTCGTACTTGTGTGCTAATTGTGGGCCGCAGGGGGCGGTTGTGCTCGGTGCCCGTAGCGATTCGGGGTCGACGGGGGTTGAAATTCTCGGTGGCACTGGCCCGGTCGGGTGGTCCGCGTGGGTGGGGGGTGATCCAGGTCGCTTGGTGACGCGCCGGACAGGCTCGCCAACTTGACCTCAGTTCTCCGGCGGCATACGGTCAACCCCTAGATGTAGTAGTCATTGGGCCTTAGTTGCCTATAGGTTGGGTTCGACTACGGACCGCACTTCATCCGCCAGCACGGCGAAGACCGTCGAAATGACGGCTCCGCCGTGGTGCGGCGTGTCCGGGTGCGGGCCCGTTCGGCCCCACGGCCGACGAAGGAGGTCGGGCTCCATGCGGTGTCCGTACTGCCGGCACCCCGACTCCCGGGTCGTTGACTCGCGGGAGGCCGACGACGGCCAGCTGATCCGGCGCCGGCGCTCCTGCCCGGAGTGCGGCAAGCGGTTCACCACGGTGGAGGAGGCCGTCCTCGCGGTCGTCAAACGCAGCGGGGTTACCGAACCCTTCAGCCGTACGAAGATCATCGGCGGGGTGCGCAAGGCGTGCCAGGGTCGTCCGGTTGACGACGACTCCATTGCCCTGCTGGCGCAGAAGGTCGAGGAGACCGTACGGGCCAAGGGCGCCGCCGAGCTTCCCAGCCACGAGGTCGGGCTGGCCATCCTGGGGCCGCTGCAGGACCTGGACGAGGTCGCCTACCTCCGGTTTGCCAGTGTCTACCGGTCGTTCGAGTCGCTCGCCGACTTCGAGCGGGAGATCGAGACGCTGCGGACCGCGGCGCAGGTCCGCGAGGGAGGCTGAGGCGGTCGGGGCAGCTGGCCGCACCAGAGTGTGCCGCGGGTGAGACGTGGCCGGGTTTGACGGTCGGGCCGCGCGTGGGACCGCGGACCGGTTTGACGGTAGGGCCGCGGGTGAGACGCGGCCGGGTTTGACGGTAGGGCCGCGGGTGAGACGCGGCCGGTTTGACGGTAGGGCCGCGCGTGGGGCGCGGACGAGGGGCGATGAGATGCCGGGGGACGGTGTGACAACGAGCAAGTCACGGAGCAAGGCGGCAGCGGGTCTGAAGGTCGAGCGGGTGTGGACCACCGAGGGGATCCACCCGTACGACGAGGTGACCTGGGAGCGTCGGGACGTCATCATGACGAACTGGCGGGACGGGTCGATCAACTTCGAACAGCGCGGCGTGGAGTTCCCACAGGAGTGGAGCGTCAACGCGGCCAACATCGTGACCACCAAGTACTTCCGGGGCGCGGTGGGAACCCCGGAGCGGGAGTGGTCGCTTCGACAGCTGATCGACCGGGTGGTGGCCACCTACCGCACCGCCGGTGAGGAGTACGGCTACTTCGCCACCCCGGCCGACGCCGAGATCTTCGCCCACGAGCTGACCTGGATGCTGCTGCACCAGGTGTTCAGCTTCAACTCGCCGGTCTGGTTCAACGTCGGCACGTCCTCGCCGCAGCAGGTCAGCGCGTGCTTCATCCTCGCCGTTGACGACTCGATGGACTCCATCCTGGACTGGTACAAGGAGGAGGGGCTGATCTTCAAGGGCGGCTCCGGCTCCGGAGTCAACCTCTCCCGGATCCGCTCCTCGAAGGAGTTGCTCTCCTCCGGCGGCACCGCCTCCGGACCGGTCAGCTTCATGCGCGGCGCCGACGCGTCAGCGGGCACCATCAAGTCCGGCGGCGCGACCCGGCGGGCGGCCAAGATGGTCATCCTCGACGTCGACCACCCGGACATCGAAGAATTCGTGGTCACCAAGGCGCGCGAGGAGGACAAAGTCCGTGCCCTGCGCGACGCCGGCTTCGACATGGACCTGGGCGGCACGGACATCGTCAGCGTGCAGTACCAGAACGCCAACAACTCGGTCCGGGTCAGCGACGAGTTCATGACGGCGGTGCAGGACGGCGGCACCTTCGACCTGCGTGCCCGCCTCGACGGTACGGTGATCGACACGATCGACGCGAAGCCGCTGTTCCGGACCATCTCGCAGGCGGCCTGGGAGTGCGCCGACCCCGGTCTCCAGTACGACGACACCATCAACGACTGGCACACCTGCCCGGAGACCGGTCGGATCACCGCGTCGAACCCCTGCTCGGAGTACCTGCACCTGGACAACTCCTCGTGCAACCTGGCCTCGCTCAACCTGATGCGGTTCCTCCGTGCCGACGGCGGCTTCGAGGTGGAGAAGTTCGTCCGCTCGGTCGAGCTGGTCATCACCGCGATGGACATCTCGATCTGCTTCGCCGACTTCCCCACCGAGAAGATCGGCGAGACCACCCGGGCGTACCGGCAACTCGGGATCGGGTACGCCAACCTCGGTGCCCTGCTGATGGCCTCCGGCCTGCCGTACGGCTCGGACCAGGGTCGTACGCTGGCCGCGGCGATCACCTCGCTGATGACCGGCACCGCGTACCGGCGCTCCGCCGAGCTGGCCGGCATCGTCGGCGCGTACGACGGCTACGCCCGGAACGCCGAACCGCACAAGCGGGTCATGCGCAAGCACGCTGCCGCGAACGACGAGATCAAGCCCACCGGCGCCGTGGCCACGGCGGTGCAGCGGGAGGCGACCCGGCAGTGGACCCTCGGCAACAAGGTCGGCGACCGGAACGGCTGGCGTAACTCGCAGGCCAGCGTTCTCGCGCCCACCGGCACCATCGGCCTGATGATGGACTGCGACACCACCGGCGTCGAGCCGGACCTGGCGTTGGTCAAGTTCAAGAAGCTGGTCGGTGGCGGCTCGATGCAGATCGTCAACCAGACCGTGCCGCGTGCCCTGCGCAGCCTCGGGTACCCGGAGGAGCAGGTCGAGGCGATCGTCGAGCACATCGCCGAGCACGGTCACGTGGTGGACGCCCCGGGGCTCAAGCCGGAGCACTACCCGGTCTTCGACTGCGCGATGGGCGAGCGTTCCATCGCCCCGATGGGCCATGTGCGGATGATGGCGGCCGTCCAGCCGTTCATCTCCGGCGCCATCTCCAAGACGGTCAACATGCCGGAGCAGGCCACCGTCGAGGACGTCGAGAAGATCTACTTCGAGGGCTGGCGACTCGGCCTCAAGGCGCTGGCGATCTACCGCGACAACTGCAAGGTCGGCCAGCCGCTGTCGGTGGCGAAGAAGGAGAAGGCCACCGCCCCGGTGGAGGTGGTGCCCGCCGCGGTCGAGAAGGTCGTGGAGAAGGTCATCGAGTACCGGCCGGTGCGGAAGCGGCTGCCGAAGAAGCGCCCCTCGGAGACGATCTCCTTCTCGGTCGGCGGCGCGGAGGGCTACCTCACCTCGTCCTCCTACCCGGACGACGGCCTCGGCGAGGTCTTCCTCAAGATGTCGAAGCAGGGCTCGACCCTGGCCGGCGTGATGGACGCCTTCTCGGTGGCCATCTCCATCGGTCTGCAGCACGGTGTCCCGCTGGAGACGTACGTCAGCAAGTTCACCAACATGCGCTTCGAGCCCGCCGGCATGACCGACGACCCGGACGTGCGGATGGCGGCCTCGGTGATGGACTACATCTTCCGTCGCCTGGCCCTGGACTTCCTGCCGTACGAGCGCCGTGCGGAGCTGGGCATCTTCACCGCCAAGGAGCGGGCCGCCCAGCTCGCGGCGGAGGCGGAGGCGGAGGCGAACACGGCGGACCTCACCGCGATGGCCTCCTCCGCCCCGGTCGAGACGCGGCCGGAGGAGCCGAAGGTCGGCCCGGTCGCCCAGCCGGCGCAGGAGCTGGCCGACGTCGCGGCGGCGCAGCCGGCGCCGTCGGTGGGGTCGAGCACCGAGCTGCTGGAAGCGGTGATCGGTAAGGCCGCCGACGCGCCGCTCTGCTTCACCTGCGGTACGAAGATGCGCCCGGCCGGTAGCTGCTACGTCTGCGAGGGCTGTGGTTCCACCAGCGGTTGTAGCTGACGTACGTGCACGTGTGACCTCGGGCGAGGGTGCCCGAGGTCACACGGGGCGGTGACCGGAGCGGGGCCCTGCCTCTCCCCTGTGGTGCGATCCTGTGGGCGTGACGGCAGCCGATACCTATCGCACCTTCGCCACCCGGGAAGCGGGTGGCGTGTCACCGGTGTACGAGCGCTTGGCCTTGGCGGTGTCCGGTGACGCCGAACTGCTCGCGTTGATCGAGCGGCTTCCGCCGGCCAAGCGGCAACCGAATCTGCTCTTCGGCGTGGTACGGCTGCTCGGTGGCCCGGTCGAGGACCCGGCGGCCTTCCACGCCTACGTCCTGGCGAACTGGCCGGCTATCGAGGTGGAGATCCAGCGTAGGGCGACCCAGACGAACGAGGCGGGGCGGTGCGCCGTCCTGCTGCCGCTGCTCGCCGCGCTACCCCAACCGCTCGCACTGTTGGAGGTCGGTGCGTCGGCGGGGCTCTGCCTCTACCCCGACCGGTACGCGTACCGCTACGACCGCCAGCTCCTGGGCGACGGCCGCCCGGTCCTCGACTGCACGCTCACCGGCGCCCTGCCGCCGAGCCGGCTCCCCACCGTGGTGTGGCGGGCCGGGCTGGACCTCAATCCGCTGGACGTGACCGACGTGGATGATCTCGCCTGGTTGGACGCTCTCATCTGGCCGGAGCATGCGCACCGGCGGGCGCGGCTGCGGGCGGCGGCGCAGCTGGTCGCGGCCGATCCACCGCTGCTTGTCCGCGGCGACCTGGTGGACGACCTGCCGGCGGTGGCCGCACTGGCCCCACCCGAGGCTACCCTGGTGGTGTTCCACACGACGGTGCTGTACCAGGTGCCGCAGCGCCGACGCACCGCCTTCGTCGAGTTGGTTCGTGGGCTGCCCGGCACCTGGATCGCCGTGGAGTCGCCGCGAGCGCTGCCCTACGAGGGACTGCCCGAGCCGCCCGGCGCCGGCCTCAACACTGTGCTCGCGCTCGACGGTAAGCCACTGGCGTGGGCCCAGGCGCACGGGCAGGCAGCGGCCTGGTTCGGTTAGCCACCAGGCCCCTACACTGCCCGGCGTGGGTGGGGAGCGAAAACCGTTGGCGAATCGGCCGTTGACCGAGCCACACCCGTCCCGGTTGCCGCCCGAGGACCCGCAACGCGAGCGGATCTGCGCCGCTCACGCTGCTGCCCTCGCCGCCGGTGAGGCCGGCTACCCCGACCCGACCACCGGTCTGTTCGTGCTTACCGCCGGCTTTCTCGCTCGCCGTGGCACCTGCTGCGGTCGGGGCTGCCGCCACTGCCCGTACCTCGACTGAACCCTCAGCCGGGTCGGTGCGGTGCGTGGCTGCCGAAGTCGCGTCAGCCGGCGGCGACGAAGACCCGGGAGGCCACCTCGCGGGGAAGGCGGACGCTGTCGCCGTAGCGGTCGATCGACACGCCGTCCCGCTCCTGGGCGACCGTCACCGTGGCGCCTGGGTCAACCCCGGCGGCGTGCAGCTGGCGCAACACGTCCGAGTTGCTCTGTAGGCTCTCGCAGATCCGCCGGACCACGACCGTGCCGGAGAGGCCGGGAAACGCCAGGTTGCGCTCCCCCTCGGCGGGCTCCGCGGCGGAGGGGCCCGCCGATCCCAGCGCCTCCAGCCCGGGGATCGGGTTGCCGTACGGCGAGCGGGTCGGCCGGTTGAGCAGGTCGTAGACCCGCTGCTCGACAGCGTCGCTCATGACGTGCTCCCACCGGCAGGCCTCCTCGTGGGCCTCCTCGTAGGGCATGCCGATCACGTTGACCAGCAGCAGCTCCGCCAGTCGGTGTTTGCGCATCACGGAGACCGCCGCGTCGCGGCCGGTTTCGGTGAGCGTGAGGTGGCGGTCGCCCTCAACGGTGAGCAGGCCGTCCCGCTCCATCCGGGCGACGGTCTGGCTGACCGTGGGACCGCTCTGGCGCAGCCGCTCGGCGATGCGGGCACGCAGCGGCGGCACCCCCTCCTCCTCGAGCTCGAGGATGGTCCGTAGGTACATCTCGGTCGTGTCGACCAGTGAGTGCGCGATGATCTCAATCACCCGTTAACGAGAAACAAATCGGACGGCAAGTGTCTCACGCACGACCCCTGATCATCCACGTGACCCGCTACCGCAGGTTGTGGTTGACCATGGCAGTCGCGGCCCCGATCTGGGGTTTCACGGTCACCCGGCCTTCGGGTTCGGCGTGAGACACGTCGATGTTACCCGCGCCGGTGGTGCCGGTCGCCGAGGCTGGCCCCTCGGGCATGAGTTGCACGGCAGGAAAGCACGTATGCCAGATCAGCATGAAGTTCACTCCTTCCGTCTTCGACGGCATCCCCAACCCCTGTCAAGGTCGAGTCCGGCCTGATCGGCACTCTCCGTGGTCGGGTCAACGACAAGTAGGGAGTCACGATGACGATTTCGACACGGCGGGTGATCGCCGCAGTCGCCGGCGCGACGGCACTCATCCCGCTGTCCGCCTGCGCCACCGCGGACGCGACCGGGGAGCGGCTGTCCGGCAGCGCGGTGACCGTCGGTACCTCAGCCGCTGCCGACCTGCACCACGAGCTCCGGCAGCTGGAGGAGAGGTTCGACGCGCGGCTGGGAATCTACGCGGTCGACACCGGCACCGGTCGGACGGTCCGCTACCAGGCCAACGAGCGGTTCGCCTACGGCTCGACCTTCAAGGCGCTGGCCGCCGCCGAGGTCCTCGACGCGACCACCGACGCCGAACTGGAACAGGTGGTGCGGTACTCGGCGGACGATCTGGTGGACTACTCGCCGATCACGGAGCAACACGTCGCCGAGGGCATGACGCTGCGGGCCATCGCCGACGCCGCCGTTCGCTACAGCGACAACACCGCCGGCAACCTGCTGCTGCGCCACCTTGGCGGGCCGGAACTGTTCGAGCAGGAGCTGAAGGAAATCGGCGACAACGTCACCGACGCGGCTCGCTACGAGACCGAACTCAACGAGGCGACCCCCGGCGACCCACGAGACACCAGCACCGCCCGAGCCCTGACCGAAGACCTGCGGGAGTACGCCGTCGACGACGCCCTCGAACCCACCGACCGCGACATCCTCAACGCCTGGTTGCGGGGCAACACCACCGGCGGGGAGCTGATCCGCGCCGGCGTCCCCGACGGCTGGGTCGTTGGGGACAAGACCGGAGCGGCCGGGTACGGCACCCGCAACGACATCGCGGTGATCTGGCCGCCGGACCGCGCGCCGATCGTCCTCGCCGTGCTGTCCAGCCGGGACGAGCCGGACGCCAGCTACGACAACGCCCTCATCGCCGAGGCCACCGAGGTGGTCATCGCCCGGCTGGGAAGCTAACCCCACCATGGCGGGGCGCCCGTGCGCAGATAGCCGTGCAGCACCCGCGCGACATGCGCCATGGTCGCCTCGCTGCCCGGCTGCGCGACGGCGGGTACGCGGGAGGCGGTCAACGCGGCGACCGCGTACGACTGCCCGTCGGCGTGGTCCACCACCCCCACCTCATGTCGCAGATGCAGCAGGGTGCCGGTCTTCGAGGACCAGCGCGCGGCGTCGGAGGTGAAGTCGGGTGCGAGTCGATGCCGGAGCACGTTGTCGGCCATCAGATCGCGTACCCGGGCGGCGGTGGTCTCGCTGATCGCCGTGGGCCGCCAGAGGGCGTGCAGCAGGTCAACGAAGGCCCGGGCCGAACCGGCGTTGGCGCGGGTGACGTCGAGTTGGGCGACCGGGTGGCCGCTCCCGGCGGTAGCGGCGCCGATGGCGAGAGCCTGAGCCAGGTGCGCCTCGTCGGGTCGGAGCCGTTCGCTCGGTGTGTCGGTGAGGTCACTGATCCGGTGTCGTACGGCGATGCCCTCGATCTGGAGTCGCCGCAGCTCGGCGGCGACCACAGCCGGTGGGGTGCGGTCGAACAAAGCGTCCGCGGCGACCCCGTCGCTGATGGCGATGCTCAGGTAGAGCAGGTCGTCCAGGGCGACCCGGGCCGGGTGGCGGAACCGGCTCAGCCCGGTGGTGCCCGGTGTGGTGACCAGGCCGGGTGCGATGTCGACCGGCGTCGCCGGGTCGAGCTCGCCGCGCGCCACCCGTTCCAGGACAGCTACTGCCAGCGGCACCTTCACCAGCGACGCCGCCGGAAAGGGGACATCCGCGTCGAGGCCGATCTCAGCGCCGGTGTCGAGGTTGCGGACGAGGAAGGCTCCGTGCAGCCCCGCCTCCCCGAGGAGTTCGCGCGCGTTGCGCAGCACGGTGGAGACAGTCACCTCGGCTCCCGCGTCGGTGGCTTGTCCGGCAGCCGACCCCCGACTCCCCCGGGGTCGGCGGGGGCGCCCAGGCAGCGGGCAATGTCCGCGTGCAGGGCAGTCCGCAGCTGTTCGAGGTCCTGGTGCGCGCCGGCGGCGATGTCGTAGCCGCGTTGGAGCCGGGGATCAGCCAGGGTGCACCAGTGCAGCCCGAAGTCCTCGGCCTGCTGCGGCGAACAGAGCAGCAGGTCCGGCGAGCTTAGGGCGTGGGCGGCGGCATCGACCAGGGATGGCGTGACCGCCACCTGGGTCGGTGCCAGACCGACGGACTGGCCGGTACGGGTCAGCGGGTCCCGCAGGTGCGCGACGTCGTCCTCGGGTTGGATGAGGATCCGCCGTCGCGCCGCCGCGCCGGTTCGGCCGGTGCGCAGGGTCTCCAGGAACACCGTCCGGGCGGGGAAGGCGGTCCGGGAGGCCAGCCCGAGCGGAACCCGCCAGACTGCCGCCTCGGCCGGAACCGCGACGATCCCGGCACTGACCTCCAGGGTCCGACAGAGCTGTTCGCGCCCTGCCGGGTCGGCCGGCCGTACCTCCAGCTGGGTCCGTTGCCGCCGCCCGGCGGCCACCAGGGTGGCCAGGCGGTGGGGTGGGCAACTGTCGGGTACGGCGATTCGCAGTGGGCGTAGCCGAGCCCGCTCGGCGTCCTCGGTCATCGCGTCGGCGAGGTCGACCAGGCGGCGTGCCGTGCGCAGCATGTCCTGCCCGAACGGCGTCAACCGGACCGCCCGGGACGACCGGTCGAAGAGCCGGGCGCCGAAGTGTTCCTCCAGAGCGGCGACGCGCCGGCTGGCCACCGACTGCGGGATTCCCGCCGCGGCGGCGCCGGAGGTGAAGCTGCCGTGGCCGCTGACGGCCACGAAGGCCCGGCAGGCCGCCACCACATCCACCCGCCGATTTTACGCCCGAGTGAATTCGCGCCTTCCGTGACCACGGGTGGAGGACAGCCGTCGCAGGGTGGGTTCACCCGCTGGGGAACTCCACCGTCGACGCCTGCCAGCTATCAGACGTCGTCTCAGGTCCTGTGTGTTGGTCGGCGTCGGTAGGTGGCGAGGGTCAAAGCTGTGCCGGTGAGGGTGAGGAGGAAGCCGGCGGTGAGGATGGTGGGCAGGTTGGCGCCGGTGACGGGGATGGTGGGCTTTGGGCTGGTGGGCTTTGGGCTGGTGGGCTTGGGGATGGTGACTGTGGTGGGGTTGGAGGTGGAGGCTGGGCAGTTGTTGTCGCCGTTGTAGCGCGCCTGGATGTGGTGTGTGCCGGGTGTCAGGTGGGTGGCGGTGAGGGTTGCGGTGGCGGTGGGGTTGCCGGTCAGGGGTTTCGCGTCCAGGGTTGTCGTGTCGTCGTGGAAGGTCACGGTTCCGGTGGGGGTGCTGCCGGTGCAGGTCACGGTGGCGGTGAGGGTGAGGGGTTGATCCGGTTTCGGGTTCGGTGGGGAGACCTGCAGGGTCGTGGTTGAGGTCGACGGGACGACAGCCAGACTGTGGCGGTTGCCGGCGGCGGCGGCGGTGATCGTGGTGTCGGCTGGCAGGTCCACCGCGACGGGGGTCCTTCTGCGGGTGGCGGTGGTCCCGTCGCCTACCTGGCCGAGGGCGTTGTAGCCCCAGCCCAGCATGGTGCCGGTGGAGGTCACCGCCAGGCTGTGGAAGGCGCCGGCGGAGGCGGTGGTGATCGTGGTGCCGGTTGGCAGGTTCACCGCGATGGGGGTGCTTCTGTCCGTGGTGGTGCCATCGCCTAACTGGCCGAAGTTGTTGTGTCCCCAGGCCAGCATGGTGTCGGCGGAGGTCACCGCCAGAGTGTGGCGGTCGCCGCCGGAGACGGTGGTGATCGTGGTGCCGGTTGGCAGGTCCACCGCGATGGGGGTGCTTCTGTCCGTGGTGGTGCCATCGCCCAACTGGCCGAAGATGTTGTAGCCCCAGGCCAGCATGGTGTCGGCGGAGGTCAACGCCAGACTGTGGTAGGCGCCGGTGGCCACGGTGGTGATCGTGGTACCGGTTGGCAGGTCCACCGCGATGGGGGTGCTGCTGTCCGTGGTGGTGCCATCGCCCAACTGGCCGGCACTGTTGTCGCCCCAGGCCAGGACGGTGCCGGTGGAGGTCAGCGCCAGATTGTGGCGGTGGCCGGCGGCCATGGCGGTGATCGTGGTGCCGGTTGGCAGGTTGACCGCGACGGGGGTGCTTCTGCGGGTGGTGGTCCCATCGCCCAGCTGGCCGATGAAATTCTCGCCCCAGGCCAGCATGGTGCCGGTGGAGGTCAACGCCAGACTGTGGCGGTCGCCGGCGGCCACGGCGGTGATCGTGGTATCGGCTGGCAGGTTCACCGCGACGGGGGTGCTGCTGTCCGTGGTGGTCCCATCGCCCAACTGGCCGGCACTGTTGTCGCCCCAGGCCAGGACAGTGCCGGTGGAGGTCAACGCCAGACCGTAGGCGGTCCCGGCGGCGATAGCGGTGATCGTGGTATCGGCTGGCAGGTCCACCGCAACAGGGGTGCTGCTGCCCGTGGTGGTCCCATCGCCCAACTCGCCGTCACTGTTGTTTCCCCAGGCCAGGCCGGTACCAGGAGGGCCCGCTGCCGCCGACGGCACGCTCTGCGCGAGCACGCGCGCCGCACCGACCGAGGTTATGCCCAACACGAGCGCCACCATCAGCGGCACCGCGAACAGCCCCCGCAGACTCGCGGGCCGTACCCAGCTTCTTCTCACGTCCGCAGCCTCGCCGGTCCAGCTCTCCACTACCCCCACCCCTCTGTCGTCTCCCCGCCACCGGCCCGTGTCCGACCACGGCCTGTACAACGACTCCGGACGGCCGCGGCATCGGGGCTGTCTCGCTTAGATCAACACTCCCCCGCTGGTCAGGTCTGGTCTGGTTGCCAGCCCTGCTTGACTGACTGTTGGCACTGGTTGGGTCGTCTCCGGTGGCGGTGAAGAGCGCGGTCAGTAGGAGGGGGCCGTGGGCGAGGGTCGGCCGGGGTAGGGGGCCGGTGGCGACGAGGGAGACCAGCCCGTGGGCGACGGCCCAGCTCTGGGTGGCCAGTTCGAGGGGGTTGGTGTCGGCGCGGTAGCGGCCGGCCCCGGAATGCATAACATTGCTGTGTTATGTTTAGGTGGTTGAACCGACAGCTCCATGAAAGGGAGTCAGCATGACCATCACCCTGGTGAACCCCGAAGGGCTTCCGAAGGTCGACCTCTATTCCCAGATGGCGGTCGCCACCGGGTCTCGGCTGGTCTTCCTCGCCGGCCAGGTATCCGTGGACCCTGACGGGAACACGGTCGGCGTGGGTGACCTCGCCACCCAGGTCGAGCAGTGCTACCTGAACGTCGCCACCGCCCTGGCCGAGGTCGGCGGCTCCTTCGATGACGTGGCGAAGGTGACCGTGTACGTCGTCGACTGGACGCCCGACAAGATGGCGCTGCTGGGGGAAGGAATCGCGCGGGCGGCGGCGAAGCTGGGCGTCACCCTGGCCGCCCCGTTGACGGGCCTGGGTATCAGCGCCCTCGCCGGCCCCGACCTGCTGGTCGAGGTGGAGGCCACCGCAGTCCTGGACGGACCGGGCCGAGGAAAGGGTCCCAAGCGGGACTGAGAGTGAGACGACGCGGCCGAACCGTCACGGGTAACCGTCGATGTTCGGCCGCGTCGGTAGCAACTCACCCGGACCGCCTGAGCCCGACCATCCCGCTGACCCTGGCCGGCCTGCCGCACCGGGACGCACGGCCACAGATCGGGGAGTGGGTAACGGATCCTCCCGGTGGGACTGGCGTAACTGCGCACCAGCTACGGCAGTGCGTTGTACCCACCTTTGCGACGTTAACGCCGTTCTGGCCGCCGTGGCCTCGAATTCCACGATCCGCACAGGTGCAGACACCGGCGCTGACGACCAAAAGCGATGTGTCAACGAGGCACACGACAACCGTAGACGGTGTCGTGGCCGGGCGGCCGACTACCGTACGGCGAACTTCCCAGCGTTGGGGCGCCACCGGTGGAGCGCCGAGGACTTCGCCACCATCGCCAGTGCCCCTGATCTGCTATAGGCCCCTCCCAATGGGATGTGTGCCAGCATTTGACCATCAATCGAGGAGATGGCCATGAACCACACCCACCGCTCCCCAAGCGTCCTAGACAGCCTCGTCGCCGGGAAGTCCTGGGTTGGCCCGATAATGGACCCCACTACTGTCGACTGGCCTGTCCGTCCGGCCCATGCGGCGCTTCCGTTCCGCGCAATCGGCGGTCGTCCGGTCACGCCGGCCCCGTCAACGGGTCTCCGTTACGAGCGGAACGAACTCGGATATTGGGGCGAGCGGCTTCGCACGAACGCCCTGGCTGCCGCCGAGGTTGTTGGCTCTACCGGCGTCAAGCGCCGATGGATTGTCATGATCGAGCGGTTAGACGGGTGTGGTTGGGCGCTGCCGGGTGGCTACATTGGTCCAGAGGAAGACCCGTGTGATGCCGCGAGGCGGAAGCTGTGGGAAGTAGCGCAACTGGTTGTGGAACCGTCTCCGGAGCGCCATCTCATGCTGGCCCGCTACATACCCGACCCCCGGGCGCCCGACGAGGTGTGGATGGCCACTGTTACATCCTGCGTGAGTCTGGGCACCTACGACAACCACCGGCAATTGCCTAAGGTGGTCGGCGCGCTCGATGCCAGGCGCGCGCGGTGGGTGCCGGCACACACCTATACGGCGGTCTTCAAATACCTGGCCAGTAACTACGACGGCGACGTATTCCCGGCTGACCGGGCCTTGCTGGCTGAGGTTCTGGGATGAAGTGCTCGCCAGTCAGGAAGCATGGTGGCACTTCGCCCCGGCGGTTGAGCCCAGCGAGCTGGCGGTGTGGGACTGAACGCCAGCCGAAAGCATCCACCCAAGCTGGTTAAGGCAACGGCCTCCGCCGGCAGCGGATGGTGTTGACTGAACCTCATGTCCGGTACCGAAAACCTGCTCGTCGAGGTAGACCAGCTCGCCGCCGAGATGCACGGTGACGACCCGCCGACCCTGCTCGACGTCCGCTGGCGCCTGACCGGCCCACCCGGGCGCGACGACTACGCCACCGGGCACCTGCCCGGGGCGGTCTTCGTCGACCTGGACACCGAACTGTGTGGCCCGCCCGGCGTCGCCGGCCGGCACCCGCTACCCGAACCCGCCGCCCTCCAGGCCGCGCTACGGGCCGCCGGCGTCCGAGCTGGGCACCCGGTCGTGGTCTACGACGGTGGGGACGGCATGTCCGCCGCCCGCGCCTGGTGGACGCTGCGCTGGGCCGGTCACCGGTCGGTACGCCTGCTGCACGGCGGCCACCCCGCCTGGGTGGCGGCGGGGCTGCCCACCTCCACGGAGGCAGCCACCCCACGTCCCGGCGACGTTGAGGTGCGCCCCGGCGCCCTGCCGGTGCTGGTCGCGGCCGAGGCCGCCCAACTGGCCGCGGCCGAGGCGGGGACGCTGGTTGACGTCCGCGCCGCACCGCGCTACCGGGGGGAGTCCGAGCCGGTCGATCCGGTTGCCGGGCACGTGCCGGGTGCGGTCAACCTGCCGGCACCGGAGTACGTGACCGAGGGTCGCTTCCCCGCGGTCGACGTGCTGCGGGAACGGTTCGTCGCCGCCGGAGTGGTCGCCGCCGAGCCGGTCGGCGTCTACTGTGGCTCTGGCGTGACCGCCGCGCAGGCGGTCTTCGCCCTGCACCTGGCCGGTCGCCCGGATGCCGCCCTCTATGTCGGGTCCTGGAGCAACTGGGTCGCCGACCCGTCCCGCCCCGTCGCGGTCGGGCAGGAACCCGGGACCAACCCAGCCTGACCCCGCGGTCCCCAAGGCGCCGGCGCGGCGGCCCAGGCCACGGCTGACCGCTCACTCTTCCGGGTACCGACCGCCCACGCCGTGCGACACCGGCGGCGTGGGCAGCGCGTGCGACGGGCCGGCCGAGTCCCCGTGCGACGATAGGCACCATGTCGGACGACACAGTGGTGGTGTGGGACGAGACGCTGCTCTCCTACAACCTCGGCGACCATCCCCTCGACCCGGTACGGGTCGAGCTGACCGTCGCCCTCGCCCGAGAGCTGGGGGTGCTCGGGCGTCCCGGGGTACGGCTGGTCGAGCCGAAGCCCGCCGACGACGAGCTGCTCACCCGGGTGCACGACCCGGCCTACCTGGAGGCCGTGCGAGCTGCCCCGCAGGATCCGCTCCGCACCGGGTTCGGGCTCGGTACCCCGGACAATCCGGTCTTCGCGCAGATGCACGAGGCCAGCGCGTTGGTCACCGGTGCCACCGTCGCGGCAGCCGAGGCGGTCTGGCGGGGCACGGCACGTCGGGCGGTCAACGTGGCAGGCGGGCTGCACCACGCGATGCCCGACCGGGCAGCCGGCTTCTGCGTCTACAACGATCCCGCCGTGGCCATCGCCCACCTGCTCGACCTGGGCGCGCGCCGGGTCGCCTACGTCGATGTGGACGTGCACCACGGCGACGGGGTGCAACAGGTCTTCTGGGACGACCCCCGGGTACTCACGGTGAGCCTGCACGAGACCCCGCTCGCGCTCTTTCCGGGCACCGGGTTTCCCGACGAGACCGGCGGTGCGCCGGCCGAGGGAACCGCGGTCAACGTGCCGCTGCCACCGGGAGTCGAGGACGCCGGTTGGCAGCGGGCGTTCCACGCGATCGTGCCGTCGGTGCTGCGTGCGTTCCAGCCGGAGATCCTGGTCACCCAGTGTGGCGCGGACGCGCACCGGCTCGACCCCCTGGCTGACCTGCGCCTGTCGGTGGACGGGCAGCGTGCTACCTACCTTGCTCTGCGGGCGCTCGCCGACGAGCTCTGCGCCGGCCGCTGGGTCGCCACCGGTGGCGGGGGATACGCGTTGGTCGAGGTCGTGCCCCGGGCCTGGACCCACCTGCTCGCGGTGGCCACCGGTGCACCGCTCGCGCCGGCCACGCTCTGTCCACCCGCCTGGCGCGAGCTCGCCCAGGCCCGCCGTCCGGGGGAGGAGGTGCCGTTGCGGATGACCGACGACGTCAATCCGTCGTACGAGTCGTGGCAGCCCTCCGGGGAGCCGAACTCGGTGGACCGGGCCATCGTGGCCGCCCGCAAGGCGGTGTTCCCGCTGCTCGGGCTCGACCCGTACGACCCGCGCGACTAGGGCCCGTGTCGAGTCACCCGCCGGTCGCGCTGACTTTCGACGACACGAGCCCGAACGCGGCCGGGAGGAAGGACGCTCGCGTGACCACAGGTAACCTGACCACAGCTGAACAGCCAGTGGACGTGCTGCTCAGCGACGGCACCACCGTCCAGTTGCGGCCGATCCGGCCGGCGGACGCACCGGGCATCGTCGCCATGCACTCGCGTTTCTCCGAGCGCACCCGCTACCTGCGCTACTTCTCGCCGTACCCCCGGATTCCCGAGCGCGACCTGCGGCGGTTCGTCAACGTTGACCACCACGACCGGGAGGCGTTCGTCGTGCTGGCCAGCGACCAGATCGTCGCGGTCGGCCGGTACGAGCGGCTGGGTCCAGCCGCTACCGAAGCCGAGGTCGCCTTCGTGGTTGAAGACGCATACCAGGGCCGGGGCATCGGATCGGTGCTGTTGGAGCACCTCGCCGACGCGGCCCGGCGGGTCGGCATCCCGACCTTCGTGGCGGAGGTGCTGCCGGCCAACAACGCGATGCTCCGGGTCTTCGCCGACTTCGGCTATCAGGTGCGGCGTCAGTTCGCCGATGGTGTCGTGCACCTGAGCTTCCCGATCGCGCCGACCGAGGCGACCCTTGAGGTGCAGCGGGGCCGCGAGCACCGCACCGAGGCCCGATCGGTCGCCCGGCTGCTCGCGCCCCGGGGAATTGCCTGCTACGGGGCCAGCGCCACCGGGCAGGGGGTCGGGGCGGCGGTCCTCGGGCACCTGCGCGACTACGGGTTCACCGGTGCGGTGGTGCCGGTGCATCCGAGCGCGCGAATGGTGGCCGGGCTGCCCGCGTACCCGTCGGCCGTCGAGGCGGGCCTGCCGATCGACCTGGCGGTGGTGGCGGTGCCGCCGGCGGCGGTGGAGACGGTCGTCGCCGATGCGGCCGCCGCTGGAGCGCACGGCCTGGTCGTGATCAGCGCGGGTTTCGCCGAGGCCGGTGCGGACGGTGCGGTCGCCCAGCGCCGGCTGGTTCGGGCGGCGCACGCGGTGGGCATGCGGATCATCGGCCCGAACTGCTTGGGGATGGCGAACACCAGCACCGAGGTACGCCTGAACGCCACGCTGGCCCCGCGGCTGCCGGTCCCCGGTCGGGTTGGTCTGTTCAGCCAGTCCGGTGCGTTCGGGGTGGCGCTGCTGGCCGAGGTGGAACGGCGGGGACTGGGGCTGTCCAGCTTCGTGTCGGCCGGGAACCGGGCCGACGTCTCCGGCAACGACCTGTTGCAGTACTGGCAGGACGACCCGAACACCGATGTGATCCTGCTGTACCTGGAAACCTTCGGTAATCCCCGTAAGTTCGCCCGACTGGCCCGGGGCATCGGGCGGGAGAAGCCGATCGTCGCGCTCGCGCCGTCGGCCCACGCCTCCGGCCCCGGCCCGTCAGCGGAGGTCGCCGCGGCTTCGCCGTCACCGTCCCGGGACCGGCGCGCCGCCGGTGTGGCGGCGGCGAGTCACGGCGCGGTGGGCCCCGACGCGGCAGGTCCGGACGAGGCCGCCGTCAGCGCTCTCTTCGCCCAGTCCGGGGTGATTCGGGTGGCCACCGTCGCCGAACTGCTCGATGTCGGTGTGCTGCTGGCCAACCAGCCGCTACCCGCCGGCGACCGGGTGGGGATCGTCGGTAACTCCTCGGCGTTGACCGGGCTAGCCGCCTCCGCCGCCACCGCGGTGGGGCTCGCCGTCGCCGACGGCTACCCCCGCGATGTCGGGCCAGACGCCGGGGCGGCCGACTTCGCCACCGCCCTCGGCGCCGCCGTGGCCGACGACGGGGTGGACGCGCTGGTGGCGGTCTTCGCCCCGCCGCTGCCGGGTCAGCTGCCCGACGCCGAGACCGACTTCACCGCGGCACTGCCCGCGGTGCTTGCCGGCGGCAAGCCCACCGTGGCGACGTTCCTGGCCGGACGCGCCCCCTCCGGGGTGCCCGCGTACCCGAGCGTGGAGGAGGCGGTGCGTGCCCTGGGGCAGGTGACCGCGTACGCCGGATGGCTGCGTCGCCCCACCGGCGCGCACCCGGAACTGTCAGACGTGGACCGGAACGCGGCCCAGGCGGCACTGCGGCCGGAGGCGTTCGATCCGGCCGGGCTGCTCGCCGCGTACGGGATCAACGTGGTCGAGTCGGTGCTGGTGGCCTCGGAGCAGGAGGCCGTCGCGGCGGCGCGAAAGCTGGGATACCCGGTGGCGATAAAGGCCGCCGCCCCTGGTCTGCGGCACCGGCTGGATCTTGGCGCGGTCCGCCTCGACCTGCCCGACAAGGCGCGGGTACGACGCGCGTACGCGAAGATGGCGGCGGAGTTCGGGGCAGACGTCCTGGTCCAGCCGATGGTTCCGCCCGGAGTGGCCTGTGTGGTGGAGCTGGTGGAGGACCCGGCGTTCGGGCCGGTGGTGGGCTTCGGCGTGGGGGGTGTCGCCACCGAGCTGCTCGGCGACCGGGCCTGGCGGGCGGTGCCGTTGACCGACCGCGACGCCGCGGAGTTGGTAGACGAGCCCCGCGCGGCCCCACTGCTGCGCGGTCATCGCGGGGCGGCGCCGGTGGACCGGAAGGCCCTGGCCGAGTTGCTACTGCGGGTCGGGCGGCTCGCTGACGAGCAGCCTCGGGCCCGCACCCTGACGCTGAACCCGGTGCTGGCCCGGCCGGACGGCTTGTCGGTGCTGCACGCCAGCGTACGGCTCGGTTCCGCTACCGTCCGCCCCGACACCGGGCCCCGCCGGCTGTGATTCGCCGTCGCGCGGCGTGGCCTCGGGAGTGCGGCCCCGGAGCCGGTCGCGTGGGTCAGCAGGCGTACGCCTCCAGGCGCTGTGCCCGCTCCGGGGCGCGTAGCTTGTGCAGTGTCCCCTTCTCGATCTGGCGGATTCGCTCTCGGGAGAGGCCGAATTCGCGACCGACCTCGTCCAGGGTGCGCTGCCGCCCGTCGTCCAGCCCGAACCGGAGCCGGATCACCGCCTGCTCCCGCTGGGAGAGAGTGGCGAGCACCCCCCGCATCTCCTGGCGCAACTCACCACAGCTGGCGGTGTCCTCGCTCCCGGCCGTCGAGTCCACCGCGGCGACGAAGTCGCCGAGCGGGCTCTCGCCGTCTTCGCCGACCGTCTGGTCCAGGCTCACCGGCTCCCGGTCGTAGGAGATCAGCTCGATCACCTGGATCTCCGGGACGTCCAACGCCCGCGCCACCTCCGCGACCGTGGGTTCGCGGCCCAGCGTGACCGACAGCTCGCGCCGGGTCCGCACCATCCGGTTGACCTGCTCGACCATGTGTACCGGGATGCGGATGGTGCGGGCCTGGTCGGCCATGGCGCGGGTGATGGCCTGGCGGATCCACCAGGTGGCGTAGGTGGAGAACTTGTAGCCCTTGGTGTAGTCGAACTTCTCGACGGCGCGGATCAGGCCGACGTTGCCCTCCTGGATCAGGTCGAGGAAGGCCATCCCACGGCCGGTGTAGCGCTTGGCGATGCTGACGACCAGGCGGAGGTTGGCCTCCAGCAGATGGTCCTTCGCCGCGCACCCCTCGGCGGCGACGAGCTCCAGGTCAGCACGGAGTGCGACGGAGACCGGTGTGCAGGTGGCCAGCTTGGTCGCGGCGAAGAGCCCGGCCTCGATCCGGCGGGACAGTTCGACCTCCTGGGCGGCGGTCAGCAGTTTCGTCCGGCCGATTCCCTGGAGGTAGGCCCGGACCAGATCGGTGGAGACACCGCGTTCGTCAGTGGCATCCAGATCGGTGAGGGTGTCGGCGCCGCTGGTGGGGCGTATCCCGTGATCCATCATCTGTAGAGCCATCTTTCGTCTCTCCCCGTATCCACGTTCTGTGCCGTGAGCCGGCGCGGTTCCGCCGGTTGACAGTCAGCTTGGTGCGTGGGGCGTGAAACGGGAGTGAGGCGCGATCCCGGGCGGGACCGGATCCGAGTGCTCGTGGTCACACCCAGCCTTCTCGGGCCGCGTACCAACCGAGCTGCATCCGGGACGCGGCCCCGGCGAGGTCCATCAGGTGGCGCAGCCGTCGCTGCAGGGTGCGCAGCGACAAGCCGAGTTGGCTGGCCACCACCGGGTCGGTGAGCCCGGCCAGGAGCAGGGTCAGGATCTGGCGGTCCAGGTCGGTTGGGCCGTCGGCGTCGGAGTCTTCGCTCAATGGGCCGTCCGCCGACAGGGTCAACGGGTGGGCACATCGCCACACGGCTTCGAACAGCGCGTCCATCGCGGCCAGCAGTCCGGTGCGATGTAGCAGCACCGCACCGGGCTCGCCCTCGGTTGTGGCCGTCAACGGGACCAGGGCCAGCGCGGCGTCAGCGATGATCAGCTTGATCGGTAGTGCCTCCGTCACCCGGATCTGTACACCGTCGCGGAGGGACTCCAGGGTCTCCGCGACCACGCCGGGCTCTGCCAGCGCCGGGCGGTCGATCACCACCCGGAACCGTACGCCCTGTCGCGCTGCCACCGACTCCACGGTGTTGGCGCCCGGTGGTACCGCGACGAAGGGAGGGGTGACGAAGCTGCGAACCTCCCGCCGGGCGGCGTGTTGCACCTGGGCGAACCGGTGACGGATGGCGTCCACCCCGGTGATCACCTCGATCAACTCGCCGAGGGAGCGTTCCGCGCTCGCCCCGCGGTACTCCTCGGCGAGCGTGACGAGGGCCAACTCCGCAGCGCGCAGCGCGGACTGCTGCTCGCCGATCAGCGCTCCGAGCGCGACCGCGGGCGGTGCCACCGAGAACGTCTCCTCCGATGCCTGCTTGGTCAGGCCGCGGTCGGTGAGGCGGGACAGCGCCGCCGTCACACCCGAGACGGGCATCCGCAGGGCGTTGGCCAGCTCAACCGGCCCGGCCTGACCCTGCCGGACCAGCAGGCGGTAGATCGCCTCGTCGTCGGGGCTGAATCCCAACACGCCCAGCATGAGTGGCTTCCTCCCTCGGCCCGCTGCGGCAGGGCGGGCATGAGCCATCCGGATCCACCTGGAACGGTCGTCCGCGCTGGCCGGAGGCCCCGGCGGGGTCCCCGGACGATACCGGTCCGGGGGCCCCGCCGGCCACTTCATCGCAGGCCGTAGGCGCGGATGAGCTCCTGTCGGATGGCGAAACCGGCGTCGGTTTCGGCGGCGGCGCGGAGGGAGATGAAGCCGTCGGGTTGCTTCGGCAGTTTNAGGGTTCCGGTGTGGCGGTTGTTGTCGCCGGGGGTGAGGGTGACGGGTTGCCAGGTGGTGCCGTCGTCGTAGGAGACCTCAAGCTCCACTGCGGTGATGGTGCCGGTGCCGGAGCCGCCGGGCTGTGGNNTGGCGGTGATGCTGATTTCTTGGTTGGTGCCGGCTTTGACGTCGCCTCGTAGGTCGGTCTCCAACTCGTAGTCGAGCTGCAGCAGTGTGATCGGGGCGGGGTCGAACGGGTCAGCGTTGTTGGTGCTGGAGATGAAGTCCCACTCGGTGTGGGTACGGGTCGACAGTCGCCACTCCTCGGCTGGGCGCGACGCATCCAACACCAGCCGGTACGGCAGCGTCCCGGCCGGCACCTCCTTGTTTGGCAGGTAGGCGCCGATGGTGTTCTCGTGCAGCAGGGTGTCACCCTGGTAGAGCTTCATGTTGGTCGGCACCGAGCCGTAGCTCAGGTTTCCGGCGTGTTCTAGCTGGGTGCCCGAGGGGCTCCAGGACTGTACGTTGAGGAGCATGGTGTCCTGGTACCGGCTGTTGCTGACGCTGTAGCCGCGACCGAAAGCGGGCCGGACGGCGGGCGCGAACCAGTCCAGGCGGGTGGTCGTGCCCTTGGCGTACGTGTCGGTGAACGCCCGGTCCTCCCAGTCGCCCTGGGTGTGGCTTTCATGCCATTCCGTGTCTGGGGTGACCCATTCGGTACGGGTGCCGGGGTACTGCTCGCGCTCGGGGAACCCGATCGCGGGGATGAAGGTCAGGTCGTAGCGGTAGCCCCCACCCGTGGTGTCCTTGGCAGCGTGGTAATGGGCGTCGATTCGGGCCAGGTCGTGGCGGCTGGGGTGGTAGGTGAGGGGCTGGTCCGGTACCTGCTCTGACCAGGCCTGGCTCAGGTCGTAGATGGTGTCGGCGTACTCCTTCTGGGTGACCTTCAGGGGCGGCATGCCGTGTCTGGCGAATTTGATCAAAAGGTTTCCGATGTCCCGGTGGACGCTGGCGACGGGGATGGGGGAGTCGCCGACGTACCTGGAGTGGATTCCGGGGCTGTCGTTGACGACCAGGAGGAGTGCGGCTCCGGCGGCTGCTGCGGCGGCGGCCCGATCAGGTGCGCTGATGTCGTCGCTGCGGGTGACGACGGCGATTGTGCCGTCGGCGTCGAGGTCGGCGTACTCCTCGGGGGTGCCGGTGCCGGCGTGGACGGGGCGTAGCCATTGGGAGCCGGTGGTGATGGTGCTGCCGGCTTGGGCCACGGCGTCGATGGGGAGCAGGCCGAAGGCGCGCAGGCTCAGGACCGGCTCACCCTTACGCCACCGAGCCCCCAGGGTGAACGAGCTCTCGGCGGGCTTCTCGGTCGGCAGGACGTACAGGTCGTCGTACCAGATCGGAACTCGGTAGGCGAACCGGAAGCTGTCGGCGTTGGGGTAGTCGACGGCATAGTTGAGAGTGCGCTGTCGGTTCTCGGTGCGTTGGGGGGTGGCGGTGTCGAGGAGCCGGGCCTTGCTGGCGTCCAGCGTTACCTCGGTTGGTTCGTCGAGCACAATCCCCGGGGCAACCAGCAGGACGAGGCCGAGGGAGTCAGCCCGTTCACCCGCAACCTCAAAGTCAGTGCTCAGGGTGTAGGTCCCGGGTGCAAGGCGCAAGGTCTGCTCACCGTCGACGGCGAGGTATCCGGCGAACCTTTCCCCGGCCTCGTTTAGCAGGACGGTCGCGTTGGTGGGTTCGCCGTTGCGGTCGCGGAGCTTGATGGTGAGGTCGTAGCGTTCGTCTTCTTTGATGAGGCCGAGGCTGGTGCGGGTGACGGTTTCGCCGGTGGTGGGGTCGGTGCCGATGAGGTAGCCGGTGTGTTGGCCGATGTCGGCTGTCGTTGGGTCGCCGGTTACCGGGACGTCTATCTGGCCCTCGGCGGGCACGGTGATGGTGGCGTCGTTGAGGGTGAACGCGTCGATGCCGTTGAGGTTGAGGTTGAGGGTGACGGGGGTGGTGCTGGTGTTGGTGAAGGTGACGGGTTTGGTGACGGGGGTGTCGGTGGGCTGGTGTGGCCAGTCGAAGTAGCCGAAGTAGGTGGAGCCGGTGGCTTGTACCGGGTCGTCTACCGCTGCTGCCACGTCGAGGCGGCCGGTGCCGACCTGGTATGCGGAGTAGCTGTCGCTCAGAGCTTTGGTGCTGCTCATGAGGGCGTTCTTGAGTTGGGCGTTGGTCCAGATGGGGTGTTGTTGGGCGAGGATGGCGGCGGCTCCGGCGACGTGTGGGGTGGCCATGGAAGTGCCGTCGAGGCTTTGGTACATGCCGTCGCCGGTGCTGTGTTGGGAGCGGGCGGCGTTGATGGCGACGCCGGGGGCGGTGAGGTCGGGTTTCAGTGCGCCGGTGCCGGCCAGTGGTCCGACGCTGGAGAAGTAGGCGAGTTGGTCCTGCTTGTCGACCGCGCCGACAGTTAAGGCGCTGGCTGCGGTGCCAGGGGTGCCGATGGTCGTTCCGTTGTTGCCGGCGGCGATGACGAAGAGCGTGTCGTGCTGCGCGGAGAGGTTCTCCACCGCCAGGGTCATCGGGTCGAGTCCGTCGGTGCGGGACGGGTCGCCGAGGCTCATGTTGATGATGTCGGCGCCGGATTCGGCGGCCCACTGCATGGCGGCGATGATCCAGGAGTCGTAGCCGATGCCGTGGTTGTTGAGGACTTTGCCGATGAGTAGGTCGGTTGCGGGGGCGACGCCGGTGTTGTCGCCGTCGGAGGCGGCGCCGGTGCCGGCGATGGTGGAGGCGACGTGGGTGCCGTGCCCGCTCAGGTCGGAGGTGTTTTCGTTGGGGACGAAGCTGACGCTGTCCTGGATTTGGTCGGTGAGGTCGGGGTGGGTGNGGTCGATGCCGGTGTCGAGGACGGCGACGGTGACGCCGTCGCCGTCGTAGCCGGCTTTCCAGGCTTCGGGGGCGCCGACCTGGGGGACGCTGTCGGCGAGGGTGGCGTGTACCTGGCCGTCGAGCCAGAGCTTNGCGCCGCCGCTGCTGCTTTCCGCGCGGGTCTGACTGGAGCCGGAATCGGCGGTGAGGGTGGTCCAGAGGGTGCGGGTGTCTTCTTTGTCGGTGGTGAGGGCGTGGCCGTTGATGGCGGGTAGGTCGTGGGTGAGGGTGGCGCCCTTGAGTGCGGTGGTGGTGGTGCGAGCTGTTGTTTCGGGGTAGGTGGCGATCAGTGGTATGTCGGTGGTGTGGGCGTCGTCGTAGCCCATCTCGATCAGGTCGGTGACGTTGAACA
>NZ_AZWO01000031.1 GCF_000514775.1 Salinispora pacifica CNR114 | reverse complement strand
AGGACGGTGTCGAAGTTGTCGAAGGTGCGTACGCCGAGGCGTCGGAGCGAGACCGGGTGTTCGAACAGCGGGGTGCCGCCGGCGAGGGCGGCTGGGCCGAGGAGTACGTGGATTTCGTCGATCAGGCCGTGCTGGAGGAGTCCGTTCCAGGTGGTCCGGCTGCCCCAGGTGACGATCTCCCTGCCGTCCTGTTCCTTGAGCTTGGCGATCTCGGTGGGGGCGTCGGCGCGGCTGATGATGCGGGTGTTGTCGGCCCAGGGGTGGTCGGCCGGCGGCGGGGAGGCGTGGTCGGAGACGACCACCTTGTCGACCACGTTGTAGATCTTGGAGAATTCGCGGTCGGCCTCGAAGGCGGAGTTGTCGTCGGCAACACCGGGCCAGTAGCTGGAGAAAATCGTGTAGGAGTTCGCACCGAGCAGTACGGTGTCGGCCGCTTGGAGCCGTTCGAGGTTGTAGGTGCCGAAACAGTTCTCCATCGGCACTGTCACGCCGTTTCCGGGGCCGTCGTAGAAGCCGTCCATCGACGCGGCACTGACCACGATGAGTTTTCGCATTCCGTTTCCTCTCGGTGCTCGTTCTGCGGTGGCCGGGAGGGAGGAGCGCAGCTGGGCCCTCACCCTCCGCTCGGTCGTCCTGGTTTCGTGGGTGGGACGGAGCGGGGGCGGCGATTTCGACATCGCCACCCGGGGCGGTCACGCCGTGACGAGGAACACCTTCCGGCGGGCTTCGGGGAGCGTCAAATTCGACGGCGGGCTGTCGGTGGGGAGGTCTAGTCTTCCTGCGGTTCCGTTCCTTCCTGCGGTTCCGCTTTTCCTGGCCACCCGCTGCCGATGGCGGGCGCCGTGGCGTGCCTGCACCGCCTTCCTTCGGTCAATCCGACATTAGGAGAATTCGTGACACAACAATCGGTCGCGTCCCCTCAGCCGGGCGCGACATCGGACAAGCTTGACGCCGCGGTGCTCAAGGTGGCGGGCGTGGTCGTGCTCGGCGCGATCATGGCGATCCTCGACGTGACGGTGGTCAGCGTCGCGCTACCGACCTTCCAGAGTGAGTTTGACGCGTCCTACGCCCGGGTCGCGTGGACGATGACCGGCTACACCCTCGCCCTGGCCACGGTGATTCCGCTGAGCGGGTGGGCGGCCAACCGGTTCGGCACCAAACGCCTCTACATGATCGCCCTGGCCCTGTTCACCATCGGATCCGGTCTCTGCGCCACCGCCGACACGATCAGCGAGCTGATCGCGTACCGGGTGCTGCAGGGCCTCGGCGGCGGCATGCTGATGCCGATCGGCATGACGATCATGACCCGGGCGGCGGGACCGCACCGAATCGGCCGGTTGATGGCCGTCCTGGGTATCCCGATGCTGCTCGGTCCGATCGGTGGGCCGATCCTCGGCGGTTGGCTGATCGACGTGGCCAGCTGGCACTGGATCTTCCTGATCAACCTGCCGATCGGGCTACTCGCCCTGGTCTACGCGCAGCTGGCCCTGCCGAAGGACGCTCCGGAGCCGTCCGAGTCGTTCGACTTCCTCGGCATGCTGATGCTCTCCCCGGGGCTGGCGCTCTTCCTCTATGGCGTCTCTACGCTGCCCGAGGTGGGCACCTTCGCCGACTCCGAGGTGTGGGTGCCGATGTTGATCGGCGCCGCGTTGGTGGTCTCCTTCGTCTGCTACTCGTTCAAGCCCCGGCACCCGCTCCTCGACCTGCGGCTGTTCCGGAACCGTCGGCTGGCTGTGGCGTCGGTGACGATGTTCGTGTTCATTGTCGCGTTCATGGGCGCCGGTCTGCTCTTCCCGAGCTACTTCCTGCAGGTTCGCGGGGAGTCGACCCTGCACGCCGGCCTCCTCATCGCGCCGCAGGGCATCGGTGCGATGGTGACGATGCCGATCGCCGGGACGCTCGCCGACCGCGTGCCGGTGGGGCGAACGGTGCCGTTCGCGCTGGTGCTGATCGCCGCCGGGTTCTTCACCTTCACGCAGGTTGGCCCAGAGACCTCGTACCTGTTGATCTGTGGCTCGTTGTTCGTCATGGGCCTGGGCATGGGCGGCACGATGATGCCGATCATGACCTCCGCGCTGCGGACGCTGACCGGGCCGGAGGTAGCCCGCGGCTCTACCCTGTTGAACATCATCCAGCAGATCGGTGGTTCGGTCGGCGCGGCGGTGATGTCGGTGATCCTCACCAACGAGCTGAACGGATCCCGGCCGATCCCCGGTCTGGCCGGTCCGAACGGTGAGCCGGTCACCGAGGCGGGCCTGGCGATCGCCGCCCAGCGGCAGCCGGAACTGGCCCAGCAGGTCCCCGACCCGACGCTCATCGAGCGTGGCCTCGCCTTCGCCGCCGACTCCTTCGCCACCACGTTCTGGGTGGCCTTCGTGCTGGTGCTGCTCACCTTCGTCCCGGCCGCGTTCCTGCCTCGGAGGCGGGAACGGTCGCGGTCCCACGACGACCAGCCGGGCAGCCAGTCGGGCGAGCCGAGCACGCCGGTGGTTGTCCACTGAACTCCGGTGTCGGGGTCGCCGCGGCGACCCCGACACCAGGGCATCGCCCGGGTCCACCCGGCGCCTGGGGCCCGGGACCGCCCGCGAGAGCCACGGCCCCGCGCGCCACACCAGGCGGTGCTAACCGGCCCACCCGCCGGCCAGCCGGTAACGTCGGCGCCGCCGACGAGGGGAGGTGCCAGGTGGCGCGCGGTGGCGTCTTCTGTGTCGAGGGCCAGTGGCACCGTGACCTCAACGAGCGCGGTTCCGTCCTACCCACCCTGGAACTGCTGGAGCGACTGAGTCGGATCCGGTTCATCCACAAGGACGCGGCGACCCGGGATGAACTGTTCTACTTCGTCGACCGGTGGCTGCTCAAGCAGTACGCCGACTACCGGGTCGGCTTCTTCGCCACCCATGGCGAGCCCAGCCGGCTGCGCCTGACCGACTGGGAGTCGGTGGCCCTCGCCGACGTGGCCGAGCTGATGGCTGGTCGCTGCGAGGGGCGGCGCCTCTACTTCGGCAGCTGCTCGGTGCTGCGCGCCAACGACGCGGTGCTGCGAGCCTTCCTGGAGTCCACCGGTGCGGCCCTGATCTGCGGCTTTACCCGGGAGGTCGACTGGGTGGAGTCCGCCGCCTTCGAGACCGTCCTGCTCGACGTGCTCGCCAACGGGCAGCGGCACAACGCGGCCGAGCTGCGGATGGGCTCGGCGCACTGGGCGCCGCTCGCCTCGTACCTCGGCTTCCGGGTGATCTACGCCAACGGCCGTGCCTGGCGCCCGCCGGTCCGCCCCCGGGTGCCCGTTCAACCCGCCCGGCCGCCGCACCCCCCGAACACCAGGCCGGCGGTACCGGGTCAGTAGGCGGCGGTGAAGCGGGTGTTCTCGTGCCGTGGGTTCTCGATCTCGTCAACGATCGCGACGGCCATGTCCTGGTAGCTGAGGACCGACCGGCCCTCGTGATCGGTTACCGGGTGGTCTCCGCCGGTGCGGTAGTGCCCGGTCCGGGCGCCGGGGTGGAACTCCAGCGGCGGAGGCGACACGTACGTCCAGCGCACCCCGTCGGCGGCGGAGCGGTAGTACGCCAGGGCGTCGGCCTGGCCCAGCGCCGCGTCCCGGTACTCCTGGGGAAAGTCGGGCTGGTCCAGGAACCGGTCGCCTCGTGGGGTGCAGAGCGTGGCGCCGCCACCCAGGTGGATGATCCGGGGCGGGTTCGGTGTCTCGCGCAGTGCGCTGACCAGCGTCCGCGCCGCGTCGAGCCAGAGGCCGCGTTCCCCGCCGCCGATCGCCACCACCAGCGCGTCGGCCTCCGGGGCCAACTCCCGTACGCTCCGCTCGCTGGTCGCGTCCCCGGTCACCACCTGCACCCCTGCCGGTAGGGACGAGGCGGTGGCCTCGGGCCGGCGTACCGCAGCGGTGACCCGGTGCCCGCGGTGGAACGCCTCCTGGGCGATCTGGGAGCCCGCGGTTCCGCCGGCCCCGAAGACGACGATGTTGCCCACGGACTCAGGCTAGGGATGCCGGCCGGCCCGCCGCCGGGAAATGCCTATCCCGGCCCGGCCGCCGCACCGACGCCAAGCGTTGCCGGCGCCGCCTCCTCGTTCGCTGTTGTTGTCGCCGTCGTCGTCGCCGCGTCGCCGTCGTCGCTGTGCCGGTTCGGTTGGCGTTGTTGTCGGTGCCGGTCAGTAGCCTGGCGCGATGCCGGATCAGCACGATGGGCTAACCCTCCGCGACGAGGACTGGTATGGCGAGGAGATCGCCGACCGGCACTACATCGGCTGCCACTTCGAGCGGGTCGATCTGACTGAGGCGAGCACCCAGGGAACGCTCTTCACCGGGTGCACGTTCGGCAACGTCAGCTTCAACGCCTCCCGACACGTGAACACCGCCTTCACGCGCTGCGTCTTTCGCCGCTGCAACTTCTTCGCCGCCGAGTTCACCGGCTGCAAGCTGGTCGGTAGCACCTTCGACCAGTGTGACCTGCGACCGTTGACGATCGTCGGCGGCGACTGGTCATTCGTCGCGCTCCCGGGTGCGGATCTGCGTGGTGCGCGCATCGTTGACGTCCGGATGCGCGAGGCCGACCTGATCCGAGCGGATCTGCGCGGTGCGACGGTCACCGGAGTCGACCTGTCCGGGGCGCAGTTGAGGCAGGCGAAGTTGTCCCGTGCCGACCTGCGCGGCAGCGACCTCACCGACCTTGATCCGATCGAGGTCGAGCGGGCCGGGGCGATCGTCAGCGCTGAGCAGGCGGTGGTGCTGGCCCAGGCGCTCGGCTTTCAGATCGGCTGACCCGGTCCTCCCGGCACCGCACCGCGCCGCCGCGACCGGAGCCGCCCGGGTGGTCGTGCGGTGCCGACCGGAGCTTGCTGGCTGCCGCTGCGTGGAGCGGGCGAACCGGTCGGGTGGCCGTGGGACGAGATAGCGTGATAGCGATAGATCGATCACAGAGGATGGGAGTCGCTGATGGCCGAGCAGGTGCAGGACAGTTCCACGGATTGGGTGGCCGACCACATCGCTCGGTACGAACGCACCGACGGCGCGGACGGGCACGAATTTCGGCCCGGCGTGTTCACGTTGCTGCTGACCACCCGGGGGCGACGGAGCGGTTCGCTGCGGCGTACCGCGCTGATCTACGGCCGCGACGGCGAGGGGTACCTGCTGGTCGCCTCTCAGGGGGGCGCGCCGAAGCATCCTGCCTGGTACCTCAATCTGCGCGACGATCCGCAGGTCCAGGTGCAGGTCGGTGCGGAGCGGTTCACCGCCCGGGCGCGGGTTGCGAGCCCGGCGGAGAAGCCGCGACTGTGGGCCACGATGGCGGGGATCTGGCCGGATTACGACGCGTACCAGGCCCGGACCGACCGGGAGATCCCGGTGGTGGTCCTCGAGCGGAGCTGACCGGCAGCTTGCCGCCGACCCCGGAGCGCGGGGCATCGTCGGGCCCGAGTAGCCCGGCGTCCGCCCCGCGTTAGCACGGTGGGTGGGGCCAGCGGGCCGGAGCACTGGTTTTCACCCGATCAGGTACGGGCTGGCGGCCCGGGATGACGCCGGCCTCGCCAGGGGGCACCGTTGGCGTGCGGGACCCGTCGCGGTCCCGCGCCACGGCGGTGATCGCCGCCGTTCCCCGGCCCCATCTGCGGCCGGTGGCGAATCCCAGGACCACGAGGAGCTCCGCCATGCTGACCATGACCGACAACGCCGTGTTGGTGATCCGTGACCTCGCCAATCAGCAGGACGTCGCGAATGACGGCGGGGTCCGGATCGCCGCCGATCCGGAGGAGGGCTCGCTCACGGTGCAACTGGTCGAGGGCCCCCTCGCCGGTGACCAGGTGGTGGACAACCAGGGCGCCCGGATCTTCCTCGACTCGGACGCGGCCGAGTTGCTCGGGGACGCCGCCGTGGACGTGACCGTTGACGAGGAGGGCATTGTGCAGTTCGGCTTCACCGAGCAGCCGTGACCCGAGCTCTCCTCGGTGCGCGCCCGTCCGGGCTGGCGCAGCTGGCAGCCGGTCTCCCACCCGAGCGCCCCACCGCTGCGCAGGCGGCGGTGGGGCAACGAGCGCACGGCGCCGTCCGACCCTGATCGGTACGTTGCCGCGCTTGGCCGTCTCCCACCAGCGCAGCCGTACGGCGGTACACCAGCGGGGACTTGGCGAGACCGGATCGATGCGGCCGGGCTGGAAGGCCGAAGGGCCGGTCGGCAGACTCTTCCCGCCCAGCCTGGGAGCAAACGGCGGGACAGCGGCGAATCGCCGGGCAGCTTCGAGCCGGTCTGACCGGGCGGGTTCGGGGTATCCGCGGTGGGTGGACCAGCCGGCGATCTCCGACTACGGGTTTCTGTCCGACTGTCGCTCCGGCGCGCTGGTCGGCCGGAACGGCTCCATCGACTGGTGGTGCCCGGACCGGTTCGACTCGCCCGCGGTCTTCGGACGGCTCCTCGATCCCGCGGCGGGCCACTGGCAGCTGGCTCCGGTCGGGGCGGACGCTCCGGGGTGTCGCGTGGAACGCGTGTACCGGCCGGAGACCCTGGTGCTGCGTACCGTCCACCACACGCCGCAGGGCAGCGTCGCGGTCACCGACGCGCTCGCCGCCGAACGTGGGGCGCGGGGGCACCAGCTTGGCCTGAACTCGCCCGCGGTGTTGCTGCGGTGCGTCGAAGGGCTCTCCGGGCGGGTACGGCTGGCGTCGGACTTCGTGCCCCGTCCGGACCACGGACTGCTCACCCCGTACCTGCACGACCAACCAGGCGGGACGGTGCTGGCCGTGGCCGGAGCGACGGTGGTGGAGCTCTGCTCGGACTCGCTGACGCTGTGCGCCGGTACGGACCGGGTGCACACCGAGTTCGAGGTCGCCGCCGGCGAGACGGTCAGCTTCGCGGCTGGCTACCGGGCGGCGTACGGTGCGCCGTCGGTGCGGCTGGACCCGTCGGCCATGCTGGCCGAGACGGTGCAGGCGTGGGAGGCCTTCCGGGAGACCCACCGGTACCAGGGCTGTTACCCGGAGCTGGTCCGGCACAGCGCGGTCGTGCTCACCGGGCTCACCTATGCCCGCAGTGGGGCGGTCGCCGCGGCGCTCACCAGCTCCCTGCCGGAGCAGCTCGGCGGAGACCGCAACTACGACTACCGGTACGCCTGGCTGCGTGACTTCTCGATGACGCTCCGCGCCCTCTGGGTGGCGGCCTGCCCGGCGGAGGCGTCCCGGCTGTTCACCTGGGCGGCGCATTCGATCGGCCAGGTCGGTGCCGAGCCGGTGCCGGTGCTGTTTGGGCTGGCGGGGGAGCGGGACATCTCCGAGCGCGTCGCGGAGCACCTGCGCGGGTACGCGGAGAGCCGCCCGGTGCGGTTCGGCAACGACGCCTGGCGGCAGCGGCAGCTCGACGTACCCGGTGAGGTGGTGGCGGCGGTGTGGCGCCTGCAGCACCTGCTCGGCGACCCGCTCGACCACGAGGTGCGCGAGATGGTGTGCGGGCTGACCGAGCAGGTCGCCGAGACCTGGCGGTTGCCGGACCGGGGCATGTGGGAGACCCGGGACGTCGATCGGCACTACCTGTCGTCGAAGGTGCTCTGCTGGGTGGCGTTGGACCGGGCGGTGGCGTTGGCGCCCCGGCTCGGCGAGCGCGCGGACCCCCGTCGTTGGGCGACGATCCGGGACGAGATCCGGGGCACCGTGCTGCGGTCGGGGTGGAGTGCGCGGGCCGGCGCGTACACCGGGGCGTTCGGCTCCGACGAGCTGGACGCCTCCGTGTTGTTCCTGCCGGTGGTGGGTTTCCTTCCGGCCACCGATCCGCGGATGCGGGCCACGATCGACGCGGTGGAGCGGGTCCTGGGCGCCGGGGGTGGGCTGATCCGCCGGTGGGAGACCGACCCGGCCGGTTTCCTGCTCTGCAGCTTCCTCCTGGTCGAGTGTCTGGTGCTGGCCGGGGAGCGGGAGCGGGCTGCGGCGCTGTTCGAGCGGGTGGCCGGGTACGCCAACGATGTCGGGCTGCTCAGTGAGCAGATCGACCCGGATACCGGCGCGCAGCTCGGCAACACCCCGCAGGCCCTGTCCCACATCGGTTTGATCAATGCCGCCTGGCGGCTGACCGACCCGACCACTGACTAGGGCGGGCCCGGCGAGTTGCCGGGGTTCCACCGCGTGCCCGGCGGCGACAGCCGAACTCTGGTGCGGGTCGATCGCCCCAAGTAATGTCTTGCCTCCAACGCGTGCCCCCCGACCCCTCCCGGAGGCGTACACCATCATGGGTGGCTTCCCCCTGCGCATTCTCGTCGTCGGTGCGGGTCTCGCCGGTCTTGCGGTGGCCCGGGCGCTGCGGATGGCGGGCTTTCGACCGGATCTGATCGACAAGCTCACCCCCAACGACCTGGTGGACAGCGGCCTGTTCCTGCCGGGCAACGCGGATCGGGCGCTGCGCCAGCTTGACCTGGACGGCCCGCTCCGCCCGCTTGGCCAGGTGATCCACCGGCAGTACTACCGCGACGCCACCAACGCGCCGCTCTGCGAGGTCGACCTCGACGCGCTCTGGTCCGGAGTCGGCCCGTGCCGGGCGTTGCTCCGCAGCGAACTGCATCGCGTCCTGCTCAGCGCCGCCGGCGGAGCCGTGCGGTACGGAGTTGGGCTCGACGCCGTTGACCTCTTTCCGACGACGGTCGGCATCACCTTTGCCGACGGTGTCATCGCCGAGTACGACCTGGTGGTCGGCGCCGACGGCCCGCGGTCCGAGGTCCGGGCCCTCGCCGCGCTGGGCGGCCCGCCCCGCCCCACCGGTCAGGTGGTCTACCGGGCCGTGGTGCGCGACGGGCCACCGGTGGCGGAGTGGACCGCGTTGCTCGGCCATCGGGCCGGCTTCCTGCTCGTTCCGGTCGGCCCCGGTCGGCTGTACTGCTACGCCGACGAGACCGGCGCCGTCACGCCGGCTGACCCGGTGGCCCGGCTCGATGAGTTGTTCTGCGACTACGGTGGACCGATTCCCGAGGTGCTGGACTGTCTGGACCAGGTGCACGTCACCGTGACCGAGGAGGTCGAGCTGGGTCGTTGGCGCCGGGGCCGGGTGCTGCTGGTCGGGGACGCCGCGCATGCCACCGCGCCGACCCTGTCGCAGGGCGCCGCGATGGCGCTCGAGGACGCCGTCGTGCTCGCCGAGTCGCTGCAGAAGTCGACCGGTGACATCGACGCGGCCCTGACGGCGTACGAGAGCCGCCGCCGCCCGCGGACCCGTTGGGTGCGGGACCGGACCCGGGACCGCAACCGGACCCGGGACGTCGCACCGGCGTTGCGGGACCCGCTGTTGCGTGGGCGGGGTGGGCGTATCTTCGGCGAGCACTACCGACTGCTCCTGGGACCACTGTGAGTCCATTCGGGGTGCCCTCCCCGAGGCGGAGAGCGGACATGCGACCCGGGTCCGGGCAGAGTACCCGGCCACCCCACGCAGCCGGGCCACCTGTCGGGGACTATCCTCCTTGCGGATGACGGCCGCTTACCGCACAGCGCGCCGAGCGGGACAACCGAGAACCGGAGGCCACTCGTGACCACCGTCGCACCCAAGCCGGTCGAGACCCGGCCCTGGCCGGTCCGAGAGCCGGTTCAGGGGTCGGCCCTCGCGCGGCTGCTGCGCACCACGGACGCGAAGCAGATCGGGATCATGTATATGGTCACCGCGTTCGCGTTCTTCATGATCGGCGGGCTGATGGCCCTGATCATGCGGGCCGAGCTGGCGCGGCCGGGGCTGCAGTTCCTGTCGCCCGAGCAGTTCAACCAGCTGTTCACGATGCATGGCACGATCATGCTGTTGTTCTTCGCGACGCCGATCGTCTTCGCCTTCGGCAACTACCTGGTGCCGATCCAGATCGGCGCCCCGGATGTCTCCTTTCCGCGGCTGAACAGCTTCGCCTACTGGCTCTTCCTCTTCGGCGGCACCCTGACCACCGCTGGCTTCATCACGCCGGGTGGCGCCGCTGACTTCGGCTGGTTCGCCTACACCCCGCTGAGTAGCGTGGAGCACTCGCCGGGCGTGGGCGCCAACATGTGGGTCGTCGGTCTGGCGATCTCCGGTCTGGGCACGATTCTCGGCTCGGTCAACATGATCACCACGATCCTGACCCTTCGCGCGCCCGGCATGACCATGTTCCGGATGCCGATCTTCACCTGGAACATGCTGGTCACCAGCCTGCTGGCGCTGCTGATCTTCCCGCTGCTGGCCGCCGCGCTCTTCGCGCTCGCCGCCGACCGCATCCTCGGTGCCCACGTGTACGACCCGGCGACCGGCGGGCCGCTGCTGTGGCAGCACCTCTTCTGGTTCTTCGGGCACCCCGAGGTGTACATCATCGCGCTGCCGTTCTTCGGCATCGTCTCCGAGATCATTCCGGTCTTCTCCCGCAAGCCGATCTTCGGCTACAAGGGCCTGGTCGCCGCGACCGTCGCCATCGCCGCCCTGTCGATGAGCGTCTGGGCGCACCACATGTTCGCCACCGGCCAGGTGCTGCTGCCCTTCTTCAGCTTCCTGAGCTTCCTCATCGCCGTCCCCACCGGCATGAAGTTCTTCAACTGGATCGGCACCATGTGGCGGGGGCAGATCAGCTTCGAGTCACCGATGCTCTTCTCGGTCGGCTTCCTGGTCACCTTCCTCTTCGGTGGGCTCACCGGGGTGCTGCTGGCCAGCCCGCCGCTGGACTTCCACGTCTCCGACTCGTACTTCGTGGTGGCCCACTTCCACTACGTACTCTTCGGCACGATCGTCTTCGCCGTCTTCGCCGGCATCTACTTCTGGTTCCCGAAGATGTTCGGCCGGATGCTCGACGAGCGGCTGGCCCGGGTGCACTTCTGGCTGACCATGGTCGGTTTCCACACCACCTTCCTGGTGCAGCACTGGCTCGGTAACGAGGGTTTCCCCCGGCGGTACGCCGACTACCAGGCCATCGACGGCTTCACGACGCTGAACATGATCTCCACGATCGGCGCGTTCATCACCGGCATCTCGACGTTGCCGTTCATCTACAACTGCTGGAAGTCGTACAAGTCCGGTCCGGTGGTCGAGGTCGAGGACCCGTGGGGGCACGGCAACTCGTTGGAGTGGGCGACCAGCTCGCCGCCGCCGTTGCGGAACTTCGACCGGATGCCGCGAATCCGCTCCGAGCGGCCCGCGTTCGACCACAAGTTCCCCGAGCTGGCCACCGGGCAGACCCTGACGGCCGGCCCGGCGGAGGGCGGGGTCAAGCTACTGACCAGGGAAGCCGACGGTGGCGCCAGCTACCAGGAGGACGTGGCGAGCGACCAGGACCACCGCTGACGCCTCGCCGTACGCACCGACGACGGGCGCCGCTCCGGGGAACACCCGGGCCGGCGCCCGTCGTCGGTCTTGGACCGGGCGGCAGGCCCGGTAGAACCACACCCCCGGTAGAGCCACACCCCCCAGCGCCGGGACCACCCGCCACCAGTCGGTGGCTGCCAGGTCGTCACCAGCGGGTGCCGGGGTTACCGCAGCGGTGGAGTTCCGTCCCGGTGACCGCTGCCGAGCCGCCCCCGGTAGCCCCACCGGTGCGGCAACAGCTCACGCAGCGTGGGTCAGCTCGGGCGTGGGAACGGGGGCCGGTGCCTCGGCTTCCCGGCGGCGGCGCCGCTGCACCGGGAGCACCGCCAGCGCGACCAGCGCACCAACCGCGCCGGTCACGGCGAAGCCCCAGGCCGGCGCGGACGCGTCGATGACGGCTCCGGCCAGCGGGGCGCCGACCGCGACACCGACGGTGATGGCGGAGCCGTGTAGCCCCATCGCCTCACCGCGGGCGTCCGCGGGCGCCAGCCGACTGGCCGCGTCCGAGGTGGCGGCGATGGTGGGGGCGCAGAGCAGGCCGGCGGGGATCAGCACCAGGCTGAGCAGCCACCAGTTCGCTCCGGCCAGCCCGACCGGGATCGTGGCGACGCCCAGCGCCGCCAGCAACACCAGCGGCGACGGGGACCGGCTGATCGCCCCGTACGCGAAGCCGCCGATCAGCGAGGCGAGCGCCCAGATGCCCAGTACGACGCCGGTGAAGCCCACATCGCCGTTGTCGCGCAGGACCGCGATCACGGCCACGTCCGTGCCGCCCAGCACCACGGTGGCGGCGGCGCTGACCGCCAGCACGGCGACCATCCGGGCGGTGAGCCACTCCCGCCGCGGCACCCTACGGCGCGGGCCGGCCGCCTCGCTGGCGCCCCGGACTGGCGGGTTGAGCAGGAAGAGCCCAATGCCGGCGGTGACGATGGCGGCGCCCACCAGATACAGCGTGGTCCGGGCGGAGATGGTGGTGACCGCCAGGGTGGCCAGGGCCGGCCCGATCATGAAGGCCAACTCCACCGAGACCGAGTCCAGCGCGTACGCGGGCCGGCGCTCCTCCGCCGGCACGATGGCCGCGATGGACTGGCGCACCACCGCGAAGATCGGCAGCGCCAGCGAACCGGCGAGGAAGGCGGCGGGCAGCAGCAGCGCGTACGGCAGCAGCGGCGCGGTGGACCAGAACACCGCCTCGGCGACGGCGGTCAACACCAGGACCGGCCGCAGGCCGCGCCGGTCGATCAGGCGACCCAGCAGTGGGCCGCCGAGGGCTGCGCCGACGGTGATCGCGGCGCCGGCCAGCCCGGCGGCGGCGTACCCCCGGTCGAGGTCCTGGACGACGTAGAACGTCAGGGTCAGACCGATCGTGGTGAGCGGGATCCGGGCGAGCACCGCCACGATCAGTAGGGCCCGGAGACCGGGCAGGGCGAGTGCCGCCCGGTAAGGCTTCAGGTTCACGTCGGTCCGTACCTCCGGGGACATCCTTGTCCGTGGGTCCGGCGGTCACCAACGTGTTATTGGCTCATGCGGCCCTGATCACAGGCGTTCCCTCGGTGTTGATCCCGGCGTCGGCGAAGGCCCGTAGTGCCGCGTCGGCCGTTTCGGGCCCGATGGCGGCTGTCAGGTCCAGTTGGACGGTGGTCCGGAACCCCTCGGCGGCCGCGTCCAGGGCGGTGGCCCGGACACAGAAGTCGGTGGCGAGCCCGACGATCTCCACCTGGTCGACCCCGTGCCGCCGGAGCCAGTCGGCCAGGCACTCGCCCTGGTCGGTGTGCCCCTCGAAACCGGAGTACGCCGCGGCGTGCTCGCCCTTGTGGAAGATCACCTCGATGCGGTCGGTGACCAGGTCGGGGTGGAATTCCGAGCCGGGCGTGCCCACCACGCAGTGCGGGGGCCACGAGTCGACGAAGTCCGGCGGATCGCCGAAGTGCGCCCCGGGATCGATGTGGTAGTCCTTCGTCGCCACCACGTGGTCCCAACGGTCCGGCGCGGTGGCGAGGAGCCGGCTGACCCCGGCCGCGACGCTGGCGCCGCCGCCGACCGCGAGCGAGCCGCCCTCGCAGAAGTCGTTCTGCACATCCACGATGATCAGTGCGTTGCCCATGTGCTGCTCCTTCAGTCGGCCGGTAGGACCGTGACCGGAATGGCCGGATCACCGGCGGAGAGTTTCAACCCTTCCCAGGGGATCGAGATCAGGCACTGCCGCAGGTGCTCCCGCGACTCGTCCAGCGTCGGCTGCGTGGCCACCGCACCCCCCGCCAGGTAGGTGCGTTGCAGCAGCCGGTCGTTGGGCTGCCGCTCCGGTACGCCCTGCGGCACGATCACCTCCTCGGTGGCGGTGCCGGTCGGCTTGTGCCGGCGGACCGCCACCTTGCGGCCGCCGATGGTGGCCTTCCGCTCGGAGCGCTTGACCACCGGGCGCCCCTCGACCTCGACGAGCTTGTACACCAGGCTGGCGGTCGGTGCGCCGGAGCCGGTGACGACGGCGGTACCCGCGCCGTACATGTCCACTGGTTCGGCGGCCAGCGCGGCGATGGCGTACTCGTCGAGATCGCCGGAGACGATGATCTTCGTTTCGGTGGCGCCGAGCGAGTCGAGCAGGTCCCGGGACTGCTGCGCCATGACCGCCAGGTCGCCGGAGTCGATCCGGATCGCCCGCAGGTCCGGCCCGGCCACCGCGATGGCGTTGCGGATGCCCTGGCTGATGTCGTACGTGTCGACCAGCAGGGTGGTGTCCTTGCCCAGCGTTGCCACCTGGGAGGCGAACGCCGTCCGCTCATCCTCGTGTAGCAGGGTGAACGCGTGCGCGGCGGTGCCGGCGGTGGGGATGCCGTAGCGCTCGCCGGCGGCCAGGTTGGAGGTGAACCGGAAGCCGGCCAGGTAGGCCGCGCGGGCCGTCGCTACCGCCGCCTCCTCGTGGGTGCGTCGGGAGCCCATCTCGATCAGGGTGCGTCCGCGGGCGGCGGTGACCATCCGGGTGGCTGCGGCCGCGGTGGCGCAGTCGTGGTTGAGCACCGACAACACCAGTGTCTCCAGCACGACGCATTCGGCGAACGTGCCCGAGACGGTGAGGATCGGCGATCCGGGGAAGAAGAGCTCCCCCTCGGCGTAACCGTCGATGTCGCCGGTGAAACGGTAGGCGGTGAGCCACTGCGCGGTGGCGTCGTCCACCACCCCGGTGCGCCGGAGGAAGTCCACCTCGTCCGCGTCGAAGCGGAAATTTCGGATCAGCTCCACCAGTCGGCCGGTACCTGCCACCACACCGTAGCGGCGACCGGTCGGTAGCCGTCGGCTGAACACCTCGAACACGCAGCGGCGGTCGGCGGTGCCGTCCCGCAGCGCGGCGCGGACCATGGTCAGCTCGTAGTGGTCGGTCAGCAGCGCAGGACCCAGGGTGCTCACCCGGCTCAGCCTAGAGTTCCCGCGTGGTACACGCCGTCCTGGTCCAGGAACATTCGCAGTGCCGGCCGTCACCCTCTCACGGGCCGGGGCGCCCGCGGTGGCGTCGCCCGGTGACCGGTCAGGGTTCCGGTTCCTCGATTCGGCGGATCCGGTGGCACGATGGGGGCATGGCGGCTCCACAGGTTGCACCACTCGAGACGCCGGACACCGACCAGGTGCCGGCGCCCGACCGACCGTGGGTGACGATCGTTTGGGATGACCCGGTCAACCTGATGGCGTACGTGACCTGGGTCTTTCAGAAGTTGTTCGGCTACAGCCGAGGGCGGGCCGAGCAGCTCATGCTGGACGTTCACCACAAGGGCAAGGCGGTCGTCTCCAGCGGCACCCGGGAACGGATGGAGCACGACGCGTCGCAGCTGCACGCGTACGGGCTGTGGGCGACGGTGGATCGGGCGTGAGTATGTTCCAGCGCTGCAGTGGTCACTACGTGGCCACCTTCGCGGTAGACGAGGTCCGGGTTCTGCGCAAGGTCGCCACCGAGGTGGTCGGCCTGCTCACCGACGCGTTCGACCACGCCGACCCGGTGGTCGTGCGGCTCTTCCCAGAGGTCTACCCGGACGACGCGGCGGACGCCGCCGAGTTTCGCCAGTACACCGAGGGCGACCTGAAGACGGCAAAGATCGACCAGGCTGGCGCGATCCTCGCGGCGCTTCCCGACGACGCCGGTGGCGAGGTCCGGCTCGACAGCGAGGCGGCCGAGGCGTGGCTGCGGGCGCTCAACGACGCCCGGCTGGCGATGGGTGTCCGGCTGGAGATTCGGGACAGCACCGATCTCGGCGCGGAGCTCGATGACGCGGTCGCCACGGACCCGGGGTCCAGCCGGATGTTCCAACTGTCGGTATACGCGTACCTGGGCTATTTGCAGGAGTCCCTGCTGAGCGCATTGATCGACTGATCCGTGACCGCCGCCACCTCGCCGGCCAGCACCGGCAGACGCTACGCTGGTTGGCGTGCTGAGCATTGACCGGGCGATCGTGGACGCGATCGTCGCCCATGCCCGCCGGGACCACCCGGACGAGGCGTGTGGCGTGGTCGCCGGTCCCGCCGGTAGCGACCTTGCCACTCGGCACATCCCGATGGAGAACGCCGCCCGTTCCATGACGTTCTACGAGTTCGACTCGATGGAGCAGCTGCGGGTGTGGCGGGAGATGGACGACCGGGACGAGGCGCCCGTCGTCATCTACCACTCGCACACCGCGACCGAGGCGTACCCATCGCGCACCGACGTCTCCTTCGCCGGTGAGCCCGACGCGCACTACCTCCTCGTCTCCACCCGTGAGCCCGACTCTGAGGAGATTCGCTCCTTCCGGATCGTGGCTGGCGTGGTGACTGAGGAGAAGGTCCGCATCCTGGACGCCGGGGTGGACCCGCACGCCGTGCAGTCCTACATGTTCGGGCAGAGCCCGGCGACGGTCGACTACGAGTGTTCCGGCCGCTGATCCCAGCGCGGTAACACCCACCCCATCACGTCCCGTCACCATTTCGGCATTTCCCGACTGAGGAGCACTGCATCATGGCCATCGAAGTTCGTATCCCCACCATCCTGCGTAGCCACACCAGCGGTGCGAAGATCGTCGAGGGGGCCGGCGACACGCTGGGCGACCTCTTCGCCGACCTGGACAGCCGGCACGACGGGCTGAAGGGCCGCCTGATCACCGACACCGGCGGGCTGCACCGGTTCGTGAACGTCTACATCAACGACGAGGATGTCCGCTTCCTGGGCGCGCTGGAGGCCAAACTCAGCGACGGCGACAGCGTGACCATCCTGCCGGCCGTCGCGGGTGGGGCCCTCGGCTTCGCCGCAGTGGCCGTTCCCCGCGGCCTGCGCGTCGGGTCGCCAGCCGCCCGCTGAGGGCGCGGCCCCGTGGCGCGCTACGACAGTCTGCTGGACGCCGGTGGCGGAACGCCCCTGGTCGGGCTGCCCCGGCTCGCGCCGGCGGTGCCGGCGGGGGCGCCGCCGGTGCGGCTCTGGGCGAAGCTGGAGGACCGCAACCCGACCGGCAGCGTGAAGGACCGGGCCGCGCTGTTCATGGTCCGCGCGGCCGAGGAGGCGGGCCGGCTCCGGCCGGGTGCCACGATCTTCGAGCCCACCAGTGGGAACACCGGTATCGCGCTGGCCATGGTGGCGAAGCTGCGCGGGTACCGGCTGGTGTGTGTACTGCCGGAGAATGTCTCCACCGAACGGGTGCAACTGCTGCGCATGTACGGGGCGGAAATCATCTTTTCGCCCGCCGCGGGTGGCTCGAACCAGGCCGTCGCCACCGCCAAGCAGATCGCTGCCGAGCACCCCGACTGGGTCCTGCTGTACCAGTACGGAAACGAGGCCAACGCGAAGGCCCACTACCTGACCACCGGTCCGGAACTGCTCCAGGACCTACCCACGATCACCCACTTCGTGGCCGGGCTCGGCACCACGGGCACGCTGATGGGCACCGGCCGCTACCTGCGCGAAAAGGTGGCGGGGGTCCAGGTGGTGGCCGCCGAGCCGCGCTACGGCGAGCTGGTGTACGGGTTGCGCAATATCGACGAGGGGTACGTGCCGGAGCTGTACGACGCCTCGGTGCTCACCCGGCGCTTCTCGGTCGGTACCCGAGACGCCGTGCTGCGGACCCGACAGCTGGTCGAGGTGGAGGGGCTCTTCGCCGGGCTCTCCACCGGTGCGATCCTGCACGCGGCGCTGGCGGTGGCGCACGAGGCGGTTCGGGAGGGGCGCCGCGCCGACGTGGCCTTCGTGGTCGCCGACGCCGGCTGGAAGTACCTCTCGACCGGAGCCTACGACGGCACTCTGGCCGAGGCTGAGAAGGCGCTGGAGGGGCAGCTCTGGGCCTGACCCACCATCTGGGACGGTGTCACGTTCGTGACACCTTTCCGGGGATGATTCATGCGTTCGGGTGGCCGAGCGTAGGCTGCGCAGCGTGGCGTACACGGCGGTTGGGAGAATGCTCCGCGGAGAGGCAACCGGCCCGGACACTGCAGAATGTGACAGTGAGACGACTCAATGCGACTGACAGTGTTGGGTTGCGCCGGGACCTTCCCCGGCCCGGACTCCCCCTGCTCGGCCTACCTGGTCGAGGCTGCGGGCTTCCGGCTCCTGGTCGACTTCGGCTCCGGGTCGCTGTCGACCCTCCAGCGTTACGTGGGGCTCCACGCTCCCGACGCCGTCCTCCTCACCCACCTGCACGGTGACCACTTCCTCGACGCCGCGCTCTACGTGGTGGTTCGCCGGTACGCCCCGGACGGCCCCTATCCGCCGCTGCCGGTCTACGGCCCGGCGGGCACACCGGAGCGGCTCGCCNCCCTCAGCGGAGTGCAGGACAGCACCGTCGAGGATGTGTACCAGTTCGCCGCCCTGACCCCGGGGACGTTCCCGATCGGCCCGCTGACCGTCACCGTCGACCGGGTCAACCATCCGATCGAGACGTACGGGGTCCGGCTGGAACACAACGGTCGGGTGCTCTGCTACTCCTCCGACACCGCCCCCTGCGAGGCGCTGCTGCAGCTGGCCCAGGGAGCCGACGTGTTCCTCTGCGAGGCGAGCTACCTCGATGGGGTGGACAACCCGCCGGATCTGCACCTGACCGGCGGGGAGGCCGGCGAGGTCGCCACCAAGGCCGGCGTCGGGCGGCTGCTGCTGACCCACCTCGTGGCGGCTTGGGGCAGCGAGGCGCAGACCGTCACGTCCGCCGCCACCGCCTACGCCGGCCCGCTCGAGGTGGTTCGACCGGGCGCGCGTTACGAGGTCTGACCGGCGCGGACCGGCCCGGACCTCGGCGGGTCGAGCCGACCGGGGGCACCCCGGGGCGGGCCGCCCTCGCCACCACATAGGGTGCAGACATGGCGCGACCTGACGGGCGGCTGCCCGACCACCTCCGACCGGTGACCCTGACCCGCGGCTGGAGCACCCATCCCGAGGGCTCGGTGCTGGTCGAGTTCGGCGCCACCCGGGTGCTCTGCACCGCCAGCGTCACCGAGGGGGTGCCCCGCTGGCGCAAGGGCTCCGGACTCGGCTGGGTCACCGCCGAGTACGCCATGCTGCCCCGCGCCACCAACACCCGCTCCGACCGGGAAAGTATCAAGGGGCGGGTCGGTGGGCGTACCCACGAGATCTCCCGGTTGATCGGCCGTAGCCTGCGCGCGTCGATCGACCTGAAGGCGCTGGGCGAGAACTCCATCGTGCTCGACTGCGACGTGCTCCAGGCCGACGGCGGCACCCGTACCGCCGCGATCACCGGCGGGTACGTGGCGCTGCACGACGCGGTGACCTGGCTCGCCACCCGCCGTTCCCTCGTCGGTCGGCCGGAGACGGTGATGCATCGCTCGGTGGCGGCGGTCAGCGTCGGCGTCATCGCCGGTGAGCCGCGGTTGGACCTCGACTACGCCGAGGACGCAACCGCCGAGGTCGACCTGAACGTGGTCTGCACCGGCGCCGGTGACTTCGTTGAGGTGCAGGGCACCGGTGAGGCGGGCGTCTTCAGCCGTGGACAGCTCGACGCCCTGCTCGACCTGGCCGTCGCCGGCTGTGTGGAGTTGGCCGAAGCCCAGCGGAAGGCGCTTTCGTGAGGATGGCTCCGCTGCTGGCTTCCGTGGTCGTGAACAAAGGTGACTCAGCATGAACAAGGTCCTGCTCGCCACCCGGAACCGGAAGAAGCTCATTGAGCTGCAACGCATCCTCGATGGGGCCCTGGGCGCGCACCGGATCGCCCTGATCGGCCTCGACGACGTCGAGGCCTACCCGGAGCTGCCGGAGACCGGCCTCACGTTCGGTGAGAACGCGCTGATCAAGGCCCGGGAGGGGTGTCGGCGCACCGGGTTGCCCACCATCGCCGACGACTCCGGCCTGGCGGTGGAGGCGCTCAACGGCATGCCCGGTGTCTTCAGTGCCCGCTGGGCCGGCCAGCACGGTGATGACCACGCCAACCTTCAGCTGGTGCTGAACCAGATCGCCGACGTGCCGGACGAGCATCGGGGCGCGTCCTTCGTCTGCACGGTGGCCCTGGCGCTGCCCGGCGGCAAGGAGCACCTGGTGGACGGCCGGCAGGCCGGTCGCCTGCTGCGGGAGCCGCACGGCGACGGTGGCTTCGGCTACGACCCGATCTTTCGCGGCGACGGGCAGGACCGGACGAACGCCGAGCTGACGCCGGCGGAGAAGGACGCGATCAGCCACCGCGGCAAGGCGCTGCGCGAACTGGCGAAGCTGGTCGCCAGGGTGTTGCCGCCGGCCTGACCTGCCGTACTCGGGCAGCGGCCACCGAACTCGGCAGCCGCTGCCCGGGCACGCCGAGCAGGAGGGTCAGGCCAGCGTCCCGACCTCACGTTCGATCGCCGCCCGAAGCTCCGGGCCGGCAATCACCGTACGGGCGGTCTCCAGCACCGGCGCGAGGAAGATGTCCGGGCCGGGCTCACCGGCGGCCCCGGCCAACGCGGCGATGGCGGCCCGTCCGGCCGGTGACGGTTGTAGCGGCGCCCGGAGCTGGAGCCCGCGGACCGCGGCGAGAAGCTCGACCGCGAGCAGACTGGTCAGGTTGTCCAGGACGGTCCGCAGCTTCTTGGTCGCCGCCCAGCCCATCGACACGTGGTCTTCCTGCATCCCGCTGGTGGGCAGGGAGTCCACCGAGGCGGGGGCGGCGAGTCGGCGGTTCTCCGCGACGATGCCGGCCGCCGTGTACTGGGCGATCATCAGCCCGGAGTTGACCCCGGCGTCGGGGGAGAGGAACGCCGGCAGGTCCCGGGAGCGGGTCACGTCGAGCAGCCGGTCCACCCGTCGCTCGGCGATCGCGCCGACCTCGGCGGCGGCGACGGCGAGGAAGTCCGCGGCGAAACCGAGCGGCGCGCCGTGGAAGTTCCCGGTGGACTCGACCCGGCCGTCCGGCAGGACCACCGGGTTGTCCACCACCGAGACCAGTTCCCGGCCCGCCACCTGTCGGGCGAAGTCCAGGGTGTCCCGGGCCGCGCCGGCGACCTGCGGCGCGCACCGCATCGAGTACGCGTCCTGCACCGCGTGCACCACGTCGTCGCGGTGCGACGCCATCACCGCCGAGTCCTGGAGCAGGCGGTGGATGTTCGCCGCCGAGGTGGCCTGACCGGGGTGCGGCCGGATGGCGTGTAGCTCGGGCTGGAACGGTCGGTCCGTGCCGAGCATCGCCTCGATGGCCAGGGCGGCCGTCACGTCGGCCAGGGTGAACAGGTGCGCGGCGTCGTGGTTGGCCATCAGCAGCATGCCGAGCATGCCGTCGGTGCCGTTGATCAGTGCCAGCCCCTCCTTGGCGGCCAGCTCGATCGGCGTGATACCGACCCGGCGCAGCGCCTCGCCGGCCGGGATCCGGTCACCGGCCGCGCCCAGCACCCAGCCCTCGCCGAGTAGCGCCAGCGCGCAGTGCGCCAGCGGCGCCAGATCCCCGGAGGCCCCCAGTGACCCGTGCTCGGGCACCCACGGGGTGACATCGTGGTTGAGTAGGTCCACCAGCGCGGTGGCGACCAGCGGCCGGACCCCGGAGCGGCCGAACGCGAGAGAACGGACGCGCAGCAGCATCATCGCCCGCACCACCTCGCGGGGCATGGCGGTCCCGACCCCGGCGGCGTGCGAACGGATCAGCGCGTGCTGTAGCTCGGCCCGCCGCTGTGGGGCGACGAAGGTGTTGGCGAGCGCCCCGAAGCCGGTGCTCACGCCGTACACCGGCTGGCCGGCGGCCTCGATCCCGTCCACGACGGACCGGCTGTTGGCCATCGCGTCGATCGCCGTCGGGTCGAGGACGACCTTGGCGTTGCCGCGGGCGACGGCGAGCACGTCGGCGGGGGTGATCCCGGTTGGCTGGATGACTACGGTCGACATTGCGGTTCTCCGTTGTGCAGGACCTGGCGGATCAGTGGCACCCCCGGCCGGTAGGCCAGGTGCAGGTGGGACGGGGCGTCGAGGATCATCAGGTCGGCCCGGGCGCCGGGCGCCAGCCGACCCACATCGGTACGGCGCAGCGCCGCGGCGCCGCCGGCGGTCGCCGCCCAGACCGCCTCGGAGGGGCTCATCCGCATCTCCCGGACGGCCAGCGCGATGCAGAACGGCACCGACGAGGTGTACGACGACCCGGGGTTGCAGTCGGTGGCCAGCGCCACGGTCACGCCCGCGTCGAGCAGCCGCCGGGCGTCCGGGTAGGGCGAGCGGGTGGAGAACTCCGCCCCCGGCAACAGGGTGGCCACGGTCGTTCCGTCGGCCCCGACGAGCGCGTCGACGTCGGCATCGGTGAGGTGGGTGCAGTGGTCGACGCTGGCCACCCCCAGCTCCACCCCGAGCTGGACCCCCGGGCCCGGACCAAGCTGGTTGGCGTGCAGCCGGGTGTCCAGCCCGGCGGCCTGCCCACGGGTCAGGATCGCGCGGGTGTGGTCGGCGTCGAAGGCGCCCCGCTCACAGAAGACATCCACCCAGCGGGCGTACGGCGCGGCGGCGGCGAGCATCGGGCCGCAGACCAGGTCGACGTAGTCATCCGGCCGGTCGGCGTACTCGGCGGGGACGAGGTGCGCCCCGAGGAAGGTGGTCTCCGAGCTCACCTCGGCGGCGATCCGCAGCGAGCGGGCCTCGTCGGCGACGGTGAGACCGTACCCGCTCTTGATCTCGATGGTGGTGGTGCCCTGCCGCAGCGCCTCCGCGTGTAGCCGGCGGGCCGTGGCGCGTAGCTCGTCGTCGGTGGCGGCCCGGGTCGCGCCGACCGTGGTGCGGATGCCGCCGCCGGTGTACGGCTCGCCGGCCATCCGGGCGGCGAACTCGACCGCCCGATCCCCGGCGAAGACCAAGTGGGCGTGGCTGTCCACGAAGCCGGGCAGCACGGCCCCCGACTCGGCGTCGAGGCGTTGATCGGCGGCGGGCGCGTCCCCGCTCGGCCCGACCCAGGCCACCACGCCGTCCTCGACGAGCACAGCGGCGTCGCGGCGGATGCCCAGCGGCCCCTCCCCGGCGGTCGTGTTGGTGACCAGCTCTCCGATGTTGTCGAGCAGCAGGCTACTCATGCGCTCCGGTCACCTCCCCGATCGACGTGGCCAGCTCGGTGGGGACGTCAACGGTGCGGTGCCGTCCGTCCCGCACCACCACCTGGCCATCCACCACCACCTGGTGAACATCCCCCGCGGTGGCGGCGAAGAAGGCGCCGGCCGCCGGTACCCCCGCGGTCCGCGGGCTGTCCAGCCGGAGGGTGACCAGGTCGGCCCGGTCGCCCACGGCGAGCCGGCCGGCGTCGCCCCAGCCGAGGGCGGCGTGCCCGGCGGAGGTGGCCGCGGTGACCAGCTCGCCGACGGTGAAGTGCCCGCGTCGTCGGGTACGCAGGCGCTCGTCCAGTTCCACCGCGCGCGCCTCCTCGAAGAGGTCCACCACCGCGTGGCTGTCGCTGCCGAGACTCAACGGGCTGCCGGCGTTGGCCAGCCGGCGGGCCGGTCCCATCCCGTCGGCGAGGTCCCGCTCGGTGGTCGGGCAGAGGCAGACCCCGGTGCGGCTCTCCCCGAGCAGGGCCACGTCCGAGCTGGTGGGGTGGGTGGCGTGCACGGCGGTGGTGTGCTGGTCGAGGACTCCCCGGTCGGCCAGCAACCGGGTGGGGGTGCAGCCGTGCGCGGCCCGGCAGGCATCGTTCTCGGCCGGCTGCTCGGAGAGGTGCAGGTGCAGCGGGATGCCCCGCTCCCGCGCCGCGCCGGCCACCGTCGCCAGTTGGTCGGCGGGCACGGCCCGCACCGAGTGGATCGCCGCGCCCGCCCGGACGTGCGCGTCGGTGGGGGTGAACGCCGCTGCCCGCTCCGCCCAGCGCACCGCGTCCCCGTCGCCGAAGCGTCGCTGCGGCCCGGCCAGTGGCTCACCCGCCACGCCGGCGGTCAGGTAGCAGGCATCCAGCAGGGTCAGCCGGATCCCGGCGTGCGCCGCCGCCTCGACCAGGGCGGCCCCCATCGCGTTCGGGTCCGCGTACGGGGTGCCGTCCGGGCCGTGGTGCAGGTAGTGGAACTCGCCGACGCAGGTGATTCCGGCCAGCGCCATCTCCGCGTAGCCGGCGCGGGCGAGTGCGAGGTAGTTCTCCGGGTCCAGCCGGGCGGCCACCTCGTACATCCGGTCCCGCCAGGTCCAGAAGTCGCCGCGACCGCCGTGGGTGCGGCCGCGCAGCGCGCGGTGGAAGGCGTGCGAGTGGGCGTTGGCCAGCCCCGGCAGGGTCAGCCCCGGCAGGCGGACCGCGTCGGCGAGGACCTCGACCCCGGTGGTCGGCCGGCCCTCGGTGCTCAGCGGGGTGACCGCGGTGATCCGGCCGGCAGCGGACTCGATCAGCACGTCCGGGGTCGGCTCGGGCTGCTCGGGTAGCCACGCGTACTCGGCCAGCCAGCGGGTCATGTCAGCTCCTCCAGCGCGGCGGTGAGGGCTTGTACCCCGGCCGCGCAGTCGTCGTCGTTCGCCGACTCCGCGGGGGAGTGCGACACCCCGGTGGGGTTGCGGACGAAGAGCATCGCGGTGGGCAGGTGTCCGGCCAGCACACCGGCGTCGTGCCCGGCCCCGGTCGGCAGCACCGGCGCGTCGAGCAGTCGGGCGAGCCGGTCGGCCAACCCACCGTCGAACGCGACGAGGGGCGTGGCCGACTCCTCGGTCAGCCGCAACCCGGTGCCGTCGCGTCGGGCCCGCTCGGCGGCCCGGTCGTGGACCGCCTCGACCAGCCCGGCGAGGGTCTCCGGCTCGGCCGCGCGGGCGTCCAGCCAGCCGGTCACCGCAGCCGGGATGGCGTTGGTGGCGTTCGGCTCCACCCGTACCCGGCCGACCGTGGCGTGGGCGCCGAGCCGCCGGGCCTCCTTGTTGGCGGCGAGCACCGTGAACGCGTACGTGAGCATCGGGTCGCGGCGATCCATCATCCGGGTCGTACCCGCGTGGTTTCCCTCACCGGTGAAGTCGAAACGCCACCGGCCGTGCGGCCAGATCGCGCTGGCGACGGCGACCGGAGCGGCCTGCTCGACCAGGGCCCGGCCCTGCTCGACGTGGAGCTCGACGAAGGCGGCGAAGCGGCCGAGCAGCTCCGGCCGGGCGCCGGCCGGCGGGCCGCCCAGCGCCTCGGCGAAGCTCACCCCGGCCGGGTCGCGCAGCTCGGCCGCCTGCTCGACCGGCAGCGCCCCGGTGAGCAGCCGAGACCCCAGACACGGTACGCCGAACCGGGCGCCCTCCTCCTCCACGAAGGCGGCGACCGCGATCGGCCGGGTGGGGGTGGCGCCGGCGGCGCGTAGCTCGTCCACGGCGAGGAAGGCGCTGACGATGCCGAGCGGCCCGTCGTACGCCCCGCCGTGCGGTACCGAGTCGAAGTGGCTGCCGGTGAGCACCGCGTTCCCCGCCTCCGGGGCGCCCCACCAGGCGAAGAGGTTCCCGTTGCCGTCCTCGGTCACCGGCATGTCACGCTGGTCGGCCTGGGCCCGGAACCACTCCCGCAGCCGCAGCTCCGGGTCGGTCAGCGCGTACCGCAGGTACCCGCCGCTACGGTCATCCCGGCCGATCGGCGCGATCTCGTCCCAGAGCCGCCGGAACCTGCGTGGAAGGGAGCCCTCCACCACCGGATGCGTCAACACGGAGCTCTCCTTACGCCGTCGCCATCGGGATCTGCAGGCCGGTCCGCTCGGCGACCTGCCGGGCGTCGTCGTAGCCGGCGTCAACATGCCGTACGACGCCCATCGCCGGGTCGTTGGTGAGGACTCGTTCGATCTTCTGCCCGGCGAGGGCGCTGCCGTCGGCGACGCAGACCTGGCCGGCGTGGATGGAGCGGCCGATCCCGACCCCGCCACCGTGGTGGAGGGAGACCCAGGAGGCCCCGCTGGCGGTGTTTACCAGGGCGTTGAGCAGTGGCCAGTCGGCGATCGCGTCGGAGCCGTCGGCCATCGCCTCGGTCTCCCGGTACGGGCTGGCGACGCTACCGCAGTCGAGGTGGTCCCGGCCGATGACCACCGGCGCGGAGAGCTCTCCGGCGGCGACCATTTCGTTGAACCGTACCCCGGCCCGGTCCCGTTCGCCGTAGCCGAGCCAGCAGATTCGGGCCGGCAGCCCCTGGAACGCCACCCGGTCGCCGGCCATCCGGATCCAGCGGGCCAGCTGCTCGTTCTCTGGGAAGAGTTCGAGGATGGCCCGGTCGGTGGCGGCGATGTCGGCCGGGTCGCCGGAGAGCGCCGCCCACCGGAACGGGCCCTTGCCCGCACAGAACAGCGGCCGGATGTAGGCGGGCACGAAACCCGGGAAGTCGAAGGCGCGGGGGTAGCCACCGAGCTGCGCCTCGCCGCGGATCGAGTTGCCGTAGTCGAAGACCTCGGCACCCGCGTCGAGGAAGCCCACCATCGCCTCGACGTGTCGGGCCATCGACGCGCGGGCCCGGTCGGTGAACTCGGCCGGCTTGGCCGCCGCGTAGTCGCGGGCGTCGGCCAGCTCAACCCCCTCCGGCAGGTACGACAGCGGGTCGTGCGCGCTGGTCTGGTCGGTGACCACGTCCACCGGGACACCGCGGCGCAGCAGCTCGGGGAAGACGGTGGCCGCGTTGCCGACCACGCCGATGCTGCGCGCCCGCCGGTCGTTGCGGGCGGCGGTCGCCCGCTGTACCGCGTCGTCGAGCGAGTCGGCGACCTCGTCCAGGTAACGCTCGCGTACCCGGCGTTCGAGGCGGGAGCGGTCGACGTCGACGATCAGACAGGCACCGTCGTTCATGGTCACGGCGAGCGGTTGGGCCCCACCCATCCCACCGCAGCCGGCGGTCAGCGTCAGCGTGCCGGCCAGCGACCCGCCGAACCGCTTCGCGGCGACGGCCGCGAACGTCTCGTAGGTGCCCTGGAGGATGCCCTGGGTGCCGATGTAGATCCACGATCCGGCGGTCATCTGCCCGTACATGGTCAGGCCGAGCTGCTCCAGCCGGCGGAACTCCGGCCAGGTGGCCCAGTCGCCGACCAGGTTGGAGTTGGCCAGCAGCACCCGCGGTGCCCACTCGTGGGTCCGCATCACCGCGACCGGCCGGCCGGACTGCACCAGCATCGTCTCGTCGTCGCGCAGGTCGGTGAGGGTGTCCAACAGCGCGCGGTACGACGGCCAGTCCCGCGCGGCCTTCCCGGTCCCGCCGTAGACGACCAGGTCTTCGGGGCGTTCGGCCACCTCCGGGTCGAGGTTGTTCATCAGCATCCGCCGTGCGGCTTCCTGGGGCCAGCCCCGGGCGGTGCGGGTGGCGCCGCGCGCGGCGCGGATCGGCTGGGTCATGAGGAACCTCCTAACCGAGGAACAACTGACGACGGGCGGCGGAGGCTTCGAACGCCTCCAACCGCCGTTGGGTTTGTACGGGTGCGGCGTCGCAGATCGCCTGGAGTAGCACCATGGCCAGGGTCATCGGTGCGGTGTGTAGGTCGAACACGAGCTGTGCGCCGACGGCGGCGGGAAGCACCACGTCGGCGTGCTCGCGGGCCGGGCTGACCGGTGAGTCGGTGATGGCGACGACGGTCAGGCCCGCCGTCCGGGCCTCCCGTAGGGCGTCGAGGGCCTCTCGGGGGTAGCGGGGCAGCACGAGGGCGAGCAGGGCGGTCGCACCGGCCTCGGTGGCCTGTTCGATCCGGTCGGTGAGCAGGCTGCCGCCGTCGTCGAGGACCCGTACGTCCGGGAGCACCTTGGCGGCGAAGTAGGCGAAGTAGGCGGCCAGTGGCGCGGCGGCGCGGAGGCCGAGCACCGGCAGCGGGTGGCTGGCGGCGAGGAGCCGGCCGGCGGCGGCGACGCGGTCCCGGTCGGCGAACTGGTCGGCGAGCCGGTCCAGGTTCTCGATCTCGGCCCGCACCGCCTGCTGGAGTTCGTTGTCCGTGTTCGGTCGTTCGCCGCGGGGTGTCGCGGTCAGCTCCCGGAGGTGGCGGCGCAGGGCGGGGTAGCCGTCGTGGCCGAGGGCCATCGCGAAGCGGGTGACCGAGGGTTGACTCACCCCGGCCAACTCGGCGACCTCCGCCGCCGACAGGTACGCCACCGCCGGGCCCTGCTGGATGAGGCAGTGCGCGATCCGTCGCTGGGTCGGGGTGAGCCGAACTCCGCGGAACAGGTCCAGCACCCGGTCACCCGGGGGGACGACGGATCCCTCATTCATGTTTTGACCATATGCATAGAAACTTTCATCGGCAACCGGGCCGCTGCGGCCGGTGCGAGGCGGGGTGCGGGTGGCAAGGTGAGCCGATGCGGCTGAGCGCTGTGCACACCTACCCCGTCAAAGGGGGCCGGCGGCGGGACCACGATGCCGCCCCGGTGCTGCCCTGGGGCCTGGCCGGCGACCGGCGCTGGATGCTCGTGGACGCGGCGGGCATCGGCATCACCCAACGCGAGGTCAGCAGCCTCGTCGCGCTGCACGCGGTGGCCCGGGTCGGCGGCCTCACCCTGCGCGCCGCCGGCCACCCCGACCTCGATGTCGCGGAACCGGTGGACGGTGCCCCGATCGCCGTGCGCACCTTCCGCAGCCGCAAGCTGGACGTGTGGGCGCACGCCGCCGGTCCGGCCGCCGAAACCTGGGTCAGTCGATTCCTCGGCCGCCCGGCCCGACTGGTGTGGCTGGCCCGGCCGGCCCGCCACATCCCCGCCGCCGACCGCGAGCATGACCCAGGTGACCAGGTCACCTTCGCCGACGAGGCCCCGATCCTGCTGGCCAGCACCGCCTCGCTCGCCGCGCTCAACGGGTGGCTGGCCGAGGCCGGCGAGCCACCGGTGCCGATGACCCGTTTCCGCCCGAACCTCGTGGTTACCGGAGCGCCGGCCTGGGCGGAGGACGACTGGGCCGGCCGCCCGGTGCGCATCGGTGGTGTCACCTTCCGCGCCGCCGGCCCGGCTGGTCGCTGCGTGGTCACCACCACTGACCAGGAGACCGGGATCCGGGGGAAGGAGCCGCTGGTCACCCTCGGCCGCTACCGCAACGTGCGGCAGAAACTCCGCTTCGGGCTGCACCTGGTGCCCGTGGGGACCGGCTGGGTCGCCGTCGACGACGAGGTCGTGCCCGCCGCCGGACCGCAAGCGGGTTCGGCCGGGTCACCGCTCACCCCGGGCGCCGTTGACCATCCGAGCCGCAGCTCACCCCCGGGGCCTTCGCTCATCCCCCGGGCCGGTCGGCGCTCAGGTCGAGCCACATGAGGAACTCGTCCCGATCATCTCCCGCCGCCACTCGCAGCGCCCCCGGCAACCGCCCCACCTCGCGGTAGCCGAGATGCCGGTAGAAGCGGTCCAGCCCCAACCCGTCCCGGGCGGTGACCTGGAGCGCGGCGAGTCCCCACCGGCGGCCGATCCGCTCCGCCGCCCGCATCAGCTCCAGGCCGTGGCCCTCGCCCTGACAGCCTGGGTGGACCATGACCCGGGTCAGGACCCGATAGTGGGTCTTCAGGTGAAACCGGTTGTCGGTGAAGATCGCCATCGCGGCGAGCCGGTCGCCGGCGTAGCCGAGGAGCAGCCGGTCCGGGCCGTCGGCGATCGCCGCGAGGGTCGGGTCGGCGATGGTCCGCACCTCGGCGGCGGTGACCGGCGCGACGAAGCCCACCGCGCCACCGGCGTTGGTGACATCAACCCAGAGCGCGACGATCTCCGCGCGGAGCGCGGGCGTCAGGTCGGGGTCGAGCACGAACCGGAGGGCCATGCCGCTCATCCTGACCGCTCGGGTAGGGCCATCGCCCGAGAAAGTGAGGAGCCTTACACGTCGCGCCTCGGTAGGGTCCCCGCATGATCGCAGACCTGCCACCGTTCGAGTTCGCCTTCCCCGGTCCGTTGCGGGACCAGCTGGTCGCCCTGGTGCTCGCGGGGACCAAGACCACCACGACCGGCCTGCGCCAGGACTACGAGATCGAGGGGGAAGAGCTACCGGTCGTGGGTGCCCGGGCGGCGGTGATCGACTCTGCTGGTCGCCGGGTGGCCGTGATCGAGCTGACCGAGGTGCGGGTCACCCGGCTCGGCGACGTGGACCTGGACCACGTCCGGGACGAGGGCGAGGGGGACGACTCGGTCGCCGCCTGGCGAGCTGGCCACGAGAGGTACTGGCACGGGGCCGACTACCGAGGGTGGATCGGCGATCCGGACTTCACCGTGGACGACGACACGCTGGCCGTGCTGGAGCGGTTTCGACTGGTGGAGACCCGCTGAGTGGTGCGGGAGGGGGGACTCGAACCCCCACGTCCTCTCGGACACAGGCTCCTAAGACCTGCGCGGCTGCCAATTACGCCACTCCCGCTTGCGGGAAGAGTCTAGAGCCTCCGGTGGCGGGCCCGCGCCCCGCCCGGTGGTCAGCTCGGCGCGCCGGCGGATCACCCGCCGGGGCGTGGGGGCGCGGCCCGTCGGGCGTCGTCAGTCCAGGCCGAGATCGCGACGGAGCTTGGCGACGTGGCCGGTCGCCCGGACGTTGTAGAACGCCCGCTCGATGCGTCCGTCGGCGTCGATGACGAACGTCGAGCGGATGACCCCGGTGACCGTCCTACCGTACGACTGCTTCTCGCCGTACGCCCCGTACGCGGCGAGCACCGCCCGGTCGGTGTCGGAGACGAGCGGGAACGTGATGGCGTCCCGCTCGCGGAATTTGGCGAGCTTCTCCGGCTTGTCCGGGGAGATGCCGACGACCTCGTAGCCGGCGGCCTGGAGCCCGGCGAGGGAGTCGCGGAAGTCGCAGGCCTGCTTGGTGCAGCCGGGGGTCATCGCGGCCGGGTAGGCGTAGAGCAGCATCTTGCGACCGCGGAGGTCGGCCAGCGCGAGCTGGTCGCCGCTGTCGGTGGGGAGGGTGAAGTCGGGGGCGGGGTCGCCGGGGGAGAGGCGGGCAGGCGCGGTCATGGCTGCGACCCTACCGCCGTGCCAGCTCCCGGTCCGCTTCGGTGGCGTGGCGTTCGGTGGCGTGGCGTTCGGTGAGGGTGGCGTTCGGTGGCGTGGCGCTCGGTCGGCGCACCTCGGTTGCCAGGCCGTGCGACCACGTGACCGATGTCATCTGTTGTTGCCAAGGATTGGCAACAGCTTAGTTCTCCTAATAGCCTGTTGCGGTGGCGTGGACAGACCCGCCGGACACGTGGGGAGGTCGCGTGGAGCACCTGGCGATGCATATCTCCAACGGGATCATCAATGGTCCCGTCGCCGCGATCTTCGCGGTGATCGCACTGGCGGCGATGGCGCTCTGCGTCCAGCGCGGCCGGCAACACCTGGACGATCGGCTGGCGCCGATGGCCGGCTTGGTCGCCGCCTTCATCTTCGCCGTGCAGATGATCAACTTTCCGATCTTCACCGCCGGGGTCAGCGGCCACCTGCTCGGTGGTGCGCTCGCCGCGCTGCTGGTGGGGCCGTGGGTCGGCGCGCTCTGCGTGGCCGTCGTGCTGACCGTGCAGGCGCTGGTCTTCGGCGACGGCGGCGTGGCGATGCTCGGTCTCAACATCACCAACCTGGCGATCATCGGCACCGCCGCCGCGTACCTGCTGATCGTCGCGCTGCTGCGGGTGCTGCCGCGTACGCCGGCCGGGCTCGCCGTGACGGCGTTCGTCTCGGCGCTGGTCAGCGTCGTGGTGGCGGCGCTGGGCTTCGTTGTGCAGTACAAGCTCGGTGGCGCCGTCGATCTCGGCGACAACATCGCCGGCCTGGCCGGCACGATCGCCGGCACGCACCTGCTGATCGGCGTCGGCGAGGGCCTGATCACCGCGATGACGGTGCTGACCGTCGCGAAGACCCGACCCGATCTCGTGTACGCGCTGCGCGCCCGCGGGCCGATCGCGTTGTCCCCCGTCCCGGCTGTTGGAGGTGCCCGGTGAGGAAACGGACCTGGGGCTTCATCGCCAGCGGGCTGCTGGTCTCCCTGCTGCTGGCCGGGGTGGTGAGCAGCTTCGCGTCGGCGGACCCGGACGGGCTGGAGTCCGCGCTGCGGGAGGGCTGCACCGTTGACGCGGAGGGCACTGTCACCGGCGGTGACTGTCCCGCGCAGCGGGAAGAGGAGCACGAGATCGGCGGTCCGCTGGCCGACTACGGCGTCACCGGCATCACCGACGACGCCCTCGCCACCGGGCTCTCCGGCGTCGTCGGCGTACTGCTGACCTTCGCCCTGGCCGGAGGCGGGTTCTGGCTGGTCCGGCGCCGGACCGGGCAGCAACCCACCGGGGATGGGGACGCGGCGCAGCCGACCTCCACCGCCGGAGTGGGCTGAGGAGCGGGCCGTGGGCGCCGGGCACAGCCAGCTGCTCTACCACTGCTCCGACTCGCCGGTGCACCGGCTGCCCCCCGAGGTGAAGATCGCGGCGATGGTGGCCTTCACCCTCGCCGTGGTCGCCACCCCCCGGGAGGCGCTCTGGGCCTTCGGCGGCTACGCCGTGCTGGTGGTGGCGGTCGCGGCGGTGGCCCGGGTCCGGCCCGGCTGGCTGCTGCGCCGGTCACTGATCGAGCTGCCGTTCGTGCTGTTCGCGTTCGCCCTGCCGTTCCTCGGCGTGGGCGAGCGGACCGAACTCCTCGGCCTGTCGGTCTCCGTGGACGGGCTGTACGGGGCGTGGAACATCCTCGCCAAGGGCACCCTGGGCGTCCTGGCGTCACTGCTGCTGGCCGCGACCACCACCACCCGGGACCTGATCATCGGCCTGGACCGGCTGCGCTGCCCCCAGCTGCTCACCCAGATCGCCACCTTCATGCTGCGCTACCTGGAAGTGCTGGTCGGCGAGGCCCGGCGAATGCGGGTGGCCCGGCTGTCCCGGGGAGACGATCCCCGCTTCGGGTGGCAGCTGCGGGGCTTCGCGACCGGGGTCGGGGCGCTGTTCCTGCGCGCCTACGAGCGGGGGGAGCGGGTGTACCTGGCGATGCTGTCCCGCGGCTACACCGGGCGGATGCCCCAGGTGTGGCAGGGCGCGGAGGCGGCGACCCCCGGGCAGTGGCTGGTCGCCTCGACCGTCCCCGCCGTGGCGGCCGGCGTCGCCGCCACCGCCCTGGTCCTGACATGATCGGAGCGTGCAGCCGATGACGCCCCCCAGCCTCGACGTGCGCGACGTGCGCTACGCCTACCCGGACGGGCACGAGGCGTTGCGCGGCGTGGAGTTGACCGTGCCCCGGGGCGACCGGGTGGCGCTGCTCGGGCCGAACGGCGCCGGGAAGACCACCCTGGTGCTGCACCTCAACGGCATCCTCACCCCCACCGCGGGGAGTGTGACCGTCGGTGGGCTCACCGTCCGCCCGGACCGGTCGACCCTGGCCGAGATACGCCGGCGGGTGGGCATCGTCTTTCAGGACCCGGACGACCAGCTCTTCCTGCCCACCGTCGCCGAGGATGTGGCGTTCGGCCCGGCCAACCTGGGGCTGCGCGGCGCCGAGCTGACGACCCGGGTGGACGAGGCGCTCGCCGCGGTCGGGATGAGCGAGCACCGGGACCGGGCCCCGCACCACCTGTCGTTCGGGCAGCGTCGCCGGGTCGCGGTGGCGACGGTGCTCGCCATGCACCCGGAGATCCTGGTGCTGGACGAGCCGTCGTCCAACCTCGACCCGGCCGCCCGGCGCGAACTGGCCGAGATCCTGCGGGCCCTGCCGGTGACCCTGCTGATGGTCACCCACGATCTGCCGTACGCGTTGGAGCTCTGCGAACGCTCGGTCATCCTGGACGCCGGCCGGCTCGTCGCCGACGGCCCCACCGGGGAGATCCTGGCAGACGAGGCGCTGCTCGCCCGGCACCGCCTCGAACTGCCCTACGGATTCACGCCCCGTCCGACGCCCCGCTGATCCCGGTGGATCAGCTGGCGGCCTCCACCGCGGCCCGGATGTTCTCCGGCGACGTCCAGTCGGCGACCGGCTCCCCGTTGACCAGGACCGTCGGCGTGCCGGAGACGTTCGCCCGGCTGGACTCCTCGGTCACGTGCTTGGTCCAGGACAGATAGGTGCCGTCCTTGACGCAGGAGCCGAAGCTGTCCCGGTCCAGCCCGACGCCGACTCCGATGTCGATCAGCTCGTCGTTGTTGAACTGGGCGCCGTCCTCGCCCGGCTGCTGGACGAAGAGCGCCTCGCTGAACTCGCGGAACTTCCCGCCGGCCGAGGCGCAGCCCGCGGCGGCGGAGGAGCGGGTCGAGTACTGGGTGGTGGAGCGACTGTCCAGGATCGCCACCGGGTGGAAGACCACCTGCGCCTTGCCCTCGTCCGCGAGCTGGTCCACGGTCTCGCCGCTGACCTCCTGGAACTGCTTGCAGGCCGGGCAGAGGTAGTCCTCGTACAGGTCGATGGTGACCGGCCCGGAGCCGTACACGATGCCGGTGCCGGCCTCGTTGGCGCCCGGCGGCGGGGTGAACTCGCCGGCGCGCTGCTCGGAGTAGACGGCCCAGCCGACGAAGCCGGCGATCACCAGCACGAAGACGGCGGTCACCGACACCCACAGCGTCCGCTTGCGCCGCCGCTCCTGGGCCAGCTGCTCCCGGACCACCCGGGCGGCCTCCTTGCGGCCCTTCCGACTACTCATCCTTGTCCTCCACTGCGCGGTCGCCCAGCAACCAGCCGTCCACCGAGAACGGGGTGCGGGGCCAGATCAACAGGAACCCGGCCAACGCCAGGAATCCCAGGTCCCGGAGGATCTCCGGGAGGTAGCTCGGGGTCTGCCCCGGGGCCAGCTCGCCGCCGACGCCGAAACAGCCGCAGTCGATGTTCAACCCGCGGGTCCAGGCCGAGACGATGCCGGCGATGAAGACCAGCAGCAGCGCCACGGAGACCCCGGCGGTCAGCCGGGTCGCCAACCCGAGCAGGACGAGTACGCCGAGGGCCAGCTCGAGGAAGGGCAGCGCGGCGCCGATCACGGCCGCCAGGTCGTACGGGAAGATCTGGTACGCGTTCACCGCTCGGCCGGAGGCGGCGAGGTCCCCGACCTTGGCGGCGCCGGCCAGGAGCCAGACCGCGGCCAGGCCGAGCCGGGCGGCGAGGCCGATCCAGGGGCGGAGGGTCGGCCAGCGGGCGACAGGGCTGCTCGATGTGGTCACGTTCATGTGGTCGCTCCTCGCCGCCGGCAAGTTCCCGCCCTCAGCCGATCCACGTCAGGCCGACAGCGGATGCGGTGTCGCGCGGGGCCGGGATCATGACAATCCAGGCTACGCGGCGCTAGATGTGGCGGTAGGGACCTTTGCCCCTAGATGGGCTCCGCCACGTCGGGAACTTTTCGCCGGCGAGATCCGACCACCCATTCACGGGCTGGGGAGGCGCGGCCCGGTCCTGGGGCCCCGCCGGCCCGGGTCCGGTTGGGCATCAGGGAGCGTTCTGGGTGAGCATGACCGGCATGACTGTCGTCCTCCGCCGCTGGAGCGCCCGGCTCACCGCCGCTGGTGGCCTCCTGATCACCCTCGTCGCCCTGCTGCTCGCCCCGGCCGGCCCGGCCAGCGCCCACGCGGTGTTGGTGAGTAGCAGCCCGGCCTCGTCGGCGGTGGTGCCGGACGCACCCACCGAGGTGGTCCTCACCTTCAGCGAGTCGGTCCGCAAGGTGCCCGGCAAAACCCGGGTGATCGCCCCGGACGGGTCGCGGGCTGATCGGGGCGAGCCCAACTTCGACGGCGCGGTCGTCGTGATCCCGGTCGACCCGAACTCCGGTCGCGGCACCTACCTGGTCAGCTTTCGGGTGATCTCGGCCGACAGCCACCCGGTCTCCGGTGCGTTCACCTACTCCGTCGGTGCCCCGTCGACACCCCCGGTCGACACCGGCAGCGACAGCCGTGCCGACCCGGTGGTGAGCGCGGGCATCAAGGTCGGCAAGTATCTCGGCTATGTCGGCCTGCTGCTCCTGGTCGGCCCGGTGTTGGTCCTCGCCCTGCTCTGGCCCCGCCGGCTGCCCCGTCGCGGCCCGGCCCGGCTGGCGTGGACCGGCCTGGGCCTGCTGGCGTTCGCCACCCTGGCGACCGGCTGGCTCCAGATCCCCTACACCAACGGCGGCGGCGTCTTCGACGTCACCGGTGCGGGCCTGAGCACGGTGCTGGGTAGCGCCTTCGGCGCGGCGCATCTGGTCCGGCTGGGCCTGCTCGCGGCGGCGGCGTTCGTGCTCCGGCCGGTGCTGGCCGCCCCGGTCGGCCGGACCGATCTGGTGATCCTGGGTGTCCTCGGCGGTGCGGCCCTGCTGACCTGGCCCCTGTCCGGTCATCCGGCGGTCTCTCCGGCCCCGGTGGTCTCGGTCGTGCTCGACGCGGTGCACCTGGGCGGGATGGCGGTCTGGCTCGGCGGGCTGGTGATGCTTGTCGGCTTCCTGCTGCGCCGGGCCGACGCGGGGGAGTTGGCCGCGATCCTGCCGATCTGGTCCCGCTGGGCGGCGCTCTCCGTCTCCGCGCTGCTCGTCGCCGGGGTCGTACAGGCGCTGATCGAGGTCGCCTCCTTCGCGGCTCTCGTCGACACCCCGTACGGTCGGCTGCTGCTTGGCAAGATCGGGCTCTTCGCTCTGGTGGTCGCGGTGGCCGCGTACTCCCGGACCCTGGTGCGTCGGCGCGCGGCGGCGGCGCGGCCCGCGCCGGTGCGGCGGGCGATAATGGTCGAGCTGGCGATCACCGCCGTGCTACTCGGCCTGGCGGCGGCGCTGGTCCAGACCACCCCGGCGCGGACCGCGGTCGCGGACACCGCCCAGTCCAACAGCGGCTACTTCTCGACGACCCTGACCAGTTCGTTGTACTCATTACAGGTCGAGGTGGACCCGGCCCGGCGCGGCAACAACTCGGTCCACTTCTACGCCTACACCCCGGACAACCGACCCCAGCCGGTGGCGGAGTGGCGGGCCACCGTCGCGCTGCCGGCGGCGGGAATCGAACCGATCGAGGTGCCGTTGCTGCCACTGACCGACAACCACGCGACCGGCGAGATCAACCTGCCGGCGTCCGGGGATTGGCAGCTGCGGGTGACCGTCCGCACGTCTGAGATCGACCAGGCCACGGTGGCGACCACCGTGGCCGTCAAATAGGAAAGGGTTCCACTTCATGATCCGTCTCCGGCGCACCTCAGCCACCGCCCTGCTCGCGCTCGGCGCGGTCACCGCTGCCGTTTTCGGCTCCGCCGGGGCGGCCTCGGCACACATAACGGTCGACCCGAAGGAGGCAGCCCAGGGCGGGTACGGCCGGTTCGCCTTCCGGGTGCCGAACGAGAGCGACACCGAGTCCACCACCAAGGTGGAGATCTTCCTGCCGGAGAATGCCCCGCTCGGATCGGTCTCGACGATGCTGGTCCCGGGCTGGACGGCGGAGGTGGAGAAGCGCACGCTCGACCAGCCGGTGGAGGTACACGGCAGCCAGCTCACCGAGGCGGTAGCGAAGATCACCTGGACGGCGCAGCCCGAGGCCGGGATCGGGCCGGGCACGTTCCAGGAGTTCCCGGTCTCGGTGGGGCCGCTGCCCACGGTTGACACGATGGTTTTCAAGGCGCTGCAGACGTACTCGGATGGTGCGGTCGTGCGGTGGATCGACGAGCCGACCGCCGACGGCGTGGAGCCGGAGGCGCCGGCGCCGGTGCTGGCGCTGGCGCCCGCCGAGGACGCCGATGCGGCGGCCGCCCAGGACGGGGCGCCGCCCGCGGCGGATGACACGGCGGCGGGGGACGCGGCGGCGGGGGACGGGCTGGCCGTCGGTCTCGGCGTCGCCGGCCTGGTCGCCGGCTTGGGCGGGCTGGTGCTGGGTGGGTTGGCCTTCACCCGGTCTCGGCGCGAGCCGGCGCCGAAGGCCTGACCCGCAGCGTCTTTCCGCGCCGGGGGCTGTGGATATCCCCTGATCCGTCGCTTGGGATCGGTAAGGTCAGCCGGGTGTTCGGCTACGGAGAGGGGTTGGGTCGGTGCGTTTCGTGCGGGTGATCACCGGGGTGTTGTTGTTGGTCACCGGGATCCCGGTGCTGCTCGGTGGGGCCGCACTCGGCGCTGATCTGACCCTGGACCTCCGTGCTGAGCTGCGGGAGAGCTGGGTCGCGCCGGTGACCGCCGGTCTTCTGGCTGGTGGGATGCTGCTGGTGTCGGGGGCCCTGGCGCTGCTGCTGCGACCGGTTCGCCCCCGGGAGGTGGTCTTCGTGGTCGAGCCGGACCAGGTGCCGCTGCTGGCCGGCCAGCTGGGGGTGACCTCGCTCAGCGGGCTCGGTGCACCCGCTGCCCGAGCGGGAGATCACCCCGTCGTCGCGCGAGCCGGAAGCCAGCTCGTCCGGCCGGCCCGGCAACTCGTGTCGGTCGGCGCCGCAGGTGAGCGACCCCACTCGATGCCTCGCCCGTCCGGGGAGCGCACCATCGGCCCGGTGGGGCATCGGCGAGCCGCGGAGGCCGGCCCGGCCTGGCGGCTCAACGAGCCGACGGAGGCCGACGTGCCGGCTGATTCCGTGCGGCGGCTGCGGCCGTCCGCTCCGTTCGACTCGCCGCGGTAGCGATTCGAGGGTCCCGAACCGAGTCCAACCTCCCTTGGCGCGATGCCGATCAGACCGGGCGGGGTGTCGGTAGCGGAGGCACACGAGGACGGCCCTCCGTGCTGCCGACACGGAGGGCCGTCCCGCACCGGGGGATCGGTGCTACTGAAACGTCACTTACTTTCCCTGAAGTCAGGTTAGCGCCCTGTGGGCATCTCGTGAAGAGTGTCCGGTTGAATCGCTTTGCTACGGATCGGTAGGGCCGCCAGCAGCGCCAGCCCCAGCAGCACGTAGACGTTGCGCTCCACGAAATCCGCGACCGTGTCGGTGGGCACCGGGGCGGTGCCCCAATCCTGAAACGTCACCACGCCGTACACGGTGATGACGGCGACGCCGGCGGCGAGCAGCCACAGCCAGCAGCGCCGGCCGCCCGTCCTCGCGGCGAGTGCCGCGTCCACCAGCACTACGGCGGCCGGCACGAACCAGTAGATGTGATGGGGCCAGGTGATCGGGCTGATCAGCGCACCAACCAGGCCGGTGAGGGTGAGGCCGGCCAACGCGTCGCCGGCCCGGGCCGCCCGGGCCGCCCGCCACAACCCGTACCCGGCGACCACCGCGACCAGGGCGAGCCACAGAAGCTGGTCGGGTTCCTGCGGCACCGTGAGGCGATGGATCAGACCGAGCAGTGACTGGTTGCCGGTGTAGTCGGTGCGGCCGACCCGGTCGGTCGCCCACAGCTCGTGTGTCCAGTAGCGCCACGATTCGAGCGGCAGGAGCGCCCCGGCGAGCAGCGTTGCGCCCGCCGCCGTCGCGCTCGCCACCGCCGCCGCCCGCCACTGCCGGCCGGCCAGCAGATAGACGATGAAGATGCCCGGGTACAACTTGAGCGCCGTCGCCAGCCCCACCCCTACGCCGGCCCAGCGCCGGTCCTGCGGTACGGCGAACAGCAGATCCGCCAGAATCAGCACCACCAGCAGCATGTTGATCTGCCCGAAGGAGATGGTCTCGCGGGTGCTCTCCATGGCGAGTACGAGCAGCGCCGCCACGGTGAGGGTGAAGATCCGGGGCAGGTGGTGTCGGGCGATCACCGGGTCAACCAGCCACCGGGTGGTCACCACCACCGCCAGCACGGTCAACACCGTGAAGATCATCGCAGTGACGCCCAGTTGGAGCAGCGCGAACGGCGACAGCAGCAGCGCGCCGAACGGGGGGTAGGTGAAGCGCAGCTCGCCCTGCAACTGGTCCGGCTGGGCATAGTCGTAGAGTGGATTGCCCGTGACCCACCAGTCCATCGTCGCCATGTAGATCTTCAGGTCGAAGAAGTCGTGCCATCCCTTCTGGTAGAGCGCGGGCAGCACAGCGGCGATGGCCAACACCGCGACGATCCGACGCGCCGTCCGCCCGCTGGTGTCGTCTTGAACCACGACGGGAGGGGAGACGGGTTCGGCTGGCACGAGAGAACCCTAACCGTCGCAGCACCGACAGACGCGCGGCGCGCGGGCCGCTGGGCTGCGCGTAGGCTGGGCCGGTGGCAGATCTACTCGTCTGGATCGACTGTGAAATGACCGGCCTGGACCTCGGCGGCGACAAGCTGATCGAAGTCGCCGCGCTCGTCACCGACCCAGATCTCAACGTGCTCGGTGAGGGCGTCGACGTGGTGATCCACACCGACGAGGCGGCGCTGGACAAAATGCCCGAGATCGTGGCGACCATGCACGCCAAGTCCGGGCTCACCGAGGAGGTCCGCCGCTCCACGATCGGGCTCGCCGAGGCGGAGGAGCTGGTCCTCGACTACATCACCAGTCACGTGAAGGACCCGCGTAGCGCCCCGCTCTGTGGCAACTCGATCGCCACCGACCGGGGTTTCATCGCCCGGGACATGCCCCGGCTGGACAACCACCTGCACTACCGGATGATCGACGTCTCCTCGATCAAGGAGCTCTGCCGACGCTGGTATCCCCGGGTGTACTTCAGCCAGCCGAAGAAGGGCCTGGCGCACCGGGCACTGGCCGATGTGCGCGAGAGCATCCGGGAGCTCGAGTACTACCGACGGACGCTCTTCGTGCCGCTGCCGGGGCCGGACGTGGAGAGCGCCAAGGCGATCGCCGCGAAGCTGTAGCCCGTAGGGCCGAACCCACTGGACGCGGCGGTGCCGGTTGCGGCTATCATTGGTCGCGCCGCCAGGGCGTTCCCTGGTGCGGCGGATGGTGGCTGTAGCTCAGTTGGCAGAGCACCGGGTTGTGGTCCCGGTTGTCGTGGGTTCAATTCCCATCAGTCACCCCAGAGGTGGATCTACTCCACCGCAGCTCAGGCCCCCTCCGCGGAGGGGGCCTGAGTCGTTGTGGGGGCGGCGTCGGGCCCTAGGACGGGTCCGTTGGTGCCGGCGGCGTCGTCGGGGGTCGCGGCGGTGCGCCAGCTATCCGCAGCACCAGCACGTCCATGTTTGGGACCGATCTGGGTCTGATCTGCCCGTACTGTCGCCAGCCCATCCGTTCGTACAGCCGGCGTGCCGGCACGAGCAGCTTCTCCGCCGCCCGCAGGAGCGCGGGTGGCTCGTCCGCGTTCGGCTCGATCCAATCGCCGCCGGGCATGGTGTAGCCGTAGCTAACGCCTAGCAGCCGGCCACCGTCGGTAGCGTAGGCGAAGGCAAAGCCAGGTCGCCGGAGGTGATCCGACCACCAGCGGCGGAACTGCCGCACATGCACCGGCCCCTCGTGGTAGGGGGCCTCGGCATAGACGGCGGCGTACAGGTTCCGCACGTCCTCGGTGAGCTGGCGGGCGGCAGCCGAGTCGGTGATCGTGTACGTCAACCCGTCCACGTGCGACAGCCTAGCCCGATGGCAGCTCGCCGAGCCGTAGCGCGCTGGCAGGTGACGGTGTGGCCGGTGGGCTGGGCGTATCGTCGATATCGGCGGCTCGCCGGGTAACGGCCGGGCGGCCCGCCGCCCAGTCCGCTACCTGGGAAGGTTTCGGCATGCCGGCCGACACGATTGGCGCACGTATCAGATACTGGCGGCTTCGCCGTGGCGGCATGAGTCAGACTGTGCTCGCCGGGCTGGCTGGGCTCTCGCAGCCATTCATTTCCCAGGTGGAGTCGGGACGCCGTAGTATCGATCGCCGGTCCACGCTCATCGCCATCGCCGCAGCGCTACAGGTGACCGTCGCTGACCTGCTCGGGCAGCCCGGTGACCCCACCGAGCCGACCCTCAACGGCGCCGCCGACGCGGTACCCGCTATCTGGGCTGCTCTCCTTGAGATCAGTGATGGTGACCGGGGCGCTCCGACTATGCCGAGCGAGCAGGTCACCGCAGTGTTGCGGCACAGCAATCAGAAGCGCTTGGCCGGTGACTACCCGGCCGTGGCCCGCAGGCTACCGCCGCTGCTCGATGAGGCCGCCCGCCACGGCGGGGCAATCCTCGCTGAAGCTGCCTACCAGGCGACCACCTGTCTGCGGCATCTCGGGCAACGGCACCTTGCCGTTGACGCCGCTCGGATTGCGCAGACGGCGGCGGAGAACGTCGATCACCACGGGTGGCGGGGGGCGGCCCGGTTCGGGTACGTGCAGGCGCTACCCGTGGAGGCGGCTGGCGTGGCATCTCGGGTCGCGGAGCGAGCGATGGGTGATCTGCAGCGGCAGGCCGCAAACCCCCAGGTTCGGCAGGTCCTTGGACAGCTGCATTTGGCTGCCGCCCTACGAGCGACAAGTGACGGTCGGACCACAGATGCTGATGGACACTTGGTCGAGGCCGAGCGGGAAGCCGCCACTCTGGGAGATCCAGGTCCTGGTGGTGGCTTCAACGCCATGTGTTTCGGTCCCACCAACGTCGTGCTGTGGCAGATGGCTATCGCCGTCGAGGTCGGCGAGTACGGGCGGGTCATCGAACTTTCCCGCACTGTCTCGGTCGATGCCTTGCCGATTGCCAACCGCCGTCAGGCTTACTGGATGGATCTCGGTAGGGCGTTGGCGTACTCGGGTCGAACCGATACGCAGGCGCTGGCCGCGTTCAGCCGAGCTGATCAGATCGCACCGGGTCTGTTCGTGTTAAACCCGCTGGCTCGGGATGCCGTAGCGGCGATGATTCGTCGTGCCCGCCGTCGCACGGTGTCGAAAGAGCTTCGGACTCTCGCCCGCCGTCTGTCCATCACGATGGAGGTATAACCACCGGTAATAGGTGAGGGGCGATTGTCGCCCTACCGTGCGTGCAATGGCGCTATCGGCGCCGTGGCATTCCTTTGGGAGGCAGTAGATGCACGCGTGGTTGTTCAAGTTCCGTACCCTGGTCCCAGGGCTTTCCGCCGTTCCGTACGGCTGGACGCCACTGGTCCTGCCACCGTGTACGCGGCGCGAGTCGGCGTGTACTGTCCATTGTGTGACCAGTCGACCGTGATCTTTGATAGCCGGCCGTTGCTGACCCGGCTGGCCCGTCAGCGGGCCTGCCAGCGGTGATGGCCACCCAGCCCCGGCCCCGCCCGAGCCTGTCGGCGGTCCAGTTGCGGAACCGGATGATCCTGTCCGCCCGGCGGATCATCACCGAGCACTGGCCACGGGTGGACCGGTGCCCGGTCTGCGGTTGCGGGTGGCCGTGCCCACCTACCGATACCGCCTACGACTACCTGACCTCGGCCGGTCAGGGTAGTTGGGCACCTCCGGGGCGCACGGGGAGCCGGCCATGACGCCGGCCAGCGGCCAGACCGGCGGCGTCCGGCCGCGGGCCCCACGGACCCGACGACCGGACCTCGGGCTGGGAGCTGCGCGCGGACGGACGTGGTGCGGGCCAGGACGGCAAGAACGACCGGGGCGAGGGCAAGCCGGTCGGCACGGCAGTCCCCTGTGACACGGACCGGCTGATCGCCGAGATCACTCGGGCGAACGCCCGCGGTGGTGCCGTGCTCGACCTGGCGGGAGACTGCACCTACCTGCTCACCGCCGACCTCGACGGCAGCGGGCTGCCCGCCATCACCACCCCGATCAACCTCAACGGCGGCAAGAACACCGCCATCGAACGCGCCGCCGCCGCCCACCAGCTCCGCATCGTCACCGTCAACGCTGGCGGCGACCTCACCCTCAACCACCTGACCATCACCGGCGGCCACACCAACGGCGCGGGGGAGGGGGATCCTCGTCAACGCCGGCGGAACCCTCGCCACCAACGACAGCATCGTCACCCGCAATCTCACCGTCGGCAACGGCAGCGGTATCCGCAACGCGGGAACGACCATCGTCACCCGCTCCCACGTCAGCCGTAACACCGCCGACCAAACCGGCGGCGGAATCGAAAGCACCGGCCGGTTGGAGATCGTCAAGTCGCAGGTCGACGACAACTCGGCCCTCCTCGCCGGTGGCGTCTTCGCCCCGGGCGTCACAACTGCGTCAACGTTCCCGGCTGCTCGGGCTGACCTTGGGCTGACTCCGGGCTGACCGGTTCAGGTGTCAGTGGAGGGAGATGTTCCCGACTCCACCGGCAGGGCGCTGCCCTTGACGTACTCCTCCCAGCTCAGGTTCCAGTCGGTCCAGCCGTTGCCGTTCTGCAGCTTCCGTTCGGTGCCCTTGACCTGGACCGGGTCCCCGATCCGGGTGTTCTCGAAGAGCCAGGCGCCATCGGCCATCGACACGTTGACGCAGCCGTGGGAGACATTCACCGAGCCCTGCTGCCCCTCTGACCAGGGCGCGGCGTGGATGAACTCCCCGCCCCAAGTGAGCCGCTGCGCGTACTCGATGTCCGTCCGGTAGCCCTCGTCCGGCCCAAGCTCATCGTAGGTGTCGAAAACCGTCTCGCGGAGCTTCTCGATCACCACCATGGTGCCGCTCGAAGAGGGCGTGGACTTCTTGCCGAGGCTCACCGGGATGGTGCGCACCTTCTCGCCGTCCTTAGTGACCACCATCTGCTTCGTCTCGTTCTCCACCGTCATGATCAGCGCTGCGCCGATCTTGACGTCGACGGTAAGGTCGGCCCGGCCGTACCAGCCGTCGCCGAGCGGCAGGCCACCAGCCTGCACCCGGTACGAGACGGTGCTGTCCGCCTGCCAGAACTCGCGTGGGCGGTACCGCACCTCGGTCGGGCTGACCCAGTGCCACACCCCCTCCTGCGCGGGAGTCGCCGTCACCGTCATCCGCCGCTGCACGTCGTCCCGGTACTCCTCCGGGATGTCCCGTCCGAACTTCACGATGAGCGGCATCCCGACCCCGACCACCTGCCCATCACCGAGGAAGCTGCTGATCCGAACCTGCTGATCCGGCTCGGCCATCGTGGTGAAGGTGCTGGTCGCGGTTACCGGAAGGTCATCGTCTCCGGTGGCGGTGACAGTCGCCGTGTACGTCTCGCCGTATTCAAGCGCACCGGTGGGCAGCCAACTCGCACCGTCGGCGGTCAACCCGCCCTCGACCGCTCCGCCGGTCGAATCCACCAGTGCGACGGTGGTCTCCCGGGACTCCTCCGCCGTGAAGGTGATGCTCGTTGACGCGGGTACATCCTGGGCCTCCGCGGCCGGCTCGACGATCACGACGGAGGCCAGCGGGGTCGGTGTCGGGTCGTCGGTGCCCTCGGCCGCTTGGTCCCCGGAGGCGCAGGCGGCGGTGAGCGTCAGGACACCGGTGAGTAGCCCGGCCACGAATGCGGGCCGACGCAGACCGGGACGGCGCCTCTCGTGCCGGAGCGGCGGGTGCGGAACGGCTCGCATGTGCTCTTCCTTACTTCTGGTCGTCGAAGTGGTTGACCGGGGTGTCAACGCCGGCGCAATCGGTCCGGCGGAGCCGATACGGGGCCGGTCGTCGACCGTCTGCGGAACTGTCTCCCACGCCTTCGGCGCGCAACGGGCACACATCGTGCCGCAACCACGCCCCTTCGCACCCACCCGCCCAAGGCCGCCCTGGTGGTTTTGGTGCTATCTGTCCTGAAAACTCGACCGAAAGAGGGGAGCGGGGATCGGATTAGAAGCCGGCTGAACTGGCGTGCTAGGGTTCTCCCCGTTGCCAACGAGCGCCGCTAGCTCAACTGGCAGAGCAGCGGACTCTTAATCCGCGGGTTCGGGGTTCGAGTCCCTGGCGGCGCACCAACGAGCAAGGCCCTGACCTGGTACTTCTGTGCCGGTCGGGGCCTTCTTCGCGTACGGCGGTGGTGGCTGGTGGCTCGGTGGGTGCTCGGGAGCCGTTGGACCGGGTTGGCGTCGGTGGGACGGGGTGGGATGCCAGCCGGTCGGCACCATGGATCAATCGGGTGCGCCGCTGTCCGGTGGCGGGGCCTGGGCGTGGTTAGGGTCGGTTGTGCGGCGGATCGTGCGTAGGTCGGTGCGGGCCATCCTTGTCGATGGTGACGGCCGCCTGGTGCTGATCAAGCGGATCAGGCCCGGGCAGGTGCCGTACTGGACGACGCCGGGCGGTGGGGTGGAGTCGACGGATGTCTGTCTGGAGGCCGCGCTGCGTCGTGAGTTGCGTGAGGAGCTTGGTGGCGAGGCCGGTCGGCTTGTTCCGGTGTTCTTGTTCACTGCTCCGGTTGGTGCGGGTGTTTCGGTTCAGCACTTCTTCGCGGGTCGTTTGCTTCGGTTGCGGGCGGAGGCGCGTAGTGGGCCGGAGTTCGCTGATCCCGCGCGGGGTGAGTATCAGCTGGACCGGGTGGCGATTGACGAGCTGCACGCGGTGGAGTTGAAGCCGGATGCGCTCAGGGAGTTCATTGTCGCCAACGAGGAGGCGTTGCTCTCGGTCCGCGGCGATCATGCAGGGTAGTGCGGTGGAGAAGGTCGAGCACGCTGTCCCAGTGGAATGGCCCGTCCGGGGTGTCGGGTCGTAGGGCTTCGGTGGCGGTGAAGTGAACGCCGGCGTTGGCGAGTAGTTCGAGGTTGCGGTGGAAGGCTGGGTGTGCGGCGAGCGCTGCCTTGGCGTAGGGCGAGACGATGATCGGTGTTCCGGCTCCGAGGGCTTCGTTGAGGGTGCCCAGGGCTGCGGTGTTGTTGATGCCGGCGGCCCATTGGTTGATCGTGTTGAAGGTGGCCGGGGCGACGATGATGGCGTCAGGCCGTGGTAGTGACTTCGGCTCCTGCGGTCCGCGCGGTTCGCTCCGGACGGCGTGGCCGGTTGTCCGTTGCAGGGCTGGGAGGTCAACCCATGCGACGGCGGCCTCGGTGACGACGGGGTGCACGTCCCAGCCGTCGTGGCGGAGCCGTTCGGCCAGCTCGGTTACTTTCGCGGCCGGTGGGGCGGCACACACGACGAGCAGGAGGACGGGGGTGGCCTTGGTCATGCGTCTTGGACTCCTGCTCGGTCGGCGAGGGCTCGTAGCCCGGGGGTGCGGCTGGGGTGTTCCCGCCGGAGCAGCTTCGTGATGAGCCCAGCGGCGGTGGCGTTGAGCTTGATCGCCTCAGGGACGAGGCGTTCGTACTCCAGGAGGTGGAGCATCGCTTGGGGGGCTGAGCTGTCCGTCGCGCTGTGCGCCACGGCAAGGTCGAGGTGCGCTTGAGCGCGCCGGCTGGCTAGCGTCAGTGGGAGCTGTGCGGTGTCGAGCTGGTCGGCGAGCCGGAGTGCCTGTTTGTTGTCGTGTAGGGCGACCGCGACGGAGATTTGGTGTAGCCGGACGTTGGTGGGTCCGAAGGCTGTCCATAGTTCGTTACCGTTGCGGCCGAGTTCATCGGCGGCTGATTCAGCGGCTCGCAGGTGGCGCCATGCGCTGCGAGTGTCTGCCTGGCGGGCTGCCGCCACGGCCGCGTGGAGCAGGAGCGCTCCATACGCCGAGAGGTAGGCGGGGGTGCGGTACAACTGGTGGCCGGCGATGGCCTCGGCTGCGGTTACCGCGACCTCTTCCGCTTCGGCGGCACGGCCTGGCTGCTTGGCGAGCGCGCATGCGGTCTGGTAGGCCGCGATGGCGGTCCGTGCTGGATCAGCGGCTATCAGGCCGAAGCATCGGGCGCGGTCCGCGGTGGTCCAGGCGAGTTCGCCGTCACCGAGTTTGGCAGCCAGTTTTGACGCCAGCAGGTAAACGCCGCTAGCGGCTCGGGCAACCCTGGGCATCTCCACAGCCTTCGGCTGTTCGGCGAACAAGGACTCGGCCCCGTTGATGAGGATGGGTAGCTGCCGCAGTTTGCTGTACTGAGCGCCCTGGTAGGCGATGTTGCCGACCTGTAGGGCGGCTTCCAGCTCACGTAACGGCAGCAGGACCTGCCCGTTGTCGCGAGCGAGGACCGCGCGCCGCAGCGCCGCACGCCATTGGCTGGGCGAGCCGGAGGCATCGAGCGATTGGCTGGTCTGTGGCGACTCGGGCTCGTATATCTCGGGCCGTGGGTGGGCGAGGGCCATCCCCTTGTGTTGGTGACGAGAGTGCGGCTCTGTGGGTTCCGGGAGTTCGTCATTCTTGGCGTTGTCGGGCCGGTCGATGTAGAGCCCGAGCGAACGCTTGTCGGTTTGCAGAACCGCGCAGAGCGCCCATCGGTAATCCTCATTGGGCCACCGGATCTCGCCGCGTTCCAGCGCGCCAATGGCCTTCTCGGTGAGTCCTGCCCAGTGCGGCCTGCGACCTTGCCTGCCGTACATCGAGGCCAGTTCGGCGTTGCAGGCGTCGGCCAACTCCTGGCGAGACATCGGGCGGCCGGAACCAGAGGGGGACCGTAGCGCCTTGCGGGCAGCCCTGAGGTGACTGTTCGGGACGCTGTCCCTCCCCACGATCTGCCCCCAGGATCGACCCAGCAATGACGTGCCCTTGCGCCACATTGTCGCAGCACTACGCTCCTACATGGTCCCAGTGCGTCCCTGCCCGGTTCAAGCGATACCGATGGTCGTCGGCGGCGTGGGCCACTTCCTGGCCTTGCGGTCCGCGCCGCAGGGCTGGGTGCTACGGTGAGGCCGCCACCCCGCGAGCGCGGCTGGCGGCTGCAACCCGTGCCGGTCAGGCGTCGAATTCGCCGTTGCGAACCCCCTCGATGAACTCGAACCAGCCATCCGGGCCGAACACAAGGACACCGTCGTCGGGATTTTTGGAGTCCCGGACGCCGACCTGCAGGTCCGTAGCGGTCGCGACTTCGACACAGTTGTCGGCACCACCGCTTCGGGTGGACTTCCGCCACGGGCAGAACTGCCTGTCATTCATCGTGAATATTCCTCCTGATTTCTTCGGCCGTTGCGGTGAGGAAGTCGAGGCTTTCGCCCGGTGGCATGGCGGCGTTCGCCAGCCTGCCGTACAGGTCGAGGTAGCGGTTGACGTCTGCTACCTCTGTCAGTACGAGGTCGTCGGTGGCCGTGTCAACGGCAACGACCACGGGGTCGTGCGGGTCCGGGTACCGGTAGGTGAAAAACGCCGAGCGGGGGACGGAATGCTGGCGGATCTTGGCGGCGATTGGCAGTACTCGGATGCTGATGGTTCGGCGGTGGTGTCCGACGAGCGTTAGGTGGTCCAGTTGATCGGCGATCACCGGCGCGGGCGCGGCAAAACGGCGGATGGCCAGTTCGTCGATGATCACCTCATACCGAGGGCCGCCCGGCCGCTCCAGCATGCGTTGGCGGCCGGCGCGTGCTTCGAGTGCTCGGGTGTGGCTGTAGGTGGCACCGTTGGGAGCGTCCATTAGCAGGCGTGCTTCGGTGTACGGCCGCACCTGCAACAAGCCGGGCAGGTAGACCATCTGATATTCGCGAATTTCACTCGCGCCCGCCTCAAGGTTTGCGTACAGGGCCTGTCGGGTGCCCATTTCATCGGTGTACTTCGCCCACCACCCGCGTTCCTGTGCCTCGCGGGCGATCGTCATGATCTGCTGCCAGCGCTGCTGATCTACGCCGAACAGCTGGAGAATCCGCATGACCTCGTCGAGGTCAGCGGCGACGTGACCGTTCTCCAACCGCGAGATGCGTTGGCGTGCGACGCCGATCTCCGCAGCGACGCGGGCGGCTGGGTATCCGTGCTCGTCGCGCAGGCGGATCAGCTCGGTGGCGAGCCTCCGACGACGCACCAGCGGGCTGATCACACCACACCTCCGGAGAACAACCAACGCCGGAGGACAATTACGCACCGGCGATGCGGGGAGCGTAACCCCGGGCTTCTTCGTTGGAGCTGGGCGTGAGTTCACGATCGGCTGCTGAGGCCCTGATCAGCGACCATCTGGGCAGCAGAACGGGTACCGGATCAGGTGGTGGACGGGGATTCCCGCGTATGTGGACTGTCCGTGAAGGTGGACCTATCAGAAGCGATCTGTCGATTTATGTGATCCGGTACGGCCGAACCGGCTGGATCCGGCTCGTGACAGCAACGCGGTCCTGGGCGTGTTCTCGCCTTCCGCCGGTGCACGGTACCGGGTAGGTGAACGCGCCGGACGGCGTGGCTGCAGTTGGTCTCCCGCTCGCCGTCGCTGCTACAGGGCGTGGCGGCGGGCGGGACTTCACCACCATGCGTGTCCCTGAGGAGGGCCGGTTCCGTGTTCGCAGGTGACTACTACTGGCTCGACCGCGATGACGCCACCGGTCTCGGCCGGCACATGTTCTGGGCCGTATCGGTAGCAACCCAGTTTGGGTGCGCCGCGGGAGTGACACATCAAGATCGCCAGCGCGGCGCACCTGGTCCACATCGGTCGAAACGGAAGGCAGGCATGGCGACCTACCACGGTGGCGAAAAGGTCGAACAAGCGCAAATAGCGTTGCAGCAACATGCAACCAGCAGTGCATCCGGAGCGTGCATTACCTGCCGCAGCCCCGGCCCATGCGCCCAGTTCGAGCAGGCGGCGAAAGTCTTCTGGCTTTCACTTCGGCTGCCTCGCCGAACTCCTGGCGCTACCCGACCCGAGCTAATCAATGCCAGACGAGTTGGTGATCGCGGGCTGCTGGCAAGCAGACCTCACCATCGTGTAACGGCAGCTCCCACGGCAAACGCGCGGCGGGCGCCGTCGGTGCTATCTGTGGGTAAGTCGTCCTGACTATCAGAGTGGGAGGTGAAGTGGTATGCCAGTTAAACCAGTGACCGTGCCACCGCTACCGGTTACCGCAAGAATGCCCCTGAATGGCGAGTCGAACACGGTAGTCGAATTGACTGAGCAGGCAATTGCACTGCGTAGCGTCCATGTTGAGCGCGATGGAATTTGTGCCGGATGCCTCGACATGTGGGCGCGGCTGGCGCCTCACCCGTGTCCGCAGGCGGACTGGGCAGAGCGCGTTCTCCAGCAGGCAACACCGACTGCTTGACATCCTTATCTGCTCCTGGCGCATTGCTCGATGCTGGAGGTGCCGCCTAACCCGCGTTTTCACCCTTGCGCTAACGAAGCAAGGCGATCGTTTATCGCCCTGGCCTTGCGGTCGCGGCTACCGGGTCGCGGGCTATTAGCGGCGGGAGGTCTCCCGCCCCTACCTACTACTGAAGGAGAAGACGGCCGTGGACAAAATGCCGGCGAGCAGGCTGGTGCTCAACCCTGACGAACTCAACTCCGATCCAGTGCCGGGCATGGACTTGGCGGTGAAGTTGGGCATTGGTCAGCTGGAGATCCGCTCAGCCGAGGGCGCCAATGCGGTTACGCTGCCCGACGACCGGGTTCGGTACCTCCGTACGCTGGCCGAGGAGCGAGGCCTGAAGGTGGCCGCGCTGGCTTCGCCGCTGTGGAAGTGGTGCCGGCCCGAGGCGACGCCCGAGAGGGTGGACACCTTCGGCTTTCCCACCCAGGTTCCGCCCGAGGAGCGGCTCGGCTGGATTGAGCGGGCCGTTGAGGCTGCCGTCATCCTCGGAGCCCCGGTGGTGCGGGTCTTCTCCCACCTGCGGGTCGAGCCGGAACTCACCGAGCAGCTACTCGGTGACCTGCTGTTGGTAAAAGCCCTGGACCTGGCGAACTCGGCTGGGGTGCGGCTGCTGCTGGAGAACGAGCCAGTGTGCACGGTCGCCCATGCCGAGTCACTGCTCGAGGTCCTGGATCGGTACTACGGGCAGGGCCTGGGACTGTGGCTGGACGTGGCGAATCTCCACGAGGTCGGCCAAGCCACCGGTGAGGTGGTCAGCTCCCTCGCCCCGTACGTGGGGTACGTGCACGTCAAGGACTACCGGCCCGCCGCTGACGGTGGTGGCCGGGTGTTCTGCCCGGCCGGTGAGGGTGTGGTGCCCTACGGCCAGGTGCTACCGCTGCTGCACGCAGCCCAGCCCGTGCTGCCGTACGCGCTGGAGACCCATGTGCGCGACACCCCAGCCGACGCCCTCACCTCTGGCGCCGCGTTCCTGCGCTCCGCTGTTCCCGGCGGTGTGGCATGAAGCGGGTGCTGCTGGTAGGAGCGGGGGAGGTCGGAGCCAAACACCTGGCCGCACTCTCCGGCGTTCCCGGCGTGCTAGTCGCCGGGGTCGCTGACCCCGACCCGTGCGTCGATGTCCCCAGGGGCGTGCCGGTGTTTGCTTCGTGGCGGGCGGCGCTGAGCGCCGCGACGCCGGATCTGGTTGTGGTGGCCACCCCGCCGGGGACCGCGCTTTGGGTAGCCCGGGAAGCAGCCCAGACCGGAGCCGCCGTGCTCGTGGAGAAGCCCTGCACCACCGAGCCGGCGGCCCTGGTGCCCCAGCCGGGCGACGGGCGGATCTTCGTCGCGTTCCAGCCGCACTTCGCCCCCGGCCTGAACGCCCTACTCGCGATGCCTCCTGCTGTTACACGCGCCGACGTGCTTCTGAGCGTGCACCGAGATCCCGGATACTTCCGCGGCTGGCGCCGCACCTACGCGGATGCCGGCGGAATCCTGCACCAGCAAGCCATCCACGGCCTGGCACTCGCCCTGCGGCTGCTGCCCGGCGACGTCGAAATGGTCAACGCAACGGTGACCCACAGCCGCGGCCTGGCAGAGACCGAGGACCAGGTCATCGCCGTACTCGCCCTGTCCGGCGGGGCCACAGTGCAGATCAACGCCCGGGTCGACCACCCCGGCCCACCGGCCCACGAGCTCATCCTCCACCTCACCGACGGGCGTCGGCTTCACGTACGCGGGCGGAACCTTGAAGCCGGACTCGGCGAGATCGCCGCCGCCCCCACGCATGAGGAACTGCGGCGCGCGATGTACGCCGCCGCGTTGAACGCTGCCGAGGGCCATCCGGCCCACCCCTGCCTGTTCTCGATGACGGCGCTACGGCGCCCTCTGGAGGTGATCGATCGTGTCTACCGCGATGCCCGCGTCGTCCGGACTGCGTACGCCGCTGCCGCATGAGCTGCCCGTCGAGGTCGTCGAACGCAAAGGGGTCGGCCACCCCGACACCCTCGCCGACGGCATCGCTGAGCTCGCCTCCATCCGTTACAGCAGGCACTGCCTGGACACCGTGGGGGCGGTGCTGCACCACAACCTGGACAAGGTCGCCGTCTTCGGCGGCCGGGCCGCCTTCAGCGACACCGACGGTGTGTACGACCGGCCGCTGCGAGTCGTCTTCGGCGGCCGGATCTCCACCAGCTTCGCCGGCCAGGAACTGCCAGTGCGGGAGATCCTCGAGCACGCGGCCGTTGACCACCTGCGTACCGCGCTGCCGGGCTTCGACCGCGTGCAGCTGGAGGTGAGACACGAGACGACCAACTCCTCCAAGTTTTCCCACTGGTTCGCCCCCCGTTCCTTGGACGATCTGCCCGAGAGGCCGAGGCCGTTTTCAAACGACACCGCCTACCTCGTCGGCTCGGCCCCACGCACGGTCACTGAGGCCGTGGCCCTGCTGGCCGAGGCGTGGTTCCGCCGCCACGCGTGGGCAGGCAGCGACATCAAGGCCCTCGCCGTCCGCAACGGCGCGACCTGGACGGTGACCGTGTGCGTGCCCGCCCTGGCCGGGCACCTGAGCAGCTCCGCCCAGTTCGCCGAGGCGGTCACCTCTGCCGCCGGCGAACTGACCGACCTCCTTGCCCAGCGGCTGCCGGGTCGGGTGTCGGTGCTGTGCAACACCCGCGATTCCCGCATCGGGCCCATCTCCGGCCAGTACTTCACGCTCTCGGGGTCGGCTGTCGACTATGGCGAGGATGGCCTCGTGGGCCGGGGCAACGCCCGCACCGGCGTGATCAGCGGTGCCCACCTGGCCGGGAACGAGGCGACGTTCGGGAAGAACCCGGCCTACCACGTCGGCAAGGTCGGCGGCTGGCTCGCCGATACCGCCGCCCACGCGGTAGCCACCGAGTTCGGACCATGCCGTATCGCCCTGCTGTGGCGCAACGGCGCCCGCTACGACGAGCCCGCCTCGATCGAGATCACCACGGTTAACCCGGCGCCGCTCGGGCCGGCCGAGGAGCTGGTGCGGGCCACGCTGTCCCGCACAGACTGGATGGCAGACCTGCTGACCGGGCGGTATTTGCCCGCCGTCGCCCCGGTCGACGAGCTGCTGGCCGCCCTGGAGCGAGCAGTCAGATGACCGTGCACCGGCTCGTCACTGGCCACATCTCCGCCCGCCTCGCCTTGCCCGAGTACCTGGACACCACCGCGGCGCAGGCCGCCAGCCGGGCCCTGCCCGGCGGCTGGACCCTGACAGCAGATCCCGCCACGGAAGCCGTGGACGTCGAAGTCACCACGGGGGCCGCGGCCGTCACCGTCGCGGCGGTCACCGTGCGCCTCCGGCTACCGGCACACGTGGCCGCCTCGAACTCTCTCGCCTACGTCACCTACACCGCGTTCGAACGTGCACGCCAGCACCAGCGCAAGGCCACCGTGCATGCCACAGCGCTGATCGCGCCCGACGGGCAGGCCGTACTACTACTCGGCGCGAAGGGGGCAGGCAAGACATCAACCGCACTCGCCCTCGCGGCGCAGGGATGGACCCATGCCGGAGATGACGTGGTCGTCCTTGGCGAGAGCGACGATGGCCGGGTGTCGGTGTGGCCCGGCAAACCTACCGCCGCTATCCGCGACCCCGCTCGGCCGCTCGCGCCCAAGCCTCAGCTCGCCCTGGAACCGTTCGCGACCGGCCTGGCCCCGCTTGCCCGGGTTGTGCGCATGGCCGTCCACCCTGCGCTCGACACCGCGTCGCTGACGCCTGCCGTGCCGTTGTCGGTAAACGAGCGGCTGCGACTGCACGAGACCTTGGGCCGCTACATCTCCGGCCTTCCCACCCCCATCACCGGCGTGGCCGGCGTGCCATACGGACCGGTGTGGCCCCTGGACAGCCCCGCCCTGGCCCGCTGGCGCAGCCACCTCATCGCCCGGCTCGCCGTTGGCCCGTTCGACTACCTATACGCCCCCGACCCGGATACCGCCGCTGACCTGCTGACCAAGGAGGCCGGATGAACTCCGCCGCGATCCTGCCCAGCCGCAACGAGCCAGCCACCATCGCCGCGGTCACCACCGCCGTTGACACCGCGCTCGCCGAGCACCGGTCCATCATCGTCCACGCCGACTCCTCCGACACCCTGGCGACCGCCGACCAATTCACCACCACCGCCACCCGGGCGGCCAAGGTGCCGCTGACCGGCCTGGTCCGGGGCAAGGGTGCCCAGATCCTGGCCGCAGCCCACCTTCCGGACCTCGCCGGCATCGATGCTGTACTGATCGCGGACACCGACACCCGGGGCCCCGACCCGGCCGTCTACGCCGCATTACTGGACCGCGTACGGGCTGGGGCCGCCATAGCAGTCGCGGACTACCCGCGGCACTGGGACGAAGCCAACCTCACCAACCACCTTGCCCGACCCCTTATCGCCGCTACCACCGGCCACGACGTGCCCCAGCCGCTCGCTGGGGACCTCGCCCTCTCCCGACCCGCCCTGGACGCCGCCCTCCGCGCTGCCCGGGCACTGCCTGCAGAGCTTTCGGCGTGCGTGGACGGCTACGGCATCGACGCATTCCTGCTGCTGACCGCCGCCACCGCCGGGCCCATCGCCTCCGTGCGATTCGACCAGCCCAAACAGCACGCCGGGTCCTTTGCTCACCTGGCGGCCATCTATCACCAGGCTGTCCCAGTCCTGCTGCACCTGACCAGGACAGGTAAACCGCCACCGGCCACGTCAGACGGTGCGACGGCGCACTACCGGGTCGCCGACCGCACCCTGGAATCCGCCCGCCTTTCGGACATGCTCACCACGCTGGACAGCTTTGGCCCGTATCCCGGCAGATACGATGAACACCCATGGCCAGAGCCCGTCGCGGACGCCTGGCGCAGCGTCAACTCCGGTACACCAGTGCGCGACGCGGCCCGTCAGCTGTGGCCGCACTACCTACGGCGCGTGACCGACTGGTTGACCAGGGGACCACGCGCCAGCACACGGCAGCGGGCCGAGACACTCGCCGCCGGACACGCCCGCCTGTACACCGCTGTCCTCACTCCCGCAGGAGCCCGACGATGACCGCCATCCCGACCTCTGGTTTCTCCGCTTTCGCGCTGGAACCTTTTCCCGAGCTCCAGCCTGGTGTGGACCTGGCGGGCGCTATCACCGGCGTTTTGGCCTGTACTGGCACCGAGTTGCAGGACGGGGATGTGGCGGTGGTGGCTTCCAAGGCCGTGAGTGTCGCGGAGAAGCGGTACGTCGACCTGGCCAGTGTCGTGGTTGGTCCGGAGGCGCTGGAGTTGTCCGCTCGCACGGGCAAGCCTGCCGAGGTCGTGCAGCTGATCGTGGATTCCAGCGACAGCTATTTTCTGGCCACCGACAGGGGCCCGATCATCGCGCGGCACCGGCTCGGCTTCCAGCTCACCTCCGCCGGGATTGACCGGGCCGGCCCGCAGGGTGCGTGGCTGTTGCCGGCGGATCCGGACGCCTCCGCCCGCGCCCTGCGCGACGCGTTGATCGCTCACACGGGTGCGGAGGTGGCGGTGGTGGTCGCGGACTCCGACGGCCGCGCCGACCGGCGTGGGGCGACTGTCATTTCGATCGGCGCGGCGGGTGTGGGGCCGCTGCGCGTCACGGAGCACGGCGGTAAGCGGCAGGAGGAGACTTTCACCGACCTGATCGCCGCAGCGGCCGGGATCATCCTCGGGCAGCGGGGCCGTGGGGCCCCGGTCGCCGTCCTGCGCGGCGTCGGCTACGAGAGCAGTGATGCGGGCGTGGTGTCGATGCTTCAACGCCGGCCGTGAGGCTGCTGCTCACGGGCGCCGCCGGGAGCATCGGCACCCGGCTGGCGGTCGATCTGGCCGCCCAGGGGATGTCGCTGCGGCTGCTTGACCGGCGGGCTTGTGCCGTCGAGCTGCCTGCGGGTGCCGAGTTCGTTCAGGCCGACCTGCGTGACCTGGATGCGGTCGAGAAGGCCAGCACTGGGGTCGCGGCCGTCGTGCATCTTGCGGGGATCACCCAGGAGGGACCGTTCCCGGAGTTGGTGGAGCACAACGTCACCGGCACCCACCACGTCCTGGAGGCGGCCCGCCGCCAGCGGGTGCGGCGGGTGGTGCTGGCCAGCAGCCACCACGTGACCGGCCTGAACCCCGTCGGCGCCTCGACCGCGCCGCTGGCCCCCGACAGCTTCTACGCGGTATCCAAGGTCACCGCTGAGGCGCTGGGCCACCTTTATGCCGACAAGACCACAATGCAGGTCGTCGCGGTTCGTATCGGTAGCTACCGAGATCACCCCACCGAGCCCCGTCACCGTGCGACCTGGCTGAGCCCCCGAGATGCCACCGCCCTGCTGTACGCCGCCGCCACCCGGCCCCTGACCTCCCCGTTCCTCACGGTGTACGGCACTTCTGACAACCGCGATTCGTGGTGGCCGCGCACTGGCTGGGACGCCCTCGGCTACCAGCCGGCTGACAGCGCCGACCGCCTATGCCCCGGTCTCGGGCCGCTGGCCGACCGCTGGATGGGCGGGGCCTTCGCCAACGCCGACCTTCCCACATAGGAATATAGGGAGGTCGGCCCCCGCGGGTGCCTGGATCTGCTGCGCCGCCGCGTCGACAGGCCCTGCCCGGTCTTGGATTTCTCCCCTGGGGGCGGGCTTTCCCTACTTGGGAAGGAGGTGGTAGTCGGTGAATGATCTGGTCCTTCGGGTCCAGTCCTAGCTGAGCGGCCGTGATCGGGTGTTGCTGGGCTGGTTGTACGACCACGGTGTCGGGACGTCGTTCCAGCTCGCGAACGCCTTGTTTTTCGTCGTTGGACGTCGGTCAGCGGCGGTTGCGGACCCTGTACCGGCTGGACGAAAGCGTTGCCGCCCTCACTGCCAGCCGGGCCGCGCTGCCGGGTAGTTAGCGTGCCGACTGGTTGTGCTTGTGTACGAGGTCAGGCAGCTCGGCCAGCGAGTCGAGCTGGAACACGCATCGGTCGCTGACCGTCTTGTCGCCGAGGATGTAGCCCCACGGGCCGCGACGGACCAGGGCGGTGGCGATACCCGCCTCCTGCGCCGGCCGGATGTCGTTGTCCAACCGGTCTCCGACGTAGAGCACCTGGTCAGCGGGGCATCCTGCCTCGGTGATTACGCGCTCGAAGAACGCGGTGGAAGGCTTCTCCACACCCCAGCCGTCCGAGGTGCCGATCACGTCGACCGGTAGGTCCAGGGCACGCAGGATTGTCTCCGCCCGCGCCGTCTGGTTGCCGGCGAGGCCGACCTGTAGCCCCGACTCGCGTAGCGCGGCCAGGCACGGCCGCGCATCCGGGTAGAGGTCTTCCTCGGTGAAGGACTCCGGTTGGCCCGCCGCCGTCCGGCGCTCCCGTTCCTCGGTTAGGTCGAAGCCCGGTCGGAAGACCTGGAACGTCTCCCGGTAGTCCAGGCCGCGAGCGATGGTCGCCCCGAAGACGGCCGAGAAGGTGTGGCGCGGCACCCCGAGCCAGTCCGCCCAGGTGCCGTACTCCCGGGACTCGTCAACGATGGTCTCGCCCACGTCGAAGAATACGCTCGTGATCACCCGGCGATTGTGCCTGGTGCTCCCATCAGGATCAACGTCTACGCGAGCCGAGCCGCCCGGCGGGCCAGTGCCGACCCGTCGGCCGCACCGACTACGACCCGGTGCGGGAAGCCGTGCCGGTCCGACTCACCGATGGGGTCCTCGGCGACCTGCACCCTGGCCGCTCGGTTAGCGGGAGCGCTGTTTCGCAAGGTGAGATGAGTGAACGGGTGGTTCAAGATTTTTCTGTCATTTTCGGCAGCGAATTCGTACCACTGGATACCAGTACGGGTCGACGGGTACCAGCGCGTCCTAATGGGTTCGGAAGAGTCATGATCGACTGCCGGTGATGTTGGTTGACAGGGTGCTGCCGGCGGAGGCGTACTGATACGAACGCGACCGCGTGACGGTCTGCCCGCCATGTTCGATCGGCCGGGGTGGTGGCGCTCCTTCGGGAGCGTCGCCGGTCGTTGGAGGCTTGGGAGTGGGCGGGCTGTCGATGGTGTCGAGTGACAGGGGAGTCGTCATGAAGGATCTTTCTCCGGCGGGTTGAGTCGACGCCCCACCGGGCCGTCGTGATGTCGACGATTCCCGGAATTACTGTTCTCAGGCTGAGGTGAGCCCGCTGCCAGCGCGGCACGCTGCCGCCCGCTTGCCCTCCGTAACTGCGACCGCTGTTCCTGCTGCCGCGACAACAACCTCACTGGTGGTCGTGTCGGCTTGTTGCTGCCCTGATCCGTGCCTCGGGCCGGCCGGTGTGCCGGTTGGCGTGTTCATTGAAAACTCCACAGTGCGCCTTGCCGTCGTCTCCCGCGCCCGGCGGTGGCTGCGGCGCACACCTATGGCGTTATGACCATCGACGCCCCACATTCTTTCGATCAAGGAGCTCTTGTGTTCTCTGTACATCCTGTCTCACCGCGTTCCGGCTTTCTGCCGGTGGCGCTGACAGATTCGGTGTTGACCTCCGTTGCGGGGTCCGGGTTGACGTCCCCGCTGGGGTCAGTCTTCAGCCGGACACCCGAACGGACCCCATTTCCCGCTCACACCGCAGGTCAGCCCGTCTGTCAACACTGGCTGGTTGTGCTGCGACAGACCCGTCCTGGTCTCGGGTCTCTCCCCCTGGGAAGGCATACGTATCAGAAAGGAGGCGATGGTGGATGGATGATCCGGTTCTGCGGGTCCAGTCGCAGCTGACCGACCGTGACCGGGTCCTGCTGGGCTGGCTGTACGACCACGGGGTGTTGACGTCGTTCCAGATCGCCGAGGCGTTGTTCCCGTCGTTGGACTTCTGCCAGCGCCGGTTGCGGACCCTGTATCGGTTGCGGTTGGTGGCCCGGTTCCGGCCGCAGCGCGCTGACGGCGGCTCGTATCCGTATCACTACGTCATCGACCAGATGGGTGCCGAGGTCGTCGCCGCCAGCCGCGACGAACGCCCACCCCGGCGCGACCACGCCCGGGTGGAACGGCGACGCTGGACCTCCACCCGCAGCCTCTCTCACCGCCTCGGGGTGAACGGCTTCTTCACCGACCTGGCCGGGCACGCCCGTACTCATCCGGGCACCGGGTTGGTGGAGTGGTTGCCGGAGATGGTGTGCCAGCGTGCCGGGACGTTCACCAGCCAGCAGGATCCGGGGCTGGTGCGGGCGTATCAGCCGAGGGTTCGCCCGGACGGCTACGGCCGGTGGGTCGAGAATGATGTCGAGGTGCCGTTCTTCGTCGAGTACGACACCGGCGCCGAGCAGTTGTCGATCCTGGCCGGCAAGGTGGACGGCTATCGGGAGCTTTTCGGCGCGATCGGGCGGGCGTGGCCGGTGCTGTTCTGGCTGCACTCCGCTGCCCGAGAGTGCAACCTACGCCGCGTGCTGGCCGACGTGCCGCTGGCGGTCCCGGTCGCCACCGGGGCCCGCGACCACGCCGCGATGACGGGCCTCGGCCCGGCAGCGGCGGTGTGGGCCGTGGCCGGCCGCGAAGGGCAGCGGCTGCGGCTGGCAGATCTGGCCAGGTATGCCGTTGACGCATCCGGCCGGGAGGGTGCGGCTGCATGATCGGCGACGGCACGACGGCCGTGGACAGTACCTCCGCGGCGGAGCTCACATCAACGGCCGGCGTCTGTCACGGATCTGTCGTGAGCAGCGCGGTCGGCGCTGACAGATCCGTGAGAGCACCAATCGTCCGCTCCCCACAGCGGCGGAACCAGTCTCGGTCCGGCGTCCGCGTCGGGTGGTCCGCGACCGGTGTCCGGTCCCCGTCCCGACTGTTGTCCGACGCCAGGTCAGTCCGTTCCTCGGGTCCTGCCGCCTACCGCTGGCGGACGGACCGGAACACCGGTCAGTGCTGAGGAGGTGATGGGCCACGACAACGCCGGTCCCTGCCCCGGACGGCAGTCCGCGCGATAGCCGCGTCGAGGGCATCGTCCAGGTCGTCATCATGCTGGCCATCGGCGGCGCAGCGGGGGCGGCCAGCTTCACCCACGTCCACAACGTGGCCGCCGCACACGGCCAACCCGGTTGGCTGGCCTGGGCCGACGCGATCGTCCTGGAACTGATGTCCATCGCCTCTGGCCTGGAACTGCGCCGCCGCAAACGCGCCCACACCTCCACCGTGTTCCCCGCCACCGTGCTGACCTGCGCCGTCACCCTGTCCCTGGCAGCGCAGGTCGTCGAGGCCGAACCCTCGATCATCGGGTGGATCGCCGCCGCCGTACCCGCGCTCGGATTCCTCGTCATGGTCAAGATCGCCCTCGGCCGGACCAGCACCGCCACGCCCGCCAACACCGCCTGGACGGTTGAGGACGGCCGACGGGATGAGGCCGGGCGGACCGTTCCGGACAGCGGACCGGACGAGACGGTACGGTCCGCTCTCACGGCGGGGGAGCGGTCCAGCACCCGGACCGTCCGCTCACCGGATGCTCGTCGCCGACAAGGCGGACGGGAACGGCGGAGAACGGACCGGGGACCGTCCCCGCAGCCGTCCCGCGCGGTGGCCGAGCTGCTGCCAGCGGCGCGAAAGGTCCGGGACCGGCTCGCCGAGGACGGGCAGGCACTGACCCGGGCGGCACTCGCCGAAGCCCTCCGCGCAGCAGGTCACACCGTGTCCAACACCCGAATATCCGAACTGCTCAAGACCCTCAAGGTCGAGTCGTCGGCACCACCTGAGCTGATCGCGAGCCCGGCCGTGCCGACCAACCCGACGCCACCGCCTCTGTCACCGGAGCGGCGCAACGGTGGCGGAGCAGCCACCCCTGCCCCGGTCGACCCCGACGGAGCTACCCCGTTCCTACCGCACAGCCATCCATCTCAGAACCAGGAGAACCCTGATCATGAACAGCCCCACGAATCACGCTGACCAGACAACCCGCACCACGACCGACAACACCACCACCGCGCCCGGCATCGGGGAGGTGTGGACGATCGAGCGCATCCGTGCCCTCGGCGTCACCACCACCCTCGCCACCACCGCCTCGGTGCTCGGGATCAGCCGATCCCAGGCGTACCGGCTCGCCGCCACCGACCAGTTCCCCGTACCGCTGTTCCGGGCAGGCAGCCGCATCATCGTCCCGGTCGCCGGCCTCCTCCAACTCCTGCTGGTCGGGAACCCCGCTTCAACCGACGACCACCGACGACTTGATGCCGACGCGAAGGTGAGCGTGGATGCAACGACCCCGCCACCAGCGGATTCCACCCGGCGCCGCTGGCGGCACCAAACCGAGCATCCAGGAGACGACGAGTGAAGGGATCGACCTTCAAACGCTGCGGCTGCCGCGACAGCGTCACGGGCCGCAGGCTGGGACGCTCCTGTCCCCAGCTGCGCCGGCCCGGTGGTGGCTGGTCCCGCACCCACGGCCACTGGCACTGGCAGATCGAGATCCCCGCCCGCGTCGACGGCACCCGCCGCCCGCTACGCCACGGCCCCTACACCACCCAAGCCGACGCCGACACCGTCCTCGACCGCATCCGGGCCGCGCTCGCCGTCCCTGACCCCACCGATCCGCACTCCACCATCAAGACCGGTGACCTCATCGAGGCCGCGGTGAAAGCCGGCACGCCCGTTCCCAACCCGGATCAGGTCCGGCGGGCGCTGCACCTGGACATCACCCCCACCGAACTACCGACGATGGAGGCGTATCTGACCGACTGGCTCGCCGGGCGCAAGAACATCAAGGCAGGAACCCTGCGGTCCTATGAAGGGCACATCCGGCTGTACCTGATCCCGCACCTCGGCTACCTACGCATCGACCGGCTCCGCCCCGGCCACATCGACGCCATGTACGACGCCATCGCCGTACGCAACACCACTATCGCCACCCTGCGCGCCAGCCGCGACCCCGCTAAACGCGCCCAGGTCAAGAACCAACGGATCGTCGGCAACCGGACCCTGCACGTCATCCACGCCACCCTCCGCAAGGCCCTCAACGACGCGATGCGCCGCCACCGCTACCTCGACACCAACCCCGCCCTCATGATCGAACTACCCACCGCCCGGCCACCCAAGCCCACCATCTGGACCGACCAACGCATCCGCACCTGGCGCGACACCGGCAAGCCACCCAGCCCCGTCATGATCTGGACACCCGAACACACCGGCCGATTCCTCGACCACACCCACGACGCCGGCGACCGCCTCTACGCCCTCTACCACCTCATCACCTTCACCGGCCTCCGCCGAGGCGAAGCCTGCGGCCTGCACTGGGACGACCTCGACCTCGACGCCGCCACCCTCACCGTCCGCTGGCAACTCGTCCAACACGGCTGGGCCACCGCCATCGACACTCCGAAAACCACGGACAGCGAAGCCGCGGTCGCCCTCGACACCGAGACCGTCGCGGTGCTGCGCGCCCACCGCGCCCGGCAACACCGTGAACGCCTAGCGGCAGGTGTCGCCTGGACCAGGACAGGGCTGGTGTTCACCACGCCCACCGGTGAGCGGCTCCACCCCGCCGATGTCACTGATCACTTCCACCACCTCGCCACCCAAGCCGGCCTACCACCCATCCGACTCCACGACCTCCGCCACGGCGCCGCCACCATGGGCCTCGCCGCCGGAGTCCAAATGAAAATCATCTCCAACCGACTCCGCCACTCCAGCCCACACTTCACCGCCAAGTTCTACGGGGACGTACTGCCCGAGCTATCCCACGCCGCAGCCGAAGCCACCGCATTGGTCGTACCCCGCCGATGCGGCACGAAAGGGGCGTGAGCACCGATTCAATGCGACGCGGCGGCATGTCGGTGTCTCTCTATAGGATGCGCAGAACACTCCTCCCGGCGACCACACAGGGGGCATGGCCAGTGACCGCACCAAGCCGATGGCGCCAGCCAGCGGGTCCAGAACCAACGATCGTGCCGATGACTCGGCTCGCAGATCGCGTGCTGACGGGCGAAATCGTGCTGCCGAAGTACCAGCGCGCGTTCGTGTGGGGGCCGCACCAGGTCCTCGAGCTCCTCGACTCAGTCCTGCGCAACTATCCAATTGGCAGCCTACTGTTGTGGGAAACCACCGAGCAGCTTGCGAGCGAGCACACTGTAGCTGGCCTCGCTGTGGAACGTCCACGGCCGGGTCGAGCGGTGAGATACATCCTGGATGGCCAGCAGAGGCTGGCCAGTGTGCTCGGTGCCCTGCATGGAGGCACCGGTCCTTGGGACATCGTCTACGACCTACAGAAGGAGCAGTTCTTCCATAACACCCCGGATGCAGCGATGGCCGCGCATCTCGTGCCTATGCGTGCGGTGAGCTCGGCGAGTCTTCTCTTTGGGCAGGTTGCCGAGCTTCCCGCCGACTTACGAGAACGCGCCACGCGCCTGTACGAGCAGTTCGCCAACTACCTGGTCCCCGTGGTCACGTTGGACCACATGTCGGCAGAGGAGTCGGCGCGGGTCTTCGTACGGATCAACAGCACCGGCACGATGATGAACATCGTCGACGTGGCACGGGCGAGTACGTGGAGCCCGGAATTTGATCTCAAGGTTGAGATCGAGTCGCTACTTCAGGTGCTGGACGCGAAGCAGTACGGACGCGTGGACACCATGACCATGCTCCGCACGATCGCGGTCGCGGCCGGCTTCGGGTTCTCCAGGCAGGAGATCAACCGCCTGCGAGAGTTGGATAAGCCGTGTCTCCGGGAGGCCGTCAAGGAAGCGGGGAAGGCAGCCGAGCGTGCGGTGGACTTCCTCAGTACCCAGATCCGCACTCCGCACGCCGACGCGCTGCCCTATTACAACCAGTTTGCAGTGCTTGTGGAGGTGTTCCGGCAGCTGCCAAAGCCCTCGTCGGTGCAGTACGACGCGTTGCGCCGCTGGTTCTGGCTGACCGCTAGCGGCGAGTACTTCAAGGGCTGGAGCGAGGCACAGATGACACAGGATGCGCAGGCGGTAGCCGCGTTCGCTCGGGGAGAAGCCGGTGAGGTCGACACGGTTGCGGCACTGCCCCGCAGCGCCCTATGGCGGCATAGTACGTTTTCGAAACGGAACGCTCCGAGCAAGCTGCTCGCCTTGATCCTCGCGTACGAAGACCCACTAGACTTGCTTACGGGGCAGCGGATCGATGTGGGCAGAGCTTTGTCCTGGCAGAACGACAAGGAGTTCCATCACTTCTTCCCCCGGGCCTTCCTGCGTGCGCGCGGAGTCAACAGCGCTCGGGTCAACGTCTGCGGCAACCTTGTCATGCTGACATCGAACAGCAACATCTGGGTGTCCGCCCGCCCGCCGTCGCGATATCTGCGGGACCTGGTCGATATCGAGGGAGAAGGAGCACTCCGGCAGCGGCTGCGGACCTGCCTGGTGAACGAGGACGCGTACCAGGCGGCTCTACGGGACGACTACGACACGTTCCTGCGGGTGAGGTCCGAGACGCTACACCGACGGCTGTTGCAGCTGATCGGGGTGGCGGCAGAGCCGACGAACGTCGCCAGCAGCAGTGCCAGGCCGCTAGCAGGAGACGAGATCATCGGTTCGGACCGTGATGCGGATTCCCTAGCCGATGAACCAGTCGACCTCGACTCGGTGGACTGAGGGAACACGCGATGCGCATCGCCGATGTCCCTGTCAACGACCGGCCACGGGAACGGCTCCTCAACCGAGGCTCGGAGGCCCTGTCCGATCGGGAATTGGTGGCACTGCTGCTGGGCTCCGGTACCGATGGCTGCGACGCCGTGGAGCTTGCCAGCCAGCTCATCGCCCGGCACGGCGGACTGTACGAGCTGTCGCGGACTGACGCGCACGAGATCGCAGCGGGCATGGCAGGCATAGGCCCGGCCAAGGCCGCCCGGGTGGCAGCGGCGTTCCAACTCGGTCGCCGGGTGCGGCCGGCGGACCCGCAAGGGCGCCGACGGCTTCGTGGCTCCGCAGATCTGGCCGCCGTGGCCAGACCACTGCTGGCCGGACTGCGGCACGAGCGGGTGGTGGTCGTGATCTGCGACAGCGCCAGCGTGGTGCTGCGGACGATGGTGTTCAGCGAAGGCGCGGTCGATCGCTCCCTCCTTCCGGTCCGAGATGTTCTGGCTTTGGTGCTGGCGACCGGAGGTACGGCGTTCGGGATAGCCCACAACCATCCGAGCGGACGGGTGGAATCCAGCGAGTCCGACCGCCAAGCCACAGCCCGCTTGGCGGCAGGGGCGGAGGCGGTCGGACTTAAGTTCCTGGATCACCTGGTTGTCACGGACCGGGACTGGCGCCGGGTGCAGCACGGTTGCGGCTGGGCTCCGATCGCACTACAGATTTCCGGCGAAAGCCGCGTTCAGTAAGGCGATACGTAGAGCGGCTACATGGGCGGTTTGCTTCGTGCCAAGCTCAACCGCGCTCCCGACCGTGGTGAGCTGCTGCGCGATACGTCGCTGCTGAGGGAGTGAAGGCAGTGGGATCTCCGTCGCCAAGAGCCGGTCGACATTTACCCGTTGTCGCCTGGAACCCATTCCCGTGCCCTTATCTTTCAGAGCGTTATGCAGGCCGGGCCATCGAGCCAGATGGCCCATGTACTCTACGTCGGCGGCGGAGTGGTCGATGTCGAACGTCGGGAACTCGTGTGATACGTGGACACCTTCGAAGTCGGAAGGCACAACCGCGAGTGAACCCTCCCAGCCAAAAAGCTTGCTGTAGACAAACTGGCTTGTGTGAAGGCGGTTATATCGCGTGTATTTGGTGTCTCTTCCGGGGATGGCTGGGCGACGGAAGAGGCCTCGTCCGCGATTCAGGATACCTGCAGTTTGGTAAATCCCATCTGGGTCGACCTCCACAAAGTCGCTGTTTGGGTCCAGTGCGGTTGAGAGCGGAGCGCGACTTTCGATAGGTTGGAGTAGTGCGTCCGCGTGCTGTAAAGCGATCCGAATGGAGCGTTCGCGTAGAGAATTGTAGTGCATGAGTTGCAAATTTGCGCCGTCTAGCTTGTCGGCAATGCGGCGCTGTTCGACGATATCCGGAACCTCTACTTCGATGTTCTCGAAGGACCGCATGCTAAGGGTCCTGTTCCTATCGGCTGATCCGGGTGACGCTTGTCCTATTTTCCGGATACCATCGTGCGTTAGAAAGTAGTAGCGCAGGTACCGTACGTCCACCTCTTCTCGCCGTGGGACATAGAAGAGGAATCGGCTGGACGCGACGGATTTAGTGTCACCCTTTTCGGTTACTGCTATCGCGCCTTCCCATGCCTTTATGTTGCTGAGGGCCAGCGCATCAGGTGGGAACCTAAAATGGGGCAGCTTAGTAAGCTCTTGACCGCTACAGGGTTCATAGTGGAAGATTCCTCGCCCGAATGACCGGATTCCGAGCGCCACGTATTGGTCGTCAGCACTCACAGTAACCGAACGGCGACCCAAAACTAGAACATCTCCCATTCGAACGGTGCGGCGCTTCACAGCTTGCCCTCCAACCGTCCACGCAGATCCTCGAGTAGCGATAGAATCTCCTGTTCGGTCTTGACGAGATCATTTAGAAGATCTTTCGGCGGGCGGTGGGCCAGTTCGTCGCCCGTGTGCGGGTTTGCAATGTCAAGGTTGTAACCGGACTGCTCGATGTCGCTTGCCGGGACCTTCCAAGCGTTGGGTCCTTCTTCGCGGTTCTCGCGTTTTTCGCCGCCCCACCATTGGATGCAGGGCTTGAACTCCTCGACCCGCATTGGTTTGGTCTTGGTGTAGCTGCGCCGGCCGCCCGGAGGGGAGATTTCGTAGAACCAAACCTGTTCCGTCGGCTGGCCCTTTTCGAAGAACAGAAGGTTCGACGGGATCTGGGTGTAAGGTGCGAAAGTGCCCTGCGGCAGTCGGACGATGGTGTGCAGGTTGCACTCTTTCATCAGCTTCTTCTTGATGCGGGCACCGATACTGTTCTCACCCGTGGCGAACAGGCTGCCATTCGGCAGGACTATTGCGCAGCGGCCATCTCGTTTCAGTTGATCCAGGATCGCGTGAAGGAATAGCCACGACGTCTCCTGGGTTTGGTAGCCCTTGGGGAACTTCTGGACGACCGAGCGCTCTTCCTCGCCGCCGAACGGCGGATTGGTCAGCACCACATCGACCCTGTCCGCCGCCGTGGCGTCACGCATCCGCAGCAGCGCGTTGTCCCGGATAAGGCGCGGTGCATCGATGCTATGCAACAGCATGTTCATACTGGCCAGTAGATAAGGCAGCGGCTTCTTTTCGATGCCTCGTAGATTCGCCTGTACTTGCCTGCGCTGGGTGTCTGTCTCGATCAGTAGTCGAAGTTCCTCGTATGCCTGCACCAGGAAGCCCCCCGTGCCACAGGCCGGGTCTAGGATCGACTCGCCTAGCTTGAGAAAAGACTGTTGCACCATGAAGCGATTCACCGGGCGGGGGGTGTAGAACTCGCCGGAGTCGCCGGCCGCATCGCGCATCTCCTTCAGAATCGACTCGTACACGAAGGACATGGTGTGGATGTCGTCCGACGAGTCAAAGTGGATCTGATCTACCAGATTCACCAGATCCCGCAGCAGAGTTCCCGACTGCATCCGGTTAATGACGTCTTGGAAGATGGTCGACAGGACGTTGCGCGGATCATCGGCATTGCCGGCGCTGTCCTTCAGGCCGGCGAGGTAGGGGATCAGCTTCCCGTCGACGAACGTCTTCAACTCGGCGCCGCTGAAGTCGCGATCTGCCGCCCAGTCCGACCAGCGGTACGGCTTCTCGATGGCGGGCCGATAGTCGGGGTTTAGCATCGGCCCCACCTGCTCGACACGCTGGTCGAATGCCTTGAGGAACAGCAGCCAGGATAGTTGGGGGAGCCGGTCGAGGTCGCCGTTGAGGCCGGCGTCCTTGCGCATGGTGTCGCGGGCCGATTTGATGATGGACGCGAGCCGTGCTCGCGACGTGGTGCCCGTCTTCGCGGATGCCATCTTAATCTTTCTGTTCCGGGTCAGTGTTGCCGTTGTCGAGTGATGCGGCCCAGAAGCCGCGCACGAGTTCGAGCCCGGCTTCCAGCCGGGGTGGGGTTTCGGTCAGGCCCTCGGCCATGTCGGGGTAGGTGTCCGCCCAGGCCGGAGGCGGGTCGGGAAGCGTGCCCGGGATCGGGTGCGTCGCCCGTACCACGAAGACGTGCCGTACGGCGTTGACCACGGCAGCGTCTGCTGCCAATCCGCTCTCGATGAGCAGAACCAGGTCCACGAGGTCCTTGACGCGGGTGTTAGGGCGGCCTCCGTAGTCTCGGGTGAATGCGTGGATCTTCTCCGCGAAGTGTTGGCGGCGGTCCACGGCTTGGATTTCCCTGGGCGGCGTTCCGGCGAATGCCAGCGTGTTGGGCAAGGCGAGTCGCTCGATGCGAGAGATTTCCTCACCACGCACAACGACGTCGATGCGTACGGTGGCAAAGGTCCGGCCCGCTAGCCGACTCTCGAGAGAGAAACGCCAGCCGCTGCGGCCGGCGGTGTCCGCCTTCAACGGAGTGGGCGGAGACACCTGGAAGAGGAATCCATCACCATCCGCATCGAGCACGAGCGCGTCGATCAGGAGGTCTCGTACTTCCCGGCCGTCTAGCCCTGGGCCGCCGTCAGGGCAGGCGGCGAGGTCCATGTCCTTGGTGGCGCGGGCCTTGCTGTGAAGGCGAAACTCCAGAGCGGCACCGCCCTTGAGTATCCAGCCGCCGGTAGGGTCGGCCGAGAGACGGGCTGCGACGCGGTCGAAGACGACGAGGCGGCGTCGCCTTGCCAGATCGGTCCCGGTGTCGGTTGCCTCCTGGTTGAGCCGGGTTTCGAGGGCCCGGCGTAGCGCGCTCGCACTCCGGTACCTTTCGGTCATGGCACCTCCCGCAGCGCCCGCTCGACACCGAGTTCCGATCGGGCACCGAGACGTTGGGCGGCGTCAAGGAGACGCCGATGGGTAGTCAGCCCTTGTTGAAGCGCCTCGGCAACGGCGGAGTCCAGTAGGTCTTGATCCACACGCGTGGCTGCGCATTCGGCGATCGCGCGGACGGGTGTGGTGACCCGGTAGCCCTCACGTTCTTCGATTTCGTCGGCGGCGAGGTCGGCCCGGTGGAGGATTACGGCGGTGTCCTTCTGCCGGAATCCGGGCGGTACGGTGAGGTGTATTCCGGACGGGTTGGCCGTTCCCAGGTCATGGACGGACAACGCGGTGGTGTGCGAGACAGTCGCGCGGCCCCTGCTCCACAGGGCCCAACGCACCAGATGGTCGTCCGCGCCGCCCGGCAATGTGCTGAACTCTCGAAAGCGATAGATGCCCCGGTCGACGGGGGTCCAGTTGCCTCGCTGCGCGTGGTGGCGCTGCGCCTGGTACGAATATCCTGCCTCCAGCGCCTGTCTGGCGGTGAAGTAGCCGCGCTGTCCGCTCGCGATGCGCCAGAGGGCGGCTCGCGTGTCGGTACGGTCGTGGAGCACACGGCTACCCTAGCATCCCGAAATCCTATAAGAAAACTTTAGTTTCGTGCGGGCATGTCGCCCGATGCTAAAAATGACTATTAGGATGCCTCGATTAGGCGCCTGCTCAAGTCGTCGATCGCCTCGTGCAGAGGTTGCGCGCCGCCGAACCGGGCCGCGAGTTCCACCACCGATCCCAGGTCAGTGAAGGGTCGGACCGCAAGGGTCTCTGGCTTGAGCTGCGGCGAGCCGTACTCGGCGAACTTCAGCAGCATCTCGTCCAGCACCTGTCGGGCCTGTGGCTGGAAGGAGTCTAGAAACTCTTGGTGCTCGTGCAAGAACCGGTACAGCCGCTCCTCGCGGCTGACTAGAGGCAGTCCCCAGGCCACGTTGAGCAACAGATCGATCGGGTCGACGTCCGGGCTGCCGAACTCCGCAGGCAACCCCTCGGCCTCGACGTCGGCCTTTCGTAGGATTGTCATGATTTCTCGCCGGCTCCTGGCGGCAGCCCAGCGAGAGCGCAGCTTGTCCGGTGCCAGGTCGAGTTCCAGGACGCGATCGTGAACCCACTGCTGGATCGTCACCAGCCTCATCGTCCGGCCGTCCGTATCCAGCTGGTAGCGCCGCTCGCCCCACTTGTACACCTGTACGCCGCTAACCACGTAGCGCCTGCCACGGGACCGAATGCGATCCACCTCGTCCGGGTCGTTCACCACCCCGTCTGGCGAGGACGCGTCGAAGGTACCGCCCTCCTCTTGTACGTACTCGGTCTCCGGCTCAGCGACGGTGTCAGGGTCGACCTCGTCGCCGTCCGGCGCCTCAGGCGTACTCTCCAGCAGATGTCCCTGCTCATCTGCCGTGTCCCGAACGACTCGCAGCGGCGGGCCGTCGAACCCCGGATCGTTGAAGAGCCTGGTGGCCTCGACGAAGTCGATGATGTCGAAGGAGCCCTTGCCGATCTCCGGGCACAGGCGGGTGCCACGCCCGATGGTCTGCTTGAACTCTGGCATTGAGCCGATACGGCGGAATAGCACGATGTTGCGCACGGCCGGTAGATCGATTCCCGTGTTGAGAAGCTTGGACGTTACGGCGATCACCGGTTCGTCGGAGTCGTCCTTGCGGAACTCGTCCAGCAGCGCCCGTCCGTGCGGCCCGTCGGCGTCCGTGATGCGGACGACGTAGTCGTGGCGCGAGTTCACCTCTGCCGAGGCGGCGTTGAACAGGTCTTTACGCATCCGCGCGGCGTGGTCGTTGTTTTCGCAGAACACGATGGTCTTGCCATGCTTGCCGTCTTCTGCAGTCGAACGCAGGTAATCGATCACGTACTGCGCCGCGGTCTCCGTGCGCTCCAGGATGATCATCACACGTTCGAAGTCCTTCGGCCCGTAGATCCCTTCCGGGATCTCGTTGCCGTACCGGTCCCGCTGTCCCGGCACGGTCTGGTATCCCTCCATGTCCACGTTGAGCCGGACGCGGCGCACCCGGTAGGGCGCGAGGTAGCCGTCCTCAATGCCCTCGGCTAGAGAGTAGGTGTAGACAGGGTCGCCGAAGTAGTCGAGGTTGTCGGCATCCTTCTTGCTGATCGGGGTGGCCGTCATGCCGATCTGCGTCGCTGGGGCGAAGTGCTCCAATACCCGGCGCCATTGCGAGTTGTCTCGGGCGCTGCCGCGGTGGCACTCGTCCACGATCACGAGGTCGAAGTAGTCGGCGTCGTAGCGCCGGAACAGTTCCTCCTCGTCACCTTTCTCCAGGGCCTGATATAGGGCGAAGTAGATCTTCCGGCCTTGGACCGGTTCGCCACTGATCTTGTGGACGTCATCTGGCCCGAAGACCGGTAGGAAATATCTATCCTTCGGGTCATCGACGAGCATTGAGCGGTCCGACAGGTACAGCACCCTGGGCCTACGCCCGTCGACCCAGCGGGATCGATAGAGCTTGGCGACCGTCTGAAGCGCCACCATCGTCTTTCCGGTCCCGGTGGCAAGCACGAGCAGGATCCGCTTCTGGCCGCGTGTGATCGCCGCGAGCGTACGGGCCACCGCCACCCGTTGGTAGTAGCGCGGGCGTTTTGCGGTGTTGTCGGAGTTTCGCAGTCCGTGTTCGTAGGGCGCCTCGAGTAGTTCTCGTCCGACTTCGGTGTCAGCCTGCAGGTCAGTGACGTATCGGGCCCACAGCTCGTCTGGGGACGGGAAGCGGTCGACGTCGCGAATGGCGGGGGCGGTTCCGCTGTAGTCGATCTCTACAATCTGGTGGCCGTTGGTGGCGTAGGCGAAGGAAAGTCCCAGCTTCGCGGCATACCTGCGTGCCTGCTCTACCCCGTCGTTGGCGTCAATGCGCCACCGCTTGGCCTCCACGACCGCGACGGCAACGTCCGGCGTGTACTCCAACACGTAGTCGGCGATCAGGGGATCATCCTGGGCATGACGCTTGGGTGTGGGTGTCAGGCGGCCGTCGTTGATCCGGAACTGCGGCCGGATCTGCTCATCTGCCCATCCGGAGGCTTTAAGGGCGGGGATTACGAAGGCCCTGCAGGTCTCGTCCTCGCTCATCCCGTAGCTGACTGTCACCGTGTGTACCTTAGTGCCACCCTTGGATGCCTGTCTTCCCCTGCTGAGCTCGGTTGTCGTGACTCGGCCTCATCGTTCCCACCTCTATCGCCGGCAGGGCAGGCGGTCCATCGGTCGCGGCTGCGGGTGCTCCACGGATGCTCGGAGGCCGTGGGAGCGGTTCGGATGCTGGCAGACTTCGTGGGACTACGCTGGCGCAGAATCAGCGCGAAACGAGCACTGTATGGACCCCTGAGCCCGGATGGGACAGAAGAGCACGGATCAACGCTGGCTCTTAATCCGCGGGTTCGGGGTTCGAGTCCCTGGCGGCGCACCAACGAGCAAGGCCCTGACCTGGTACTTCTGTGCCGGTCGGGGCCTTCTTCG
>NZ_AZWO01000030.1 GCF_000514775.1 Salinispora pacifica CNR114 | reverse complement strand
CCGTATGGATGTTCCGGCGCGTCGCGGCGTACGCCCTACCACGGAATGGTGGTTCCGAACAGGTTCGAGCTGTCCGCTATGAAGTAGCGGACATTCAAAACGTCAACGGACGTCCAAAAATCATTCGTCGATGTCACTTGTCGACTATGGATACGCTACTAAACTCGTTCGGGCTGATAAGTGATCACGAGCAACGGTGACGGGGCCTCCGTGCGGGGTCGTGGCCCTCGGTCGCGCACCATCGCCGCCCTATCTCGGCGGCCATCCATCGACACACCCCCGAGAAGTCTTCCCATCTGTTCATACGTGTGTTCGACTAGCACGCCCCTGACCGGCACTCACCGGAGGTCTTCGACAGCGTGAACTACCCCTCCCACCCCCACCGTCGCCCCGCCATGCCACTGGTCGCCCGCGCGGCACACGCCGCCACCGCCGCCTACCAGCGCACAATGACCAGTAAGCGCGAACGCCTGTACCAGCAGGAAAACCGGCGCCTCCGGCAGGAGAACGCGTGGCTCCGGAACGAAGTCCGGCATTGCTGGGATGCTATCGACGTGATGGACCGTCTTGCTGGGCTGGCCTCGGAACTTCCCGATCGGTCCGTGGGACGCACGGTGGTTGTCGATCAGCGGCGCCTGCTGGAGGTGCACCTCCGCGAACAGTTCGCTGCCGAACTGGAGGAGGCCCGGCGTGGGGGCTATGCGAAGGGGTATGTAGCGGGGGTATTGAAGCGGTTGTCGCAGAGGCCTGGGAAGCCTGCGGAGTGACCCTGCCCCCGCCATGCCCCCTAAAGATCGTCAGGCCCCGGTGTGAACCGGGGCCTGACCTGCGCTTTTACGCGCTCACCGCGAGCGGAGGATACGAGATTCGAACTCGTGAGGGTGTAAACCCAACACGCTTTCCAAGTCTGTCGTGTCGCGTTCGCCGAGGGCTGTGGCGGAACAGGGCAGCAACACCGTCGCACCGTGGCATCCCGACGGACGGCCTCGAACGTGGGTGAACGAGACGACAACTGAGACGGCGACGGGCGGCTTGCGCAGGACGACGCCTGTGGGCGTAACTCGCCGTTGCGTGCGACGAAAAGCATGAGTCGACAGCGCAGTCAAGACTAACCGAGCGATCCCTTGTGTCTGGTGGGCGACAGTCTAGGACTCATTGAAGCCGTTGCGGGGATCCCGGTAGCTGGCTCGTTACGAGATGATGTCGCAATGCCCTCCTACCTTCCTGAGCCGGTCGGCGCGCAGAAGAACGTGGTCTACCTAAGGGACAGCGGCCACGTCGTGGTGCTGGGCACGGCTGGCAGTGGGAAGACGACCATGGCGGTTACGAGAGCGATGTGGTTGGCCGACCACGCCCCTCAGATTGCTGGGCCTACGCTGCTGGTCACCTTCAACAAGGCCCTTGTGACGTTTCTACGGCGCAACATGGTGACGCGCAGCCCAAACCTCGTGGTGGAGAACTATCACACGTTCGCGAAGGGATACCTGGCCTCGCGTGGGCTGATGGGGCGGCGGGACATCGTCGATGGTGAGCGACACCAACTTATGGAGCAGGCGATCGCCGAAGTGCAGCGGCGGTACCCAGGGGTCAGCGTGTTAAGGCGGCCGCTTCGCTTTTTCGAGGATGAGTTCCACTGGCTCGCCGGACACGGGGTGACGGATGAGCAGACGTACATCAACGCAGACCGCATCGGGCGCGGCCGCCCTCTCATGCCGGCCGACCGGCCGTACGTATACGCGGTACGCGAGGAATACTGGCGCCTGCGTCGGGAGTTAGGCAAGCGATACGACTGGGACGATCTTGCTCTCGCTGCCCGAAAGGCGTTTGAGGAGGACAAAGGCCCTCGCCGCTACCGGCACGTGGTTGTCGATGAAGGGCAGGACTTCTCTCCCGAAATGATCCGCAGCCTTGCAGCGGCGGTTGGTCCTGACGGAACAGTTACCTTTTTCGGTGATTATGCGCAGCAGATGTATGGGCGAAGGCTGTCGTGGAAGAGTCTCGGCTTGAGTGTCCGGAGCGGCGCTGTTCAATTCGAGCAGAATTATCGCAATACTCCACAGATTGCCAGGCTTGCGGTTGCTCTATCCAACATGCCGTTCTTCCGGGACGAGGTTGATCTTGTTGAGCCTAAGATAGTAAAGGCCGACGGCCCGCTCCCGGTTCTGGTGGAGAATCCGGATCGTCCGACGCAGTTCAGGGAAGCGATCGAACTCGCTAGACGGCTGGGGCGTTCTATGACGGTCGCAGTCCTGTTCCGCAAGAGGGAGCATGATGCGGACGTTTCTGCACAACTGCCCCTTGCAACTCGCCTCCACAAGAAGCTAACAACCTGGCCCCTGGGGCCGAACGTCTTCTACGGCACTTACCACGCAGCAAAGGGTCTCGAATTCGATGCGGTGATCATCCCCTTCTGCGATCATGACCTGCTGCCCGATCCTGTAGAGGTTGAAGCCCATGGCCCGGACGAAGCTATGTCCCGCGAGGCGCGGTTGCTATACGTCGCGCTGACTAGGGCGAAGGTCCGCCTTCACATCATGTATTCCGGCAAGTTGACCTCGTTGTTGCCAACTGATCCGAGCCTCTTCCAGAGGACGACGCCGAAGTGACTATCGCAGATCTTGCCCGTCGGCTCGGGATACGTAGGCTGTGCCACTTTACGCCTGCGCGGAATTTCGCGCAGATGCTTGAAACTGGCGCAATCCACGGAACCGCCGAGTTGGCTGCACAGGGAGCCACGTTCAAGCAGAACGATATGAGCAGATTTGACGGTGGTCTTTCTCATGTGTGCTGCTCAATCGAATATCCTAATACCTGGTATCTCGACCGGATCAGAGCGAACGATCCGCATTTCTTGGACTGGGTGATCTTAGCGCTCGATCCGGCACTGCTTGATCAGCCGGGGGTTCGCTTCTTCCCCTACAACGCTGCTCGGGGCCGGGGAAGTGGGCAAAAGGCTGGCGTCGAGGGGTTCGCTTCACTCTTCGCTTCGCCCGTGCATGGCCAGCAGACGTGGACTCGCCTCCCGGGCCACCCTGACTGGTGGCCGACAGACGATCAGGCGGAGGTGCAGGTGCCTGGTCCGATCTCGATCGCCTCCGTTCGCTCGGTCATCTACCGAACCGAGCAGCAGCATGCGACGGAAGTCGCGCGACATGCCATGTTGCGCCCGCTTCACCCGCTTCCGCCAGCTATCGTTGCACCGACGTTGTTCGATAAGTACGCGCTCAGTGCGTCTGTCCGGCGAGGTGAGCGCCCAGCCGAAAGACCGATCCCATGAGTGTCGGTGGTATCTGGCAGAGTGAACGTGTGGAGCACCGTCGGGAGTCGCGAGTGGAAGGGCTCCTGCTGTCCGTTGCCGTGGGAGATGCCCTGGGCTGGCCGTTCGAGCGACGGGCCCGTCGTTTTGATGATGCAGACGAAGCTCCGCTCGGGCCGTTCGTTCGATGGGAGCGGAACGCCGGCAACAGGTTTCGATCACTGCCGGAGGTGATCAAGCCAGGGGAGTACAGCGATGACACCCAGATGGTCATCGCTGTCGCGCGAGCCCGCGCAGCGGCAGGCCGTGACTGGGTCCGCTACCTGCGAGCCGTTGAGTTGCCGTTTCTCCTGGCCTACGAACGAGGTGCGGGGGCCGCTGTCAAGCGAGCGTGCAGGGCATGGGCGAGCGGCACGCCTCCATGGGAGATTGGCGCAACACTCGACACATACTTCAACGCAGGGGCGAACGGGGCGGCCATGCGTGTAGTGCCCCACGTCCTCTGGCACGTCGGCGCCGGGAGCTTCGACCACCTCGCAGATGACGTTGCGGAGGATGCGATCTCGACCCACGGACATCCGCGGGCAATCCTCGGTGCGCTACTGCACGCGTTCGCCCACTGGATAAGCATCTCGCAGCCCGCCCCCATTCCATATGGGTGGCTTCTGCGTGAGCTGATTAACCGGAGGATGGAATGGTCGCGGGTTCCTCGCAGTGTCGTGCAGAACCCCGACTGGCTTGACGCTGCTGAAAAGTCAACGGGCGGCTATCCGGCTCTATGGCGGGCCACGGCTGATGAAGTGTTAAAGATGTTGGAGACCGCAAGTGCCGCCGCCGATCCAGCTTCGCTTAAGGCTCCGGCAGACGTTATGGCAGAACTCGGCGTCTCGCGTGGTCGAGAAACGGGATCCGGTACGGTCTGCGCTGTCGGTGCGGCTTACTTGGCGACGTACAATGCCGCAGCCCCGGATGCTGGGCTGCAAATGGCTGCCCGACTTAAGGGCGCTGATACAGATACCCTGGCTTCTATGACGGCCAGTCTTCTCACTGCGGCCGTCGGTGCAGAATGGATAACGCCCTACCGGCGTCAGCTCCAGGATGCCGAGTTGCTGTACCGGCTGTCCGTCGAGTTGGTCGATGGGGCTCAGCCCCTTCCGATGCCCTTGCCGACGCGGCGAGCGATAGCGCAGATGCAAGAGCGGGTACTCCAAGCGGAGAAGGGTGAGACCGTAGAAATACCAGGTGGTCGAGCTGGCCGAGTGGTGGACGTGGTCACTATTGAAAGCGCTAAGGGTGCCGCTCGGCGGTTGCAGGTGAAGACCAAAGACGGGCAGACTCTATATTTCATCTCTTGGCCGAGAGAAGAAGCTCCGAAGTACCGGGTGTCAACCGTTGCTACGCAGAGGCATCGTGCTGCATCTGCAATCCATGGGGTGGACATATTCGTCCGAGATTTGCCGCGCGCTCGCCAAGTTCTTGAGGAGATCTTGAATCTCAAAGCGGACGCGTCGACCCCGCGTTGGGTGCGCTACGGCACTACCGTTCTAAGGGGCAACTCAGATATGGGCGATCAAGTTCCAACTTTCAACCTTCGAGTAGAAGTCACCAACACCGCGAACCTCGTTTCCGATGCCGAGAAGGTCGGTATCCACGTGGAGCAGGACTATGGTCCCCATGGAGCAATCGGCCTCCGAATTGAGCCGGGCTTCGTTGTCGTTATTAGGAACGCCTAACGCCGGCCCTAGCTGCTTCGCGAAGCCGATGAGCAGCTGATTCGGGACCGTATGGCTTGACGTTTTCCCCATTCACAAAGGCTGCATGTCTATCAGGACGCTAGCTATCGTTCCCATACTGTTGATCACTACGTCCGCCCCGGCGTCCCGGAACGCCGCCGCCTTCGGTGGGCGATTCGCGTAGCCGATCGCTCGCACCCCGGCGGAGCGCGCTCCATCGATGTCGGACAGTGAATCGCCGACGAGAACGCAGCGCCCTGGGGCCATGCCCAGTGCCCGGACGGCTTGCAGGATCGGTTCCGGATGCGGCTTCATGCGACTCGGCTCGGCATACGCCCGGCCGACAACCGGCGATACGTGTCCAGCGAGCCGGTGTGCCGCTAAGTATGCGCTGACCGCCTCGGCGGAGTTGTTGCTGACCACTGCCACGGCCAGCCCGGCCTGCCGGGCGGCCACGATGACCTCTCGGCCGTAGGGCGTTGGCTCGGCACTCTCGGCGGCCAGGCGCTCGGCTGCGCGGAGCGCGTCCTCCACCGCCCGCGTAACGCCCCGGTCGCCGGTCGCACCGGTGCGGCGCAGCACCTCTAGTGGGTCCGGCTCGCTGGCGAGATCCGGCGTCAGATCGACATCGTGCTGCCGCAGGACGTCGACCAGCTCGGCGGCAACCAGCGGCGCCGGGTACCCGGCGAAGATGCTGCACACCGGGCCGTCGAAGTCGAGCAGCACCGCACCGACCGAGCCCAGCAGCCGGCCAAGGTCGACGCTCATGCCTCGTACCGATAGGCGATGGTCGACCACACCGAGTCGAACCACTGCCGGGATGCCTCAACAAACTGCGTGCCGTGCGAGGTGTCATCGTCGGTCACCGCGTAGTGGAACAGCGGCACGTCCTTGCCCATCAGGTCGTAGATCGCCATGGGCTCACCCTTGATCGAGACGGTCCGCTCAACGACCGGGTAGAAGCCGTAGAACACCTCTTCGCCATTCAAGATGTAGAGCTTGAACAGCGGGGACGCTCGGTGCATTCGCACGTCAACCGCGGCCGACCGAATGAGGCCGAGGTCGCCCAGCTCGGCGACCTGGTCGATGATGCCGTCTGCCGCCCGCCGAGTGATGCGCTCCGCACGCTCGCGTACCGCCGGATCATCGGCCTGCGTCTCGGCCCGCGATGGCAGCGCCACCGGGACCGTCATGTCGGAGATCAGGACCCGCACGGCGATCGTCTCCGGTGCGAGCCGACCGACCCGCACCTTGTCGAGCGCTTCGGCGAGCGCGTCGCGCAGCGTCTCCCCGGAGAACCCAGCGAAGTCGATGTTGACGTGAGGCCGTTCGAACGCCGCTTCAATGTGTGGACGCAGCTCCACGGCTCGCTGCGTCTGCGCTCGGACGAACGCGCCGCTGCCCTGCCGAGACACGATCAACCGCTCTGCCCGAAGCAGTTCCAACGCTCGCTTGACCGTTTCCCGCGCTACGCCGTAGCGGGCGGCTAGCTCGGGCTGTGAAGGCAGCTTGTCGCCCGGGGCGAGCCGGCGCGTGAGGATGGCCGCCCGCAGCTTGTTTGCGATCTGCTGCGAAGCCTGTTTGGGGTCGTCGGGATCTAGCTGACCGAGGAAGTCAAGGTTCTCGCTCACCCGCACACAGTAGCTCTGACTAGCCAAGCTAGGAAAGTTCACCGCGCCCTCTTGACTTGACTAGCCAAGACGACCTACGTTCATGGCGTCGAACCTGGCTAGCCAGGACTGACAAGCCGAGCGGAAGCCGGGGAAGGTGGCGCATGCGCTGCACGCCCACGGGCCGGTCGTGTGGTCGTTCATTCAGAACTTCACAGCAGAAGCGCCGCGTAGATCCGTCTGCGGCATCCCCGCCTTGAGCCACACGGTGGCCGACCCCGGTAGGTCCTGGGCGAGCGGGGCGAGCGGGCCGGATCTTGGCGCGCGGTTTGGGCTTCTGCCTCTTGCCCTGTTCGTTCCGAGTGTGCGGCCGGCTGGTCGCACACCCGGGGCTTCCCACTTAGCGACTTTCCCGGAGGTTTCCCGTGCGAAAGCACCTTGCCCCCGTCACCACCGAGCCGACCGCCGCCGACCTGGCCGTGATCGAGGTGGAGTGGCCGCTGATCGCGGCCGAGCTGGACCTGCTGGACGCCGAGATCACGCTGCTCTACGCGGAGGATCGCGGCGGTCCGACCGAGTTTGATTGGCGCCGCAAGCGGCGGGCTGAGGCGCGCGTTACCCGCGCTGCTGCTGACCTACCGACGCGCGGTGCTGCCGTTCCTCGACGGGCGGCGTGATGTCTCGTGTCCGTGCCGCCTACTGGGATCCGGACGGGGACCAGTACGGCATTCCGACCTGGTGGTGGCGGGGCGCTCCGGCTGGTTACGCGACACGCCGTCAACTGCGCTCCGCCGGGCTGTGTCCCGGTGGTCAGCCGGTCGCCGCTCAGATCCTGTGGCGTGGTGTTGGCGGTACTCGCGTCGCGCATTTGTACCGGCTGGCCCTGGCTCGACCGAAGCGCACCGCCACCCCCGCTCAGCTCCGGGCTATCCGGGCTGCGCTGACTGCCCGCCGTACCTGCCCCGTCTGCGGTGTGGTGCGGCCCTACTACATCCCGCGCTCGCTCGGCGAGTGCTTGACTGCGCCGATCCGTTGGAGGCTGCCGCATGAACCGCACCTACACCCCCACCGCGAATTGATCGCGGATCTGCTCGGCTGACACGAGAGGACACACCCGATGACCGCGATGGAGTTCACCCGGCACGGTGCCCTGTTGGTGCCGGCTGGAACGCTACCCGCCGAGGCGGGCGAGATTGATTGCCCGGCCGCACCGGACCCGGTTTCCGCGCCGGTCGCCGCGCCGCAGGTGCCGGCACGGCCAAGCCGGGTGGAGCGACGCCGGGCACGCCGTGACGCCGACGCGCGGGCCGCGCGGGCGGCGGTGCTGGCCGGGGAGACGAAGAAGGTTCAGCGTTGGACCGCTCGCGCGGCTGAGGCCCGGCACCTGCGGCGGCTGCTGCTCGACCCGGATGTGCAAGCGGTGCGGCTGATGCGTCAGCGGGCGCGCTGGTCGGCCATGGCGTGGTCGGCGCTGGTGTTCGCGCTGCTGTTCACGATGGTCAACGTCCAACGGTTCGCCGCCGGCCACGCCGAACCGTGGTCCCCGATGTGGATCGTGGCGTGGCTGGTCGATCCGGCGTTCTCGATCCTGCTGGTCGGTCTGCTCATCGCCCGAGGACACCTGTCGGCCGTCCGGCGGCGGGTCACCGAACCCATCGTCAAGCGCGTCGAGTACGGCCTACTGGCCGCTACGGCAGCGATGAACGTGGCCCCGGAGTTGACCCACCGTTTCCCCGGCGGAATCGCCGAACAGGTCGCCTCGGTCGTGCTGCACCTGCTGGTGCCACTGCTGGCGTTCGCCGCCGCGAGCGTGATCACGCTAATTCAGGACCACTTCGCCGCCGCGATCGCCGCCCTCACCAACCCGCCCGAGGGTGGCCTTCCGACCGGCATCAACCTGCACGAACACCCCGATACCACCGCCGCGATGGTCGAGCTTTCCGCCGACGACCGGAAACTTCTGGACGCCGTCCGGCACGCCATCACCAGCGGGGATCTCCACACCGACCCGAACGGCTACGCCATCTACCGCCGCGTGATGGGCGGCCGAGGCGACAAGACCCGCGCCTACCGCATCGCCACCGCCGTCAACGGCTGGCGACCCGACCTGCACGCCGTCGCCTAAGTTCGCCCGGCGACACAGCCCAAGGCCTGGAAAACCACGCTGTGCCGCCGGCCCCTTCACGGACAGGAGTCCGATCCGGATGGCCAAGAATACGCCCCCGGCCTGCACCTGTAAGAACACCGGCCGCTGCGGCTACTGCCCCTCCATCGCGGTAACCGCTACCCGTGAGGCCCGGCTTCCCGCCGGCAGTCGCGGTCAGTCCGCCGCTGACCGACTTGCCCGCCGTCCCCGCCGCTAAGCCCTGGCCGCTTCCGTTCCCACCGGGCCATTGCTGGTCCGGTGGGGTGCGGTGGCCGCCACCCGGGCGACCAGACGAAGGAGAACCCCATGGCGAAGAAGGACTCGTACTACGTAGTCGCGACGGAGAACAACCGGGGCCGCAAGTGCATGTGGGCCACGGATGCGCGCGACCTGGCCGACGCCGAGCGGATCAAGGACAGCGTGGAGAAGACGGGCGGGTACCCCCAGGGCTCTACCGCACGGATCGTGAAGCGCTGACGACCTGCGCACGCCGCCCGGCCAACTAACCCCCGGCGGCACGGCCCCTGGCTTCCCAACCTGCGCCGTGCCGCCGGTTCCCCTGCTGATCCGTAGACCGTTGGAGGAATCCCCATCATGACTTCCCCCCGAGACGATGACCGTTTCGACTGGCAGGCCGCCGAGCGTGATCTGACGGCTTCTGGCCCGGATGCCGAGGTGGTCGACCTGGACGCGGCCCGGTCCCGCCGTCAGTCCGCGGCCCCCGACAACGACCCGGCCGAGGCCACCGTCGGCCCGCGACTGGTTGACTCGCCTGTTGCGCAGCGGTCCCCGCAGTTCACCGTGGCCGGGTTGCAGGACGCGAAGCGTCGACCGATCGTGCCGGCGTGGCTGCGCTCCCGTGCCGAGCTGCGCGACGCGGCCCGGTGGACGGTCGGTCACCTGTTCCACGCTGGCACCTATCACCTGACCCGTAGCCCGAAGTACGCCGGGAAGCTGGCGTGGCGCGCCCCACGAGGCGCGTACCGCATCCTGACGGGGTGGGGTCGGTGGTTGTTCGACCTGCAGGGCGAGCACGTGCGGCAGGTGTTGGCAGACAAGGGCGACGCCGAGCTGTACCTGAAGGTGTCGCGGTTGCGGGACCAGCGGGTGCGGTGGCGCGGGTTCGTTACCGCTGCCGTGGTGCTGGGCGTGCTTCCGGCGCTGGGTATCGCCTACGCGCTTGCCCCGGCCGAGGCTCGTTACGCCACCCTCGCCGCGCTGCTGGCCGCGCTCGGCGCGTTGGGCCGTCCGGCGGACAAGCCGCTGCTCGACACCGCCGTCATGGTGCCGAAGGTCCAAAAGTTGACCTCGGATGTGGTGGTGCGCGCGTTGGGCAACCTCGGCATCACCGGCATCAACCAAGCCATCTCCAAGGGCGACCGGGGCAAGGACTGGTTCCCTGCCCCGATCACCCGTGACGGCCCCGGCTGGCGCGCGGATGTGGAGCTGCCCAACGGTGTCACCGCCACCGAGGTCATCGAGAAGCGGGAAAAGCTCGCCGCTGGCCTGTCCCGGCCGCTGGGCTGCGTGTGGCCGGAGGGACAGCCCGAGGTGCACCCCGGCCGGCTGGTGCTGTGGGTGGGCGATCAGGACATGTCCAAGGCGCGTAAGCCGGCGTGGCCGCTGCTCAAGGGCGGCACGGTGGATCTGTTCCGGCCGCAGCCGTTCGGCACCGACCCGCGCGGCCGGTGGGTCGATCTCACGTTGATGTTCATGGCGATGGTCATCGGTTCCATCCCGCGTATGGGCAAGACGTTCGCGTTGCGGGAGGTGCTGCTGATCGCCGCGCTCGATCCGCGTGCAGAGATCCACGCCTACGACCTCAAGGGCACCGGTGACCTATCGGCGTTGGAGCGGGTCGCGCACCGCTACCGCGCCGGGGAGGAAGACGACGACATCGAGTACGCGGTGACCGGTATGCGGGAGCTACGCGAGGAGTTGCGCCGCCGCGCGAAGGTGATCCGCGACCTTCCCCGCGACCTGTGCCCGGAAAACAAGGTCACCCCAGAGCTGGCGTCGAAGAAGTCGCTCGGCCTGCACCCACTGGTCATCGGGGTGGACGAGTGCCAGAAGTGGTTCGAGCACCCCGAGTACGGCAAAGAGTTGGAGGCCATCTCCACCGACCTGGTCAAGCGTGGTCCGGCGCTCGGGATCATCCCCGTGTTCGCCACCCAGCGGCCGGACGCCAAGAGCCTGCCCACCGGCATCTCGGCGAACGCCTCGACCCGGTTCTGCTTGAAAGTGATGGGGCAGACCGAGAACGACATGGTGCTCGGCACCTCGCAGTACAAGCAGGGCATCCGCGCCACGATGTTCGCCTGGACCGACAAGGGCACCGGCTACTTCGTCGGTGAGGGAGCCGACGCCCGCATTACCACCACCGTCAACATCGACGGACCCCTCGCCGAGCGGATCGCGGCCCGCGCTCGCGCCGCCCGCGAGAGTGCTGGACGGCTGACCGGGCACGCGCTCGGCGAGCAGCCCGCTACCGCCCCGGCACTGTCGTTCAACCTGTTGGAAGACATCGCCGCCGTCGTGCCCGCGAGTGAGGCCAAGGTGTGGTGCCGCACCGTCGCCGCCCGCTTGGCCGAGCTTCGCCCGGATGTGTACGGGGGGTGGGACGCCGAGCAGGTGACCGTGGCCCTCAAGCCGTTCGGCGTGAAGGTCGGCCAGACGTGGGGCACCGACCCGGACACCGGCAGGGGCGCCAACCGCGGCGGCTTCGAACGCGCCGCCATCATCGCCGCCATCGCAGAGCGTAACCGCAAACGGGACGCGAGCTAACCCGCGATCGGTCCTAGGTCTAGGAGCAGGCACCTCCTAGACCTAGGACCACCCCTAGGACGGCATCCGAACCCTGATCAGGACGCTAGGAATCTAGCGGCCTCCACCGAACACACCCCGAAACCGGCCCTGGAGGCTGTCATGACCCCCCGCACCCTGCTAGCCACCGCCCCCTGCCTCACCCTCGTCCTGCTCACGCTCGGTTACCTCGCCGCGTGCGTGGCCGTCCCGTTCGGACGCTGTCGCACCTGCCACGGCACCGGCCGCAAGCGCTCCCCGGTCAGCCGCGCCGGGCGGGAGTGCCGCCGCTGCGCGGGCACCGGGCTACGGCTGCGCGTCGGCCGGCACGTCATCAACCACATCAAGGATGAGTACCAGGCAGGCAAGCGATGAACCGCCGCGACGGGCACACCGGATGGTGCGCACGCGGGCACCGCTGCAACCTCGGCGAGCACCGCTCCACCGAAATCGTGATCGACCTGCCCGGCCGCGCTCGCGCCGTACTCGTACGTGTACGCGCCGACAACGGCCGCGAACACGCCGAGGTACGCATTCGCGTCGCGCTCGCCCCGGGCCACCTACCCGCCCGCCGCCAGCTAGTCGGACTACTCAGCGACCTACGCCACGCCGTCACCCGTGCCGCCATCGCGGCGCGACCCCGACCCGGACGGTAGCCGCCCTCACGCCATCCACCCACCTCGCACGAACGGGCCCTACTCATGACCGCACATCCACGTGCCCACATGCTCGACGACCTGCACCGCCCGGACAGCCAGCGGCAGCGAGTCGACCTCCTCGCCAAACGACTGCTGGACATCGACGCCGCCCGGCGGCGTGCCGAGGCCGCCGGCGACCAGGGACTACGGAACTCACTGCTGAACATGGCCCGCGACCTCATCGGCCAAGCCGAAACGCGCGACCTGCGCTCCCTGGTCACCCTCTGGTACCTGGAACTCGGCGCCCGAGCGGCCCAGGACACGCATCGCCACACGAACCCGGCCGAGAGGGGTAGCTGATGACCGCATCCCGCCTGGTCGGAGCGGAAATGTGGGCGACCGGCACGGCAGCTGAACTGGACGCCATCACCGCCGTCCTGACCGCCGCCGGACAGATCATCCACAGCGGTACGCGGCACCGCCTGGCGGGAGCCGACACCGGCCGATACCGCATCTACCTGCGCCTCACCATCGCCGCACCCGCACCTGGACCCGCGTCTCGTCGACCGGCGACTCACGAGGCAGCAGTCCTTGACCTGGACGCTGCCCGCGCTCGCCGCCGCGCCGTCTAACCCCGCCCGCTCCGCTTTCCCGAATTCGCTCTTGGAGGTGGCTTATGACTCGACCACCCACACACGACCTCACGGCCGAACAGGCCGTGATCGGTGCCGCTCTACTCGCCCCCGGGGTGGTCGCCGACCTAGCCACCACCCTCACCCCGGCCGACTTCTACCGGCCCGCACACACCCGACTCTGGGAAACGCTGTGCCACATGCACGCCGCCGCACAGCCGATCGACCCGATCGCGGTAGCTGGCCGCCTCGCCGAGGTCGGCGACCTGGGCATGGTGGGTGGAGCCCCATACCTGCACACCCTCATCGCCACCGTGCCCACCGCCGCGAACGCCCCGCATTACGCGCGGATCGTGGTCGAACACGCCCGCCGCCGCCAGGTCGCCGACCTCGGCACCTACCTCGCCCAACGCGCCGAGGCCGGCACCGACGTAGCCGACCTCGTCGCTGCCGGCCGGGCGATACTCGACCAAGCCTCAGACGGCGCGCAATGGCCGCCGCTAATCCCGCTCGGCGACCACCGACACCTACCCGACTTCCCCAGCCACGCCCTACCCGCCTGGGTCGCCGAGATGGTGCACGGCGTCGCCGAGTTCACCCAAACCCCCGTCGACCTGGCCGGATGCATCGCCCTGGCCGCCCTGTCCACCGCCGCCGGAGGCCGCGCCGAAGTAGAAGTAAGAGGATCATGGCGGGAGCCGACCAACCTGTTTACTGTCGTTGCCCTCCCGCCGGGCAGTCGAAAGTCGGCCGTGTTCGCCGCCATGACCGCCCCGCTGTTGGCCGCTGAGCAGATCATGGTGGAACGCACCAAACCCGCGATCGTGGAAGCGGAGCTATCTGCCCGAGTCGCCAGCAAAGCCGCTGAGAAGACCGCCCTCGCCGCCGCGAACGCCGATGCCTCCGGCCGAGACACCCTGCTCGCCGAAGCCACCGCCGCCGCGATGCACGCCGATGCCGTAACCGTCCCTGTCCTACCGCAACTGATCGCCGATGACGTGACCAGCGAAGAAGCCGCGTCACTACTCGCCGAGCAAGGCGGACGCCTCGCCGTTCTCTCACCTGAGGGCGGGATCTTCGCCACCATCGCCGGGAGATACAGCGGCACCCCAAACCTGGAAGTGTTCTTGAAAGGACACGCCGGAGACATGATGCGGGTCAACCGCCGATCCCGCGACCCCGAACACATCAAACATCCCGCGCTCACCCTCGGTCTGGCGTTGCAACCCGAGGTACTTCGAGACCTCGCCGGGATGCCCGGCTTCCGAGGCAAAGGACTGTTGGCGAGAATCTTGTTCAGCCTGCCCGAGAACACCGTGGGCCGGCGAAAGCCCGGAGCAGACCCGGTACCCGAATCCGTCGCCACCACCTACGCGACCAACCTCGGCGCGATGGTGACGACCCTCGCCGAGTGGACCGACCCCGCCGTCCTCCCGCTCACCCCAGAGGCAAACGAGAGAGTACTGGAAATCGAGTGTCAGATAGAGCCACGTCTCGCACCTGGAGGCGCATGGGGACACGTCGTGGACTGGGGCAGCAAATACACCGGCGCCATCGTCCGCATCGCCGGACTGATCCACCTCGCCGAACACCTGCGCGACGGATGGGGCAAGCCCGTCACCGCCGACACCATCGACCAGGCCGCGCTGCTCGGAGAGTACTTCGCCGCCCACGCCCTCGCCGCATTCTCCGACATGGGCGCCGACAAAGCCACCCACAACGCCCGACACATCGCCGCATGGATCGAACGCACCGGGGCGACCACCTTCACCAAACGCGAGGCGTTCCGCGCACTCAAATCGGCCCAGCTACCCACCGCCGCAGACTTCGACGCACCACTGGCAGCCCTCGAATCACACGGCTACCTCCGACAGACAGAAACACCAGAGCGTCCCCGAACCGGAGGCCGACCACCCTCCCCGACCTACCTAGTGCACCCCCACATACACCAACCCACCGCACCCGTCCGAGAACTACCCCGACAGACGGCGTAACCGGCCTGCCAGAACCGCCACAACCGCCACAACCCCCACCCCTCACAGGTTCTGGCAGTTCTGGCGGTTCTGGCAGGCCACCTTCACCCCCGCACACCCTCACCGACACGCGCAAGCAAACAGCCACTCACGCCACCCGCTGAGAGCCCCTGAAGCGAGGCGGACCCACCCCTTCACACCAAGACACCACAGATCTTGGCCCTACGGCGCTCTCAGCGGGCCGCTCTACGCCCCACTGCCGCACCGCTCGACCGATCCTCCACACGCGACCCACACCGGCCGGAAGGCGCTCACCATGCGAATCAGGCTGCACGGCACATCCGCTGAAACAGCCACAGCACTCACCGCCATCACCCAGGTGCTGCACATCCGGCAGATCAGCCGGCCCTCCCCCGACCACCGTCCCCCGATGTTCCAGCGCATCTACCTCCACGCCACCCCGAGGGAGGACCCCCGCCCATGACCACCACCCCCGACCATTACCTGGTTCTGACTATCGAGCAGGCCGCAGAGCGTCTCGGCGTCGGCCGTACCACTATGTATGCCCTGATCAAGACGGGCCAGATTCGCACCGTCACCATCGGCCGTCTGCGTCGAGTTCCCACCTTCTGCCTTGACGAGTACGTACAGAACCTCCTGTCCAACCCGACGCAACTCAACCACGCCGCCTGACGAAAGGCCCGACGAGTGGGAAGAAAGCCGAACGGCGCATCCAGCATCTACAAGGGCGGTGACGGCTACTGGCACGGCCGGGTAACCGTCGGCGTCAAGGACGACGGCAGGCCCGACCGGCGGCACGTTCAGGCGAAGACCGAGGCCGAGGTAATCCGCAAGGTTCGTGCCCTGGAACGGGAGCGCGACAACGGCACGGTTCGGAAGCCGGGAAGCCGCTGGACAGTCGAGAAGTGGCTAACGCATTGGGTCGAGAACATCGCCGGCCCAGTAGTCCGTACGAACACGCTCGACGGCTACCGGGTCGCCGTTCGTCGGCATCTAACTCCCGGCGTCGGTGCCCACCGCCTTGACCGCCTGGAGCCGGAACACCTGGAACGGCTGTACGTCCGAATGATGGCCAACGGCAGCGCGGCCGGCACCGCCCACCAGGCGCACCGGACTATCCGCACGGCACTCGGCGAGGCGGTCCGCCGTGGCCATCTCGCCCGGAATCCTGCCGCGCTGGCCAAGCCGCCCCGCCTGCCGGATTCCGAGGTGCAGCCGTACTCCGTGCCGGAGGTACAGGCAATCCTGCGTGCGGCAGCGTCCCGGCGGAACAGCGCCCGGTGGGCGGTGGCCCTGGCGCTCGGCCTGCGTCAGGGTGAAGCGCTCGGCCTGAAATGGCCGGACGTGGATTTGGACAACGGATCGTTGACCGTGCGCCGCGCATTGCTTCGGCCGAAATGGCGGCATGGCTGCGATGGGAAGTGCGAACAGGAGTTGCCCGGTCAATGCCCCGAGCGGGTGAACGAGCGGCCGGTTGCGGCGGACACGAAATCCCGTGCCGGCCGCCGCTCCATCGGCCTGCCGGATGCCCTGGTCGACCTGCTGCGGCGGCACCGGAAAGAACAGGACGCCGAGCGCGACATCGCTGCGCAACTCTGGCAGGACGAAGGATGGGTATTCGCCTCGCCGACCGGCGAGGCGATCCACCAGGCGACGGACTACGACGAGTGGAAACGGCTTCTCAAGCTCGCCGGAGTGCGGGACGGCCGGCTGCACGACGCTCGGCACACTGCCGCCACCGTGCTCCTGGTTCTCGGTGTCTCCGGCCGCGCCGTGATGGGCATCATGGGCTGGTCCAACTCAGCGATGGCCGTTCGGTACCAGCACATGACCGACCAGGTACGCCGGGACATCGCGCAGCAACTCGGCGGAATGCTCTGGGGTGACCCGCCGAGCGGGTCGGGGGAGCCGGCTACCGAGCCGCCGTCCGACGAGCCGGAATAGGGCAAGTGAGACGACAACTGAGACGAGAGCGACTGTAGAGACGACTCAGGGCCGGTCCCCCGTGGGGGCCGGCCCTGTTGTTTTCCTGCTCAGGCGAGCGGAGGATACGAGATTCGAACTCGTGAGGGTGTGAACCCAACACGCTTTCCAAGCGTGCGCCCTAGGCCTCTAGGCGAATCCTCCGCCGAACAGGATACAGGTCCGGTCGGGGGTGCCCACCCCACCACCCCCCGGTGATCGACACTCGGTCGGGTAGGCTGTCTGCACCCCCCGTGCGGCGTGCATCTCGTGAACCTCCCCAGGGCCGGAAGGCAGCAAGGATAAGCGGGCTCTGGCGGGTGCACGGGGGGCCTTTCGGTGCCGCCGTCGGCGCCTGCCGCTGAGCTGCCTTGTCAGCAAAGGCTCCTTCTGTTAAGCGGGCGTCAATCCGGCTCCTTCCTTGCCCCGGGGCCAGCGGGGCGGGTGGTCACCCGGGCCGGACCGGCGCAGAATGGCTCGGTCGAGAGGAGGCGGGACGCTGTGGCGCTGGCGCTCTACCGCAAGTACCGGCCACGTACCTTCGCCGAGGTTATCGGGCAGGAGCACGTCACCGAGCCGTTGTCGCAGGCGCTGCGCAGCGGGCGGCTCAATCACGCGTACCTCTTCTCTGGGCCGCGTGGCTGTGGCAAGACCTCCAGTGCCCGCATCCTGGCCCGGTCGCTGAACTGCGAGCATGGCCCGACCCCGGAGCCCTGTGGGACCTGCCCCTCCTGTCGGGCGTTGGCTACCGATGGTGCCGGTTCGATCGATGTCATCGAGATCGACGCGGCCAGTCACGGCGGTGTTGACGACGCGCGGGAGCTGCGCGAGAAGGCGTTCTTCGCGCCCGCGCAGAGCCGCTTCAAGATCTACGTCATCGACGAGGCGCACATGGTCTCGTCGGCCGGCTTCAACGCGCTGCTTAAGCTGGTCGAGGAGCCCCCGGAGTACGTCAAGTTCATCTTCGCCACCACCGAGCCGGAGAAGGTCCTCGGCACGATCAAGTCGCGGACCCACCACTACCCGTTCCGGCTGATCCCGCCGAAGGTGCTCCGGCCCTACCTGGAACAGCTCTGCCAGGCCGAGGGGGTCCAGGTTGAGCCGGCGGTCTTCCCCCTCGTCGTGCGCGCCGGTGGCGGCAGCGCCCGGGACAGTCTCTCGGTGCTCGACCAGCTCATCGCCGGGGCCGGCCCGGAGGGCGTCACCTACGCCCGGGCCGCCGCGCTGCTCGGTGTCACCGACTCGGCGCTGATCGACGAGATGTGCGACGCGCTCGCCGCGGGGGACGGTGCGGCGGCGTACGCCACCGTTGACCGGATCGTCGGCGCCGGCCACGACCCGCGTCGGTTCGCCGCTGACCTGCTGGAGCGCCTGCGTGACCTGATCATCCTCCAGCGGGTGCCGGACGCCGCGCCGAAGGGCCTGGTGGATGGCCCGGCTGACCAGATCGAGCGGATGACCGCCCAGGCGCAGCGGCTTGGGCCGGGCACCCTGTCCCGGTGCGCCGACATCGTGCACGACGGCCTGGTCGAGATGCGGGGTGCCACCGCCCCCCGGCTGCTGCTGGAGCTGATCTGCGCCCGGCTGCTGTTGCCCGGTGCCGATGACTCGACCGTTGGCCTCCTGCAACGCCTCGAAACTCTGGAGCGTCGACTCACGGCCGCCGGTGCCGGTGCCCCACCGGCCGCTGCCCCCGCGCCGACTTCCGCCACGCTGGCTGCCCCTGCCCCGCCGACTACTGGCTCGTCTCCCGTGCCGGCGGCCCCTGCCCCGGCAGTTGGTACGCCTTCCACACCGGCTGCCGGCCCGTCTTCCGCGCCGGCAGCCGACTCCCCGCCTCGCCCGGCGGCTACCGCGACGTCCGCGAGTACGGCGGGCCCGGCTGGTCCGGCCGCGTCCGACGATGCTCGCCGTACCTCCCCCCGGCCGGCGGTCATGCCCGACCCGGCCACGCCCGAGCCGCCCCGGCCGGGTACGACCGGCCCGGGCCCACTCGACGCGGCCGCGGTACGGCGGCGCTGGTCGGAGGTGGTCGGCCTGGTGGGTCGCAAGAGCAAGAAGGCCGCTGCCTGGGCGCGGGAGGCGACGGTCCACGAGGTCGACGGTCAGACCCTCGTGCTGGCCTTCCGGTATCCGTTTCACGCCCAGGCGCTCGCCAACGAGCCGGATCTGCTTATCGAGTCCCTCCACGAGGAGCTGGGCGAGCGCTGGCAGATCAGGTGCGAGGTGGCCGGTGAGCGGGTCGGCGGACCCGCTGCCGGGGCCCGCGCCGGCAGCCCGGCCCGGCCTGCGGCCGCGCCGGCTCGGCCGGAGCCGGCTCCAGCCGCTCCGACCCGCTCGTCGGCCGGCGGCGGGGCGGCCGGCGGCGGGGCGGCTGATGGTGCGGCCCGGCACCCCGCCGGGTCCGCCGAGGAGCAGGAGTGGCCAGAGCCGGCGCGCCCCGGCGGGGCTGCTGCCCCGCCCGAGCCGGTCGGCAGCGCGGCCGAGGAGTGGCCTGCGACCGCCCGTCCAGGGGGGGCAGGGGCGGCCGCCACGGCTCCGTCGGCAGGACCAGCAGCGGGACCGGCTCCGTCAGCAGCAGGGTCGGCGGGGTCGGCTGCCGGTGGTGGCCGGGTCTCCGGCGCGGGTGCGGCGGCGCCTGCGGCCGCATCCCGGCCGTCCGTGACGAGCGGTTCCCCGGCGAGTAGTGCGATCGCCGCTGCCCGGGCGGCGGCTGCCGGCGGGGGGCGGTCGCAGCGCTCCTCCGCTCCGTCGCGACGGATAGCGGAGCCGGACTGGGCCGGCGAGCCGCCGTACGATCCGGACTACGACGGTGCGCCGCGTGGTGGTACGGCTTCCGCGGTGGTGCATGAGGGGTTCGATCCGGGGGACGAGCCGCTGGACGAGGTGATTGATGAGCGGACCGCCCGTCAGTCCAGTGAGGAGCAGGCGGTGCGGCTGCTCCGCGAGGCGTTCGGCGCGGAGCGGATCGACGAGGTTGAGTCCCGTTAGGTCGGCGGTGCTGCTGGCGGGGAGTAGCACCCGTGAGCAAGGCCAGTGAGCAGTAAGCAGTGAGCAGAGTTAGCAGCAAGTCGATGAGTGAGGAGTCGTTCGTGCGCCCAGGTGGACAGCCGAACATGCAGCAGATGCTGAAGCAGGCGCAGAAGATGCAGCAGCAGATCGCCCAGGCGCAGGCCGAGCTGGCCGAGGCGGAGCTGACCGGTGCCGCGGGTGGTGGCCTGGTCACCGCGACCGTCGCCGGCACCGGCGAGCTCAAGTCGGTCACCATCGACCCCAAGGCGGTCGATCCGGAGGATGTCGAGACCCTGGAGGATCTGGTGGTCGCGGCCGTGCGGAACGCCGGCGAGGCGGCCCGGGAGCTGACCGACCAGAAGATGGGGCCGGTGGCCGGCGGCATGGGCGGCCTCGGCATGCCCGGTTTCTGAGCCGACGATGTACGAGGGCGCCATCCAGGACCTGATTGACGAGCTGGGCCGGCTGCCGGGCGTTGGCCCGAAGAGCGCCCAGCGGATCGCTTTTCACGTCCTGTCCGCGGATCCGGCCGACATCAACCGGTTGGCCGGCGCGTTGCGCAAGGTCAAGGAGCTGGTGCGTTTCTGCACCAGTTGCTACAACGTGGCCGAGTCCGAGCAGTGTCGGATCTGTCGCGATCCACGCCGTACCGATGAGGTGCTCTGCGTGGTGGAGGAGCCGAAGGACGTGGTGGCGATCGAGCGGACCGGTGAGTTCCGCGGCCGCTACCACGTCCTCGGTGGCGCGATCAACCCACTGGAGGGGATCGGGCCGGACAATCTGCGCGTCCGGGAGTTGCTGACCCGGCTGGGCGGTGGCGCGGTGCGGGAGCTGATCTTGGCCACCGACCCGAACACCGAGGGTGAGGCGACCGCCACCTATCTGGCGTTGATGGTGAAGCCGATGGGCATCGCCGTGACCCGGTTGGCCAGTGGCCTGCCGGTCGGCGGTGACCTGGAGTACGCCGACGAGATCACTCTCGGTCGTGCCTTCGAGGGGCGCCGGACGGTCTGAGCTCCGGCTGGCACCCCGGGGGCCAACGGCCTGGGCCCACGGGCATCCCTCGGGGGGCCATGGGCGCCCCCGGGGGTGCCAACCAGGCGCCGCTGGCACCCGGGCCAACGGTCTGGGCCTTGTTGGTCACGCATCAACGGGGGTCGTATTGATCTAACAGCTGAGGCCCCCAGGGCTGGGATGATGTAACAGTTTCGCATCACGGCCACCGATCATTCGGAAAGTTCTTCTTTTTTCCTTCGATCCTTCGGCCTGGGTGGGGAAAAGTCGCGATCCGACATCGACTGTCCACCTAGCAGTTTCCGCACCGTTGGCCGGCCGGCTATGGTTCCCGCCATCGGTGACCCCGGTCACCGCGTTGTCCGTATCCACAAGGACGAGGTGAAGCACCCATGCGTGCATCCAGGCCGAAGGCTGCTGTCGCGGCCGTCGCGGTCGCGGCCCTCGCGGTAGCCGGCTGCGCCGAGAGCGACCGCGAGGATTCCGGCGGTAGTAACAATGACACCCTTGTCTTCGGTGTCGCCTCTGACCCGAAGGTGCTCGACCCGAGCTTCGCCAGCGACGGTGAGTCGCTGCGGGTGGCCCGTCAGGTCTTTGAGACCCTGGTCCGCCCCGAGGAGGGCGGCACCAAGGTGAGCCCGGGTCTGGCTGAGTCCTGGACTCCGGATGAGGCGGGCACCACCTGGACCTTCAAGCTTCGCTCGGGCGTGAAGTTCCACGATGGCACCGACTTCAACGCCGAGGCCGTCTGCGTCAACTTCAATCGCTGGTACAACGCCACGGGCCTCATGCAGAGCCCGGACGTGACCGCGTACTGGCAGGACGTGATGCAGGGCTTCGCCCAGAACGAGGACGAAGGGCTCTCGGAGAGCCTCTTCAAGTCCTGCACCGCCAAGGACGCCACCACGGTCGACCTGACCTTCAGCCGGGTCTCCAGCAAGATCCCGGCCGCCCTGATGTTGCCGTCGTTCTCCATCCACAGCCCGACGGCGCTGGAGAAGTACGACGCGGACAACATCGGCGGCACCGCGGACGACGTCCAGTACCCCGAGTACGCGACCAAGTACCCGACCGGCACCGGACCCTTCAAGTTCAAGTCCTGGGACATCGCCAACAAGTCGCTCACCATCGAGCGCAACGACGACTACTGGGGCGAAAAGGCCAAGCTAAAGAACCTCATCTTCCGGACCATCCCGGATGAGAACGCGCGCAAGCAGGCGCTGAGCTCCGGCGACATCGACGGCTACGACCTGGTCGGGCCGGCTGATGTCGAGCCGTTGAAGAGCGAGGGCTTCAATCTCCTGACCCGGCCGGCGTTCAACATCCTCTACCTGGCCATGAACCAGGAGGGGAACCCGAAGCTGGCCGACCTCAAGGTCCGGCAGGCGATCGCCCACGCGATCAACCGGCAGGCCCTGGTCGACTCGAAGCTGCCCCCGGGCGCGAAGGTCGCGACGAACTTCTTCCCGGACACGGTCGAGGGTTGGAACGGCGACGTCACCACCTACGACTACGACGTCGACAAGGCCAAGCAGTTGCTGGCCGAGGCCGACGCGACGGACCTGACGCTGCGGTTCCACTACCCGACCGAGGTCACCCGTCCGTACATGCCGAACCCGAAGGATCTCTTCGAGCTGGTCTCGGCGGACCTCCAGGCGGCTGGCATCACGGTCGAGCCGATCCCGCTGAAGTGGACCCCGGACTACATCAACGCCACCACCTCCGGTAGCGAGCACGACCTGCACTTCCTCGGCTGGACCGGCGACTACGGCGACGCCTACAACTTCATCGGTATCTTCTTCGACCGGCAGAAGGACGAGTGGGGCTTCGACAACCCGGCCCTCTTCGAACAGCTCCAGGACGCCGACTCCACCGCCGACAAGGCGGAACGGGTGGAGAAGTACAAGGGTGTGAACAAGACCATCATGGACTTCCTGCCCGGGGTGCCGATCTCGCACTCACCGCCGGCGATCGTGTTCGGCAAGGACGTGACCGGCATCACGGCCAGCCCGCTCACCGACGAGCGGTTCGCCAACGCTGAGTTCAAGTCCTGATCTAAGGCAAGAAACCGGGCGGGCGCTGTGCTGCACAGCGCCCGCCCGCGCCCCTCCGCACCCTTCTGAGGCATCGTGTTCCGGTTTATCGTCAGACGCCTGCTCCAGCTGATACCAACGCTGTTCGGGCTTTCGCTCCTGCTCTTCATCTGGGTCCGTCGCCTACCGGGCGGCCCCGAGGACGCCATCCTCGGCGAGCGTGGCACCCCCGAGATGCGCGCGGCGATTCGCCGCAGCATGGGTCTCGACGAGCCGATCCTGGTCCAGTACGGCCGCTTCGTGCAGCGGCTCCTCCGCCTGGACCTGGGCACCTCGTCGTCGACCAAGCGCCCGGTGGTCGAAGAGTTCCTGGAGCGTTTCCCCGGCACCGTCGAGTTGACGATCACCGCCCTGGTGATCGCGATCGGGGTCGGCATTCCCCTCGGCTACCTCGCCGCCCGCCGTCGGGGCCAGCTCCTCGACCATCTCTCGGTCGGCGGATCGCTGGTCGGGATCTGCGTCCCTATCTTCTTCCTGGCCTACGTCCTGAAGGCGATCTTCTCGGAGAACCTGGGCTGGTTCCCGTCCAGCGGCCGACAGGATCCGACCCTCGACGCGACCCGGATCACGAACTTCTTCGTCCTCGACGGGCTGATGACCCGGGAGTGGGATGCCGCCGCGGACGCGCTCTGGCATCTGGTGCTGCCGGGGATCGCCCTGGCCAGCATCCCGTTGGCGATCATCGTCCGGATCACCCGGGCGAGTGTGTTGGAGGTGCTCAACGAGGACTTCGTCCGGACCGCCGAGGCGAAGGGGCTGACCGAGCGGACCGTGCGGGGCCGGCATGTGCTGCGCAACTCGCTGTTGCCGGTGGTCACCTCGATCGGCCTGCTCACCGGGGGGCTGCTCTCCGGTGCCGTGCTGACCGAGACCGTCTTCGCGTTCACCGGCATCGGGGCCTTCATCTACGAGGCGATCAACCATCGTGACTACCCGGTGCTGCTGGGCTTCATCATGATCATATCGGTGGTGTACGTGCTGGTGAACCTCCTGGTTGACCTCTCCTACAGCCTGATCGACCCGAGGGTGAGGGTCCGATGACGATGACAGGTAGAAAGGAGCGGTTGGATCGGCTCGCCGAGTTGGTGAACCGGGACGACGAGCGGGGGGTCAGCCTCTGGCAGGAGGCGTTCCGGCGGCTGCGGCGGAACCCCGCCGCCATCATCGGCGCCGTCATTCTGACGGCCTTCGTCCTGGTGGCGCTGGTCGGCCCGTTCTTCGTCCCCTACGAGCCGAAGGACACCATCGGGATTCGCGAGGGCCTGGTGAAGTCGGGGCAGGGCATCATCCCCGGCGCCTCCGCCGAGCACTGGTTCGGCTACGACCACCAGGGCCGGGACGTCTTCAGCCGGATGATCGTCGGGGCTCGACAGACGCTGCTGGTCGGCGTGGTCGCCACGCTGATCGGACTGACCGTGGGCGCCCTGATCGGCGGGATCGCCGGCGCGGCCGCCGGTCTGGGGGGCCGCTGGGGGCGCGCGGTCGACAACGCGCTCATGCGCGTCATCGACATGATGCTGGCGCTGCCCAGCCTCCTGCTCGCGGTCAGCATCGCCGCCCTGCTCGGGGCGAGCCTCAGCACCGTCATGATCGCGGTCGGCATGGTGTCGGTGCCGGTCTTCGCCCGGCTGCTGCGGGTCTCGATGATCGCGCAGGCCAACAGCGACTACGTGCTCGCGGCCACCTCACTCGGCGTCCGGAAGCCGAAGATCGCGCTGACGCACATCGTGCCGAACTCGCTGGCTCCGGTTATCGTGCAGGCCACGCTGACCCTGGCCACCGCGATCATCGAGGCCGCCGCGCTCTCGTTCCTCGGCCTCGGCAACCCGGACACGGCGCAGCCCGAGTGGGGCGTCATGCTCGCCGACGCCCAGCCGTACCTCGGCATTCGACCCGCACTGGCGATCTTCCCGGCGGTGGCGATCATCATCACCGCGCTCGGCTTCACCCTGCTCGGTGAGGCGATGCGTGAGGCCCTCGACCCGAAGCTGCGGAAGTAGGTCCCGCCATGTGTGTAGCCCGAGAAACGGGTTCGCGAGCCCCGCAGGTGCGAACGGAGGGCCGGTAATGGCGCTGCTCGAAGTGGATGACCTGAGCGTCACGTTCGCCCGGCGTGGGCAGCGTACGGTGCGCGCGGTGGACGGGGTCTCCTTCTCGGTCGACACCGGTGAGGTCGTCGGTCTGGTCGGTGAGTCCGGCTGCGGCAAGAGCGTCACCTCGATGGCGATCATGGGTCTGCTGCCTCGGCATCCGGGCACCCGGATCGGCGGCAAGGCGGTCTTCGACGGAACCGACCTGCTCGGACTCGACGACCGCGCCCGGCGGGACATCCGCGGTCGGGACGTAGCGATGATCTTCCAGGATCCGCTCTCCTCGCTGAATCCGGTGATCCCGATCGGGTTGCAGGTGACCGAGGTGTTGGCCCGTCACCGGGGAATGACGGGTGGCGCGGCACGCAGGGAAGCGGCCGGGTTGCTGGACCGGGTCGGCATCCCGGATCCGAACCGGCGGCTCAAGGAGTATCCGCACCAGCTCTCCGGTGGGATGCGGCAACGGGCGTTGATCGCGATGGCGGTCGCCTGCCGTCCCCGGCTGCTGATCGCCGACGAGCCGACCACCGCGCTGGACGTCACCATCCAGGCGCAGATCCTGGAGCTGCTCAAGGAGTTGGTCCACGACTCCGGCACCGCACTGGTCATGATCACCCACGATCTGGGGGTGGTCGCCGGCATGTGTGACAGCATCAACGTGCTGTACGCGGGTCGGGTGGTCGAGACCGCCCGTCGACGTCCCCTCTTCCGGGAACCACGGCACCCGTACACCGCGGGTCTGCTCGGTTCGGTGCCCCGCCTGGACAGTGGACGTGGCGAGCCGCTGAACCCGATCCCCGGCTCGGTACGCGACGTGCTGTCCTGGTCGGAGGGCTGTGCGTTCGCTCCGCGCTGCTCCCGGCGGGTGGACGCCTGCCTCGACGAGACGCCGCCGCTGGTACGCACCTACGACGGCCGTACCTACCGCTGTGTCGACCCGGTGCCGTTGCCCGGTGCCGTCCCGGCCCAGGCCGGTCCGGCCGACCAGCCCGGGGCGTCGAGCCCGGAGCCCAACGAGGAGAAGACCCGTGACTGACAACGAGATCCTCGTCGAGGTCCGTGACCTGAAGGTGCACTTTCCGATCAAGCGGGGGGTGCTCTTCGATCGCACGATCGGCCACGTGAAGGCGGTCGACGGGGTCGACCTGCGGATTCCCCGCGGCAAGACCTACGGCCTGGTGGGCGAGTCCGGCTGCGGGAAGTCGACGCTCGGCCGGGCGCTGCTCCAGCTGACCGCGCCCACCGGCGGCGAGGTCGTCTTCGACGGTGTCGAGCTGACCACGCTGCCGCCGGCCCGGCTGCGCGCCATGCGTCGTCGGATGCAGATGATTTTCCAGGATCCGATGTCCAGCCTGGACCCACGGCAGAATGTCGAGTCGATCCTCACCGAGGGTTTGCAGACCCACGGCATCGGCGGCAACCGGGACGAGCGACGCGCGATCATCGGGGCGGCGCTCGACAAGGTGGGGCTGCCCCGGTGGGCGCTGTCCCGTTACCCGCACGAGTTCTCCGGCGGGCAGCGGCAGCGGATCGGGATCGCCCGGGCGGTGGTCCTCGGTCCGGAGCTGATCGTCGCCGACGAGCCGGTGTCCGCCCTGGACGTGTCGATCCAGGCGCAGGTGGTCAACCTCCTCGACGAACTGCAGGAGAGCCTCGGTCTCACCTATCTGGTGATCGCGCACGATCTGGCCGTCGTCCGGCACATCTCCGACATCGTCGGCGTCATGTACCTCGGCGCTCTGGTGGAGGAGGCCCCGAGCGACCGGCTCTACACCGAGCCGCTGCACCCGTACACCCGGGCGCTCATGTCGGCGGTGCCGGTGCCGGACCCGGATGTGGAGGACCGCCGGGAGCGGATCCTGCTCGCCGGGGACCTGCCCTCGCCAGCCAACCCGCCGGCGGGCTGCCGATTCCACACCCGCTGTCCGTGGGCCCAGCCGACGCGCTGCGCCGACGAACGGCCGGTGCTGCGCGACATCGGCGGCAGCCGGGTGGCCTGCCACTGGGCCGAGCAGATCGCCAGCGGGGAACTTCGTCCGGGCCACGCCGGGGCGGGAGCCACCCGGGCGTCCGACGGTGACGCGGTTCCGGAGCCGGTATCGATCCCGGCCCCGACCGCGAAGGCGGATTCCGCCGACGGCTGAGCCGTCGAAGCCGGGTCGCGGGCAGCCAGGACCGGCTGTTACCGCGGCTCGGCTCAGCCGTCGGGGCGGTGGAGCAGGGCGACGGCGATCGCGTGTACCGCTCCGAGGCCGGCCGGGTCGGGCAGCATCACCCGTCCGCCGGTCACGACATACCACTCGTCGGCCTCGCGGTACTGCACTCGCAGGGTGACCTGACCGTCGAGGTACTCGGTGCGGAGCGTCAGCTCGCCGGTGATCACACCGACCTCGTCGGTCATCACCCCGCCCGGCCCGGGGACGATGTCCGCGCTGCAGACCTGGGATCCGCCGTCGGCCCGCATCCCGGAGCCGGGAGTGCCGCCCGCCGGGGCGCCGGTGGTCTCCGCGCTCATCCCGGCGCCGGGTACCGCGGCACCGGCAGCGCCGTCGGCCGTCATCCCGGCGCTGCCCGGGGCGGAACCACCGGTCACGTCGTTGTCGGCTCCCGGGAGCCGGTGCGGTGTCGGGTCAGTCCCGGTGCTGGTCACGATCGGCTCCCCCCGGTGCAGCCCGCCAACATGTCGGCCAGCGCGGTCTTCTCGTCGGTGTTCACCGACAGCTGCCAGTGATGTTTCACCGTGACCCAGCTTTCGGCGTAGCGGCACCAGTATGACCGGTTCGCCGGTCGCCACTGGGATGGATCCTGATCACCCTTCGACCGGTTGGCGGTGCGGGAAACCGCGAAGAGGTGCGGCAGCCGGGTGTCGTTGGCGAAGTCACCCCGCTTCGCGTCGGTCCACCGGTCGGCCCCGGATCGCCAGGCGTTTGCCAACGGGACCATGTGGTCAACATCGACCTCGGAGGGGTCGGTGAGGACCAGGCCGTCATAGACGCTCTCCCAGCGCCCACCGACCACGTTGCAGCCGGAGAGCTTGATGCTCTCTCCGTCGCGCGCGAGCACGGTGTCCCGGACGTCGCAGTTCTTGCCGGTGCCCCGCCAGTGGGGGAAGCGGTCGCGGCTGTAGCCCTTCATCGAGCCGGCGCTGGCCACCGTCAGCTCGGCCAGCTTCTCCATCGCGCTCCCACCGTCGCTGGTGGGCGTCGGCTCCGGTGTGGTGGCCGGGACGCAGCCGGCCAAGCCGAGCGCCAGCACTGTCGCGAGTAGCGGTCCGGATCTGGTACGCAGAGACGACACCGCTCTAGCTTGGCGGGTTCCAGGGCTCTCGCCCAGCATCTCGGCGGGCCGTTTCGGCGTTTCGTAGCCGCTTCGAGATCGAGTCGGGGCAACCTTGGGGCCATGACTACACCCTCCCTTCGGCTGGGTACCCCGGCGGGGGCCGGCACGCTACTCGCCGCGGTGCTCGCCTCCGGCATGGTCTTTCTCGATGGGACCGTGGTCAACGTTGCCCTGCCCCGCCTTGGCGCGGACCTCGACGCCACCGTCTCGGATCTGCAGTGGACGGTCAATGGCTACCTGCTGATGCTCGCGGCGTTCGTACTGCTCGGTGGCGCGCTCGGGGACCGGTTCGGCCGACGGCGGGTCTTCCTGCTCGGGGTGGTGTGGTTCACCGTGGCGTCGGTGCTGTGTGGGCTGGCCCAGGACACCGGGCAGCTCATCGCGGCCCGGCTCCTGCAGGGCGCCGGAGCGGCCCTGCTCACCCCCGGTTCCCTGTCGGTCCTACAGGCCAGCTTCCACCCGGACGACCGGGGGCGGGCGATCGGCGCCTGGGCCGGCTTCTCCGGCGTCTCCACCGCGCTCGGCCCCTTCGTCGGCGGCTGGCTGATCGACCAGTTCTCCTGGCGATGGATCTTCTTCCTGAACGTGCCGCTGGCCGTGTTGGTGCTGCTGGCCGCCCTGCGCTGGGTGCCGGAGAGTCGCGACGAGAGCGCCTCGCGTACCAGGACCAAGGGGTCGGGCCGGCGGCGGTTCGACGTGCTCGGCACGGTGCTGGGGGCGGTCGCCCTGGCCGGGATCACGTTCGCGCTGATCGACGCACCGGCTCGGGGTGCGACGTCGGTATCGGTGTTGCTCGCCGCCGCGGCCGGGGTCTTCGCTTCGGTGGCCTTCGTGCTGGTCGAGCGACGTCGGGGGGAGACCGCGATGCTGCCGACCGGGCTGTTCAGCAGCCGGATCTTCTCCGTGCTGAACATCTTCACTGTGGTGATCTACGCGGCGCTCAGTGGGTTCACCTTCTTCGTCGCCGTTTTTCTTCAGAACGTGGCCGGCTGGTCGGCGCTGGCCACCGGCGTCGCGCTGCTGCCGGTGACCGTGCTGCTGCTGGTCGGCTCACCGCTCGCCGGTGATCTGGCGACTCGGATCGGGCCCCGCCTGCCGTTGACCGTGGGGCCGGTGGTGTCCGCGGTCGGGCTTGTCCTGCTCCGTGAGGTCGGGGCGGAGGCGTCCTATTGGCGGGACGTGCTGCCCGGGGTGTTTCTCTTCGGGTTCGGGCTGGCCCTGGTGGTGGCGCCGTTGACGGCCTCGGTGCTGGCCGCCGTCGCGGATCGCTTCGCCGGAGTGGCGAGTGGCTTCAACAATGCGGCCTCGCGCGCCGGGGGGCTACTCGCGGTGGCCGCACTGCCCTTGCTGGTCGGCCTCTCCGGCACCGAGTATGAACGGCCGGACGAGTTGACCGCCGCCTACCGGGGCGCGCTGGCCTGGTGCGCCGGGCTGCTGCTGATCGGGGCGGCGCTGGCCGTGGTCTTCGTACGCCGTCCGCGCCGGGCGCCGCCACCGTCGCAGCCCTGCCAGTCCCTGCCGGCCGCCACCGGGTCGGAGAAGGGGATGGCTTCTTGACGGCTCCGGCCGTACCGGCCGACTGAGGTCGGCCGGTACGGCCGGCAGGCGGCCGGGCCCGGGTTTGCCCTCGGGTGGAGTCAAACCGGGCCGGGCCCCGGGTTGACCTCGGGTGGAGGCCAACCGGACTGAGTCCCGGGTGAACCTCGGTGGAGGCCAACCCGGACTGGGTCCCGGGTGAACCTCGGTGGAGGCCAACCCGGGCCGGGCCTTGGGTGCCTCAGTGGGCGCGGTTGACGGCGCTGGTCACCGCCCTGATGGTGGCGGTGACGATGTTGGCGTCCACGCCGACGCCCCAGACCGTACGGCCGTCCACCGCGCACTCCACGTACGCGGCCGCCTGGGCGTCGCCGCCGGCGGAGAGGGCGTGTTCGTGGTAGTCGAGGACGCGTACGTTGACGTCGAGGGACTGCAGCGCGTTGACATACGCGTCCACCGGTCCGTTGCCGATGGCGCTGACGGCGCGTTGCCCGCCGCCGTGCCCGACCCGCGCCTCGAACTCGACCTTGCCGTCCACCGTGCCGAGCGTGTAGGTGGTCAGGGTGACCGTGGGGTTCACCTGGTGGTCGAGCAGGTACTGCCCGGCGAAGATCTCCCACATGGTCTGCGGGTCGACCTCGCCGCCGTTGTCGTCGGTGACCTGCTGGACCACGCCGGAGAACTCGATCTGGAGCCGGCGGGGCAGGTCGAGTTGGTGCTCGGTCTTCATGATGTACGCCACGCCGCCCTTGCCGGACTGCGAGTTGACCCGGATGACGGCCTCGTAGGTGCGACCCAGGTCCTTCGGGTCGATCGGCAGGTACGGCACCGCCCACGGGTGCTGCTCGACCGGGATGCCGGCGGTGTCGGCGGAGGCCGCGAGGGCGTCGAACCCCTTGTTGATCGCGTCCTGGTGGGAACCGGAGAAGGCGGTGTAGACCAGGTCGCCGGCGTACGGGTGGCGCTCGTGCACGGGTAGCTGGTTGCAGTACTCGACGGCACGTTTGATCTCGTCGATGTTCGAGAAGTCGATCATAGGATCGATGCCCTGGGAGAAGAGGTTCAGGCCCAGGGTGACCAGGTCCACGTTGCCGGTGCGCTCGCCGTTGCCGAAGAGGCAGCCCTCGATCCGGTCCGCACCGGCCAGCAGGCCCAGTTCGGCGGCGGCCACTCCGGTGCCGCGGTCGTTGTGCGGGTGCAGGCTGAGCACCAGGCTGTCCCGTCGGGGCAGGTGGCGGTGCATCCACTCGATCGAGTCGGCGTAGACGTTTGGCATCGCCATCTCGACGGTGGCCGGCAGGTTGAGGATCAGCCGGTGGTCGGGGTTCGGGTCGAGGACCTCGATCACCTTCGCGCAGACCTCCACGGCGTAGTCCAGCTCGGTGCCGGTGTACGACTCGGGGGAGTACTCGTAGTGGATGTCGGTGTCCGGGGTGTGGATCTCCGCGTACTTCTGGCAGAGCCGGGCGCCGGTGGTCGCGATGTCGGTGATGCCGTCGCGGTCCAGCCCGAAGACGACCTGGCGTTGCAGCGTTGAGGTCGAGTTGTAGAAGTGCACGATTGCCCGCTTCGCGCCCCGCAGCGCGGTGAAGGTGCGGTCGATCAGGTGTTCCCGGCACTGCGTCAACACCTGGATGGTGACATCGTCGGGGATCAGGTCCTGCTCGATGAGCTGTCGGACGAAGTCGTAGTCGGACTGGCTGGCCGAGGGGAAGCCGACCTCGATCTCCTTGTAGCCGAGCTGCACCAGGAGCTGGAACATCCGGCGCTTGCGCTCGGGGGACATCGGGTCGATCAGGGCCTGGTTGCCGTCTCGCAGGTCGACCGCGCACCAGCGCGGCGCGGCCTCGATCTGCCGGGTGGGCCAGCTGCGGTCGGGGAGGTCGGTGCGGAACTGACGCTGGTAGGGCTGGTAGCGGTGGTACGGCATCCGGCTGGGGCGTTGCCGGGCGATGGGGTCGGTCGCAGCGTCGGGGGTGGCAGCAGGGTGGGCCATGCGGAGTGCCTCCGTGGTCATGTGACATCAGCAGTCGAGGTCGGCGAGGCGCCGAAGAATGGGTCGGAGCGGGCGGCGCGGTTCGACCCCGCGGCGAGGTGCCGGCCGTCAGGCCTCGCCGCGGCGACCAAGGAGAAGCAACGGCTGCCACATGACAGCGTCACCCTACGTGGCGGGAAGTGGATCTGGGAAGGATCGCCCGGACTGTGAGACGGGAGTCGCAGTCGGGTGGCCAGCAACAGGTCAGCGGGAAGGTCGAGCTCGCTGGTACGACGGTGCGGTTGGCGGCGGTTAAATGTGGGAAAAGGTACCCGTAACGGTCCGCTGTCCGGAGCGTCCCGGCGCTCGGGGCCGGATGCTGGGATCACCCGACGCGGCCGGGTGGTCCGCCGGATACCCTGAGGGCGTCTTGACATGACGCCGCCGGCTCCGTCGGCGGCGTCGGCACGCTCAGGGTCACTTGGGAGGGGAGTGCGCCGTCGTGGCACTCGTGGTGCAGAAGTACGGCGGATCCTCCGTCGACAACGCCGAGCGGATCAAGCGGGTGGCCGAGCGGATCGTCGCCGCCCGTAAGGCCGGCGACGACGTGGTGGTGGTGGTCTCCGCCATGGGCGACACCACCGACGAGTTGACCGATCTCGCCAACCAAGTCAGTCCGCTGCCGCCCGGTCGGGAGCTGGACATGCTGCTCACCGCCGGGGAGCGCATCTCGATGGCGCTGCTCGCGATGGCGATCCACAACCTGGGGTACGAGGCGCGGTCGTTCACCGGCTCGCAGGCCGGGGTCATCACCACCTCGGTGCACGGTCGGGCCCGGATCATCGACGTCACGCCGGGGCGGCTCAAGGGTGCCCTGGACGAGGGCGCGGTGGTCATCGTCGCCGGCTTCCAGGGCGTGTCGCAGGACACCAAGGACGTCACCACTCTGGGGCGGGGTGGCTCGGATACCACCGCCGTGGCTCTCGCCGCCGCGCTCAACGCCGATGTGTGCGAGATTTACAGCGACGTTGACGGCGTCTTCAGCGCCGATCCGCGGATCGTGCCGGACGCCCGGCACATCCGACAGATCACCTACGAGGAGATGCTGGAGCTCGCCGCCTGCGGCGCCAAGATTCTGGCGCTGCGCGCCGTGGAGTACGCCCGCCGGGCGGGGTTGCCGGTCCACGTCCGTTCGTCATACTCGACCAGCACCGGCACGATGGTCACCGGATCGATGGAGGACCTTCCCGTGGAACAGGCGTTGATCACCGGAGTCGCCCACGACCGCAGCGAAGCCAAGATCACGATCGTCGGGGTGCCCGACGAGCCGGGTGCGGCCGCGCGGATCTTCGACACCGTCGCCGGTGCGGAGATCAACATAGACATGATCGTGCAGAACGTCTCCACCGAGGGCACCGGCCGGACGGACATCTCGTTCACCCTGCCCAAGACCGACGGCCCCACCGCCATGGCCGCGCTCAGCAAGATCCAGGACAGCGTCAAGTTCAAGGGGCTGCTCTACGACGACCACGTCGGCAAGGTCTCGCTGATCGGTGCCGGAATGCGTTCCCACCCGGGCGTGGCGGCCGGCTTCTTCGCCGCCCTCGGCCAGGCCGGCGTGAACATCGAGATGATCTCCACGTCGGAGATCCGGGTCTCGGTGGTGTGCCGCGACACCGACCTGGACAACGCCGTGCGCGCCATCCACGACGCCTTCGAGCTCGGTGGTGACACCGAGGCGGTTGTGTACGCAGGGACGGGGCGGTAGCCCATGGCGTCGCAGCCCACCCTGGCTGTGGTCGGGGCGACGGGCGCGGTTGGCACCATCCTGTGTGAGTTGCTCACCGGCCGGCGGAACGTCTGGGGCGAGATCCGACTCGTCGCCTCTCCCCGGTCGGTCGGGCAGCCGGTGTGTTGCCGGGGCGAGGAGCTGACCGTTCAGGCGCTCACCCCGGAGGTCTTCGACGGCGTTGACGTGGCGATATTCGACGTTCCGGACGCGGTCTCGGCCCAGTGGGCGCCGACCGCGGTCGACCGGGGCGCCGTCGTGGTGGACAACACCGCCGTGTTTCGTACCGAACACGATGTTCCGTTGGTGGTCCCCGAGATCAACCCGGAGCAGGTCCGGAACCGGCCGAGGGGCATCGTCGCCAACGCGACCTGCACGACCACCGCCATGATCGTCGCGGTGGCGCCACTGCACCGCGAGTACGGCCTGCGGGAGCTGGTGCTCTCGTCCTACCAGGCGGCATCCGATGTCGGGCAGGCCGGGGTGGACACTCTGCACCGCCAGCTCGTCAAGATCGTTGGAGACCGGGAGCTCGGCTCCCGTCCCGGAGATGTCCGGCAGGCGGTCGGGGACGACCTTGGCCCCTTCCCTGCACCCCTCGCACTGAACGTGGTGCCCTGGGCCGGGGTGCTCAGCGACGGCGGATGGTCCTCCGAAGAGGTGACCCTGCGTAACGATTCGCGCAAAATCCTCGACCTGCCCGATCTGAAGGTCACCGCCACCTGCGTCCGGGTACCCGTGGTCACCGGGCACTCGGTGGCGGTGCACGCCGTCTTCGGCACCGAGGTGGACGCCGAGGGGGCCGGTGAGGTGCTGCGCAACGCACCCGGCGTGATTCTGGTCGACGAACCGGCGGCCGGTGAGTTCCCCATGCCGATCGACGCCGTCGGCACCGACCCGTCCTGGGTCGGTCGCCTCCGCCGTGCCCTGGACGACCCCCGCGCGCTCGACTTCTTCGTGACCGGGGACAACCTCCGCAAGGGCGCCGCCCTGAACGCGGCGCAGATCGCCGAACTCCTGGCCGGCGAACTGACCCGGCGTTGACGTTTCAGGCGGCGGCCAGGCGTACGCCGTCGCGGCCCTCCCGTTTCACCCGGTAGAGCGCCTGGTCGGCGCGGTGGAGGGCGTGGCCGGCGGGCTCGTCCGGGTACGGGAGGGCGACGCCCACGCTGACGGTGCGGCCGATCCGGCGCGCCGCCGCGGTGAGGCGTTCGGCGACCCGGAGGGCCTCCTCGGGGCGGTTCACCTCGATCACCGCCGCGAATTCGTCGCCACCGGTCCGGTACAGCTCGTCGCCCTGGCGCAACGCGCCCTCCAACGCCCGCGCCAGCCCCACCAGCAGCCGGTCACCGGCCTGGTGGCCGTACGTGTCGTTGACGGTCTTGAAGCCGTCCACGTCGATCGCGAGCAGGGCGGTACGCCCGGGGGTGGCCGCCGCGATCCGCTCCCCGAACGGCCCGGTATGCCGCAACCCGGTCAACGGGTCGGAGCTGGCCCGCTCGCGGAGCCGGGCCACGGTCCGGAGCCGGTCCAGGGCGCTTCCGGTCTGGCTGGCGAGCAGCTCCAGCAGGTTGACGGTGGTCGGGTCGGGGCGGAGCCGCCGCGCGTCGGCGACCAGCAGTAGCCCGATGTCGTCGGTTGCGCGGACCGGTACCGCCACCAGCGTGCGGACCCCGGCCCGGGTCAGCGGAGCGTGGTCGTCGGTCGCCGGCGGTTCGGTCTCACCGAGGGTGTAACCGGCGCCGTAGCGGTGGGCCAGGTCGACCATCCGCCCCAGCGCCTCCGGGCCGGCCGCGGAGAGCGCGGCCCGGACCCGGGCCTCCAACTCGTCGGGGCGGGTGGTCGGCGCGCACAGCCGGGGCCCCGGCTGCCCGGCGAGCACCATAACGGCGGTGGAGAGCGTCGAGACGTCCCGCGCGGCCGTGCACGCCGCATGTCGCAGCTCCCGCTCGGTGTCGGCGGCGGCCAGCGCGGCGGCGTGCCGCAACAGCTCCTCGCTCCGGGTCTCCGCCGGCGGTCCGCCGAGCGCGGCGATCCGCGCGCCGAGCTGTTCCGCGAGGCGTTCGGCGGTGTCCCGCCACGCCGTCAGGTCCGCCGGTTGGCTCCAGATCAGGTCGAGGACGCCGACGGGTCGCCCCGCCGGCCCCGGCACCGGTACGCAGACCTCACCGGTGGCGTCGGGGCGGACCGGGAGGCGATCCGGGTCCGCGCCGAGGTCGGTGATGACCGCGGGGCGGCCGGTGGTGTGCACCTGACCGACGACGCCGGTAGCCGGCGGGACGGTCGAGAAGACCTGCCACGACCCGGTGGCCGCGATGCACCGGAGCCGGTCATGGACCTCCAGCAGCACCGAGACGGCGGCCGGGGTGGACTGGGCCAGGGTGGCGACGGTCCACTGACACGCCTGGGCGACGGTCGACGCCATCGGCAGGCGGGCCGTGCCGGCACAGATGATTTGATCGTGATCCACTCGCGTGTTGTCCCGGGTCGGAGGTGACCGGCCGCTGCCGGTGCCGGGTACCAGGGTAGCCAGCCGGTCGCGACACCCCGGTCTGCTCGATACGGCGGGCCAGCGGGCTACCCACTGTTGTTGAAGCTGTGGTCTACCGCCCGGTCGACTGGTGGCGGGAGCGATGAGAGGCTGGTGTCGGTGCTGGTGGCGTACCCGTCGCCGCCGGTGTCTGAATCCTGCCGATGGCGCGAAATGGTGGGCGTGCCTAGCCCGGATGTTTCCGCGCCGGTTCCACGAGGAGTTCCATGTCCATCCCTGGGATGCGTCGGGCCGCAATCGGCCTGACCGCGCTCGCTGTGGCCGCCTTCGGCGCGGTCGCGACCACCCCTGAAGCGGCGGACGCCGGCCGGAAGCCGGTCGACGTCACGCTGCTCGCGCTGAACGACTTCCACGGCAATCTGGAGCCGCCCGGTGGCTCCAGCGGCACGATCGAGGGCCAGCCCGCCGGCGGGGTCGAGTACCTGGCGACCCACCTGGCCGAGCTGCGTAAGGCCAGCAAGAAGAAGAACACCATCACGGTCGCCGCCGGGGACCTGATCGGCGCCTCGCCGCTGCTGTCGGCGGCCTTCCACGACGAGCCGACCATTGAGGCGTTGTCGCAGGCCGGGCTCGACTACGCGAGCGTCGGCAACCACGAGTTCGACGAGGGCTCCGACGAGCTGCTGCGGATTCAGCACGGCGGCTGCCACCCGGTCGACGGCTGCGCCGACGGCACCCCGTACCGGGGCGCCGACTTCCAGTACCTCGCCGCGAACTCCTTCGTGACCGAGACCGGCGAGCCGCTGCTGCCCCCGTACGCGATCCACCGGGTGCAGGGCGTCAAGATCGGTTTCATCGGAATGACCCTCGAGGGCACGCCGGACATCGTCAGCCCGGACGGCGTCGCCGGCCTGACCTTCGCCGACGAGGCGCGGACCGCCAACCGGTACGCGCGGGAACTGCGCCGTAAGGGCGTGGAGACCATCGTGGTGCTGCTGCACGAGGGCGGAAACCAGGCCGGCGCCGGTGGCATCAACGACTGCGTCGACTTCACCGGCCCGGTGGTCGACATCGTCAACCGGATGGACCGGTCCATCGACGTCGTCGTCAGCGGGCACACCCACCAGGCGTACAACTGCGAGGTCAACAACAAGCTGGTGACCAGCGCCAGCTCGTACGGCCGGCTGATCACCGACATCGACCTGAAGATCGATCGGCGGACCGGGGACGTGCTGCGGGCCACCGCCGAGAACCTGGTGGTCACCCGGGACGTCGCCGAGGACCCGGCCCAGACCGCGCTGATCGACCGGTACCAGACCGTCCTCGGCCCGGTCGCCGGCCGGGAGGTCGGCGAGACCACCGAGGCGATCACCCGGACGCAGGAGACCCTCTTCGACACCGTCCGCGGGGAGTCCCCGCTCGGGAACCTGATCGCCGACGCCCAGCTCTGGGCCAGCGAGGGGGACCAGAACGCGGTCGCCGCGTTCATGAACCCGGGCGGTGTCCGGGCCGACCTCGACGCCGGCCCGGTCACCTACGAGGAGGCGTTCACCACCCAACCGTTCACCAACAACCTGGTGACCCTCGACCTCACCGGCGAGCAGCTCTACTGCCTGCTGGAGCAGCAGTTCGTCACCGAGCGGGTGCTCTACCCGTCGGCCACGGTCCGGTACGTCGTCGATCCGGCCGGCGGCACCGCCCCGGCGGATGACCCCTGCGCCGGCACGCGTGTGGTCCGCGGCAGCCTGACCTTCGCCGACGTGCCGGTGGAGACCGACGGCACCTACCGGGTCACGGTGAACAACTTCCTGGCCGGCGGGGGCGACGGCTTCTCCGTCCTCACCGAGGGCACCAACCCGGCCACCGGCCAGATCGACCTGGACGCGCTGGTCGCGTACCTGACCGAGACCTCGCCGGTCTCCGCCCCGGCACTGGACCGGATCCGTACCACCGGGGAGGCCGGCCGCTGACGCCCCGCTTCCCAGCGAGAACAGGCCCCGGGAACGCCCGGGGCCTGTTCTCGTCCCGGCCCGGTGTTCCCCGCCGATCAGGGCGTGGTGGTGGCGAGTCGGTGGTTGAGGGCGGTGTGCCGGCGACCGGCGCCGACGGTACGGACCGCGGCGGCGAGGGCCCGGCGGGAGCCGACCAGAACAACGAGCTGTTTGGCGCGGGTGACCGCGGTGTAGAGCAGGTTGCGTTGCAGCATCATCCAGGCGCTGGTGGTCAGCGGGATGACGACGGCCGGGTATTCGGAGCCCTGCGAGCGGTGGATGGTCATGGCGTAGGCGTGCGCCAGCTCGTCCAGCTCGTCGAAGTCGTAGTCGATGCTCTCGTCCTCGTCGGTGCGGACGGTCAGGGTCTGCTCCTCGGTCGAGAGCTGGGTGACGATGCCGAGGGTGCCGTTGAAGACCCCCGCCTGCCCCTTGTCGTAGTTGTTACGAATTTGGGTGACTTTGTCGCCGATGCGGAACACCCGCCCGCCGGCACGCCGCTCCGGCTGCTCCTCCCGATGCGGGGTGAGTCGTTGCTGGAGCAGGGTGTTCAGCGCTCCCGAGCCGGCGGGGCCGCGGTGCATGGGGGTGAGGACCTGCACGTCCCGGCGGGGATCCAGGCGGAACTTGGCGGGGATCCGGGAGCAGGCGACATCGACGGTAAGGTCGGCGGTGGCCTCCGTGTCGTCGCAGGCGAAGAGGAAGAAATCCGGCAGGCCCTGGAGCAGGGGCGGGCGGCCGGCGTTGATCCGGTGCGCGTTGGTGACGACGCCGGACTGGGCGGCCTGGCGGAAGATCTGGGTCAACCGCACCCGCGGAATGGTGGGAGCGGCGAGCAGATCGCGCAACACCTCGCCGGCGCCGACGGAGGGAAGCTGGTCGACGTCGCCGACCAGCAGCAGGTGTGCGCCGGGTGGTACGGCCTTGACGAGCTTGTTGGCCAGGATGAGGTCGAGCATCGAGGCCTCGTCCACGACCAGCAGGTCAACGTCGAGGGGGTTGTCCCGGTCGTAGGAGGCATCCCCGCCCGGGCGTAGCTGCAACAGGCGGTGCACCGTGGCGGCGGGGTGCCCGGTCAGCTCGGAGAGGCGCTTGGCGGCCCGCCCGGTCGGGGCCACCAGCGTGACCTTGGCTTTCTTGGCGGCGGCCAGCTCGACGATCGAACGGACAGTGAAGCTCTTGCCGCACCCCGGCCCGCCGGTCAGCACCGCGACCTTCGAGGTCAGCGCGAGCCGGACCGCCTGCTCCTGCTCCGGGGCGAGGTCGTTGCCGGTACGCGCCTTCAGCCAGGTCAGAGCCTTGTCCCAGTCGACGCCCGCGAAGTGTGGCAACCGATCAGCCCCATCGCCGAGCAGGCGGAGCAGGCTGGTGGCGAGAGACCGCTCCGCCCGGTGGAACGGCACCAGGTACACCGCCCGGACCGGCTCCGCGTCGCCGCCCGGCAGTGACTCACGGACCACGCCCTCCTCGGCGACCAGGTCGTCCAGGCAACGGGTGACGAGGTCGGCCGGCACGTCGAGGATCTTCGTCGCGTCCGCGACCAGCTCCGGTTCGGGGAGGTAACAGTGGCCGTTGTCGGTGGCCTCGGAGAGCGTGTACTGCAACCCGGCCATGACCCGTTGCGGGCTGTCGTGCGGGATACCGACCGACCGGGCGATGGTGTCGGCGGTTTTGAAGCCGATGCCCCACACATCGGCCGCCAGCCGGTACGGCTCCTTCGTGACCACATCGGTGGCGGCGTCGCCGTACTGCTTGTAGATCCGTACCGCCAGCGAGGTCGAGACACCGACGCCCTGGAGGAAGACCATGACCTCTTTGATCGCCTTCTGTTCCTCCCACGCCGCGGTGATCTTCGCCGTGCGTTTCGGGCCCAGCCCCGGCACCTCCACCAGCCGGGCCGGCTCCTCCTCGATGATCCGCAGCGTCTCCAGGCCGAAATGGGCGACGATCCGCTCGGCGAACACCGGTCCGATGCCCTTCACCAAGCCCGAGCCGAGGTAGCGCTGAATGCCCTGGATCGTGGCCGGCAAGACCGTGGTGTAGGTGTCGACCTCGAACTGTCGGCCGTACCTGGGGTGCGAGGACCAGCGCCCGTGCAGCCGTAGGCTCTCCCCCGGCTGCGCGCCCAGCAGCGCGCCCACCACCGTCAACAGATCCCCACTGCGGTCGGTGGCGACCCGGGCCACGGTGTAGCCGGTCTCCTCGTTGACGTACGTGAGCCGCTCCAGCACCGCCTCGAGCGTCGCCAGGGCGGGACGGGGGGCAGCGGTCACGTCGGCCATCCTGCCGTACGCCAGTGGCGGCGCGGCGCTCCGGTCCGGGCGGGTTCTCCTATCCGAGGAGTTCCAGGCTCACGGCGGTGACGTCGCCGGCCTCGATGCTTTCCGCCTCGCGGACAGCTCGTTTGACGGGCAGCACGTAGCAGCTTCGCTGCTTGTCCGGAAAAATTGAGGTCGCCCAGGTGCTGCCACCGACCGTGACCCGGACCCGCAGCGAGCCGAAGCCACGCCGTGGCGGTCCGGACAGCTCCCGGATCTCCTCCGACAGGTCGATGGGGAGGCTGACGAAGGTCCAACTGTCCGCCCGCCGGGCACTCCAGCCCCACAGCTCGGCCTCGAAGGTGACGATCACGGGTCCAGCCTGACACGGCGGTCCGACACCGGTCGTCGCTCGGCACCCCGGGCGACCAGACCGGCACCGTCGCTCGGCATCCCGGGCGACCAGACCGGCGCCGTGGCGCAGGTCACCGACGCTACCGGCGGGCCGAGCCGAGCCGTGGTGCCTCGGGGGCCGTGTGGCTACTGTCGGGTCATGCCGCTGCGTTCGCACGAGGTCGAGCTGTTCGAGCACTCCAGGGCTCGGTTGGAGGCGATCGCCTACCGGCTGCTCGGTTCGGCGAGCGACGCCGAGGACGCGGTCCAGGAGACGTTTCTCCGGTGGCAGGCCACCGACCGGACCGTGGTTCGGACGCCCGAGGCGTGGCTGACGAAGGTGCTCACCAACCTCTGTCTCAACCAGCTCACCTCGGCGCGCGCCCGGCGCGAGAGGTACGTGGGCACCTGGCTGCCCGAGCCGTTGCTCCCCGGAGACCCGATGCTCGGCCCGGTCGACACCGTGGAGCAGCGGGAGTCGGTCTCGATGGCGGTGCTCGTCCTGCTGGAGCGGCTCTCGGCCAACGAGCGGGTGGTGTACGTGCTCCGGGCGGCGTTCGGTTACTCGCACGGTGAGATCGCCGAGTTCCTCGACCTCACCGAGTCGAACTGCCAACAGATCTACCGGCGGGCGAAGCAGCACATCAGCACCGACCGGGTCCGGGCGGAGGTGGACGCGACCAGCACGCGGAAGGTCGTCGAGGAGTTCCTTGTGGCCGCCACCAGTGGGGAGGTTCGGCGGCTCGTCGAGCTCCTGACCGCGGACGCGACGAGCGTCGGCGACGGTGGTGGCAAGGTTCCGGCCCGGACCACGCCGGTCGCCGGCGCGCTGGCGGTGGCGCGGTTCCTGCGCGGTCTCCTCGTTCCCACCAAAGTCAAACGAGACCGGATCGGCGGCCGACCTGCTGTCTATGCCGGCGTCGTCAACGGCGGGCCCGCGGTGGTGGTCGTGCTCGACGACCGGGTCGTCGCCGTCATGTCCCTGCACCTGACCGGGGAGGGCATCGCGGCCATCCATACCCAGGTCAACCCCGACAAGCTTGTCCGCGCCACCCACCGCTGGTCCGCGGCCGAGCCCGGCGAACCGCTCATCGAAGCCTGGTGACCCAGCTCACGGCGAACTCCTGTCAGTAACCGCGTCGCTGTCCGGTTCAGGAAGCGGACGCATCGAGACAGGAGTGAGATCATGAAGCACCGCATCGTCGTCCTCGGGGCCGGATACGCCGGAACCGCCGCCGCCGGACGTCTCGCCCGGCGGCTGCACCCCGACAGCGTCGAGATCACTGTCGTCAACGCCGAGGCCGAGTTCGTCGAGCGGGTCCGGCTGCACCAACTCGCGACCGGACAGCGCCTCGCCCACCGCCGACTGCGTGACATCTACGCGGGTACGGACGTGCGGCTACTCCTGGGGCGAGTCACCGCGGTTGACCTCGACCACAAGATCGTCACGTTGGTGGACCAGCAGGGCGCGGACGAGATCAGCTACGACACCCTCGTCTACGCCCTCGGTAGCACCGGTACTGACCACGGGGTTCCCGGTGTCGCCGCGCACGCCTACAACATCGCTGGAAGGGAGTCCGCGCTGCGGCTGCGCGACCGCCTGGTCCGCCTCGGCGCCGGCGGGAACATTCTGGTCGTTGGAGGTGGGCTGACCGGCCTCGAAGCTGCCACCGAGATCGCCGAGGCGCGGCCGGACCTCGCCGTCGCGATCGCCGCCCGCGGCGGCCTCGGTGACTGGCTGGACGTCGGGGCACGGCGTCACCTACGACGTGTTTGCGACCGGCTCGGCATCACCGTGCACGAGCACACGAACATCGCCGGGGTCGACGCGGCCAGCGCGGTCACCGGCGACGCCCGAACCATTCCGGCTCAGGTGACTGTCTGGACGGCGGGCTTCGCCGTTCACCCCATCGCCGCCGCCACGCCCCTTGAGCTTGCCGAGACTGGACAGATTCGGGTGGATGCCACCATGCGGGCGGTCTCGTACCCCGAGGTGTATGCGATCGGGGATGCCGCGTTCGCGGAGGGGCCTGGGGGTAAGCCGCTCCGGATGTCCTGCGCCACCGGGATTCCGATGGGGTGGCAGGCCGCCGACGCGATCGCTGCGCGCCTGACCGGCCGGGAGGTGCCGAAACTCGCGTTCCGCTACTTCAACCAGTGCGTCAGTCTCGGCCGGCGGGACGGGCTCATCCAGTTCGTGACCGCCGATGACCGCGCCAAGTCGTCTTTCCTCGCCGGAAGGATGGCAGCCCGGTACAAGGAAACGGTCTGCAAGGGAGCGGCCTGGAGCGTCCGCCACCCCACGTTGCTGCTGCCGACCCGCCGTTACCGCACCAGCCTGAGCGGGCCGTACGCATTGCGCTGAGCTGTGCGAAACAGACCACCGGTGCCCGGTCACCCGGCTCTCGGTGCGGCCTACGGCGTGGTGGGTCGTTGGGGGTTCGTGGCGCTTTGGCTACCGGTGCGTCTGTCCGCGGGCGGGTTGGATGCCGGTGGCTGTGGGATGGTCCGGTATGGCGGCGCGTTCGGGTGCGGCGATTGGGGGACCGACCAACTTGGTCAGTTCGGCGCTGAAGGCGTCGCCCACGGCCCGGATCTGGGCGCTGGCGCCATCGAGTTGGCTGGTGGCGCCATCGAGTTGGCTGGTGGCGCCGGCGACTGCGGCGAGGATGTTTCGTGCGATGGCGGCGAGGCGTTCGACCTGTTCGCGGTCGGCGGAGTATTGCTGACCTGCGCGGACGCGGTAGGCGTGAGCGGCTGCTTCCGCCTCGCGGCGTGCCTCGACGACGACGCGTTCGGCCTGGCTACGCGCGTCGGTCTGCATGCTGCGGGCGTGGGTTTTGGCATCGGCGATGAGTTGGTCGGCCTGTTGCTGGGCGGTGGCCAGGATGTTGATCGCCTCGCTGGAGAAGGCGCGTTGGCGGGCGGGTTCGGTGTCGATGTTCTGGTTGCGGAAGAAGTCGCGCAGCCGGTTGATTTCCGCGAGGTCGCGGGCGTGGATGGTGGTCCACCGTTGCACCTCCTCGGCCATTCGGGCGAGGAATGCCTCGACCTCGTCCGGGCGGTAGCCACGGCGACCGAGTGCGGTCTCGCGGAACCGCTGTCCCCGGACGTGTTCCGGGGACAGCGGTTGCCATCCGCGAGGTAGGGCTTGTTCCAGCCCGAGTTTAGGCTCGTCGCGGGTGTGGTTGGCGGTGTTCATCGTGCGTACACCTCGGCGCGGTCGGCCACCGTGACGGTGGCTACGGAGTCGGGGCGGTAGGGGTCGTTGGTACCGTCCTCGCTTCGAATCTGTTGCGGGGCGATACCAGCCTCGGCGAGACGCTCGCGGCTGGTGGCGACCATTTCGGCTGGACCGCAGACGTAGATGTCGTGCGTGTCCCAGCGGCCCATGCGTAGTGCGACGTCCACGGCGGTGCCACGGTGAACGCCGGCGGCGTGGGCATCGTGGGACAGGGTGGGGACGACGGTCAACCAGGGCATCTGCTGCGCCATGGATTCCAGGGCGGGTAGGTCGTAGAGGTCGCCACTCGTGCGACCGCCGACGACGAGGGTGACTCGTCGTCGGCCGCCCTCGGCGGCGAGTTGTTCGGTGAGTGCCTTCAGCGGAGCCAGGCCGGTGCCGCCGGCGAGCAGCAGGAGATCCCGACCGGAGTCCGGGTCCAGGGTCAGGCTGTGCCCGATGGGCGCGCCGACGCGGGTCTCGTCGCCGACGCGCAGCGACTGCACGATGGCGGTGGAGACCTCCCCACCTGGTACGGCCTTCACGTGTAGCTCAACCAACCCATCGCGGCGCGGAATGTTCGCCGGGGAGTAGTACCGCCAGAGGCGAAGCCGTGTCGGCACCTCGATCGCGCAGGACTGACCCGGCAGGTACCAGTAGGGCACGGGCTGGTCCACCTGCAGTCGGACCACCGCCACATCCAGGCCCCGGCGTTCGTGTTCGACAACCAGCGCTTTCCAGTACGGGGGCTCGTTGCGGGTGGCCTCCGCCGCGGCATCACACATGACCTGCGCGACGAGGCCGTACGCCTCAGTCCACCCGGCGGCCAGGTCGGCGTCCCAGTCCGGGCCGAGGAACTGGCTGAGGGTGGCCAGTAGCGCCTCCCCAACGGGCGGGTAGTGCTCGGGACGAACGTCGAAGCGTCGGTGGTCGCGGCCGAGCCCGCGTGCGAAAGGCAACATCACGTCTGGCTGACCAACACCGGCGACAATGCGTCCAAGCGCGGTGACCAGCCGATCCCGTTGGCCCGCCATGGACGCCGGGAAGAGTTGTCGCAGCTGCGGGTTACGCGTGAACAAAGCCGCGTAGAAGTAGGCCGGCACCGCATCACCATGCGCGACAACCCGCGCCCACGACGCTTGTAGCCGGTCAGGCTCCACTGTCACGTCGGCGAACCAACCGGTGCGGGATCGGAATCGGCGCTTACGATGGTGGCTTGTAGCGTGGTAAGGGTCTCGACCATTGCCGCGAGCACATCGGCGGGAGCATGTTCGATGTAAAGGCATGCGAGCAGGTAGTCGGCGACCGAGCGATACTGCGCATCCGTTATGGCAAGTGGTTGGTGCACTGTGGCAAGATCCTGACCGGTGTAGGCCTTGGGGCCGCCGAGGACCTGTGACAGCAACGCAGTCATGTGCCGTTTGAGTGGGACCAGGTCCTTGTCGTGGAAGGTCGGACGCAGCAGCGAGTCGTCCAGGATCAGCGTGTAGAGCCGGTCCACGACTCGCGTCACGGTTGACGCGCCGCCAATCCGGTCGTACATCGACTCGGCATTTTCGGGCTGCGTTGTTGTGGTCATATATCCGCCTTCAGTCTCAGACTTCGCGGGACCGGACGGGTGCCGGCAGGGAGGTGTTGGGGCGCGGCACCACCAGGTCCTGCGCACGCACTGCGGCCGTTCCCCGTTGTTTGGAATTTGCTTGCCTGGCAGTTTGAGTAGCGCCACCGTGAACTGCCACGGCACCACTTAGCAGGTGTTGCGTTTGTCGTCAACACTTGCTTTGTGTTGATCGATCTGCTCCAGCGACGATAGTCGCAGCCGACCAGACGTGTCTACGTCATAAATGCGGACAAAACTCTTCGTTTAGCCGATGCCGCTGGCCTTGGATGGAGCCGAAATACCGGCCGCTGTGGGCAGGGCTTTTGCATGTTTGGTCGGTGGTTTCTGAGCTGAGGGTCTTTCTGGTGCCTGGTCGCTGCGGAGGTGGTGGTACGGGTGGCTGCCCGGCCTCGCCTGGGGGTCCCCGGGCCGGTGCGGCCAGGCGGTGACCGGTGCGGCCGGGTGGGCTGCGACCATGCGGGCGGTCTCGTATCCACCACCCAGGGGTGGATGCGATCGGGGATGCCGCGTTCGCGGAGCGGCCTGGGGTGAGCCGCGCCGGATTCGCCGAAATCCTGGCCGGCTGGGGCCTCGGAACCGGCCAGGGCCGCCGACTGCGCGGCGATCGCGAAGCGCGGTGCGTCAGCCGCGGCGGGCGGCGTCGATCAGCTCGGTGACGGCGGCGGCAGCAGCGTCTGGCCGGCCGTGGCGGCGGGCGGCCTCCGCCAGGGCGTGACGACGCTGCGCGTCGTCCAGCAACGTCAAGAGTTCGGCGCGGAGCGCGGCGCCGGTGGCATCGCCGCCGGTGAGCATCCGCGCCGCGCCGGCCGCGGCGAGGTGCCGGGCGGTCTGCCGCTGCTCATCGCCGGAGGTCGGCACGAGTGGGATCAGGATTGCCGGTCGGCCCAACGCGGTCAGCTCGGCTACTGTGCCGGCGCCACTGCGCGCGACCACGATGTCGGCGGCGGCGAGCACGTCGGGCAGTTGCCCATGGATATAGTCCACGACGCGGTAGCGGGCCTGTAGGTGCGGCGGTAACTGCGCGGCGACCTGTCGCATGCGGTCCAGGCTGTGTTCCCCGCACTGGTGCAGCACCTGGCAGCGTTGCAGGACATCGGGGAGGACCTCGGCGATCATCTGGTTTACCTGCACCGCGCCCTGCGCCCCGCCGGTGACGAAGACCAGTGGCAGGTGCGGCTCCAGTCCGTAGGCGGCACGGCCGGCAGCCGGGTCTCCGGTGAGCATGTCGGGGCGGACCGGGTTGCCGGTGACCACCGCTCTGGCCTGCGCTCGCTTCGACAGGTTCGGCAACGAGGAGGTGTGGCTTAGCAGCACCCGGCGGGCGACCAGGGCGAGAATCCGGTTGGCCAGGCCCAGGTTGAGGGTTTGCTCGTGCATGACCAGGGGGCGCCGGGCCAGCCAGGCGGCCAGACCGATCGGGACGGAGACGTAGCCGCCGGTGGAGAGGACCACGTGCGGCCGGACCCGCAGTACGGTCGCCATGGCCTGCAGTACGCCGATCGGAATCCGGAACGCGTCGGTGATGTTGCGCCACAGCTCCTGACGGTTGGGGGACCGCCGTAACTTTCCGGTGGTGATGGCGCGGAAGGGTAGGCCCTCCTGCCGGGCGATCCTCGCCTCCAGTCCCTGCTCGACGCCGACCCAGAGAATGTCGGGCTCGGCGCCGGTTTCGGCGAGGCGGGCGCGGAGCGTTCGGATGGTCGTCAGTGCCGGATAGGTGTGCCCCCCGGTGCCGCCGCCGGTGACGATGATTCGCAAGCCGTGGAGCTGTCGAGCACTGTAGACGGCCATGCGTTCCCCTGTGCGGTGTCCGTCCGGCTCGGCGCGTCGAAGTGCTGGCATCCCTGCCGGCGAGCCAGGATGGACTGGGTGGGCGTTCTGACGTTGTGGTGGATCGACTATAACGTCAGCGAACCCCGTCGCTTCGTCGCCCGCCGCGCCGCCGCCGTGCTGCCCGCTGCCGGAGGATTGTCGGGTGCGGTGGCGGGTAGGTAACCAGGATGCAGACGTTCCTTCCGTACCCCGACTTCCTGGCCAGCGCGGCCGCGCTGGACCAACGTCGGCTCGGTAAGCAGCGGGTGGAGGCGATACAGGTGCTGCGGGGGCTGACCCGTCCGGGTTACGGCTGGCGACACCATCCGGCGGTGAAGATGTGGGCCGGCTACGAGGAGGCGCTGACCCGGTACGGGTTGGACGTGTGCGCGGTCTGGTGCGAGTCGGGCCGAGCCGACACCTGTGCCGCGACGCTCGTCACCGACTTCGCCGCCGCCCGGGGCGGGCGTATCGTACGCACCCAGGCCGAGCTGGCTGACGCCGGTGAGCTACCGCCCTGGTTGGGCCGCGACGACCTGCACCTGAGCCACCGTTCGTCGCTGCTGCGCAAGGACCCCGAGCACTATCGCCCCCAGTTTGGGGACATCCCGATCGATCTGGAATACGTCTGGCCCCGCTCTGATCGCGCCACCGGCTAGGGAGAACCACCGGCGGGGAAGAGCCGCCAGACCGTGACCGGCGTCACCGAGATGGGGCGGGGCGGCGGCTGCGTCGATATCGTCACCGCGGCGACACGGACCGGAGGGAGAGTGGCGGTGGCGGACGCGGAACTGCTTGTCGAGGTGGCCGGTCCGGTGGCGACCGTGGTGATCCATAATCCGGCCCGGCGAAACGCGATGACCCCGGCGATGTGGCGACGACTACCGGGGATGCTCGATCAGCTGGAGGCTGACCCGGCGGTACGGGCCCTGGTGCTCACCGGAGCCGACGGCACCTTCTGCGCCGGCGCGGACCTCGGTGACCTGGACGAGCTGCTGGACGCCGGTGACGCCAGTATCGCCGTCACGGCCGAGGAGCGGCTCGTCGACTTCGCCAAGCCGACAGTCGCCGCGATTCGGGGCGCCTGCGTCGGTGGTGGGTGTCAACTCGCCGTCGCCTGCGATCTGCGGCTCGCCGCCGCCGACGCGCGCTTCGGCGTACCTCCGGCCCGGCTCGGCCTGGTCTATCCGGCGCCCACCACCCACCGGCTGGCCCGACTGGTCGGGCCGTCCACGGCGAAGGCTCTGCTCTTCACGGCGGAGCTGATCGACGCCGAGCGGGCGCTCCGGGTTGGTCTGGTGGACGAGGTGCTGCCCGCCGCCGCCCTCTCGGCCCGGGTCGGTGCGGTTACCGCCGCGGTGACCGCGCGGTCTCAGCTCAGCGTCAGGGCGGCCAAGGAAATCATCGACGGGCGGGCGGACGACAACCGGATCGCCTGGTGGCACGGGCAGGTGCGGGCCAGCGGGGAGGCCCGGGAGGGCGTGGCGGCGGCCAACGAGCGCCGACCGGCCCGCTTTCCGTGGTCCCCGCCCGAGGTGGGGCCCGGCGAAACGGGCGGCACCGGGTAGCGGCTTGGGCGCCCCCGCCCGATCAGTGCCCTCGGGCGAGCAGGCCCCGAGGGCGGATCGAGTGGACCGGCTCGGTCGCGCCGCCCTCGTCCCGCAGGATGTGGTTGGCCGCGAGGATGCCGGTGGCGGCGGAGCGCTCCATCAGCGCACTGGGGAAGTCGGTGCGGATGCCGTCGCCGGCCAGGTAGAGCCGGGCGGCGTCGGTGCGGACGCCGGGCCGCTCCGCGTGGCCGCCGGGCGGGAACGCGGGCGCCTGGGCCTCCACCCGGGCCCGCAGCTCACGGATCCGCAGCCGCCCCGCCTCCGGCCAGAGGGGCCTCAGCTCGCGCCACATCCGTTCGGCCAGTTCCTCGGCGGGCACGTCCGGCTCGCAGGCGTACGCGTGCAACTCGACCACCGCGCCGCCGTTGCGCGCCGCCCAGCGGCGGGACTCCGCCTCCAGCCGGTGGTAGAGCGTCACCGAGTCGAGGGTGGGCTGCCGGGAGACCCCGCTGAAGACGGCCCGCCCGGGATCCACATCCCCGGCACACCAGTAGCGGGCCACCGCGTACGGCGGACCGGGTCGGCCGAACGCGGGCATTCGCGCTACCAGGTCGGGGGCGGCTTCGGCGAGGATGGGGGAGGCCGCGACCAGCGCCGCGAGGGCCGGTGGGTCGACGGCGAGCACGACGTGCCGGGCCTCGTACGCGCCGGCGGCGCTCACCACCTGCCAGCCGGCGGCGTCGCGGTGCAGCCCGGTGGCCGCGGCCTCGGTGATGATCCGGCCGCCGTGTTGTTCGAGGTGCCGGGTGAGGGGCTGCCAGATCGAGGTCGCGTAGTCCGCCGTGGGGCAGTCGAAGGCCAGCCCTTCCGGGTTGCCCAGCAGGTAGAAGTGGAACTGGGCGATCATTTCGGCGGCGGACATCTCCGCTTCGTGGTTGAAGAACGAGTGGGAGAAGACCTCAAAGAGCATCGCCCGGGCTCGGTCCGGCAGCCGGAGCGAGGTGAGCAGGGCGTCGGCGGTGGTGTCGTCGAACTCGGCGTACGTCTGGATCGGGTCGTAGCTGAGCAACGGCAGCGCGGCGTCTCGGTTCATCGCGCGTAGGTCCCGCAGGCGCAGGCTGGGGCTGCGGAGCAGAAGGGCGAGCAGGTTCGCTGGCGCCGCGGGCGGCAGCTTGCCGAACTCCTCGGTCGGCCAGCGCGCGGACAGGACCGGGTAGCGCGGGATCTGCCGGAGGAAGCCCAGCGTCGGGTCGACCCGGCGGAGGATGTTTCGCCAGTTGTAGTACTGGCGGAAGAAGGCGTGGAACCCGTGTTCGTTGGTCCGGGTGCCGTCGGGCGACGCCTCCGGCCACGCGCCGAGCCGTCCGCCGATGGTGGGGGCGGCCTCCAGGACGGTGACCGGCACTCCCCGTTCGGCCAGCACCACCGCTGCGGACATGCCGGCGATTCCGCCGCCGACCACCACGGTCGGTGCGGGGCGCGGTACGCGCGACGGGCCCCCACCGCCCTGCTCCACCACCTGCTCGCGGACGCCGAGCAGCCGACCCGCCAGTTGCGACAGCGTCATCGTCCCAGTTTGCCGGAGTCGGACCGGGGTGGAGATTGGACTCGCGCTACTGATCCGTCACGATCGTGATCGATGGGCTGCGCGAGGGGTGCCGGCTGTCTACGATGCGCCACATGACGGGGCCCTTCGATCGTGCGTGGTGGACCGGGCGGCGGCTCCGAGGCAACAACGACCCCTGGACCCACTACGTGGTCTGTGGCCACGACGCCCTGGCGTACTGGGTGGTCAAGTCACTGCTCGGCACCGAGCCGCAGCTGACCCGGATCCGGATCACGCTGGTGGTGCCCAGGCGGCAGCGGACGGACAGCCCGGACGGTCGAGATCTCGACGGCATCGAGGTCATCCGGGCTGACCGGCTCGACGAGGTGACGTTTCGCGAGGCCCGGCTGGACCGGGCCGAGGGTTTGGCGTTGCTGCACCAAGACGATGTGGGCAACATGCACGCCGCGCTCTGCGCACAGGAGGTCCAGCCGAGCCTGCGGTTGGTGGTGCGGATGTTCAACACCAGCCTGGCCAACGGGGTGCGACAGATCTTCCCCGACTCGGCGGTGCTCTCCGACGCCGCGATGGCGGCCCCTGCCTTTGTCGCCGCCGCGCTGGGTGAGGTCGCGCCGGCTCACTTCCGACACGGCGGCCGGACCCTCTATGTGGCCCGCCGCGTCGATCTTCGCGACGAGGACATCGTCTGCCCGGTGGCGGATACCCGCGATCCGCGGGAGGTTCGGGTCCTGCCCGCGGACGCGACCGCCGCCGACGTGGTGCTCGCCGGGGCGGCCGGTACGCCACCGGGAACCGAGGTGGCAGCACGCCGACTGCGCCGGGCCCGGCGGTGGCGCCGGCCGGCCACGATGCTGCTCCGGGCGGTCCGCGGCTTCGCCACCCGTCGGATCGGCATCGCCGTGTTGGTGCTGCTGGCGGTGATCGTCGTGCTCGGCGGCCTCTACGCCAGCACCGCCGAGGTGAGCTGGGGGGAGGCGCTCTACCTGACCCTGGTCACCGCCCTGAGCGGGCAGGACCCGGACGCCGCCAAGCCGCTCGGCGAACAGGTCCTCCAGGTGGTCCTCAATCTCTCCGGGCTGGCCCTGATTCCGTTGATCACCGCTGTGGTGGTGGACGGTCTCGTCAACGCCCGGCTGGCGCTGCACTCCGGGCGGCCCCTGACCGACCGTGCCGGGCACGTGGTCGTGGTCGGCCTCGGCAACATCGGGATGCGGGTGACCGCCCAACTCCGCGACTTCGGCGTCGAGGTGGTCGCTATCGACAAGAACCCGGAGGCGCGCGGTGCGTCGCTGGCCCGGCGGCTCGGTGTGCCGCTGGTGGTGGGGGACGCCTCCGCCGAGGAGACCCTGCGTGCCGCCTCGGTAGCTACCTGCCAGGCCCTCGTCGTGGTCTCCACCGACGACGGGGTGAACCTGCGGGCCGCGCTGACCGCCCGCTCTCTCAACGACGATGTTCAGGTGGTGCTGCGGCTCTTTGATGGGCATTTCGCCGAGCGCGTCCAACGGTCCTTCGGTATCGGTGTCTCGCGGAGCGTGTCGTACCTGGCGGCGCCGTCGTTCGCCGGCGCCCTGCTGGACCGTGCCGTCATCGCCACCATCTCGGTTGGCCGGCACGCCCTGTTGGTCACCGAGGTCCCGGTAGCCGCCGGCTCCGCACTCGAAGGTCAGCCGCTCGCCGCCGTTGGTCGCGCGGGGAGCGTCCGGCTCCTCGCCCATGCCCGCTCCGGCCAGCGGTACGAGTGGGAGTTCGACCACCGGCTAGTGATCATGGCCGGGGACCGGTTGACGGTGGTTGCCCGCCGGGCCGGGCTGAACGCCCTGCTCCGTGCGGCCGGCCCGCTCGATGCAGAGGTTCCCGGACCCCCGGCCGGCTCGTCTCCGGAGGCCGCACTGCCCCCGGGTGGCTCGTTCCCGGGGGCCGCACTGCCGCCGGGTGGCTCGTCTCCGGAGGCCGTACTGCCCCCGGGTGGCTCGTCTCCGGAGGCCGTACTGCCCCCGGGCGGCCCGCCCCTGCCCCGAGCGGGGGAGCAGGACGGTTCGGTTGGTCAACAACCCGACCCTGCCGATTAGCCCAGATCTCGGAAGGGCGCCAGCACCAGGGAGAAGCCCCTGATGCCCATGCCGCAGGCCGGGGCCAGTGTTGTTCGGTCACCGTTCGGCTGGTCAGGAGGGTGCGCCGCTGAGGACCTCGACGGCACCGGTGTCGAGGGAGTAATAGGCGCCGACGATGGCGAGGTCCTGCTTCGCCACGAGTGGGCCGAGGTCCGGGCTGGAACGCAGGCCGTTCGCGGCCAACTCGATCTGGGCACGGATCATGGCATCGATCGGGTCGTTGCCCTCCGCGGCGGCTACCTGTTCGTACGCCGGCTGCAGGGCGGTGACGACCTCCGGCAGGTTGCCGGGCAGCGTTTCGCCGTCATGAAGGGAGGCGTACGCCGCCTTGATGGCGCCGCAACGTTGGTGACCGAGGACGACGATGAGCGGAGTGCCGCTGGTCAGGGGCCCGAATTCGACAGAACCGGTGACCACCGGGCCAACCGCCTCGCCGCCGGTGCGCGTCACGAAGAGGTCGCCCAGGCCGACGTCGAAGATGAGCTCCGGTGGCACTCGCGAGTCAATGCAGGAGAGGACCGCCGCGAAGGGCTTCTGCTCTTGGGCTACGGCCTGACGCCGGGCCGGGTCCCGGTTGGGGGCCTGCGGGTCGCCTTGTGCCCACCGCTGGTTGCCCTCCATCAGCCGTTCGAGTGCTGCCTTGGGTGTGGTGGGTGGCGCTTCGGGGGAGGCGCTGGTCGTTGGCGTCTGCGCCTCCGTCGATGAGCAGCCCGCGAGCGCGGCCACCGTGCCGACGAGCGCGCTGGAGAGCAACGCCCGCCGATTCGGGCGTACCACTCTATTCATTAATTTCCCCTGAACTTATTCATAGCCATACTCTCACCCTTGACCAGGGGAATTATACGTCGAAGCTCCCAGAAGCGGACACAATAGGCGATGTCACTCGGGTGTTGAGCAGCTCCACGCCCTCGACCCACGCGACAGCGGTCCGAGTCAGTTCGCGCGCTCGGAGGTCCGCCGCCGACGGTCCTGGTCGATCCGCCGGGGCAGCGGCACGTCATCCCAGGGCACCCGGTGCAGCACCCGGTCCAGCAGGAGGCCGAGGAGCAGCCCGGCGATCGAGTCCGTCAGCCAGTGCCAGCCCAGGTACATGGTCGTGGCGAACACCACCAGGGGCGGGACGACCCGCGCCGCGACGGCGAGCCGAGGTGGCAACGTGCGCCCGTATGTCTCCAGCAACCGGGCGAGGAGCAGGACGATCACGCCCCACCAGATGATCGTGTTGACGACGTGCCCGGACGGGTAGGAGCGGGTGAACTGCAGCGCCAACTCGTGCTGGAAGAGCGGCAGAGTCTGCTCCGGCGCGAGGAAGGGCTCTTTCCCGCTCGCGCTGGGCGCGGGCCGGGCCGTCGTCACCTTGAGTCCGCCGACGACAAGGTTGATCAGGATGAACCCGGCGACCGGTGGCAGCAGTGGGCGGGCGGAGCGGAGTCGTACGGCGAGCAGAACGCCGAGCCCGACGGCGGTCAGGGTCAGTGGGCCGCCCTGGCCGAGGTAGTTGAGGATGAGGGCGGCCCAGTACGCGGCGGCCGGGCGGTGCGCGTCCGACCAGTCGGCCACCGCCCGGTCGAGGCCGAAGAGGTGGTCGGCGGCGAGGGCGGTGGTCAGGGCCACCAGACCGGCGAGGAGCAGCCCGTCGAACCACCAGCCGGCCGGGCGGACCGGCCGGAGCCGTACCGCTCGCCACCGGGTCATTGCCTGCCGCATCTCGGCCACGCTACCGGCCCGTTCGGCCCCCGGCCCGGTTCGGGTGGCTGTGTGCCAAACCACGCGGGGAGGCGTTCCGGCGGGTGAGGGCGCAAACTGGAGTGCGTGCGGATCACCTCGGCTCTCGTAGACCCGGCGCTACTCGACCTGCCCTGGTCGACCCCGCTGGTGGAGTGGCCGGCGCAGCACCTGGTGGCGCTGCCGCAGGGCATCTCTCGGCACGTGGTCCGGTTCGTTCGGCTCGGCGGCTACGTGTACGCGGTCAAGGAGACCGGCGAGCGGGTGGCCGAGCGGGAGTACGACCTGCTGCGGGCCCTGGAACGGATCGACTTCCCAACGGTGGAGGCGGTGGCGATCGTCGCCGACCGGCAGACCGAAGCCGGGGAACCGCTGGACCCGGTGTTGATCACCCGGCACCTCCAGTTCTCCCTGCCCTACCGGGCGCTCTTCTCGCACACGCTGCGGCCGGAGACGATGGAGCGACTCCTCGACGCGTTGGCCGCGCTGCTGGTCCGGATGCACCTGACCGGCTTCTTCTGGGGCGACTGCTCGCTGTCGAACACCCTCTTCCGTCGGGACGCGGGCGCGTTCGCGGCCTACCTGGTGGACGCGGAGACCGGGGTGCTGCACCGCTCGTTGTCGAACGGGCAGCGCGGTGAGGACCTGGAGATCGCCCGGGTGAACATCTTCGGTGAGGCGTTGGATCTACAGGCGGCCGGGCTGCTGCACGAGTCGATCGACCCGGCCGTGGTGTGCGAGGAGGTCGTACAGCGGTACGAGCGGCTGTGGCATGAGATCACCTACGAGCAGCAGATCGAGCGGGAGGCTCGGCACGACATCGAGGGCCGGATCCGCGGGCTCAACGAGCTGGGTTTCGACGTGGCCGAGATCGCCGTGTCGACGATCGACAACGGGCGGTATCTGGTGCGGCCGAAGGTGGTGGACGCCGGCTACCACACCCGGCGGCTGCTTCGCCTCACCGGTCTGGACGCGGAGGAGAACCAGGCGCGTCGGCTCCTCAACGACCTGGACGCCTACCGGGCCGAGAGCGACCTGGTCGATGAGCAGCAGGCGGCACACCGCTGGCTGACCGAGGTCTTCGAGCCGGTGGTCCGCGCCGTGCCAGCGCACCTGCGCCGCAAGCTGGAACCCCAGGAGATCTTCGCGCAGATCATCGAGCACAAGTGGCTGCTCTCCCAGCGGGCCGGCCGGGACGTCGGCATGGCCCCGGCGGTGCAGTCGTACCTCGGGGACGTGCTGGCGCACCGCCCCGACGAGCAGGCGGTGCTCGGGGTGGAGATCTCGCCCCCGGGCTGACTGGCGGCGCGCGCCGCCGTGGACCGACGCGGCCCGGTCAGTCCAGCCAGGTGCCGGCGCGCATCACCCGGACGACGTTCAGGTCGTCTCCGAGCACCACCAGGTCCGCTCGGAGACCCGGCTGGAGGGCGCCGACCCGATCGCCGAGACCGATCGCCCGGGCGGGCGTGGTGGCCACCATCCGGGCGGCCTCCGGGACGGCGACCCCGGTGGCGACCGCGTTCCGGAAGGCGGCATCCATCGTCAGCGTGCTGCCGGCGACCGGCCCGTCGCTGGCGAGCCGGGCCACGCCGGCAGTCACCGTGACCCGCTGTCCGCCCAGCTCGTACTCGCCGTCGGGCTGGCCGGCGGCGGCCATCGCGTCGGTGACCAGGGCGGTCCGCTCCACACCGGCGGTGGTGGTGGCGAAGGCGAGCATTCCGTCGTGTAGGTGTACTCCGTCGGCGACCAGTTCGCAGACCACGGTGGGAGCTTCCAGCAGGGCGATCACCGGCCCCGGCTCCCGGTGGTGCACCGGGCGCATCGCGTTGAACAGGTGGGTGGCGACGCTCGCGCCGGCGGCGACGGCGGCCTGGGTCTGCTGGTACGTGGCATCGGTGTGGCCGATCGCCGCGACCACGCCCTGGGCGGCGAGGAGCTTGATCGCCGCGGTCGCTCCCTCGCGCTCCGGGGCGAGGGTGACCATCCGGATCGTCCCCTGGCCCAGCTGCAGCAGCTCGGTCAGCTCCGCGGTGGAGGGGTCGCGCAGGTACGCCGGGTTCTGCGCCCCGCAACGGGCCGCGGAGAGGTACGGGCCCTCGAAGTGAATCCCGGCGAGCACCCCCTCGGCGACCAGTGGCCGATAGGCGGTGGTGGCGGCGCGCATCAGCTCGAACGGCGAACTCACCAGGCTGGCCAGCAGGGTGGTGGTGCCGTGCCGGAGGTGGAAGCCGGTGGCGGCCCGGGCCTCGTCGGGGTCTCCGGTGGTGAAGGTGTGTCCACCGCCGCCGTGGGTGTGGATGTCCACGAACCCGGGGAGGATCCAGTGCCCGTCCCGCCCGGACGGGTACTCGGCGACCGCGGTGATCTGCTCGTTGTTGATCTCTACGCAGCCCTGGCGGATCACCCCGGCGGGGGTCACCACCCTACCGGTCACCCGTACCGTCATCGCTTCTCCAGGCTGTCGAGGGCGAGTAGGGCGGCGCCGAGGCAGCCCGCCTCGGCGCCGAGGGCCGCCGGGACCAGCCGTGGCTCGCGGTGGAAGGTCATCCGGTCGTGCAGCGCGGCCCGCAGCGGGTCGAGCAGTTGGGCGCCGGCCCGGGCCAGCCCGCCGCCGAGCACGACCGTCTCGACGTCGAAGAGCGCCTGGCCGGTGGCGAGCCCGTCGGCGAGGGCCGCGACCGCCTCCGTCCAGACCTGCTGGGCCAGCCGATCGCCGGCGGCGGCGCGGGCGGCCACCTCGGCCGCGCTCGGCCCTGGTGTGCTGCCGGTCAGCTCCGCGTAGCGGCGGGCGACCGCTGCGGCGGACGCGACCGCCTCCAGACAACCGGCCTGCCCGCAGCCGCAGCGCGGACCGCCGGGACGGACCAGGATGTGGCCGAGCTCCCCGGCAGCGCCGTGCGCGCCGGCGGCAGCCGTTCCGTCGATCACATGGGCGGCGGCGATGCCGGTGCCGATGGCGACGAAGAGGACGTGTCGGTCGTTCTGGCCGGCGCCGAGGCGCGCTTCGGCGATGCCGCCGACGCGGACGTCATGGCCGAGCACCGCCGGTATCCCGAGCCGGGTCGTGGCCAGGGCCCGCAGCGGCACGTCGCGGAAGCCGACGTTGGACGACCAGATCGCCACCCCCGCTGCTTCGTCGATGACGCCGGGGACGGCGAGGCCGAGCGCCACCGGAGTGAGCCCTTCGCGGCGGGCGGTGTCCGCCAGGCCGTCGGCCACGTCGAGGATGGTGTCGACCACGGCCGCCGAACCACGGGCGGCCTGGGTCGGGTGGTGTTCGGTGCGCGCGGCGGTGCCGTCTCGGTGGACCAGGGCACACTTCATTCCGCTGCCGCCGACATCGATCGCGACCACGACCTGCTTCCGGTCGGGTGCGCCGTCCGGAGCGCTCAGCTTCCCGCCCGGCTCCCCGCTGCTCATGCCAGCACCACGGAGCGGGCGAGGTGCCGCGGCGCGTCGGGGTCGAGGCGACGGCTGGTGGCGAGCGTGACGGCGAAGCGCTGCGCCAGGATCAGGTCGGCCATCGGGTCCAGCGGTGTGCGACCGGCGGCCCAGTTTCCGATCACGCTGCGGCACCCGTGGGTGCGGCTGTGGACGAAGGCGGCACCGGTGGCCGCCACATCCTCCGCAAGCCCCGCGGGCAGGTCACCGAAGGCCCAGACCAGTCGGCCCGGTGCGGCGACGGAGATCGGGCCGTGCCGGTAGTCCATGGCTGGGTAGGCCTCGGCCCAGAAGGTGGCGGCCTCGCGGCACTTCAGCGCCGCCTCGTGGGCCAATCCGACGGTCCACCCCCGGCCGAGGAAGGTGACCTGTTCGATCTGGGCGGGGTCGATCGGTAGGGGGGCGCGTACCGCCACCTCGGCGTCGGCGGAGAGCGCGGGGATGTTGTCGCCCAGGTGGGCGCGGAGCAGGGCCAGCGCGGTCGTCGCGAATCGGGTCTGCACCACCGCGCGTTCGTCGGCGAAGGCCAACGGCACCGTGGCGTCGGCCAGATCGGCGGCGAGGGCGGCGGGGTCACCGACCAGGACGGTGGTGGGCAGCACTCCGCGGAGCGCGGCGAGCAGCTCGGTCACCTCGGTGGTGGTGCCGGAGCGGGTGATCGCGATCAGCCGGTCGTAGCGGCGGCCGGTGGGAAATTCACTGGCCTGGAAGGCGTCGGTCTCGCCGTGGCCGACGTGCTCGCGGCGGGCGGCGTAGGCCATCGCCATGAACCAGGAGGTGCCGCATCCGACGACGGCGACTCGCTCGCCGGGCTGGGGCAGCTCGGCTACCGAGGTGGCCAGCCGTGCCGCGGTCCGCCAGCAGTCGGGTTGAGTCGCGATCTCCATGTCGACGTACGACATCAGGGGTTCTCCAGAACGTGCGCAATTTGGCTCGTTAGGCCCGGCTTTCGCGCGCTATTGTGCGCCGATTCGGGTGGCGGTGGCAACCAGGCCGAGGATCGAGCAGAACCGGCGTTGCCTTTACCTAGTTTCGCGCACTAGTGTGCACGCACAATCACCAATCGTGCAGCCGCTGGAGGGTTCGGGGTGGACCGGTACGCGAGATGGAACGCCCTGCTTGAGATGCTGACCGACAGCGGTCGGGTCAGTGTCGAGGGGGCCGCCGAGCGTCTGGCCGTCTCGCAGGCCACCATCCGTCGGGACTTCGACCAGCTCGCCCAGCAGCAGATGATCACGCGTACCCGGGGTGGGGCGGTCGCCAACGGCGTCTCGTACGACCTGCCGCTGCGGTACAAGTCCGCGAAGCACTCGGCCGAGAAGCAGCGGATCGGCGCGGCTGCCGCGGCGCTGGTGTCCCCGGGCACGGTGGTCGGCCTCAACGGCGGCACCACCAGCACCGAGGTGGCACGAGCGCTGGCCGTACGGCCGGATCTGAACACCAATGCCGAGGGTGCCCAGCTCACCGTGGTCACCAACGCCCTCAACATCGCCAACGAGCTGCTGGTGCGGTCCCGGATGAAGGTCGTGGTGGCCGGTGGGGTGGTGCGACCCAAGTCATTCGAGCTGGTCGGCCCGCTGGGTGGGGCCCTGCTGCGGGAGGTCACCCTGGATGTGGCCCTGCTCGGGGTGGACGCGGTTGACCCGCAGCTCGGTGCCGCCGCCCACCACGAGGGGGAAGCGGCGATGAACAGCCTGATGGTGGCGCGGGCGAAGCGGGTGGTGGTGATCGCCGACTCCTCCAAGCTGGGTGGCCACGCCTTTGCCCGGATCTGTCCGGTGGACCGGATGGAGACCCTGGTCACCGACTCGGGTGCGGCGCCCGAGGTGGTCGCCGCCTTCCGCGCCGCTGGCGTGCGGGTGGTCTGTGCCTGACTCGCACGACCAACTCTTCTTTCGCCGCTTTCCGCCGCGATGCACGGATTGGGTATTGTGCAAAGGGTAGTACCACGTATTGTGACGTGAGTGCCGCCAACGGGGGAGGTGCAGCTTGACGGCTGTCCTGGAGATAGCAGGTCTGCAAAAGTCCTATCGAAGCCGAAGGCGCGGCACCCGCAACGCGCTCGACGGCTTCGACATGCGGGTGGAGGCGGGCCAGGTGCACGGCTTCCTCGGCCCGAACGGTTCAGGTAAGACGACCACCCTCCGTACGCTGCTCGGTCTCATCCGGCCCGATGGCGGCCGGATGAGACTGCTCGGGCACGAGGTCCCGGCCGAACTGTCCGCGGTCGCCGGTCAGGTCGGCGCGATCGTGGAGAGCCCGCAGTTCTTCCCACACTTCACCGCTCGGGACACCCTGTCCCTGCTGGCCGGCGCGGGTCAGGTCCGCTCCACCCGGATCGACGAGGTGCTGGAGTTGGTGGGGCTGCGCGACCGGTCCCGGGAGCGGGTGAAGACCTACTCACTCGGCATGAAGCAGCGGCTGGCCGTCGCCTCCGCCCTGCTGAAGGAGCCGCGACTGCTGATCCTGGATGAGCCCGCCAACGGGCTCGACCCGGGTGGCATCCGGGAGATGCGGGCGTTGATGCGGAACTTGGCCGAAGCGGACACCACGGTGCTGCTCTCCAGCCACATCCTCGCCGAGATCCAACTGATCTGTGACTCGGTCACGATCATCTCGATGGGCCGCCGGGTCGCGTTCGGCCCGGTGGAGAAGGTGCTGGCGGCCCACTCGGCCGGCACCGTCCGGGTGCGCCTGGAAGCGGTGGCCGACCTGCCGGACGCGAGTGAGGCGCTGACCCGGGCTGGGTTCCGGGTCACCCGGGAACCGGACCACCTGCTGCTCGCCGGGGTGGAGGAATCCGCCATGGTGACCCGCCTCCTCGCCGGTCAGGGCCTGTACGTCAGCGAGTTGACCTGGGTCGACGCCGATCTGGAGAGCGTCTTCCTTGAGCTGACCGCCACCGCGCCGGCCCCCGGCCAAAGCCGGCAGGTCGACCAGTCGGCGCGGCCCGCCACGGTGGGTCAGCGCAGCGCAGGAGGGTGGGGCGCGTGAGTCTCTACCGTGCGGAACTACGCCGGCTGGTGCTGCGGCGCCTAACCCGCTGGGCGACCGTGCTGGGTCTGGCGGTGTTGGCAACCGTGGCCGTCGGGGTCTTCCTGTCGAACCAGAAGATCGACGACGCGGCCTGGGCCAAGGCCGAGGTGGCTGCCGAGCAGTACTGGCAGCAGCAGGTGCGGCAGACCGAAGAGATTCGGGCGGGGTGCGAGCAGGCGGCGGCCCAGGGCGACCAGTCGGATCGCTTTCCCGCGGACTGCTCCCAGATCTCGTCCCCACCCCGGGACGCCTTCCCGGCGGAACAGTACCTACCGACCACCTTTGACTTTCGGGCCAGCTTCGGCCAGACGCTGACCGCGCTCGCGGCGATCCTGGCCCTGGTCGGTTTCGTGGTCGGCTCCTCGTTCGTGGGCGCCGAGTGGAACACCGGCGGCATGATGACCATGCTGTTGTGGCGGCCGAAGCGGGTGACTGTCCTGCTCACCAAGCTGGCCGCCCTGCTCACCGGGCTGCTGGCGTTGGCGGTGACCACGACGGTGCTCTGGTTCGGCAGTTTCTGGCTGATCGCCACCACGCGTGGCAGCACCGAGGGGATGACCGCCGGTGCCTGGCAGTCCTTCGCCCTGACCGGCCTGCGTGGCGGGGTGCTCGCCCTGGTCGCCGCTGCTCTCGGCTTCGGGCTGGCCTCGCTCGGCCGGCACACCGCGATGGCGCTGGGTGGCGCGGTCGGGGTGGTGGTGGTCGGGCAGTTCGGTCTCGGAGTGCTGCTCAGCCTGACCGAAGCGAAGTTCATCGAGGCATGGTTGCTCCCCACCTACGTGCAGGCCTGGGTGGAGAAGGAGGTCGTCCTCCGGGACTGGCAACTGTGCCAGAGCAACCCCTTCGGTCCATGCGAACCGGAGACCCTGACCCTCACCTGGCAGCACTCGTCCGGGCTGCTCGTGGCGGGGCTGGTGCTCGTCCTCGGCGGTGCGTGCTGGGCGATACGTCGGCGAGACATCTCCTGACGCCCGCCGGACCGCGCCCCCCGGACCGCGCCCGCCGGACCGGCTCGCCGTCCGGTGAGCCTTCCCGCCAACCCGCTCGCCCCGCCGCTGGGCCAGCCGTCTCGTGCGGCTGGCCCAGCGGCGCACTAGGCTGAGGCACTCCCGGGTCGGCCGTACCGAGCCGACCGCCCCCGCGAGGAGGGTCATGCCGCCCGACACCGCCCCGACCGCCGCCGAACCCTCCGGCGACGGGCGACCTGGCGACGGGCGCGGGCGCTCCGTCGTACCACCGCCCCGGCCGGTGCCCGAGGCGGAGGCCGTCGCCTCCGCCGACCTTGAGCCGGACGTCGCGGGGGTCGACGGCGGTGCGTTGGCCGACGCCGACGGCGGTGCGTCGTCGGGCGACGCCGCGCCGGGAGGCGCCCTCGGCTCGACCGCCGGACTGACCGAGCGAGAGCGGGACATCCTCGACTTCGAGCAGCAGTGGTGGCGGCATCCGGGCGCCAAGGAGCAGGCCATCCGGGACCGGTTCGGCTGCACCGCCACCCGCTACTACCAGCTGTTGAACGGGTTGCTGGACAACCCGGCGGCCCTGGCTGCCGAGCCGCTCCTGGTGGGGCGGCTGCGTCGCCTGCGCTCGGCCCGAGCCCGCGACCGACGTCGCTGAGGGGCCGACCCACGGCCGGCCCCCGCGGTCAGCGCTTTTCGTGCATGCGCAGGCCGTTGCCGATGGCGAAGAAGGTCGGAGCCCACTCGCCGATGAAGATCCCCCAGCGGTCGGCGCGGGCCATGCCCGCCCGCTCCAGATGCTTCGAGAGGAACCAACTGCCGAACGACAGGCCAATGCTTATGAAACCCGCGAGGTAGGCGTGCTCGGCTCGGAGGCCGGTCTCGTGTAGGCGCTGCAACATCCGCGATCCCCCTGTCGCAAAAGTCGGCTCGTGCCACGGAAGCCCGGCGGGCCACCAGTGCTGACGCTACCTGCTGCGGTGGCGCGGGACGGAGAATTCAGCAACGGAGGGTGAGGAGGATTCGGGTAGGGCCAACTGGCCGATCTCTTCGTCCGGATCGTCAGTCCGCCCCGTTTGAGCTGGACGCTCGCCGATGAGCCCGGCAGACTGCCGGACGTGGCGGGTGACGTGCGGTTGGAGCCGGTTAGTGAACGCAACCTCGAACCGTTGCTCTCCGTAGCTGCTGCGGAGGCGGATCCGGCCGATGTCATGCCGCCGGTCGAAGCCCCGGCCGGCTGGTCGCAGGCCCGACGGGAGGCGTTCCGCGAGTTCCACCGGGCCAGCTTCGCCGGGTTGCCGGGCCCGACCCGCACCCGGATGTACGCCGTCCTCGCCGCCGGCGAGGTCGTCGGGGTGATCCGGATGACCCGCTGCGACGAGCCGGAGGCGGTCGAAACCGGGCTGTGGCTGGGGCGTTCGGCGCGGGGCCGGGGGATCGGAGCGGCCGCGCTCCGGGAACTACTCCACAAGGCCGCCGCGGCCGGCATGCGCCGGGTGGTCGCGGCGACCACCCCCGACAACCGGGGTGCGCTCTCCGTGCTCACCAACTGCGGCGCGCGGCTGCGCGAAGCGAACGGCCAGGTCCACGCCGAGTTGTCGCTGGACGCCACGCCGAAGGATCACTGACGTTTCTTCGCGTACTCGGCCAGCCAGGTGACCTGGGCCGGGTCCAGGGAGGGGCGTACGCGGGTGCGGGCGACCGCGACGTGGGCGGTGGTCACCGTCGCCGCGGCGAGTGATTCGCGCATCGCGGCGAGCGCCGCCTCCCGGACCAGCGCCGCGCAGTCCGCGGCGGAGAAGCCGTCCAGGTCGCTGGCGAGCGCGCCGAGGTCCACCTCCGGTGCGAGCGGCACGGTGCGCGACGCCGCCCGCAGGATCTCCGCGCGGCCCGCCTCGTCCGGCGGCGGGACGTAGACCAGCCGTTCCATCCGGCCGGGGCGCAGGAGGGCCGGGTCGACCAGGTCTGGGCGGTTGGTCGCACCGACCACAACCACGTTGCGTAAGGACTCCACGCCGTCCAGTTCGGTGAGGAGGGCGGCCACCACCCGGTCGGCCGTACCGCCGTCGGTGGCCTGGCCGCGTATCGGCGCCAGCGCGTCCACCTCGTCCAGGAAGACCAGTGTCGGCGCGGCCTCGCGGGCCCGGCGGAACAGCTCGCGCACCGCGCGCTCGCTCTCGCCCACCCACTTCGACAGCAGCTCGGCGCCCTTCACCGAGAGCACGTTCGCCCGGCCGGAGCCGGCCAACGCGGTCACCAGGTACGTCTTGCCGCAGCCCGGCGGGCCGTAGAGCAGCACCCCGCGGGGCGGCTGCACCCCCAGCCGCGCGAACGTGTCCGGATAGGTGAGGGGCCACAACACCGACTCGGTCAGGGTCTGCTTGACCTCGGCCAGGTCCCCCACGTCGTCGAGGGTCACCGACGCCAACTCCAAGGTCGACGCGGCCATCGTGGTCGGGCGGACCACCGCCAGCGCCGCGTGCAGGTCGGCCATCGTCATGCGGGGCTGCTCCACCGTCTTCTGCCGCAGGGCGGCCCGGACCCCCGCTTCGCGGACCAGCGCGGCCAGGTCGGCGGCGACGAAGCCGGGCGTACGCGCGGCGACCTCGTCCAGCCGTACGTCCTCGGCCAGCGGCACCGGTCGGGTCAGCATCCCGAGCTGCTCCCGGCGCCGGGCGGCGTCCGGCAACGGGACGCTGACCCGCAGCGAGAGCAGGTCCGGGGTACGCAGGGCGGGGTCCAGGGCGTCGAGGCGGCTGGTGGTGCAGACGACGGCGGTCCCGGCCGCGACGGTCTCGGCCACCACCTGGCGGAAGACGGTGGCCACCGGGCCGGGCGCGGCGGCCGGGGCGAGCGCCTCCACGTCGGTGACCAGCAGGATGGCCGGTCCGTTGACGCGTACCGCGGCGGCGGCGGCCCGCAGCCGCTCGGCGGCGGCCGAGTTGGTCAACGCGGCGAGCTCCGGCCCCCAGAGCGGCCGAACGCGCGCACCGACCCGGGCGGCGACCGCGCGCACGAGCGCGGACTTGCCGGACCCGGCCGGGCCGTCGAGGAGCACCCCGAGCGCCACCGTGGTGCCGAGTCGGCGCAGCACCGCACCGTGGTGGAAGCCGAGGTCGAGCAGCTCGGTCAGCTCCTCGGCCTGGGCGCGCAGCCCGGGTAGCTCCTCCACCGCGGGTGCCGTTGGGTCGGTCGTCTCCGCCGGCTCGGTTGTCTCCGTCGGCTCGGTATCCCGTGCCCCGGTGGGCGCGGCGGCCCGGGGCGGGGGTATACCCTCGGCGGGGGAGAGCGCCCCGGACGTCGCCAGGCCGTGGGTGGCCGGGTCGTGGGCGGCGAGGTCATGGGTGGCGGGGCCGTGCTCCCACCCGATGGCCGTCTCCATCGTGACCAGCGCCGCCGACGCCGGTGCGGCGGCGGTGACGGTGAGCAGGGTGCTGGTCCAGGCGTAGCCGACCCGGTTGGCCAGGCTCTGCCGGGCCGCCGTCAGGAGGCCACGTAACGCCGGGTCGGGCAGCACCGCCGGGGGCAGCGCCTCCGGGGGTGGCAGCTCCTGCGGCAGCAGCGAGACATCGTCGCCGGTGGTGACCACCTTGCCGAGTAGCGCGAGCCGAAGCAGCTCCGGGGAGATGGCCGCGACCACCTGCGGTGCGCCGGTGAGCACCACCCGGGCGGCGGCGGTGACCGGGGTGGGGCCGACGGTGACCTCACTGCCGTCGCGCAGGCCAAGATTGCCCAGGGTCAGGTCATCGGCGTACAGCAGCCCGGGGGTGGCCTCCGGCTCACTCGCCTCGGCCCGGGCGGCGGTGACCCGCCGACCGGCCAGCCGGACCGGGTCGCCGGGGCGGATCCCGAGCGCGGTGAGCACCTCCGGGTGCAGCCGCACGATGCCCCGTCGGGCGTCCCGCGCGGCCGGCTGACGGCTGGCGGTGAGTACGAGTTCTGGTCCCCCCACCCACCGAACCCTAGCCGGTACGCGGAAGGGGTCTCGGTAACCGCCGCGGTGGCGCGACAGCCTGGCCGGGTTCCCGGTTCAGCCTGGTCGCGGTGGAGCTGCCGATCGGTTTCGGCGCGGGGTTCGCCGCCCTCCAGCCTTGCCAGTCTGGCAAAGATCTTTGCGTGTTCGGGTCGTGTTGCCGGAAGGTGGCACTTCCACGTAATCCGGTGATCGGGAGAGGAACCTGTGATGACTGACTTCGACGCCCTCTTCAATGTTGACTACTGGGACCAGCGATACAGCGAGGCCGGGCCGGTGTGGAGCGGCGCCCCGAACCCCGTACTCGTCGCGGAGGTTGCCCCCCTCACCCCGGGTACGGCCCTGGAGGTGGGCTGCGGCGAGGGTGCGGACGCGATCTGGCTGGCCGGAAACGGCTGGCAGGTCACTGGTGTGGACTTCTCCGCGCAGGCCCTCGCCCGCGCCGCCGAGCGGGTACCCGCCTCCCTGGCCGGGCGGCTGCGGTGGGAGCGGGCGGACATTTGCGACTGGCAGCCCGACGACGGCCCCCGCTACGACCTGGTAACCACGTCCTACCTGCACTTCTCCGGGGCGCTGCGGCGACGGGTGTTCGCCACTCTCGCCACCCGGGTGGCCCCGGGCGGCCACCTGCTGATCGTCGGGCACCACCCCAGCGACCTGGACACCGCCATGCCCCGACCGCCGGAGCCCGACCTGTTCTACACCGCCGACGAGTTGGCGCAGGACCTGCCCGCCGGGGACTGGGAGGTGCGTACCCGGGCCGCCCGCCCGCGCGCCGCCACCACCCCCGACGGCACGCCGGTGACCATCCACGACACCGTGCTCACCGCCCGCCGCACCCGCTGACGACGACAGCGCCGGGCCCGGCGCCCAGCCCGCCGATGGCCCGGTGCTCTCCGCCGACGGCCCGGTGCTCTCCGCCGACAGCCCGGTGCTCTCCGCCGACAGTGGTGCGTTCTGTGTTCACTCAGGCAATCCTCAGCTCTTCCCCCGTAGCGTGAGCCGCATGAGATCGCCGTCACCGGCCGCGTGGATCCGGCGCGCCCTGCCCACCCGTCGGCGTGCGCTGGCCGCGGCGGCGGTGGTCGTCGTCCTGCTCGCCGCCGGAGTCGCCGGGACCCTCCGGCCCGCCGAGCCGGACCTGCGCACCGAGGCGGCGCTGATCACCGTCCGGTCCGGGCCGAGCGGCGACGAGCCGGTCGAGCTGGACACCACGCTGTATCTGCCCCCCGCCGCGGCCGCCGACGCCCCGGTGCCGGCGGTGCTGCTCGGGCACGGCTTCGGCGGCACCAAGGAGTCGGTCCGCGCCGACGCCGAGGAGTTCGCCCGCCGCGGGTACGCGGTGCTGACCTGGACCGCGCGGGGCTTCGGTCGCAGCGGCGGGCAGATCCACCTGGACCACCCGGACTACGAGGTCCGCGACGCGCAGCGCCTGCTGGACTGGCTGGCCGCCCGCCCGGAGGTCGTCACCGACGCCGCCGGGGACCCGCGGGTGGGTGTGGTCGGCGGCTCCTACGGCGGTGCGCTGGCGCTGCTGCTCGCCGGGCGGGACCAGCGGGTCGACGCGATCGTGCCGATGATCACCTGGAACGACCTCGCCCGCTCCTTCCTGCCGGAGCAGAGCGGCGAGGGGCCGGAGCAGGGGGTGTTCAAGAAGGGCTGGGCCGGGCTCTTCTTCGGCAGCGGCGGCAACCCCGGCCCCGCCACCCTCGGTGGCTCCGGCCCGGCCGGCGGCCTTGCCCCCGGTGGCGGTTCCGTCCCGGGCGGCTCCCTCCCGGAGAACGCGGCCACCACGGCCGGCGCCGTTGACCCCTCCTGCGGGCGGTTCGCCGCCGACGTGTGCGCCGCGTACCTGCGGATCGCCACCACCGGGCGGGCCGACCCGGCCGCCGTCGCACTGCTGCGCCGTTCCAGCCCGGCCGGGCAACTCGACCGGATCGAGGCGCCGACGCTGCTGGTGCAGGGGGCGGCCGACACCCTCTTCCCGCTCGCCGAGGCGGACGCGAACGCCCGGGAAGTCGCCGCGACCGGCACCCCGGTCCAGGTGGCCTGGTTCACCGGCGGGCACGACGGCGGCGACGGCCCGAAGTCCGACCGGGACCGGGTACGGCACCTGACCGTGCGGTGGCTCGACCACTACGTCAAGGGCGAGGGCGCGGCCCCCGCCGACGACTTCACCTTCTCCCGGATCGCCGGGTTCGACGCCCTCGACCGGGGTCTGGTCGCCAGCGGCTTCCGCGCCACCGGCTACCCGGGCGTGACCGGCACCGGCCAGCAGCCGGTGTCGGTGAGCGGTCCGGCCCAGTCAATCGCCAACCCGCCGGCCGGCAACCCGGCCGCGATCTCGTCGGTGCCCTTCGCCGGGGAGCTCTCGTCGCTGCTCGACGGGGTCGCCGGGGACATTCCCGGCCAGCACGCCCGGTTCGAGTCCGCGCCGCTGCCGGCGGCGGTGGACGTGGTCGGCGCGCCGACCATCTCCATCCGGGCCGCGTCCCCGACCGGCACGGCCGTACTCTTCGTCAAGCTCTACGACGTTGCCGGTGATGGGTCAGCGACCCTACCGAACGGGTTGGTCGCGCCGATCCGGCTGGCGGGGCTACCGGCGGCCGTCGAGGACGCCGAACCGGTCACCGTCACGCTGCCGGCGATCGTCCGCCGGATCGAGGCCGGGCACCGGCTGCGGGTCGTGGTGGCGACCTCCGACCAGGCGTACGCCACCCCGGTCGAACCGGCCGTCTACAGTGTGGCCCTGGCGGGCGGGGCGGTCACCCTCCCCACGGTCGCCAGCGAGCCGATCCCCACCGACGCCGTCGTCTGGCGCTGGGTGCTCGCCGGGCTGCTCGCCACGATCGTGGTCGGGCTCGTCGTGGTCGTCGCCGTCCTCCGCCGCCGGCACCGGCGTCGGGAGAGCCGGGTCCACCCGGCGTACGCGGGCGTCCCGCTCGCCGTCCGGGAACTGCGCAAGGAGTACGCGGACGGCTTCGTCGCCGTCTCCAACGTCGACTTCGAGGTGCACCCCGGGCAGGTGGTGGGCCTGCTCGGCCCGAATGGCGCGGGCAAGACCACCACGCTACGGGTCTTGATGGGGCTGACCCAGCCGACCACCGGCGAGGTCTACGTCTTCGGGCACCGGCTGGTGCCGGGCGCCCCGGTGCTGTCCCGGATCGGAGCCCTGGTGGAGGGCCCCGGCTTCCTGCCGCACCTGTCCGGGCTGGACAACCTGAAGGCGTACTGGCGGGCGACCGGGCGGCCGTGGGCCGACGCGCACCTCGACGAGGCGTTGGAGATCGCCGGGCTGGGCACCTCGGTGTACCGCAGGGTCCGGACGTACAGCCACGGCATGCGGCAGCGGCTGGCGATCGCGCAGGCGATGCTCGGCCTGCCGGAGCTGCTGGTGCTCGACGAGCCGACCGACGGCCTGGACCCGCCGCAGATCGCCGAGATGCGCCGGGTCCTACGGCGGTACGCCACCGGTGGCCGGGCGGTGCTGGTCTCCAGCCACCTGCTCGCCGAGGTGGAGCAGACGTGCACCCACGCGGTGGTGGTGACCAAGGGGCAGATCGTCGCGTCCGGCCCGGTTGAGGAGATCGTCGGCGAGTCGCCGAGCGTCCTGCTGGAGGTCACCGACCCGGTGGCCGCGCGGGAGGTGCTGGACCGGCTCGCGGGCGTCTCGGTGCTGCCCGACGGCGACGGGCAGCTCGTGGTGGACACCAACGGCACTGCCCGCAGCGAGGTGGTCGCCGAGTTGGTGCGGGCCGGTATCGGGGTGGACCGGGTGGTGCCCCGGCGGCGCCTGGAGGACGCGTTCCTGGCCCTGGTCGGCGAGAACTCTCGGGGAAGCGGGGATCGATGATGGCGCAGACGACGGTCGAGCCCGGCGCGGGAGGCTCCGGCGGCACCCCGTCCGGCGCGGCGGCGGGCTACCGGCCCTTCGCCACGCTGCCGTTGCGGGCCGAGTTCCGGCGGCAGGCGTCGCGGCGGCGGACCCAGCTCGCGTTGGGCTTCATGGTGCTGCTGCCGCTGATCATCCTGATCGCGTTCCAGTTCGGCTCCGGCGACGACGACAATGGGCGTGGCGAGTTCGGCAGCCTGGTCGAGTTCGCTACCTCCGGCGGGCTGAACTTCACTCTCTTCACCCTCTTTGTCTCCGCGTCGTTCCTGCTGGTGGTCGTGGTGGCGCTCTTCTGCGGCGACACGGTGGCCAGCGAGGCGAGCTGGGGCAGCCTGCGCTACCTGCTCGCCGTGCCGGTGCCACGGGCCCGACTGCTCGCGGTGAAACTACTGGTGGCGCTCGCCTACTCGGCGCTGGCGCTGCTCCTGCTCGCCGGCACCGCGCTGCTGCTCGGCACCGTGCGGTACGGGTGGGGGCCGCTACGCAGCACGGTCGCCGCCCAGCTGGAGCCGGGGGAGGGGCTGTTGCGGCTGCTGGCGGTGCTCGGCTACCTGGCCGTCGTACTGCTGGTGGTGGCGGGTCTGGCCGTGCTGCTGTCGGTGTCCACGGACGCCGCGTTGGGCGCGGTCGGCGGGGCGGTGCTGCTCTGGATCCTGTCCAGCATCCTCGACCAGATCACCGCCCTCGGCGTGCTACGGGCCTTCCTGCCGACCCACTACAGCACCGCCTGGCTGGGTCTGCTGTCGACACCGATCCAGACCGACGACGTGGTCCGGGGAGCGATCTCGGCGATCAGCTACGCGACGCTCTTCTGGGGCCTGGCCTTCTGGCGCTTCACCCGCAAGGACGTCGTGTCCTAGCAGCACGCGAGTGCGATCGGTCCACCGTGCTCAGCGGTGCCATCGGCCATTCGTGGTGGCGGCATGCTGGCAGTCGGCGTGTCGGGACTGCCACTGCCGCAACGCCTGCCGGATCAGCTCACCCTCGGTGTGAGCGGTGCGCGCTTCCCGGGTGAGCCGTTCCAGCTCGTCGGCGACGCGGTCGAGGTAGGCGTACACCTGCTCGGGGTCTAAGCCGCGCCACCGCCGCCGGGCGAAGGTCGCGGCGCGAACCTGGGATGAGAACAGGCGTCGGGCTCGGTGGATCATGGCGGTCACGTCCTCTCAGGTCGGGTGGGGTGGGGGCGGCGCCGAGGCGGGCGGGGGCGACCGGCACGTCCGCGCGTGGCGTACCGGCCGGAGCCCGGCACCCGCCCCGGGCCCTTTCCCGCGTCGCGCACGTTCGCGAGCGGGCGTTTGGTGGTCGGGGTGTCGGCGCCCAGAGCCAGCACGTCTGCGCTACCTCGCCGCTCCGCCCCAGCAGCGCGGTGGCGGAAGCAATACCGGGGTACGTCTCGCATGAGTGCGCTGTCACCTGCTCGGTCGCCCAGCCGCCGCTGGTCGTCGGCCTGGGTAGGCACACTGTTACCCCATTTCTTATCGCCCGTGTTCAATCCGCAGCTGACAGTAGCACACTTTACAAGCAATGCTGGTAAAGACAAGGTTGTCGACCATGATCAAAAATGCGAGTGGTCAGATGAGGTTATGCCTCATGCCGTCCCGCTTTGGAGAGTCATCCGGGATGACCTTCGTGCTCGGATCAAGGCGGGCATCCTCAAGCCTGGTGACAAGTTGCCCAGCACGCGGGAGCTTGCGGACCAATATGAGACGAGTCCGGTCACTGTTCGCAAAGCGGTCGATATCCTCATTGAGTCTGGTGAGTTACTGGGTAGGCAGGGAATGGGCGTTTTCGTGGCCATTCCGCCGGCGAGTGATCGTTGAGGTGCTAGGTTCGGGCGGAGCTCTCGCGGGCTGTCCATGACAAGTTTCGCTGATCCCGGTCGCCGCGGGGGCCTGTCATTGAGGTGACCGGTCAAGGGCGAAGTTGCTGACATGGCGCGTTCCCAGGGCGGAGTCAGGGCCCAGGGTCGCGTAGTTGCTAGCGGAGAGCGACGACGCGAGGAACGCCCCGCATGTCCCGCCGTACCGCTGACTACATTCGTGTCGTGGATTCGATCACTGCTCAGATTCGAGCGGGTGAGTTTGCGCCGGGAGACAAGTTGCCGACCTACGCGCAGTTCGCCGACCGCTTCAAGATCAGTGTCACCACTGCCCAAACTGCGCTGCGCATACTTCGGGAACGTGGATTGGTCGAGGGGCACCAGGGCAAGGGAACGTACGTCTCGGAACGTCCAGAGCTGGGGTGGTGCGGTCAGGTAGCACGTGTGATGTGGCCCTCCCTCGTGCTCGGCCCGGGTAAGGGTGGGCCGTCGCTACCGCAACGCTTGCCGGAGTAGCTCCACATGCAGGCCATGCTCTCCTGGCCGTCGGCGCGGTCGCCTACTTGGGATTGCACTCCGGCAGCGGCGCTCCGCCCTGCGGAAGCGTTCTACCACGGGCGTCGGGTGGATTTTTCGGGGGCAGTAGCCGAGTTATCCCGCGAGCGGTGCCGGCGGACAGCCGGCACCGCACCTGGGCGGGGAGAGCGGCAATCAGGTCCGCGCGGGCCCGACCCATCGTGTAGGCGAGCCGAAATCGACTCGCCTACTGCCGCTACGGTATTAGCTGTCAGCGATGCGGATGAGGCCACCGACGGCTCCGATGTACGCGGCGCCGTCGGGTCCGATGGAGATCGGGGCGTAGTGGTTGTTGACAAGTGGTCCGGCTCCGGCCAGTTTGCTCCATACTCGTTCGCCGGTGTGTACGTCGATCGCGGTGAGGTACCACGCGTCCGGATGTCCAAGCAACTGGCCGCCGGGACGGAACGCCAGTTCGTCGGCGGAGGGGTGGGTGTAGGTGTACAGGAGTCCGTTGGCCAGCGAGACCTT
>NZ_AZWO01000029.1 GCF_000514775.1 Salinispora pacifica CNR114 | reverse complement strand
ACGCCTTGGTCGAGCAGGTCATGGACCTGGTGCCAGCGTTGCTGGGTCGTCTGCACGCGGGGGCCGTCGTAGATGGGTGCGTCCAGCACACCTGCCCAGCAGGCGCTGTGCGCCTTCACCTCGCTCAGAGCGGCTTCGCACAGGTTGTGCCACAGGTGCCACCTGTCCGCGACCTGCACCGCGTCGGGCAGGGNGCGNCGNATGGCCTCGGCGTAGGTCGCCGAGCCGTCGCGGCATACGACCTCGACGCCGGGATGCGCGCGCAGCCACGCTTGCAGCGTGTCGGCGGTGCGGTCGGGTAGCACCTCGATCCGCTCATGGGTCTCGGCGTCGATCACCACGGTGGCATAGCGGTGCCGCCGGCGCAGAGCGAAATCGTCAACGCCGATCACCCGAGGCGTCCGCCCGGTGGGCAACGGGATGCACAGCACGGCGCGCAGGGCCGTGTGACGGGACAAGCCCATGGCCAAGATCGCCAGCAGACGCGACCCTGCCCGGCCCGCCAACTCCTTGACCACGGCTTTGACCTGCCTGTCCAAACGAGCCGTGCGGCGCTGGTATCGCTCCAGCACCCCGGGAACCTGTTCACGGAAGGTGTGACGGCAGCCGCGCGTGGGACACACCAGACGTCTCACCCGCACCCGGACCACCACCCGTCGCCCGTCGCCCGTCGCCCGGAACGTCGGCCACTGTCCGCCAGTGATAGCCGTGCACCCGTCCCGACGAGGCCCCGCACCTCGGGCAGACCGCAGCGTCCCGCGAAGTGCGGGCCAGCACCACGATCCGCTCACCCTCGTCGGCCACGTCCTCGATGACCAGCGGGGACAGCCCCGAGAACACCGACTGTACAAGCCCATTGACATCATCCACACAGGAACAACGACACCAGCCACCCTCCGTCACCGCTGAGTAGGCTCGGGGCGCGGTGTCGGGATTGCTCCCGGTCCGTTTCCCCGAGCCTCTCGCCGAACCGGACGTGCATGTCTCCACGCATCCGGCTCTCCACGGTTTCTGTCGTCAGGCGTTCACGGTGGTAGACCACGGACTGGGGATTCTGGTTGCGCGCCAGCGGTACCGGGTGACCGGTATCGCCGCGATGGGACGCAACTCGATCTCGCCCGCGCTGATCGGTCGCCACCGCCCGACAGGGGTGACGAAGTGTCGGCGGACGTCCGTCCACGACCAGCGGTGCCGGGCGATCAGCATGCGTATCACCCGTTTCCAGATGAAGTTGTCTAACATGCTGAAGACGTTCTTCGCCACGGCGTGCCGGAAGTAGTTGGCCCAACCGTGCGTGACCAGGTTGAGTCTGGTCAGCACGGTCCCGAGGTCCTTCTGTGATGTCCTGCGTGTCAGCGCGCGGACCTTCGCCTTCAGCGACCGGATCGGCCGCTTTGCGATGAAGGTGTACACGTGCCACTTGTTCGTGCCTCGCTTACGGCGCCACTGGATGTGAAACCCCAGGAAGTCGAACCCGTCGCTCAGGTGCACCACCCTCGTCTTGGCTGGTGACAGCCTCAGTCCGAGCGGCGCGAGCATCGTCGCGACGTCCTCGCGTAACGCCTGCGCGTGGTCCTCGCCGCCGTGGACGAGGACGACGAAGTCATCGGCGTAGCGCACGAGGCGCCACGTCGCTTCGCCGCGTTTGCGCAGTTGGGCTCGGCGGTACTCACTGGCCATCGTCGCGTCCGGCCGCCATGGCGCCATCAGATGCTCGTCGAGCACCGTCAGCGCGATGTTGGCCAACAACGGGGACAGGATGCCACCCTGCGGCGTACCGGTGTGGGTGGCCCGCCGGTCACCGCCTTCGGTTGGGATCCCGGCTTTGAGCAACGCCTTCACCAGCGTCAGAACGCGTTTGTCCTTGATCCGTGTCCGGACCCGGTCCATCAACGTGACGTGGTCGATCGAGTCGAAGCACGCCTCGATGTCCGCGTCCAGGACCCACCGGTACCCGTGGGTGCCGTAGTAGTGGATCTCCGCTATCGCGTCCTGCGCCCGCCGCTTGGGCCGGAACCCGTACGAGACCGGCACGAAGTCGGCCTCGAAGATCGGTTCCAGCACGAGCTTCAGCGCCGCCTGCACGACCCTGTCCGCAAATGTGGGAATACCCAGTCTGCGGACCTTGCCTGACCCGCCCGGTTTCGGGATCTTGCGTTCCCGCACCGGCAGTGGCCGCAACGTGCCCGTCTTCACCTGGACACGCAGGTCGTCCAGGAACCCCGGAACACCGATGTGCCGCTCGACGTCAGCGACGGTCATACCGTCCACGCCGGCAGTTCTGGCTCCCAGGTTGCCCGCGACCCGGCTATACGCCACAAGCAGCGTCGCCGGGTCGTGCACGAGGTTGAACAGGTCATCGAACCGGCAGCCCGGATCGGCCGCCGCCCAACGGTGAAGCTTGGCCTGCATCTCCGCTACCCGCCGGACCGGCCCAGCCGGTTCGGTCAGAGCACCGCCATTCAACGGCGCGTCTTGCGGCATCTGGGTCTGGGTCACCAGCGGCGCCTTCCTCGCCATGGTCGCCCTGTTCGCCTACACGCTCACCTACGACCAGCCGGTGCTCCTGACCGTCGAGTACGCGCGGGATCCCGTCGTCACCGCGTACCTGCTGATCTTCATGCTGGTCGGCTTCTTCGCCTACTGCACCGACATCACCCGGCTGTGCTGGCGATTCGCCCGGATCTGCGGCCGGCCCTGGCTGCGCCGCGGTCTCCGCCTCACCGCCGTCGGCGCCGCCTTCGCTCTGCTCTACAGCACCAACAAGATCATCTATCTCATTGCCTACTGGTCCGGCTACCAACCGGCCGGCGAACGGCAGATCGCCGCCGTCCTGGTCACCATCGCCGCACTGCTCATGATGGTCGTCCTCACCATGCCGGCGTGGGGACCGATCTTCACCATCACCCGACGCTGGGACGACTACCGCTCATATCGGCAACTCGAACCGCTGTGGCGGGACCTCGTCGCCGCCCTGCCGGAGCTCGAACTCGACCCCAGCCTACGCCGCCCCCTCAGCGCCGCCCGCGACATCGACTACGCCCTGACCCGCCGCGTGGCCGAGATCCGCGACGGCCGCCTCGCCCTGCGCCCGTACACGGACGTCAAGGTGACCGAGCTGGCCGAGCGGTTCGCCGGACAGGCCGGCCTGACCGCCGACGAGCGGCGGGCCAACGTCGAGGCCGCGCACCTCGCCTGCGCCCTGCGACGCCACCGCGCCGGGCTCATGGCCGCGGTCCCCCAGCCGGCCGACGAGTTGCACCGCCCCGAAGGCGGCTACGCCGGTGAGATCGGATGGCTGGCCCAGGTCACCACCGCGTACACCCGCTCCCCCGTGGTGGCCCGCACCCTCGCCGCCGCCCAGGACGCCCCGAACCCCCGGGTTGGAGATGCCCCCCAATGAGACAGCGCCAGGCGAACCTGACCCGCATCCGTACCCTGGACCCCAAGCACGACTGGCTGGACATCTACCAGATCATGCTGCGGCTGGAGTTCCCCTGGGACATGAAGCTCGGGCTCAACCTCGCGTTCAACCGATCCTTCTCCATCCCGGCCATCGCCGCGGTACACACCGCCACCGGCGAGCTGACCGAACGCACCCAGAAGCGCGTCGACGACACCCGGCCTGTGATGTACGAGATGGTGCTCAACGGCTTCGACCAGCCCCGCGGCCGGGAGGCGCTGCGCCGGGTCAACCAGATCCACCGCCCCTACGACATCCCCAACGAGGACTACCTCTACGTCCTCGGCTGCCTGGTGGTCATCCCCACCCGGTGGCTCCAGCGGTACGGCTGGCGCCGCCCCTGCTGCCACGAGCGGCGGGCGACCCACCTGTTCTACCGGGAGCTGGGCCGACACATGGGCATCACCGACATCCCGGGCACCTACGAGGAGTTCGAGACCTGGTTCGACGCGTACGACGCCGCTCACCTCACACCCAACGACGACGCCGCGGCCATCGAGCGCGCGACCCGGTCGCTGCTGCTCGGCCGGGTCCCCCGACCTCTCGCGCCGCTCGGCGACGGGCTGGTCAGCGCCATGTACGACGAGCGGCTGCGGCGCGCGACGCGGGTCGACGCGCCGACGTGGCCGGTCCGGGCCGGCCTGCACGTGGCGCTCACGCTGCGGGCCCGGCTGCAACGGTGGCTCGGCGCCCCGCCGAAGACACCGCTGTTCGCCGCCGGGATCAGGACGAAGACATATCCGGACGCGTACGAGATCAGCGAGCTCGGGCCGCAGCCGAGCAAGACGGCCGATCGACCCGGTGACCAGCAGGAAAAATGCGGGAATGGCGAACACGGTCGCGTCGACGCGCCGTCGTGGTGACGTCCCGCCAGCGAGACAGATCCTGGCCGGCGCCGTCGCCCTCTCCTATTCTCGACCTGGTCCGGCCGCATGGGAAACGCACGTCGACGAATGCGCGACATTGCTCGGCGGACGGCCCCGACGCACCATGTGCGCAATGGCGAGGGCAGTGACGGATCGGGCCCGCGCCGGCGCGATCTCGACCGACCTCCGAAGGAGAAATCATGCGCGTGCTGGTGACTTCCTGCTCCGAGCGCACATTCCTCCAGATGATGGCGCCCGTCGCCTGGGCCCTGCGCACCGCCGGGCACGAGGTCTGCTTCGCCAGCCAACCCGAGCTGACCGAGCAGATCACCCGCACCGGCCTGGCCGCGGTGCCGATCGGCCGCAACCGGGGCGCCTGGCGCATCGCCGCGCTGCACGTCGACGAACGGGAGGCCGGCCGCCCCGACCTGCCGGCGCCCTACGACGCGCCGGTCCTGCCGCCCGAGAGCCGGGACTGGGCGGCGATGCGCGACGGCTACGAGGCGTTCACCACCCGCTACCACGGCGGCGGCTGGCACGTCACCGACAACTTCCCGATGATCGCCGACCTGGTGGCGTACGCCCGGCAGTGGCAGCCCGACCTGGTGCTGTGGGAGCCGACCACCTACGCCGGCGGTCTCGCCGCGCAGGCGTGCGGCGCGGCACACGGTCGTCTGCTGTGGAGCATCGACGTGTTCGGCGCGGCCCGGGAGATCTACCTCGACCTCGCCGCGCGGCGACCGGCGACCGACCGGGAGGACCCGATGGCCCGGTGGCTCGGCGGGTTCGCGCGCAAGCACGGCTTCGAGTTCTCCGAGGAACTCATCACCGGCCAGTTCTCCATCGACCAGCTCCCCGGATCGTTGAGCCTGGGCGCCGCCGGCCACGACTACCTGCCGGTGCAGTACATCCCCTACGCGAGCGCCACAGTGGTGCCGAAGTGGCTGTGGGACAAGCCCGAACGGCCGCGCATCGCCGTCACCCTCGGCATCACCGCGACCGACCGGTTCAACGGCTACGCCGTCGACCTGCAGGACGTGCTTAACGCGCTGGCGGACCTCGACGTCGAGGTCGTCGCCACCGTGCCGACGAAGAACCAGGCGGAGCTGACCGCGGTGCCGGCGAACGTCCGGCTGGTCGACTGGGCGCCGCTGCACGCCCTGGTGGCGACCTGCGCGGCGGTGATCAACCACGCCGGCCCGGGGACGCTGCTGACCTGCGCGGTCGCCGGTGTCCCGCAGTTGACCCTGCCGTTCGACTTCGACGAGCCGGAACTCGCCCGCCGCGCCGCCGAGCAGGGTGCCGCCCTGGTCGTCCGGCCGCAGGAGGCGACCCCCGAGGCGATCCGGGCGGCGGTGCGGCGACTGCTCGACGAGCCCCGGTTCGCGTCCCGGGCCGCCGCGCTGCGGGACGAGATCCGGGCGTTGCCCTCGCCCAACGACCTCGTGACGGAGCTGGAACAGCGGGTCGAGCACCACCGCGCCACGCGGGAGCAGCGATGCGCGTCCTGATCACCTCCATCCCCGAGCCGACCCACGTGCTCAAACTCGTGCCGCTGGCGTGGGCGCTCCGGGCCGCCGGCCACGAGGTGCGGATCGCCAGCCTGCCGCGGCTCACCACGCTGGTCGAGGAGGCCGGCCTGACCGCCGTCCCGGTGGGACGCGACGTCGAGGTCAACCGGGCGATCAGCGCGGACGAGCGGGAGGAGCACCGGCGCGGGCTGCCACCGCCGTACCACATCGCCGAGCACGGCCCGGACGACAGCCGATGGGCCGAGGACCTCGAGGCGTACCGGCTCTTCGTCCGCTGGGAGTTCCAACTCCAGAACCAGCCGCTCGTCGGCGGCCTGGTCGACTTCTGCCGGCAGTGGCGTCCGGACCTGGTGCTGTGGGAGCCGAACACCTACGCCGGCCCGATCGCCGCCCGCGCCTGCGGGGCCCGGCACGGCCGGGTCCTGTTCACCACCGACGTCTACGGCGTCACCCACCAGCACTTCCGGCAACGGCTCCGGACCCGCCCCGGCGGCGCGTCCGACCCGTTGGCGGACTGGCTGGGCGGCTACTGCCGGCGCTACGGCCTGGACTTCGCCAAGGACCTGGTGCACGGCGAGTTCACCGTGGACCAGTCACCGCCGTCACTGCGCCTGCGTGCGCCCGACGTGGACTACCTGCCGATGCAGTACGTGCCCTACGGCGGACGCGCGGCCGTCCCGGCCTGGCTGTGGCAGCGGCCGAGCCGCCCCCGGGTGGCCCTGACGCTGGGCCTGAGCGCCACCGAGCACTTCGGCGGCTACACCTTCGCCGTCGGCGAGGTGCTGGACGCCCTGGCCGACCTGGACGTCGAGATCGTCGCCACGGTCGCCGGGGCGACGGCGCCGGCCGGACCCGTGCCGGCGAACGTCCGGCTGACCGGGTTCGCCCCGCTGCACGCCCTCGCGCCCACGTGCGCCGTCGTGGTCAACCACGGCGGGTTCGGCACGGTGAGCACCGTCGCGCGCTACGGCGTGCCGCAACTGGTCCTCCCGTACCACTTCGAGGGGCCGCTGCTCGCCGGCCGGCTGGCCGCGCGCGGCGCCGCGCTGGTGCTGGGCCCCGACGACGTCGGCGGCGCCGCCGTCCGGCGGCAGGTGGCGCGGCTGCTCGACGAGGAGGGTCTCCGGGCCGGCGCGGCGGCGTTGCGCGACGAGATCCTGGCGCAGCCCACGCCCGCCGGCGTCGTGCCCCGGCTGGAGGAGCGGGTGCGCGGCTAGCGGAGCGGGCCCGGCCGCCGTGGCGTCCGGGCCGCGGCGGTCAGGAGGAGACGGCGGGCAGGGACTCGATCTGGGTGGCCGCGGCGCGGTCCAGGTTGTTGACGATCCACCCCATCAGGTCCTGCTGGGTCACCTCCGCGGCCTGCTGCCACAACTGGCGGCGGTCGGCGATGAGGTTGAGCTGGATCTGCACGACCGGGTCGGCCGGCTCACCGCCGTTCTTGCTGGCCCGGATCTGCCGGCGCAGCTCGTTGCGCGACCAGGTGAACTGCTCGGCGCGGGTCAGCCAGAGGTCCTGCTGGTCGGTGTCGAGGCTGGCCACCTCGGCGTGGTGCTGGAAGCTGAGCCGCTCGCGACGGCGCTCCGGGGCGAACTGCCGGGCGACCCAGGCGTAGTTGCGCAGCGTCTGGTAGTCCAGCGAGGTCTCGGCGATGGCCCGCTTGTAGCGGTCCGGAAAGTTCGCCTGGCCGAAGATCAACCAGTCCCCCAGCCACCAGCCGGAGGAGTCCGTGATGACGAATATCTGGCGGCCCAGGTTACGCCACTCACCGATGGGCATATCGTGCGGAATGGTGAGCGCGGTGCGCCTGGTCATCGCTTTTCCGTCGACCGCGAGCCGACCCCGACCAGCGACCGCACCGGACGGCCTATGTGATGTGTTCATCGAATTAACCATTCCCGTTCCCCCGTCATAAGAATGCTCCGACGTGAACCAGGCCGGAAGTATGCCGGAGGCGAACTTGCCTCGTCTACACGACGTCTAAGGGATGTCTCGTAACTCGGTGGAGGTGTTGCCTGGCAACGGTGCTGGTGTCACCCGGCGAGGATGATGTTGTGGAGGTGGGCGATGCCGGATTCGTCGGTTAATGTGTGGGCGGCGCGGCGGTAGTCGCGCAGGATCGTGAAGGTCTTCATGCGGGCCAGGGCGTGTTCGACCTGCGCCCAGACGGTGCGGTGGTGCCTGTTCAGGTCCTTCTTCCACTCGGGTAGTTCACTGCCGTCTGCCGGCTTGCGGTACGGGATGATCACGTCGGGGTTGCCGCGGTAGGCGCCGTCGGCCATGACCGGCCGTCCCGCCAACTTCTGGTCGATGCCGGAGGTGCGGTAGACGATCGTGTCGTTGCGGTTACCGGGCTGCGGGTCGCCGAGGGCGACGACGAGGCGGGTGTGGGCGTCGATGGCGAGCTGCAGGTTCGTCGAGTAGCGGTAGTTCTTGCTCGGCGCGGCCAACCGGTGGTCCCAGGTTGGGACCAGGGTGCCGTCGACGATCGCGATCTGGTCAACCCGACGCCGGCGTACCGGAGCCAGGGCCAGGAGCGGGCCGAGGGTGTCGATGACCCGATGCGCGGCGGAGTGCGACACCCCGAACAGCGGGCCGATCTGCCGCATCGTGAGGTTCGTCCGCCAGTACGCCGCCACCAGCAACACCCGGTCGGCGAGGTCGAGCGACCACTGCCGGCCCGGCCGACCATCCGCGATCGCGTCACCGCCCCGCTCAGCGACCAGCCGAACCAGCCGGCGGAACTGGGCGGGCTGCAACCCGGTGAACGGAAGAATCCACTCCTGGCGGGCTGCCGAGATCACCTGCACCCCAACATGATCCACCATGGATCAACCCGAGTTACGAGACATCCCTTAACAGACGGACATCAGGGTTACGAGACATCCCTTAAACGCCAGATTGATACAAACTGGTGAACTCGTGTAGACGGCTCAGCCGCGCGCTTCGTGCACCAGGATCGCCACCTGCACCCGGTTGGCGCAGCCCAGCTTCGTCATCAGCCGCGAGACGTACGTCTTCACCGTCGCCACGCTCATGAACAACTCGCCGCTGATCTCCGCATTGGACTTGCCGGCGGCCACCGCCCGGGCCACCTCCCGCTCCCGGTCGGTCAGCCCCTCGATCGCCCGACGCGCGGCGTTCACCCGGACCTGCTGCTCGTCCTGGTCCTCCACCCGCACCACGTAGTCGATGAGCCGTCCCACCACCGCCGGCGAGAGCATCGACTCCCCCGCCGCCACCGCCCGGACCGAGTCCTGGATCTGTCCGGGCGGCATGTCCTTGAGCAGGAAGCCGTTCGCGCCGGCCCGCAGCGCGCGCAGGATGTGGTCGTCGGTGTCGAAGGTGGTCAACACGATCACCGCGGGTGGCTGCGCCAGCGCCCGCACCTCGGCCGTGGCGGAGAGCCCGTCCAGACCGGGCATCCGGATGTCCATCAGCACCACGTCCGGACGCAGGGCCCGCACCGCGGTCACCGCGTCGGCGCCGTCCGCGGCCTCGCCGACCACCTCGATGTCGGCCGCGGCGCCCAGCACCGCGCAGAGCCCCGCCCGCACCAACGCGTTGTCGTCGACCACCAGAACTCTGATCACGTCGGCCACGGTAGCCAGGCTTCCAGTTGGAAGACCACGCCGCCCTCCGGGACACGCTGCACGCCGTACGAGAGGCGACCGCCGGCCAGCTCGACCCGCTCGGCGAGGCCGAGCAGGCCGGAGTGGCTGCCCGGAACCCCGGTCCCGGGCCCGCTGACCAACGGGTTACGCAGCCGCACCCACAGCTCGCCGGTCCCGGCGCGGTCCACCAGCACGTCCACCGGCGCGCCCGGGGCGTGCTTGCGCGCGTTGGTCAGGCCCTCCTGCACGAGCCGGTAGACCGTCCGGCCGACCACGTCGGACAGCTCCCCGGTGACCCGCCGGTCGACGTGCACGACGGCGCCGACGCTGCGGCCCTCGGCGAAGAGCCGGTCCAGGTCGGCCAGGCCGGGCTGCGGGCGCAGGCCGACCCCGTCACCGCCGGCTCGCAACACGTCCAGGATCCCCCGCAGGTCCTCCAGCGCGTCGTGCGACTGCTGCCAGATCGCCGCCGCCGCCCCGGTCACCTCGGCCGGCAGGTCGGTCCGCACCTCCAAGGCGCTGGCCTGGAGGCTGACCAGCGAGATCCGGTGGGCCAGCACGTCGTGCATCTCGCCGGCGATGCGGTGCCGCTCCTGCACGCGCAGGCGCTCGGCCCGCTCGTTCGCCTCGGTCTCGGCGCGCTCGGCCCGCTCGCGCAGCACCCCGATCGCCTCCCGCCGGATCCGCGCGGTGCTGCCCGCCGCCAGCGCGACCAGGATCAACGCCAGGTAGAGCACGTTGGCGCCGAAGGCGCTCAGGTCCGGGGCGGGCCGTACCACCGAGTAGGGGACGTAGACCAGCAGGCCGACGCCGACGGTCGTCGCGGCGACGGACCAGCTACGGTGCGCGCTCACCGTCCAGACCGCGACCAGGACCGCGACGACGGCCAGGTCGGTGCCGGCCAGCACCAGCGTGAGCAACACGGCGACGGCGACCGGGAAGCGGCGGCGCCACCACAGCGCCACCGCGCCGAGCACGGCCAGACCCAGCGCCGCGACCAGCGCGTCCCCGGCCAACCGCCCGCTCTCCTCGGCCTCACCGGCGATGACCAGGGCGGCGAGCGCGGCAGCCGCCACGAGACCGAGGTCGACGAGGCGGCTGCGCACCGGTCCGCTCAGGCGGGGACGGATCACGACTTGACGAGCGGACGCCAGAACTGCCGCGCGCCCTCGTCCCGCACCACGTACCCCATCTTCTCCAACGTCGCGGCCAGGCTGCGGACCTCCGGGTGGGCCTTGGTCCGCAGCGCCGACTGCCGGGCCGCGAGCACGTCGTCGGCCGTCTCGGGCAGCTCGGCGGAGCCGGCGCTCCACGGCTTGAACAGGTCGGCGTACGGGTCGCTGTCGTGCCACGGGTAGCCGTGCCGGCGGAAGCCCTCGGCGAGGGTCGACCGCGACGCCTCGTGGGTGTCGCGCAGCAACTGGCGGGAACGCTGGTCGAGGACCACCAGCTTCTTGCCGTCGAGGAAGACCGCGGACACGTCGTCGCGGGCGAACGTGCGGACCTGGTCGTCCTTCTCCACCCGCATCTCGGCGTCGGTGACGGTGACCCGCATCGACTCGCGCGCGGCGGTGAATACCACCACCATCGCCAGCAGGAGCCAGATGGTCAGGTTCACCGCGATCTCCCACGGCTTGTCGATCGCGCCGACGAACCGGAACACCGGCTTGAACGGCAGCGCCGTGTCCCAGCTCAGCGCCCAGCGGGCCAGCGCCGGCAGCCCCAGGCCCAGCAGCAGGACCAGCACCGGGATGCCGACGAACATCACCAGGCGGTCGGCGAACGGCACCGCCAGCACGGTCTTCCCGGCGGCGGCGTCCGAACCCGACCGAGGACCTTCGCGGAACTCCTTGGTGGCCATGAGGTACACCTTCCGACTCGTTCGGGCGCCCCGCACGCGGCCCGGCTCGATCCCTACGCTAATTGCCCGACAATGGACGGCGCCAGTCGCCGAAGGTCGTTGCCGCAGCGGTCGCCCTAATCGCCACGGCGACCCGTGGAAAGCACCCCTGTGCTGCGCTTTTCCGCACCCGGGCGGGCGCGTGCGGTCAAACTCGCCGACACCGTCGGAATACTTTCGGCTAATCCCCTGTCGACTTCGGGCGCTAAAGCCTCCGTGCGCGTTCCGCGTCCTCGTGGACCCGACCCGGCGGTGAGATACTCGGGCCGGACGAGTGGCGCGCCGATTCGCTTTTGCCTCGACGACGGCGACGCCGCCACAGCTCGCGGAAAACCCCGTGACCGCCGATCCGTTCCGTTGCCAGGGCGCGCCCACGCGCCCGCCAGTGACAGGGAGCCGTCATGACCAGCAACACCGCCGTGCCCGACACCGGCACCGCCGATCCCGAGACCGGCGAGGTCGCCGCCCGCACCGAGGAGATCACCAAGGTGTACGGCGCCGGCGACGCCCGGGTCGTCGCCCTGGACGCGGTGTCCCTGACCATCCCCCGGGGCCGGTTCACCGGCATCATGGGGCCCTCCGGCTCCGGCAAGTCGACCCTGATGCACTGCCTCGCCGGGCTCGACGTGGTCGACTCCGGTCGCATCCTGATCGGCGACCAGGACGTCACCCGGCTCAACGACAAGCAGCTCACGGCGCTGCGCCGGGACCGGGTCGGGTTCATCTTCCAGTCGTTCAACCTGATCCCGACGCTCACCGCGCTGGAGAACATCGTCCTGCCGTTGAGCATCGCCGGCCGTCAGCCGGACCAGCAGTGGCTGGACAAGGTGGTGGACACCGTAGGCCTGCGCGACCGGCTGCACCACCGGCCGACACAGCTCTCCGGCGGCCAGCAGCAGCGCGTCGCCTGCGCCCGGGCGCTGGTCAGCAAGCCGGACGTGATCTTCGCCGACGAGCCGACCGGCAACCTGGACTCGCGGTCCGGCGCGGAGGTGCTCGCCTTCCTCCGTGACTCCGCGCGCACCACCGGCCAGACCATCGTCATGGTCACGCACGACCCGGTGGCCGCCGGCTACACCGACAACGTGGTGTTCCTGGCCGACGGCCGGGTCGTGGACCGGATGGTCGACCCGACCGCCGACCGGGTCCTGGACCGGATGAAGCGCCTGGAGCACGCGCCGGCCGGCCGCGAGGAGCTGGCCCGATGATGGCGAGACTCGCGCTGCGCAACCTGTCCGCGCACCGGCTGCGGCTGCTGTTCACCGCGGTCGCGGTGGTGCTCGGCGTCTCGTTCGCCGCCGGCACCATGATCTTCCGGGACACCGCGTCCCGCGCGTTCGAGGACGCCTTCGGCGACCGCTCGCAGACCCGGGAGGTGTCCGTCGCGCCCAAGCAGCCGTTCACCGGCGAGGGCGCCCAGCCGCGGCTGATCGACGCGGCGACGGCGGAGTCGCTCAAGGACAAGGTGCCCGGCGCCGACCAGTTCCGCAGCGTCGTCGAGGGCTACGCGGTGGTGATCGACCGAAACGGCGAGGTGGTCGGCGGCGACGGCGTGGCACACCGGGGCCGCGCGTACGTCGAGGGCGGGCCGGAGTCGAAGACGCGCATCCTCACCGGTCGGGCCCCGACCGCGGAGAACGACCTCGTGGTGGAGGAGCAGACCGCGGCCGAGGGCGGCATCGCCGTCGGCGACTCCGTACCGGTGGTGACCCGCAGCGGCCAGCGCACGATGACCGTGGTGGGCGTGTTCACCCTGGGCGAGGAGCGCATCGGCGACGTCGTCACCTACGTCGGCTTCTCCCCCGCCGTGGCCGAACAGCTGCTCACCCGCCCCGGGCACTACTCGGCCGTCTGGGTGCGGCCCAAGGCGGGCGTCTCCCAGGAGCAACTGGCCGCCCAGCTCACCGCCGCGCTGCCGGCCGACTACGAGGTGAACACCGCGCAACAACTGGTGGCGGACGCGCGGGAGCGGATCAAGTCCTTCTTCGGCCTGCTGAGCGCGTTCCTGCTCGCCTTCGCCGGCGTCTCCGTCCTGGTCGGCTCCTTCATTATCTTCAACACGTTCACCATGCTCGTCGCGCAGCGCACCCGGGAGATGGCGCTGCTGCGGGCGGTCGGCGCCAGCCGGCGGCAGGTGACCCGGGCCGTGATCGTCGAGGCCCTCGTCGTCGGCGTCGTCGGGTCCACCGGCGGCATCGGCGTCGGCGTCGGCATCGCGCTCGCGCTGCAGGCCCTGTTCTCGCGGTTCGGCACGGAGTTGCCGAGCGGCTCGCCCGTCGTCACGCCCGCGACCGTGCTGTGGGCGTACGGCATCGGCACGCTCGTCACCGTGGCCGCCGCCTACCTGCCGGCCCGCCGGGCGGCGCGGATCCCACCGATCGCCGCGCTGCGCGACGAGGTGGCACTGCCGACCCGCTCGCACCGGATCCGGCTGGTGCTGGGGGTGCTGGTGGCCGTCGTCGGCGGGCTGGTCGTGGCCCTGTCGTTCGGGTCGAAGCGCGACGAGGCGCCGATCCTGCTGGCCCTCGGTGGCATCCTGCTGCTGTTCGCCCTCGTCCTGCTCGGGCCGGTGCTCAGCCGTCCGGTGGTCCGGCTGGTCGGCTGGCCGGTCGCCCGGCTGGGCGGCACCGCCGGGCAACTCAGCCGGCGCAACGCCTACCGTGATCCGCGCCGTACGGCGGCGACCGCCTCGGCCCTGATGATCGGGCTGGCCATGGTCTCGGTCGCCACGGTCGTGTCCAGCTCGCTGAGCGCCTCCGCCGACCGTCGGCTCGACCGCGAGTTCGGCGCCGACTTCTCGCTCGACTCCCGCGGCCTGACCGGGTTCGGCCCGCCGGCCGCCGACCAGGTCGCCGCCGTGCCCGGGGTGCGTGCGGTCACGCCGGTGCGGCTGGGCACCATGCGCATCGACGAGCAGGAGGCACCGGTCACCGTGGCCGACCCGGCCGCGCTTGTCACGCCGGTCAACCTGCGGATCGAGACCGGCCGGGCGACGCTCGGCGCCGACGAGATCCTGGTCGAGCGCAGCGCCGCCGACGAGCTGGGGCTTGACGTGGGCAGCACGACGCCGGCGCAGTATCCGGACGGCGCCCGCGTCACGCTGCGGGTGGTCGGCATCTTCGCCGACAACCAGGTCCTCGACCGGCCGTACCTGGTCGGCACCGCCGGCTACCTGGCGCACTCCGACACCGACCAGTTGCAACGCGCGTACGTCGACGTGGACGACGCGCAGCAGGCCGCCGCCACCGAGCGGATCAGGTCGGTGCTGCGCGCCTACCCGGCGGTGCAGCTGCGGGACCGGCAGGACGCCAAGGACGACGCCCGCGCCGAGATCGAGCAGGTGCTCAACGCCATCCTGGCGCTGCTGGTGCTGTCCATCCTGGTCGCCGCGATCGGCATCGTGAACACGCTCGGCCTGTCGGTGGTGGAACGGACCCGGGAGATCGGCCTGCTACGCGCCGTCGGCATGGGCCGCGGCCAGGTCCGGGCGATGATCCGCTACGAGTCGGTCGTCATCGCGCTGTTCGGCACCGCGTTGGGCCTGGGCCTCGGGGTGGGCCTCGGCGTCGCCGCGCAGCGCGCGTTGTCGTCGAACGGCATCGAGGTGCTCGACCTCTCCGTCGGCCGGTTGGCGCTCTACCTGCTCGCCGCGATCGGCATCGGTGTGCTGGCCGCGCTCTGGCCGGCCTGGCGGGCGGCGCGGATGAACGTGCTGGAGGCCATCTCCCAGCGCTGATCGACCCGGCTGCGGCCGGCGCCGTCGTCCCGCCAGCGAGACAACGGCGCCGGCCGCGACGGCCGGCCACACTTGACGGCCCGCGCCGTATGCGTAAATCTGCACCGAGCTTGGCCGCGCCATTTCGCGTCGGTGCCGGCTTTCTTTTTCACCGTTGATTCACCGAGGCCATCGTGGCGCACCGGAGATCAGTGATGCAGCCTTACCCGAATACCGAGACATTGCGTCCGCCGACCGAAACGACGTCCCGCCCGGCGCGGCTGAAACTCCGCCCGCCCCGTAATCGCATCGAGAAGAGAGCAATCGCTCTCTGGATGCTGCACGCCGCGCTCACCGCCATTGTGGTGCTCGGTGGATGCGGCATCGCCTATGCGACGGCGGAATCATCGCGGCCCTATCTGGGTCCGGTCATCGCGGTGCTCGCCGCCTTCTACGTCGTCTACATCCCGCTCATGCCGACCTGGCGATATCTGGTGCACCGGTGGGAGGTCACCGACGAGGCCGTGTACGCCCTCAGCGGCTGGTTCGAGCGCGAGTGGCGCATCATCCCGATCTCGCGGATCCAGAGCATCAACACCGTCAAGGGGCCGCTGCAGCAACTGCTCCGCGTGGCCACCATCCGGGTCACCACGGCGTCGCGCGAGGGCAGCATCTCCATCCGGGGCCTGGACGCCGAGGTCGCCGAGACCGCCGCGCACCGGCTCACCGAGATCACCGAGTTGACGCCCGGGGACGCGACATGAGCGGTTCGCCGACCGCGGTGACCGCGCCGGAGCCGGCCGGGACGGCGGGCACGACGGATCCGGCGGGCACGGGGGTCGAGACGGCGGCGGCGGAGTCGCCCGCCGAGGCGCCGTGGCGCCGGCTCGACCGGCGGGTGATCTGGCTGGACCTGGTCATGTTCCTGCTCTCGCTCACCCCGTCGTTCGTGGCGCTCGTCGTGCTGGACGTGGACTTCTCCGACGGCGCGTTCGGCATCTGGCCGCTGGCGGTGGCGACCTTCCTCGGCGTGACCGGCGCCGTCCGCGACCTGCTGCGGTGGATGAAGACCCGCTACCGGATCACCGACGAGCGGGTGGAGCTGCGGGTCGGCTGGCTGCACCGCAGATACCGCTACGTGCCCCGCGACCGGGTCCGCAGCGTCGACGCCACCGCCCGGCTCCGGCACCGCCTCGCCGGGCTGCGCATCGTACACATCGGCGCCGGCGAGGCCCAGCCGGCACTGCGGCTCAACGCCGTGTCGGTGGCGGCCGTGGCCGGTTTCCGCCGGGAGCTGCTGGTGGCTACCGGCACCCGCCCCACCGCGGCCGACACCGCCGACACCGCGGACGACACCGACGCGCCGGGCGCTGCCACCCCGGAGACACCGATCGCCGAACTGCGCTGGTCGTGGCTGCTCTACAACCTGGTCAACATCTGGGCCTTCCTGGCCGCGGGTTTCCTGCTCTGGTCGCTGTTCTGGCTGCTGCAACTGGTCAACGTCGACCTGCGCGACGTCGTCGGCGGGCTCGTCGACTGGCGGGAACTGGGCAACGGCTGGTCCGCAGTGATCATCACGGCCGGGTCGTTCCTGCTGGGCGTCATCGGACTCGGTATCGGCTTCGTCACCGAGAACTGGAACTTCCGGCTGGTGCGGGCCACCACCGAGAACGGCACCGCGCTGCTGACCCGGCGCGGGTTGACCCAGACCCGGGAGATCTACCGCGACGACCGGCGACTGCGCGGCGTGCACACGAGCGAGCCGCTGTTCTGGCGGTGGCTCGGCCTCGCCGAGACCGAGGTGGTCTCCACCGGGCTGGCCGGTTGGACCGCCGGGCAGGAGTCGGCGAGCGTCATCCTGCCGCGTACCCGGATCGGGTACGCCCGGCGGGTGGCCGCCGACGTCCTCGCCGACGGGGTCCGCCCGCTGGAGGCGCCCACCCGGGCGCACGCGCGGGCGGCGCTGTACCGGCGGCTGCTCTGGGCCGTCGGGCTCCCGGGCGGCCTCGCCGCCGCGCTGGCCTGGCTCGCCCCGACCAGCACGGTGCCCGACCGGCTCTGGCTGTACGCCCTGGCGGCGACGCCGGTCACCCTCGTGCTGGCGGTGATCGCCTACCGGTCGCTGGGCCACACGCTCGTCGAGCCGTACGTGGTCACCCGCTACGGGCTGGCCCGGCGCTACACCACCGCGTTGCAGCGGCGCGCCGTCATCGGGTGGAAGTTCCGGCAGTCGCTGCTGCAGCGGATTTTCGGCCTGAACACCCTGGGCATCGCCACGGCCGCCGGCGCCCGTCACTACGAGGTGCCGGACCTCGGCGCGGCCCAGGCGGTCGCGTTCGCCCACGAGACCACTCCGGACCTGCTGGCCGCCTTCGTGGTCCGGACCGAGCCGACGCCCGTCGCGGCAGCCGAGGACCCGCAACCCCCGGCCGCCGCGCCGGGCAGTGAAGGGTGGAAGCAGGAATGCGACAGACCGAGCTAGCGCCGGGGCTCACGTCCAGCGCCATCGGCCTGGGGTGCAGCTCCATGTCGCACGGTTACAGCCCGGGCGAGCGGGACGACCGGGAGTCCGCGCGGGTCATCGCGCGCGCCGTCGACCTGGGCGTCACGTTGTTCGACACCGCCGACGTCTACGGCCCGTTCCGCAACGAGGAACTGCTCGGCGCGACCCTGCGGCCGTACCGGGACCGGGTCCGCATCACCACCAAGTGCGGCCTGACCGCCGGGCCGGACGGGCGGTTCCGGCGCAACGGCCGACCCGACTACCTGCGCTCGGCGTGCGAGGGGTCGCTGCGCCGCCTGCAGGTCGAGGCGATCGACGTCTACCAGCTGCACCGGGTCGACCCGGCCGTGCCGCTGGCCGAGACGTGGGGCGCGCTGGGCGCGCTCGTCGCCGAGGGCAAGGTACACCACCTGGGCATCTCCCACGCCACCGTGGAGGAGCTGGACCTGGTGCACGCCGTGTGCCCGCTGAGCGTGGTGCAGTACGAGCTGTCCGTCTGGTGCGCCCAGTCGTTGCAGGACGTGATCCCGTGGTGCCGGCGCAACGGGGTGGGCTTCCTCGCCTTCGCGCCGCTCGGCCGCGGCTACCTGTCGGGGACGGTGCGGCCCAGCTCGCTCAGCGACGGTGACTCCCGGGTCCGCGACCCGCGTTTCCAACCCACCGCGATGCGGGCGAACCAGGCCATCGTCGACGGGCTGACGGCCGTCGGCGCCCGCCACGGCGTCACCGCGGCCCAGGTGGCGATCGCCTGGACGCTGGCGTTGGGCGAGGGCATCGTGCCGATCCCGGGCACCCGCCACCGCCGTTGGCTGGAGGACAACATCGCCGCCGCGCATCTGCGCCTGACCGGCGACGACCTGCGGGACATCGCCGCGTTGCCGGCCGCCACCGGCCGCATGCGCTGGGACGACGACAGGTACGCCGACCGGGCCCGGCCGGTGGTCACCACCGGCTGACCCGCCGACGAACAGAGAGGGATCGAATCCGTGATCTTCCCGCACACCGAGTCCCGCCGGATCGCGCTCCAGCCGGCAAGCACCGGCGACTCGTCGCTGTTCATGCAGACCCTGCTGCGTACCGGGTTGGAGAGCTTCCGGCCGGCCGCGTCGACGGTCGGCATGTTCAAGATCCTCAACGCCGCGTTCCTGGTGCTCAACCGCAGCAGCGACGACGTGCTCGGCTTCGCCACCCTGCACGGCCTGGACCCGGCCGGGCACCTGCGGTGCGGCATCTACCTGGACCCGCCGAAGACCCGCTTCGGCATCGGCGCCGAGGCCACCAACCTGCTGCTCAACTACGCGTTCGCCTGCTTCAACATCGACCGGGTCGTCGCACAGACCACCGAGGCCAGCTTCGACGCGTTCGGCCTCGGCCACGGCGACGGGCGCGAGCGGCAGGTGCTGGCCGAACACCTGTGGTTCCGCGGCCAGCTGTGGGATCTGCACACGTTCCAGATCCGGCGCGACGAGTGGGAAGAGCACGTCGATCTCCGGCTCGACGGCATCCTGCCGGCCCCGCTCGACTGGCGTACCGCCCCGCGGTGACCGCCGCCGGCCCGCACCGCCCGATCGTTCGCACCACCACGCGACCCGAAGGAGCTTGCCGTGTCAGGTGAGGCATCGAAACAGTTGGTCACCGTGCTCGGCGCCTCCGGCCTGCTCGGCACGGCCATCACCCGGCAGCTGGCCCGGCGTCCGGTCCGGCTGCGGCTCGTCGGCCGGCGCTGCCCGGTGGCGCCGCCCGGGCACCGGGGCGAGGTCGAGACGCGGGCGGTTGACCTGACCGAACCGGGCGCCGTCGCGGACGCGGTGGCCGGCGCGGACGTGGTCGTCCATCTGGTCGCCCACATGGGCGGCGCCGGCACCTGGCGGGTGGCCGCCACCGACCCGACCGCCGAACGGGTCAACCTGGGCCTGGTGCACGACCTGATCGGCGCGGTCCGGGCGCAACGGCCCCACACCCCGCCGGTGGTGCTGTTCGCCGGGTCGATGTCGCAGGCCGGTCAGAGCGCCGGTCGGCTCGACGGCACCGAGCCGGACCGCCCGCTGACCGCCTACGACCGGCACAAGCTGGCCGCGGAGCAGGCGATCGAGGAAGCCCACCGGGAGGGGCTGCTGCGCGGCGCGACCCTGCGCCTGGCCACGCTCTACAGCCAGGGCAGCGACGCAAGCGCCCTCGACCGGGGCGTGGTGGCCTCGATGACCCGCCGCGCGTTCGCCGGCCAACCGTTGACCATGTGGCACGACGGCAGCGTGACGCGCGACCTGCTCTGCGTCGACGACGCCGCCGCCGCGTTCCTCGCCGCGATGGACCGCCCGGAGCCGGTCGTCGGGCGGCACTGGCTCGTCGGCACCGGCGAGGCCACGAGCGTCGCCGAGCTGTTCCGGGCGATCGCCGCGGCGGTGGCCCGGCAGAGCGGCCGGGACCAGGTGCCGGTGGTGTCGGTGCCGCCGGCCGAGCACTCCATGCCCACCGACCTGCTCGACTTCGTACTCGACCCGTCCGCCTTCCAGCGCGCCACCGGCTGGCGACCGGCCGTCGCGTTGCCCGACGGGCTGCGCGGCATGGCCGCCGCCGTCGGGCGGGAACTCGCCGCCGCCGACGCGGCGTGACGGGGGCGTCCGCGATGCGCGTCCTCTTCGTCACCTACGCCGAACGGACGCACTTCCTGGCGATGGCGCCGCTCGCCTGGGCGCTGCGCACCGCCGGCCACGAGGTGCGGTTCGCCAGCCAGCCCGCGTTCGTCGACCAGATCACCCAGGCCGGGCTGACCGCCGTGCCGGTGGGCCGCTACCGCGATCCCGGGCGGGCGCTCGAACTCACCCCCGGGTGGCAGACCGCCGGGCGGGCGGGACTGCCCCGCCCGTACGACGTGGCGCAGCGGCACCCGGACGACATCAGCTGGCCGTACCTGCGCGACGAGTTCGCCCGCCAGGTGAAGGACTGGCACAAGTACGAGAACGTGCCGATGATCCCGGACCTGGTGGCGTTCGCCCAGGCCTGGCGGCCGGACCTGGTGATCTGGGAGCCCACCACCTACGCCGGGCCGATCGCGGCGAAGGCGTGCGGCGCCCGGCACGGCCGGGTCATGTTCAGCCTCGACATCTACGGCGTCACCCGCGACCACTACCGCCGTCTGCGGGCCCAACAGCCACCGCACGACCGGGGCGACGCGCTGGCCGAGTGGCTGGACGCCTACGCCCGCCACCACGGCGGGGAGTTCACCGAGGACATGATCACCGGCGAGTTCACCATCGACCAGTTCCCGCGCTCGCTGCGGATGGAGGCGGACCTGACCTACCTGCCGATGCGCTACGTGCCCTACGGCGGGCCGGCCGTCGTGCCGCAGTGGCTCCGGGCCGCGCCCTGGCGACCCCGGGTGGCGATCACCATGGGTCTGGTCGCCACCGAACGCTTCGACGGCTACGCGGTGAACCTCCAGGACATCCTCGACTCGCTGGCCGACCTGGAGATCGAGGTCGTCGCGACCGTCGCCGAGGCGGAGCAGCGGCGGCTGGCCCGGATCCCGGACAACGCCCGGCTGGTGCCGTTCGTGCCGCTGCACGCGCTCGTTCCCACCTGCGCCGCGGTGATCCACCACGGCGGGTTCGGCACGCTCTCCACCACCGCGTTGCACGCGGTGCCGCAGCTGGTCCTCCCGCTGCACTTCGACGAGCCGGCCCTGGCCGAGGGGCTGGCCCGGCAGGGCTGCGCCATCCACCTGCCGGCCGAGCGGGCCACCGGACCGGCGGTCCAGGAGGCCCTGCTGCATCTGCTGGGCGAGCCCGCCTTCGCCGACGGCGCGCACCGGATGCGCGAGCAGATGCGGGCGCTGCCCACCCCCAACGAGATGGCCCGCCGGCTGGCGGCGATGGTCGCCGACCGCCGACCGATCACCACCGGCTGAGAGGAGACCGACGTGCGCGTGCTGTTCGCGGTCAACCCGGAGAAGACCATCTTCCAGTACCTGGTGCCGATGGCGTGGGCGCTGCGGACCGCCGGCCACGAGGTGCGCGTCGCCAGCCAGCCGGCTTTCGCGCAGGTCATCACCCAGGCCGGGCTGACCGCCGTGCCGATGGGCAGCGACCGCAATCCGTGGCGGGTGACCACCCACCGCCGGCACACGCGGGAGGCGATGCGCGAGGGCTTCATGGTCCCCTATGACGCGTTCGACGACCCGGCCAAGGCGACCTGGGAGCACCTGTCGAGCGGGTACGCCGAGGCGATCCGGATCTGGCACAAGCCGCAGAACTTCCCGATGATCGCGGCGTTGGTGGAGTACGCCCGCTACTGGAAACCCGACCTGGTCATCTGGGAACCCATGACCTTCGCCGGATCCATCGCCGCCAAAGCCTGCGGCGCCGCCCACGCCCGCCTCCTGTTCGGCCTCGACGTCTTCGGCGGCGTCCGCCAAACCTTCCTCGACCTACACCGCCAACAACCCCCCGACCAGGCCACCGACCCCCTCATGACCTGGTTCGACGGCTACGCCCGCCGCTACGGCTTCGACCTCACCGAAGACCTCGCCACCGGCCACTTCACCATCGACCAGTTCCCCGCCACCCTCCAGACCGAAGCACCCGGCCTGCACTACCTCCGCATGCAATACATCCCCTACGGCGGCCCCGCCACCATCCCCGAATGGCTCACCAAACCACCCACCCGACCCCGCGTCGCACTCACCATGGGCCTCAGCGCCACCGAAATCTACGACGGCTACACCCTCGACATCGGCGACCTCATCCACACCCTCGCCGAACTCGACATCGAACTCGTCGCCACCATCGCCGAACACGAACAACCCGCCCTCGGCACCCTGCCCCCCAACGTCCGCGTCGTCCCCTACGTCCCCTGGCACGCCCTCGCCCCCACCTGCGCCGCCGTCATCCACCACGCCGGCGCCGCCACCCTCGCCACCACCAGCCGCCACCCCGTCCCCCAACTCGCCCTGCACTACCACTTCGACCAACCCCAACTCGCCCACAAACTCGCCACCCACGGCGCCGGCCTACAAATCCACACCAGCAACGCCACCGGACCCACCGTCCGCGACGCCGTCCACCGCCTCCTCACCGAACCCCACTTCCACAAACGCGCCACCGACCTCGCCCACGAAATCACCACCCTCCCCTCCCCCAACCAGATCGTCCCCCACCTCGAAACCCTCACCGCCCACCACCACACCCCCTGACCCACCAGGAGAACACCCATGCGCGTCCTGCTGTGCACGCTCCCGCAACGCACGCACTTCCTGAAGATGGTGCCGCTGGCGTGGGCGTTGCGGACCGCCGGCCACGAGGTCCGGGTGGCCAGCCTGCCCCGGCTCACCGACCTGATCACCGACGCCGGCCTGACCGCGGTGCCGGTCGGGCGGGACGTCGACGTCGAGCGGATGGACCGCCCGGAGGACCGGGCACAGTGGCGGCGCGGGCTACCCAAGCCGTACGACCTCGCCGAGGTCGGCGCGGAGAACGTCGACTGGGCCGAGCTGACCGAGTCGCACCGGGCCTTCACCCAGTGGGGCCACCGCCTGCACAACCAGCCGATGGTGGCCGACCTGGTGCGCCTCGCGCAGCAGTGGCGCCCCGACCTGGTCCTGTGGGAGCCGAACACGTTCGCCGGCGCGATCGCCGCGAAGGCGTGCGGCGCGGCGCACGGCCGCCTGCTGTTCACCATGGACGTGTACGGCGTGACGCACGCCCACATCCGCCAGGTCAACAGCCGGCTCGTCCCGCCGGAGCGGGACGACGCGCTCGCCGAGTGGCTCGAGTCCTACGCCCGGCGGTACGGCTTCGCGTTCACCGAGGACCTAGTGTCCGGCCAGTTCACCGTCGACCAGTTGAGCCCGTCGCTGCGGATCGGGGCGCCGCTGCACTACGTGCCGATGCGCCACATCCCCTACGGCGGTCGCGCCGTCGTACCGCCGTGGGTGTGGGCGCCGCGGTCACGGCCGCGGGTGGCGCTGACCCTGGGCCTGAGCGCCACCGACCACTTCGACGGCTACACGCTCAACGTCGCCGACGTGCTCGACTCCCTCGCCGACCTGGACGTCGAGGTGGTCGCCACCATCGCGACGGCCGAGCAGCCGAAGCTGCCCGGGGTGCCGGACAACGTCCGGGTGGTCGACTACGTGCCGCTGCACGCGCTGGCGCCGACCTGCGCCGCGGTCGTCAACCACGGCGGGTTCGGGACGTTGAGCACGGTCGCGCGCTACGGCGTACCGCAGCTGGTCCTGCCGTTCCACTTCGAGGGTCCGCTGCTGGCCGGCAAGCTGGCCGCGCAGGGCGCCGGCCTGGTGGTCCACTCCGGCGCCGCCACCGGCGCGACCGTCCGGGAGCAGCTCGGGCGCCTGCTGGACGAGCCGGTCTTCCGGGAGCGGGCCGAGGCCCTGCGGGCGGAGATCGAGGCGTTGCCCACGCCCAACGAGGTCGCCGGGCAGTTGGTCGAGCTGACCGCCAAGTACCGGGCCGACTGACCGGTCAGGGAGCGTCCGGCCGGTGCGCCACCACCACGACCACACCCTCGCTGACGTGGTCGGGCTCGACGTCCCAGCCGTCGTCGACCGGGTCGGCCACCAGACGGGCCAGGTCCTCGGGCAGGTCGTCGTGGGTCTTGGCGTACTCGTGCATGGCCATGTGCGTCTGCTGGTAGGTGCGCATGGTCTGCGCGGTGATGTCGACGATCTCGTCGAGCACCAGACCGGCCTCCGCGACGAAGCGCGGATAGTCCTCGACCCGCACCAGGGGCGCGGCCCGCCACGCGGCGAGCGCCTCCGCCACCGCCTGGCGGGTCTCCTCGTCCTGCTCGATGATCTCCCCGCGCAGGACGAAGTCGGTGAGCGCCAACCGGCCGCCCGGGCGCAGCACCCGGGCCGCCTGCGTCAACGCCCGCGTCCGGTCCGGGATGTGCACGATCGACTCCAGCATCAGCACCGCGTCGAAGGAGTCCGGCGGAAACGGCAGCGCGGTGGCGTCCGCCACCTGGAACACGGCGCGGTCGGCTACCCCCTCGGCGTGGGCACGCTCGTTCGCCAGCTCGACGTCGCGGGTGCTGACCGAGATGCCGACCAGGTCGGCGCCGGTGCGGCGGACCAGGTGCACCCCGGGCTTGCCCGGGCCGCAGCCGACGTCGAGCACCCGGTCGCCGGCGCCCGGCGCCAGCTTGTCGATGAGCAGGTCGGTCAGGCGCTGGCCGGCCACCTCGAAGCTGCTGTCGTCGTCCGGCCCGGTCCAGTAGCCGTAGTGCATGTTGCCGCCCTGGAACCGGGTGATGAGCAGGTTGGCCCGGTCGTAGAACGCGCCGACCTCCTCCGGCGTCGGCAGCACGAAGTCGGTGCTCATCGCGCTTCTTCCGACCGGTCGACGAGCAGTTGCGCCGCGTACCGCCGCATCAGGTCGCGGGCCGCGCGCACCTCCGGGCCCATCGGCCGGTCCTCCGCCAGCGGCGGCGACACGCGGGCCAGCTCCGCCCAGACGCCGTCGACATCGGGGCCCGGCTGCGTCATCGCGGTCAGCTGGGCCACGCCCAGGGCCAGCGAGCCGACCGTCAGCCAGGCCAGGTCGAGCGCCTCGGACACGCCGTTCGCACCGTTGAGCGCCATCGGCACGTGGTCCTGGTTCCACCCGTTGGTGGGCAGCGTGGTCAGCGACGCCGGATAGACCAGTTGCCGGATCCGGGAGATGAACGAGGTGGCGCTGATCTGCACGCCGGCCAGGCCGCAGCCACGGCCGGCCCGGGGGGTGAGCATCGGCGGCAGGTCGCCGTTGGTGACCGGGTTGACGATCAGCCCGAGTTGCCGCTCCGCCAGGTACGCCGCCATGTGCACGGCGAGCCCGAGCTGGTCGGAGGCGAAGCCCACCGGCATCGCGTGGAAGTTGCCCGCGTGCAGCACCCGGCCCGAAACGGTGATCGGGTTGTCGGTGCAGCCACGCGCCTCCCGGGCGAGCAGGTCCGCGGCGCCGGACACCTGGTCCAGGACCGCGCCGAGCACCTGCGGCGCGCAGCGCAGGCTGTACGGCTCCTGAAGTGGCCGGCTCGGGTCGCGGCGGGCGTCCGCCGGCATCGCCCCGGTGATCCACCGGGCCACGGTGATCTGCCCGGCCTGCCCGCGGGCGAACCCCACCCCGTCGTCGTAGTGCTCCGGATTCGCGCCCAGCAGGGTCGCGAGCCGGGCCGACAGCGCCGCCACGGCCCGCACCAGTTGCAGCCCCGAGCGGTGGTTGAGGATGGACAGGGCCAGGCCGACGCCGGTGCCGTTGACGAACGCGAGCGCCTCGCGCACCGGCCACCGCACCGGCTCGGCGCCGATCGCGGCCAGCGCCTCGCCGGCCGGCCGGACCACCCAGTCGCCGTGCTCCCGCACCCACGCCTCGCCGTACCCGGTGCAGGCAAGCGCCGCGTGGGCCAGCGGCTGGAGGTCGCCGCTCGCGCTCACCGTGCCGTCGCGCGGGATGCACGGCGTGAAGCCGGCGTTCCACAGGTCGGCGATGCGCTGCCAGAACTCCGGCGACACCGCCGAGAATCCCTTGCGCATGCTGGCCAGCCGCAGCCACAGCACCAGCCGGCTCACCTCCGGGGCCAGCGGCTGGCCCTGCCCGGTGCCCAGGTGCGAGATCAGCGAGGTGCCCTGCTCCATCTCGGACTCCGCCGCGTAGAGCACGAGCGGGCCGAACCCCTGGGTGAGTCCGTAGATCGGCTCCCCGGCGGCCAGGTGCTTGTCGATCGTGGCGGCGCTGGACTCCATCCGGGCCACGTCGGCGTCGTCGCACGGCGGCAGGGTGGCGTCCCAGTCGGCGGCGCCGGTGATCGCCGCCAGGTACGCCGTGCCGTCCCCGGCGGGCATCGGCGCGCCGTGGTCGCCGTCCATGGCGGCGCTTGTCGAACTGTGGGCGATCATGGTCACGTCGCTACCTCCGCGTCGGCGGTGATTGTCGGCTGGCGGTACCGCAGCTTGCCGGTCTCGGACCGGTCGATCCCGGGCACCAGATGAACCTTGCGGGGACGCATCCCCATGGCGGAGAACCCGGCGGCGAGGTCGAGGTCGGCGAGCGTCCGCCCGGGCGCGACGACCAGCAGGTCGACGTGCTCGCCGATCACCGGGTCGGCCACCGGCACGAGCGCCAGGTCGGCGCAGTCGATCGCGGCGCGCAGCACCCGTTCCCGGTCGTCGAGGTTGACCCGGCGGCCGTTCACCTTCACCAGCCGGCTGCTGCGGCCGACCAGGTCGAACGTCCGGTCGTCGCGGCGCCGGACCAGGTCGCCGGTGCTCGCCTGCCGGGGCGGCGTCGCACCCGGCCGGTACGCCAGGCGGGGGCTGCGTACGACAAGCGGGCTGTCCTCCCCCGCCCCGGCGTCCTCGGGCCGGTCCGCGAACGTGACGTCCGGGAAGAGCGTCCACGGGCCGGGCGCGCCGGTGGCCCACCGGCGGGTGGCGATCCCCCCGGTCTCGGTCGAGCCGAGAATCTCCACCACGCCCAACCGGTCCCCGCCCACCTCGGCCCGCAGTTGACCCGCGGTGTCCGGCAGCATGGCGCTGCTGTGCAGCACGGTCACCCGTTCGAAGCGGCGCACCCAGTCGAGGTGCTGCAACAGCAGGGTGAAGATCCACGGCGTGGCGACCACGAGCACCCGCGACGACTCCACCTCGGGCATCGGCCCGAAGAACGACTTGCGGTACCAGACCGGCGCGCCGAGGCGGGCCGGCAGCAACAGCGTGGCCAGCGCGCCGTAGATGTGCACCGGGGGCACGAACGACACCACCGCGCCGGGCCGGTCCTCGGCGACCAGGTCGGCGAGCAGGCCCGCCTCCCGCCAGGCCGCCTCGCGGCCACGCCGCCAGCAGAGGCTCTCCCCGGTGCTGCCGGAGGTGTGGAAGTCGAGGGCCGGCGCCATGTGACCGCGCACCAACTCCGCCGGGTCGCCGGCCACGCGGTCCCACCGGACCCGCCAGGCCCCCTCGGTCACCTCGCGGTCCGCCGGGCCCCGGGCCAGCAGGCTCGCCGGCGCGACGTCGACGTAGCTCATCGGCCGGCCCGCGTCCGGCCGGGGACGTGCGGGAACGCCGCCGCGCGTCGCACCCCGCTCATCCGACCGTCTCCGCGAGCTCCAGCAGGTAACGCCCGTAGTCGGAGTTGCGGGCCTCCAATCCGAGCCGGTGGCACGCCTCCGCGTCGATGTAGCCCATCCGCAGGGCGATCTCCTCCAGGCACGCCACCCGCACGCCCTGGCGCTTCTCGATCACCTGCACGTACTGGGTGGCGGCGAGCATCGAGTCGTGCGTGCCGGCGTCCAGCCAGGTGAAACCGCGCCCGAGGCGTTGCAGCCGGGCCCGGCCCTGCTTGAGGTAGGCCAGGTTGACGTCGGTGATCTCCAGTTCGCCCCGGGGCGAGGGCACCAGCTCGCGGGCGATCTCGACGACGTCGGAGTCGTAGAAGTACAGCCCGGTGATCGCGTTGTCCGACCGCGGGTGGGCCGGCTTCTCCTCGATCGAGACCAGCGCGCCGGACGCGTCGACCTCGCCGATGCCGTAGCGGTAGGGGTCGGACACCGGGTAGCCGAACAGCATGCAGCCGTCCAGTTCCTCCCGCGAGGAGCGCAGCAGCTGCGGGAACCCCGCGCCGTGGAAGATGTTGTCGCCGAGGACGAGCGCGCACGGCTCGCCGACGATGTGGTCGGCGCCGATCAGGAACGCCTCGGCGATGCCCCGCGGCTCCTGCTGCTCGGCGTAGGTGATGTGCAGGCCCAGATGCGAGCCGTCGCCGAACAACGCCCGCAGCGCCGGGATGCTGGGCGGGTTGGAGATGATCAGGATGTCGCGGATGCCGGCCAGCATCAGCACCGACATCGGGTAGTAGACCATCGGCTTGTCGTAGACCGCGAGCAGTTGCTTGGACGTCGCCAGGGTGAGCGGGTAGAGCCGGGTTCCGCTCCCGCCGGCGAGCACTATTCCATTCATCGACTTGTCCGTTCGTGGAGTCGGTCAGGGGCCGGCCGGATCGGCCGACGCGGCGTCGTCGCGGGCCAGCGCGCGGGCCAGCGGCGCCGTCATCGCGGTGGTCACCACGGCGGTGAGCACCAGGATGGTGAAGCCGAGCTCGTTGACCAGGCCGGACCGCAGGCCGATGCTGGCGATGACCAGCTCGGTGACGCCCCGGCAGTTCATCAGCACGCCGACCCGTACCGCGTCGCGTGCCGGCAGGCCGGCGAGCCGGGCGCCGCCGCCGGCGCCGGCCACCTTCGTCACCGCCGCGACCGCGAGCACGCCGAGGAAGAGCAGCCAGTGGCCGGGGTCGCCGCCGAGCAGGCCCACCGAGGCGGCCAGGCCGACCCCGGCGAAGAACAGCGGCAGCAGGATCGTCAGGGTGAAGCCCTGGAGTTGGTGGTTGATCCGCTCCACCACCGGCGACCGGCGCGGCAGCGCGACGCCGAAGAGGAAGGCGCCGATCAGCGGGTGCAGGCCGACCAGCTGGGTCAACGCCGCGAACGCGATGGCGCCGACGACCAGGACGACGACGAGCGCCCGCTCGGAGCCGGAGCGCCGCACGATCGCCGCCAGCACCGGCCGCAGGCAAAGGAAGAGCACGAGCACCAGGGCGAGGTGGACCGCCGCCCCGGTCACCGACCGCACGTCGGCCCCGGAGGTCGCCGCCGCGAGGATCACCGTCAGCGCCAGCCAGGCGACGCCGTCGCCGGCCGCCGCCGACGACAGGGCCAGCGCCCCGGTGCGGCTGCGGTCCAGTCGCAGGTCGACCAGGATGCGGGCCAGCACGGGCAGCGCGGTGATGGCGAGCGCGAGGCCGAGGAAGAGCGCGTACGCCGGCACCGGCGCGCCGGCCCCGCGCAGCACCGGCTCGGCCGCGAGGGCCAGGCCGAAGCCCGCGACGACCGGCAGGCCCATGCCACCGAGCACCACCAGGCCGACGGCGCGTGGTCGCTGCGCCCCGCCGGTGCGCAGCTCGCAGCCGAGCAGGAACATGAACACGACCAGACCGAGTTGGGCCATCCGGTCCAGGTTGACAAGCACGTCCGGCGGGAAGAGCCACCGGTGCAGGCCGGGGCTGAGCAGGCCCAGCGCCGACGGGCCGAGCAGCAGGCCGCCGAGGATCTCGCCGAGCACCGCGGGCTGCCCCAGCCGGCGCATCAGCTCGCCCACCAGGTGGCTACCGGCGAGGATCACGGCGACGGCGAGCAGGAACCCGGTGAGCGGGTCGACCGGCCCGACGTCGACCAGGTCGGTGCCCCACAGCGCCACGATGCCGGCGAGCACCGCGGCCCCGGCGGCGACGACCAGCCGGCCCCGCCGGCCGACTCCGACGGTCTGCGCGCCGTCGCTCACCGGGCCTCCAGATAGGAGCGGCGGCCGTAGAGCAGCGGGCGGCCCTCGCCGCCGGCGGCCTTGACCACCCGACCGAAGACGACGACGTGGTCGCCGACGGTCCGCAGGTCGACCACGTCGCACTCGGCGGCGGCGAACGCGTCCTCGGCCAGCCAGGGCAGCGCGCGCCGCGGCGACAACCGCCACGCCACCGCGCCGAAGCGGTCCGGCCGCGGCGCGGCGAACATCTCCGCCGTCTGCCGGGCCGCGGCGTGCAGCAGGTTGACCATGAAGCTGTCGCGCTCACGGATGGCCGCCAGGGTGCCGCTGCACGTGTCGAGGCAGACCAGCAGCGTGGGCGGGTCCATCGTCACGCTGGCCAACGAGTTGCAGGTCAGCCCGTGCGGCTGGTCGTCGGCGCCGGTCGAGGTGACGACCGCGACGCCGGTGACGTAGCCGCGCATGAAGGTGCGGAACCCGTGCGGCGGGCCCGGGTGGCCGGGCTGCGCCGCCGACACGTCGTCGGACGAAAGGGTGGTCATCGGTGGCCCTCCGCTGCGATCGGAGATCAGTCGTTGAGCCCGGCGAGGTACTCGTAACAGCTGGGCAGCGCGGCCACGAGCGCCTCGCCCTCGGCTCGGAGCCGCGCGAACTCGGCGTGGGCGCGGGCCGGGTCGAGGTGCCGCAGGGCCGGCGCCGGCGACGTCGGCACGTGCCCCAGCCCGAGGTTCATCGCGTTCCAGGAGTAGCTCTCGAACCCGTGGTAGTACGGGTAGATCGTCTCCTCGTCGAGCAGACGCGAGCCGGCGAGCTCCAACCGCTCCGCCAGGCCGTCGGTCAGCCGGCGTCGCTTGGCCTCCTTCCAGTACGGCGTGTCCTCGCGCTGCGCGGCCCGGTAGTGCAGGACCAGGAACTCCTTGACCCCGTCGACGGCCCGCCCGACCCGGTCGTTGTAGGCGGCGATCTGCACCGGGTCCCAGCGCTCGTCCGGGAAGTAGCGCACCAGCTGCTCGATGCCGTGCTGGATGAAGAAGATCCCGGTGGACTCCAGCGGTTCCACGAACGCGCTGGACAGGCCGATGGCGACGCAGTTGTGCACCCAGGACTCCCGGTTGCGGCCGATCCGCATCCGGATGTGGTTGGCCGGCACGTCGTCGCGGCCGGGGGCGACGGCGGCGCGCAGCTCCTTCTCCGCCTCCTCCGGGCTGATGAACTCGTCGGAGTAGACGTAGCCGTTGCCGTTGCGCCGGAACAGCGGGATGGTCCACATCCAGCCGGCGCTCATCGCGGTCGCCGTGGTGTAGGGGCTCATCTCGGTCGCGTCCTCGCGGGGCACCCGCACCGCGACCGCGCGGTTGTTGGGCAGCACGTCCTGGAACGACTCGAACGGGGTGCCGAGCGTCTGGTTGATCAGCAGGCCGCGGAATCCGGTGCAGTCGACGAAGAGGTCGCCGGCGACCGTCCCGTGCTCGTCGGTGACCACGTGGCCGATCCAGCCGCGCTCGTCGCGGGCCACGTGCGCCACGTTGTCGACCACGTGCCGCACCCCGCGCGCCTTGGCGTACCCGGCGAGGTAGCGGGCCACCTCGTCGGCGTCGAAGTGGTAAGCGTACGGGAACTGGGCGCGCTGCTCGTCCAGGGTGGACCGGCCGAGTCGGCCGTCCAGGCCCGTCGTGAACAGCGAGCCGTCACGCATTCGCGGGGAGCGTTTCGCCTCGCAGAGGGCCCGGGTGAGGAAACACGCCTCGTCGAAGGGCCGGCTGCGGTCGCCCAGGGCGAGCCACCAGTCGGCGAGCGAGAACCCGTCGACCATCCGCAGGCGCTCGAACGGGTGGTAGAAGTGCTCGCCCGGGCGGTTCCAGTTCTCGAACCGGATGCCCAGCTTGTAGCCGCCGGCGCAGCGGGGCAGCCAGTCCGCCTCGTCCAGGCCCAGGTAGTCGAAGAAGTGCCGCAGGGTGCTGAAGGTCGCCTCGCCCACGCCGATGCGCGAGACCTGGGCGGACTCGATGAGAGTCACGTCGACGCGGTCGGCGAACGCCGCCTTGAGGTAGCTGGCCGTCATCCATCCGGCCGTCCCGCCGCCGACGATGACCACGTTTCGGATCATGTGCTCTGTCTCCCTGACGTCTGGTCGGGACGGCCCAGCCGTGCCCGTGGGGTGGTGTGTCGGGGCCGGTCAGTCGATCCGCACCTCGGGGACGTACCGGATCCACCGGCCGCCGGCCGCCCGGAACCCCTGCTCCTTGGCCTGGATCTCGTCGGCGTGGTTCCACGCGAACAGCAGCGCGTAGTCCGGGTACGGATCGGCGAAGGCCGCCGCGTCGACCACCGGGATGTGCGCCCCGGGGGTGAGCCGGTTCTGCTTCGCCCGGGTGGTGTCGACGACCGTCGACACCAGGTCCGGGCCGATGCCGCAGAAGTTGGTCACGGTCGCGCTCTTGGCGGTGGCGCCGTAGCCGACGACCCGCTTGCCCTCGGCCCGCAGCCGGCGCAGCAACGCGGTCAGGTCGTCCCGGATGCGCAGCACCCGCTCGCCGAAGCCGTCCAGGGTGGCCCGGTCGGCGAGCCCGCGGGCCCGCTCCTCGGCGAGCAGGTCGGCGACGGCCGGCGTGGGCGTACGGGCGCCGGCGATCGCGAGCGTGTAGCGCACCTCGCCGCCGTGCACCGGCAGCCGCTCCACGTCGACCAGCTCCAGGTCGTGCCGCTGCGCCATCTCCTGCACCGAGCGGGCGGTGAAGAAGAAGAAGTGCTCGTCGTAGATCTGGTCGAACGAGGCCCGCTCGACGATGTCGCCCAAGTAGGGGTCCTCGAACACGAACACGCCGGTGGGGGCGAGCAGCGCCCGCACCCCGGTCAGGATCGACCCGATGTACGGGATGTGGCACAGCGTGTTGGCGGCGTAGATGACGTCGGCCGGCCCGTCGGCGGCCCGGATCTCACGCGCCGTCGACTCCTCGAAGAACGACTTGCGGACCCGGATCCCCTTCGCCGCGGCCACGTCGGCCACGCCGCCGGAGGGCTCCACGCCGAGGTGGCGGACGCCGGACTCGGCGAGCGTCCGCAGCATCACCCCGTCGTTGCAGCCGGCCTCCACGACGAACGGGTCGTCGCCGGTCAACTCCGTGGTGAGCAGCCGCTTGGCCAGGCCCTCGAAATGCGACCGCATGTAGGCGGATCCGGACGAGTGGTACGGGTACGCCTCGTGGAACATCCGGTCGCGGGGCACCTCCTCCATCAGCTGCACCATCGTGCAGTCCGCGCAGAGCCCGGTGGCGAGCCGGAAGAAGAACTCGCCGTCGAGGTCGGCGTCGGGCTCCAGGAAGGCATCCGACAGCGGCTGGCGCCCGAAGTCGAAGAACTCGTTGACCGTGCCGCCGCACACGCGGCATTGGGACGTGCTCGACATGACAACTCCTGACTAGACCGATCGACGTCGAATGCGGCGCGAGAGGCCGCAGCGTGATGAGAGAACCAGATACGTGCCGGCACATCACGACACCTGGAAGCGATCCGGCGCGACGCTATCGCACGAATGGGAGTGTGCCCCGACATCGGCGCCCGGCAGAAGAGCGGGCCGACGCGCGTCGCTGCTCGGGCCGCGTCGGGACGGCCACCGGGGATGTCCCGCCAGCGAGACGTTCGCCCGCCGGGCGGCCCTTCCCGCCCGACCGTCGTTGACCGGCGTACGGCCCGCTCGTTAGCTTCGGGCACCTCCTCGGGCCGCTCGCCGGACGCCCACGCGACGTCGGCGTCGACGTCTCGCCCCGTCGGCTCGCCAACTGGAGGACACGTCTCGGCCGAACGCCGACGGGAGGAACAGTCGTGATCGTCGCAGGGCTCAAGTTGACCGGCAGAGGTGGTCTCGCGCTGATTCGCAACGGCCGGATCGAACTCGCATCAACATTGTTGGATGTCGATGTAGAAGGGTCCACCAAGGCCGCCGTCGACCGGGTCGCGGAAACACTCGGCGCAATCCGGCGCACGGTCGACGCCGTCGACGCCTGGGTGGTCGACGGCGGGCCCGGCACCACCGACGGCCGGCTGCGGCTGGGGCCGCCGGACGCGCCGGTGGAGCTGGCCGCCGCCGGGCACCTGGACACCCATCCGCCGGTGGTGGCCGAGGGCACGCTGACGGTGGGCGGCACGGCCGTCCCGTACGTCAGCTACGCCCACCTCGCCGGGCACGTCGCCGCCACGTACTGCACCAGCCCGTTCGCCCGCGACGGCGCCGGCGCGACGGTGCTGGTTTGGGACGCGGACAGCTTCCCGTGCCTCGCCCGGGTCGACGGGCGAGGGCGCAGCGAGTCGCGGGGTGAGCTGTTCCCGATCACCGGCATGGTCCTGGACCTGGCCGCGCGGGTGCTCGGACCGGCCGGTCAGGGCCGCGAGCCGGCACCCGGCGCGGCGCTGGCCGACCTGGCCGGGTCGGGGACGGTACGCACCGAGGTGACCACGCTCGTCGGCAGGCTCGTGGACGAGCACTTCGAGGCGGACACCGCGGCGGCCAAGGAGTACCGCGCGAGCGTTCTCGGCCGCGGGCGGTCCGTCGAGCCGTCGGTGTGGCACACCACCGCGTTCCTGACCGACCTGCGCCGGGCCGCCGACGCCCACGGCGTCGACGCGGCCGACCTGGCCGCCGGCCTCCAGCGCTTCCTCGGCGGCCTGCTCGCCGAGCGACTGGCCGACCTGCTGGCCGGCGACGGCCCGGTCGACCTCTGCTTCACCGGCAGCGCCGCCGGCTCGCCGGCGCTTACCGCCGCCCTGCGGGAGCACCCGCTGGTCCGGCGGATGTGGGTGCCGCCGTACCCGGACGGGGCCGCCGGCGCGGTCGGCGCGGCCGCGCTGGGCCTCGGTGACGGCCTGCGCTGGCTGCCGTGGGACCTGCGGCTCGGGCCCCTGCCCGGGCGCACGCCGCACGTGCCGCCGGGTTGGTCGACCGCGCCGTGCCGCCCGGAGGAGCTGGCCCGGCTGATCCACCGCACCGGCCTGCCCGCGGTGGTGCTGCGCGGCCGGCTCTACGCCGGTCCCGGCCCGGTCGGCTCCCGGGCGATCCTCGCGCCCGCCACCGCGCCGGCCACGCGCGATCTGCTCAACCGGCTCGCCGACCGCCCGGCGTACCGGCGCGCCGCCGCGTTGTGCCTGCGGGACCGGGCCGCGGCCGTGTTCCGGCCCGACGCCGCCGACCCGCACGCCGGGTACGACAGGCAGCTCATGCCCGCCTGGCGCTCCCGGCTGCCGGTCGTCACCCGCGCCGACGGCACGGCCCGGGTGAGCGCGGCCGACGACGACGCCGTCCTGCGGACGATCCTGCGCGAGTACCGCACGTGGAGCGACGTGCCGGTCCTGGCCGTCCTCGGCGAGGTCGACGTCGCGCTCGGCGTGCTGGACACGGTGGAGGCCGCGCTGCGGTGGGGCGGGGTCGAACTGGTCTGGGCCGACGGCGTGCTGCACCGTCGGGTCCACCCCGGCGGACAGCGGCGGAGCACGAAGTGACGACAGGAGCCGGATCGATGAGCCACGCACCGCGCACCATGGTCATCTCGTTCCAGAAGTCAGGCACCCACCTGATGCAGGAACTGATGCTGGAGATGGGTTACCGCATCGTCGGCGTGCCCCGTCCCGGGCCGCGTACGGTGCCGGAGTTCGACGACGAGCAGCGCGCCGCGATCGCCGCCCTGGTGCTGGCGAAGGGCGACCACGACGACCTGCTGGCGCTGCGCGGCACCGCCCGGTTCGCCGACGTCACCGACCAGGCGTGGTCGGCGCTGACGTGGCACTGGCAGCAGCGACTCGGGCAGCAGCTGGTCAACCGGTACGGCCAGACCCGCCTCGACGTGGCCGCGGACTTCGTCACCAACCCCTACCTGCCGTACACCCGGTTCGCCGACACCCCCGACGGTCTGTGCTGGATCCTGCACGAGCTCGACATCCACCGGGTGGACGGCAGCTTCCTCAGCGAGTGGGTGGAGACCGCCTCGCCGCCGCTGATCCTCAACTACCGGGATCCGCGCGACACGGTCGTCTCCATGATCAATTTCCTGGAGGGGCGCACCCGCGAGGGGTATGGCAACTTCTACGAGGCCGACATCTTCAGCCGGATCCTGGCCAGCAAGAACACCTGGGAAGAGAAGATCGACTACGCGTTGCGGGACCCGTCCTTCCTGGCCCGCGACCAGTTCGAGAAGGCGCTCTGGATGCTCCACCACCCCGGCGTGTGCAAGGTCCGCTACGAGGACCTGATCGGCCCCCGCGGCGGCGGCACCCGGGAGCGGCAGGTCGCGGCGGTCAACGACGTCCTGCGGCACATCGGGTCCGACAGCGACGCCGAGGCGATCGCCGATCGGGTCTACAACCCCGACGCGTGGAGCTTCCACCAGGGCCGCAGTGGCGGCTGGCGGGACCGGTTCACCGCCCGGAACCTGGCCCGGTTCACCGAACAGTTCGGCGACATCCTCCAGCAGTACGGCTACGAGTGAACGCCGAACCCGGGCCGCCCACCGCCGACGACCGCCGGACGCCGGCGGTCTGCCCGGTGGCCCACCCCGCCCCCCACTACCGGATCAGCCGCGAACGCGACGTGCGGGCGGTGCTCACCGACGACACGACCTGGCCGTCGCGCCTCGGCCCCGGCCTGGTCCACGCCCAGCCCGGCGGCGTCCTGGTCGCCAGCGACCCGCCGCTGCACACCCGCCAGCGGGCGCTGCTCGCCCCGGCGTTCCGGCCGGCCGCCGTCGCCGGCCTCGGCGGCTCCGTCCAGGAACTGGTCGACTCCCTGGTGGACGGCCTCGCCCCGCGCGGCCACGCCGACCTGATGGCCGACCTGGCGGTGCCGCTGTCGATGACGGTGACCTGCCGGATGCTCGGCGCCGAGGTCGAGCACGCCCCGCGCTACTGGTCGTGGGTGCTGGCGCTGGCCGAGGGGCTGAGCCGCCCGCGCGGGTCGCTCGACCACCGGGTCGCGCCCGCCTACCGGTCGTTCCACCTGCACTTCGACGCGCACCTGCGGCGGCGCCGCGCGCACCTGGACGCCGGCGGCACGCCCCCGCCGGACCTGCTGACCACCCTGATGACCGCAGAGCCCGACGGCCGTCCGCTCAGCCACGCCGAACTGCTCGGCTTCTGCCAGTTCCTGCTGGTCGCCGGCAGCTCCACCACGGCGCTGCTCATCGGCAACGTGGTGCACCGGCTGCTCACCGACCCCGACCAGCTCGACCTGGTACGCCGCGACCCGGGCCTGGTGGCCGCCGCCGTCGAGGAGAGCCTGCGGGTCGACGCGCCGCTGCGCGGCCTGTTCCGCACCGCCGGCCGCGCCACCGAACTGGCCGGCGTCGCCATCCCCGAGCGGGCCAAGGTGCTGCCGCTGCTCGCCGCGGCCAACCGCGACCCGGAGCACTGGCCCGACCCGGACCGGTTCGACGTGACCCGCCCGCCCGCGCAACTGCGCCGGCACCTCGCCTTCGGCCACGGCGTCCACTACTGCCTGGGCGCGTCGCTGGCCCGCCTGGAGGCCACCACCGCGGTGCGCGCGGTCCTCGACCGCCTGCCCGGACTGCGCCCGGACGGCGTACCCGACCGGGTCCGCGCCGAGTTGCTCAACGGCTTCGAACGGCTGCCGGTGGCCTGGCGGGTCTGAGCCGCCGGGCGTCCGGCCGGCGGCTCGACCGCCCCTGCGTAACAGGCCCTAGATGTCGACGACGAGGGCGGCCTCGCGCACCCGGTCCATCAGGTCGGCCTGCTGCAGCGTCCACTCCTGCTGCGCGCGCAGGTCGTCGCCGTCGAGCACCGCCCGGGCGAACTCGCGCACCACGTTGGCGAACTGGTGGTCCACCGGCAGGACGAACTCCTCGCGATGGTCCTGGCGCTCGATCCGCAGCACCGGCTGGTAGGTCTCGGGCGGCGTGAACACCCGGTCCAGCATGATCCGGCCGGTGCTGCCGGCGAGGCTGTAGCTGTTGCGGTACGAGTGCTCCATGCCGAAGCTCAACTGCGCGGCGATGCCGTCGGAGGTGCAGAGCAGCACGTGGCCGGACATCACCACGTCGTGTCGCGGGTCGCGGCGAAACATCGCGCCGACGATCCGCAGGTCGCCGCCGAGGAACTGCAACGCCGCCCGGATCGGGTAACCGCCGAAGTCGAGGAACGCCCCGCCGCCGACCTTCTGCTGGTAGCGGATGTCACCGACCGGCTTGGGCGGGATGGTGAAGGCGCTGCTGAAGGCGCGCAACTCGCCGATGGCGCCGTCGGCGACGAGCTTGCGCACCGCCGAGTGCTGCGAGTGGTAGAGGAACATGAAGTTCTCCAGCAGCACCAGTTGCCGGGCGCGGGCCATCTCGACGAGTCGCTCGGTGGCCGGGCGGCTGTCCGTCATCGGTTTCTCGACCAGGACGTGCTTGCCGGCGGCGAGCGCGCGCTCGATCCACTCGGCGTGCAGCCGCGCCGGCAACGGCAGGTAGACGGCGTCCACGTCGTCCCGGTCGAGCAGGGCCTGGTAACCCTCCACCGCCGCGCCAGAGAACCGGTCGGCGAAGACCTCGGCCTTGCCCCGGTCCCGGCTGGCGATCGCGGTGACCTGGATCGCGGGCTCCGCCACCATCGCCGGCAGGGTCTTGCGCCAGGCGATGTCCGCGCAGCCCATCACCCCCATGCGGACCCGGTCGGTCGTGCTGCGGCTCATCATCGGCAAGGACTCCGCTCGGCAGTGGGCTGGACGGGGGGACGGTGACGTCGGGCGGTCAGCGCGGCGCCGGGCTCGCCTTCAGCGCCGCGTAGTGCGTGAGGCACTCGTCGTAGCTCGGCAGCCTGCCGGCCGCCGCCGCCTCGGCCAACGACGGCGCGGCGGCGTCCTTGTCGGACATGATCGGCTCCTTGGTCACCGACCAGGTGATGCCGATCTCCGGATCCAACGGGTTGATCTCGATCATCGTGCCGGGCACGAACTCCTCGGAGCACAGGTAGCTCATGATCGCGTCGTCGGTCAGCGCCAGGAACGCGTGGCCCAGCCCGTCGGCCAGGTACACCGCCGTGCCGGAGTCCGCCTCCTGGTGGGTGACCTCGAACCGGCCGTATGTCGGCGACCCGATCCGCAGGTCCACCACCACGTCGAGCACCGCGCCGCGCACACAGGTGACCAGCTTGGCCTGCCCTGGCGGCAGCGACGTGCCGTGGATGCCCCGCACCGTGTTGCGGCGACTCGACGAGTAGTTGACCTGCCCCAGCCGGAACGGGTAGCCGATCGTGGCGGACAACTGCTCCTCCCGCAACGCCTCGAAGAAGTAGCCGCGCCGGTCGAGGTGCCGCTCCGGCTGGATCCGGTAGGCGTTCGGGATCTCCATCTCGGTGATCGTCATCTTCGACACAGTCATCAACCTCGCTTCGGCAACGGACCGGACCTCATGGCGCCCACGCCGGGCGCCGCCAACTTCACCAGCTCGTCGGAGACCTCGACCGGTGACGGATGCGTCGCGATCTCCGCGGCGATCCGCCGCGCGTCGCGGACGTGACGGGAGTCGTGCAGGAGCCGACGGCCGAGCTCGGTGACCGCCTCCGGCGTCGCCTCCCCCGTTTGCAGCGTCAGCCCGGCGCCCGCCCGGGTCACGGCCCGGGCGTTGTCGAACTGATCGTCGAACTGCGGCAGGCACAACTGGGGGCAGCCGGCGCCGAGCGCGGCCAGCACCGTGCCCTGGCCGCCGTGGTTCACCAGCACGTCGCACGCCGGCAGCACCTGCCCCAGCGGCAACCGGCCGACGCGAACGCCGTCGGGCAGCGGCCCCCACGCCGGGGCCGTCCCCTCGTCGGCCGCGACCAGCACCTCGACGTCGAGCCCGGCCAGCCCACGCACCCACCCCGCCACGTCCGGGCCGGTCGCGCCGCCCAGCCGGGGCACCAGGGTGCCCAGGGTCACGCAGATCCGCGGCCGGGTGCGCGGCCGCAGCAACCACCCCGGCAGGAACGCCGCGCCGTTGTACGCCACGTCGCGGATGCTGCGTGCCGCCGGGTGAGCCGGCCGCAGCGTCGCCGGCCACGGGCTGAACACCTCAACCGGGTCCGGCGGCTCGCCGGCGCCGGCGTGGGCCAGCTCGGCCACCGCCCCGGCCCGGTACTCCACAAGCGGCGCGACGCCCCACCGGTACTCCACGTGCGCGACGCCGGCAGCCGCCGCGGCAAGCGGTCCGGCGAACTCGGTCCGCTCGCTGACCACCAGGTCCGGCGCCCAGTGCGTCACCACGGCCGTCATGCCGGGCAGCGACGACGCCGCCACCCGGCCCAACGCCCGACCGGTGGCGTACCGCCGTTCGGCGCTGCCGTGCGGCGGCGCGTCGGGCGCCGCGAGCCGACCGGCCAGGTCCACCGCCGGGCCGCAGGACGCCACCGGCAACCCGGCCGCGAGCACCGTCGCGACGAAGTCGTCCGGCACGGCCACGAGCACCTCGTGCCCGCCGGCCCGGGCCGCCCAGGCCACCTGCGCCAGCGGATAGAAGTGCCCATGCAGGGGCGCGGTGGTGAAAAGCAGGCGCACAGTCGCTCCTTCGTCCCGGCCGGCGCTCAGCACATGCTGGGCAGGCAGGCCAGCAGGCTACGCGCTTCGATGTTGAGGTAGTGGCCATGCCGGAGCAGGTCGGTGAGCTGACGGACGGTCATCCAGCAGTACTGCGGCGGCACGTCGAGCGGCACGTCCTCGCTCACCTCGATGATCTGGTAGCGGGTCAGGGCGTGGTGGAACCGCCCACCCTCCTCCGACAGGAGGTTGTCATAGCGCACCCGGGCCGTCCCGGCGGCCATCAGGTCCCGCGGGAACGGGTCGGCGATCTCCCCCACCGGGGAGTCCGACAGCAGCTGCACCGTCGGGGCCATCTCCACCATGTCCATCAGCCCGTACTCGGGTCGGGCCTGCACCAGCAGGTGCAGCACCCCCTGGATCGGGCGGACCAGGAACACCGCGCGGCCCTGGCCCCGCGGGCTCAGCAGCGGCTGGGTCCACTGGCGCACCTCGCGGGTGCCGGCCTCCACCCGCACCGCGATGATGCCGAAGTGCCGGCCCTCGTCGTGCCGGATCTCGTCGGCGGTGCGGGACCACCGCGCCACCTCGCCCAGCGGCACCAGCCGGGCCGTCCAGTCGCACCGGGTCTTCGCCTCGGTGAACCAGCTGAGGATCGCGCCGGGGTTGTGCAGCGGCCCGACCGGCGCGGCCTGCGGTTGGTACTGGTAGGAGCGGACCAGCGCGTCGCGGAACTCGTCGCCGGTGACCGCCTCGTCCTCCCGGGGCTGCGCGAACGGCATGCACGACAGCACCGTGCGGGCGTCCATGTTGACCAGGTTGTCGACGCCCATCAGCTCGCGTATCTGAGCCGGCGTCAACCAGCAGTAGTCCTCGTGCACCGGCACGTCGCCGGTCACCAGCACCACCATGTTGCGGTTGCGCTTGCGCCAGAACCAGGCCCCCTGCTCGGACTGCAGCACGTCGACGAGGACCTGGCCGCGCTGCGCCCCGACGAAGTGCTCCAGGTAGCGGGTGCCGGTGCCGTGGTGCACCTGGGTGTAGTTGCTCCGGGTGGCCTGCACCGTCGGCGACAGCTGCAGGGTGTTGACGTTCCCGGGCTCCATCTTCGCCTGCATGAGGCAGTGCAGGACGCCGTTGAACTCCTTGACGACGATGCCCAGGATGCCGATCTCCGGCTGGTTGATGACCGGTTGGGACCAGCCGTCGACGCCGCTGTCGCGGACCCGCAGGCCCTCGATGGTGAAGAACCGGCCGCTGGCGTGCCCGAGGTTGCCGGTGCGGGGCTCGAACGACCAGGAGTCGAGCGCGTCGAACGGGATCCGGTCGACCCGGAACCGCCCGGCGCGGTGGCGCTCGTCCCACCAGGCGGCGAACTGCCGCAGGGACACCAGCGCCCCGTCGTCGGCGGCGCCCGCGTCCGGCCAGGTCCGGCCGGCGCCGGCGGTACGGTCACCCGCAACCGCGAGCCGCGTCATCTCCGCTCCTCCTGTCCTCGTCGGCCGGGCCGGCTCAAATCCGCGCCAGCACCGTCTTGAACGTGTCGATGAACCGTTCCTGCTCGTCGACGGCGAGCGACGGGAACATGGGCAGCGAGAAGATCTCGTCGGCGAGCGCCTCGGTCACCGGCAGCGCCCCGGGGCGCACCCCGAGGTGGGCGAAGCCGGTCTGGGTGTGCACCGGCCAGCGGTAGCTGACGTTCAACGCGACGTCGTGGGCCTGCATCGCCTCGATGATCTTGTCGCGCCGGGGGTGCCGGACGACGTAGACGTAGTACACGTGCTCGTTCCCCGGCGCGGTCACCGGCACCACGACGTCGGTGTCGGCGAGGGCCTCGGCGTACCGATCGGCGATCGCCCGCCGGCCGGCGACGTAGTCGTCGAGCCGGGTCAGCTTGCGGCGCAGGATCTCCGCCTGCACCGCGTCCAGCCGGCTGTTGTAGCCGGGCGTGGAGGTGACGTGGTACTGGCGCTCCATCCCGTAGTACCGCAGCCGCCGCAGCGCGGCGTCGGTCTCCGCGTCGGTGGTGAGGACCGCGCCGCCATCACCGTAGGCGCCGAGGACCTTGGTGGGATAGAAGGAGAACGCGGCGGCCAGACCCGTCGAGCCGGCGATCCGGCCGTGCTGGCGGGCGCCGTGCGCCTGCGCGCAGTCCTCCAGGATCGGCAGGCCGTGGCGCGCCGCGACGGCCTCCAGCGGGGCCAGGTCGACGCACTGGCCGTAGAGGTGCACCGGCAGCAGGCAGCGGGTCCGTGCGGTCAACGCGGCGTCGACCTGCGCCACGTCCATCAGGTAGGTGTCCGGGTCCACGTCGACGAAGACCGGGGTGGCCCCGACCGCGTCGATCGCCACCACGGTCGGCGCCGCGGTGTTCGACACCGTCACCACCTCGTCGCCGGGCCCGACGCCCAGGGCCCGCAGGCCCAGGACGATCGCGTTGGTGCCGTTGTCCACACCCACGCAGTGCGGCACCCCGTGGTAGGCGGCGAACTCCTGCTCGAAGGCGGCGACGCTCGGCCCGAGCACAAGCGTGCCGGAGCTGAACACCGTGTCGACGGCGTTCAGGATGTCGTCGCGCTCCTTCTCGTACTCCGACAAGTAACCCCACACATTAAGGGTCATCTCGGCGCTTCACCTCCAGGCCGGGAGTCCCGCGTCGGCACTCCGATGGGCGGATTGAACGGATCAGACGAGCTGCTTGAGCAGGTCCACGCCGGTGGTGTCCCACTGCTCGCGGTGGACCGCGAACACGTGGACGTCCCACAGCCGGCCCTGGCCGAACGTGTGCTTCTCCAGCACCGCCTCGGCCCGGGCCAACGCGGCGTGCTCCCCGCCGAAGCCGACGCTCGCCGGGTCGGCGTCGTTCGCGTGCAGGTAGACCTTGCGGGTACGCCACATCGCGAAGGCGAAGTTGACGATCAATGCGCTCGCCTCGCCGAGCAGCTCCTCCGGCTGACCCGGGGTCAGCACCACTTCGGCGCGCAGGTGGCCCGCCGGGCTGAGGTCCGACAGCGTGCCCAGCCCGATCGGCGCGTCGTCGCCGTCGACGCGGTGGATGAGGAAACAGGCGGCGAGCCGGCGGCCGAAGCTCTCACAGAACTGGTCGAGAAGCGGCAGGTTCGCACGTCCGGCCCGGAAAAGGACCCGGTACGCCTGGGTCCCGTCGGCGGCGCCGGCCGGCCGCAACGCTATTCGTCGCGATTCGGTGTAGGGAAACAGCACGGTTTCGTCCTCGTTTCACGCGGTGACTTCGACCCGGCGCGGATTCCATTCCGCACAAAGGCGCGGACCACTGGGCCCCTCCCGTCGGGCGACGGCTCGCAACGCCGTCGAGGAGGTGTCCGGGTGCCGCGAAGCTAGCCACATCGCGACCGGCGCAGTCAAGCAACGCCACGTGGGATCCGCCGCCGTGCCAGGCGTCGCGGCGGTCCGCCCGTCCCGCCAGCGAGACAGCCGGACCGGGCGCCCCGCGGGTGCCGCGACCGGTGGCGGGAGCCATTCCACAATTGACCTCCCCACGACGCCGTGCTTAACATCGCCCCCGCTTGATCTGCGGCGCCTCGAGGTGAGCCGCGGTCGACCCAGAACCTGGGTGACGGCCATCTCCCATCACGCGGCACGGCGATGCGATTACTGTTCCGGCCGCGTCTCGAATCAATTCCGCAGGAATGGAAAGGGCGAAGACATGGCGGCAGTGGAAATGACCGCGGACCTGGATCGGGAGACCGCCGAGGAGCTGACGAAGGCCGTCGACGAGCTGACCGACGTGGTCACCCGGACCGCCCGGATGATCTGCGCCGAGCAGCCGGACGTGCCCGAGCCGGGCAGCCTGCAGGACATGGACTCGTTCTCCATGGTCCAGATGCTGCTGGAGCTGGAGAACGGGCTGGACATGAAGCTGCTGGAGAAGATGGAGGGGTTCCAGGGCGAGAGCTTCCGGGACCTGGCCCGGTTCATCGTCCGGGTGCGCGGCGAGGAGCAGGCCGCGGACGGCGCCGGCGAGGAGCAGGCCGCAGACCACGCCGGCGCGGCGCAGGCCGGCTCCGCCGACGGCCCGGCCCCGGCGTGACGCACCGCTGGCGCCGATGATCGAGACGCCACCCCGGGACGGGATCCTCTCCGCCGTCGGGGGCACACCGCTGGTCCGACTCGACCGCCTCTTCCCCGGCTCGCCGGCCCGGTTCTACGCCAAGCTCGAGGCGTTGAACCCGGGCGGCAGCATGAAGGACCGGTCCGCCGTCGCGATGGTGCTCGGCGCCGTCGACAGCGGTGAGCTGGTCCCCGGCCGCTCGACGGTGGTGGAGTCCAGCTCCGGCAACCTCGGCATCGGGCTCGCCCAGGTGTGCCGCTGGCTCGACCTGCGCTTCGTCTGCGTGATCGACCCGAAGACGACCGCGCAGAACTGCGCGATCATGTCGGCGTACGGCGCGGAGCTGGACCGGGTCACCGAGCCGGACAACGATCTGGGCGACTTCCTCGCCGCCCGCCTGCGCCGGGTCCGGGAACTGCTCGACAGCGAACCGGACGCGTACTGGCCCAACCAGTACGCGAACCCGCTCAACGGGCGCGCGCAGGAAGCGATCATGCGGGAGGTCGTGACCGCGCTCGACGAACCGGTGGACCACCTGTTCGTGGCCACCGGCTCGTGCGGCACGATCCACGGCTGCGCCCGCTACAAGGCCGCGCACGGCCTGCGGACCCGGATCACCGCGGTTGACGCCGAGGGCAGCGCGATCTTCGGCGGCTCGACCTGCCGCCGGCTCATCCCGGGGCACGGCGCGGCCATCCGGCCCGGCCTCTACCACGACGGTATCGCCGACTCCGTGGTGCGGGTCACCGACCAGGACTGCGTCGTGGGATGCCGCCGGCTGGTGGGCGCCGAGGCGATCCTCAGCGGCGGCTCGTCGGGCGCCGTCGTCAGCGCCGTCGCCGGGCGGCTGGGCACGTTGGCGGCCGGCAGCACCTGCGTGCTGATCCTGCCCGACCGGGGCGAGCGCTACCTCGACACGATCTACGACGACGCCTGGGTGCGAGCGAAGTTCGGCGAGATCGGCCACCTGTGGAAGGAGAAGACACGGTGTTGATCCTGCGACGCACCGACGTCCTGGCGGTCCTCGACGGCGACGAACCGGCCGTCTGCCGACTGGTCCGCGACGCGTACGTCCACCACGCGGACGGCGCCACCGCCGTGCCCCACTCGGTCTTCCTGCGCTTCCCCGACGACGAGCGCAACCGCGTCATCGCCCTGCCCGCCTACGTCGGCGGCGCGCGTCCGGTGGCCTCGCTGAAGTGGATCGCCTCCTTCCCGGGCAACGTCGACCGGGGCCGGGAACGGGCCTCGGCGGCCATCCTGCTCAGCTCGGTCACGGACGGCCGGACCGAGGCGCTGCTGGAGGGCTCGGTCATCTCGGCGCGCCGCACCGCCGCCTCCGCCGCCGTGGCCGCCGGCGCCCTGACCGCCGGGGCGCCCGCCGACGTCACCGCCGGCGTCGCCCTGATCGGCGCCGGGCTGATCAGCGTCGAGGTGCTGCGGTTCCTGCACGCGCACCTGCCGCGGCTGGGCGCGGTCACCGTGTTCGACCTCGACCCGGGCCGGGCCCGCCGGTTCGCCGAGCGCGCCACCGCGACCTGGCCGCGGCTCGCCGTGCGGGTGGCGGAGTCGATGACCGACGCGCTCGCCGCGCACCGGCTGGTCTGCTTCGCCACCACCGCCGCCCGACCGCACACCGACGCCGGGGCGTGCCGGCCGGGCACGGTGGTGCTGCACCTGTCGCTGCGCGACCTGACCGCACCGGCCGTCCTGGGCGCCCGCAACGTGGTCGACGACGCCGACCACGTGTGCCGGGCTGCGACCTCGCTGGAGCTGGCCGAGACGGCCGCCGGTGACCGCCGGTTCATCGCCGCCGAACTGGGTGACCTGCTCGCCGGGCGGGTCCGGGTGCCCTACGACGAGAGCGCCCTCACCGTCTTCTCCCCGTTCGGCCTGGGCGCGCTCGACGCCGCCCTCGCCGCGCACGTGCGCGACGTGGCCGTCGAACGCGGCCTCGGTGTGCACGTCCCGAACTTCGCCGCCGACGCCCCGGCCGACCGCGTCCCCGCCGCCGACAACCGCTGAAGGGAAACCGATGACAGAGCACGAATCCACCACCGACCGGTCGTTCCTCGTGGTGGTGAACCACGAGGAGCAGTACTCGGTGTGGGCCGCCGACCGGCAGGTGCCCGACGGGTGGCGCGCCGAGGGTTTCACCGGCACCCGCGAGCAGTGCCTGGACCACGTCGAACGGATCTGGACCGACATGCGCCCGCTGAGCCTGCGGCGGCGGATGGCCGAACAGGACAGCTGAGCCGGTAGCGAGCGAGTCGAGGTGACGATGAGCGCAATCCCCGCATCGGCCCAGGTCCCCCGGTCGGGGCCGGGCCGGGCCGACGAACCGGACCGGCTCGACGTCGCCCTGCCGATGCCCGCGCCGACGACGCGCCGCCGGCCGGTCGACCGGCCGGCGGGCGCGGGCCGCGTGCCGTTCGCCGTGCCCGGGTCGCTGGGCGGGCGGGACCGCGTCGCGAACGGCGCGGTGGCCGCCGCCGCGGTGCACACCCTGCTCGCCCGGCACGCCGGCCGGTGGGCCGGCACGCTCGCGCTGCGTACCGGTGACCGCCGCCTGTCGCTCGCCCTCGACCTGCCCCGCCGGCTGCCGTTCGCGGAGGCCGCCCGGCGGGCCGGGGAGGCGGCGCGCCGGGCGACCGACGACACCGCCGGGGTCGGGGTGCTCGTCGACGTGACCGACGAGCCCGACGCCGCGCCGGTGGACCGGTACGACCTCGTGGTGCGCCTGCGGCGCGTCGACGGCCGGCCCACCGGCGAGCTGGCGTACCCGCGGGCGTTGTTCACCGCCGAGGACGCCGCGCGCCTCGCGGCCCGCCTGTCCACGCTGCTGCACGACGCCGACGCGCGCCCCGACGCGTCGCTGGGCGGGCTCGCGCTGCTGCCCGAGGCGGAGCGACGCGCCCTGGTCGCGCCGACGTCCGGCACGCCGGTGCCGGAGCGGACCCTGCCCGACCTGGTCGCCCGGCAGGCCGCCGACACGCCGGACGCGGTGGCGGTCGACGACGGCGCCCGGCGACTGACGTACCGCGAGCTGGTGGCCCGCAGCCGGGCGCTCGCCGCGCACCTGCGCGGACTCGGCGTGCGCCGGGGGGACCGGGTCGGCGTCGCCGTGCCCCGCGACGCGGACCTGGTCCCGGCGTTGCTGGGCGTGTTGTGGGCGGGCGCCGCCTACGTGCCCCTGGACCCCGAGCACCCGGCCAGACGGCTGGCCCACATCCTCGCCGACGCGGGCGTCGGCGTCCTGGTCACCGCCGGCCCGGACGGCGTGCGCGCCGCGCCAGGAACGGTCGAGGTCCGCCTGGACCGGCTTCCGGCGGCCGGCGACGCCGACGCGGGCCCGGGACCCGGGCCGGACGACGCGGCCTACGTCGTCTACACCTCCGGGTCGACCGGCCGGCCCAAGGGCGTGCTGGTGACCCACCGCTGCCTGACCAACTTCCTGTGGTCCATGCGTGCGCGCCCCGGGCTGCCGTCCGGGGCGGTCCTGCCGGCCGTCACCACGGTGTCGTTCGACATCGCCGTGCTGGAGCTGTTCCTGCCCCTGCTCGTCGGCGGCCGGGTGCTGGTCGCCACCGGCGCCGACGCCCGCGACCCGCAGCGCCTGGCCGCGCTGCTGGCGCGCGCCGACGCCCGCGTCATGCAGGCCACCCCGATCACCTGGCGGCTCCTGCTGGACGCGGGCTGGACGCCGCCCGCCGGCTTCACCGCGCTCTGCGGCGGCGAACGGCTCCCCGTCGAGCTGGCCCGCCGGCTGCTCGACGCCGGGGTCGACCTGTGGGACCTCTACGGGCCGACCGAGACGACCGTGTGGTCGTCGGCGGCCCGCCTCACCGGCCCGGCCGCGCGTGAGTTCGCCCCGGTCGCCAACACCAGCCTGTACGTGCTCGACGACGACCTCGAGCCGGTGCCCACCGGTGCGCCCGGCGAGCTGTACGTCGGCGGTCGGGGCGTGGCCGCCGGCTACGTCGGCCGGCCCGCGCTGACCGCCGACCGGTTCCTGCCCGACCGGTACGCCGCCGAGCCGGGCGCCCGGCTCTACCGCACCGGCGACGTGGCCCGGCGACGCGCCGACGGGAGCGTCGAGATCCTTGGTCGCACCGACGACCAACTGAAGATCCGCGGGTTCCGCATCGAACCGGCCGAGGTCGAGAACGTCCTGGTCGACCAGCCGGGAGTGGCGGCGGCCGTGGTCGGCGCGGTCGACGACGACGCCGGCGGACCCCGGCTGGTCGCCTGGCTGCGCCCGACCGACCCGACCGACCCGCCCGGCCCGCGGGCGCTGCGCCGGCACTGCTCCCGGCTGCTGCCGCCCTACCTGGTCCCCACCCGGTTCGTGCTGCTCGACCGCTTCCCCACCACCGCCAACGGCAAGATCGACCGCTCGGCGCTGACCGTGCCGGCGGACCCGGAGGCGGGCGACCACGACGACCACGCCGACGACACCCAGGGTCGGTTCCCGGCCGACGCCACCGAACGACTTGTCGCCCGGGTCTTCGCCGAGACGCTCCGCCGCCCGGTCACCGATGCGGACGACGACTTCTTCGCCCTGGGCGGGCACTCCCTGCTCGCCACCCGGGCCGCCGGCCGGCTGCGGGCCGAGACCGGCGCCGACGTGCCGGTCGCGGTGCTGTTCGACGGTCGCACGGTCGCCGAGGTGGCGCGCCGGCTGGCGGCGGCCGGCCCGGTCCCGGCCACCGACGCGCCGACGACCGGGCCGACGACCGGACCGGCGACCGGACCCGCGCCGCTGTCGTTCGCGCAGCGCGGCATGTGGCTGCTGCACCAGCGGGACCCGGACGGCAGCGCCTACCACGAGCCGCTGGCGATCCCGCTGCCCGACGGCGTGCCCACCGACCGGGTGGAGCGCGTCGTCACGTCCGTAGTCGAGCGGCACGAGATCCTGCGGACCCGCTACGTCGGGGCCGACGCCGAGCCGGTCCAGGTGGTCGACCCGCCGACGCCGGTGCGCCTCCGCGCCGAGCGCGCCGACCTGGTCGACGTCCTCGCCGAGGAGACGGCCCGCCCGTTCGACCTGGCCGCCGCCGCGCCGGTGCGGTGGCGCCTGCTCGCCGACCCGGCGGGCCGGCACACGCTGCTCGTGATGCTGCACCACATCGCCGTGGACGACCGGAGCGCCGGGCTGCTCGCCGACGAGATCGTCGACGGCTGCGCGGGCCGCAGCCGGCCCGCCCCGGCGCTGCGCTACGCCGAGCACGCCCGCCGCGAGCACGCCGCGGCCCGGGGCGAGCGCGCCGCGCGGCACCTCGACTTCTGGCGCCGGCGGTTGGCCGGGGCCCGGGCGACGGAACTGCCCGCCGACCGGCGCCGGCCCGCCGACCGCAGCGGCGCCAGCTTGCGCTTCGAGGTCCCGGCGCCGGTGGTGGCCCGCCTCGACGAGGTCGCCGCCGGGCAACGCGCCACCCGGTTCGGTGTTCTACTGGCCGGCTTCTTCGCCGTCCTGGCCCGGCACAGCGGCCGTACCGACGTGACCGTGGGCGTGCCCGTCTCGATCCGCGACCGCCCCGAGCTGGACCACGTCCTCGGGCTGTTCGTCAACACCGTCGTGCTCCGCGCCGACCTGGACCGCGCGCCGGCCTTCACCGACCTGGTGGCGGCCGTGCGCGACGAGACGCTCGCCGCCTGGGCGCACGCCGATGTGCCGTTCGAGCAGGTGGTGGCGGGCCGGGCCACCGGCGTCGACCCGCTGCGCAACCCGCTGTTCACGGTGCTGTTCACGATGCACGACGAGGCGTTGTCGGCGGGTTCCGAGCCGCCGCCGCACCGCGAGGTGAAGGCGGAGCAGAGCTGGCACCTCACCCCGCGCCCCGACGGCGGCCTCGCCGGCCGGGTCGACGTGGCGGCGGCCCGGTTCGACCCGGAGCTCGTCGCCGCCCTCGCCGCCGGGTACGTCCGGGCGCTGGCGACCGTCGCCGACGCCCCGGCCACCCCGGTCGACCGGCTGGCGCCCGGGCAGCCGACGCCCGCGGCCACCCCGTGGCCCGCGCCGGACGACACCGCCGTGACGGTGGCCCAGCTCGTCACGGGCCGCGCCGAACCGGACGCGGTGGCGGTCACCGGCAACGGCCCGAGCCTCACCTTCACCGAGGTGGACCGCCGGGCCAACCGGTTGGCGCATCGGCTGGTCGGGCTGGGCGTCGGGCCGGACCGGATCGTCGCGGTGCGGCTGCCCCGCACCCCGGACCTGGTGGTGGCGCTGCTGGCCGTCGTCAAGGCCGGCGGCGCGTACCTGCCGCTGGACCCGCGCGACCCGGGTCAGCGGCAGGCCCGCGCGCTCGCCGACGCCCGGCCGGTGGTGTTCCTCGGCGCCGCCGACGAGGGACTGCCGCTGCCCGCCGGCGTCCGGCTACTCGACCCGACCGCACCGGCCGAGCGGGCGGCCCTGCGGCGCCTGCCGGACACCGCCGTCCCGGTAACCGTCGACCCGGACGACCTGGCCTACGTGGTCTACACCTCCGGCTCGACCGGGCAGCCCAAGGGCGTGCTGGTCACCCACCGCGGCCTGACCGCCTACACCCGCTGGGCGAGCGCCGCGCTGCTGCCGCCGGGCGGCGGCGGCTCGCCGCTGCACACCTCGATCGCGTACGACCTGGCGGTGACCTCGCTGTTCCCGGTGCTAGCGGCCGGCGAGCCGGTGCACCTGCTCGCCGAGGAACCCGGCGTGGACGCCCTCGCGCCGGCGCTGGCCGAGGCGGCCACCGGCACCCCGTACGCGATGGTCAAGCTGACGCCCACCCACCTGGACCTGCTGGCCACGGCGGCGCCCGGGGCGACCGGCGGGGCCCGCTGCCTGGTGATCGGCGGTGAGCCACTGCACGGCGACCGGCTCACGTCCTGGACGGCGCAGGCTCCGGCGACCCGGATCGTGAACAGCTACGGGCCGAGCGAGACGGCGGTCGCCTGCGCGGCGCACGTCACCACCGCCGGCGCGGTCGGCGACGGGCCGGTGCCGATCGGCGAGCCGCTGCCCGGCGTCACCGTCCACCTGCTCGACGAGGCCCTGCGGCCGGTGCCGGCCGGCGCGGTAGGCGAGATCCACATCGGCGGCTGCGGGGTGGGCCGCGGTTACCTGGGTCGCGCCCGGGCGACCGCCGACCGGTTCGGGCCCGACCCGTGGGCCGCGCGACCCGGCGCGCGGCTCTACCGCACCGGTGACCTGGCCCGACGGCGCGGCGACGGGACGATCGAGTACGTCGGTCGGCGCGACGACCAGGTGAAGATCAACGGGTACCGGGTGGAGCCGGGTGAGGCCCAGGCCGTCCTCGCCGCGCACCCGGCGGTCCGCGCCGCCGCCGTGGTGGCCGACCACCGGGATCCACGCGCGCCGAGGCTCGCCGCCTACGTGGTCCCCGCCACCGACGAGGCCACCCCCGCGCGGCTGCGCGCCCACCTGGCCGACCGCCTCCCCGCCCACCTGGTGCCGACGCTCTGGGGCACCGTGGCCGAGCTGCCGCTGCTGGGTAGCGGCAAGGTGGACCGGCAGGCCCTGCCGCACCTGGCCACGCCGCAGGTGGCCGGCACGCGGTACGAGCCGCCGGCCTCCCCCGCCGAGCGGGTGATCGCCGCGGTATGGGCCGAGGTGCTCGGGGTCGCGCGGGTGGGCCGGCACGACCGGTTCCTCGACCTCGGCGGGCAGTCCCTGCTGGCCACCCGGCTGGCGGCCCGGCTACGCGACCGCCTGCCCGCCCCGGTGACGGTGCGCGACGTGTTCGCCGCGCCTACCGTCGCCGCACTCGCCACCGTCGTGGCCGAGCGGGCCGGGGCCCTGGTCGAGCGGATGTTCGACGACGACGGCGGCGCGGCCGGGCCGCAGGCGCCGCCGGTCGAGGTCGACCGGGCGCTGCCCCGCGCCGACCGGGCGGGGCCGCTGCCGCTGTCCTTCGCGCAGCGGCGGCTGTGGTTCCTCGACCAGGTCGGCGACGGCGTCGACTACCTGGTGCCGACCGCGCTGCGCCTGCGTGGCGATCTGGATCCCGACGCGCTGTCCGCCGCGCTGACCCGGGTCGTCGCCCGGCACGAGGTGCTGCGCACCCGCTACGTCGCCGGGCCCGACGGCGAGCCGGCCCAGGTGGTGGACCCGCCGCCGGCGCGGATCGCGCTGACGCCCGAGGACGCCGACCCGGCCGCCGTGCTGCGCGCCGAGGTGGAGATCCCGGTCGACCTGGCCGCCGGGCCGGTGCTGCGGGCGCGGTTGCTGCGGGTCACTCCGCTGGAGCACGTGCTCCTGCTCGTCATCCACCACATCGCGGTCGACGGGCTGTCGATGGGGCTGATCGCCGGGGAGCTGGCGGACGCCTGCCGGGGGGTGACGCGGGCGCCGCTGCCGGCCCAGTACGCCGACTTCGCCGTCTGGCAGCGCGACCGGCTCACCGGGCCCGAGCTGGACCGGCTGCTCGACTACTGGCGGCAGCGGCTCGCCGGGTCGGAACCGACACACCTGCCGGCCGACCGGCCCCGGCCGGCGCAGCGCGACGCGCACGGCGACCTGGTGCGGTTCACCGTGCCGGCGACGGTCGCCCGGCGGCTCGACGAGGTCGGTCGCCGCGCCGGCGCCACCGGCTTCATGACCTGCCTGACCGTCTTCCTGACCCTGCTCGCCCGCCACACCGGACGGACCGACGTGACCGTCGGCGTGCCCACCTCCGGGCGCACCACGGCCCAGGTGGAGCAGCTCGTCGGCTTCTTCGTCAACACGGTGGTGCTGCGCGCCGATCTCGCCGGTGACCCCTCGTTCGCCGGGCTGCTCGGCCGGGTCACGGACGTCGCCGCCGAGACGTTCGCGCACGAGGAGCTGCCGTTCGATCGGCTGGTGGAGGAGCTGGCCCCGCAGCGGGACCGATCCGGCAACCCGCTGTTCGACCTCCTGTTCGCCTACCGGGAGGCCGGCGACGAGCGGTTCGCGCTGCCCGGCCTGGACGTCACCGTCGAGCCGACGCCCACCCACACCGCCAAGTTCGACCTCACCCTGGAGGTGACCCGCCGGCCCGACGGCGGCCTGACCAGTGAGATCGAGTACGCGACCGCGCTGTTCGACCGGAGCACGGTGGAGCGGATCGCCGGGCACTTCGGCCACCTCTTGGCCGGCGCGGCCGAGGCGCCCGACCTGCCGATCAGCCGGCTGCCGATGCTCGACGCCGCCGAACACCGGGCCGTCGTCGAGCACGGTCGCGGGCCGGACCGGCCCCGCCCCGACGCCGGCCTGACCGAACTCGTCGCCGAACAGGCGGCCCGCACGCCCGGGGCGGTCGCGGTCGAGTACGGCGACGAGCGGATGCGCTACGGCGACCTCGACGCCGCCGCCAACCGGCTCGCCCGGCATCTGCGGGCGGCCGGCATCGGCCGCGACGACGTCGTCGGGCTGTGCCTGCTGCGCCGGCCCGACCTGGTCGTGGCGCTGCTCGGCGTGCTGCGGGCCGGTGCGGCGTTCCTGCCGCTGGACCCGGCGCACCCGCCCCAGCGGCAGGCCCTGATGCTGCGCGACGCCGGCGCCCGGCTGCTGCTCACCGCGGACGGGTCACCGCCCGGCCTGGCCGCGACACTCGGCGCCGAGGTGCCCACCCTGGACCTGACCGCCGAACGCGCGCAGATCTGGGCCCGGCCGGCGACCGCACCGGCGCGTACCGACCCCGACTCGATCGCGTACGTCATCTACACCTCCGGCTCGACCGGCGCGCCGAAGGGCGTGGCGGTCCCGCACCGCGGCATCCGCAACCGGGTGCTCTGGGCGGTGCGGCGGTACGGTTTCGGGCCGGACGACCGGATGCTGCAGAAGACGTCGGTCAGCTTCGACGCCAGTGTGTGGGAGTTCCTCGCACCGCTGGTCAGTGGCGGCGCGGTCGTCCTGGCCCCGGCCGGCGCCGAGCGCGACCCGGCGACCGTCGTCGACCTGGTGGCGCGGCACCGGGTCACCGTGTTGCAGGGGGTGCCGTCGTTCCTGCGGCCACTGGCCGACGAGCCGACCCTGGACCGGTGCGTCAGCCTGCGGCTGCTCTTCTCGGCCGGGGAGCCGCTCGCCGACGACCTGGCCCGCCGGCTCACCGGCCGGCTGCCGGTCACCCTGGTCAACACGTACGGGCCGACCGAGGCCTCGATCGACGTCACCGCCTGGCAGTACGACGACACCGGGCCGGCCGGCGGGCCGGTGCCGATCGGCGTGCCGCTCGACAACACCCGCGCGTTCGTCCTCGCCGGCGACGGGTCGGTCGCGCCGTTCGGCGTGCCCGGTGAGCTGCACGTGGCCGGCGAAGGACTGGCCCGCGGCTACCTCGGCCGGCCCCGGCTGACCGCGCAGCGGTTCGTGCCCGACCCGTACGGGCCGCCCGGGTCCCGGGCCTATCGCACCGGGGACCTGGCCCGGCGGCGCGCCGACGGCGCCCTGGAGTTCCTCGGGCGCACCGACCAGCAGGTCAAGATCCGTGGCGTCCGGGTGGAGCCGGGCGAGGTGGAGACCGTGCTCGCCCGGCACCCGGCGGTGTCGACCGCGGTGGTGGTCGCCCGGCCGGGGCCGGACGGGCAGGCCCGACTCGCCGCCTACCTGGTGACGCGGGGGGCGCCGCCGGCACACACCGAGATCCGCGCGTTCCTGCTGGCCCGGCTGCCGGAGCCGTACGTGCCGTCGGTGTTCGTGCCGGTCGACCGGATGCCGCTGACCACGAGCGGCAAGGTGGACCGGGCCGCGCTCCCGGAGCCCGGCTTCGACCGGCGCGGCGAGTTGGTCGCGCCGCGCACCCCCACCGAGCGGACGGTCGCGGCGATCCTCGCCGAGGTGCTCGGGCTGGACACGGTGGGCGTCACCGACGACTTCTTCGAGCTGGGCGGCCATTCGCTGCTGGCGATCCGGTTCGCCGGCCGGCTGCGGGCTGCCCTCGGCGCCGCCGCCTCGGTGCGCTCGGTGCTCGAGGACCGCACCGTCGCGGCCGTGGCGGCCCGCCACGCCGACCAGGCCGCGCCCGTCGTCGACGGTGGTATCGCCGGCGCGGCGGCCGACGGGCCGGCCCCGTTGTCCCACGCCCAGCAGCGGCTGTGGATCCTGCACCGGCTGGACCCGGACGGCACGCAGTACCACGTGACCTGGGCGGTGCGGCTCGCCGGCCGGCTCGACCCGGACGCGTTGGCGGCGGCGCTCACCGACGTCGTCGCCCGCCACGACGTGCTGCGCACCCGCTACCCGGCCGGCCCGGACGGCACGCCGGCGCAGGTCGTCGAGCCGGCCCGGCCGGTCCGCCTGCCGGTGACCGAGGCGCCGCCGGTCCCCGACCGCGTCGAGCGTGACGACCGACTCGCCGCGCTGGTCCGTGCCCTGGCCGACCGGCCGTTCGACCTGGAGTCGGCGCCACCGGTGTCGCCGCACCTGATCCGGCTCGGCCCGGACGACCACGTGTTCGTCCTCGTCATGCACCACATCGCCGGCGACGGCTGGTCGGACCGCGTGCTGGCCCGCGACCTGTCCGCCGCGTACCGGTCCCGGCTCGCCGGCCGCCCGGCGGCGCTGCCGCCGCCCGCGGTGCGCTACGCCGACGTCGCGGTGTGGCAGCGGGCGCGGCTGACCGACGAGACGGTCAGCGCCGAGGTGGCGTTCTGGCGCGAGCGGCTGGCCGGGCTGTCCCCGCTCGCACTGCCGACCGACCTGCCCCGCCCGCCGGTGCGCGACGGCCGCGGCGCCAAGGTGGACGCCCGGCTGCCCGCCGAGGTGGCGCGCCCGCTGCTGGCCATGGGCCGGCGCTGCGGCGCGACCCCGTTCGTGACCTTCCTCGCCGTCTTCGCCACGCTGCTGGGCCGGCACGCCGGGACCGTCGACGTGCCCATCGGCACCGTCGTCGCCGGTCGTGACCGCCCCGAGCTGGAGGACCTGGTCGGCCTGCTGGTCAACACCGTGGTGCTCCGCGTCGACCTCGACGGCGACCCGGACCTCACCACGCTCCTCGGCCGGGTCCGGCGGCACGTGGGGGACGCGTTCGCCCACGACGAGCTGCCGTTCGACCGGCTGGTGGAGGAGCTGGCGCCGCAGCGGGACCTGTCCCGCTCGCCGCTGTGCGACGTGATGATGGTGGTCGACGACGCGGCGGGCGACGGGCTCCGGCTCGCCGGCCTGCGCGCGGACCGCCTGGACACCGGGCGCCGGACCGCCAAGTTCGACCTCACCCTGACCCTGACCGCGGAGCCGGACGGCGGTTACCGCCTGGAACTGGAGTACGCGACCGCGCTGTTCGGCGCGGACACCGCCCGCCGGATGGCCGCCCAGTTCGGTGTCCTGGCGGCGGGCGCGGCGGCGGCGCCGGGGACGCCCGTCGGCCGGCTGCCGTTGCTCGGCGAGCGGGAGGGGCGGGAGCTGGCCCGGCGCTGGAACCCGCCGGCCGAGCCGGTCGACCGGGAGTGCCTGCACGAGGCGTTCGCGGCGCAGGTGCGGCGCACCCCGGACGCGGTGGCCGTGGAGAGCCCCGCCGGCCGGTTGACCTACGCCGAGCTGGACCGGCAGGCCACCGCCCTGGCGCACCGGCTGCGCGGCGCCGGCGTGGCGCCGGAGCGACCGGTCGCCGTACTGCTCGACCGGTCGCTCGCGGTGCCGGTGGTGCTGTTCGCCGTGCTGCGCGCCGGCGGGGTGTACGTGCCGCTGGGCACCGGTCAGCCGCCGGAGCGGTTGGCCGTCCTGCTGCGTGACCTGCGCCCGGCGGCCGTGGTGGCCGGGAAGCGGGTCGCCGACCGGATCGACGTCGACGGCACGCCGGTGGTGGTCGTCGGCGAGACCGGGTCGGCGGAGGACGCCACGTCGGGCGACCTGCCGGCCGGCGACCCGGACCGGCTCGCCTACATGATCTACACGTCGGGCTCCACCGGCCGGCCCAAGGCGGTGATGGTGCCGCACGCCTCGTACACCCACCACTGCCGGATGATCGCCGAGGTCAGCGAGCTTCGCGACACCGACCGGGCGGTCCTGCTCTCGGCGCTCACCTTCGACCTGGCGATGGAGCAGCTCGGGGCGATCCTGCTGGTCGGCGGCACCGTGGTGATCAGCGACGCCCAGTTCTGGGCGCCGTCGGAGCTGCCCGACCGGTTCGCCGCCGCCGGGATCACGCACGTCCTGCTCACCCCGGCCTACTACCGCGAGGTGATGGCCGGGGTGCGGCACCGGGATCCGCGGTTGAGCCGGCTGCGGCTGGTGCACGTCGGCGGCGAGGTGGTCACCCACGAGGACGCCCGCCGGTGGCACGCGGCGCAGCTTCCCGGCCGGTTCGTCTGCGCGTACGGGCCCACCGAGGCCACCATCGTCTCGCTCACCCATCCGGTGTCGGCGGCGGTGGTGAGCCCGGCCCGGACGCCGCTGCCGATCGGCCGGCCGGTCCCCGGCACCCGCGCGTACGTGCTCGACGACGACCTGTGGCCGGTGCCCACCGGGTTCGTCGGTGAGCTGTGCCTGGGCGGCGAGCGGGTCAGCCGCGGCTACCACGACCGGCCGCGACTGACCGCCGACCGGTTCGTGCCCGACCCCTTCGGTGAGCTGCCCGGGCAGCGGCTGTACCGCACCGGTGACCACGTGCGGCAGGCCGCCGACGGCACGGTGGAGTTCGTCGGCCGCGTCGACGGCCAGGTCAAGCTGCGCGGCCTGCGGATCGAGCTGGGCGAGATCGAGGCGGCGCTGGCCACCCACCCCGAGGTGCGGGCCGCCGCCGCGGCGGTGCACGGCGACGACGGCGACCGGCGGCTGGTCGCCTACGTGGTGCCGCACGCGGGCGTCACACCCAGCCCGGCGCTGCTGCGCCGCCACCTCGCCGACCGGGTGCCGGACTACATGCTTCCGGGCGCCTGGGTGACGCTGGACCGGCTGCCGCTCAACGCGAGCAAGAAGGTCGACCGGGCGGCGCTGCCGCCGCCGTCGCCCGCCGACGTGGACGACTCCGCCGCCGAGGTGGCCCCGCGCACCGAGGTCGAACAGGCCATCGCCGGCGCGTGGACGCAGGTGCTGGGGCTGCCGTCGGTCGGCGTCGAGCACGACTTCTTCGCGGTCGGCGGGCACTCGCTGCTGGCCACCCGCCTGCTGGCCCGGCTGCGGGACCTGTTCGGCCTGGAGATCCCGCTACGGGCGCTGTTCGAGGCGACGACGGTCAGCGCGCAGGCGGCCATGTTGGAACGGCTGGCCGAGAGTCTGGACGGCGACACCGGGTCGACCGACGCCGGGATGGGAGTGAGTGGAGCATGAGTGCTGAGGCGATCCGCCCGCCGCAGGGGGCCGGCGCCCGGCTGCTGCGGGACCGGCTGCGGGCCCGCGCGTCCGACCCGACGCCCGACGGTGACCGGCTGCCCGACGTGGTCGCGGTCCCCCGCGACGGTGTGCTCCCGCTGTCCTTCGCCCAGCGCCGGCTGTGGGTGCTCGACCGGATCCGTCCCGGCGGCGTCGACTACGTGGTGCCGATCGCGCTGCGCCTGGACGGGGACCTGTCCCGGCTCGACCTCGGGGACGCGCTGCGCCGCCTCGTCGCCCGGCACGAGATCCTGCGGACCCGCTACGTCGAGGGCGCCGACGGCGAGCCGGTGCAGCGCATCGACCCGCCCGGCCCGGTGCCGCTGGAGTTCGTCGACCTCGGCGGCGCGCCGGAGTCCGCGCTGGACTCGTTGCTCGAGGCCGAGGCGCTGCGGCCGTTCGACCTGGCGAACGGGCCGGTCCTGCGGGCCCGGCTGATCCGCTCCGGGCCCCGCACGCACGTGCTCGCCGTCCTGCTGCACCACATCGCGATCGACGGCTGGTCCTGCGACCTGCTGGTCCGCGACCTCGCCGCGCTGTGCGCCGGCGCGGACCCGCAGCCGCCCGCGTTGCAGTACGCCGACTTCGCCGCCTGGCAGCGCGCGCACCCCGCCGACCCGGACGGCGTCGCCTACTGGACCCGGCAGCTGCGCGACCTGCCGGCGCCGGAGCTGCCCACCGACCGTCCCCGCCCGGCGGTGTGGGACGACACCGGCGGCACGGTGCGCTTCGACGTCCCGGCCGACCTGGCCCGCCGGGCGGGGGTCGTCGCCCGCGAGCACCGGGCCACCCCCTTCATGCTCCACCTGGCGGTGCTCTGGACGCTGCTGGCCCGCTGCACCGGGCAGACCGACTTCGCGGTGAGCACCCCGATCGCCGGCCGCACCCGCCGGCAGACGCACGACCTGATCGGTCACTTCGTCAACATGCTCGTGCTGCGCGCCGACCTGGCCGGCGACCCGACCTTCGCCGAGCTGCTCGACCGGGCCCGGAGCACCGCGATCGACGCCTACAGCCACCAGGAGGTGCCGTTCGAGCAGATCGTCGATGCCCTCGCCGTCGACCGCGACCTGGCCACCCATCCGCTGACCGGGGTCAACCTGACGCTGCAGAACAACGAGCCGGCCCGGTTCGAGGCCGCCGGCGTCACCGGCGAGCTGGTCCCGGTCCGGTCACGGCGCGCCAAGTTCGACCTGGGCTGGACGCTCGAGGAGCGCCCGGACGGCTCGTTCGGCGGCGAGGTGACCTACCCGCACGCGTTGTTCGACGAACCGACGATCCACCGGATGACCCGGATCTACCGGCGGCTGCTGGAGGAGGCGGTCGCCGACCCGGGCCGCCCGGTCGGCGCCCTGCCGATGCTCGACGGCCCGGCGCTGGCCGAGGTGGTCCGGCCGCCGGCGGGCGCCACGCCGGCCGGGCCGTGCCTGCACGAGCGCTTCGGCGAGCAGGCCCGCCGCCGCGGCGACGCGGTCGCGCTGATCGCGGGCGCGGACCGGCTGACCTACCGCGAGCTGGACGAGCGCGCCAACCGGCTGGCCCACCGGCTGCGCGGGGCCGGCGTCGGGCGGGAGCACCTGGTGGGCATCTGCCTGCCCCGCGGCCTGGACCTGGTGGTGGCCGTGCTCGGCGTGCTCAAGGCCGGCGCCGCCTACCTGCCGCTGGACCCGGACCACCCGCAGGAGCGGCTGGGTTTCCTGCTGCGCGACGCGGACGCGCACGTCCTCGTCACCGACCGCGCCCTGGCCACCCGGGCGCCGACGGAACCGGACGACGAGGTGATCGTCCTCGACGACCCCGCCGAGGCGGCCCGGATCGCCGCGCTGCCGGGCGACCCGCCGCCGGCGCCGGCCCACCCCGACGACCTGGCCTACGTCATCTACACCTCCGGGTCGACCGGGCAGCCCAAGGGGGTGCAGGTCACGCACGGCAACGTGGTGCGGCTGCTGACCGGCACCGAGCAGGAGTACCGGTTCGGGCCGGACGACGTGTGGGCGCTGTTCCACTCGTACGCGTTCGACGTCTCGGTGTGGGAGATCTGGGGCGCCTTGCTTTACGGCGGCCGGCTCGTGGTGGTGCCGTACCCGGTCTCCCGGTCGCCGTGGGAACTGGCCGACCTGCTCGCCGCCGAGCGGGTCACCGTGCTCAACCAGACCCAGTCGGCGTTCCGCTCCCTGGTCCAGCTCGCCGAGCGGGGCGAGGGCGACCTGGACCGGCTCCGGCTGCGTCTGGTGATCCTCGCCGGCGAGGCCGTCGACGTGGAGTCCCTGCGCCCCTGGTGGCAGCGGTTCGGCGACGAGACGCCCCGACTGGTCAACATGTACGGCATCACCGAGACCACGGTGCACAGCACCTACCGCGCCCTGACCGTCGCCGACCTCGACCGGCGGCGCAGCCCGATCGGGCGTCCCCTCACCGACCTGACCGTCCACCTCCTGGACGACCGGTTGCAGCCGGTGCCGCTCGGCGTGCCCGGGGAGATCTGCGTCGGCGGGCCGGGGGTCACCCGCGGCTACCTCAACCGGCCGGCGTTGACCGCCCGGCGGTACGTGCCGGACCCGTACGGCGCGCCGGGCGCCCGCCTGTACCGCTCCGGCGACAAGGCGCGCATGGTGCCCGGCGGTGAGCTGGAGTTCCTGGGCCGGTTCGACGACCAGGTGAAGATCCGCGGCTTCCGGGTCGAGCTGGGTGAGGTCGAGGCGTGCCTGGGCGCGCATCCCGACCTGAAGGCGGCGGTGGTCACCGTCCAGGAGACCGGCCCGGGCGAGCACCGGCTGGTCGGCTACCTGGTGCCGCGCACCGACACCGTGACCGTGCCGCAGGTGCGGACCCACCTGTCCCAGCGGCTGCCCGCCTACATGGTGCCGGCGGTGCTGACGGTGTTGCCGGAGCTGCCGCTGACGGTCAACGGCAAGGTCGACCGGCGGGCCCTGCCGGCGCCGGACGAGGCCCGCCCGGAGCAGCGGCAGGAGTACCGGCCACCGGCCACCGCCGCGGAGATGGCGATGGCCGGGCTGTGGGCCCAGGTCCTGGGCGTCGACCTGGTCGGGGTCCGGGACAACTTCTTCGCCCTCGGTGGCGACTCCATCCGGGCGGTACGCCTCGTCGGACTGCTGCGGGACCGGGGCTTCGGCTACTCGGTGCAGGACCTGTTCCGCCACCAGAGCATCGCCGAGCTGCTCGCCGGCGGTCCCGGCCAGCACGCCGCCGAACGGGTGGGCACCCCGCCGTTCGCGCTGCTCGTCCCGTACGACCGGGCCCGGATGCCGGAGGGCGTGGTCGACGCGTACCCGATGGCGCGGGCCCAGGCCGGCATGGTCTACGAGTTGCTGGCCGACCCGGAGAACCGGCCCTACCAGAACGTCACCAGCTATCTGGTGCGCGACACCGGCGACTTCGACCCGGCGGCGCTGCGGGCGGCCGTCGACGGCGCGGTGGCCGCGCACGAGATCCTGCGCACCTCGTTCGACCTGGCCGGCTTCGCCGAGCCGGTGCAGCTCGTGCACCGGGCCGCGACGCCCGAGTGCGCGCACCACGACCTGCGCGGGATGCCGGCCGACGAGCAGCGGGCCCAGCTGGACCGGTTCCGCCGGCGGGAACGGGTCCGGGTCTTCGACCTCGGCCGGGCGCCGCTGATCCGGGTGCACGCGCACCGGGTCACCGACAAGCGGTGGTACCTGTCGCTCACCGAGTGCCACGCGATCCTCGACGGGTGGAGCCACAACTCCCTGGTCTCGGAGCTGCTGGCCGGCTACCGGGCGCACCGGGCGGGGCATGCGCCGCCCACGCCCGAGACGACCGCCGTCCGGTTCGCCGACTTCGTCGCCCAGGAACGGCACAGCGTCACCGACCCGGCCGACCGGGGTTTCTGGGCCGGGCGGCTGGCCGGCGTGGAGCGGCTCACCATCCCGGCGGCCTGGGGCGACCCGGCGGCGACCGGGACGTGCGCGGTGCACGTGCCCTACCGGGACGTCGAGGAGGGCCTGCGCGAGCTGGCCACCCGGGCCGGCGCCTCGCTCAAGAGCGTGCTGCTCGCCGCGCACCTCACGGTGTGGCGGCAGGCCACCGGCGCGACCGCGTTCCACGGCGCGTTGGTGAGCAACGGCCGCACCGAGGCGCAGGGCGGCGACCTGGTCCGGGGGATGTTCCTCAACCCGGTGCCCGTGGTGGCGCCGCCGGCCACCGGCAGCTGGCGGGACCTGGTCCGGGCGGTCTTCGCCGAGGAGGTGGCGCTCTGGCCGCACCGCCGCTATCCACTCGCCGAGATGCAGCGGCTCTTCGGCGCCGGCGGCCGGTTGCACGAGGTCGCGTTCAACTACCTCGACTTCCACGTGCTGGACCGGGTCACGGTGGACACCGAGGCGAGCACCGACGTCAGCCCCAACGAGTTCCCGTTCGCCGTGTCCACGCTCGGCGGCGCGCTGGTCATGATGGCCCAGGCCGCGCGGATCGACAGGCGGCACTGCGACCTGCTGGCCGGCATGTACCGGGCGGCGCTGACCGCCATGGCGACCGACCCGGACGGCCCGGCGACCCGGGCCCTGCTGCCGGCGGCGGCGCGGGAGCGGCTGCTCTCGGCCGGCGCCGGGCCTACGATGCCGGTTGCCGTCCGCGGCCTCCACCAGCTCGTCGCCGAGCAGGCCGACGAGCGGCCGTACACCGTCGCGGTGCGCACCGCCGACGACCGGCTGACCTATCGCGACCTGCGCAGCCGGGCCCGGACGTGGGCGGCGCGGCTGCGGGCCGCCGGGGTACGCCCCGGTGACCGGGTCGGCGTCTGCCTGCCCCGGGAGCCGGAGCTGCTGGCGGCGATCGCCGGCATCGCCGCGGCCGGCGCCGCCTGGGTGCCGGTCGACCGTCGCGATCCCCTGCCCCGGGTCACCGCCGTCCTGGCCGACGCCGATGTCCGGGCGGTCGTCGCCGGGCCGGAGCACGTCGGCCGGCACGGCGGGCGGCCGGTCCTGACGCCCGACCCGGACGCGCGCCGCGACGACGGCGCGCCGCTCCGGCAGCCGCACCCAGACGACGTGGCGTACGTGGTGCACACCTCCGGCTCCACCGGCCGGCCGATGGGCGTGGTGGCGACCCACGGCGCGCTCGCCGACCGGGCCGCCGCGATGCGCCGCAACCTGCGGCTGACCGCCACCGACGTGGTGCTCGGGGTGGTGCCCGTCTCCACCGACGTGGCGCAGCTCGCGCTCGCCGTCACGCTCGGCTGCGGCGGTCAGCTCGTGCTCGCCAGCGAGGACGACGCCCGCGACCCGGTGTCCCTGGCCGACCTGCTGCGCCGCACCGGGGCCACCGTCATGCAGGCCTCCCCGACGACGTGGCGGATGCTGCTGGAGTCGGGCTGGACCCCGCCGGCCGGGTTCCGGGTGCTCTCCGGCGGGGAGGCCGTCGACGCCGGGCTGGTGCGCCGGCTGGCCGCCGACGGCGCCGAGGTCTGGGACAACTACGGCCCGAGTGAGGCGACCGTCTTCTGCTTCGGCTCCCGGCTCTCCGGCCCCGACGCGCCGGTCTGGACGCCGGCCGCGAACACCACCGTCCACCTTCTCGACGACGACCTCACGCCGGTGCTGCCCGGGGTGCCGGGGCAGATCTTCGTCGGCGGCGACGGGCTGGCGCAGGGCTACCTCGGCCGGCCCCGGGCCACCGCCGGTGCGTTCCTGCCCGACCCGTACGCCGCGACGCCCGGCGCGCGGCTCTACGCCACCGGCGACATCGGCCGGTGGGACCAGGACGGCCGGATCGTGGTGCTCGGCCGGCGCGACCACCAGGTGAAGATCCGCGGCTTCCGGATCGAGCTGGGCGAGGTCGAGCACGTCCTGCTGACCCAGCCGGGGGTGCGCGGCGCGGTGGTGCACCCGGTGGCGGGCGGCGACGGCAACCGGCGGCTCGCCGCGTACCTGGTCCTGGACGCCGGGGGCACGGCCGCCGAGGTGCGGCGGCGCGCGGGCGCCGTGCTGCCGGACCACATGGTGCCGGCCACGTTCACCGTGCTGCCGGCGTTCCCGCGCCTTCCCAACGGCAAGATCGACCGGGGTGCCCTGCCGGCGCCGGCGCCGGACGAGACCGCGCCGGCCCTCCCCTACCGCGCGCCACGCGGGCCGGTGGAGCAGGCCATCGCCGCGACCTGGGCCGACCTGCTCGACCGGGGCCGGGCCGGCCGCGACGACGACTTCTTCGCCATCGGCGGTCACTCCCTGCTGATGCTGCGGGTCATCGCGCGGCTGCGCCGGGTCGACGGGATCGACCTGAGCTTCCGGGACTTCCTGACCCACCGCACCGTACGCGGCATCGCGGCCGCCGCCGGCGCCCCGGACCGGTCGCCCGCCTCGGCGCTGCTGTGGCTCCGCCGCGACGGCGCGGGGACGCCGCTGTTCTGCCTGCACCCCGGCGGTGGCAGCGCGCACTGGTACCGGGAGCTGGCCGCGGTCGCCGAGCAGCCGGTCGCCGCGTTCGAGTGGCCCGGGCTGCACGACGGCACGGTGGCGGCCACGGACGTCCCGGCCATCGCCGGGCATTACCTCGACGAGCTGCGGGCGGCCCGTCCGAGCGGCCCGTACCACCTGCTCGGCTGGTGCGCCTCCAGCGGGATCGCCTGGGAGATGGCCCGCCGGCTGCGCGCCGACGGCGAGCGGGTCCGGCTGATCCTGCTGGATCCGGTGAACGACGACGCGGCGGCGGACCGGGAGGCGCACCGGGCACGCGTCGGCGCGCGGCTCGCCCGGCTGCGCGACGCCGAGCGGGTCTGCGCCGCCGTGGCCGACGAGGGCGCCGACCCGGCCCGCCGGGCGGACCTCCTAGCCACCATCCGGGAGCTTGTCGACGACGCCGACGCCTGGGTCGACGACGCCGACCTGGGCGACGTGTGGGCCCACCGCCTGCGGGCCTGGCGGCACCTGCTCCAGGCCCGGCTCGACTACCGGTTCCCGACCTACGCCGGCAGCGTCGACGTGCTGCTCAGCGACGAGGTGGCGGCCGGGGACCACGAGTCGGCGCTGGACCTGCGGCCGGCGGAGTACGTGCGGCGGTGGCGCGGGGCCGCCGCCGGGGACGTCCGGGTGCACCGGGTCGCCGGCGACCACCTGGGGGTGCTGCGACCGCCGCGGGTCGCCGCATTGGCGGCGGTGCTGGCCGCCGTGACCGGGGACACGACGACCGACGGGGGACGGAAGTGACTGACGTGCGCGGGCGCCACCTGATCTCGCTGCGGGACCTGACCGACGAGCAGCTCGCCGAGCTGGTGCGGCGCAGCGTCGACTTCGCCACCCGTGGTCGGGATCCGGCCGGGGCGTTGCGCGGGCGGGTCATCGGTGTGCTGTTCACCAAGACGTCCACCCGCACCCGGACGGCGTTCACGGCGGGCGCCCTGCGGTTGGGCGCGCAGGTGGTCACGTACGGGCCGGGCGACCTCCAGCTCAACACCGGCGAGACGATGGCCGACACCGCGCGGGCGCTGGGCGGGATGCTCGACGCGGTGGTGGCGCGCACCGCCGGCCCGGAGGCCGAGCTGCGTACCCTGTCCCGACACCTCGGCACGGTGATCAACGCGATGAGCGCGCAGGAGCACCCCACCCAGGCGTTGGCCGACCTCAGCACGATGCGGGCGCGCTTCGGCGACCTGACCGGGCTGCGGGTGCTCTACGTCGGTGAGGGCAACAACACGGCGTCCGCGCTGGCGCTCGCCCTGCCCCGGCTCGGGCTCGACCTGGAGCTGCGTACCCCACCGGGGCACGGCCTGCCGCCCGCGCTCGTCAACGAGGCGCGGGCGCTCGGCGCCCGGTCCGGGGGGCGGATCCGGCAGCGGCACGACATGGCGGCGCTGCCGGCGGGGGTCGACGTGGTCTACACCACCCGGTGGCAGACGACCGGCACCACGAAGCCGGACCCGCAGTGGCGTCGCGTGTTCGCGCCGTTCGCCGTGGACGCGGCGCTGATGGCGCGCTTCCCCGACGCGGTGTTCCTGCACGACCTACCGGCGCACCGGGGCGAGGAGGTCGCCGCCGAGGTCCTCGACGGTCCGGCCAGCCTGGCGTTCGAGCAGGCCCGGCACAAGCTGCACAGCGCCATGGCGGCGCTGCACTGGACGCTCGGTGAGTGAGCGGCCCGGCCCGGGGATGCACGCGAACGGGGAAGTTCCCGGCGCCGGTCGGTCCGCCGCCGGGCCGGGGCTGGTCGCGAGCCTGCTGCCGGCCGGGATCTGCGTGGTCGAGGAGACGTCGCAGGACATCGTCGACGTCCCGCTGTTCCCGCAGGAGCAGGCGGTGATCCGCAACGTCGTCCGGCGACGCCGGGAGGAGTTCACCACGGTACGGGTGTGCGCGCGGCGGGCCCTGGCCCGGCTCGGCATCTCCCCGGTGCCGGTGCTGCCGGGCCCGCACGGCGCGCCGATGTGGCCGCCGGGCGTCGTGGGCAGCATCACCCACTGCCGGGGCCACCGTGCCTGCGCGGTGGCGCTGGACAGCGAGATCACCGCGGTGGGCATCGACGCCGAGCCGAACCAGGTCCTGCCCTACGACATGCTGGAGGCGATCTCGCTGCCGTCGGAGCGGGCGGCGATCCGCCGGCTGCCGGTCACCACCCCGGCCGTACACTGGGACCGGTTGCTGTTCAGCGCCAAGGAGGCGATCTACAAGGTCTGGTTCCCGCTGACCGGCCGCTGGCTCGACTTCTCCCAGGCCGAGGTGGCGCTGCGCGCCGACGGCGGGTTCACCGCCCGGCTGCTCGTCGACGGGGCCCGGGTCGGTTCCCGGCCGGTGGTGGGGCTCGCCGGCCGGTGGTGGGCGACGAACTCCGTCCTCGCGACCGGCATCGTCGTCCCCGCCGTCGGGTCGCCGCGGCCACACGGGTGAGGCCGCCGGCCGGCGACTCCGGACGACCGCGCCGGGCCCGGTCAGCCCCGGTCGGCGCCGGCGCGCTCCACCGCGTACGCGTGGATCAGCGGGTTGATCTCGTAGCGGTCCCAGTCCCGCTGCTCGACCAGGTTGCTGTCGACGAGGGCGCCGACGACCCACCAGGCCTGCCGGCCGGAGGTGCGGGCCAGCGCGGCTGCCGTCTCGAGGTCGAAGGCCGACCCCCCCGTGGCCTCCCAGCGCGTCGAACATCGCGGCGGCCTCGGCGGACAGCGCCCGGTACGACCAGTGCAGCACCTCCCGCATGCTCGAATGGGGTCGCCCGGCGTCTCCAGCACGTCCAGCAGCTCGCCGGGCGTGCTGGCCTCGGCGAACGCCTCGGCCGGCAGCCGGGCCGCGCTGATCCGCTCGGCGGCGATCCGCACCGCCAGTGGCAGTCGGCCGCAGGCGGCCACCACCGTGCGCAGCACCGACCGGTCCTCGACCGTCCCGCCGCCGATGACGCAGCGGATGAGGCCGACCAGGTCGTCGTCGCACATGGGGTCGAGGTTCACCCGGCGGGCGCCGTCGCGGGCGGTCAGCCCGGACAGCCGGTTGCGGCTGGTCACCAGCACCAGGCAGGACCGGCTGGGCGGCAGCAGCGGCCGGACCTGCTCGATCCAGCGCGCGTTGTCGATCAGCAGGATCATCCGCCGACCGGCCATCAGGCTGCGGTAGAGGCCGGCCCGCCGGTCCACGTCCGAGGGCAGGTCGGGCTCGACGCCGAGCCCGGCCAGCAGGTGACCGAGCGCCTCCGCCGACGACATCGGCTCGGGCTCCCGGGCGAAGCCGCGCAGGTCGAGGTGGAGCTGCCCGTCGGGATACCGGTCGGCGATCTGGTGGGCGAAGTGGACCGCCAGGGTCGACTTGCCGACGCCGGGTGGGCCGCCGATGAGGATCACCGGTGGCGCGCCCTCCGCCTCCGCCTCGCACACCGACTTGTAGAGGCCGGCGATCTCGCAGTGCCGGCCGAGGAAGCCCGGGACGTCGCGCGGCAGTTGGGCGGGGTTCATCGGCAGCGCCGCGGGGGTGCCCGCCGACGGCCGCGCGGGCGGCGCCGTCGAGCCCGGCCCGACGGGGCCGGGCCGACCGGTGTCCGCGTCGGAGGCCGCCCCGGAGACACCGGCGTCGGTGGCGTGGACCTCACCGCGCAGGATCTGCTCCTGGAGACGCCGCATCGCCGCCGGCGGGTCGAGGCCCAGCTCGGTGCTCAACGTCTCGCGCAGGTCCCGGATCTCGGCGAGGGCCTCGGCCCGGCTGCCGAGCCGGGCGTAGCTGAGCACGAGCAGGTGCCGCAGGCGCTCCCGCAGCGGGTGCAGGCGGACCAGCGGCACCAGTTCGCCGACCGCCTCCATCTGCCGGCCCAGCTCCAGCAGCATCTCGGCCCGGTCCTCGAGCACGGCCGGCCGCAGCTCGTCGAGCCGGGCGCGTTCGGCCTCGACGAACAGGCCGTGGGTGCCGTCGAGGGCGACCCCGCGCCACAGGGCCAGGCCCTGGGACAGCTCCGTGACGGCCCGGTCCGTGTCGCCGGCCGCGCGTAGCTGCCGCGCCCGCTCGACGTGCTGGATGAACGAGCAGGAGTCGACCTGGGTCGGGTCCAGGCGCAGCACGTAGCTGGACCCCTCGGAGAGCAGCACCTGGGACGGCGCGCGGTGCGGGCGGTGCGGTTCGAGGAGTCGACGCAGCCGGTTGACGTAGGTGTAGATGCTGTTGGTGACCGTGAGTGGCGCGTCGAGTCCCCACACCCCGTCGATCAGGTCGTCGCGTCGGACCCGCTGGTTGGGGCGGGCGGCGAGCGTCGCGAACAGCGCGCGCTGGCGCGGCGACCCGAGATCGGAGCCGGCGCCGTCGACGACGGCCGAGACGGGTCCGAGCAGGCTGACCTGCAATGCCTTTCCCATTTGGTCGAAACCCCGTATCTCTGTCGGCGGGAGACGCGTACCACGCAGAAAGCAGACAGGCTCGTGAACGGTGGCTGTCGGTGTCGGCGAGCGGTGGCGGCGGTCAGCGCCCCAGGCTTCGGTAGCGCGCCTCGGTGCGCTCCTTGTGCGGCTTCCACCACCACTCGTTGGCCCGGTACCAGTCGACGGTGTCGGCCAGGCCGGCCCGCAGCTCGACGTAGCTCGGCCGCCATCCCAGCTCGGTGCGCAACTTGGTGCTGTCGTTGGCGTACCGCAGATCGTGGCCCGGCCGGTCGGAGACGTGTTCGTACGCGTCGCGCGGCTGGTCCATCACCTCGAGGACGAGTTCGAGGATCTCCCTGTTGCTGCGCTCGTCGCCGGACCCGATAAGATAGGTCTCGCCGATGCGACCGCGCTCGAGAATGGCGTGCACCGCGTCGTTGTGGTCCTCGACGTGGGTCCACTCCCGCACGTTGAGCCCGGCGCCGTAGAGCTTCGGACGGGCGCCGACCAGGAGATTCGTCACCTGCCGCGGAATGAACTTCTCCACGTGCTGGTAGGGGCCGTAGTTGTTGGCGCAGTTCGACAGCGTGGCCCGGACGCCGTACGAGCGGACCCACGCGCGGACCAGCATGTCCGAGGCCGCCTTGGTGGCCGAGTAGGGGCTCGACGGGTCGTAGCGGGTCTCCTCGGTGAACTTCTGCTCCGCGTCCAGAGCGAGGTCGCCGAACACCTCGTCGGTGGAGACGTGGTGGAACCGGCGGTCGTGCCGCCGCACCGCCTCGAGCAGCGTGAACGTGCCCGTCACGTTGGTCCGCACGAACGGGGCGGGGTCGTGCAGCGAGTTGTCGACGTGGGACTCGGCGGCGAAGTGCACCACCACGTCGCACTCGGCGACCAGCCGGTCGACCAGTTCGGTGTCGCAGATGTCGCCCTGGACGAACCGCACCCGGTCGGCGACCGGCTCCAGGGCCCGTCGGTCGCCGGCGTAGGTGAGTGCGTCGAGCACGGTGATGTCGTACGTCGGATGGTTGCGGAGCGTGTGCTGGACGAAATTGGCACCGATGAATCCGGCGCCTCCGGTGACCAGCATCCGCGCTGTGTCGAGCATCCTCTTCACATCCTCCAGGATTCATTTGAGTTCCCCCCGCTTTGATGGAGCGGTGGTTACCTGCTCCCGGCTGGTGCCGGGGTGGCGATAGGTGGTTCGGCTGGTTGCGTCTGGCGGGTGTGCCAGGCGGTTTCGTATTCGTTCGGGCTGAGGTAGCTCAACTCTTTTGGATGCGGCGGGTGTTGTACCAGCCGTCGATATAGGCGAAGATCGCGTTCTCGGCCTCGTCGCAGGTCCGCCACGAGGTGCGGTAGACGAGTTCGATCTTCAACGTTGACCAGAAATTCTCCATCAACGCGATGTCGTAGCTGTCGCCGACGGAGCCCATCGAGGGCAGGATCCCGTTGTCCTGCAAGCGTTCGGAGAAGCGGAACGACGTGTAGTTCGATCCCCTGTCCGAGTGGTGGATCAGTTGGCCGTTACGGACATCGCGGGACCAGATGCCGTACTCCAGGGCGGCGAGGATCAGGTCGGTGTCGCAGCGGTCGGAGGTCTTCCAGTCGACAATCCGGCGGGAGAACAAATCCCGGACCGCGGCGAGCCAGAACACGCCTTCGCCGCACGGAATGCGGGTGGCGTCGGCGACCCAGAGCCGGTTCGGCCCGTCGGCGGTGAACTGCCGGTTGACCAGATCCGGCGCCGGCGTGTGCCGGGGATCCTGTCGGGTGGAGCCGCCGCGCCAGCCTCGACGCAGGAACGCCCCCTGCCATCCCTGCCGGGCCATCAGCCGCTCGACGCGTTTGCGGCCCACGCCGATGCCGTCACGGCGTAGCTGCCGGTGGACCCTGTCCGCGCCGTAGGTGCGCCCGGAGGCCTCCCAGATCTCGTGGATGTTGGAGATCAGGCCCAGGTCGACCACGTCCCGGTCGCAGGGCTGCTCGGCCTGCTTAACCCACGCGTAGTAGGTCGAGGCGCCGATGTTCAGGACCCGTAGCAGGAGCGCGACCGCGAACTGGTCACGGTGTTCATCAATGAACGTCATGACCGTCGCCGGGTCGGGTCGAGCTCCGCCGCGAAATACGCGCTCGCGGCATTCAGGATCACATTCGCCCGCCGCAACTCAGTGACTTCCCTACGCAGCCGGCGGTTCTCCTCGGCCATCTCGCTGGTCGGCCAATCGTGCCGCTCGTCGGCATCTGCCTCGGCCTGCCGGATCCAGTTCCGCAGCGCCTCGTGATGCACGCCAAGCTGCTCGGCCAGACGCCGGATCACGGGCTTCGGGTCCGACTCGCGATACAGACGCACAGCGCGCTGACGTAACTCATCGGGGTACTTCTTCGGTGCTGCCACGGACGACTTCCTCCCCCCACAGCCATCAAACCTGGTTAAGAAGCTCCATGAAAGCGGGGGTATCTCACATTCTCCCCTCGGCCGGCACCACGACCGAGGCCAAGCCGCCAGCGCCCGCCGTAGCCGGCCGCCGAGTGTGTCGCCCCACGCGCCTCGACCCAGGGCCGGCCGCCCGCGGGTGTGGCGGTCGTGCGTTGTCGTGCCCCCGCATGACAACGCACGTCGCCGAACTGACACCCCCCCTGTCCGGGCGGCCGATACCGCGCCCACAGCGCGGGTGTGGACGCCTTTTCCGCACCGCGCCCGCGCCCGATCTCCGTCACCCAAACAGGAGGGAGCGTACACTCCCGCTCGGCGCATGTGTCAACATCTGTTTCGTCGGCGCTGCTATTTGCGACACTGTCGTTTAGTACTCCAGCCGGGGATTGTGATCACGGCTCGGTGAGGGCTTGCCGGGCGTAGTGGCTGGTCGTGGCTCGTGCTTGGTGACGGCGTCGGCGTACGGACCAGAGCAGTGGGTCGCAGCGGCGGCGGGCGGGTTCGATGATCAGGACGTTGAACAGGTGACGTAGTTCGTTGACGGTCAGCGCGATCAGCCCGGCCGGATCGGGACGGCTGCGGTGCGCGGTCGCGGCGGCGAGGAAGGCGTGGGCGAGGATCGCCAGGGTGGTCCAGCGGTGCCAGGACGTC
>NZ_AZWO01000028.1 GCF_000514775.1 Salinispora pacifica CNR114 | reverse complement strand
GGGTTGCTCCATTCGGGGGTCGACACCCACACGCACGCCCGAAGGAAAAGGGGGGCCTTCAGGCGGCAAAAGGCGGGTGCAAGCACCGTCCGGCGCTCAACAAAACAGAGAAGAAAAGGGGGGTTCGGCGACCGCGGGTCTCACAAGGGGGACACGCACGGCGCCGGGTCCAGATGTAACGACCGGCCGGCCACCGTCATTCCCGGCAACCCACACCCGGTGTCACCCGCCCACGCGGGGCACCTCCACGGCCGTACACATGGTGTAACGCCCCGACGGCCGCCGAAATTCCGCCACCACCGTGCCCCCGACCACACCCCAAACCGGCATGAAACCGCCATTGGTGACCACAATCCCACCGGAGATGGCCCTACCAGCCCCCTGCTGTACGCCGATGGGCACCGCTGCACAGCAGGGCGAGCGACGCTGAGCGACTCCAGCATCCGCGGATCGGCGGTTTATCCGTCATCGCACCCGGTGTCCGTCGATACGGGTAACGTACGCCGCGCACCGTAGAGCATCCTAGGAAAATGGTATGCCCGCGACCTACCCCATTCAACTAGCCGTCGCGGGTCTACCCGGATGCGTCGGCCCACGCCGAGACGTTCTTGCTGCCCTAATCCGGCGGCGGGGATCCGCCGGTGCCGGCGAGTTCCAAAAGTCGGTTGTCGGCGACAGCGCAGTCCGGGAGGCTTGGCCGCATGTCGTTGTGAGGGCAGCACCTTCGTCGCCGCCACGCCATCGCGACCGGCGGCCGTCCACCAACCCCTGGCGAGAAGTGAGCGTCCTTGTCTGTTCCACCGGCCCAGTCGGAATCCCGGCCGGCACCCGCCCCTGCCACCGTTACCGTTTTCGCCTCCCCGACCAGCTGGGTCGAGTCCGACGCCGTTGACCAGTGCCACCAGGTCGCCGCCCTGGACGGCATGGTCCACGTCGCCGGCATGCCGGACCTGCACCCCGGCAAGGGCGCCCCGATCGGCGCCGCGATGACCTCGACCGTGCTCTACCCCCACCTGGTCGGCTCGGACATCGGCTGTGGCATCGCCGTCTTCCCGATCGCGCTGAAGCGGGTCGTACCCGAGCGGCTCGCCGCCCGCTTCCCCAACCTGGACCGCCCGCTCGCCCCGGACCGAGACGCCGACGACCCGGCCTGGTCCGTGCTGGACGGTGACATCCCCGCCGGCCACCTCGACGGTCTCGGTACCGTCGGACGGGGCAACCACTTCGTTGAGCTCGCCCGCGTCGGCGAGGTCCTCGACCCGGACCACGCCGCGCGACTCCGGCTCGCCGCCGGCGACACGGTCCTCGTCGTTCACAGCGGGTCCCGCGGCCTCGGCGAGCGGATTCTGCGTACGCACACCGAGCAGCACGGCGCCGGGCCCGCCGAGGACCCGGCCGCGTACCTGGCGCGACACGACGACGCCGTGCGCTGGGGCTCGCTGAACCGGCGGCTGCTGGCCGCCCGGGCCGCGATCGCGCTGGGCGCCGAGCCGACGGAGCCGATCGTGGACCAGTGCCACAACCTGGTCGAGGTACGCGACGGACACTACCTGCACCGGAAGGGCGCGGCGCCGGGCGACGGCCGGGACGTGCTCGTCGCCGGCACCCGCGGCACCCCGTCGTACCTGGTGGCCGCAGACGCGGGCACCCAGGCCAATCACTCGGTGGCGCACGGGGCGGGCCGCAAGATGTCCCGGGCGGACGCGCTACGCCGGGGCCGGGCCAAGCACACGGTCAGGGAGCTACGCCGTACCCCGCTGGGTTCGCTGGTGGTCTGCGGCGACCGGCAACTGCTCTTCGAGGAGGCGCCGACCGCGTACAAGCGGATCGAGCAGGTGGTGGGTGACCTGGTCGCCCACGGGCTCGCCACCCCGGTGACGACCACGGTCCCACTGGTCACCTACAAGACCCCGGACGTGGGGGTCACCCCGCACAGCGAGCGACGACCCGAGCGCCGGCGCCGGGGGCAGCGGTGAACCTGCACCTACTGCTGTCGGCTGGCCGGGGTCCCCAGGAGTGCGCGTGGGCGCTGGCCCGGCTGCTGCGCCGGCTGGAGGCCGACGCCGGCCGCAACAACGTGGACGTGGTACGGCTGGACAGCGTCGTCGGCGACAAACCCGGCACCTACCGGTCCGTGCTACTCCGACTCACCGGCACCGGTGTGGAGGCGTTCGCCGACGGCTGGACCGGGACGTTGTGCTGGCAGGCGCCCAGCCCATACCGCGCCGCCCAGGGCAGGAAGAACTGGTACGTCGCAGCCCGACGATGCGAGGTGGACGCCCCGGTCACCCCGTTCGCCGAGGCGGACGTGGAGGTGCTTGCCGTACGCACGGGTGGGCCGGGCGGTCAGCACCGCAACAAGGCCAGTACCGCGGTACGGGCCACACACCGCCCGACCGGCACCGTCATTGTGGTCGACACCGAACGACAGTTCAGCCTCAACCGCAGCCTCGCGCTGCGGCTGCTACGGCAACGGCTCACGGCCGACGACGAGGCGGCCGGGCGGGTGCTGGTGGCCGCCCGAAGGCGTAGCCACGACGAACTGGTCCGCGGCGATCCGGTGCGGGTCGATCGCCCCTGACCGGTATTCCCGCCACGGCGGGCCCACGCCGAGCAGTACGGGCAGACCGCTCTGAGGGCGCTGAGCCCCTTTGTCCCCGTCGGCCAGACGGGCTCACTGGGGATGCAGTGGCCGGCGCGAGGCCTGGGTGGTGGTCTCGCGCCGGCCGGTTCAGCCGCTACCGACTCCCCGTTTGTGGGCGTCCGGGTTGGCTCCTTCGGGGAAGGGCATCAGGGAAGGACTTCGAAGGTCCAGGTCTTGGCACCGGAGCTGATGGTGGTGCCGTTGGCGGCAAGCACGCCGGTGACCTCGAAGGTGACGCCGTAGGTTCCGGCGGCGTCGAAGCCCCAGTTGACGTGGGCGTGGGTGTTGTGGTTGACATTCAGACTGTCGGGAAGGCCGTCGCCGCTGTCGAAGAGCACCGTTGGGGTGCCGCCGGAAACGGTGTAGGCACTGAAGCCGGCCGGCCCGGTGACGTTGGTGAGCTTGAAGGTGACCCGATTGTTCTGGAAGACACCACTGGGCACCTCGGCAGTGTTCCAGCCGGCCCACAGCAGCTCGGAGCTGCTGGCCTGCGGTAGCACCCACGCTTGGTTGTCGGTGCCGAGGAACGACCATTCACCACCGCTGGGCACGGTGACCTTGGCGGTATGGGGAACGCGCAGGATCACATCGGCGGGGTCGCGCTCCACCGACGCGTCGTCGAGCAGGTTGACGGTCAGGGCGCCGCCGGCGTAGTCGACGTCGAGGACGTCAACGTGGCCGCTGGAGATCACCACCGGCGTTGCGGCAGCGGGAGCGGCGGTACTGGCGAGCAGCGCGGCGGTGAGGGCGAGGCCGGTGAAGAATCTGCGCCGGACGGGCATGCTGATCATCCCTCCACCACGACGCGCAGGGTGGCCGCTTCGCTGGTGACCTGCTGCCCGGTGGCCGCGAGGGTTCCGGTGGCGCGGAAGGTCACGCAGTAGGTGCCGGCACGGTCGAAGGCCCAGTTGGCGTGCTGGTGCTGGCCAGCGGTCAGGGCCATGGTGTCGGGTAGGGCGTCACCGCTGTCCATGAGCACGTTGGGTTGTCCGACCGCGTTCTCGGTGTAGATCGCGAGTTCCCCGGGCCCGTGGACGGACTGCATCGTGAGGGTGAGCTCATCGGCGGTGAAGATGCCATCCTCGACCTCTTCGGTGGCGATGCCCGGCCACACGAGGTCGGTGTTCTGGATCTCGGGCAGGACCCAGACCGTCGATATCCCGGGGGTGCCGAGGAATCCGAAGGCGGGGTCGTTGGGGACCGTGACCTCAGCCTGCTGCCCGACGACGATCTTGACCTCGTTGGCGGCGTACTCGACATCGTTGTCCTCGTCGTGGACACCGACCTCCAGTTCGCCGGCTTCGTAGGCGATGTCAACCAGGTCGATGTGCCCGGACTTGAACGTCACCAGTGATGCCTGCGCTGGTGGCGCAGCTGCGAGCAGCGCCGTGGTGACCGCTCCGGAGGCGAGCAGCAGGCGGATGGGCTTGCGCACGTAGGAACTCCTTCCCCGCGGTCCCCCTTGGACCGTGGTTATTGGAAATGATAGTCGTTTCAGTTAACTGGAGGAAGGGACTGTCGGGTGGGGTCGGTCACGACGATCTACCGGCGAGCCGTTTACGGTGCCGGTGCGGAGGCGGGAGTGGACAGTGATGAACGGCGGGTGACATCAGTGCGACCCGGCCCACCCACCCGCCGCCATCGTTTGGCCAACAGACCGTGCCGAGGCGCGAGCAACCACGCCGTGAGAAAGATGGCCGTGGCAATCAGCACGATGGTGCCGCCCACCGGCGTGTCGTAGCTCCACGACAGAAACAGACCAATGACCGCCGCCAGACCGCCGATCACCGGAGAGAGCAGCATCATCGCGCCCAGTCGGTCGGTGAGTAGCCGAGCCGCCGCCGCAGGGGTGATCAGCAGGGCGAGGACGAGGATGTTGCCGATCGTCTGCAGAGAGATCACCACGGCGAGGGTGACCAGAACGTAGAGCACGATGTCGAGCCAGAAGACCGGAAGCCCCATCGAGCGCGACATCTCCCGGTCAAGACAGACCGCGACGAATTCCTTGTGAAGGGCGAGCACCAGGCCGAGGATGACCAGGCCGGCACCACCGACGACGTAGAGGTCCCGGTCGGGAATGCCGGTGATCGAGCCGAACAGGAACTGCTGCAGGGAACCGGCGTAGCCCGGGGCCTGTGAAATGATCACAATGCCGAGGGCGAACGCACCAACCAGGAAGACACCGATGATCGAGTCCTCCTTGACGCGTCGATTCTGCGCAAAGATCGCGATCAGCAGGGCGGTGGCGACCCCGGCGACGGCACCGCCCAAGACCAGACTGCCCTGCAGAACGAAGGCGACCGCGATCCCCGGGAAGACCGCGTGGGCCACAGCGTCACCGATGAAGGCCATGCCCCGCAGGACCACGTAGCAGCCCACGACACCGCAGACAATGCTTGACATGACCGCGATCGCCAGCGCCTTCGGCAGGAACGCGAGGTTGGGGTTGAACAGGTCGGTGAGGAAATCGGTGATCGACATCAGATCGCCTTCACGAGCTTCAGTAGCGGGGAGGTGTCACTCACGCCGAACGTTGTCGTCCACAACGTGGCGTCCTGTAGGTCTGTCGGGTGTCCGTCGGCGATGATCCGTCCATTGAGCAAGACCAGGCGGCTGCAGGTGTCCACCGCGGCTACGAGGTCGTGGGTGGTCATCAGTACCGCGTGCTCCTCACCGGCCAACCTCGTGAACAACTCACCCAGTAGTTCTTGGGTGGGCATGTCCAGCCCGGTAAACGGCTCGTCGAGCAGGAGGATCCGTGGCGCGAGCGCGAGCGCGCGAGCGACCAGAACGCGTTGGCGTTGGCCACCCGACAACTCGCCAACCGGTCGACGACGCAGCTCAACGAGCTGTACCCGGTCCAGGGCCTCATTGACCGCCTGCCAGTCGCTGACGCCAGGGCGGCGGAACAGGCCCAGGCGGCCGTTCCGGCCACTCATCACGGCCTGCTCGACCGAGATGGGAAAATCCCAGGTGAACTCGTGACGTTGGGGGACATAGCCGATCTCGCAGCGGCCGGGACGTGACGGCCTACCCCCGACCAGCACCCGGCCGGCACGAATACCGGTCAACCCCAGGATCGCCCGGAGCAGGGTGGTCTTACCGGCACCGTTGGGGCCAAGGAGCCCGACCAACTCCCCTCGGTCCAGGCAGAGGTGGATGTCCCGCAGCACCGGTCGGCCACCGAGGTCCACCTCCAGCTGGTCAACCTTGAGCTCGCTCAACGTTCACCTCCGGGCAGCGGGGTCCCGCCTGCTCGCTCGGCCTGCCGCTTGGCACTGCGTCCCCGCAGCAGCAGAAGCACCAGTCCGGTGGCGAGCAGGACCGCCAGCGCCACCAGCACCGCGAGGAGTAGAGTCCCGGGCTCATCAGTCGCCTTGCCAGCCCCGGCGCGGTCGCTGACCGGCGACGCCTGCTCCACCGACCCGGGGATATCCGCGGTGGCGGCGTACGCCTCGTTGACGCTGGTGGCGTCGCCCACCGCGAAGCGCAACGCGCGGGTCGCCGACACTGTCTCACCGCTGATCAGATCGGCGGAGATCTGCACGGCGATCAGGTAGACACCCGGTTCGGTGAAGACCCAGTTGGCGTGGGTGTGGGTATTGACCTCGGCCCAGAACGGCTGTGCCTTCGGCTCGACCGAGCGCCACAGCGGCTCGGGTGCGGAGAAGTTCCCCGACTGCAGGAAGGTCGTGACGGCCCCCGGGCCGGTCACACCGAGCAAGGAGAGGGTGACACCACGGTCGATACTCTGCATCACTCGGGGATCCTGGGTGTTCCAGCCGAGCCAGACGACATCGGGGTTCTGGACCTGCGGCACCACATACACCTGTTTGCCGGCGTCAACGTCGAGGAACGCGTACGCCGGATCGTCCGGAACGGTCTGCAGCGCCGCGTCAGACACCCGCAACACCGTCTCGTCGGGGTCACGCCACACGGGCTGCGCCTGTGTACCGTCGTGAATCATCAGTGTCCACTGGTCATCGACGTAACGGGGGCCGAGGTCGACGTGCCCGGCGCCGAGTTCCGCCCGGCCGGTGGTGATCGGCTGGTCGGCGGCGATCGACTGGCCGAGCCCTGGGGAGGGCTCCTCGGCAGCCGCGGCAGTCGGCACCGTCGTCAGCGCGATCAGCACCACGAGCGCCCAGCCTGAGAGCAGTCCGAGTATGTGGGTGCGGCGTCGCGCCCATCCTGAGCTCACTGGGGTCTCCCCTGCTTGGTGGTGGTCAGACAGTCGCGCAGCGAGTCGGCGTTGAACCGCATCATCTGCACGTAGTTGGTGATGTCGCGGTCGAAGGTGTCGCCGTAGATCGCACATACCCGGAGCCCTTCCTCGCGAGCCACCTCGTTGAGGGTGGTAGATCGGGCTGCCAGGTTCGGCTCCAGGAACACCGCGGGGATCTTCAGGTTGCGGATCGTCTCGGCTAGCCGGCGACGGTCGGCCAGACTCGGTTCGGTGGCCGGATTCGGGGTAACAAACCCGGATATGTTCACCCCGTACGCCTGACCCAGGTAGCCAAACGCGTCATGGGTCGTGATCAGGTGCCGTCGCGACGGCTCGATCCCGGCGATCGTGTTCCGCACGTAGGTGTCGAGCTGCTCCAACCGGTGGATGTAGGCCGAGGCGTTCGACCGGTAGACCGGCGTACCTCGGGGATCTACCTCGATGAGGGTGTCGCGGATGAGTTCGGTGTAGGAAATGGCGTTGCGCACGTTCTGCCACAGGTGTGGGTCGATCTCCCCGTGCACGTGTTTGCCGAGGACCGCCTGCGGAAGCTGGTACACCTGGCTTCCGGGTCGGCCGAGGAACCGGAGCCGACGATCACCGGGCACCTCCAGCAACGCCTTGCTCGGCACCTCGATGACCGTGCGGGCCGGGTCGTAGACCAGCTGGTTCGCCTCCCCGCCGCCCTCCGGGTCGGCGAACAGGTAGAGCCGCCGCTGATCGAGGTCGACGGTGATATCAGCATGACCAGCGCTGAGGACGGTGGCCCCGGGCATGCCCGGCACCGAGTACGGATCCACCCCGACAGCGAACGTGAACACCTGTTCGCCCATCGGAACCGTCGGTGCCTGCGGGTCGACGGACAGGCTCGCCCGCACCCTCAGCCGGTAGACGCCGGGCTTGGTGAACGCCCAGCTCATATGCGTGTGCGCGTCGGGTGGGAGCGTTGCGGTGTCGTCCCGGAAGCCATTGGCCGGATCGAACCCGTCGGTCGAGTCAACATAGACCGACGGGTTGCCGAACGACTCGGTGAGGTAGGCGGCCAGACCACCCGGACCGTCGGCCGAGGTTGCGCTGAGCAACACATCCGAGGCGCGGTTCGCGCCATGTTCCGCGCCGGTGCCGCGGACCCGCATGCCCAACCAGATGGTGTCCAGTGACACCTCCTCGACCAGCGGGATTATCTCCGCGGCGTACTTCACCGCTCCCTCCGCCAGCGAGATGTTCGGCACCCCCTCGCGCAGGTTGGCATCCAGCGCCTTGATGATGGCCTGCTCTTCGAGCAGCAGATAGTTGCTGAACGCGACATCGGCATAGACCACGTCCCGGATGTCGCGCAGCGATGGCTCGTAGCTGTGCGGATCGGCACCGTCGCGCACCAGCGAGCTGACCGCTACCCGGTCGCCCCCGACGTTGCCCACCAGGTCCCGCAGGATTCCGGTTGTCGTGATGACCTGCACGCGCTCGTCGTTCGCGCTCAACGCCACCTCGGACCGGCAACCGGCGACGAGCCCCACGATCAGCAGCGGCAGGGTCACCCGCCGCAGCCAGAACCGGACCGCCGGGGTCACGAGTTCTCCCTCGCGAGGCTGGCCCGGCGCCGGGCGAGCAGCACCAGCAAGGCCCCGGCGACGACGAGGAGCACGCCGACCGCGCTGGCCAACCGCACCCAACCCGCACCCGTACGCGGTAGCGGGCCGTCCTGGTCCGGTCCATCGCCCCCGGAGCCGCTGCCCGATCCGAAGCCGCCGGTCGGGTCGGTGCTGTCTCCGACGGCGATGGTCAACGTCTTCGTGTCGGCGACCGCCTCGCCGGCGGTGGTGGTGCCGCTCATCTGCACCGCGAGGCGGTACAGGCCGGGCTTGCTGAACGCCCAGTTGCCGTGCGCGTGCGTGTTCAGTGGAACCGCCAGCTGTTGCGGGAGTGACTTGGCGGAGTCGAACAGCACCTCGGCCTCGCCGAACGAGCCGGTCAGGAAGAGAGCGAACCGCCCCGGCCCGTCAACGCCCTGCAACGTCCAGGTGACGTTGCCCTTGACACCGGAGACGACGGACTGGTGTTGGGTGTTCCAGCCCGGCCAGACGATGCCGGGCTGCTGGGACTGTGGCAGCAGCCAGACCGGATCGCCCTGGGCACCGAGGAAGTCCGCACCGGCCGGCACGTTGATCTTCGCATTGTCTTTGATCCACAAAACCACGTCAGCGGTTTCTCGCCACACGGCCGGGCTGGTGCGATCGTCCTTGATCCGGATCGTCCAGTTGTCTCCGGACAGCTGCGGTCCCATGTCGACATGACCGTCGGCAACAACCACCCGGGCCTCCGTCGCCGCGGCGGCCGGTGCCGCGGCGGCCGGTGCCGCGGCGGCCGGTGCCGTCGGCGCGGCGAGCGGTTTCGCCGCCACGTTCGGCCTCGGCTCGGCGGCGGTCGGCGGCGCAGCCGCCGGGCCGGCGGCCGGCGTCGGCATCGGCATCGCAGCCGGCGGCAGTACCTGCCCGGCCGGGATGATCGCGGGTACGCGAACCCGGTACGCCGCCTCCGCGCTGACCATCTGGCCGGAGGGCAGGTCCGCCGAGGCGCTCAGGGTGAGCCGATAGTCGCCAGCAGCGTCGAAGGCCCACACCACACCGCCGGTACGGGTTGCCGCCGGCAATCGCAGCGACCGCGGTGCGTTCGGTCCACTGCCGAAGAGCGCGGTCGCCTGCTCGATGCCGGACAGCTGGTAGGCGGTGAACGTGCCCGGCCCCTCGACCGAACGCAGACTCAGCGTCACGGTGTCGTCGGTGACGAGGCCCAAAGGCACGCCGGTGGTGTCCAGGGCGGGGAAGCCGGTGTCACCGGTGGACAGCGACCACACCGGCTGACCCTCCGCTCCCAGGAAAGCCAGGGCCGGCCCGGCCGGCACCTGCCCTGCCAAGCCTCCGTCGGGACCGAGCACCACCTCGGCCGGGTCGTACCCCGGCGCATCTCGGGCCACCTGGCCGGCATCTCGGACCCGCAGCGACAACGTGTCATCGTCGAGCCCCACCGAGACCAGGTCGGCTGCGGTCGCCCCAATCGCGGGCGGCTCGGCACCGGCCGGCGCGGCCCCCGTGGCCAGGGCCACAGCGAGGGCAAGGCCGGCGGCACCGGCACACCTGCTTCTGATCGTCACTGCTCGCTCCCCCGACGATGTGATGGTGTGGTGTCGTGCCGTCTCGGGACGGCACGGTTGGTGGCAGCGCCCTGCGGCGTGGTCGAGGGCACCGGTGTGGCGGCCCGGCTTACCTCCATGCGGCCCTGCTCGCGGGCGACGGCCATCGCCCGCGCGATCGCTCGAAGTCGCCGGCGGCGGGCAACGATGAGCAGCCACACCGCGAGCCCGATCGGGATCAGGAGGGCCAGCTGTAGCCAGGGCACCGCCCAGACGGTGGCCCGCGTCGTATCGCCCCGCGGTGGTGGGTCAAGGATCTGGTCGCCGACGGCGGCGGGGGTGACAGTGAGCCTCGTGGTCAGCCGGAAGAGCGGCAGGACACCCGTCATCGGTAGGCTGGTGGTCACTTCACCGCCCGGCAGAATCTCCGATATATCCACCGCTTCCACGGAACGCCGGCCGAGGCCGAGCGGGCCGGCCACCTCGAGCGTGGGTCGGCCAGCGAGCCGGACGTTGCCGGTGTTGCGGACCGTGAAGGTCGCGGTGAGCTCGCCACCGACCAGGGGGTTGTGCGATCCGGTATGCCGCACCCGAAAGTTCTCGACAGCCAGCGCAGGTCGCAGCGCACCGGTGACTCGCAGGTAGATCCGAGCACCGACGCGGTGGTCAACGGCGACCTGGTTGCCCTGAGCGTCGGCCGCCGTGGTGGCGAGTGCCGCGACAACCCCGCCGGCGTGGTCGCCCGGTGTGGCGTTGTCCGGCACCGTGAGGGTGAACGGAACGTTCAGGCGCGACGTTGACGGGATCGTCACACTTCGTTCGGTGAAACGGACCCAGGAGCCCACATCGGTGGGTTGCTGACCGTCGGCCAGCAGGTCAAAACCGCCGTGCGCGGTGGTGAAGGCATCGCTCGCGTAGAGGCTCAGGGTGAGCGGATGCGTCGAGTGGTTGGTGACCGCGACGTAGTCGGTCAACGTCGCGCCGGGGTCGAGTTTGTAGGTGAACGCCGGACGGCCGTTCGGTCCGTCCGGACTCGATGGCGCCACCCCCCAGGTCACAGCGGATGGAGCCGGGGATGCACCGGGTGGCGTGGGCGGGGCCGGGGCAGCCCCGAGCAGGGCGAGGCTGGTGGCGATGGCAGCAAGCAGGCGCATGGGGGCGGCAGGTTCCGTTTCGTGGGGCAGGGATTGCGGCGGGATGGACGGGGCGCGGCAACGCCCCACCCACCCCGCAGCCGTCCGGGGCGAGATTCAGTGCCGGGCCGCGGACCGTCGACCCGGTTAGATCGCAGTGAGAGTCAGGGTCGCGGTGTAGGTTCCCGCGGCCGTCTCGGTGGGCAGGCTGAGCCGCAGCCCGGCACCCAGTTGGGCAGTGCCGCGCCCGGCGTCATGCGGCGCCGAACCCAGCACCGCGCTGCTACCGAGACCGCCGCCGCTGCCGACGACGTACGGTGCCACCTCGGGGCCGGCGACGACCCCCTGCCCGGCGCCCTGAGCCAGAACCCGGGGGCTCCAGCCGAGGTAGCCGGCACTGAAGGTGGAGCCGTCGGGCCCGGCGAAGTCATCCGGGATCTGCCCGGATGCGCTCCAGCCGGGCTGACCGGCGCGGGTGTCGGTCACCGTGACCGGCCGGAGCTCACCGCTGCTCTCCCACCGGTCACCGGCGCTGTTGAGCTGGGCGGGTGGCAGCACCACCGCACGGTCGTCCGGGTCAACGCTGATGACCAGGGAGCCCTGGGTCTCATCGATCGACGCGGTGATCGTCTGCGAGTTCCCCGGCTCCACGGGCGAGAACGCCACCCAGAGAATCACCGCCTCGCTGACGGCGGAAACCACGTCATCGTCATCGTAGAGCTTGGCCACGTACTCGCAGGCGTTCAGCTCCCGGATCGCGGTGAACGAGTAGCTGGCGCCCGCCTCGCCCGGGATAGCCGTCCACTCCGTCGCACCCGGACACCTACTGAACCAGTGGTAGGAGTCCAGCTCGGTCTGCGGCGTCTGCACCGCGGTGAGCGTGACGGTGTCGTTGGGCTGATACTCATCGGCCATGCCGCTGACCGACAGGCTGATCTCCGAACCGTCACCGGGCGACGTACCGACGAGGAACGAGTAGTCGACCGGTCCGGTGTTGATCGTGGTGCCGTTGGTCAGCTTCGCCTCGACCTGGAAGGTCAGCGTGTAGTCGCCCAACGCGCTGAACGCCCAGTTGGAGTGCGCGTGGGTGGACACCGGCACGTCGATTACGTCCGGGAGCCCGTCGTCCCCGCGGAACTTGATGATCGGACCACCGAACGAGTCCTGGGTGAAGAGCGTGACGTTACCCGGCCCCTGCACCTCGACCAGGCTCAGTCGCACCGCGTCGCCCTCGAACACATCGGACTGCAGCGTCGTGGTGTTCCAACCCGGCCAGAGTAATTCCGGGTCCTGGGTCATCGGCAGCAGCCAGATCTGACTACCCACCGGGCCGAGGAAGGCGAACCGGGGATCATCCGGAACGGCCATCGCCGCCTCCGGCAGGACCTGGAACGTGACATCCGCCGGATCCCGGACCACGGCTGGGCTGACCGTGTCGTCGTTGACCTTCAACGACAGCCTGCCGTCGCTGTAGCGCACGTCGATCGCGTCAGCGTGCCCCTTGGACAGCACCACCTTCTCCGCCGCCGACGCAGCGACCGGCGCCGCCACCAGGCCAACGACCACCGCCCCGGCTAGTAGGGCCGCGAAGCCGCGAGCCCGCACCGTCGCATTCATACCTCCCCTTTCACACCGCGTGCCCACGCGGTGATACGTGGTGATGTCACCGTCGGTCTGCCGGGCCAGCAGATCTTCGGCTCGCACGCCACGAAGCGCGTCGACAACGGTAACGACAACGGTTTTCATTATTGCATTGGTGGTCAACCGGCTCCATGCGGGGATGGCGGCGATCCCACACCGCATCCACACCCGCCCCGCCACCGGCCCGGCACCCGCCACCGGGCAGGCCCCTCGCCCCCTTGACCTTGCCCCTTGGGGAAGCAGCACCGTGGTCCGGGCCGGCCACCCCGGCCGGCGCGAGGAGGATGACACCGTGGAGCTGCTGACGATCGGCGCGTTCGCCCGGGCGGCGCGGCTGACCCCGAAGGCGTTGCGCCTCTACGACGAGGTGGGGCTGCTGCCACCCGCGGCGGTCGATCCCGAGTCCGGTTACCGGTTCTACGACCCGGAGCAGTTGGCGCACGCTCGATTGATCGCCCAGTTACGCCGCATCGGCATGCCGCTGGCCGACATCCGTACCGTGTGCGACCTGGAACCTGACGCGGCGGCCCGAGCGGTCACCGACTACTGGCAACAGGTCACCGCCGACACCGCGACCCGCGCACACCACGTCGCCCGCCTCGTCGCACACCTGTCCCAGGAGGGCGTCACCATGTCCGCAACCAACCCCACCCCGACCATCCGCTACGCCGTCCGCTGCGACCAGGGCATCGGGCGCGACAGCAACGAGGACGTCGCCTACGCCAGTGACCGGCTGCTGGCCGTCGCCGACGGCACCCGGGGCGCCGGCGCCACCGCCAGTAGCGCGGCCGTCAACGCGCTCAAGGCGCTCGAACTGACCGACCGGCCCGCCGTGGACCTGCTCGCCATGCTGGCCGCAACCATCGACGACGTCGATCGCGCGGTGCACGCCACCAGCACCGACGACAACCAGCCGGCCACCACCCTGACCGCGCTGCTGCGTCGCGGCACGCAACTAGCCTTGGTCCACATCGGCGACACCCGTGCCTACCTCCTACGCGGCGGTGAACTCGCGCAGCTCACCCAGGACCACACCTGGGTGCAGAGCCAGGTCGAGTACGGCAGGCTCAGCCCGCAGGAGGCTGCCGCCCACCCGCAGCGCGCCCTGCTCACCCGCGCGCTCGGTGGTGGCAGCCAGCCCGTCGAAGCCGACCTGGCGCTGCGCACCGCCGTGGCCGGTGACCGCTACCTGCTCTGCTCCGACGGCCTGTCGGCCGTCGTCAGCCGAAGCGACCTGCACACCGCCCTCGCCGAGTCCGGTGACCCCGAGTCAACCGCACAACGGCTGATCGACCTGGCCTACGCGGCCGGCGCGCCGGACAACATCGCCTGCGTCGTCGCCGACATCATCGCCGCGTAGCACGTCGTCGCCGCGTAACGGCGTCGCCAATCCAACGCCGTTACGCGGCACGCGGTGCCCCGACCAGACCACCGATTTCCGCCGAACACCTCGGGATACGTCCAGGGAAGTGAGCTGTGTGTCGCACATACGATTAGCGCTCGCCATTGCCCCGCAACCAGCCACCGCACTACACCGCCCCGAACACCGACCCGTAGCTGAACCAGCACTTGGTCCAGTTTGTTGGCGGCCGACGCCCGCCGGTCGCGGCTCGCGACCGCTGCCTCACAGGGAGCCCAACACCGGGTACGCCGCCTCGATCCCGCTCAGTGCCGCGACGATCGCCGGCAGGTAGGACAAATCCAGCCCGTCCACGGCGAACCGGAGCTCATTGCCGCCTCCCGGCTGGTCCCTGGCCAGCCCAAGGACCGACAGCCTGCCCCGAGAAACGACCCCAACGGTAAGGAGGAGCCACTCCTCCATCGAGGTCAGAGTCACCTCACCGGACATATCGGTGTAGATCCGCGCCAGACCCTCGCGGAACGACCGCAGTTCCTCGGCGCGCAGCCCGGCGCCCAGGTCTGCGCGGAAGCCGCCAGCGCTGACCTCCACCGCGCTCATCAACCAGTTGCCGTCCCAATAATCGTCGGCATCGGGGTGCAACCGGCCAAGCACCCGGATCAACACCCCCTGACCCGGCCGCCCTATCAGGACGTACGGATGGCTGGATTCGGTCACACTCACGTCAGCGGGTCAGGTCGCCAGGGCGTACAAGACCGGTCTCGTACGCCAGGACGACGGCCTGGGCCCGGTCCCGCAGGTGAAGCTTGGCGAAGATCCGTGCTACGTGGGTCTTGACGGTCGCCGCACTGAGCGTGAGCTTCTGGGCGAGTTCGGCATTGGACAGGCCGGCACCGAGCAGGGTCAGCACCTCGAGCTCACGCGGGGTAAGCGGGCTGAGGTCGTGGTGCGGTAGCACCGGGGCGGACTCGGTGGTGAACCGCTCCACCAGGCGACGGGTAATCACAGGGGCGAGCAGGGCATCGCCGGTGGCGACGAGGCGTACCGCGTTGGCCAGGTGCTCGGGGGTCACGTCCTTGAGGAGGAAGCCGCTGGCACCCGCGGCGAGCGCCGCGTAGACGTACCGGTCGAGGTCAAACGTGGTGAGCATGATGACCCGGCAGTGCGGTAGCAACGCCATGACCTGCCGGGTGGCGGCGAGACCGTCGAGGTTCGGCATCCGGATATCCATGAGAACCACATCGGGATGGAACCGTCTCGCTGCGGAGACGGCCTCAACCCCATCGGCGGCCTCACCTACCACCTCCACCCCGCGAGCATTGAGGATCATCCGGAATCCGGTGCGGACCAGTAACTGATCGTCAGCGATGAGAACCCGTGGCCCGGTCACGCCGAGTCCAGGGGGATGCGGGCGCGAACCCGGTAGCCGCCGCCGAGACGACGTCGGGCGTCGAGGTCGCCACCGTAGACCGCGATCCGCTGGCGCAGGCCGCGCAGGCCACGGCCGGCGCCGTCTGCCGGTTGCCTTGCGGCGGGCTGGCCGGACAGGACGCTCGGCCCCGGATTGAGTACCTCGACACGCAGGTACCGGTGCGCGTACCGGACCTCGACCTCGGCCCGGTCGGCTTCGCCGTGCTTGAGCACGTTGGTCAGCGCCTCCTGGATGATGCGGTACGCCGTCACGTCGATTCCGGTCGGTAGGGGATGCGGCTCGCCACTGACGCGTACGTCGACCGGCAGGCCCGCGAAGGCGATTCGATCGACCAGCTGACTCAGCTGGCTCAGGCTCGGCTGCGGCGCGTACTCGTCGGGCGTCTCGGCGGCTTCCTGGCCGTCGGCGGCGGGGGCGAGCAGTCCCAACAGGTGCCGTAGCTCCGTCAGCGCATCACGACCGGCCCCCTCGACGGCGGCCAGCGCCTCGGCGACCTCGGGTGGGACCGACTCTCCGGCGGCACCCAGCACCTCCCGCGCGGCACCGGTCTGCACCACCATCACGCTGACGTGGTGACTGACGATGTCGTGCAGGTCCCGGGCGATGCGGGCCCGCTCGGCGTCAACCGCGGCAGCGGCGGCAGCCTGGCGCTCCCGTTCCAACAGCCAGCCCCGCTCCGCCAGGACCCGGCGGTGCCGGTGACGAGCACGGGCCGCGGCGATACCGAACGCCACGGCGGCTCCCGCTGCCACACCTGCTGCCGCCAGCGCGGCGGCCAAGGAAATCACCGGGCCACAATCTCAGATCGGGCGCGTGCACGCATCGGTCCCTGGTAGTGGCGGCGTACATCGGCAGGATGACACCCGGCGTCGAGCTGCATCCCGGCGGGGACGATTCCGGCGTGGACGCCGACCTAGCCTCGGGCCATGACAACGGTGCTGCGCCTGGATGAGGTGCGCAAAGAGTACGGCGACGCGACGGCCCTGGACGGTGTCTCACTCCGGGTCGAGTCGGGGGAAGCGGTCGCCATCATGGGGCCATCGGGCTGCGGTAAGTCGACGCTACTGAACGTGATCGCGGGGCTGGACCGGCCGAGTGCCGGGCGGGTCGAGGTGCACGACGAGGACCTCAGCGAACTCAGCGAGGCCGGGCTGGCCCTGTTCCGGCGACGCCGCATCGGCTTCGTCTTCCAGTTCTTCAACCTGCTCGACGACCTCCCCGCGCTGGACAACGTGGCGCTGGCCGCCCAGCTGATGGGCGTACGGGCCGGGCAGGCGCGGCGGCGGGCGCTGGAGCTCTTCGAGGAGCTCGGCATCGCCGATCGCCGCAACGCCTACCCGGCGACGCTCAGCGGCGGGGAACGGCAGCGGGTCGCCGTGGCCCGCGCGCTGATGAACCGCCCGGCGCTGCTGCTGGCCGACGAGCCGACCGGAGCGCTCGACAGCCGTACCGGCGAGCAGGTGATGGACCTGTTGCTCGACCTCAACCAGATCGGCCAAACACTGCTGCTGGTCACCCACGACCCGGCGGTCGCCGAACGTTGCGCGAGCCGGGTGGTGGAGCTGGCCGACGGCCGGATCGTCGGCGAGCGGGCACTGGAGCGGACGGCATGAGCGCGGTATGGCGAGCCTGCCGGGCGGCGGTACGGCGACGGAGGTTCCAGACCTCGGTGATCGCGCTGGTGGCGCTCTGCGCAAGTACGACGGTCGTGCTGGCGGCGGGGCTGCTGGACCTGTCGAGCGGCCCCTTCGAGCGGGCCTTCGCCGCGCAGCGCGGCCCGCACGTCATCGCCACCTACTCGACCCCGGCACCGCCCACGGACGCCACCGACACCGAGGCGGTCGCCGGCCCGTTCGGACAACTCGTCTTGGACGTTCCGGCGGACGGCGGGCCGGTCTGGGCGACCGGACCGCTCACCGTCGTCGGCCGCGCTGACCCCGCCGGACCGGTGGACCGGGTAGACCTCTGGGCCGGGCGGTGGGCCACCGACCCGGACGAGATCGTGGTGAACATGTTGCCGCCGCCGTCACTGACCGCGGCGGACAGCTTCACCCAGGACGTCATCGGGAAGATGATCACCACGCCGGGCCGGCCGCAGCTGACCATCGTCGGTGTCGCCTACAGCGTGTCCCACACCGCCGACGCCTGGGTTTCTCCCGCCACGATGGCCCAGCTTGGGCCGACCACCGCCCAGGTGCTCTACCGCTTCCGCGACGCCGCGACCACCGCGCAGGTGGAGGTGGCGACAGCCAGCCTGCCACGTGATGGCCTGCTCGCGGCCAGCTCCTACCTGACCCAGAAGGAAGCCGTCGCCGCCGGTCCTGGCACGATCCTGCCGTTTCTGATCGTCTTCGGAGTGCTCGGCCTGATCGTCGCCGTCCTGATCGTGGCGAACGTGATCAGCGGCGCGGTCGTCTCCGGATTCCGGCACATCGGCGTGCTGAAGGCGCTCGGCTTCACACCGCGTCAGGTGGTGTCCGTCTACCTCGTCATGGTGACGGCGCCGGCGACGGCCGGTGCCGTTGCCGGGGCTGTACTGGGCACGGTCGCTACCCGTCCCCTGATCGGCATCGCGTTTCAGGGCCTTGGCTTCGGCGGTCAGCTCGAGACCGGCGCGTGGGTGCCACTCACCGGGCTCCTCGGCGTCCCGGCGCTGGTCATGCTGACCGCTCTCGTTCCCGCGTCCCGCACCCGCCGGTTGTCCGCCGCCGAGGCGATCAGCGCCAGTGCCGCGCCGAAGATGGAGCGGGGCCTGTGGGTGCAGCGCGCGCTCTCCGGGATTCGGCTGCCCCGGGCCGTCAGCCTGGGTCTGGGGCTACCCTTCAGCCGTCCCGGACGGACCGGGCTGACCATGGCGGCGCTGCTACTCGGCGTCACCAGCGTGACGTTCGCTGGCGGTCTGGCCGCGTCGCTGGTCCGCTACGGCCAGGCCGTGGACCGCGCCGACGCCGTGCAGGTGCAGGTGCGCCCGAACAACCCGTCCCTGGGCAACCCCCCCACCGACCGCACCGACCCGCAGGTGGAGTCGCTGCTACGCGGGCTGCCCGGAACCTCCCACGTCACCGCTGAGCTGCCCATGCAACTCACCGCCCTCGGCCACCGCGACCCGGTCCCGGTGAATTTCCTGCGCGGCGACTCGGCCACCCTCGGCCATCAGGACCAGCTCGTCGAGGGTAGGTGGATGACCGCGACGAATGAGGTGGTCGCCTCCTCGGCCGCCCTCCACCACCTGGACGCCCAGGTAGGTGACCGGTTGGAACTGGCCTATGCCGGTGGCCACGAGCCGGTGACCATCGTGGGCAAGACGATCGAGGGTGCCTTTGACCGCGACACCATCTTCGCCGACTGGCATCTCCGCACCCGCCTCGCACCCGACCACCGGGTGGTGAGTCACGAAGTCCTCTACTACATCCGACTCGCCTCCGACACGCCGGTCGCCACCTACCTGGCCGCGGTTCGCCAGGCAGATCCAGGCCTGTCGGCCTGGTCAGCCGACTCCGGCCTAGGTAACTCCTTCACCGTGTCGGTCACGATCATTTCTATCGCCTTCACCGCAATGGTCGGCTTGGTCGTCGCGCTGAGCGTCTTCAACACCGTCCTGCTCAACACGCGAGAACGTCGCCGGGACCTCGGCATGCTGAAGGCGATCGGGATGACACCGGGTCAGGTGGTGACGATGATGGTGACCTCCATGGCCACCCTGGGCTTGGCGGCAGGTTGCCTGGGCATCCCGCTTGGGGTGGGTGCGCACCGCCTGGTCCTACCGCTGATGGCCGAGGCCGCGGAGCGCGACCTACCGGCCCGAATCACCAACGTCTGGACGGTCGGCGGTCTGTCCCTGGTGGTGCTCGTCGGCGTGGCGATCGCGGTCCTGGGCGCTGCCCTGCCCGCCAGAAGAGCCGGCCGACTCCCGATCGCCGCGGTGCTCCACAGCGAGTGAGCCTTTCCGCGTAACGGGCCGTGACGTTGGCTTATCAGGTGGGCTTGTTGGTGGTCGGTGTGGAGGATGACCAGAGCTGCCGCGACGGTGTCGCCGACTTTCCAGGGACAGAGGCTGATGTCGCGGGCCCGGGGCGCCCCGAGATGGTGGCCGGCGATGCCCCGAAAAGGTTGGCGCGTCGGCGGGCACGGATTGCCGGCGACGCGGATGAGGAGGGGCACTTCGAAGCAGCATCGATCGATGCTAATGGGCATCAATGCTGATGGCCGCTAGGATGCCAGCGTTACGTTCGCTGTCGAGCTGCCCCACCGGCGGGACCGACACCAAGGCTCGACCGGCGGTGACCCAGGGGCGGCCGGCGCAGTTTCGGCGTAGGCCAGGCAACGGCGGGCTGCTGGGCGGGCGCGGGTATTCCTGCGCCCCATCCATGAGGGCAACTCGACAGCGGGCGACACAGCACCACCTAGCCCCGGTAGGACGACGCACGGCCGCCCGCCCGGGCGCCCCGGCGTGCCCGTTCACGGCTGAGCAGGTCGGCCAGGCACCGCGCGTAGGACCACCCTCAGAACAAGGTCCCGCGGCATTTCGCCGCAGCGACGTCCCGGCCGATCCGGAAAAGCCGGACCGTCACCTACCGCACCGGCCTCGTTGCGCGGAATGACTCAGTAGGCCAAAAGATGGCCGCCGGCCGCTCTGGTCATCGGCCGGCGGCAGACACTCTTGGGTGGTTTCTCGTTACTGGTGGTGATGTCGCAGCTGGTGCCGGACATAAGCACCAGTAGGAGGTGCCCTGGGTGGCAGCGAAGACCGTTTCACCGGGTTGTACGAGCGTCACCACGGTGACGTGTGGCGGTATGTGACTCGCCGCATCGTCGGTTCTGACGTCGGCGACGTGGTCGCCGAGGTCTTCCTCGTCGCGTGGCGCCGCCTGAACGAGGTTCCGACAGAGTCGGCCCTGCCGTGGTTGTACGGGGTGGCGCGCCTTGTGCTGGCCAACGAGGCCAGGGGGCGTCGACGGTGGCGGGAGTTGACGTTGCGGGTTGCGGCGGAGCGGGATCAGGCAGTGGTGGCGGATCACGCGGACGAGGTGATCAGCAAGTGTGACGTTGCCGTCGCCTTCGACCAAGTCCCGGCGACAGATCGGGAGTGCTTCGGCTGGTCGCCTGGGAGCGTCTGACCGCTGCCGAGGCGGCGGTCGTTCTCGGGTGCTCGCGGGCGACGTTCACGATGCGGCTGATGCGTGCCCGGCGGCGGCTTCGGGCGCAACTGGATGGGTCAGTGCCGACGCGGGGCAGGCGCCACGGGTCACGCCGTCGATGTCGAATGGGGGGCGATGAGGATGAAGGCAGTTGACGAGGTTCGTTCGACGTTGGGCGGCTTGGATCCCGCCTGGGACAGCCGACCTGAGGATGCGGAGCGTCGCGCGCGCGATCTGGCGCGTATCCTCGCCTCCGACCGCGCCGCTCCCCCGGCCAACCGGGCGGTGCTACGACGCCGTCTCGTACTGGCGGCCGGCGGGGTGGTCCTGGCGGTAGCTGCTGGTGGCGTGGCGCTGGAGACAGTTCGGGAGCCGCAGCCGGCGTACGCGGCCACTCCGGCGATGCTCATCTACGGCCCGCCGGCGAGCGCGGAACCGGCCAGCACCCGGCTGCGGCGCCTGGCGGAGGTGGCGGCGGGGCAGCCAGCACCGCCACGGCCGGCCGGCACGGTGGAGCACCTGGAGTCGGCGAACTGGTTCCTGAACTCCTCGGTCACCGACGAACGGACGACGTCCGCAGTCGTGCCGGAGCAGTGGCGGTCCTGGCGGACCGAAGACGGCGCCGGCCGGGAGGTCCGGAAGGCACTCCCCCCGATATTCCGTTCCGAGGCCGACCTCCGGGAATGGAAGCGGCGCGGCGGCCAGATCGACTCGTCGGAAGAGACGCGCGACTACACGGCCGGCGGGTACTACAGCCACTGGCAGGGCCCAGTGCCTACCGACGCCACCGCGCTACGCGAGTGGCTCACCACGGGCGTGCCCGCCCACGAGGCACCGTGCAGTATCTGGGTCCGTTACCGAACTCGCGGGGGTACGGCTACTGACCCCGGCGCAGCGCGCGGCGGCACTCAGACTCCTCGCTGAGCTACCGGGCATCACGGTGACCGGCACCGTCACCGACCGTGCCGGACGGGCCGGGGAAACGTTCTCGATCACCTCCGACTTCCATGGCCTGCCCGCCCAGTACACGGTGATCATCGATCCGGGGTCCGGCGCGTTGCTGGGATACGAGGAGGTGCTGACCGAGACGGCGGGCATGTTGAACGTGCCGATCCCCGCGGTGATCACCTACCGGTCGTACCTGGTCGCCGAGTACGCTGCCATGCCCCGCTGACAGACTCCGGGCATGCCTCTTGGATCAGCGCGGCTGGGCCGGCTGTCGGGCTACTCGCCAACGGCCCAACCGAGCAGGCCCGCTTCGGTTGAACCGCCACACCGTTACCGCCGCACCGGCCCCCAGCAGCAGTGCCGCTTCGGCGAAGGCAAGTGTGGAGTGGGTCTCGGCGACCGGCCACGCCCACCAGTACACCAGGCCACCGTGGCCGGCGCCGAAGAGCGCGCTGACGATCACCGCGCCGACTGGGGCCAGCGCCGCGAGTCGGGTGCCGATGATCGGGGCGACCAGTTGGGCTAGCCCGAGGAAACCGATGAGGTTACGCAGGTATCCGGGGCCGAGCTGCCATGAGCCGGTCGCCGAGGTGACGCCGACCAGAATCGCGGTCACCAGCACGATCGTCGCGGCGGCACCCAGGTCCCGAGCGGCCACCAGGCGGACCGCGGTGGCGTCCAGGTCACCGCCGCTGCGGTCGATGCCGTGCCAGAGGATGACGATCGGGACGAGCGGTAGCAACAGCGCGAACACGATCGGCACGAGCAACGCCCCGGCCAGACTGGGCAGCGGCAGCACCTCACCTCCGATCACGATCGCGGCGGCGAGGCTCCCGGCGAACGCGACCGTCACCGCGGTCAAGGCGCGGGTGCGCCACCACCAGATCACCGCGGCTGCTCCGATGCGAAGTAAGCTGGGTCAAGTCGCAGCGGGGTGGTGCAGTCGCCCATCGGCACCAGGTTGGCGCGGTACCAGGCGAGCTGCTGCTCGTTGTCGAGTTCTTGACGTACCCGGACCACCAGGTCGATCAGCTCCGGCGGGGCGGTCGAGTCCAATGCCGGCACGCCGGCTGCCAACGCCACCCACACCGTTAACGCGGCACGGTTGTGGGCACCGGGCCACGGCTCGTGGGCTGCGCAGGCCGGCGGTGTGTCCGGCACCATCCTGGTCGCCAGGCTCATCACCACGATCTGCGGGTCCGGCCTGGCCGGTAGGCCGATGACGACCGCCTCGGCCGCGTTGCTCTGCTTGGTGTCGGCAGCGCCAACGTCGCTGGTCACCGTCGCCGGCAGCGTGGGAGCGACCTCGCCGAGCCCGACCACCCCCATCACCAGCGTCGGGGCCACCGCGACGGCAGCGACCACCCACACCGGTCGGGCGATGTCCGGCTCGTTGACGCCGCCGCCGCGGTGCCGCACCCCTTCCCAGGCGGCGCAGACCGCGCAGATCGGCACGAGGATGAACAACATCAGGCTGGCCTTGGCCACCGCAGCCATCCAGTACCCGGACGTGACCGTATCGGCCACTGCCGTCCCCTGGAGAAGCACCAGGGCGAGCATCGGCCCGGTCACGTAGGTCTCGGCACGAGCGCGCCAGGGGTAGATCGTCCGCCAGCTGCCAGCGCTCCGCTCGTTCATACCTTCGCACCGATCAACTGCGCGTAGGCGTCCTCGGCCCGTCGAGACAGCTCGACGTTCGGCTGAGCCAGCGCCATAAACTCCGGCACCCCACCGTGGAACCGCACCACGCCGTGATCCAACACCACCACCTGCTGGTAGATATCACTGATGTCTTCGGTCTGATGCGCTGACACCAGCAGGTCGACATCGCCGGCAATCCCGTCTAGCACCTCCCGCAGCACCCGCCGCTGCTGCGGGTCCAACCCGGCCGAGGGTTCGTCCATCACGACCAGCTTCGCGTCGTGGACCAGGGTCTGCGCAATCCCGACCCGGCGGAGTTGGCCACCGGAAAGCGCCCTACTGGGTCGTTCCGCCAGCTCCCGCAGGCCAACCCGACCCAACGCCTGCGCCGCGTTGGCCCAGGCATCCCGGCGATTGAGCCCCTTCAGCCAGCCCGCATAGGCGACCTGCTCCCGCACCTTCAAGCCCGGCATCGCCGCGACGCGCTGCGGTAGCCAACCGACCGAGCGACGGTATCGGGACCGGGTACGCCGGGCGTGACTGACCAACCGGCCAATCCGTATGGTGCCAGTTTCTGGCCGCAGCAGCCCCACGATCAGCGACAGCAGCGTGGACTTGCCGGCGCCGTCAGGGCCGAGTAGCACCGTCGCACCGGGCTGAAACTCGACGGTCAGGTCACGAATCACCGGAATGCCGGCACGGTACTGAAAAGTACAATCTCTGATCTGCACGGGCACCAGATGAACCTTGTCAGACCCATGCACCATCGAGGGCCAGTGCCAGCCGTCTGATCCACTGCTCGGCGGTGCCCGTGATTGCGGGGTACTCGTCGGTGAAGTTGGTCCAGTCGACCTGCCACGACAGCACAGTCTCGGCGGTGAAGGTATCGGCTTCGGCACCGAGTTCCGCGCGCATGAGCCGGCGGACCAGAGCACGGTCGACAGTGGTGTGTTCGGCGAGCAGGGCCGCATCGTAGAGATCTTTGCCCTGCGGGTACGTGTCGGTGGCCAGCCAGAGCAGCTTCCACGCCAGCGCCAGCTCGGCGGGTGCGGCCAACAACGGTGCGTCAACCTCGGGCAGTATCAGCGCCTCTGGTGCGAGGGGTAGCTCTTCACCAAAGACCACATCGAGCTGCACGTGGCCGTCGGGTGCCTCGGGTGCGCTGAACGGGATGACGAGCCGGCGTCCGTCGGCGCGTTCATACGTCCAGATGGCCGACTCGGTGATCAGGTCGGGGTGCAGGCCGGCGCCGGGTGCGGTCCGGGTAGCGGTCTTGAGGTCATCGAGCAGTGCCCGGGCCTCGGCGCTGTCGCTGGTGATGGTGTGCGGAGTAACGACGAAGTCGAGGTCGCCCGGCTCCCGGGCGGCGGCACCGACCCAGGTCGCCATGGTGACGCTGCCGCGGAGGACCAGATGCTGACGCCAGGTCGTCGCGGCGATGGCGGACAGGAGGTGCTTCATGGCCGTGCGTCGGGCGTTGCTCCACCGCTGGCCGGTGGCGGTCACGAGGAATTCGGGCTCGCCCGCGCGGTAGGCGTTCGCGTACTGCTTGAGGGCGGGGTCGAAGGCGGCACTCTGCCGCACCGTCAGGCTCGCGGGTAGCGGCTGGTAGGTCGGCGGGTAGTGCGGGGAGCCACCTGGCGCGGATCTCATCCCCTGCTCGCGCTCAAGCGCCCAGTCGTTCGTGCCCGACGTGGGCGGGTCCAGCCAGCCGCGGTCGTGGCGAAGGTCACTGTCGAAGACGACGTACTCCTGCTCCACCGTCCTGGGCTCGTGGCCCGCGGTCCGAAGGGTCTCGACGAGCTCGTCCAGTTGCCGCTTGGCCGAGGCGAGTCCGACGCCGTGGCAGCGCTGGGTGACGAACCGTTCCTGCGTACCGTCCCCGAACGTCCGGCGGGCGTTGCGTGACAGCCGCGCCCCGTGCGGCGCGACCACATCGGTGAGCGTCAGCAGATCCGCCACCCCCGCACCGGTCAGCAGCAGCTTCACGTGATGCTCGAAGTACCGGCCACTCGGCTCGGATTCGGCCTGCTCGTCTGACTGCGGCACGCCGACGCACCACGGCGCCGCCTCGATCTTCGAACGGCAGGGGTGGATGCCGGCCGTGCGCAGTTCGTGTTGCCTACGCTGCACCGTGGCGTGCTGCTCAGCCAAGGCGCCGTGCCCGGTGAAGGTAAGCATCGGTTGAGAGACGTACTCACCACGATCAAGCACAATGTGGATAAATTTGACCCCGTGCTCAGCGGCGAACGCCGCCATCCGCTCGGCGTGCTGAGCATGAGCCGTGATGTGAATCTCGAATTCCCCCGCCACCTCAAGCACCGACCGAGTGTACGGCGCAGCGTTCAAGCTGGGAGACCGCTGGGCGTGCGGCACCGCGCCGACGACGAAATGGAACATTTGTTCGATTCATGTTCTTTGTCGCACTCATTCCCTACGCTGAGCGCTACCAACCAGGGGAGGAAGCATGACTACCGCCATCATCACCTAAATGGTGCGATCCGCGAAAGCGTCTGCTGCACTCGTGGACGAACTACGAGCGATCATCGACAACCAGGACGTACACCAGGCACAATCCGCGATCGCGGAGTTCGTCGCCCGGCACCGCCTTACCCGCAGCGACATTGATGCGCTCGTGGTGGCGCTGGCCCAGCCCCACGCCGGCAGCGACCACACCCGTCCCCCAGCCGCCACCTCGGCACCCGAAGCTCAGGCCACCACTACCGCCACCACCTCCACCAGCGCCACCGAGACCGCGACCGGGACCGAGCCGGTGCAGCGCGGGTCTGAGCCCAAACTGGATGACGACCCACCAGACAGTGACGTCGGGTGGATGTTCGACGACGATTCGGTGCCTCCCGTTTTCCTTCCCGCAGACGATGCCGTCGGCCAGGCCTTCGAGGACCTTCTCGGCGACTGGACCCGGACGGGGGGAAGGCTCACCCGAGCGGACGTCGCCCTGCTGGCAACCCGGCGAAGCCTCACCGCGGCACAGACCGGTGAGTTGCTCGGCCTCCTGGCCGACGCCGGCGTTGACCTCCAAGCCCCGGCCGGCACGGAACCGGTCAGATCCGCCGCACAGGGCTACGAACCAACCGACGACACGGTTCGCCAGTATCTCCGGGAGATCGGCCGATACCCACTGCTCAACGCCGCTCGCGAGGTGGAGCTCTGGTCGTTGATGAAGCAGGGGACAGCGGCGCGGACCGCACTCGATGCCAGCGGACCGGACCTGTCCGCGGCAGACCGCCGGTCGCTGCGACACCGTGCGATCGAGGGGCAGCGCGCCCACACGGCGTTGGTGTGCGCGAACCTGCGCCTCGTGGTGTCGATCGCCAAGGCCCGGCAATACCGCCAGACCGGCGTAGCGTTCGCCGACCGCATCCAGGACGGCAACACGGGTCTCATCCACGCCGCCCATCTGTTCGACGGTTCCAAGGGCTACAAGTTCTCCACCTACGCGACGTGGTGGATCAAGCAGAGCATCGAACGGGGCATCGGCAACCACGGCCGGACGATCCGCGTACCCATGCATGTCCGGGAACGGATCCAGCGGATCCGGCGGGCAACCCGGAAGCTCGCCGACCGGCTGGGCCGAGAGCCGACGCTCGACGAACTTGCCGACGCCACCGGCATGCAGCCGGGCAGGGTGCAGGCGATGCTGGAGCTTGGCCAACCGGTACTCAGCATCGACCTGCTACTCAGTGTGGATGGTGACCTTCGCCTCTCCGACGTCCTCGTCCACGACGAGGAGCGGGATGGGCGCACCGACCCGGCAGCGATCGTCGAACAGGCGACGCTGCGCGACGAGCTCGATCGCCTCCTCCGCACCGTGCTCCCCAACCGAGCCGCCAACGTGATCCGCCGCCGGTTCGGCCTCGGCACCGGGGCGGAGGAGACCCTGGACGACATCGCCGCAGACCACGGCGTCAGCCGCGAACGGATCCGCCAGATCCAGGGATTGGCCATGAGCAGGCTGCAGCGGTCGACGGAGAGGATGGCGCTGCGGCCGTACCTGGGCAGCGAACCGGGGCACGGCCCGTCGACGGAGAGAAAGCCGCGATGAGCGGCAAGGTGGCGCAGTCGCTGGAGGAGGCGTGCGATGCCTTCGTCACCTGGCTCGATCGACGGGTCGTCGCGGCGGGCCGGGGCGACGGACTGGATCGACTGGACGTGGCGCCGTCGGAAACCTTTTGGCTGGGACGACTCGGGTGCGAGGACGAGGTGCGGAAGGGCACCAACGACGACCGAGCTGAGCGGCTGGACCCGTGCGCGATCGGCATCCGGTTCCGCCCGGCCGAGGCGCCGCCGTGGTCGATGACGGTGACGGTGCGGGCCCGCGCCTGGGTCAAGGACCCCAAGGATGGTCCGGACCCGGACCGACGCTGGTGGCGTACCGGTCCCGTCGCAGAGAAGATCTCCGTCGTGACCGGCGCCGAAGGTGGAACCTTCGGTGCCGAGCAGTTGCGGGACGCCTTCGCCGCGGTGGGTGCGCCGGGGCGGAGGGCTGAGGTCCGGATCGATGTGGAGGATTGGCATCAGGACCCCGAACTGGTCGTACAGCTGGTCAACACCAGCCCGGAGAAGTCGCGCGATCGGACCGACTCGCACCTGTACGAAACGCAGCTTGAGGTCGCCGGTCTCCGCACCACCCCGTTCCAGTTGGAGGCCCTGCCGGACAGCTTCCGCCACGACCGCGACGTGCCGGCGTACGGCCTCAACGTGGGTGTCGAGGTGCCCGCACCCGGGGTGTTCCGCAGTTCGGACACCACCACGGTGCAGACCGTGCGCCCCGACTACTGGAACAGCAGCCGGCCGGAGCCGACGCTGTCGTTCGAGCGGCTCGCCGCCGACCCGGTTCCGGAGCTCACCGCGCTGGTTGACGCGCTCGAAGCGTACGACCAGGCCCACTGGTCTGGTTCGGCGCTGGCTACCCGGGAGGCGGTTGAGGGCTGGACGCCGGGAATGCGCGCCGCGGCGGACGAGGCGGCCGTCGAGGTGTTCGCCGAACTCGACCGGCTTCGGACAGGGCTGCAGCTACTGGCGACCAATCGACATATTCGCCAGTCGTTCCAGCTGATGAACCAGGCGATCGGGTGGAGCGCACAGGGGCGCGGTTACGACGCCTGGCGGCCGTTCCAGGTTGGCTTCCTGCTATCCGCGATCCGCTTCCTCGCCGAACCCGCCGAGGACACGAAGTTCGTCGACACTGTCTGGTTCGCCACCGGCGGCGGCAAGACCGAGACCTATTTGGGGCTGTTGTTGACCACGGCCTTCTTTGATCGGCTCACCGGCAAGCGCACCGGCGTGACGGCCTGGTCCCGGTTTCCGCTCCGGCTGCTGAGTTTGCAACAGACGCAACGTTTCGCCGACGTGCTCGCCGGCGCCGAGCTGGTACGCCGGGATGCGGTGGCGCGTCGGGTAGCCGATGTCAAAGGTGCTCCGTTCAGCCTCGGGTTCCTGGTCGGTCAGGCCGGTACGCCCAACAAGATCGTGCCCAGGCCGGCGGGCGACGAGATCGGTCCGGACAGCCCGGGTATTCCAGACAAGTACCGGGTACTTCTGCACTGCCCGTTCTGCCGGGACGAAAGCCTGCGGATGAAGTTCGACCGGCAACGCTGGAAGCTGGAACATCACTGCACCAACCCGCGCTGCCCCTGGCGGCGCGGGGCGCTGCCGGTGTACGTCGTTGACCAGGAGATATTCCGCTTCCTCCCGACCGTGGTGGTGGGAACGTTGGACAAGACCGCCTCGATCGGCCTGCAGCAGGCGATGCGCGGTCTCGTCGGGCCGCCGCTGAAAATCTGCTCGGTTGACTGGCACGGCTTCACCTATGCGACCAGGGCGAAGGCACCCAACGGCTGTCTGGTGCCCAGCTGCCAGGGGGCGCTCCAGTCGCTGCCGATGCCGGCGGACCGGTTCGCACCGTCGCTGCGACTGCAGGACGAGTTGCACCTACTCCGCGACAGTCTCGGTGCCGTCGACTCACACTATGAGAGTCTGCTCGACTATCTACAGCAGGAGCTGTCCGGTAACCGTGCCAAGATCGTGGCCGGCAGCGCGACACTCATCGGGTACGACCGGCAGGTCAAGGTTCTCTACCGGCGTGAAGGCCGGGTCTTCCCGCAGCCGGGTCCCCGCTCCGGTGAGTCATTCTGGACGGTGCGCAAGTCGGACAAGCTGCGGCGTTTCGTGGCGGTCGCACCGCGTGGGGTGACGGTGGAGCACGTCAGCGACCGGACTCTGGACGCCTTGCAGCGCAGCGTACGCCGGTTGGCGGACGCGCCGTCGGCCGTCTGCACGGAGGCCGGGATCGATCCGAGGCATGTCGACGCACTGCTCAGCCTCTACGGTACGAACGTGGTGTACGGCTCCACTCTGCACGACGTCGAGGCAGCCGGCCGGAGCCTCGGCAGCAATAGCACCGTCGATGGCATCAACGTCGAGCAGCTCACCGGGCAGACCGACTTCGACGAGGTGCGGGACATCCTGGAACGGTTGGAGAAGCCAGAGGAAGAGTTCTCGGACCGCATTCACGTGCTCGCGGCCAGCTCGATGCTGTCGCACGGGGTGGACATCGACCGGCTCAACACGATGGTCATGTTGGGACTGCCGTTGACGACGGCCGAGTTCATCCAGACCACCGCCCGGGTCGGTCGTCGGCATCCGGGCCTGGTGTACGTCCTACACAAGATCGGCCGGGAACGCGACGCCCAGACGTTCCGGCACTTCGACAAGTACGTTCGCCAGGGCGATCGGTTCGTCGACGCTATCCCGATCACCCGCCGCAGTCGGCGCGTCCTCGCCCTCACGCTTCCCGGGCTGGTTTCGGCGCGCACCCTGATGGTGCACGAGCCGGCCAGCAGGCAACAATTGAGCAACCCGGCGAAGCTGCACCAGTACCTCCGGGACGTGGACCTGACGCCCGACGTCGAGGCGGCGGCCGTGGCGGAGCTCCTCGGTCTCGACGGGCCGGAGGATTCCCTACACCGACAGCAGATCGTCGAGTGGGTCCGGGAGTGGTTCGCCGGCCTTGCGGACCCCACCACCACGGCGCGGTTCATCAGCGAGATCGGCCAACCCTCCCCGATGCGGAGCCTTCGCGATGTCGAGGCCCAAGCTCCGATTCACGACTGAAGGCGGGCGACATGGCGAAGCTGGGTTCCCGTAGCGGCAGCCAGATCCTGCGCACCTTCCTGCCGGCACAGACGGTTGACCTGCGCGGCGACATCTACCGGGTCAACGAGTGGACGGCCCCGAAACCGATCGAGATCAACTCCGACGTCGTACGGTGGAGTCTGTTGACCGAGATCGGCGCGTGGACCGCCAACGACACAGATGGCGGCATGGCCGGGGAACTGCTGCGCAAGGTACCGGTGGAGGTCGTCGAGCTGGATGAACGCCGTGGCGTGACGGTCGAGAAGTACCCGCGAACCTGGCTGTGCCGGTGCTGCAAGCGCATCGGCAGGTCCGCGGAGGCACGCTGCAGGTGCGGCAACCGGAACTGGGGTCAGCTCCATTTCGTCGGCGTTCACGAGTGCGGAGCGATCACCGAACCCTGGATCCGGCGATGCCCGCAGCACGACGACGTACGGGTGGTCGTGCCGAGGAGCGCCAAGGCGGCGGACATTCGCTTCGTGTGCCCGGTCTGTGCCACGCCGACGATGCGGGGGTTGGGTTTCCAGAAGAAGTGCGGGTGCGGTACCGGCACCGTGCGCTGGAACGTGCACAAGGCCCGCATGGTCTATGTGCCACGAGGCGTGGTGCTGATCCACCCAGCTCGGCCCGAGCATGGGGAGAACCTCAGCCTCGCCGGCGGTCCGCGTAAGACACTGATCTGGGTGGTCGAGGGTTTGCCGGTGGGCATGTCCACCGAGGCGACTGGCCAGTCGGCCAGGGCAGGTGATCACCCGGTCGACCGACTTTCCCCGACCCGACGTGCGGTGGTCGAACGGGAGGCCGTCGACATCGCGATGGCCCTGGCCGAGAGCCGGACACCGACGACCGCGTTGCGTCTGCCGGACCCCGACGACCCACTCGAGAAGCGCTATCGGGAGAAGTACCCGCCGGCCCTGCGGCGGGCCGGTATCGACGGGCTCGACCTGATCGACCGGTTCCCGATCCTCAACGCCATGTACGGCTACACGCGGGGTGCGGACGATCCGTCGAAGTGTCGGCTGATGCCGTTCCGGCGCAGGCGGGGCGGCTACCGGCTCTACGGCAACCTCGCCGAGACCGAGGCGTTCCTGATCCGGCTCGACCCGATCCGGGTGGGGACGTGGCTGGCCGGTCGCGGTCACCAGCTACCGGGATGGACGCCGAACTGCACCGACCCGGTCATGGCCCGAGTCGCCATCCTGGATTCAGCCTCGATTCCCACCAAACGCGACGATCCGCTGGTGGAGTCGATCGGAGCCGACGTGCTGAGGCTGATTCACACCTACGCCCACCGACTCATCCGACAGACCGCCGTCTTCTCCGGCATCGAACGTGACGCGCTCAGCGAGTATCTCGTACCCCATCATCTCGGCTTCTTCCTGTACCCGGCCGCCCGGAGCGACTTCGTACTCGGCGGCATCCAGGCGGTCTTCGAGTCGAACCTTGATGACCTGTTGACCGCCTTCGCTACCGCGGAGCACCGTTGTCCACTGGATCCGGGGTGTGGGATCGGCAGTGGCGCGTGTGCGGCCTGCATGCACCTGGGTGAGCCGTCGTGCCGATTCTTCAATCTGTTCCTGGACCGTGGTGTGTTGTTCGGGCGGAACGGTTACCTGCGGCGCTCAACCTGAACCACCGCCGCCAGGAACACGAAATCTGCGCCGCGGCGTGCGGGCCCGGCACGGGTGCATCGATACCTGGGCGGTCGCGTTCGGCACCGGAGAGCACCGGTCCGCTCGTCGCACCTATGCCGGGTCAGGCTGAAGCGGCTGTCCGCTACAGACGTGGAAGTGCAGGTGTTTGGAGTCCTGATAGCGGCCGAGGTTGGTCAGCACCCGGCAGGCGCCCTGCTCCCGCTCAACCCGGCCGGCGACCTGACGGACCACCTCGAGGACGCGTTGTAAGAGATCCACGCTGGCATCGCCGAGGTCAACCAGCGACGGCACATGCCGTTTCGGCACCACGACGATGTGCACCGGCCAGAAGGGTCTGGTGTGTTCGAAGGCGAGAACCTCATCGGTCTCTGCCACCACGACCACTTTCGTTCGGCCGCTGAGCGCCTCGTCGCAGTAGAAATCCTCGGTCATCGCACACACTCCCGCACGAAGTCTGGTTCGCGACTCACTTTGATCTTCGAAGGCAGTGACCTTAACACCCGGATCGACCAGGGTTGTGAGCCGTGACGAAGCCCGGCCGTGTCCCCGGTCCGTGAGCTCCCGCTCCGCAGCATCGGCCAGAGCACCTCGTCCTCGACCTCGTGGTGGTGCGCGATGAGTTGGAAGACCCGGTCACCGTAACGACACAGGGCCTTCATTACCGACCGCGTGTCATCCGCCCAGACGGCAGGGCGCAGGGTCTTCAGGTCGATGCGGATGTCCGCCCGCCCGCCTTCGGCGTGCGCGGTCTGCCCGTCCTGGGACAGGCAGCGGAACCCGTAGCCGGCATGCTTGTGCGTCGTGGCGGGGCGCTGCTTGCTGTTCGAGCATGAACGACAACCGCCAGGTGGGTTGCCGTAGGGTCGAGGCCATGTCGCTGCCTGTACCCGATGGTGTCCTGGCCGCTGTGCGAGACTTCGTGGCTCGGATCGACGCGCTGGATCCGAGCGCGCCGCTTCTGGGGGACTTGACGATATGCCTGAGCGGGCGGGAGTCGCGGCTGGCGCTGCGAGCCCCGGTCGCCCGGGCATTGGTGGAGGCGTTGCGGGGATACCACGATCCGCGGGATCGGGGTCGCTGCGACCATTGTGGTGGCCCGCAGCTCGACGACAACTTTCTGTGCCGGGACTGTGGACGACCCAACGGGCTATTCGGGCAGATGCTCGCGGAGCAGGCAGCGCGGCACGCCGCACCGGCAGCGACTTCGGCCACGCCGGTCGGCGAAGGCCGGCACGCGCAAGCCGAGGGCTGACGGTAGACGTATGGACTCCGCCCGGTCCGCTCCGGCCCTGTACCCACTGGTGTTCTCGCCAGCGTGTTCATCACCCCGGCGACAGCGGCGCTGCTGGCCGATCTGAGTGAGAACCTGACGGGCGTTCGTCCACCGACCGCGTTCGCTTGGCTGGCGTCCGCAAACGGGGTGGCCGGATCCCTGGCCTACCGCACCGGCGGAGTGCTGGTCACCAACACTGGGCTGTGGGCGACGATTGCCGTCGCCGCCACCCTTCCCGCGCTGGGAATGCAGGGCGTCGGCGGCGATGACTGCCGAGGTGAGATCAAGTAGCCGCAGCAGTGACTAGAAGCGGGTCAGCGCCGGCCACCCCAATCGGCAAATCACCGTAGCCGACCTGGACCGACTCCTCGCCGAACCGGTCACCGACCCGGTGCCGGCCACCCCGGTCACCCCGGAAGACCGGGCGTACGTCAGCTACACCTCAGGGTCAACCGGCGAGCCGAAGGGCGTGTGCGTCCCGCACCGCGCGGTCGCCCGGTTGGTGCAGCAGCCGGACTGGGCGTCGTTCACCGCGGACGACGTGTTCCTGCAACTCGCGCCGGTCGCCTTCGACGCGTCCACGCTGGAGATCTGGACCCCGCTGACCCTCGGGGGCCGGCTGGCGGTCCACCCAGCCGGCCGCACCACCCCCGACACTCTCGCCGAGGTCCTGGCGAACGAGCAGGTCAGCGTGCTCTGGCTGACGGCCGGCTTCTTCCACCACATGGTCAACACCCGTCTCGACGCCCTCGGTGGCCTGCGGCACCTGCTCGCCGGTGGGGGTGCTCCGTCCGCGCCCCACCACACCGGCGTCGGCCTGGCTGTTTCTGAAAGTCCTGGCCATAAAGTAAGCGGCGTTGTGGTTGGCATGTTGTCGTGCTGGGAGGGGTGTGGGCGCGGTGAGGACAGTCCAGGTTCGTACGTATCTGGTGCGGGTGGGTCGGTTGGATGAGTGGGTTGACGCGTGGCGGAGGTTGATTGTTCCGTTGCGGCGGGAGTTCGGTTTTGAGGTGCACGGTTCGTGGGTGGACCGAGACGCGAATGCTCATATCTGGGTGGTTTCCTACGAGGGAGGTCGATCATTCGCGGAGGCTAACGCGGACTATTGGGCGTCGCCGCAGCGGGAGCGGTTGGGGGTGAATCCGGCGGAGTTCCTGGTGGGTGAGCAGGTCCGTGAGGTGGAGCAGGTCTTGTAGCTACTCTGCTGCCGGTAGGCGGTGGGCGGCGCGTTCGTCGGGAGTGAGGGTCCGGAAGACGCGGTGACGTGCGGTATGTAGGAGCGCGTCGAGGTCGACTTCGGTGGACCAGATCCGGGTGGTGGCGTCGGTTGAACCGGTGACGACGTGGTTGCCGTCGGGTAGCCAGGCCAGGCAGGTGACGGCGTCGCGGTGGACTCCGACGACGTGGCTTTCGTAGTCGGTGTGGGTGTCCCAGATGCGCACGGTGCGGTCGTCGGAGCCGGATGCCAGGTATCGGCCGTCGGGTGAGTAGGCGACGGCGCGTACTCGCCGGTCGTGTCCGGTGAGCTCACGCGCCGAGGTGTGGTCGGTCAGGTTCCAGACGCGGATGGTCCAGTCGGCGGAGCAACTGGCCAGGTGGTGTTCGTCTGGCGCCCAGGCCACCCCGTCGACGTAGTTCTGGTGCCCGGCCAGGACGGTGCTGACGCTGGGGTGGTGCATGTCCCAGATGCGCACGGTGCGGTCGTCGGAGCCGGAGGCGAGATACCGGCCACTGGGCGACCAGGCGAGCGCGCCGATCCAGTCGACGTGTCCGGACAGGATGCCAACCAGGGTACGGGTGCGCACGTCGAAAACGCGGATGGTGTTGTCCTTGGCGCCGGCGGCGAGGCGGCTACCGTCCGGGGAGAAGGTCAGGGATTCACACTCCACCGTGTCGGCGGGTAGCAGGTGGGTGCCGCCGGTGTCGAGGAGGTGCGTCGACCCGTCCTGCGTGGCGGCGGCGAGCGTGGAGTCGGTCGGCGTGCCGGCGAGGGCGACCACCGCCGCCGGCAGCGGGTGGGAGGTGGGGTGTGGGCGGTGGTCGGGGTGCCAGCGGCGCACGCTGGCGTCGGCGGATCCGGTCACGATGCGACCGTTGGGGGCGGTCAGGGCGGTGACCGCCGCGTGGTGCCCGGTGAGTTGGACCTGTTCGGCGCCGCGGGGGTACAGGGCCCAGAACCTTGCGGTGTGATCGGCGGAGCCGCTGAGTACCCGGGTGCCGTCCGGGCTGACCGCGACGCTCCAGGCGGTGTGTTCGTGTCCGCGTAGCTCGGCGATTTCTCGTAGCCGGGTCACGTCCCATACTCGGATGGTGCCGTCGCCGGCGGCGAGGGTGAGCCGGTCACCATCGGGGGCCCAGGTGAGCGACCAGATCGCGTCGCGGTGTCCACCGATGCATCGGTGTTGGTTGCCGCTGTGGGCGTCCCAGATGCGCACGGTGCGGTCAGCCGATCCGGTGGCGATCCAGTGGCCGTCGGGTGAGAAGGCGACGGCTTCGACGAGGTCGAGGTGGCCGCGCAGCGTGACGGCAGGTTGGCCGGTGGTCGCGTCCCAGACGATGACCGTGCGGTCGTGGGAGGCGGTGGCCAGGCGGGACGAGTCCGGTGCCCAGTCAACGCCCCACACATCGCCCGCGTGGCCGGTCAGGGTGGTCTGTTTCGTCCAGGTGGCGGTGTCCCACAGGTGGGTGAGTTGGTCGCGGCTGGTCCCGGCCAGGGCCGTGCCGTCTGGGGACCAGGCCACGCTGCGGGCGTGGTCGCCGCAGGTCAGTACCGTGATCGGGGTGGCGGTGGCCGTGTCCCAGACTCGGATGGTGGTGTCCCGCGACGCGGTAGCAACCATTGTGGAGTCCGGGGAGAAGGCGATGGCCTCGACCATGCCGGTGTGGCCATGCAGCACGTGGGTCACCATCGCGGTGTCGGCATCCCACACCCTGGCGGTGCCGTCGCGGGAGGCAGTCGCGATGCTGCGCCCGTCGGGCGCCCAGGCCACCCCTCGTACGACGTCTGTGTGCCCGGCCAACACGGCCTCGATGTGGCTGGACGCCAGCGCGGACATCAACGCCCGCCCGGCGACGGGGGTCGTGGGGCACTCCGTCAATGCCGCGGTGGTCAGGAGCACGGCCAGTTCCGGGAACCGGTCAACGTTGGTCAACGCGTAGTGGCCGACGGACTCCGACACCCTCCGCAGGAACGCCGTGTCCCGCCGCCGAGACGCCTCGACCAGCCCACGAGCCGCTGGTGTGTCCTGCCCAGCCGAACGCATCGCCTCCAGCCACTGTCCCGCCAGCGCCAACCGATCCCCGGTGAGCAGATAGTCGGGGCTACGCCCGGAGCGTTGCCAGTCGCCCGCCCAGCGTTCCAGTTCAGCGCGCCGTTTCAGATGCACGGCCCTGGTCTCGACCTGCTGGCGCAGTGGCGCCCACTGACGGAACAACGCCTCATGGGCCACCTGCACCACCGGCTGGCCGTCGTTGACGTCGGAGGTCAGCAGCCGGGCATCGGTAAAGACCTGCACGATCTGACGCTGCTGCGCCGACAGCTCAGCCACCGGGACCCGACGCCGGGTGGGCTCCACCCCCTCCATCGACACCAGCCGCAGCAGCGTCGACAGGATCACCTCCGGGTCGTACTGCGTGCGCAGCTCGGCGAGGACCGTGTCCGCCTGCCGGGCCAGCGCCCCAGCAACCCCACCCGATGCCTGATACATCTGCCGGGTCACCACACGGCCCGTACCAACGGTCAGGTACATCTCCTGCAACAGGTACGCCAGCAGCGGCAGCGCATCCGACGTCCCGGTCTCCTCCACGATCTCGGCGACCAACCCCGCCTCGAAACTCACCCCGGCCAGCCGGGCAGGCTGCTCGATCACCTCCACCAGATCAGCGGGACGCATCGCCCCAACCGCCACCGGCCCGCCGAACAACTCCGCGTGCTCACTCGCAAGTAGGTCCGCCAGAAACTCGACCCGCAGCGTGGCTAACACCCACAACCGACGGTCCGCCGCGAGTGCGGCAGCGATCTGGTCGACGAACAGCTTCCGCTCAACCGGGCCGGACAACGTGACCAGTTCCTCAAGCTGATCAACGATCAGCAGCACCCGGCCGAACCGGTTTCCCGTCTTCGCTCGCCACGCCGCGACACTCTGCGCCACACCATCCTGATCAGCCCACATCGCACGCAGCACCGCATGCCGCTGCCCACCGGCCAGCGTCGCCGCCGCCGCCAACCGCCCCAACGGCTCCCCCGCCGGAACGACTGACGGCAACACATGCCACCGATGCCCCCGCAGACGCGGTACCACACCCGCGTGCACCAGCGACGACTTGCCGCTACCCGAAGCACCTGTCACACACACGAAACGGGCCGCCGGCTGCCCAGTAAGCACATGTAGACGCCGAACCAGATCCCTGGTCAGCTGCTCCCGACCGAAAAACACCGCCGCGTCCTGCTCGGTGAACGCCCCCAAACCCGGGAACGGACACCGATCACCGCTCCACACCGGCCGAGAACCACGAGGACTCTCCCACCACAACACCATCGCGTTACCAGCGATCACCACCACCAACAACACGATCAACGCCGGCCCGGAAAAGGTCTGCACCGCGGCGGCGAAACTGGAACTCTCAGCCGCGCTCGCCGCGAAGTTCGCCACCACCTCCAACAGAATCGCCGCCACCAGCAGACACAGCTGCAACGTCAGCGACGAACGCCGGCCATGCCGCATCCCGCCTCCCCACACCACCACCCCGCCGCATCAACAGTAGTTGAGCAACAGCCGACGGTGACAGCTCGAGATCACCGCACCGCCACACACCACCCCGCGCATGCACCCACAGACGCCGCGGTGCAGCAAGCCGGGGCAGACGGCGGAACCTGTTGCGCTGACTGATCGCGGCGGAACGGTCCGTCAACCGGCGTCGCGTCGGGGATGACGACGGCGAGGTATGGGCCATTCCCAGGGGCTCCCGTCAGGCCGACAAGCTCGCACTGCCAGGCGTCATCCCAAGGCCGCCCGCTGAGCCTTCCACCGGCGCGTCTGGCGGGATTCGGGCCTGCGACCAGCGTTCAGAGATTGGACGGTCAGCTTGGGAACCGGATTGGTTTGCAGTCCCAGAGGGTGGTGCTGGCTGGCGGCAAAGCCATCGGCCACGTCTCGGAGCCGCGCAACGGACCGCGGTCTGCTGATGTCGACCGCGGTATCGGGCACGCGGGCACGGCTCGCGGGGGCTGTCGTAGGGGTAGGCGGCCGACGGGATCGAATGACGTGGTGGTCCCCCGATCCGACACCTGTCCTGGCCACACCTGCCCTGGGCGAGCCGGCCAGGACCGGCCGGGCGGCCTTCACCATCCTTTCCCAGTCAGACCTGGCGCCAGATCTGGTCGAATAGCCCAATCACGCCGGGTAGCCCGCAGCGCAGCCGGATTCATCGCGGATCTCACTGGGATCGCGCATGTCCTCTCCATCGCCCCAGGGCCGGTACACGTAGCGGACGCTACCGGGGTCCGCGCCGGCAGGATATCTTGGCGCCTTCGAAACCCTTACTACGCCCCCCACAGCATGTGGACCCCCCACGTCAAGCTGCAGGCTGACTCCTATGATCTCCGGAAGCTCGATATTCGAGCCCGCCACCACAGCAGTCGTCCGGAACCCACTGCTGTCTCCAAGCGCAATCCAACCATTCGCCACCGACTCGTCAGTCGGATCCTGCGCCTTCCAGTAGGTGAACTGCATCGAAGCAGGGTCATAGTTGGGCTCCTGCCCGGCCAATAGATTATCGTACGCCTCAACCCCCACCACTCGTTCACCGTCACACAACGGCGCATAGACGTAAAGTTGGTCACCGATCTGCGCAACCCCGACCGCGTAATAGTCATGGCTGGGCAAGAACACACCACAACCGGAGATCAGCAACAGACTCACGAGGCAAGCGGCGAATCGCATCCTCAACAGGTGTACTCCCCTCCTCCATTGCTGGCAGCTTCGGCCGCTGCCTCATATCTGTTGCAGCCCCCGCCGATCCAGACGTCGATCACCTCGGCACGATAATACAGTCCCGGGAACAATAGACCATCCTGGTTCCACTGCTGGTCGCGGTGGTACTTCTCGTGAGCAGCGAGATCCCTACCGACCTTCCAGGGGGCCACGTCGGTGACGAATGTCGTGCCATACGTGGTGCCACCCCTGGCCTTCAACGGTAACCGCCCCTGCTCGCAGACCCACAGTTCGTGAACATACGCACAACGCCCGCCCGTGTTCGTCACCAGCCATCGTGTGGCCCTTCCGATGCTGTCTGAGTGCATCGTTGACACAAACTGCTTCCCCGCCAGGAAGGCCAGTTTTAGCGGATTCACCTTTTCGTTATTTTCGGGAGCAGCGGCTTTCGAATCGGAACGACCGGGTGACGGCGAGGGCGCAGGGGCCGGTGCCGGACGCCGCTTGGGGAGCTTTGGTTTCCTTGGTGGCTTGCCGGTGATTATGGTTTTACCACCGTATTTGTAGGCGCGCCGGCCACCGCCGTAGACACCACCTTCTTCGAAGTACAGGCCGCTGGGGTCGCTGTAGGTGGTTGGATTGTTGTTGGCGTAGGTGTAGGCGCTCCATTGTTGGGGGTCGGTGAGGTCCATGATGGGGTCGACGCTGATGAAGCGGCCGAGGGTGGGGTCGTATTGGCGGGCGTTGAGGTGGGTGAGGCCGGTGGGGTCTTGGGTGCCGCCGAGGAAGCCCTTGTCGTGGGTGGGTGCCCAGGTGCCGGTGGTGGTGCCGCGTTGTTGACCGTAGGTCAGGGTGCGGCGGGTGGCCGTGGTGAGGGTGGTGGCGTCGATGGTGAGTTCGGCGGTGCCGTGGTGGTCGCTGATGATCCAGTGAAGAGTGGTGGCGGTGCGGATGGCGATAGCGCGGCCGGCGAAGGTGTAGTAGCGGGTGGCTTGGGTGGTGCTGCTGGTGGTGTCGCGGACTTCGGTGCCGCCGGGGAGGTAGAGAGTCTCGCCGGTGGGGTCGGTGCGGATGAGGCGGTTGCCGTCGGCGTCGTAGATGTAGCTGGTGTCGCCGGTTGAGTCGGTGGTGGCGGCGAGTTTGCCTTCACGGTTCCAGGTCAGGATCTGGGTGTCGCCGGTGGTGGTGGATCGGGTGGTGGTGTTACCGGCATCGTCGTAGGTGTAGGTGCGGTTCCAGGTGTCGGCGCCGGTGGCGGTCACGGTGGTGACCGCGTGTGGTTGGGGGGCGCCGGGGTTGGGGTAGGTGTAGGTGTGGGTGGTGTCGACGGTGCTGTGGCGGGTTTCGGTGGTGCGGTTGCCGGTGTTGTCGAAGGTCCAGGTGTACCAGTAGGGGTCGGTGGCGGTGTCGACCTGGTTCCAGGTGGTGGGGGTGGTGGCGCAGGCGCCGGACTCCGGGGTCCAGGCTTCGGTCATGCGGCGGAGGTAGTCGAAGGTGAAGCATTGATGGTCGGCGGTGCCGCCGGTGGGAGTGTCGTGGATTTCGGTGACGTTGCCGATGTCGTCGTAGGTATAAGTGTGGTTTGCGGCTTCGGGTTTGAGTTCGGCGACGACGTTGGTGCTGGTGAGGCGGCGGGTGGGTTCGTCGATGGTGGAGGTGACCGCGACGCGGCGGCCGAATTGACCGAGTTGGTATTGGATGAGTTGGTCGAGCTTGTTGTAGGTGGCGTCGTAGACGTAGAGCTGGGCTGAGGAGAGGGGACCGGCAGAGGTGCCGACGTCGGTGTAGGTGTGGGTCAGGGTCTCAGCGGGAAGGTCGGCGACGGCGGGCAGGCCGGTACGAAAGGGCTGCCCGTTGGCGCGGTAGGTGTGGGTGGTGGTGTAGGTGCAGGTGTTCGGGCTCATCGCGGCGCACAGGTTTGACTGGGTCGCGGGGAGTACGAGGCTGGTGGAGGTGGGTCGGCCGTAGGCGTCGTAGCCGTCGACTCGGGTGGCGTAGGGGTCACCGTTGGTGTAGCGGGTCGCGGCGGTGAGCTTCCCGATGCCGTTGGGCAGGGTGTCGTACTCCCACTCGGCGCGTGTGGTCCCGGTGGGGGTGTCATCGCGGACGCTGGTTTTGCGGTCGAGTTCGTCGTAGGTGTAGGCGAGGGGGGACCTGCCCGTGCCCGTGCTGATGGTGAGGTTCCCGGCGGCGTCGTAGGTGCTGGTGGTGGTGCCCTTGTCCGGATCGACCGCCTGGGTTTGGCGGCCGCGTAGGTCGTAGGTGTAGGACCACGTGTTGGCGCCGGTGGTGTCGGTGACGGCTTCGAGTTGCCCGAGCAGGGTGTGGGTGTAGGTGGTGATGTCGAACGTGGCCGGGTCGTCGCTACCGACGTCGGCGGGATTCTTGTACTGCCGCAGTGTGCTGGTGCGGTCATGGGCGTCGGTGATGGTGGTGGTGGCGGTGCCACCGGCTGGTGGAGTGGTGTGGACGCGGTCACCGCCGTAGCTGGTAGTGGTGCGCCACTTCTCCACGCCGTCACCGATCAGGATCTTCGCGGTCTGCCGGCCGGCGCCGTCGTAGGTGTGTCGGGTGATTGAGGGGATCTGGCCTTGGGGGGTGGCCAGACTCGTGTTCACCTCGGTGTTGGTGGAGTCGTAGTAGGGCGCAGATGTCCACGCGGTGGTGCCGAGGCTGTTGGTCATCGTGTCGGTGATCGTGCGTCCACCGCCGGTGGCCTGGAGTTGGTTCTGCCGCAGCCGCAGGAACCCGTCATACAGGTTCACCGATTTCCGGTACGTGGTCCCGGTCGGCAGCAGGGATTCGGTGGTGACCGCGGTCGGGCCACCGCTGTTGCGCACCTGGTAGGCGAACCTCGTGGTCGGCTTCTGGGTGGCCTTGTTCCGGCCGGGCTTCCACACGTTGGTCAACCGGCCGAGACCATCGTAGGTCAGGTCAGTGACCGCGCCGTTGGCGTCGGTGACCTTCGTCGGGGCGGCCCACGCCGGCGCCAGCAGCGTCGTGACCGGGTGTCCCTTCGGGTTGGTCACCACGGTCTCGACGACCTGGCCGCCGTCAGCGGTGGTGTGAGCGGTGGTGGTGGTGTGCCCCCGCGGGTCCGTGACAGCAGTGATCCGGCCGTTAGCGTCGTAGGCCGTCGTGGAGGTGCGGGTGTACACCGGCGTGCTGCCGGTGAACCTCTCCAACTCCTCGGTACGGACTAGGTTGCCCCTCGTGGGCGCCTGTCCGTGGGAGGAATCATCGGTGTAGGTGTCGTAGAACGACCGTGACCGGTTCAGCACAGTGGCCGGATCCGCGGGAGTCGGCGCACCGGCACACAGCCTGGACAGCGTTTCGACCTGGGACACGCGGTCGATCATCCAGCTGGAATTGTTCCGGGCGTAGCTGCTGCGGGCACAGGTCTCGTCACCGTCGACAGCCTCGTCGCCGTGGTTCTCCACCGTGACCGGTAGGCCGTCGCTGTTGAAGCTGGTGACGGTCTTGGCGTAGCGATGTCCGCCGGCGGCGAGGGCGGTACGGGTGCGGGTGACGTCGGTGTCGACCATCCACGCCTTCGTGGTGATCCCATCACGACTACGGGTCGCAGTCGGCCCGTTGATCCACGGATCGTTGCGGGTCGACGACACCTCCGCACCGCCCGGCCCGTTGGTGGTGATCGTCTGCAACTCGAAGCCCCTCAGGGCCTCATGGTCCTCGATCCTGCCACCCCACGAATCGGTGACCCACACGTCCTTGACCCCGGAACTGGCCTTGTCGCCGTCGAGACCACGCAGGTAGCGGTGCTCGACCGCGGTCTGCTGCCCGCCGACAGCACCGTGACGGACAGTGACTTTCCCGTAGCCGCGCCAGTCACTCCAGGTGCGATACTTGTCCTTGGTCAACTCGTCGGTGTTGTATGCCCACGCTGGCGTGCCGTAGTCGTACATGGTGACCTCGGTCGGCTGGTCCGTGACCGTATCATCAAGATCAACCCTGGTGACGACGTACTTGTGGAACCAGTCCAACGTCGGTTCCCGCCCGTCCGGGTCATAGTACGAGGGCATACACCGCTTCGTGTTGGTCGCCGGATCCGGCAAGCTACCACGGGTACAGTCCGCGCCCGAGTAGGACACGATGACGTCCCCACCAGACTCGGTGCGCACTGCCTTGATCCGCCACCGATACAACCCGGTACGCCCGTCATCCGGACCATCGACCCGGTTCGGCAACGGGTCGGACCCACTGCCAAACGTGACTTCCGGCTCTGAAACAACCACCCCACCAGCGGTGGTGACATGCCCGGTACGGGTGATACCCCGCAACCACATCGGCACCGTCTCACCGGTACCAGCATTAAGGAACTCGTGCCGCAGCGTCCACGACTCCACATCCGCGTAGCTGGTGGTGCCACTACGGGTCTGCGTGGTGACCTTCACCAACCGATGCGCCGTCCAGAACGTCGGCGCGCCCTGCGTCGTACACGGGGCACTGTCACAGTACTGATCCCACGGAGTGTCATGCCAATTCGCGGGCACCGGATCCGACGACCACGCCGCCCCACTCCAACACGACGTCAGACACCGCTCCCCCGTGGTGAACACCACCCGCAGCGGCGCCGCCTGACTGTACTCGGCGCCAGCGCGCATCCCATACTCAATACGCTTCAGATACCCACCACGGTCATAGGTGGTCCGCTGATCAGGATCAAGGCCACGGGCGTAGGCACCGGTCTCCGCACCATAGAAATACGCCATCGTGTTGTCATTCGGATCCACAACGTAGTCAAGATTCCACCGCCACGCCTGCGCGCAGTACGCCCCCTCAAACGAGGACTTGTAACACGGCTCACCAGAGTCGTTGCCGAACACCGGCACCGTCCACGTCGAATCCGTGACCGGCTTACCGCTACTCCAACCCGGCAACCTGTGGTACCCGAAGAAGTACTGCATACCGTCAGGGGTGGTGACCTTCCAATACTCGTTATCGTTGTCCCCGTTACCCCGCGCCGAACTGGTCAGCCGCTCCACCCGGGTACCGTCATCGTTACGCAGCCGCCACACCGACCCATCCCGAATCAACTCCCCCGCATGACCATTCAACGACAGAGTCGCGTTGTCGGTGAACCAGCACAGGTCCCCGGTCTTCTGCCCAGGATTGTCCACGGCACACGACTTATACTTACGCTCGATGAACCCCGGCCACGAATCCCACCCGTCACCGAGCCACGAACCCTGATTATTGGTCAACGCCGTCCGACCATCGACGCTGCCCGACGAATACGAGAAATCAATGTCCGGGGCTGGGCCACCCAACGACGGCGGCGTCCGCACCGAAGCCGACCAGGAGAAACTACCGGTCTGCGTCGACACCTGCCACTGCCCCGCCGGCGACAGACTGGTCTCGGTGTAGTCACCGTTGTCACCCGACGCCCCCGCCTCAACAGCGAACACCACCGCCGACCGCGCCCCCACCGACACCGACGCCGACACCTCACTGTTCGCGGCGTCGTTGTCGGTCACCAAAGGCGTACGGATGCGACACTCCTGCACCTGCGGCGTACTCAGGGCACACTCCGGCAACTGAACCACACGAAGCCGCGACGCCCAACCCCCACCGTAGGCCTGCGCGAACCCCGCATAATCGACGTGCACCCGCGCCCGCCCCACCCCAGGCTTGCCATCGACGCGGGCAGCCGACACCAGCAGACCCTCCACACCAGCCTCGGCGGTGGCCGCGCGATCGTGCACATTCACCTTTACCGCGGTCACCGCCGCGACGTCGCTCCTACGCGGCAACATGTCGTCCGACGGAGACACCGAGGAGACCGTGACCGGAAGAGAGCCCGCGCGAGCTCGCACCGGACCCGTCAACCCCGCCCGGGTACTCCGCGACTCGCCAGCGGCCGTGGTCGCCCCGGCCACATCCGCGACCGCACTCCCGGACGGCCACACCACCTCGGTCGCCCCGGACACCACCCGGGAATCGGCGTGCTCGGACTCGCCAGGCGTCGGCGTGAAAGTACGTGTCTTCACCCCAGTTGCCTGCTGGGGTGTGGGTAGGTCCATCGTTGGCGCCGCCATCACCTCCGGCTGCTCACCCAACATCGTCAACGTCATCACCGCCGACAAGCCAGCCGCCAGCCACACCGACCGCCGCGCCCGCCAGCCGCTGCCCCTACTCCGACCTGCGCCTACTGCACTCACCACGCCGCTCCCCTATGCGTATGGACCTGACTGGTGTTGCTAGGGCTGCAAATTCTCAGCTACGGGTAGCCCACTCACCCCGGTTCCGGCTGCTAGGCCACAGCGTCACCGCCGCAACCCAGCAGCCGCAGTCGTGTCACCCCGCGCGACTTCCGCAGGGTCGGCCCACGGGCTGCCCCCGTCGTGACCGAGGCACCGCCGGCCTGGTGACTCCCCGCGCTACGGCGCACTCATCTGGCAGATCTCACTGCTACTCAACACCCGCTGGAGCGCATACACATCAGATAGCTGCCCCACCAAATGGTGTGCCGGTGCGGCACCAGCGCCCTGGGTGCCACGACCAATAAGAAGCGCGCCGCTGGCTGGCCGAGGTGAGGTGAAGGCGACCTCACCGGCATCACCCGCACAGCGCACCGGGTCGCCCATCACGTACACCCGGATCACGTCCAGCGTCGCGTCGTACACACCGGCCAGGTGCAGCCACTGCCCTTCAGTGACCGGCCACGACACCGGTTCCGCGCACGCCGTCGTCAACTCGCCATCACTCGCGGCCATCGTGAAGCAGAAGCCCCCCGCTCCACCATTAGCGTCCTGCCGATACTCCAGACTCAGATCACTGGTATCCGGCCCGGCCTGTGAAACGACCGTCTGCACACCGCCCGACGCCAGATCCGTCAGCTTCGCCCACGCCGTCACCGTGAAGGCCTTCGTCGTATCCAGCACCGGACTCGATGCGGCGATCTCACCCGTACCGTCGAAGCTGGCCACCTGCCCCCGCTCCGCATCCGCCATCCAGGTCACCCCCGACGACACCGCGCCAGGCATCGCCGTCACCGACGACCCAATCGGCGGACACACACCGTCGCTCGCGTCCTGGTTACCCCAGTCCTGCGCCGTCGCCCCCGACGTCTCATCCAACCGCCAGTTCCAACACCGATTCGCAGCCGGCGTCACCCAAAACTGGTGCTCCACGGTCGGACCCACATTGCCCGCCACATCCTTGGCCCTCGCATACAACGTATGCACCATGTCCGTAGCCGGCGCATACGGACCCGTCGTCGCCGTAGCCGGATCACCACCCGTGGCCGCCACCGTCGTCACCGGCCCCGCATCCACCTGCCAGCTGAACTCCACCGCATCCGAGGCAGCACTGAGCGTGAACGTCCCCGCCGAACCCACCTCAGCGCCCCACTGCCGAGCAGGAAACTCACCAGACACCACAGAGGCCACCGCTGGCGCAGACGTATCAACCGTGAAGCTGTACCACGAACCCCACCCACTCCAGGTACCTAACTCGTCCACTGTCGTGGCGTGCCAGTAGTAGGTGGTCCCAGAGGTCAACTTGCTCGCCGGCACCTGGGATGTCGCGGTCGCCGTCGCGTTGGCCGACGTCGTCACGAACGACCGCGGCATCGTCGTGCTCCCCACCACGATCGGCGCCGACAGGCTCGCCGCTGTCCGAATCTCGAACGCTGTCTGCAAAACGCCACCGTCCGCGTCCTGCACACGCGCCCGCAACGTCGGCGTTGCATTCCGCACCACCGCGGGAGACGAACACTGCAAGTAGCAATCCGACGTCGTCGTGAAGGGCAGTCCGACCGGCCGCATCGGCGCCCTGTTGTACTGCACAGTCAACGCGGTCTTGCTGGGCAGAAACTTCGTCCACTGATAGTAATCAGATTCACTGGCAGCGCGCAGGCCGAACGTCATCGTGTTAGCACCAGCACTCACTTTCGCCTGGACCGCCGACTTCAACGCTGCCCCCTCGAACGTCTCCGTATCGTTATTCTTGGGGCATGACGATTGATTCGCATCGAAATGTTTCGTGTCCAGGTACTTCAGCCAGCCATCGGCTGCCGCATTCCACGTGTACTGATAGAAATGACTGATGTACTCCGTCTCCCACAGCTGAATGTTCGTACCGTTGCAAGCCGCGGTATGGTCAGCGGTCACCGAGAGATCCGCCGAGATGATGATCGAACCAGACATTTCATCAAAGTTGTGGAACTGCATGTGCGATCGCCACACATTCGAAGTATTCCACTGCCGACCGACCCTATAATCGTCGTGCTGGTTGAAGTACGAATGGTTCGGATTATCATCCATAACATTCGTCCAGTAGGCCGGCGACGGGTACGCAAAGTTCGGGTCGATGTACACCGGGAAGACCGTGTCCGGCGACCGCAGCAACTCCTGCACCGGCACCACCGTCAACCGCGACTGGGAAACCTCCGCCTCCATCCGCACCCGATGCGGCTCCGCGGGCTCCTCAACAGCACCCGCCACCAGTGCATCCAACACCGCCCGTGACCGCTGCTCCGACCGAACCGCCGCCTCGATCGCCGCCGGGTCCGGCGACGCCCACATCGACGGCGCCGAGGCGCCGAACACCACCTCACCCTCGGCATCGACCGCCTCGATCGCCCCATCCGACTGCTCCCGCAGCGAGACACCCTCCGTCGTCACGCCAAACGACAAAGAGGCCAACGCCGGGTTCGCCGCCGCCTGGGCCGACTTCACCACGAACAACTGCTGATACCAGCTGTCGCCAACACGCACCTGCAGATCCACACCCGGAAGAACCTCCGGATACGTCGCGACATCCCCTCTCAGCACCGGAGCCGGCAGGTCTGCCGGCCACGTCAACGAAATCCGACGACCCGGCTCACCCAACATCAACAGCGGGCCCGAACCACCACCAGACAATGTCAGATCCTGAGTGGTAGCAACCGGCGACACCAGGCCACCATCAGCACGCTTCAAAGTCGTATCAATATCTACCCATTGCGATCCCTCGAATGTCCGAACCGGAACTGGCGACAGCACCGCCGTCATCGTCTGGTCCGGATTCGCGTAGGCAATCGATGTCGCCGACCGCATCGAACTGACCTCCACCTGCGAATCGCAGGCCTCGGCCGTCGCCAACGCGGCCTCAGCAGAGGCCATCTCACCCACACACGTGACCGACGTCGAGGCCGAAGCCGGCGACACCGACAGGACCACCCCACCGAACGGTGCAACCACCACCAGCGCCAAAGCCCCAGTCACAAACCCCTGCCCGGAGAACCGTGACCGCACGGCACCCACCCCCCGTCCCCGCTATCGACAATCGTCAGAGACCGTAACTCAAGCCGCCTGAAAGCAAAAGGCCCATGCCGACCACAAGAGAGTAAGAATCTCAAACCCAAAACGCCATTAGGTATGGCTATATCAGATCAATCTGTCATAACCACCCCAGCACTACTCACCTACCCAAAACGGCCGGGACGGGTAAATGACTCCCTGCGGAATGTGCAGCGGTTTTCGCCACACTTTCGATAGCGACAGCAGGGGTTCCCAGCTTGTCTCGTAACCCCTGCGGACGTCTGGGGTTGTAGCTCTAAAGTGGTCCGTCAGACCCTGTCGCTTATCTCGGAGGTGAAACGGAACTGATAGAGCTATCAAGCGTCGCGTCCGTGCCAGCGCTTCCAATTGGAATGCGGTACCCGGCAGCGTCTGCCCACGCGGCTACGGACAGAAGCGGGGCGGAACGGCTGAAATCCCGGGCGGCAGTCCGTACAAGGCGGGTCGCACGATCCTGTGGCGACAAGGTGAGTTTGCCTAACGCACTGCCGCCACGGCCACCGCAGCCCTTCGCGCCGGCGTCTTCGAACCGAGGTTAGCGTTCGTGGCCACCGAGCCAACAGTCATCCTGGGTGTGGCGCGTCGCTGGGACGGCGACCACGCCGGTCGGGCCATCGCCCGCAGCAGCGATCCCCGCGCCGGTGATTCGGCGATCTCGCCCCGCCCAACGGCGGCAGACCGCCGACGCTAGGACATGCCGGGCTGCGGATGACGCAAGCTGGGGGCGGCCGAGCGACGGAAATCCGGTCATGTCGATCATGATGATCGATACGTATTCTTGGCGCAGACTTTCGCGCCCGGGAGGACCGCCATGACCGACGGCCCGATCGACACCTATTCTCTCTCACCCATGCAGTTGGGCATCGTCGCGGACAACCCGCTCGCGGACGGGCCGAGCCTCGACGTCATACAGCTGGAGTGTGACCTGGAGTCTGATCTCGACATCGACACCTTCGCCGCGGCATGGCAGCGGGCAGCGGACCGGCACGGCGCCCTGCGGACCGCCTTCCGGATCGGCGGGGACGGCGAGGTGCGTCAGGAGGTGTATCCGCCGATGCCTTTCCCGATCACTGTGGTGACCGGGGACTGGGAGTCGTTTCTGCGTACGGATCGGGCGCACGGATTCCGGGTGGACCGGCTACCGCTGGTGCGTGGTGCCGTCCAGCGGAAGGCGGGTGCGGTGCGGTTCCTGCTCACATTCCACCACTCGGTGCTAGACGGACGGTCGCTGTTGCTGCTCCTGCGGGAGGTCTTCGCGACGTACGACGCGCTGCGGACCGGCACGGTCCCGGACCTCCCGCCGGTCGTGCCCTATCGCGCGTTCATCGACTGGCTGTCCACGCGGGACGATACGGTCGAGCGCGACTTCTGGCGCGCGACGCTGAGCGATCTGCCGGGCCCGACGTTGGTTGCCGGGAATCGGCGGAAGACCTCCGCTATCCAGCACACCGAGCATGACCTGCAATTGACGGAGGAACTGTCCGAGCGGCTGCGCGAGGTGGCGCGTGAGTGCGGCGGTACGCTCAACACGGTGATGCAGGCGGCCTGGGCCGTGCTGCTCGGCCGCTGTCACGGCCGGGAGGACGTCGTCTTCGGAGCGGTACGGTCGGTGCGGCGGAACACCGTTCCCGGATCGGACACGATGGTCGGCCTGATGCTCAACACCCTGCCGGTACGGGCCCGGGTCGGCGCCTCGTCGACCGTACGGGAGCTGATCGTCGCGCTGCGCGGCCAGGCGGTACAGGTCCGCGACCATCAGCACGCGTCGCTGATGGAGATCCAGCGCGCCACAGCCGGCGAGCGCCTGTTCGACACGCTCGTGGTCTTCGAGAACTTCCTGCTCGACGCGGCCCTGCGGGCCCAGGGAGACGCCTGGACGAAGCGGCGATTTCGGGTGTTGCGCCAACCGAACTATCCGCTGGTTCTCCAGGTCTTCGCAGAGCGCGCGGTCCTGCTGAAGCTGCTGCACGACGAGTCCCGGTTCTCGGCCGGGACGATCGCCGGCTACGCCGAGCATCTGCACGAGATCATGACCGCGATCGCAGCCAACCCGGACCGGCCGCTCGCGGACCTCGCGGCGCTGCCGGCGGGACAGGTGGCACGCGCGGTGATCAGACCGGCTGCCGGGCACGGGCATCCAGACGTGAGCCCGGTTGTAGCGGAGCGGGCGAGCGCCACACCGAACGCAGTCGCGGTGGACGCGGGCACGGGCGAGGTTAGCTGGGCTGAGCTGGACCGCTGGGCGTGGCGGGTGGCCGGTGCTCTCGGCGCTGTCGGCTGCGTGGCAGGCACCGTGGTGGCGATGCACGCCGAGGTGGCGCCGAGTACCGCCGCCGGGCTGCTCGGGATCCTAAGGACCGGTGCGGCCTGCCTGCTGCTCGACCCAGAGATGCCACAGAAGCGACGCGCCGCGCTGGCCGATCGGGCCGGTGCCACAATGCTGCTGCCCGGCTCGGACAGGACTGGCCAGTGGCCAGCGCACCTAACCATGGTGGATCCCGATGATGCGCCGGACGTGCCGGTACTGCCGAGCGTGGTCCGGGCGACCGCCGCAGCCGTGCTGCTTGACGTGGCGGGTGACGGCTCCCCGCCCGCACCGGTCGTCCTTCCCCGGTCCGTCCTCGCGGAACTCGCCGGGCGCGCCGCCGCGCTGTCCGGGCTCGCACCAGCCGATATCGTGGCGTGGCGCGGGGCCGGACCGGCAGCCTGGCTGCTGGAGGCCTGTTCCGCACTGTCCTCCGGTGCGGTCCTGCAGGCAGGTAACGCACCGGAGGAGAGGGCCACGGTGGCCTTCGCCGGCGGCGCGGACGTCGCGGAGTTGGGAGTCTGGGCCGCGGCCCACGGTTCGCGGCTGCGAGCCGCCGTGGTCGCCGGAGGTGACCGGGTCCGGCTCCCGTTCCCCGTGCAATGCCTCGCCGGCCCGGTCGAGGCGGGCTACCCGGTGACCAGCACGACGCCTACTCGCACCGCGAAGACCGTCGTCGGCAGCGCCGGGGCTTACCTGGTTGACGACCTGGGACGGCTGATGCCTGCCGGGCACAGCGGACGGCTGTGCCTGACCGGCGCGGGACTGGCGATCGGCTACGCGGGGGATCCGGTGCGTACCGCCGACCGGTTCCGCCCGGACCCGTTCGGAGACCGGCGCGGCGCACGGGTGTTCCTCGGGGACGAGGTCGCCCGGGTCTCACCGGAGGGCGACCTGGAGCTGGCGGCGTCACCGGCCGACGCCGTGCGGGCCGAGCCGGACGTGGCGGACGCGGCCGTCACCACCGTCGACGGCCGACGAGTGGCGGTGGTGGTACCCGCACCGGGTGCCACGATCGCGCCCGCGCTCCTGCTGCGCCGCACCCGCGCGGCGTCGACCGGCCGGCAGTCCCTCGGCGGGGTGGTGGTCGTGCCCCGGCTGCCACGTACAGGTGCCGGTGGCGTCGATCCGGTCGCGCTGGCCGGGCTGGTCGCGGCCGCGCCGCCGGTCGACGAGGACCCAGACGATCAGGGGGTACGAGGCCGGATCGCCGCTATCTGGGCCGACGTACTCGGCTGCGGACCGGACGAGGAGCGCGAGCTGGCGACCGGCGACCGAGACTTCTTCGAGCTGGGCGGGCATTCACTGTTCGCCTTGTCGGTCGCGCTACGGATCAGCGAGGCGTTCGGTGTGGACGTCCCTGCTCGCTGGATCTTCGATGCCCCCACGGTGCCGGAGTTCGCCGCTCGGCTCGCCTGACATCCGAATCAGCCGCCCAGCTCACCGTGAACGTGGCCGGCGTTGTGCCGATCGGTTTCACGGGCGGGCGATGGCGACCAGGCGTAGCTCGCTCGTGTATCGGCGGCCCTGCGCGTCCGGCAGCCAGGTGTGCTCCGGGGCAGGGAGCATCTCGCTGATCGTCACGTCTTCACCGTCGTCGGCAGCACGCCGCACGGCGCGGCTGAGCAGGTCGATCAGCACCGGTGAGTCGAAGTCGGCGTAGAGCGGCTTGGCGTCGCGGGCAGTGCGGACGAAGACGTAGCGGGGAAGGCCCCGCTCCTCTCGCCAACGTCGCGCGGACCCCAGTCGTTCGTGTTCACCTGTGATCCACGCGAAGGCCAGGTCGCGCGGGGCGAAACGCCACGTCTCGCGATCGACGACGAGCCGATCGACGGTCAGCCGGGGTGTGTGCGGGGCGGGTGCGGACACGCCGAACGCGCGATGGGCCCGGACCATAACCAGCTCACCGAAGAAGACCATGCTCTCGAACATGATCCGGCCGTCCCGGCTGGAAATCATCAGCTTGTCGTCGGCACGCGTAGCGACCAGCGAGCTCACCGGCACCGACACCTCGGGCGGCACCCCGCAGCTGTCCTGGGCGTAGAGGATGCGTAGGTCGCGGGGGGCGACCAGGCCCCGCATCATGCGGGACGGCACCTCGCGGGAGAAGACCGCGACGATCTGCGGGTCCGGCAAGTCATGCTCGACCGCGTCGGCCAACTCGTGCGGAGCCGGGTGCTGGCGGGCGAAGAACGCGGAGGTCAGCGTGTTGAATCCGGCGTGTAGCTCGCCGAGAACGAACCGGTGTTCGCCGGCGCGGATCGCGTCGACACTCGTGGCGTCGATCATCACGTCGGGGCAGCAGTACCGGGTCACGCCGGGCGTGATGACGGTGGTGGCGAAGGCGCGGTCGACGGCATCGCGGAGGTCGGCGGACGCGTAGTCGGGGCCGGGCGCGGTGGCGAGCACGGTGGCCCACCGCTGCCGGACCTCGGAGGCGAGGACATCGAACGCATCGCCGGCGTCCCGGAAGACCAGGTCCTGGGCGTATAGCCAGAGGTTCTCGAACGGCACCGCAGGGCCGTGCCGGGCGGCGAGTCGACTGTACAGCGCGAGCAGCTCTCGACGGTAGAGTGCCAGTGCGCGCTCGGTGAACCAGCGGGCAGAGGTGAGCAGCAGTTCCAGCGGCGGTGCGAGGCCAGCCAGCAGCTCCGGGCCAAGCTCGGCGGTGAGGTCACGGCGGCAGTCTTCATAGACAAGCGTGCGGCCGGCGTACAACCGGCCGTGGTTGCGGGTGGAGGCCTTGCCGGTGATCTCGGTGAACCACTCCTCCAGCGCGGTGAGCGCGGTGCCGAGTCGATCCGGGTCGCCGGTGGCTGCGGCGACCGCTCGGTACCGTTCGGCCAAGGCATCCACAATGGAGTCGGCACGCTGCCGCGACGGCCCGGCCGGCAGGGGACGCAGCAGGTCTCGCAGCGCGCGGATCGGGTTGGGATCGTCGGCGGCGATCTGCGGGCCCCAGACAATCCGGTGGGCGGCGGCCAGCCGGTAGAGCACCTCGACGACCTCCCTGGGCCTGTCGAAGCCCTGACCGGCGAGCGCGGAGGCGATCGCGTGCGCCGGGGTCACGCCATCGCAGCGGGCCAGGACCGCGGCCTCGTCCGGCCGGAGCATCAGCGGCGGGGCGAGCGGTCGGTGCAGCTGATCGCCGTCCAGGCGCAGGAACGGCGGTATCCGCGGCGCCAGCCACGGCCACAGTTCCTCGTCCGCGGCGATCACGGCCGCGATCTCGTCCGCGCACCAGCCCTCAAGATATGTCGTCCGTTCCGCGACCAGACCGGATCCCGGGCGTATCGTGATGGCCGGCCCGTCATCGCGAACTGTGGCCCAGCCGACCGGCCCGAAGAAGCCGATCGTGTCGTTCTTCGCGCAGTAGCGTTGCAGGTAGCGGGCGACCAACGCCTCCTTCTGCCGGAATTTTGAGGAACGACGCCCCGGCGAGGCCAGCATCACGTCCACCCCGGTTCGCAGCGCGTGCCGGTTCTGCCAGGTGATCGCCTCCCGCAGCGCCGGCTCGGCCGCGAGCGCTCGCAGGTCCGCCGCGAGCTCAGCGCTTGCCCGGACGAACTCCTCCTCGCCCATGGTCGCGAGCCCGGGGCGACTCAGCCGGGCGAGCCAGTCGACCGGCATGCCCGCACCGCGCAGCGCCACCCACCGCCAGATCGCCCACCGCTCGCCGAACGGCACGAGGTGCCGGGCGGCGGCGAACTCAGCCCCGGCCGTCATCGTCGCCCAAGTGGCGGTCGGGACACTCCGGGGCGAGCGAGGCGGAGTCCAGGGGGCGGTCCGGCAACGCGGGGCTCGGTCCGGATACCGGTGTGGTGTCTGGACCAAGCTCTGCCGCCGCCGGTCGGCGGCTGGACCCACCGAAGCCGTCGCCAGGCGTCCCGACAGTCTCTAGTGCCGCGCGGACCTCCTGCGGCGACAGCCGCCTGATCTCCTCGAGTAGTTCATCGTCTCCTTCGGTGAGCTGCCGCCAGACCAGCTCGGCCAGGGTGTCGACGGTCGGCGCGTCGAAGAGGTCCCCGGAGGTCAGGCGCACCGCGAACTCGTCGTTGACCACGGCGACAACCCGGGTGGCCAGGAACGACGTGCCGCCGAGCTCGAAGAAGTCGTCGTGGTCGCCGACCTCGGCGATGCCCAGCAGCTCCGCGAAGACCCGCCGCAACCGGACCGTCACGTCGTCGGCGGAGGCGGCCCGGAGGTCCGCCAGGTCGGAACCGGCCGGGCGAGGAGTCTCGGAATGAAGGCCGGGTGCGACCCAGTGCCGGTCCGACGCGAACGGATATCCAGGCAGCGGCACCCTGCCAGCAGTGGGGCCGTGGAAGGTCGTCCAGTCGATAGCGGCGCCGGCCAGCCAGAGTCGGCCGAGCGCAGTGACCAGGGCTTTCTCCTCGCCATCCGGCTCGTCACCGGGAGCCCAGCGGCCGAGCGTGGGCAACGCGGTGCGGTCGGTGACAAAGCCGATCAGCCCCATACCTGGCCCAACCTCAAGGAGGATGCCATCCGGCAGCGTGCGAAGCCCCGGCCGGAACCGCACCGGATCGGCGGCCTGCCCAGCCCAGTAGCCCGGGTCGGTGGCCTCCGCCGCGGTGATCCACCGCCCGGTCCGGCACGATACGAACGGGACCTCCGGTGGGCGCGCCTGCACTGCGGACACTGCCTCGGCCAGCTCGGTCAATGCGGGCGCGACCATGGGCGTGTGAAACGCGTGCGAGACCGCGAGCCGCCGGGTCGGGACCGCGTCGCGAGCCAGCTGTTGCGCGTACGCATCGACCGGGCCGGTTTCGCCCGCCACGACGCAACTGCCCGGCGCATTGTCCGCCGCCAGCCAGACGCCGGTGGGCAGCGCCGGTAGCTCGTCCGCGGCGACGGCTACGGCGAGCATCGTCCCAGGCCGCAGGCCCGCCATCAGCCGCCCGCGCGTCACCACCAGCGCCACCGCGTCGGCCAGTGAGAACGTGCCAGCCAGCGCGGCGGCCACGTACTCGCCGACGCTGTGCCCGAGCATCGCGACCGGCCTGATCCCCCACGAATTGAGTAGGCGCGCCAGCGCGTACTCCACCGCGAACAGCGCGGGTTGCGCGATCTTGGTGTCCGTCAGGCGTGCTGCGGCCTTCGGTGTGTCATCGAACAGAAGCTCCAGCAACGGCACGCCGTGCGCGCGGGCCAGCCCGGCGACCTCGTCCACCGCGGCCCGGAAGACCGGTTCCGTCTGGTACAGCCCGTGTCCCATCCGCGGACGCTGCGCGCCCTGTCCCGGGAACAGGAACATCACGGGTACGTCGCCGGGGGGCTCGTGCGCCTGCCGCCCGCCGTTGCGGAGCGCCTCGACGGCACCGGCCGGGTCCTCAGCCACCACCACAGCGCGGTACGCGTTCCGCGGCCGCCCAGCCTGCAACGTGAACGCCACATCGGCCAGGTCGTCGCCGGGCGTCAACCGGTCGGCCAGGTCGGCGCGCATCCGATCCAGCGCCTTCCTCGACCGGGCGGAGACCGCGACCGCGTGCCATCGGTGCCGCCGGCCCACCGGGGCCGGCGGCACGGGTGCCTGCCGCAGAATCGCGTGCGCGTTCGTCCCACCCATGCCGATCGAGCTGACAGCCGCGATCCGCGGCCCGTCACCCGGCCACGGCTGCGGGACCCGGGGGAGGTAGAACGGGCTGTCCGCAAGGGACAGCTCCGGGTTGATCGTGCCGAGGTACGGGCTCGGTGGCAGCACGCCAGCGCGGAGCGCGAGCACCGTCTTGATCAGACCGGTGACACCGGCCGCCGCATCCAGGTGACCGATCAGTGCCTTGACTGACCCGAGCGCGCAGAACCCGGTCCGGTCGGTCGCGGCACGGAACGCCCGGGTCAGCGCCGCGACCTCGATCGGGTCGCCGAGCGGTGTGGCTGTGCCGTGTGCCTCGACGTACCTGATCCGGGTGACATCGATGCCGGCCAGGCGTTGCGCGGTCCGGATCATCTCCGCCTGCCCGTCAATTCGGGGCGCGGTGAAACCGACCTTGTCACCACCGTCGTTGTTTACCGCAGTGGCCGCGATCACCGCGTACACGGTGTCACGGTCACGAACCGCGTCGATCAACGGCTTGAGCACCACGGCGGCCGTGCCGCTGCCAGGGACCATGCCGTCGGCCGTGGCGTCGAACGGCCGGCAGACCCCGCGCGGAGACAGTACCCCGCCAGGCTCGGGGTGGTACCCGCCCTGCGGCGGCTGGACGGAGACTCCGCCGGCGATCGCGATCTCACACTCGCCGGCCAGCAGCGCCTGCCCCGCCATGTGCACCGCGACCAGCGAGGTCGAGCAGGCCGTCTGCACGGCCACGCTGGGCCCGGTGAGGTTGAGGTGATAGGAGACCCGGGATGCCAGCATGTCCTTGTCATTGGCAATGATCAGTTCGCCGTAGCCGGCGTTGGTGGTGCCGCCCAGCAGATTGCGCAGCAGGTACGTGCTGATGCTGCTGCCCGCGTAGACGCCGACCCGGGCACGGCCACCGTTGTGGTGGCCGGCGTGCTCCAGCGCGTGCTGCGCAACTTCCAGGAAAATCCGCTGCTGCGGGTCGAGTAGTGCGGCATCCCGCGGCGAGTATCCGAAGTAGGCCGCATCGAATCGGTCGATGTCGTCCAACCGTCCCCACGCCGCAACGTGGCCGGGCCGATCCGGTTGGGTGCGGGTGATCCGCTCGCGTCCGGCCAGAACTGTCTCCCACAGACGCGTGCAGTCTGGTGCACCCGGGAAGCGGCCGGCCATACCGATCACCGCAATCTCCAGGTTGGTGACTTCGTCCGGCGAGTTCGTCATCAGCTCGTTCCCACGCCCGCTGCCGGAGCCGGCTCGCGGTCGAGGCCACGGACGTGGCGGGAGAGGTACGCGGCGACCCCAGCCACGATCGGCAGCAACCCGACGGTGATCAGCAGACCCGCGATGCCGCGCTCCTCACCGAGCAGCGGCGTGAAGACCGCGTCGGCCAGGACTCCGGCGGTGAGCGCGGAGACCGGTACCGAGGCGAGCGCCACCACACGGAGCGTCGCGAACGCTCGGCCGAGCATGTCAGCCGGCACCTTGGCCTGCCAGATTGTCGCGTTACAGGCGTTGATCACCGGCAGGGCCAGGGCATAGACGAGCACGCCGGCCACGACGACCGGGACTGTGGCGCGCACGCCGAGGATCGCGATGCCGATGCCGAAGACGATGCCGGCGCCGAGCACACCGTGGACGCGACGGCGCGGTCCACCCCAAATGATCATCAGGATGGCGCCGGCGAGCCAGCCCAGGCCCTCGGCAGAGAGGATGAGGCCGAGGTCGCCCTGCGTGCCGAATTCCAGGACCAGCGGAGGCAACAACGCGAGCGTGAATCCGGCGGCGATGTTGGCTACCGAGAAGAAGCCGAGCATAATCAGCAGACCACGTTGGCGGGAGATGTAGGCCCATCCGGCGCCGATGTCGCCGATGATCCGGCGGACGCCGGTGGCCTGCCCGGTCGCGGCCGGCTGTGGGATCCGGATCACCGCCAGGACGACGACCATCGCGGCGAACGTGGCCAGGTCGATGAGGACCACGCCGAGAATCTCCACGACTGGGATCAACAGGGCCGCCAACGCCGGGGCGAGCAGCCGGGAGGACGCGGTCGCCATCTGCACCATGCTGTTGGCGCGGGGCAGCAGACGTTCTGGGACCAGTTGCGGTACGGACGAGGCGAACGCCGGGTACTGGATGGCACCACAGGTGGCGACCAGGAACGTGACCGTGTAGACCAACGCCACACTCAGCGCGTCCGCCACCACCAGCACCGCCAGCACGGCCAGCACGGCAGCGCCACCGGCGTTGGCGAGCAGGATCAACCGGCGCCGGCTGTACCGGTCGGCGAGCACGCCGCCGACCAGCGTGACCAGCACCTGCGGGAGGTAGAGCACGGCTACGATGCCGGCGAATTGGGCGGCCGATCCGGTCGTGCGGTAGACCCAGACGCCGAGCGCGAAGCCGGTCATCGCGGTACCGGTCAGCGACACCAACTCGGCCAACCAGAGCGCCACGAACGTCCCCAGCCGGCTCGATGTTCGCGTCATGCCGGACTCACCTCGACGTTGCGGCCACGCCGTGGTCGGCGCTGAGTCGCTGGTTCGCTCGCAAGCTTGCTCATTCCTGCTGCCCCCTCGCCTGTCGGAGGCGGAGCGCGCCGGCACGCCGGCGCTCCGCCGGATCGTCGCCGGCTGCCGCTGGTGGTGCGGTGGCGGCCAGGTGACCGGCGAGCGCGGCGACGGTCGGGTGGTCGAAGAGGTCCAGCATGGACACGTCGGTGCCGAGCCGCTCGGCGAGCAAGCCCTGCACGCGCAGCATCAACCGGGAGTGGCCGCCTAGGTCGAAGAAGTTGTCCTGCGAACCGACGGCCGGCACGTCCAGCACCTCGCGCCAGACCTCGGCGATTCGGCCGGCGAGCAATCCGGCCGACTCCGCGATCGGCGTGGCCGTGGCCGTGGCCGTCGCGGCCGTCACGACCGGTGGGGGCAGGCTCGGAAGGACCGCGTCCGGGTCCGTCAGGGCGGCGAGGAGCTGCACGTACGCGGTGGCGAGCCGGTCAGCCCCGGCCGGGTCCAGCGCCGTTCCCCGGTAGAAGAAGTCGCAGACCGTGCCATTCGGGGCTTCGCGGACGCCGAGCGTCAGGTCGTACTTGGCGGTGCCGGTGAAGATCTCCTCCACCGTGGTGCGGCAGTCGCCGAGGGTCGGCGACTCGGCCTGCGCCGGATGCAGCCAGAACACGGCCTGGAAGAGCGGGCTGTGTCCGCCGCGGGCGGGACCCGTCTCCCGGATGATGTCCTCGACCGGGATCTGATGACCGAATCCATCCAGCACCGCGTCCCGTACCCCGGCGAGAACATCCGCGAAGGCCGGAGCGCCGGTCATCGTCACGCGCAACGGCAGCATGTTGACGAACAGGCCGATTGCGTGCGCGGTCTCCGGGCGTCGGCGATCCGCGGCCGGTGACCCGATCACCACGTCGGTGCGGCCGGTGTGTGTGCGCAGCAGCACCGCAAACGCGGCGAGCATGGTCATGAACGAGGTGCACCGATGTCGACGACCGGTGCCCCGGACCCGGTCGGCCAGGTCGGGGGTGAGGCGTACGCGGTGCAGCCCGTCCGGGGTGCCCGGGGCCGGCGAGCCGGGGAGAGCCAGGGGTGGTGGCATGTCGCGCAGGCGGTTTCGCCAGTACGCGAGGTCGACACCGCTCGGGCGGACGCGCTGGGCGTCGATCAGGTCCGGGTACGCCACGGGTTGCGGCGGCAGCTCCGGGATACGGTGCGCGGCGCGGGCCGCGTACGCCTCGGCGAGTTGGGCGAAGAACACCCGCGCCGACCTGCCGTCGAAGACGAGGTGATGGACCACCAGGATCAGCTCGTGCCGGTCCGGTGCCAGCCGCAGCAGCTCGGCTCGCAGCAGCGGGCCGCCCGCCAGGTCGAACGGTTCCCGGGCCAACTCCTCCGCGCGCGTCGTCGCGGCTCCGGGCGGTAGCGCGACGAGATCGGTGACGCGCAGGGTGAACGCGCCGGCCGACCGGACCCGTTGCCGCAGCTCGCTGCCGGTGAGCGGGAACGAGGCCCGCAGCGCGTCGTGCTGCGTGACCAGGTCGCCGAGGGCGGCGCTCAGCGCGCCGGGGTCGAGCGGGCCGTCCAGTCGGACCCGATACGGCACGTGGTAGGCCGGGTCCGGAGTGAGCTGCAGGGCGAACCACATCGATTCCTGAGCGGGCGACGCCGCAAGAAGGCCCGCGTCGCCAACCTCAGCTGCATCGTCGATCATTTAATCCCCCGAATGTGTCGCCAGCGGGAAACCTATAGCACGAAAAAGTCGATGATCGAATGCATTACGTCGGGAAGTATGGCATGAATAACGAACCCGCGAAAGGGGCAGGGCTAGGTCACAAAATTTCGAGGAATTGACATAGAGGATGCGCTATTCCGTGTCCGGCATGCGCCGACATCGCCGACAGAGCCGCTGCAACACCACAAAAATCGGGCCATCCGGACGCTATTGACGAGCTCAGATCGGCCAGTTAGATTGCGTTGGACACGAGCCGCGACCAGCGAAGGTGATCATTTTATGACCACTTCCGACGCGATTGTCACCCCTTCCATCGAAGAGTGCGTAAGCGCCAACAGAAATGGTTGGAATCTACGCGCAAAGGAGCATCTCGACACCGAATTCTATGGTGTCGAGGCTTTCAAGAACGGCCGCAACACGGTACAGAGAATAGAAATCGAGGAGGTCGGTGACGTCACCGGCAAATCGCTGCTGCATCTGCAATGCCATTTCGGCCTGGACACGATGTCGTGGAGCCGACTCGGCGCCCGAGCCACCGGCGTCGACCTGTCCGACGAGGCGATCGAAAACGCCGGCGCGATCGCGGCCGAACTGGGGCTGGACACCCGGTTCATCCGCAGCGACATCTTCGAGCTACCCAACACGCTGGACGAGAAGTTCGACATCGTCTTCACCAGCTACGGCGCGCTCGTGTTCATGCACAACCTGGACCGGTGGGCCGAAATCGCCGCTTCCTATCTGAAACCCGGCGGCAAGGTGTGCATCGTGGAGATCCACCCGGTGCTACCACTGTTCACCGAGACGGACGGAGAGTTACGCCTCACCTACTCGTTGTTCCAGGACGGTCCGAATCGGATGGAGGTCGCGAAGACCTACGCCGATCTCAAGCCGGTCGAGCCGCACACCGAGTACTTCTGGCGATGGTCCGTCGGCAGCCTGGCGACCGCGCTCATCAACGCCGGCCTGCGCATCGACCGACTCCGGGAGCTGCCGTTCGACATGCGGCAACGATTCCCATCGATGGTGCAGGGCGAGGACGGGTACTGGCGGCTCCCCGGTGACCCGCTGCCGCTGGTCGTCACGTTCGTCGCCACGAAGCCGGAGCGGTGAGGACGGGACCGGTGACCGCACCGCTCCCGCCGGCGCCCGAGACCGACCTTCCCGCCACACCGTTGCTGCAGCGGGCGTTGCTGATTCGCCGGGCCGAGGAGCGGTTGCTCGAACTCTTCGCCGACGGTGAACTGTCCGGTACCGTGCACTGTTGCATCGGCCAGGAGTTGGTCGGTGCCACGCTGGGCGAGATCCTGATCCGGGACGACACCGTCTTTTCGAACCACCGCTGCCACGGGCACTATCTCGGCGCCGGGCACGACCTGGAAGGGCTGTTCGCCGAGATCATGGGCCGCCACGACGGGGCCTGCCGCGGCCTCGGCGGCAGCCAGCACCTGCACCGGGACGGCTTCTACTCGGGCGGCGTCCTCGGCGGCCTGGTGCCGATCGCCGCCGGCACCGGCATGGCGCACCGGCTCGACGCCTCCCCCGGAATCGCGGTCGCGCTCATCGGCGACGGCACGCTCGGCGAGGGCGTGCTCTACGAGACGATGAACCTGGCCGCGCTCTGGCACCTGCCGCTGCTGCTGGTCCTGGAGCGCAACGGCGTCGCGCAGTCGACCGACACCCGCACCACCACCGCCGGCACCGCCGCCGGGCGCGCGGAGGCGTTCGGCATCCCGGTCGTGGAAACCGGCACCGCGGATCCGGCCGCGCTGTCCGCCGCCGCAGCGCACGCCGCCCACACGGTCCGCTCCGGTGCGGGGCCGGCGATGCTGATCATCGACACGTACCGGTTGGCCCCGCACTCCAAGGGCGACGACCACCGCGACCCCGCGCAGATCGCCGCGAGATGGTTCCGTGACCCGCTACGCCGCGCGCTGGACCAGGGCGGGGAGACCATCGCCGCGCTGGACCGGGCCGCGCGCGAGCGGGTCGAGCAGGCGGTGGAGACCGCCCGGGCCTCGCCGATACCGGACCCGACCGTGCTGCTGCCCCGGCCGGCCGACCCGGAGCCGGCGTGCTTCCACCAGATGGCCGCCACCGACGGCCGGCGTGTGGTCACCGCGCTACGCGATGGCCTCAAGGCGCTACTCGACACGGACCCGGGAGTACTCCTGCTCGGCGAGGACGTCGAGGATCCGTACGGTGGCGCGTTCAAGGCCACGGCCGGGCTGAGCACGCTGTTCCCCGGCCGGGTTCGCAACACGCCGATCTCCGAGGCCGCGATCGTCGGAGTCGGCACCGGGCTCGCGCTCGGCGGACGGCGCGCGCTCGTGGAGATCATGTTCGGCGACTTCGTGTTACTCGCCGCCGATCAGCTGATCAACCAGGCGGCGAAGCTGCACGCGGTCTACGGCGCCAGCGGACCCGGCCGCCTGGTCCTGCGCACCCCGATGGGCGGACATCGCGGCTACGGGCCTACCCACAGCCAAACGCTCGACCGGCACCTCGTCGGTGTCCCCGGCCTGCGAGTCGCCGCACTGCACAGCCTGCTCGACCCACTTACCATCTACCGTGGACTGCTCGACGGGGACAGTGACCCTGCGGTCGTGCTGGAGAACAAGCTGCTCTACGGCCGCCGGCTCGGTGCGAGCCTGCCGGACGGGTTCATCGCCTGGCAGACCGCGGACCCGCTGCCGACCGTGCGGGTGGCCCCGGACGACACCACCGCCGAGGTCACGCTCATCGGCTACGGCGGGATGCTCGACGAGCTACTCACCGCCGCCGACCGGCTCTTTGTCCAACACGACGTCCTCGCCCAGGTCCTCTGCCCGGCCCAGATCTTCCCGTTCGACCTTGGCCCACTGCGCCCCCTGCTGGCCGGCAGTCGCGCGATCGTGGTCGCCGAGGAGGGGCAGGGCTTCGCCGGCTTCGGTGCCGAGGTCCTGGCCCAGCTCGCCGAGCGCCCGGTCCCCGGGAGTCCCCGGCTGGCGCGGGTCGCCGCCGCGCCGGTTCCGATCCCGGCCGCCCGTTCGCTGGAACGGGCGGTCCTACCCGCGGCCGACTCGGTCGTCACCGCCACGCTGGAGGTGCTGCACGGTGCCGGCTGAAGTGACCCTGCCGAGACAGAACCCTAACGACGACGCCGCCGAAGTGCTCCGCTGGCTGGTCGCCGACGGCGAGCAGGTCTCCGCCGGCGACAACCTGCTCGAGGTCGAGTCGACCAAGGCGGTCACCGTCATCGAGTCACCCGGTCCCGGGTACCTGCGCCAGCTCGCCGCCGAAGGCGACGTGGTTCCCACCGGCACGCCGATCGCGCTGCTCTTCCCCTCGCTGGACGAGCTGACCGCGACCGCATGGGGCTCTGGCGAGACGGCACCGACCGTGAGCGGACCGGACGATGACGAGACGGCACCGACCGTGAGCGGACCGGACGATGACGAGACAGTACCCACCGTGAGCGGGCCGCGCTTCTCCGCCGAGGGTCTGCGCGAACTGAGACGACTCGACCTGAGCGCGGATCTGTTCCAGGAACGCCGCCTCGTCACCGGCGCCATCGTCCGCCGGACCGCTGAGGAGCTGACGCGAACTGGGCCCGCAGTGCGGCGTGCGCCGATCGGCCCGGCCAAACAGACCGAGATTGCCCGCCTGCACGCGGGCGGCGCCGCACTCGCCAGCGCACTCACCGTCGCCTTCGGCGCGGACGCGCTCGACCGGGCCCCGACCAAGGGCAACGTGCCACCACTGCCGCTGGCACTGATCATTCACGCACTGGCCGGTGCCCTGACCGATTTCTCCGGACTGAACGCGCGGTTCGCCGGTGACCATGTGGAGCAGTACACCGAGATCAACGTCGGCGTGGCGGTGGACGCTGGACACGGCCTGCGAGTACCGGTAGTCAAGCACGCGGACCGGCTCGATCCGGAACAGATCACGCTGGAGCTGCTCGACCTGCTCGCCGCCTACCACGATCGCAGCCTCCACGCGGACGATGTCGCCGGTGCCACCGTCACCGTCAGCGACCTGTCCGGGCAGAACATCCTGCAATTCCAGCCGCGGATCAACCAGGACCAGACGCTCGCAGTCGGCGTCGGCGCGGACACCTCGTTGCCCGGCCGCCCGATGACGCTGACCGCGGTCTTCGACCACCGGGTCACCAGCGGCCGGGCGGTGGCCGACTTCCTCACCCGGGTGCGCGCGCAGCTGCTGGCGGACCGATGAGCGATCCTCTCGCCGCGCAGCTGGCCGGGCTCACCCCAGAACAGCAGCGACTGTTCCTGCAACGGCTGCGGCTGCGCCGACGCCGGCAGAACGCCGAGGAACGCCCGGCGGTATCGGCAGCGTCCTGGCCGCTGTCCCCCGCCCAGGAACGGCTGTGGCTGCTGGAGACGCTGACGCCACGTCACCCGGCGTACACCGTGCCGTTCGCGATCCGAATCGCCGGCCCGCTCGACCGGCAGGCATTGGAGACTGCGATCCGGGCGGTGCTGGACCGACACGGCGCGCTGCGCACCGTCATCGTCGAGGAGGGTCCGGCGCAGGTGGTCCGCGACGACCTGCGCGCCACGCTCGCCTGGACCGACCTGTCCGGGTTGCCGGCGCCGGAGCGTGACACCACGTTCGACAGGCTCACGGCCGAGCACGGGATCCGGACCTTCGACCTGACCAACGGGCCGCCGGTGGCGCTGCACGCGGTCCAGCTCGGCGATCGGGAGACCGTGCTGCTGGCCGCCGTGCACCACATCGTCTTCGACGCGACTTCGGTGACAATCGTCCTCGACGACCTGGCCGCCGCGTACGACGACGCGGTCGCCGACCGGCATCGCAGGTCCGCCGACGCCGGCCACCAGTTCGGGGAGCACTGCGCCGCGGAGCGTGCCGCGGACCGGGAACGCGGGCTTGCGTACTGGACGAATACGCTGCGCGGCACGCCACCGCTGTCCACGCTGCCGGCGCACCGGGCCAGGGCCGAGTCCGGGCCAGGCGGGCAGGTGCCGCTGCAGCTGCCGGCCAGCCGGACCACCGCGCTGTTCGGGCTGCTGCGGGCAGAGCGGGTGACACGGTACGCCGCGCTGCTCACCGCGGCTAGTCTGGCGCTGCGGCGTACGAACGGGCAGGACACCATGATCGTCGGCGTGCCGGCGAGCACGCGTACCCGACCGGAACTGGCCCGGGTGGTCGGCTGCTTCTACAACCCGCAGGCGCTGCGGCTCGACCTGGACGGCGACCCGACAGTCCGGGAGCTGCTGCGTCGCGCCCACCGTGCCGTCGGCGGAGCCCAGGCAAACGCGGACGTGCCGTTCGGGGACGTGGTTCGGGCCCTACGCGCGACCCGCGGGGACCGGCACAACCCGCTGTTCCAGACCATGCTGAGCCTGCTCGACGCGCCGGTTGCGGAGCGGCACGGCGGCGGGGCGCGGTTCCTGCTCGACCCGGCGCCGGCCGGGCGTACCGACATGGACCTGTTCGTGACCGTCACGGTCGGCGCGGGTGGCGGGATGGCCGGCGTGTGCCGGTTCGCCGGCCACCTCGACGAGCCGGACGTGGCCGCGTGGGCGGATGACCTGATCGGGTTGTTGGATCGGATGGCGAGCGGTGCGGACCAGCCGATCAGCCGGTTTGCGCCGATACCGGACGGGGTCCGCACGGTCCTGGCGGCACCCGCGGCGGCCGCCTACCGGGCGCCGGGCACTCCAACGGAGACACTGCTGGCCGGTGTCTGGGCGCGGGTGCTCGGGGTGGACCGGATCGGCGCGGACGACAACTTCTTCCAGCTAGGCGGCGACTCTATGCAGGTGATCCAGGTGATCGCCGAGACGGCCGCCGCCGGGCTGCCCCTCTCCCCGGGCGACCTGCTGCGCCACCCCACCGTCGCCGGACTCGCCGCCCTGGGACGCCGTCAGCCACAGCGACGGGAGACGGTGGTCACGGGTGATGTGCCGCCGACCCCGGCGCAGGCGTGGTTTCTGACCGAGATCCTGCCGCACCTGAGCCGTCCCGGGCACTTCAACCATCCGTACCATGCGGAACTGGTCCGGCCCGTGACCGCGACCGAGCTGTCCGGGGCGGTGAACGCGCTGACCCGACGGCACGACGCGCTACGGCTGCGGCTGGTCCCCGACGGCGCCGGACAGCGGCGGCAGATCAGCACCCCGGACACCGGGCCGGTACCATTCGACACGCACGATCTACGCGACGCCGACGCGGAAGAGGCAAACCGGCTCGGCGCGGACATCGCGGAAACCGCACAGCGCGGCCTGTCCCTGTCGACAGCGCCGATGCGGGCCGTCCACTTCCGGATGCCCGGCGGGCAGCCGGACCGGCTGCTCCTCATCTGCCATCACCTGCTGGTCGACGGCTTCTCCCGCACGCTGCTCATGAACGACCTCGCCGACATGCTCGACCCCGCTGCCCGGCCGGCGCCACCGTCGCTGCCGTACGCCGCATGGGCGCGCCTGCTCAGCGCGGCGGCCGCCGCCCCGGAGCTGACCGGCCAGCGCGCATTCTGGCGCGCGCAGGCCCGCGCCGAGGACCTGCCAGTCGATCTACCCGGTACCGCCGTGCGGTTCGGCTCACGGGCCGGAGTGCACCGGGTCCTCACCGCCAACGTCACCGCGCGGCTTGCCTCGGAGGCACGCGCAGCCGGTGCCGGCCTCAGCGACCTACTGCTGGCCGCCACCGCCGTCACGATCGCCGCGTGGCAGGGCGGGGACGAGGTGACCGTCGCACTGGCCGCGCCGGGCCGCAGCGGGCCACCCGGTCACGACGTCGACGTGACGCGGACAGTCGGCTGGTTTCAGTACTTCTACCCGCTCCGTCTGCGCCTGGGCCACACATCATCCCTGCCACGGCTCGCCGGCGAGCTGCGCGTGCAGATCGGCGCGGTGCCGATGCACGGGCTCGGGCACGGCCTCCTCACCCACGCACACCCCGATCCGGCGGTACGGGAGGAACAGGCGCGATCGGCCGGGCCGCAGGTCAGCTTCAACTACCTGGGCGAGATCGGTTCCTGGGACCGGCAGCCGGCTGCCCGAATCCTGCGGCCGTCAACACACCCGTCCGGCACTGCCCAGGACCCGGAGGGCCGCTGGCCCTACCTGCTCGACATTGCCGGAGAGCTGCGCGATGGGCGGTTGCGACTCGCCGTACACCACGGCAGTGGAGTGCACCGCACGGCAACCGTGGACGGGCTCGTGGAGCAGATTGTCAGACTCCTGAACGGGGGCGCGCGATGACACACCTCGTGGTGGTCAACGATGAGGAGCAGTACTCGATCTGGCCGGCTGGCGGCACAGCGCCACCGGACGGCTGGCGCGAGACCGGGTTCACCGGCAGCCGCGTGGAGTGCCTAGACCACATTGGCAGGATATGGACCGATCAGCGCCCGCGCAGCGCGCGCGGCGACGGTGTCCACGACCTGGTGGAGGCACAGGTCGCAGCGCGCCCGAACGCGCCGGCCGTGACGGACGCGACGACCGGGGACACGCTCACGTACGCCGGCCTGTGGTCGGCGGCCGGCGCGCTCGCGGTCGACCTGGCCGATGGCGGCGTCGGCGCCGGTGACATTGTCAGCCTGCGAATGAACCGTTCCGTCGACCTGGTGATCGCGATGTTGGCCGTCACCCGGACCGGCGCGGCCTATCTGTGCCTGGACGCGGACGCGCCGCCGGACCGGATCACCTCGATCCTCGGCCAGGCCAAGATCGCCGCGATTCTGCAGCCGGCCAGCGCTGCCGACGGCACGCCGGTCACCCGCGGCCTGCGGCTGGTCGCGCACCGGAACGCCGCGTCCGCCGGAAACGCACTGCCGCCGGCGACCACCCCAGACGACCCGATCTACGTCATGTACACATCCGGGTCCACTGGCGCGCCGAAGGGTGTGGTGGTGCCGCACCGCGCGGTGCGGCGGCTCGCCGTCAACCCGCTGTTTTGCACCATCGCGCCCGGTGACCAGGTCGCGCACGCGGCCAACCCCGCGTTCGACGCCACCACATTCGAGGTGTGGAACACGCTCGTAGCCGGCGGCACCGTGGTGGTCTTCCCGGCGCTGACCGACGTGACGTTCGCCCAATGGAACGCGCTGCTAACCTCGGCGGGCATCACCACCATGTTTCTCACCACGTCGTTGTTCCACCTGATCGCCCGGGAACGACCGGCCGCGCTCGCCCCGCTGCGTAACCTCGTCGTCGGTGGCGAGCAACTGGACCTGACCGCGGTCCGCCGAGTCCTCGCCGCCGGCCCGCCCGGCCGGATCGTCAACGGGTACGGGCCGACAGAGACCACCACCTTCGCCGCCTACTTCGACTGCACCGAGACGAGTCTCTCCGATCTGGACCGGATCCCGATCGGCCGGCCGTTGCAGCAGACCACGCTGCGGATCCTCGACGAGAACCTGCGCCCCGTACCGCCGGGCGGGACTGGCGAGCTGTGCGTCGGCGGCCCCGGCGTCGCACTCGGCTATCTGCGCCGGCCCGACCTTACCGCGCCACGATTCGTCACCGATCCCGACACCGGCGAGACTATTTACCGCACCGGCGACCTGGCCCGGCTTCGGCCGGACGGCGACTACGAGGTGCTCGGCCGGCTCGACCGCCAAATCAAGCTGTGGGGCTTCCGGATCGAGCTGGAGGAGGTCGAATCCGCGGTCCTGGCCACTGGGCTCGTCGACACCGCGTTCGTGGAGAAGGTCGGGTCTGGCCCCGACTCAATGCTGGTCGGGTTCGTCCTGGCCGCGGGTGGCGACTCGCCGGGCACGCTGCCGCGGCGGCTAAACATGGCGCTCGGCGCACGGCTGCCCGGCTACATGATCCCGGCCCGCTGGCTGGTGCTGCCCGAAGTGCCGCTCAGTTCCACCGGCAAGGTCGACCGCCGTGCCCTGCACCGGATGCTGCCCGGTCCCCAGTAGCTCCGCACCCGCCCGGTGACGTGCGTGGCCGAGACACAAAGACCCGGGCGACCAGCGCCATCGTGCTCAGGAGAGGGTGCACAGCGGTGGGTCCCGCCAGACGCCCAGCCCTTCCTGGTTGCCCCGCCACAGGCGGGGCAGGAGGAAGCGTGTAGACGAGCACGCTGTCGTACGACGCGTCAATCGCCTTGTCAACGGCGCTCCGAAAGCCCGCGATCCCAGGAAGCCGTCGGGGCCTGTCCGCATACGTTGGAGCCCCGCGACCAGTGGTGGTCTCCAAGGAGATCACCACGAACCACTCATCAACGACACTGTCAACGCCGGCTGAACTTCTTCAGGCGCACACCCGTGTCAGCCCCGCGCTGAGCGGCCGCTACGACGCTGGCCTCTACCGCGCCAACCGCACCCGCGCCGACCTCCCCGACGCGGTCGAGACCTGCGGCCGGCTGGAGTCGTTGTACAGGCCGTGGTCGGACGCGGCCGGTGGCGGGGAGACAGAGGGGTAGGGGTAGGTGGAGAGCTTCTGGACCGGCACGGTCGCGGACGTGAGAAGAAGCTGGGTCCGGCCCGCGAGTCTGCGGGAGCTGTTCGCGGCGCCGCTGATGGTGGCAATCGTGCTGGGCATAACCTCGGTCGGCGCGGCACCCGTGCTCGCGCAGAGCGTGCCGTCGGCGGCAGCAAGCCCTCCCGGCACCGGCCTGGCCTGGGGCGACAACGCCGAGAGCCAGTTAGGCGACGGGACCACCACCAACAGCAGCACCCCCATGACAGTCGACCTGCCGGCTGACACCACGATCACCGCCGTCGCCGCCGGCCAGGGCCACAGCCTGGCGGTGACCGCCACCGGCACCGTACTGGCCTGGGGCGGCAACAGTTCCGGCCAGCTGGGCGACGGGACCACCACCCCCAGCAGCACCCCCGTGACAGTGGACCTGCCGGCCGGCACCACGATCACCGGCGTCGCCGCCGGCGACCGCCACAGTCTGGCAGTGACCGCCACCGGCACCGTACTGGCCTGGGGCCTCAACGTCACCGGCCAGCTAGACGCTGGAACCACCACCAACAGCAGCACGCCTGTTGTGGTGGACCTGCCGGCCGGCACCACAGTCACCGCCGTCGCCGCCGGCAACGCCCACAGTCTGGCGCTGACCGCCACCGGAACCGTGCTGGCCTGGGGCGCCAACAGTTCCGGCCAGCTGGGCGACGGGACCACCACCCCCAGCAGCACCCCCGTGACAGTGGACCTACCGGCCGGCACCACGATCACCACCATCGCCGCCAGCAGCAGCAGCCACAGTCTGGCGGTGACCGCCACCGGCACCATGCTGGCCTGGGGCGCCAATTTCACCGGCCAATTGGGCGACGGGACCATCACCAACAGGAGCACCCCGGTTGCGGTGGACCTGCCGGCCGGCACCACGGTCACCGCCGTCGCCACCGGCAGCGGCCACAGTCTGGCAGTGACCGCCACCGGCACCATGCTGGCCTGGGGCGGCAACGGTTCCGGCCAGCTGGGCGACGGAAGCACCACCACCAGCAACACCCCCATTGCGGTGGACCTGCCGGCCGACACCACAATCACCACCGTCGCCGCCGGGGCCGGCCACAGCCTGGCGCTGACCTCCACCGGCACCATACTGGCCTGGGGCTACAACGCCTCAGGCCAGCTGGGCGACGGGACCAACAGCAACAGCAGCACCCCCATCGCGGTCGACCTGCCAGCCGACACCACAATCACCGCCGTCACCGCCGGCAGCTTCCACAGTCTGGCTGTCGTCCCATCGACATCAACCACGACCCTGCAGGCGACCCCACCCAACCCGACACCGGATCAACCCCTCACCCTCACCGCCACCGTGACCTGCACCGGCAGCACCCCCACCGGAACCGTGACCTACCTAGACGACACGACAACCCTGGACACGACACCCCTGACCGGCAACCCCACCGCCACCGCAACCCTCACCGCCACCCACCTGACACCCGGCACACACCACATCCAGGCGCGCTACAACGGCGACAACAACTGCCCAGCCTCCACCTCCAACCCCACCACAGTCACCATCCCCAACCCCACCAGCCCAAAGCCCACCATCCCCGTCACCGGCACCAACCTGCCCACCATCCTCACCACCGGACTCCTCCTCACCCTCACCGGCACAGCCCTGACCCTCGCCACCCACCGACGCCGACCAACACACAGGACCTGAGGACCATCCATGTCGGACCGGTGGTGTTATGCCCACACGGGCAGGAGACCGTGACGATCTGATGCTCGGTCACCACAACCTCAGGCAGGGGGATGTCGAACACCTGCCGGCGGGTCACCGCGACCTCGGCCACGCCGGTCAGGCCGCCACCGCAGCCGCCACAGGTGTCCGGCACATGCCGGACGACCACGTCCGGATCAGCCACCTGGGCCAGGGTGGTGCCCTCGCTGCCAGCGGGACGGCCCGGCCGGCGACCCAAACGACCCCGCAGCGACTTCGGCGCCGGCTTGGCCAGCCCGTCACTCGACGACGGTTTCGACGAGTTACCAGACGACTGCTTCAACCGGGCCTCAAGCTCAGCGATCCGCGTCAGCGCCTGCTCCAACCGCGCGGCCAGCCCGGCGTTAACCGCCAACAACTCGTCATACGACGGCGACGGATCGGCGGGCATGGCTGGTCAACCTACCAGCCTCCACAGCAGACAGCATTGTCGAGGTCAGGCACCTATCCAGTTACGCAGCACTTACCCTCGGAAATCCAAGAATAGGAAACTTCTAAATAACACTATCGGCTTCGGATCAATAGACACACAAAATTAGCACGGTGGCCCCTCACCGAGGGAAGTACGACGGGAGCCACCACTCAGGCAATCAGATTAGATACAGCACCGGAGGAGATTCACTTCCCCTCTAAGCCAGATTGAATTTGCTGCCAGTTCTCGCGCTGATCCGACCAGGCACCGCTCGCATAGATCGCGGTTTTCGCATCAGGCAAGGACAGGCCAAGAACGCGAGAAGCAACGTAAATAGCCTCGACGGGAGAAAGGGTACGTTCCCGAAGCTCTCGGAACACCTGCTCCTGATCAACGCGGCCCTCGCTAGATATCTCTGACGCAACAGCGTCCAAAAAAGTTCGATCCATCTCTCTAAGGGATGTCTCGTAACCCTGATGTCCGTCTGTTAGGGACAGTCGTGCAGGATGTTCGGGGTGCAGGTGATCACGTCAACCCGCCCGGAATGGATCTTCCCGTTCACCGGACTACAGCCCGTCCAGTTCCGCAGGCTGGTCCGGCTGGTCGCCGAGCGGGGCGGTGACGCGATCGCGGACGGGCGGCCGGGCCGGCAGTGGTCACTCGACCTCGCCGACCGGGTGTTGCTGGTGGCCGTGTACTGGCGCACGAACCTGACCATGCGCCAGATCGGTCCGCTGTTCGGGGTGTCGCACTCCGCGGCGCACCGGGTCATCGACACCCTCGGCCCACTGCTGGCCCTGGCCCCGACCAAACGACGCCGGGTTGATCAGCAGATCGCGATCGTCGACGGCACCCTCGTCCCGACTCGCGACCACCGCCTGGCCGCCCCGAGCAAGAACTACCGCTACTCGACGAACCTGCAGGTCGCCATCGACGCCCACACCCACCTTGTCGTGGCCCTGGGTGACCCGCAACCCGGCAACCGCAACGACACCATCGTCTACCGCACCTCGGGCATCGACCAGAAGCTGGCAGGACGGCCGGTCATGGCCGACGGCGCCTACCGCGGCAACCCCAACGTGATCATCCCGTACCGCAAACCCGCCGACGGCAGCGAACTACCCGACTGGAAGAAGGACCTGAACAGGCACCACCGCACTGTCCGAGCCCAGGTCGAACACGCCCTGGCCCGCATGAAGTGCTTCACGATCCTGCGCGACTACCGCCGCGCCGCCCACAC
>NZ_AZWO01000027.1 GCF_000514775.1 Salinispora pacifica CNR114 | reverse complement strand
GGCGAATTCAACTGGTCGTCGCAACACCTTTGATGATGGAGGTGTTTGGATGGCGCGACGTCAGCAGCAGGCGGATCGGGCGTTGCGTCCGGCGATGCGTTCGCCGGGCAGGCCGATGCCGGCGCGGCATGTGCAGCGTGCGTTCTGGCGGTTGATCGCGCGGGGTAAGCGCACTGAGGAGGTAGCGCTTGAGCTCGGTGTGTCGACGCCTGTTGCAGTGCGGTGGTTTCGTCACGCTGGTGGCATGCCGCCGTTGAGTCTGGCCGAGCCTTCCGGCCGTTACCTGTCGTTTTCCGAGCGTGAGGAGATTGCGCTGCTTAAGGCGCAGGGGCAGGGTGTCCGTGCGATCGCCCGGGAACTCGGGCGGGACCCGGGCACGATCTCGCGTGAGTTGCGGCGCAATGCCGCGACTCGCAGCGGCAAGCTTGAGTACCGGGCCACCGTGGCGCAGTGGAAGGCACAGGTCACCGCGCGGCGGCCCAAGCCGGCGAAGCTGGCGAGTAACCGGCGGCTGAAGGAGTACGTACAGGCCCGGCTGAGCGGGCAACTGTGCCGTCGTGACGGCACAGTTGCCGCCGGCCCTGCGACGACCTGGAAAGGGCTGAACAAGCCGCACCGTGCAGACCGCCGCTGGGCGGCGGCCTGGAGCCCAGAGCAGATTAGTCGACGGCTGGTCGTCGACTTCCCCGATGATGAAGATATGCGCATCAGCCACGAGGCGATCTACCAGGCGCTCTACATCCAAGGGCGCGGCGCGCTCACGCGTGAGCTGGTGGCCTGCCTGCGGACCGGTCGGGCGCTGCGTAAGCCCCGTGAACGCTCGCGGAACAGGCCGCAAGGGCATGTCACCGCTGATGTCGTCTTGAGCCAACGACCCGCCGAGGTCAAGGACCGAGCGGTCCCCGGCCACTGGGAAGGCGACCTGATAATCGGACTGCACCGCTCCGCCATCGGAACCGTCGTCGAGCGCACCAGCCGATACACGCTCCTGGTCCACCTTCCCCGCATCGAAGGCTACGGAACCGTCCCGCCGGTAAAGAACGGGCCCGCCCTCGGCGGCTACGGCGCCATCGCGATGAAGGACGCACTCCAGTCCACGATGACCATCATGCCCGAGGGTCTGCGGCGATCACTGACCTGGGACCGCGGCAAAGAACTCTCAGCCCACAGCCAGTTCACGATCGATACCGGCATTGCGGTCTACTTCGCCGATCCCCACTCACCCTGGCAACGCGCCACGAACGAAAACACCAACGGGCTACTACGCCAGTACTTCCCCAAAGGCACCGATCTGTCCCGCTGGGGCCTCGAAGACCTCCTCGCCGTACAAACAGCGATCAACAGCAGACCCCGCAAGGTCCTCGACTGGAAGACACCCGCCGAAGCTCTCGACGAGCAGCTACGGTTACTCCAACCAACAAGCGTTGCAACGACCGGTTGAACCCAGGGAATAACCGTGAGTAACCTAGCCGGCGCTGTCTGGCGCAAGTCCACCCACAGCGGCGCGAATGGCGACTGCGTCGAAGTCGCGGACAACCTTCCTGACCTCGTGGGTGTGCGGGACTCCAAGGATCCGATCGGGCCGGCCCTGGTGTTCGGTCCGGTGGCGTGGCGGGCATTCGTGCGCCACGCCAAGCAGCACTGACCAGCCCCAGGAAGCCCAGCTTCCGGGGAACCTGACGGCAGCCGAAAGCCCGGCCCACTCGCGGGCCGGGCCTTCGTGTTGTGGTGGGGCGGCGTCCCGGGTCCGGTTGAACCCGGGCGCCGCCCAGCTGGTTGCGGCTAGCCGGCCGCGATCCGCCAGGCCGCGGCGAGCTTCCACGTCGCGGTGGTCGGCTTGCCGGTCAGGAGCGCGTGCTCCGCGTCCGCGGTCAGGGTGGAGGTCCGCGTCGCCGAGGGGGCGGTGACACCCTCCCGTACGATCGCCGCCTGCGCGACATCTCGGAGCGTCGACACCAGCAGTTCGTGCTGTGCCGCGTTGTCCCGGCTGCTGAAGGCCAGCAGGGTGGAGACCACCGTCAGTTCGGTGACCACCCGCCGCTCGTCGCGGACCGAGCCGTCGTCCTGCCAGGAGCTGTCGTTGCGCAGCGACCGGTCCAGCACCTTCACCGCGGCCCGGGTCCAGCCGTCCTGCTCGATCCCGGCGAGCTCGCCCCGCAGCTCGTGCAGCCGGTCCTGGGTCGCGTCGGTGCGCAGGCCCCAGCCGTACGGGTAGAGCGGGTCGTAGCTGGCGTCACCGACGTTGATCGGCTCCTGGTCCAACGAACGCGGCCAGGAGACCGGCAGTTGACCGGTGAAGGGCTGCTCGCCGAAGAGTACGTCGGCGACGCCGGCCCCCTCGGTGCCGGGCAGCCAGGAGGCCACCACGGCGTCGGCGGAGACGAGCGCGTCGTCGAGCACGAGCGGACGACCGGAGATCACCAGTACGACGCAGTTGTCCACCGCTGAGCAGACCGTGTTCACCGTCTCCTGCTCGGCGGCGCTCAACGTCATGGTGAAGCCGTTGTTGCCGACGTCGCCCATGCCTTCCGCGTACGGCTGCTCGCCCACCACGACGATGGCCCGGTCATGCCCGTCCAGCGGGGCGGAGGCGTCGGCACTGTAGGTGACCTCGGTGTCCGGCGCGACCTGTTGGATGCCGTCGAGGATGCTGGTGCCGGGGGTGATGTCGCCGTTGCCGCCCTGCCAGGTGATGGTCCAGCCGCCGGCCTGCGCACCGATGTCGTCGGCGTTGGCGCCGGCGACGTAGAGCTCGCCGGTGTTGGCCAGCGGCAGCACCTGATCGGTGTTGCGGAGCAGCACCTGGGACTTCGCGGCGGCCTCACGGGCCACCGCCCGGTTCTCCGGCGAGCCCACCTCGGCCAGGTTGGTCCGGTCGGTGAACGGTTGTTCAAAGAGTCCGAGGTGGAACTTCTGGGTCAGGATCCGGCTGACCGCGTCGTCGATGCGGGACATCGGTATGTTCCCGGCCTCGATCTCGCCGAGCAGTGTCTCCTCGAAGCGCTGGTACTCGTTCGGCACCATGATCATGTCTAGTCCGGCGTTGATCGAGGTGCGTACGTCGCTGTCGTAGTCCCCGGGGATCTGGTCGATCGCGGCGTAGTCGCTGATCAGGAAGCCGTCGAAGCCGATCTCCTCCTTCAGGACGTCGGTGAGTAGTTCCTTGTGGGCGTGCATCTTGACCGGGTTGCCGACTCCGTCCTCGGTGAAGTCGACGCTGGAGTACGACGGCATGATCGTTCCCGCGTTGTGCTTACGCACCGCCGGGATGTACGGGTCCAGGTGGACCCGGTCGAATTCTTCCCGGCTCATGACGACGACGCCCTGGTCGATCGGGTACCCACCGTTGCCCGGCCGGTACTCGGTCCCGCCGTCGCCGGCGTAATGTTTGACCGAGGCGAGCACCCGGTCGGCGTCCTTCCGGTCGGCCAGCGCAGGGCCCTGTAGCCCGTCGATCACCGTCTCGTTGGCGATCACCAGCGCCGGGTCCTCCCCGTACGCCTCGTAGGTACGCCCCCACCGGTCGTCGCGGGCCACGCAGGCGCAGGGTGCGAACGACCACTGCGGCCCGGTCGCCCGGGTCTCCTTGGCGGTGACGTGCCCGACCCGTTCGACCAGCTCCGGGTCCCGAGCCGCGCCGAGCCCGATGTTGTGCGGGAAGATCGTGGTGCCCTGGACGTTGCTGTGGCCGTGCACCGCGTCAACGCCGTAGAGCAGCGGGATCTGCAGTCGGGTCTGCAACGTGTACGTCTGGTAGCCGTCGACCATGTCCGCCCAGGCGTCCGGGGTGTTCGGGGTGGGCGTCGAGCCGCCACCGGAGAGCAGCGAGCCGAGTCGCCAGCTGGCCAGGTCGTTCGGTGAGTCGAGGGCGTTCCGCTCGGCCTGGGTCATCTGGCCGGCCTTCTCCTCGACCGACATCCGCCCGAGCAGGTCGGCGACCCGCTCCGCAATCGGCCGGGAGGCGTCCAGGTACGGCAGGCCGTGCGCGTTCAGCACGATGTTCGGTGGGTCTTCGGGTACGGCGATGCCGTTGCCGGAGAGGGTCAGCGGGATCGTTTCCGCCAGCTCCGCCTGCTCGTCGGAGCGGGTTTGGACGGTGATCTGCCGGGTGGTTCCGGATGCGGTACCGGCGGGGAAGACGAACTCTCCCTCGACCGGCTCGTAGTCCTCGCCGGGCGTCGCCGTGCCGGCGCCGGTGACGTACCGCAGGGTCACCTCGTCGGCCAACGGCGCGTCATCGGTGTTGGTGAGCCGGATCGTGACGGTGGTCGACTCGCCCTCGTCGAGGAGGCTGACCGCTGGGTCGGCCACCACCCGGGCCGTCGGCCCGACCTGCGGGACGCCGTAGACCTCAACGTCGTCGATGCGGAAGGTGTCGGCGTACCCGGAGCGGGGCTGCATCGCGTAGCCCCACATCTGGTCGAGGTCCAACTCCTGGTTGATACCGCCGATGGGCTGATAGTCGGTGCGGTACTTGAACTGCGAGAACGGGAGCTCGACCAGACGCCAGCCGACCCAGTCCTCAGTGAAGCTGGTGATCCAGAGCTCGCTGTGCTCGGCGTCCACCCCGCCGTCCTTGATCTCCACGTCGATGCGGCGCCCGGCGCCGGGCGCGGCCGGCGGCACGGTCAGCGGGCTGAAGTACCAGAACCGGAACCCGCCGAAGCTGCTCCAGTCCTGCGGTTCGGTGTTGAAGCTGAGGTTCTGCCCGAAGCCGGCCCAGCTGGTGGTGGTGTCGATGGCCACCGAGAGAGCCTGGTTGTCGGCGGGCGTGCCGTCGCGGGCGGCGTCAACGTAGCTCAGCTGCGGGATGCGGGAGTCGTCCCCGCTGAAGGTGATGATGCCGGGCTGCCCGCCGGGCGGGTTGAGCTGCGGCTGTGGGGCCTCGAAGTCGGCGACCGTCGCCACGTTGGTGAAGAGCTCCACCTGGTCGAAGTGCAGTTCGCCGGCGCCCTGCGGCAGGTTGACCGCGAACCCCCACATCCGGTCGAGCTGCAGCTCCTTGTCCTTCGGGCCGTCCCCTGGCTGGTAGCTGGTGCGCCAGGTGAAGTCGGGGAAGATCGTCCGGATCTGCTTCCAGCCAATAGAGTCGTCGATGAAGAACGACTCCCACAGCTCGGACGCCTCACCGTGCTCGCCGCCGTCCTTGATCTCGAACTGGACCTGCCGGCCGCTGCCGTCCCCCTTCACCCAGAACGAGAACCCGTCGTACGCCCGCCAGTCCTGGTGGCCGTCCGGTGCGATGAAGTTGTGGGTGAAGCCACCCCAGCCGTCGATGTCGTACCGGACGGAGAAGGCGTCGTTGTCGCCGCCCGCGCCGGGCCGGTCGTCGCTGGCGACGGTGTCCACTTCGGGCCGCTCGGGATCGCTGGAGGCGAAGAGTAGAACCTCGGGGGGTACGCCGTCCTCGTAGTCCTCAACGGTCTGCACGGCGCCGGCCGGTGCTGGCGCGACGGCGGTGTTGGCGGCGGGGGCCGGGTCGGGCAGGGCCTGCGCGGCCCCGGGCAGGACCAGAAGGGATCCGGTGAGGGTGAGGGTCAGCAGGGTGGCGGTTCGGGTTCGTAAGCCGCCCCGCCGGCGATCAGGTTCTGGATGCACGGTGCCTCCTGTAGAGGGGGTCGGAAACACACCCATCGATTGTTGTAAGCTACAACATATTGGCTCGCGCCGTTTTGAGGAAGTAACAGGTGGGTAACGAGTGGCGGGGGTGGATGCGCCGCCCGCGCCCTGTCGCAGCCACCGGTCTCGCCGTCGCCACGCCCCGCCCCGGCGCAAGGCCGTCCGGGGCGGCGACACTGATGAAAGCCGATCGGCGGTGGTACCCTCCGTCGCACTGTCCAGTCCATGCCGCAGCTGACGTGGCGGAGGTCGACAAATGTCCTCGGTAACCCGGGACCGGGTTTCCCGAACGTCTCGTCTCGGCCTGTTTCGCGTACCTGACTTCCGCCGCTTCTATGGCGCGACTTTGGCCGGTCAGCTCGCTGACCGGTTCGTATTTCTCGTGCTGCCACTGGTGGCAATCGTCTGGCTGGACGCCGATGAGTTCGAAGTCGGCGTACTGACAGCGTTGACGACAGCCGGTTCGCTGCTGATCGGGCTTCCAGCGGGGGCCTGGGTGGACCGTTGGCGCAAACGCCCGGTCATGATCTCCACGGATCTGGTCCGGGCGGCGCTGTTGCTGCTCGTACCCCTGGCCTGGTGGGCGGACGCGTTGACGATCGGGCTGCTGTTCGCGGTTGCGCTCGCCCACGGCATGATGACCGTGCTGTTCGAGGTCGGCTACACCAGCTATCTCCCCGCCCTGATCGGCCGCGAACACCTGGTCGAGGGGAATGCAAAGGTCGCCGCAGCCCGCTCCGCCATGAGCATCAGCGGCCCGGGAGCTACCTACCTGCTCGGGTGGGGTGCCGGTTCGCGAAGTCGGCGACCCGGCGGGCAAGCGAGCCCTCGGTCCGGGCCCAGGTGAAGTGGTTCAGGGGGACCCTGGTTTCATCGTTGTAATGCACCCGTTCGATGGGTGCTGAGACGAGCTTGCGGCATAGGTGGTCGAGGCTGAACGAGGGCACGAAGTCATCGCCAGCGATGCTTACCGCGAGTATCGGCACGCGAAGCGCGGCCAGTGCGGGCTCCGGGTCGGCCCCGGCGATCGGCCGATAGCGACCGTGCCGAGCGGTGTAGGCCCAGTCGCGGATCACGCCGCGAGCCTGTCGGCCGCCGAACCCCCAACCTGGCCAGACCCCGAGCAGCGTCGTGACCTTCGCGACCACTTGTGTCTGCGCCAGCGTCAGTAGCCCGCGGGCACGCGGGTAGGTCCGCCAGTAGGCGAGCCCGGCCGCTACCACGGCAACGCCGGAAGGCCCGGGCCTGTCGCCAAGTGCGAGGTGCAGCAGGCAGATGTGAGCCCCCAGAGAGTGGCCGAGCAGCAGCGTGGGTCGCCCGGCGATCCGGGGAGCCAGCCAGTCACGTACGGCCCCGACGTCGGCGGCGAGTTCCGGGTATCCGTACTGGGAACCGCGGTCGGGGCGAGGAGAGCTGGCGCCGACACCCCGCAGGTCCATCACGTGGACGGCCAAACCCTCGGCCACGAGCTGTTCGGCGAACGGCCGGTAGAAACGCGCTGGCACGCCCATCGCCGGCCAGATGATGACGGCAGGTGCGTCGGCGTGGTCCGGCTCCGGGTAGCTTTGCACCCCGAGCTGGTTTCCGTTGCGAAAGATGTACTCCTGCGTGGGTTCCATCGACGAGAGCTGTCCTTTCGTGGCTATCCGATCGCCAGCGGGATCGGGGTCAGCGAGAATAGCTCTGGCGTCTCCACCTGCTTGATGAGCATTCCTTCGACTGCGGCCAGCGTTCCCGGCGATATCTGCCACGTAGGATCGAGGTGCTGGGTCAGCCGGTCCAAGGATGCGATCATCCAGCTCTCGTCCGCGAAGAGGTCGCCCGTATTGTGTATACCATTGAGAATTACGCAGGTAGCGGCGTGCAGTACGCAGTGGACTCGTGCTGCCGTATGCCCCAAAATTGACCGGTATCCTCGTCGGTCTAGGCTGAACAACCGCGCGGTCTGCTCATGGTAGGCCGCATCGAGCCGGCGCACTGGCTTCCACGACGACAGGCGCGCTGCGAGCTGCGGCCACGCACCCCCAATCTCATCCCGACCACCGTTGGTCAGGTGCAGCCGGCGGCTATCAGGTATCCCCGGTGTCAGTTCGGCCCGTCGGTTGAACAGGGCGGGCAGCAGGGACGGATCACCACCGGAACCGCTGGGAGCGAATGTCAGGTCCGCGGCTATCGAGCTGAGGTTCACGTGCGTCGTGCCCTCGAAGATGCTCGCGATCGCCTGATCCCGGTGCAGCTTCTGAAACGTGCGGGCGGAAACGGTGTCGCGCAGGTATCCCCGGGCGCTGAGCACGGTGTTGAGATCGGCCAGCGCCCGCTCGACGGTGACCGGGACGAAGTACTTCACGATCGCGGACCACAGGCTGAGCCGTTCGGGAAGCTCGGTGATTGCTCGCACCGCCGGGATCGACACACATTCGCCGATGATCAGGTCAAGATAGGCCCGCACCAGGATGTCCCGGACCGCAGGCAGCTCGGTGACCGGTGCCCCGTAGAGGCGGCGCCCGCGGGCGTGCGTGTACGCCAGGCGTAGACCGGTGTCGAGACTGCCCAACGACAGCGCGGCGATGAGCGTACGAGTGATCTGTAGGGCCTTCAGCGTCTGTGGGATGCCCGCGCCCGGTCGCCCCAGCAGCGCACTAGCTGGAACTGGACAGTCGGAAAACGTGATGCCACTTAGGTCATGGCCGCGTAGGCCGACGGTTGGCACGCCTGGGTTGTTGTGCCATTGTCCGGCCGGCAGCTGCTGCTTATCCACGAGGAGAAGCGAGAACCTGCGGGGGCCGGTAGCGGCGTAGACGGTGCAGAATGCGCCGCGGGTGGCGTTACCCACTGGCCACTTTTCGCCATTCAGCACGTACCGGTCGCCGTCACGCCGGGCGGAGACCCGACACCCGGCGAGGTCACTGCCGTGGTCGCGTTCCGACATCGCGAACGAGCCGAGATCGCCGGCGAGTAGCCGGCTGGCGAGCCATTGCTGCTGCCGGTCGTTCCCCCACAACCAGACCGGGTTGGCGCCGAGCAGGGTGGTGCCGTACGACACCCCGGGCCGCACGTCGCGACGGGCGATCGTCCGACACATCGAAAACAGTTCCTGGAAGGATCGCATCCGACCACCGAGAGCCTGTGGTACGAGAAAGTGGGGGAATTCCCAGGAGCGTAGCGCGTCCATCGCCGACCAGGGCATGTCGTCGAGCTCATCCTCCTCCACGCTGCGGGAGAAGGCGGAGACAGCGTCGGGATGGTTCGGGTCCCCCAGGAACTGCTCAAGCTGTGCGGCCGACTGGTCTTCGGCGTAGGTGCCATGACGACTCCCATCAGTCGGCATCGGATGATCCACCTTCCGGCGCTGGTACAAGGTGCCGCAGGAAAGCGGCGCGGCTGGCCCGCATCCAGTTACGGGTGGCAAACATCGTGGCTGGTGGGGCGTACAGCGCAGCCGTGTGCTCCACAACCGTGGCCACCTCCGCAGCGCTCGCACCGGCGGCGAGGAGTGTCGCTCCCCATGCCCGACTACTGAACGCGGTCAAGCTGGTGAACTCCGGCGAGTGTTGTCCGGCCTTTGGGTTCGCGGTGACGATGGCTTCGTTTCGGAGGTGAAGGTGCAGCCCCAGCAGTGCCAGGTCCCATCCGACGCCGGTGGCACCCGGTCCGAACTCGGCCCAGAATCGCTCGTCAACGACAGCCGTGTGCTCGAGTTCGATGATGGTCTCCCCGGTGCCGTTGGACAACCGCACGACCACCTCGGACGCCGGGCTGTCCCCGATCACCATCGCCAGTGTGAAGAGTCGCATCGGTTCGCAGTGCAGGATGGTGCCACGCAGGTTGCCCTCGAACGCGAAGGCGCCACCCCTGTGCACCTCACCGGTGACCGGAAGGAACCAACGCGAGATCTGGTCCACGTCGGTGAGGGCGGCCCATACCCCCTCCAGGCTTGCCAGGTAGCCGCGACGTAGTCGGACGCTGCGACCGTCACCTGCGGGAATGCGCCGATGGTCGATGTCCCGGTGGACGCTGGCGAGCTGTTCGGCGATGTCTGTCATGAATCCCTCTTCTCCAGTAGCGATCTGTCGTCGGGTCACGACGTGCCTTCATACGCCGAACTCGAGGCGGTAGTCGCCGAACTGTCGATCGATCCGGGTCTGGTCCAGACCAAAATCAGTGAGCGAGTAGCCGGGCCTACCAGGGCGCTCCGGGGCCTCATCGCTCAGGTAACGCGCCATCCGAGCAGCTGCGTTCGGAGGCAGGGAAACCCCGGCGAATTCGCACACCCGTGCGGCGACGCCGAGCGGGTCCGTCCGCAGGTCTCGCTGTCGTACATCGAGTGTGAGCGCGGCGGTCCCGTAGCGATCTCCCTGGCGCAGGTTCGACAGCCCCTGTGTGGCGTATCTGAGCCACTGACTGCCGATGGCCCAGTAATTCACTGGGGCTCCGCTGGCGCCCCGCACGACCGCGGTGAGGTTGCTCGCCGAGGCCAGGTTGGCGGCCGGATTGCGGTGGAGTCGGATGATCCGCGCCCGCGGGTACGCTGCAGCCAGCGCGTCCAGGTGCCAGAGGTGGGACGGACACTTGAGCACGATGTGCTGCCCCGGTCGCCGCCACAGCATGCACCGCAGCAGTAGACGATGATATTCATAGGTTTCGCGCAGGTTCTGCTCGTTCAGCCAGGCCAGGTAGCTCGGTATGTGGTAGCGCTGCGCGAAGATCGAGCTGGAAAACGTGGTGGCGGTCAGCCGGTGGCACTCGTCGGGCCGTAGCGGGTCCAACGGATGCAGGTCCCGGAGTCCCGGTGCAACTCGGTGGTATTGCTCGACGTAGTCGCGAGCGACCTGGATCATCCGGACGTGTGCGGTGGGGTCGGTCGAGGCAGCTGGTGCCAGCATCTCCCACAACCGGGGTGCCCGCAGCTCGGGATGCTCTGCCAGTAGATTGTGCAGGGCCGTCGTACCGGTGCGTGGCATCCCCGTGATCACGATTACGTTCTCCAGCGGAATCTGCTCGATGTCTGGATTAGCCTGTACGAGCTGGCTCGTCTGGATTTGTGTGACGAGTTGGGTGACCACGAAATCGTGCAGGATCTGGCGACCGAAAGAGCTCAGAAACGCCTCGCCGGCCACCGCTTCCAGCAGGCGCCGGAGTGCGGGAAGGAACTGTAGTGGCCGGTGGTCGTGGTCGCCGGCCGACTTCCGAGCCTGTACGACGAGATCATCCACAGCCACGCCGGCGATCGCCGGGCGGTCCGCCTCACTGCCGCTCATCGGGATCACTATCCGCTGTGGTCGCGTGCTGTTGGGGAGCCGGAGTCTCTCCTGCTTCAGGGCTTCTGTCCGCCAACGCATCCGCCACGAGCTGCGTCATATCGCTCAGGGATCCAGCCTCGTATAGCTCGGACTCATCCAAGGAGATGTCGAATTTCGCCTCAATCTTGTCTAGAATCTTGTAGAGGGTCAATGAGTCCAGACCGGAAAGATCGGAAAGACCAGCTTCCTGGTCGACCGTCTCGACAGAGTAGTTCAGCAGGTCCGCGATGACCTCCCGGATCTGCTGTTCCACCGTGGTGTGGAAATCAGGCATGGCAGCTCCTTGCCGCTAATTAGATTGTGTTGAGCTCCCCACCGCTCTCAGGTCGTCGGTGGCGCGTTTTGCCGCACCTTGGCCCGTTGCACCTTGCCGCTGCTCGTGCGGGGCATGCTCTGGGGCGGTACCAGTTGCACCGTGACATCGAGTTGACCGAGGCCCGCCGAGATCGCAGACCGAATACGACCAATCAGGTTCTGTCGCTCGTCGCTCGACTCGATCGCGGTCTCCACCACCACGACCAGTCGTTCTCCACGCTCGTGGTCCTCGCCGACCGCCGCGCATCGTCGGCGGTAGACGCCCGGCACGTCTCGGACCATCGCCTCCACGTCCTCGGCGTAGTAGTTGTGGCCGCGGATCACCACCATGTTTTTGGTTCGGCCGGCGATATAGAGCTCGCCGCCATGCACGAACCCTTCGTCCCCCGTACGCAGCCAGCCGTCGTTGGTGAAGAGTTCCCCCGCCGGCTGCTGAAAGTAGCCGCTGGTGACAGGGGCTCCCGTTATCTCGATCTCACCGAGGTGGTCCTCGGCGCCGTCGGCACCGCCAATGCGGATCCGGACCCCCCGGACAGCCTGGCCCACGGCGACGAGGGGACGGGCTCCAGGCGCACCGGGCTCGGCGAGGACGACGAGGCCGCTGTCACGGGTGCGGGCTCGATCGAGCCATAGGTGGGACAGACGGGATCCGGGCCGCGGGAAGGTGACGGCGAGTGTCGCTTCCGCCATCCCATAGACGGGCATGATGACATGGGGACGAAGGCCCCGGTCGGTGAAGGCTCTCTGGAACCGGGCGACCGTGCTGGCCTGGACTGGCTCTGCGCCGTTGAGGCCCAGTCGCCACCCAGACAGGTCGAGATCCGTCGGAACTCGGTTGGCATCATCCGCTAGATGATCATAAAAGAAGTTCGGGGCGGTGGTGACCGTGCAGCCGTGGTGGACGAATTGCTGTAGCCACGCTGCTGGTTGCCGGACGAACGTCGACGGACGCCAGATGACCACGCGTAGGCCCTGGCTCAGAGCGGCGAGAGTTGAGAAGAGCCCCATGTCGTGGAACAGCGGGATCCAGAGTCCGGCCACGTCTGCCTCCGTCAATGCGCACCCATCGATGATCGCGTCGAGTCCCGCCACCACGTTGCGGTGGCTGAGGACGACGCCCCTGGGGTTCCGGGTGCTGCCGGACGTGTATTGGATCACCGCGAGCGAGTCGACGCCGGTCGGCTCGGTGAGTTCCGGTCCTGTTGTCGGCAGCGCATCGCCATCGACAACTCTGACCGGAGGTAGTGCGGCGGAGTGGCCGCGAACCACGCCCAGGCATGCCGAGCTGACCACGAGGTGTCGCATCGCGGAGTCGGCCAGGACCCGTCGCAGGTGATCGAGGTAGCCGGGTACCCCGCCCATGGCCGAGGGAGTAGCGAGCGGTACCGCCACCGCGCCGCAGTGCAGGATGCCGAGTAGGGCACGCAGGAACACCAGGCCGTTCTCTGCGACTAGTCCAACAGGGTCGCCCGGACGGACACCGTCAGCGCGCAACTGCGCGGACGCCGTCCGGCTCATCCGCAGGAGGTCCGTGAGCGACACTCGTTGGCCATCCTCGGCGATGAGTATCTCACCGCCTCGGGCGGCGTAGATCCGCTCTACTAGCCCGCTCTCCGTACTGCCGCGCGGTGCTGGCTCCGTCGGCATGGCGACCGCCCCCTCTCAGCGGATGAGCGAGGCGACCCGCTCGCGGTTGTTGGTCCAGTCGGTTCGGCTGACCGCGACGAGGCAGGCGGTCTTGTGAGGTAGCTCGACCACCATGATCTGCCGCATGCCCAGCATTTTGTGTAGGTGCACCATTGACCGATTACGAATATTGGGATCTCCGATGTAGTGTCGGGCCTCCGGCCACGTTTCAAAGGCCCAGTCCACCCCGTCCACGATTACCTCCAGAATGATGCGTCGATCCACCCGCGCCGCCGGATCCACCAGCAGGTGAGATCCGCGGGCCTGATCCTCGATCAGAGGCACATCGGCGAGTAGGCTGTCCCGCTTTGCGTAGGTCTCGGCATAGGCGACCGGCCGTCCATCCAGTTCACCGACGATTGTCTCTACTCCGAGTTGCTCCGCCGGCAGCGCCAGGTAGTCACGTACAGTCTCGGGGCCGTACGGCGGCGGACCGACCTTCGCCACCCGAGGAGCAGTTCCCCAGTACGTCAAACCCGGGGCGGTCCACCATTTCCAGATCATTTCCGCGTCGCTCGGCACCGTGCGCCGCCAGATAAATGTGTGTCCACGACGCAGGTGTAGAGTCCGTTGACCCGGTATCCGCCTTTCCACTCAACTTCCCCTATCATCTGTGTCATGTGGTGTCCGCCGTATGCGTGCTGCCCGGCGCTGGAGTCGGGAAAGGCTCAGGCGAACGGTGCGGGCGACCCGAAAGGCATTGTCACGGTTGGTCTCGAACGAGTTCGTGTAGAAGTGTGTGCCGAATGTCATTGGGCCGACGAGGTAGAGGTTCGGACACGCGCTGCCGTCCGTGCCGAGAACCTGACAAGTGTCGAACCGGACCCGCACGCCGCCCCGAGGGTCGGCCGTGAGCAGACCACGTCCGATCGCGCCGCGTAGCAGTGCGTCGCGTCGACAGGCGATGGTGAGATGCCCGCCAGTCGCGTCTATGAGGACATCGTAGGCGTGGGCGGATGGACCCGACCGAGTGACGATCCGCCAGCGGAAGGCAGCGCCGGATTCTTCGGGGGTGACGGACGTCAGCCCGCTGCGCACGCTGAGTTGTCCGCTCACCACGGCAGGCAGCAGCGCCCTCGCGTTGACCAGTGGCATGCTGTGCCGGTACTCGCTCCAGCGAGCTTGGCAGGTCGTCAGGAACAGCATCTGGTCGCGCTCGTCGATGGCGTGCCAGATGGCCGGGGTGTGCGGCGACAACGAGTCCAGTGCGTCGTACCAGGTGGTCGAGGACTCCATGGCGGCGACGACCGCGGTCGCGAAGACCTGATTCTCGTCCTGTCGTTGACGGCTTCGCTGACCGGCACGGGAGAACCACTCCCGGGCATCTGGCATTCCGGGGGTGTATGGCTCGCGCGCCCGGGCATCGAGTCCCTCCGCCAGCGCCCGTGCCGCTGTACTCAGCCGGAGCCGCTGTCGGCCCGCCCGGGTCTCCCGGTCTAACCAGTCGGGATCGAGCAGTGCTGGCTGCTGCTCGGCCGTCGCGCTCTGTACCTTCGGAAGCCCCCGTGTTCGGGAATAGCAGGAGATTCGCCCCTGGGATCCTTGTCGGAGTAGTTGGATGCAGATGTCAACGGCACTCAGGCCGCTGCCAACGATGCCCACGTGTGCGATGGGCGAAATCTGCATAAGCTGACGTGTCTCGGCGAGAGACGCAACGAAGTTCTGACGGCCCGCCCAGTGCGCGAGGGCGCCGTGGCGGGACTCCCCAGTCGCCAGGACCACAACGTCGAACGTGCGCTGCGCACCGTCGGTACCGGTAATCCGGAACGACCCGCCACTACGCACAAGGTCTACTGCCGCGGTTGGCCAGTGCTCGACGGCCACACCGGCTCGTTCGGCCGATACGAATGCCCCGAGGAGGACCTGCTGCAGGTAGCGCCCGAAGAGCCAACGCGGCGGGTACTCCAGGTCGTCGTGGTCGTGCGTGCCCGGTTGGGCGCGCAACCAGTCGCTGAATCCGGTCGGTGCCCGCGGGTTGATGTGCAAACGGTCGGTCCGCATGTTCAGACGGTGCACTGACTGGAAGGCGTATCCCGATCCGAGCTCTTCCGCGGGGTCGACAGCCGTCAGCCTAACCGGGACTGTCGATGGATTGGTCTGAAGCTCGTTGATGAATTTCCACACAAATGATGTTCCGGTAGGGCCCAAGCCGATTACCGCCACCGACGCTTCGCCGTTTCTGCTCACCCGTGTTTCTCCCTGCATTGGTTGCTCAGGACGTATTAGCGTGCCGCGCGCGAGTGCGCGGACGTCCAAGTGGGGTTTCTTGTGGGGTAAGTGCCTCAGGGGCAGTTACGGATCCGTCGCCTCGGGCTCTTTGGATGATTCGACGAATCACTGGTGTTGGATCCGATCCCGTATCGCAATTATGCACACAATTGGCAGCGTTGCCGGGTTGGATCTCTCCTCAGAATATAAGGCGGAGGTGGTGTGGTCAAGTGCTGAAGCACTTCTTTTCATGGTCATCTTCGGGTTCCTGGCATATATTCCGCAAGTCGGGCCCATCGGTGATTTAGGTTGGGGTGCCGAGGTGGAGATCGTTCGGGGTTGCATCTGAATCCGGTTGGCCGGCGGTGAAACGCTTGATCAGCTCATTCGCCTGACGGCGAGCGTGCATCTGATCAGGCAGGAGGCCGGGAGGAAATTCACACCCGGTCGTGAGGTTTGAAGATCTTTAGGGCGATGTCGGTGCGCGACACGTCGGGGAAGCTCATCATGATCCGGTGGTAGCCGGTCTTGCGGACTTCCCGTTCTTGAGCTGGCTGTTCATGCGTTGGACGGCGGCGCGGAGCCGTAGCCGGTTCGGGGTCCATCCGAGCTGGCCGAACCGCCGCCAGCCGGAACGGGAGGGCGCTCCGGCGTCGGTGCGGGTGGGCGGCGGGTCAACACCGCCCATCGGGTCAGCCGTGGGGTGAACAGGCCGGTGACCGCGAACAGCAGCGCCAGCGCAACCCAACCGAGGCGGCCCCCGTCGAGGATCAGCAGGGTCAGCAGAGCGGGCCCCACCGCACCGGCGAGGCCGTTGAGGAGCCCGGCAGCGCCCTGGTACTCGCCGACGAACTCCGGTGTGGCCAGGTCGTAGGCCAGCCCGGTGCCACCGACCGCGTGCCACAGATCGCCGATGGTGTAGACCGTCGTCGCGACCAGCAGCAGCGCGATCGTCGGGCCGGCGGGCAGAGCGCTGGTGCCGGTGAAGAGCAGCATCGCCGCGGCCAGCGCCAGACCAGCCCGGCGCATCGTTCGCGCAGCCGGAGTGGCGGTCTGCGCGTTGCGGCTCAGGCGCACGGCCAGCAGCACTGTCAGCACCGTGTTGGTCACCAGGACCGCTGTCACCATGATGGTCGGTGCCGCCGTGTGCGAAGTCACCCAGAGGGGAATGATCAAGGTGAGGACGACGGAGTGCAGTGAGAGCACCGCGGAGGTGGCACCGACGGCGACGAAGGGGGCGTCCCGCAGTGCTGGCCCGAGACCGCGCTTCGGGGCGGCCGGCACCGACCCGGGCGGAAACGGAGGCAGTCGCATGATCAGCATCGCGGAGAGTGCGAATGCCGCGGCGTTGCCGAGCACCAGCAGCTGGTACGCCGCCCGGGCGTCGGCCACCAGGGCGAGCCCCGCCAGGGCCGCGCCGACACCGGTGCCGAGGTTCGCCACCGCCCGCAGTATCGCGAAGGCAGGTACCCGTCCTGCCGCGCCGCCGACGGCCGCGACCAGGGCGGCGCGAACCGCGAGGTTGCCGGTGGCGAGCAGCGCACTGAACACCGCGACCACGATGAACGACGCGACCGAGTCAACCAGCAGGTAGGACGCGGCGACAACGGCCTGCAGCAGCTGCAGGACCGCCCGCAGCGTACGCGGGTCGCGTCGGTCGGCGAGGCGGCCGAACGGCACGCTCGCGATCAGCCCGACCAGCGCGGCGACCGTGAGACCCACTCCGACCGAGCGGGTGGACAGCCCGAGGCTCCGGGTGAGAAACAGGGCCGAACCGGCAAGCCAGAGCCCCATCCCCACCGTGTTGGTCAGCGTGGCCCAGGCCAGGATCCGCAGCGGCCCGGGTGGCGGGATCGGTGAGATCGCCCTCCACCAGCTCATCCTCGTAACCTAGGTCGACCTGAGCCAACGGGCTGACCGGCGACTGGCGACTTCAATCACAGTGGACCCCTCCGGTGTCCCGCGAAGGGCGCGCGACCACAGGTCGGCAGTGGTCATCGGCCGAACGGCCGTGCCGCCAGTTCGGCCGCGATCCGGTGCGGGTCACCGGTGCGAAACTCGGGGGGGTCGTGTAGCAGGAAGTCGCGGTGGCTGATGTTCCACGCGTACGCGCCGGCCAGGGCGAACACCAGCACGTCACCCACGCCGATCGGACCGGCATCCGCCGATCGGGAAAGCACATCCTTCGGCGTGCACAGCTGTCCGACCACAGTCACCGGGCCTCCGTCGGTGCACGGCCCGTCACCACCGTGGCGCCGGTGTACGGCGAACGGCTGTGGGTGCCCCTTCGCCGCCGGTGTACGAAGGTGGTGCGTGCCCCCGGCCACCACCGCGAACCACTCGCCGTACGAACGTTTCACGTCGATTACTTCGGTTAGGTAGGAGCCACAGTAGGCGGCGATCGAACGGCCAGGTTCGATGCGTAACCGCAGGCCCGGATGCGCGGTCAGTAGATCGGCCAGCTCGCGGCCGTAACCGGCCCAGTCGAACCGTGCCGCCGGGTCGGCGTAGTCGACGGTCATGCCGCCGCCGACGTCAACCTCGCGGGCACCCAGCACAGTAGCCGCCCAACGGACCACCGCGGCGGCGACGGCGCCAGCAGTCGGGGCGTCCAGCCCACTGGCGAGGTGGGCGTGCACGCCGTACACCTCGACTCCGGCGGGTGGTTGACGGGCACATGCGAGGGCGTCGGAGGGGTCCATGCCGAACGGGCTGGGCTGGCCACCCATGACCAGGCTCGCTCCCGGCACGTCCAACGGGAGGTTCACCCGCAGCAGCACCCGCGCGGGTACGCCGAGGTCGTCGGCCAGGGCGCCGAGCCGGTGCAGTTCGGCAGGGGACTCGACATGGATTCGGTCTACCCGGGCGGCGAGCGCGGCGCTGAGGTCCGCATCGGTTTTGCCGGGCCCGGCGTAGGCGGCCGGGGTCCGTCCGGGCAGCACCTCGGCGAGACGCCGCAACTCCCCGCGGCTGGCGGTCTCGAAGCCGGCGACAATCGGTGCGAGAGTTCGCAGTACGCTCGGGTCCGGGTTCGCTTTGACCGCGTACAGCAGCTCGACTGCCCGGGGCAGGGCTGCCCGGACCGCGTGGGCGTGGGCGGCCAACCCGTCGAGATCGTGGACATAGACCGGGCGGATCACTGGCGGCCGCCGAATGGGTTCGGTACCGGGACGAAGGGCGCTGCCCGGTCAGCCTCACGTCGCCACCGGAGTAGCAGGTTGGCCTTCGCGACCAGCTGCTGGCCCGCCAGCAGCGCGTGTAGCTCGGGCGGATCGCCGAGGTCGGCGGCCACCACCGAGACCACCGCCCGCACCTCCTGCCACAGGGTCGACTCCACCTCCGGCCGGGCATCGGCGAGGGCGCCACAGATCCCGGCCAGGTGATTGACGAACAGGCAGTAGACGACGCGGCGCCGGGACTCTTCCGCAGTGTAGGCAGCCTGCGGTGGTACACCCTCCGGCCAGTCAACCCGGCGGGTGGTGTCCAGCTTCACTCCCTCCAGGTCCCGCAACAGCATCCGAACCGGGTAGCCCCCCGGTCCAAGCACCACGACCACGTTCTGCAGGTGTGGTTCGTACACCACGCCGAGCTGGAGCCAGCAGCGCAGTACCGCCGGCACGAGGAGCCCGACGTAACGGTGCCACCAGGCCACCGGGTCGTCCAACGGCAGCGGAGTGGCAGCCAGCGCTGCCGCCAGTACCGGGGTCTCCCCGGGCCCCAGGTGCGGGCGCAGGCCGGTACGCAGGATCGTTCCGTACGCCTCATCCACCCCGGACGTGTCGACGGTTCGGTAGGCGGGTTCGGCGAGCAGCGCGACGCCGTCCGGCAGCGGTACGCGCGACAGTAGTTCGGTCAGCGCCACCGCGCCGGAGAGTTCGTATCGGGCGTTCTTGCGCAGACAGTTGGTGATCCGTACGTGCAGACTGGTCTTGACGAACAGATCAGCGACGGGCGCGTAGAGGGTGCGGACACTCGCGGTCGGTCGGACCGGCGCCCCGGCCGGGCCGAGCCGGCGGATCCGGGAATCCGTGGGTGGCACCAGCGCCAGCTGCCACGGATGAACCGGCAGCACCTGGTGCCCGGCCGGCGGACGGGGCGGGTCCAGGGCCGCCAGCAGCGAATCGACCGGCCCGGCTTCAGCCACGAGGTTGTCCGGCACGGCGAGCCAGTGTAGGGGGAAGGCGGTGCGTAGCTCCGGTGCGTAGGCCCGCCAGCCATCCGGGTCTCCGCTGCGCCACTTTGGCGTGGGATGGTGCGGGTGGCCGAGGACCAGTGACTGCTCGGACGCCACGTACACGTCAATCGCGGTTTCTCCGGTCGGGGTCGGATCGGTGGCCGGTCGTTCGGCGAGTAGTCGGGCCACGACATCCCGGCTGGCCCGCACCTGCCCGAGGAACTCGGGGTTGGCGCGGCCGGTACGGGCGGTGAGTTCCGCCGCGACCAGCTCAGCCAGCTGTTCGGCATCCAGGTTGTCCCATTGATCGTTGCGGAGTTGGCGTCGTACGGGGCCGTGGTAACTGTGTGCGCCGACGGGGGATACCCGGGTCACGTCGCAGCGCAGCATCACCCCGGTGGCCGGCAGCCGCAGCCGCATCTCGTTGCCGGATACGCTGGCCTCGCCGGCGGGGGAGGCAACCTCGCGGACCAGGCAGCCGAACACGGAGTGCGCGGTGGCCAGGTCGGCCGAGTGGGCCGGCGCCAGCCGGAGACGGAGGCCGGTGCCGGTCATCGACTCTCCCGCAGGTAGTTCGGGCCGGTGCGCCGGTAGACCTTGTTCACATCGGTGCAGTCGAGCCGCTGCTTCGACAGCAGGGTGCCGGCGGTGACCATCGCCTTCACCGGCAGACGGTCGGCGTGCAGCACCCACTCGGTGAACATCCGAGCCGCCTCCGGGTCGCCCCACCGGTCGCGGGCCGCGGCGAGCCGGGGAGCCAGCGCGGCAGCGGGCGACGGCAGGTGAAGGCCCCGGGCGGTCAGCGCCAGCAGTGGCGCGGTGGCGGCGAGATGCAGGGTGATGGTGATGAAGACGTCGGCCAACTCGTGCGGATCGCGCACCCACATCCGCGTGTCTCGCAGTGCGACCGAACCGCGGTGGCGCGGGTCGAGGCGGGCGCCGTCGTTGTCCTTGTAGAGCAGGCCGACCGTCCCGTCCGGCGCGAGTAGCAGGTGGATGTTCTGTGGGTGGGCCTCCAGTGCCACGCCGTACCGTAGCCACAGGCAGACGTGCCAGTCGAGGAGTAGGTCCAGGTAGGAGTTCACCAGCGCTAGCGGCTGGCCCCGGCTGACTCGCTCCAGGACGGTGCCAGCCTCCGGATCCGGCGCGGCGAGGGCCGCTACCGGAACCAACCGGGTGCCGGCCAGCTCGCGCGGGAATCGGCGGAGCAGGAACGCGCGGCGGTCGTCCTCGCCGAGGTGGCCGTAGGTGTGCTCGTCGGCGTGTCGAATCCGGCCGGTGAAGGCGGGTTCGGCGCCGGCGATGCGGTTGAGTAGCTCGGCCACCGACGCGCCGTCGGCCAGGCTGTCCGGTCGCAGCCCACGATGGTTGCGGGCACCCAGCGTGGCGGTCGGCAGCGGCAGCTTCAGGTGGGTGTACGGGTCGTCGGCGAGCGCCACGGTGCGCATGGACAGCGTGGGCCGTACGGTCACCGCGGCCCGGGGGATCACCGGTAGGGCGTGTCGAAGTGCGGTGAGTGGGTGCACGGGCAGCAGCAGGTCGGCGCTGCGGTCCGCCGCCGGCCACCAGCTTGGTAGTGGACCCGTGAGCCGTACCTCTGCGCGGGGCGCGACATGCCACCGTAGCGGGAAGCGGGGGGCGTGCTCCGGGGCGAACCGGAGCAGGTCGGCGTCGTCCAGCCCGTGCCGGCACCGGTCGGTTGGGTAGACCGGGTGGCCGGTGTGCGCGGCGAGCACGTCGTCGAACAGCGCTGTCGACATGCCAGCCGGGACGTTCGCCCGCTCGGAGACCACCGCGGCGAACACCGACGGCCGGGCTCGCCGGGCGAGCCGGCGGGCCCGCAGGTCGGCGTGGCACTCGGCGGTGAACGTCCGCCAGCCGGCCTCGGCCTCCGGATCGCCGGTTGGCGCAAACAGCGTGAGTAGGCCGTTCAACGTGTTGACGCGACGGTAGCTGCCGCGACCGTCGCGGACCTGCAGCATCGGCGTCGCGGAACGGAGCGTTGCCTGGAAACCGTCGGCGCGGACCGGGATGCGAACGACCCCGTCCGAGTGCGGCACCTCCCACTGGTCCGGGGCCGTGAGCCGCCCGCGGTGGAGTAGGCCGAGGTGGTCCTCCCGTAGCAGAGCGTCGAGAACCCGGGTGAACACCTGCCGCTCGCTTCCGTCAGCCATCCGTGATCGTCCAGCGCATCCCGTCTCGGAACGCGGCCAGCGCCGTCCGCACGAGGTGCGTGTCCGGACCGATGCCGTGTAGTGCCGCCAGATAGTCGCGGTTGGTGCCGGTGTACTCCCCAACCCGGCCCACCGCACGCATCGGCCGGTTGGACAGCACGACACCGTTGTGAGTCGTGTCCACTCTTCCGGGCGCCTTGGTGAGCCGACCGGAGCGATCCGCGCAGACGTATTCGACCCGGGCATGCCGGCTGATCGCCGCCGGGTCGGGGAGATCGAATGCGGCCAGCGGTTCGCCCAGATGCAGTCGGATGACGTGGGCGAAGAGTGGCACCCGGAGCAGGTCGGTGAGGATGAGGTCCATCCGGTCGCCGATCAGGCGATCGTTCACCTCGATCAGTCGGACCTGGTCGTGCTGTACAACGTACTCCGTGTGGCAGGCGCCGAAACGGACACCGAGCAGGCCGAGCAGCATGCGGAGCCGGGCCTCGTGGTGGGGCGCCGGGAGCGACCAGTCGAGGCTCAGCTCGGTGAAGGTCGGTGGTGGGCCGAGGCTCGTGTGCCAGCCACCAAGAACGGCCAGCGACTCGGCGTCACCCAGCGTCTCGTAGGTGTGCAGCTCACCAACCAGGTACTCCTCGACGACGAGGGCGACGTCCGGCCGTCGCCGCCGGATATCGACGACCCGAGCCGTCAACTCCCTTGGATCGACGACCAGATAGGCGTCCTCACTGGCCACACCAGCACGGGGCTTTACCACCGCTGGAAAGAGATCCCGGGGCACGGTGGGTGTGGCGCCGGGGTTGACGGTGACCGCGCGCACCGGGTCCAGGCCGGCGGCGGCGAAGACGCGGCGCATGGCGGCCTTGTCTTTGCAGAGTCGGGCGGCGTCCGGGTCTTTGCCGGGCAGTCCGAGCTTGCCGGCGGCGATGGCGGTCGCCTCCTGCAGGTGATCGCTGTTGGAGAGCAAGGCGACCGGTGGGTCGGTCGTCGTCGCCGCGACGATCGCCGTCGCGTCCCGAACCGCGCAGTAGTCCACCGGTACGCCGGTCGGCCATTCCGCGGGGCGGTCGGTCAACACCGTGACTGGCAGGCCGAGCGAGTCCGCCGCCGGGAGGAAGCCCTCCAGGACGGCGTCGGTGGGATTCAACGCGGTGAGGTACAGCCGCATCCCGCCTCCTTGGCAATCTCCCCTGACAGCTCAAGATAGCCGAATCTGAATTTAAGGCTTTAGCATCCAGCGTGGGATGTCTCAATCACGGGCGGACATGCGGTCGGCCTGGTGCAGCAGCGCGGCGGGCAACAGCGCGGCGAAGCGGGCGTTGAGCACCGCACCCAGCACGGCGATTCGAGACTGCTGCCAACCTCGGTCATGGTGCCGTCAACGCCGGCCCCGGCGCCCGCCTTGTCCGTGGGGATCGCGCTCGTCACCGCCTCGACGATGGCCGGGTTCGCCAGCGCGCAGCCCGTACCCATGATGAGTAGCCCGGCCAGCAGCGTGCCGTAGCCCTCCACAGGGCCATGGGGGTTGACCGGCGTGGTCGCGGTCGCTGAGGCGCCGCTCATCGCATCGCGGCTTCGTCGTTCGTGGTCGGGCTGTCGAGTCGGTCTATCAGGTGGCCCGCCAGTAGCCGAGGGAGGTGAGCTGGTGTTTGCCGACGCCGAGCGTCCGCCGTACGTGCCGGGTGATGCGGCGGGTGCTGCCGGCCTCGCACCCCACCCAGTAGTGCGCGGTCTCGCCGGACGGTAGTGCGGCGCAGACGGTGTCGACCAGGTGCTGCCCGTCGTCGCGGCGCGGCACCCACGTCACGTCGTGGTGCGCCCGGGCGCGCGGAGTCAACGCCTTCTCGTCTTCATGGGCGAACTCCAGCCACACCGTTGCGGGGATGCCGGCGCCAGCGTCGAGGAGGCTGTTGACCGCCGGTAGCGACGCCGCGTCCCCGACCAGGTAGAGGTGTTCCGGCGCCGGGTCGGGCAGCTGGAAGGCGCTGCCCTGCACGGTCGCGTCGATAGTGTCCCCGGCCTGCGCGGTGGTGGCCCAGCGGGCGGCGCAGCCGTCGTGGATGGCGAACTCCAGGGTGAGTCGCCCGGTTGCGGGATCTGGGTCGACCAGTGTGTACGCCCGCTGGTGTGCCCGGCCGTTGGTCTCGAACCAGAGCCGGATCCACATCGTCGGGTGTACGCCGCACACCGCCAGGAGCCCACCGTCGTCAAGGAGTAGCCGCTGGTAGCGCCCGGCAACCGACTCGGTGCCCAACACGGTGAGCCGGAAGTCCCGACCGCCCATGGCCCGGAGGACCAGACCCTCCCAGTTCCGTCTCACAAGACCTCCAGCTAAGGTCAGCCTAAGTTGGGAGAGGTTAACCTAAGCGGAAGCTTCGATGGTACCGCTTCCCGCCCGCCGGGCACCAAACTGCTGGCCCGATGCTCATCCGCGCACCCAACGAAGGGCGCGAGATCACGTGATCTATCAGGAGTAAATCCTCGACCTTGGCAAGCTGACGCTGGAGCCGGTGTGCCCCGACCTGCGGATCGCGGGGTTCACCTTCGCCGCGGAGATCGACATGCCCGACAAGCGGGCCCAGTTGGCGCTGCTGACCCGAGCCGGTTCGAAGCCGACCATCCGACCCTGGTGGGATAGGAATTCACCCCGCAACGGAGCCCTTCGGTATCGGGCGGGTAGGTGCCGCGCCGCGAGGGGTGGCGTGACCCCGCCAGGCGACTTTACGCCAGGGTTTACCCACAGACATCGGTGGTTGGAACTGCGACGCTTTACGTGGCATGGCGCGGGGGGCTCGCTCGGTGTTCAGGAAGCTCCCTTGTTCGAGGTGGTCCGGAGAGCGGGTAATTCGAGCAGGCTAACGGTGCGTGGCTGGCTGTTGTCATGGTGGCCGCGCTGACGCAAGCACCAGAACTGCTGTTTAAGATCGGGTGAAAGGAAATTTCGTGCACGTGGGTTTGAAGAATCCGAAGCTTGCTGCGCTGGCGGCTGTCGCCGCAGTGGTGGCGGCTGGTGTTGTGGCTCCGGCCGCAGCTCAGGCGGCTCCCACAACACCTGTATTTGGGTCTACAATCGACGGATACGCGGCGTATGACGGCCAGGACACGTGTGATCCAACCGCCAAACCCGGCGTGGTCGCCTTTAGGGATCTGCTGAACGCTACCTATGATACCCACCAGTCAGGTATCGGACGCCAGTGTAGTGGCGGCAGCGTCAGCGAGCACCATGAAGGACGAGCTCTCGACTACCATTTCAACTATTTCAATTCGGCCGATCGTGCGGACGCGGCCGACCTACTCAACTGGCTGCTTGCCACGGACTCCTACGGCAATAAGCATGCTATGGCCCGCCGGCTTGGCATCATGTATATCATCTGGAATAAGCAGATTTGGTCGTCGTACGACGCTTCTTCCGGTTGGCGGCCCTACAGTGGGGCCAGCCCGCACACCGACCATATTCACTTCAGCTTCAGCTGGGCTGGCGCGGAGAAGCGCACCACGTGGTGGTCGGCGAATCAGGTAGCCGGCAACGCCTCGGTGTATGGCATCCTCCCCGACGGCCGGCTGACCTACTCGGTGATCGATGCGCCTACCGGGGACCGGACGTTTGGGCCAGTGATCTCCAGCGCCTCCCTGGGCTTCACCCCAAAGGCAATGGCAACGATGAACTTCAACACCATCCTGGTCACTTCCACGGACGGTAAGCTCTACCGGGTTGATGTCAACACGAATAATGCCTCGCTTACCTTCGAGCCCCCCGTCGAGATCGACTCGAGGGGTTGGGTGCATGACCTGCTCGCGTACGACGGTGCCGGCAACCTCTTCGGCATCTCTGATGGTCAACTGCGTCGGTACGGCGTCACCGTCGCGACGCATTCAGTCACGATCAACAGCAATACGGTGATCGCGGACAGTGGCTTCACGCTGAACACGCTTACCGCTACCGGCCCGAACTGGATCCTCGGGACGACCAGTGACGGCACTCTCCGGTCATACAAGATCAACGGTGCTGGCGACTGGGACGGGGCAACACTCGACCCCGACGGCTGGGGCTTCACCCATCTGATGTCGCCCGGTGGGGGCATCTACTACGCCCGCGACGCGAGCGGGGCGATGTACCACTACCAGGATGTCAACCCGTACGACCGCAACGGCAGCGACGTGGTGTACCACTTGGACGACCCGGTGGATGCGGGCGGATGGACCCAGAGCCTCCTGTCGACCCAGCCTGACACCATCAGCTGACCACGACGACTTCTACGCCGCCCGTCGCGACAACCAGTCGCGGCGGGCGGCGACTGTCAGGCCGCCTCCACATACGAAACGGTTTCGGCTCAGGGTGCGATACGCGGCGACATGTCCCGCGTTCTGCTGATCGAAGACCATCAGACGGTGCGCGATGGACTGCAGCTGGCGTTGACCCGGAGGGGCCCCACGGTGGACGTGGTGGCGACCGGCGAGCAGGGGCTGACCCATGTGCACGAGGACACCTGTGATGTCGTCCTCGACCCCATGCTGCCGGGGATGGACGGGTTCGAGGTCTGTCCGCGAATCCGGAGCCTCGGCGACCTCCCGATCATCATGCTCACCGCGCGGTGCTCTGACGATCGACCGCATCCCGCTGGTGGTCCGTAGGAATGGCGTGCCGGTCGGTCTCGCGCCGACCGAGCTGCGCCTGCTGCTCGAGCTCTCCCGCGCCCCGGGCCAGGTCGAGGACGACTCCTCGAGGCCGTCGAACTCGTCGTCGGGCCGATGCAACCAGCTGAGCGTGGGGGGCGCTGATGCCGGCCCGGCGCAGGGCAGGTGCCTCGGACGCCGAGGTCACCCCGAGCCAGGCGGCGCCGGCGTCCAACGCTGCCCGGGCCACCATCGCCGCGCCGTGACCGAAGGCGGCCGCCTTCGGTCACGATGTGTCACGAGCCGGTAGTGGACGCGGTCCCCCCTTTGGTGGGGTCAGATCCAGCGGCGCAGTGCCACCTCCACGCCGGCCTGGAATCGACTCTTCGCATCGAGGCGTCGCATCAGGTCGTGGACGGTGCGACGGACGGTCCGCTCGGAAAGTTGGAGTTGGCGGCCGATCGCCTCGTCGGTAAGCCCTTGCCGGAGTAGCCGGAGGATGGCCACGGTTTGGTCAGTTAGGCCGTCCCCGTCGGCCGTGGCTGATCTCGGGAATTCTCTGCTCTTCTCCCAGAGCAGGTCGAAGAGGAGGCACAGCGTGGAGACCAGGGAGCTACCGCGGATCTCCAACGCGCCCCGGCGGGGTTGTGGCCCGATCGGGATGAGGGCGAACTGTCGGTCGACCAGGGTCATCCGAATCGGCGCTTCGGACATCACCCGACTCTCCTCGCCCTGTTCCGCCATCAGCTCGGCGTATGCTCGGGATCCGGCATCGTCCAGCGTGCTCTCCTGGTATATGTGGCGGATCGTCACTCCACGGGAGAGGGCGATCCGGGTCAGCGTCTTGGCGGTCTCGATACTTCCCGGTGGCACCGCCCGGCCGGTGGTCAGCGTCATGATGCTCTCGGATGCGGTGCAGGCGTGCTCGGTCAGGCGTTCCCACACGGTGTCGGATCCTTCCAGCCGCACGATTTCCTCCCGCCCGCGGTGGGTGTCGTGGCTGGCGGTGTGGGCGAGCACCGAGGCGCGGGCCGCCAGGAGCTTCGCCTGCTGGGTGATCATCTGCTGCTCGGCCTGGTGCAGCAGGGCGAGCAGGCCGAGCCGCAGGCTCACCGAGCGCAGACTGCCTTCCTGGTTGGGTGGCGGTGGGATGATCGCCTGGTCGGCCAGGGCGGAGAAGGCATCGCGGATGACCGCCTCCGGTACGTCCAGGCTCGTAGCGAGTTCATCGACGTTCCAGGTCGGGTGCTCCACCATCGCCCAGTAGACGGCTTCGATTCCCGCCGATATGCCTAGCCTGTCGAGCAAGGTTGCCTCCACCAGTTCTATCAGGTGTTCACATTAGTGAAATCTGCCCCCTCCGCAAGGTTCGGGTATTGAGGATCGCCTTTGGCTGGTATCGAACGACCTTCGTGGTGCGACCCGTGCCCAGGCCGTTCGGCGTCCGGTGCCCCGGTCGCTCTGGAGATCCGGCTCGGTGCCATCCTCGGCTCCCCACGCCGGGGCGTCACTGTCGCCCGGCAAGCCCATCGGTCCTGGCTGCCCCGGGCGTTGCCGGAACCGGCCACGGCCGGTTCCGGCAACGCCCGGGTGCTGACGCGGACGACGCCGGAGCCGCACGATGATCGCAGCGGCGCTGCCAGGAGACCGGCGGCTGAGGGGAGGTGCCCGATGCGTACCGGGCAGATGTGGATAGTCGACACATTTGTGAAAACGGCAGCGGTCGAATCGCGAATCCGATTAGGGGAGCGGACCGTGAGGCCACTACATCGCGCTATCCAACCGCATTCCCGAATTTGCTCCAGATCATGCGGTATCGCCGTAAATACCAGGTGTTCTCAGACCACATCGGGCAGCGGGGGGCGATTGAACGCGGCACATCGTGCCGCCGCAGGGGTGAACGAGTACCGGACGTCCATGTGGACGGGAGATGGCGATGGAGCCTGTTGCGGTGCACCCGTCCGGCGGTGACCTGCCAGCCCGACCGGCGGTGTTCCGGGTGCTCGGCCCGTTGACCCTCAGCAGCGCTGGGGACACGTTGGTTCTGCCACCGTCGAAGGTGACCTCGTTGCTCGCCGCGCTGTTGTTGCACCCCGACGAGGTGATCTCGGTCAGCACGCTGCAGCAGGCGGTGTGGGGCGACGCGCAGCCCGCCGCGGCCAAGGCCGCGTTGCAGACCTGCACGCTGCGGCTGCGGCAACTCTTCCACCGCCACGGCATCACCGGCAGCGTGATCAGGACGGTGCCGGGTGGCTACCGGATCACCGCCAGCGCCGCCACCGTCGACCTGATGCGCTTCCGCGAGCTGATCGGCCACACCCGCGAGACCACCGAGCCAGAGGCCGAACTGGCGAGGCTGGAGGAGGCGCTCGCGCTGTGGAGCGACCCGATGCTGGCCAACGTGCCATCAGAGACACTGCATCGGGACGTCGTGCCCCGGATCAGCGAGGAGCGGGTTCGAGCGATCGAGCGGGTGTGCGATCTGAAGATCAGCCTCGGTCGGGACCGCTCCGCGCTCGTGGACCTCTGGACCGCCAACCGCGCGTACCCGGCGAACGAGCGCTTCTCCGCGCAACTCGCCTCGGTGCTCTACCGCACCGGTCGGCAGGCGGACGCCCTGGCCGAACTGCGCCGGATCCGGGAACATCTTCGCCACGAACTCGGCATCGCTCCGGGGCCTACCCTGCGTGAGCTGGAGTTGACCATTCTGCGGGGCGAAGCGTCCACTCCGGTCACCCCGGCGGGCCGATCCGCCATCGCGGTGCCCCGGCGCCCGGCCGTGTCCCACCTCATCGGTCGAGACGCGCTCGGTGAGACCATCGCCGACCGCCTCCGCGCGGACTGCCCGATCGTGGTGCTCACCGGCCCACCCGGCGTCGGCAAAACCGCGTTGGCGCAGCACGTTGGGCAACTCGTGGCCCCCCAGTTCCCCGGCGGCCAACTCCGGGTGGCGGCGGCCCCCGGGTCGCGACCTGATGCCCAGGGGCAGGCCCTCACCCCGGTCGACCACGGTCACGGTGCCCAGCTGGGCAGACGACTGCTGATCGCCGACGACGTGGTCAACGGCAGTCACCTACGAGGTATGCCGGCCCTGCTGGCGCCGGGCGACGCGCTGCTGCTGACCAGCCGACAGAGTCTTTCTGGTCCCGTTACCCGACTTGGCGGTTGGCTGCACCGGGTGGAGCCGCTCGACCCCGCCGACTCGCTCCGGTTACTCCGTTCCGTGCTGGGGCCCGAGCAGGTCGATGCCGACCCAGAGAGTGCCGCCGAGATCGCGGCGCTCTGCGACCACCTGCCACTCGCGCTGCGCATCGCCGCCACCCGCATCCTGCTGCGCACCCGGACCGGACTCGCGGCGGCGGTGGAGTGGCTGCGGGTGGACCCGCTGAGCCGGCTGAGTCTGCCCGGCGAACCGGACATGTCACTCGGCCACCGCTTCGACGAGGCCCTGTCCCGAGCCGGCGAAACACTGGCGGCGGCCTTCGTCCGGCTGGCCACCGCGACTCCCACCGTCAGCACCGCCGCAGCCGCCGCAGAGCTGCTCGACGTTGACCCGGCCACGGCTCGCGACCTGCTCGACGGGCTGGTTGACCACAGCCTGGTCGAGGAGGCCGCGGAGCACTACTGGATACGAGCCCTGCTGCGGCGACACGCCCAGCTGGTGGCCGAACGGCACGCCCCCCACCCCGGCCCACCGCACCGAGCGAAGGGAACCCTGCGATGAGCACTGCATACGACACGGTGGCGCAGACCCGACCCCGGGTGCGCCATGACGTGCTGTTCACCCGGACCGAGGACGGAGTGGTGTTCCACAACGCCACCAGCGGCTTCCGGCTCTCCTCCGCCACCGCGTACCGGCTGGCATCGTTGCTCGTCCCGCACCTGAACGGGCGGCATCAGGTCGCGGACATCTGTGCCCGACTGCCCGCTGGACAGCGGGCCCTGATCGGTGAGCTGGTGACCGCTCTCTACGCGCGCGGCTTCGCCCGGGACGTCCCCGAGGCCGAGGTCGACCCGACCACGATGCTGGGCTCGGCGGTGGCCACGCACTTCGCCACCCAGATCGCCTATCTCGACCACTACACCGACCGGGCGCCGCAACGCTTCGCCACCTTCCGGAACACCTCGGTCGCGGTACTGGGCGCCGGTCCGGTCGCCACCGCCTGCGCCACCGGGCTGCTGCGCAACGGCGCCGCCACGGTGACCAGCTCGCCGGCGGTCGTCCGGCGGCTCACCCCGGAGCTGGCTGCGCTGAGCGCCTCCGGCTGCGCCGCGACCGCCGTGCCGCTACCCGACCCGGGTGCCGAGGTCGGCTGGTCCGAGCTGGCCGCGGCGGAGATCGTGGTCGTGGCCGCCGGGGACGACGCGCCCCGCGACACGCTGCGGCTACTCGCGGCCGGAATTCCCCCCGGCCGGCTCCTGCTGCCCGCCTGGGTCGCCGGCGGGCGGATGCTGGTCGGCCCGGTCCAGGGTGTTGGCCGGACCGGATGCTGGTGCTGCGTCATGCTGCGGCTCGCCGACAACGACGAGACCGGTGGCGCCGGGCGGGTGTGGCAGGCGGCGGCGTTGCCGTCCGGGGCCGCGCCAGCCGCCGCCGAGCCGGACGGCCCCCTCGCGGCGATGATCGGCAATCTGCTGGCGTACGAGGTGTTCCGGCTGACCACCGGCGCGCTGCCCGCCGAAACCGACGGGAGTGTGATCGTGCAGCACCTCGCCGCACTCGACGTGCTGACCGAGCGACTGCTCCCGCACCCCCGGTGCGCCTTCTGCCGGCCGGTCCCGCCCGAACCGGCCTGGTTCACCGGTGGGCTGGACGACGCACCTGTCGAGACCGGGCCCGGGGCCGACCCGGCCGCCGAGGCCGAGGAAGCGCTCGCCCGGCTCCAGGCCCACCAGCCGCTGCTCCAGCCACATCTGGGGGTGTTTCGCCGCTACGACGACGAGCGTTGGGACCAGACCCCGGTCAAGGTCGGCGCGGTCGAGTTCACCGACGGCGGCGGCCAGCGTCGTACGGTGGCCGCGTTCGATCTCCACCACGTCGCGGCCGCCCGGCTGCGGGCACTGCGGGTCGCGGCCGTCGTCAACACCAGCAGGATCGCGGCCGCCGTCCCCGCCTCCCACGACCTCCCGCGGATCGATGCCACCCGGCTCGGCCTCGCCTCGGGCTGGGATGCCGCCGAGCCGGACGCGTGGGCCACCGCCCGGTCGCTGTTCACCCGCGAGGCGGTGGCGGTGCCGACGTCCGTGCTGGAGCCGTTTGGGGCGGCCAACCGCGGACACGGTGCCGAACCGACCAACGCCGGCGGGGGATCGGGCGAGGACCTCACCGAGGCCGTCCGGGCGGGCCTCGCCTCGGCGCTCGCCGGACAGCGGCTACGACAGGTCATCCTTGGCCAGGAGACCGTCCAAAAGGTTCGCTCTGCGACCATCGGCGGCACCCCCGAGCTGCTCTTTCTCACCAGGTCGACGGCGAACCTGGGCATCACCATGGACCTGCTCGACCTCGGCGGACAGCGCGACACCGGAGTGGCGGTGCTGCTGGCCCGCTCCTTCGACCCCAGCCGCGGCCAATGGACGTACGCACTCGCCGCCGATCCGGACTGGACGGCGGCGGCCGCGGCGGCGCTACGCGACGTGCTCGGTCAGGCCCAACTACGGGCGCAGGACCCCGAGGTCGTACCGGACACCGGCGACCCGGTGCTGGTGGACTTCGACGCCGGCACGGTGCCGGTGCACGGCGAGGTGGACGCCGCTGGGGTGGTTCACCGCTGGGCCGACGTACTCCAGCGGCTACCGGAGCTCGGCTACGACGTGCTGGTGGCACCCGTCGGTGGGGCGGACCTGGCCACGGGCGGGCTGGTGGCGGTCCGGGTGCTGCTGGCCGCCGGAGGCGACCGGTGAGCGACGGTGCGGCCGGGACCGATGACCTGGTCTGTGCCGGCCTGACCCGGCTGCTCGCCGAGCGGGGCTGCGACGCGGAGGTGGTCGCGCTGGGGGTGCGGGACGAGTTCCGCGCGACCGTTCGCCCGGAACGCGGGCCGCGGGTGCTGCTCTACGGGCAGTTGGCGCTGATCGCACCGGTGCGGCCGGCGGCTGCCTGTGCGACCTGCCTCGCGCGGCGCTGGCAGGCGGTGCGCCACCGCGACCTGCGTGACGCGGTGGAGCTGGGCGGTGACACGGCCGCGGTGGGTCCCTGGCCGTACGCGACCCCGCTCGTCGCGGACTTCCTGCATGCGCTGATCGCGGCGCGTGGCACCGCCGACACCGGATCGGCCAGCACGGGGACGCCGAGCACGGTGTTTCAGGTCGACCTGTCGACCCTGCGGGTGCAGCAGGTGCCACTGCTGCCCGACCCCGAGTGCCCGGGCTGCGGCACGATGGTCGCCGACGCTCCGGAGCTGGCGGCGATCGAGCTGCCGGCCACCCCGAAATCGGCGGCGGACTCGTTTCGTGGCCGGCACCTGGACGACTACCCGCTGAACGTCGCGGCCTTCGCCAACCCGGTGTGCGGGGCGCTCGGTGGCGGCCTGTGGCAGGACGTCACCTCGCTCTCCACCTCCCCGGCGGTCGGCTCGTTCACCCTGCGCTGTGGCCGCTTCCTACGGGAGACGCTCTACGGTGGGCACGCCGACGGTTACCGGAGTAGCGCCCGGATCGCGGTGCTGGAGGGAATGGAACGCGCCGCCGGCCTGCGCCCGCGGGGCAAGCGCACCGCGGTCACCGCGACCCTGCGGGAGTTGGGCGACGACGCCCTGGACCCACGCGAGTGTGGGCTCTACCCCGACGCCTTCTACCAGGCCACTGCGTACCTGCACCGGTTCGACGTGGACCGGCCCATCACGTGGGTGTGGGGCTGGTCCCTGCGGGACCAGCGCACGCTGCTGGTGCCGGAGGTGCTCGCCTACTACCACGCGGCGAGTGTCGAGGAGCGCTTCGTCCAGGAGACCTCGAACGGCTGCGCCTCCGGTGGCTCCATGGTGGAGGCGATCTACCACGGCCTGATGGAGGCGATCGAGCGGGATGCCTTCCTGCTGGCGTGGTACGGCGGCCGGTCCCTACCGGAGCTCGACCCGGCCAGCATCGACCGGCCACGGGCCCGGATGATGGTGGACCGGCTGGCGATGTATGGCTATCGGGCCCGGTTCTTCGACACCCGGATCACCTTCGACATTCCGGTGGTGACCGCGGTGGCCGTCCGCCAGGACGGCGGTCTCGGTACCCTCGCCTTCGGTGGCGGGGCGAGCCTCGACCCGCAGGCCGCGATCACCGCGGCGCTCTGCGAAATCGCCACCGACTCGGTGATGGTGCGAGTGCGCGCCCGCGCCGACGAGGCCCGGTTGCGTCGGATGACGACCGACTTCTCCCGGGTGCGGGGCCTGCATGACCACCCGCTGCTCTACGGCCTGCCGGAGATGGCGCGACACGCCGCCTTCCTGCTTGATCACGGCACGGCACCGGTCCCGATGACCCAGCTGTACGAGCGAGACCGTCCCGCCCCACCGGTCACCCCCGACCTCCGCGACGACCTCGAACACTGCCTAAAGCAGGTGACCGCGCAGGGCTTCGACGTGATCGCCGTGGACCAGACCACCCCCGAGCAACGCGAGCTGGGTCTGACGACGGTGAGTGTGCTGGTCCCCGGACTCCTGCCGATCGACTTCGGCTGGCTGCGCCAGCGCGCCCCGCACGCCCGGCGGCTGCGGACCGCGTTCCGCGCCGCCGGGCTTCTCGACCGCGACCTGCGCGACGACGAAATCCACTCCGTTCCCCACCCGTTTCCGTGAGGTGCCGCCATGACGTCCGAAAACCCCGGCCTCGCCCACGCGTACGCGACCGCGATCCTGTATCGCAGCCGTGAACCGATGCCTCCGGCGGACTTCGCGCCGAACTGGGCCGACGCACCCCGCCGCGGCAAGTACTACCCGGAGGCGACCGCCTTCGGGCTGCCCGCCCCGGCGAGCGCCGACGCCGACCTGGACAGCGCGCTGCGGGGCCCCGGCGACGCCGACGAGCCGTTCACCCTGCCGCTGCTGGCCGGCCTGCTCCACCACTCGTACGGGCTGCTCGGACGGCGGCTCGGCATCCAGGCCAACTCCGATCTGGGAGTGTTGCCGTCGTACGCGTACGCCAACTGGCACCGCGGCGCCGCCTCCGGTGGAGGTCTCTACCCGTGCAGCGTCTACTGGGTCGCCGGGCCCGGAGCCGGAGTCACTCCGGGCGTCTACTACTACGCGCACACCCGGCACGCGATGCAGCGGCTGCTCGGCGGTGACGTCAGCGCCCGGGTGAACACGGCGGTCGCCCCACCCCGCCCCGCCAGCCAGTTTCTGATCGTCGGGGTGAAGTACTGGCAGAACGCCTTCAAGTACAACAACTTCTCGTACCACGTGGTATCCATGGACCTGGGTGCTCTGCTGCAGTCGTGGCGGCTCTGGGCCGGCGCCCAGGGCCGGCAGATCCGACCCGTGCTCTGGTTCGACCAGGCGGCCGTCGCCGACCTGCTCGGCCTCACCCCCGACGACGAGGCGCTCTTCGCCGCCGTACCCCTGACCTGGGCCGCGCCCACGCCCGTTGCGCCCTCGCCCCCCGCATCCACGCCCCCCGCCACCACCGGTCGCGGGGAGCCGCCCACGGTCCGGGTACGGCACCACGACCAGGAGCGGTCGCGGACGCTACTCGACTTCGACACCCTACGGCGGGTCAGCCGCAGCACCGCCGCTTCGGTCGACCGGCCCGCCACCGGGGCGTTGGCTGCCGCCGCCGCCCACCCGGCGCCGCCGGGCGGAACCCGCCGGCCACTGCCCGCCGCCGCGCCGCTGACGCTGCCCGTGGCGGCCGCCCTCACCGCCCGCCGCAGTAGCTTCGGCCGGTTTCTACGGAGCCGCCCCATGGCGGCGGCACACCTCGCCGCGCTGCTGAAGGCCACCGCCGCCAGCACCGTGCCATCCGAGATCGACGGTCCGACCGACCGTCCGCTGGCCCGGATCTACGCCTTCGTCAACGCCGTGGCCGCCGTGCCCGCCGGGGGGTACGCCTACGATCGGCAGGAGCACAGCCTGGTCTCCCTCAGCAGCGGCCCACCCGGCGCGTTCCTGCAACGCAACTACACCCTGGCCAACTACAACCTGGAGCAGGCAGCGGTCGTCCTCGTCGCGACGGTGCGGACGCACGCGGTGCTCGACGCCACCGGCGACCGGGGCTACAACCTCGCCAACGCCACCGTCGGCGCGATGGCCCAGACCTTCTACACCGTCGCCGCCGCGCTTGGTCTCGGCGCGGGAGTAGCGCTGGGCTTCGACGGCGTCTCCTACGTCAAGGAGCTGGGACTCACCGGCAGCGACGAGTTCCCGCTGCTCATCATGCTCGCCGGCGAGGAACGCGGGCAGCTCGGCAACTACCGATACGAGCTGCGGTGAGGCAGGCCGTGCCAGCGCCGGGCCCGCTACCGGACGTGATCGCCCCCGCCGGCTGGCGTACCGGTGCGTACTTCACCGCCCGGATCGCCGGCCTTCCCCTGTCGACGGTCGATTTGCTCCGTTCCCCGGCAGCCCGCACCTGGGCCGACGAGGCGCTGGCCCTGGAGCGTCAGCTCCGTACCGACGGGGCGCAGCTCGGCCAACTCCTGTATGAGCTGGTCAGTGACAATGAGGACGAGTCGGTCCGCCGACGGCTGCTGACGCTGCGTCGACAGGTCTTCAACAACGCCCTGCCGGCCGCGCCCGGGCCGGCGCTCGCCGCGGTCGAGCAGACCCGACCGGCGGCCCTGCCGGTCGTCCAGCGCTGGCTCCGGCGACGCACGCAGCTCGCCCGGCACCAGGCCGAGGGCAGCGCGATCCTCGCCGCTGATGTCGCCCAGGCCCGGGCCGAGCTGTGGCGGCTGGCCGACGAGCCACGCCTGCGCGGCGGGCTCCAACTCGCCTCACCGACCCTCGATGAACAGCTCGCCGCCGGGAGCACACCGGAGCTGACCCGGCCGGCGAACAAGCGGACCCGCCGGGTCGAGCGCTCGCTGCTGTCCTACCTGTACCGCACCGCCGGCAAGACCAGCCCGTTCAGCACCTTCACCGCGGTCGCCCTAGGCCGTTTCACCGACACCGGGTCGCAGCTCCAGTTCCCCGTCAACGAGCAGTGGCACCAGCACGTACGCCTCAACGTCGTCCTGGTCGCCCGGCTCGCCGAGTTGGTCATCGCCGACCCGCGGCGGCGCGGCGACCTGATGGTGGAGCTGAGCCCGGGGTGGCGCCGGGACGCGGACCGGATCCGCTATGTGCGGCACTGGGTCACCGCTGGCGACGACAGCGCCACGGTCAGCTTCGACTCGGTCCGCGACGGTCTCTTCTTCCTCCGCCGCAGCGGCGTCCTGGACGGGCTCACCGCCCTGTTGCAGCAGCGCGGCACGATGCGCTGTGCCGAGCTGGTGGATCGGCTCTGCCGGGACACCGGTGCCGACCGGCCCGATGGCGAGACCTACCTGTCGACGCTGCTGGAGTTGGGAATGCTGCGGCTGGTCGGCCTCGACACCGACGTGCACGCCACCGACCCGATCCGGGCCCTCGCCGACTCGCTGGGGCACCTGGACCGGCCGTGGGCCGGACAGCTCGTCAACCAACTCCACGAGATCATGCAGCTTGTTGACGCCTACCGGCAGGGCGACCTCGGCCGGCGTCGGGACCTGCGGCACCGACTGCGGGCCGCGGTACGCGCGGTGATGCGTACCCTCGGCGAGGAGAACCCGACCCTGCCGCAGACGCTGCTGTACGAGGACAGCCGGGTGGCCGGTGAACCGGTCGCCATCGCGGCCCCACCCTGGCAGCGGTTGGTCGGCGCGAACCTCGCCGCCGTGGAGCGGATCCTGCCCGCCTTCGACCAGAACCTGCCGCACCGGATCATGTTCCACGGCTTCTTTCTGGCCCGGTTCGGCGTCGGCGGCCGCTGCGACGACCTGCTGCGGCTGGTCGAGGACTTCCACGACGACCTCTACGACCAGTACTCCTCGTACACGGCGGGGCGCCGCCCGTTCGCCGCGGACGGTAGCTACACGCCGGAGGAGAACTGGCTGGGCCGGCCCGAGATGTCCGCGCTAGACCAGGCCCGACAGCTTTTCGCCAGGCGGGTGGCAGCGCTCGCCGACGCCGACCCCCGGTGCCCCGAGCTGTCCCTGCCCGTCGAGCTGTTCGACGAGGTGGGCGCGCTGCTCGGCGCCACCGCCCACCAGGTCCACCCGATGGGGCACTTCGTCCAGCTGGCCCTCCGTGAGCCCGACCCGCTGCTGGTGCTCAACCAGTCCTTCGGTGGACTCTCCTTCCCGTTCAGCCGGTTCACCCACTGCTTCGACGCCGACACCCCGACCCTCGCCGAGCGGCTACGTGCCCAGACGACGGAGCTCACCCCGCCGGGCGTGGTCTTCGCCGAGCTGACCGGGGGAGCGGCCACCACCAACCTGAACCTGCACGCCCGCCTCACCGACCACGTGATCGTGTGCCCCGGCGAAAGCAGCAGCGTCCCGGCCGACCGGCAGCTCACCCTCGACGACCTCTACCTGGCCCACGATCCGGAGACCGACCGGGTTGTTCTGCGCTCGACCCGCCTCGACAAGGAGGTCGTCGCCGTGTACCTGGGCTACCTGGTGCCGATGGCGCTGCCGCAGATCCCGCGTACCCTGCTGCTGCTCTCGTCGGCGTCGCTGGTGCGGCTCGACGTGTGGCGCGGGGTGCCGGCGACAACCAGCGACGGTGTTACCGTCCGGCCCCGGCTGCGCCTCGGCAACATCGTGCTCAGCCGCCGAAGCTGGTCGGCGCCGGTCCGCGAGCTTCCCGACGCGGGCGACCCCGGCACCGACCCGGCGGCGTTCCTGGCCTGGCGTCGGTGGCGGGCCCGGCACGGCCTACCCGAGCAGGCGTTCGCCACCATCTACCCGGCCCATGCCGGTCCGCGCACGGCCAACCCGAAGCCGCAGTACGTCGACTTCGGTAGCGCGCTGTCGCTGCAGGCCCTGCGCGCCGCGCTGACTGAGCCGGACGACCGGGTCGTCCTGCGTGAGTTGCTGCCCGCCGCGAGCGAACTGGCTGCCCACAGCGCGCTCGGCGGACACGTCAGCGAGCTGGCCGTGGAGACCTTCCGCGTCCCCGCGCGGCAGACCGTCGCCGCACCACGATCCGGAGGTAGCAGCCGATGACCGCGTCCGCCGCCGCGCCCACCAACGCCGAGGAGACCGCCGACCGGCGGGGAGAATGGATCTCGCTGCACATCTTCTACGCGGCCAACCCGCAACCGTTGCTGGTGGACTGCGTGGCACCCCTCATCCGGGAGCTCACCGAAGCGGAGCTGCTCGCCGGCCACTTCTTCATCAACTACTGGCTGGAGGGGCCACACGTGCGGCTGCGGCTGCGCCCGCGCACCCCCGCCGACGAGCCGGCGGTGCGGGCGCGTGCCGAGGCGGCGGTCAGCCGGTTCCTCACCACCCGCCCCGCGCTGTACGCGATGGGCACCGGCTACCTGCGGGAGCTCTACGACATCCTCTTCGCGCTGGAGTTCCCCGACGGACGGCCGGCGGAGCTGGTCGACGCGGCCGGACAGATGCTGCTCAGCCCCAACAACTCATACAGCTACCGGCCCTACGCACCGGAGTACGGCAAGTACGGCGGGCCGGCGGGCATCGAGGTCGCCGAGTGGCACTTCCAGCACTCCAGCGACACGGTGCTGCACGCCATCTCGTCGATGAACCTGCACCTGCGCCCGGTGCTGCTGGGCACCGCCGCGCAGCTGATGACGGTGCACGCCGGCACCTTCCTGCCCGACCGGGAGCAGCTGGTGGACTTCCTCGACCGGTACCACCACTACTGGCACCAGGCCTTCGCCGGCACCAACCTCATCGGCATCGACGAGTACACCCGCATGTACGACAGCGTCGCTGGTGAGCTCGGCCGTCGCGTACGGCAGATTCTCACCCTCGTCGGGCAGGGCGAAACGCAGCGGCTCCCCGGCTTCCTACGCGGCTGGGCCGAGCACGCGGCCCAGCTCCGCGAGAAGGTGCTCGCCCTGGCCGCCTCCGGCGACCTGACGGTCAGCGCGTGGAGCGGCGACGACCGGGTCGTCACCGACCCGGGGGAGGCCCTCACGTTCCTGCTCTCGCCATACCTCCACATGACCAACAACCGGCTGCACGCCACCATCCGCGACGAGGCGTACCTCTCCTATCTGCTCGCCCGGGTGCTGCGGGAGTCGGCGGTGTCGTCGTGACACATCCGGGCCTGCTGGCCAAACGCCCCCGGCTGCGCGAAGATCTGATCTTCTCGCGCCCACTGCGGCGTGGCCCCGACACGGTCTATCTGCTCAAGGACCGGCGCACCGGCCGGGCGTTCGAGATCCCGCCGAAGGAGCAATTCCTGCTCCGCCGCCTCGACGGCGTCCGATCCCTCGGCGAGGTCGGCACCGAGTACGCCGACGAGTACGGTCGCCGCCTCGGCGACGCGCACTGGACCCGGCTGCTGTGGCTCCTCCACGAGCGGGACCTACTGGCCGTTCACCCCGCCGGCCCGGCCACGGCGCCGGGCGACGGCGGGCGGGCGCCGGCCGACCCGGTACGCTCCGGCGCGCTGGGATGGTGGGCGCACCGACTGCGGTTCCTGCTGCGCCCGGCGGTCTTCGTACTGGTCGCCGTCCTCGTCGTCGCGCTGCTCGCACTGGTCGGGTTGCGGCTCGGCCCGCTCTGGCAGACCGCCCGCCCGGCCTTCACCGACCCGGTCAGCCTGGTGGCGCTGGCGTTGCTCGCCTGGTCGAGCGCGGCCCTGCACGAGTTCGCGCACGGGGTGGTGGCCGTCCACTTCGGTGCCACCGTCAACCGGATCAACCTGGTCACCCTCACCTGCCGGGTCGAGGACTACCTCTACTTACCACGTCGGTCCCAGCAGGTGCTGATCGCGTCGGCCGGCGCGGTAGCCAACGGGCTGGTCCTGCTGCTCGCCGGCGCCGCCCTCATCGTGCTGCCCGGCGCCTTCGCCGATCGGATCCTCAGCGCGTTCGTGCTGGTCGGGGCGGCCCAGACGCTGGTCAACGTCATCGCCCTGCCCCCACTGGACGGCTACAAGGTCCTCAGTCACCTGCTGGACCAGCTGGACCTGGCCCCGGAGAGCCGCCGCTACCTGGCGACCCTTCCCCGGCGCCTGCTGCGCCGGCCCAGCCGCCGCTACCCGCGACGGGCCGCGGTCTGTCTCGGGCTCTTCGCCGCCGGGTGGCTGCTGGCGAGCGCTGCCGCCGCCAGTCTCGTGATCGTCTACCTGGGCGCCCTGCTTCGGCCCTCCCTCGGCGCGCTCGCCTACGTTCTGCCGGCCGCCATCGTCGGTCTGACCGTCGCCGGCTGGCTGGCCCGACCCGGTCGGCCCCGTCCGGCGGACCGGATTCCAGCACCACCCACCAGTGAGAACAACCAGTGAAAGGCGAGCCGATGTCACCCATCGACAGTCCGGCGATCGTGCTGGACGCCGTGAGTAAATCGTATGGCGAGGTGAGGGCGGCCGATGAGGTCTCCATCTCGATCGGCCGCGGCGAGTTCTTCGGCCTGCTCGGCCCCAACGGTGCCGGCAAGACCACGCTCATCGAGATGATCGAGGGACTGCGCCTCCCCGACACCGGCACCATCACCGTGCTGGGCATGGCACCAGCGCCACGTAACCTCGACCTGCTGCCCCGGATCGGCGTGCAGACCCAGCGCTCGGCCTTCTTTACCCGGCTGACCGCCCGCGAGCACCTGGTGACCGTCGCCGCCCTCTACGGCCTCCCCCCAGCCACCGCCGAGAAGGCGCTGGACCTGGTCGGGCTGACCGATTCCGGGAACGTCCGGGTCACCAGGATCTCCGGCGGTCAGCGCCAGCGCCTCGCCATCGCCTCGACCCTCGTCCACGACCCCGAGGTGGTCTTCCTGGACGAACCCACCGCCGCGCTGGACCCGGAGGCCCGCCGCGACCTCGGCCAGATGCTGCGCAACCTGAAGGCGATCGGCAAGACCATCGTTTACACCACCCACCACCTGGACGAGGCGCAGACCCTCTGCGACCGGGTCGCAATCCTCTCCGCCGGGCGCGTCCTGGCGCTCGACAGCCCCCGCGAACTGATCGCCCGTTCCGGCATCGGTACCCGACTGGTCATCCCCGCCGGCCGGCTCAGCCCGGAACAGGCCGGCACCCTCGACGGCGTCAACGGGGTCGCCGTCGAGGACGGCATGCTCGTGCTGCGGACCGCGCACGCGGCCCGGGTGCTCGCCGCCCTCGACGGTGCCGCCGACCTGGACGACGTGGAGACCCGACCGGCCACCCTGGAAGACGTCTACCTCGAGCTGATCGGAGCGCCGCAGGCATGAGCGCATACGCCGCACTCTCCCGAGCCGTCTACAAGGCGGCCGTCCGGGACGCCACGACGGTCTTCTTCACCTTCGCCTTTCCCCTGATCTTCCTGGTCATCTTCGCACTGATCTTCCGTAACCAGGAGGTCGCCGACACCGGCCGCGGATACGTCGACTACATCGCTCCGGGTGTGCTCTCCTGGGGCCTGGCCAACGCCGCCCTCTTCGGCGTGGCCTTCACCCTGATGCAGTGGCGCAACGACGACCTGCTGCGGATCATCCGGCTCTCCCCAACCAGCATCTGGTCGGTGATCGGCTCCCGCTACGTGGTCGCGCTGGGCATCGGGGCGGCGCAGTGCGTGCTCTTCGTCGGCGTCGCGATGCTGCCGGTCTTCGGCATGCGCCCGGACCCGACGTGGCCGCTCGCCATCCCGATCATGCTGCTCGCGGTGACCGCCTTCCTCGCCCTCGGCCTGATCGTCGGATCCGCGGCCAACACCCCGGAGGCCGTCGCCGCGATCGCCAACTGCGTCGTGGTGCCGATGGCCTTCCTCTCCGGTTCGTTCTACCCCCTCGAGCTGATGCCGACCTGGCTACAGGAGGTCTCCCGGGTACTGCCGATGCGCTACGTCAACGACGGCATCACGTACGCCTTCACCGGATTCGGCACCATGACCGACTACCTGATCTCGTGCGCCGCGCTGGTCGTCTTCACCGCCGTGTTCGCGGTCGTCGGGGTGCGGACCTTCCGCTGGAGCAACGACTCATGACCGGCACCGCGGCGGCAGCGCACCCCACCCCCCTCGCCGCCGCCGCGGCCCAACTCCGACAGCACCTGCGCCGCCGTTGGCTGGCCCAGCCGACCGGCGTCGCCGAAGACCGGCGGGCCCGGCGAGCCGGAGGGGCGCCGCGGGTGGTGACGTTGGGCGACGTCGCCGCGCCCGCCGTGGCCGACCCGAACCGGTGCGCCGCCACCGTGCACCTCACCGCCGCCACCGTGCTGATCGGACCGCTCGGTGGCACGGCGGGCCGGGCCTGCGGGCACTGCCTGGCCACCCGGTGGCAGCGGCTGCGCAGCCGGAGCCAACGGGACGCCCTGGAGGTCGGTGACCAGACGACCGCGGTCGGCCCGTGGCCACAGCTGACCGCCTACCAGCTCGACGCCGTCTGGGAGCTCTACCGCGCCAGCCACACCGGCCCACCGCTGCCGCCGCCACCAAGCTGGGACCGGCACAGCATCCCGCTGCCCCGGGTCAGCCAGCTCGACCTGGCCAGCCTGCGGGTCCGCACCTACCCGCTGCTGGCCGAGCCGTGCTGCCCCAGCTGCGCCCGGCAACGACCCGACACCCCCGACCCGCTGGTGCTCGCGCACCAACCCCGGCCCAAGCCCCGCCCCGACACGTACCGGCTGCGTACTCCCGACGACTATCCGCTGCCGGCAGCCGCGCTGGTCAACCCGGTCTGCGGCGCAGTCGGTGCGGGTACCGCGCTTACCGTCACGTCACCGACCACCGCACCGGTGACCGGCAGCGTCTTCATCCGCGGCTACGGCGGGCTGCTCGATGTCTCCTGGAGCGGCCAGTCCAGCGGCTACGACGCGAGCCGCGCGCTGGCCCACCTCGAAGGGCTGGAGCGCTACGCGGGGACCCACCGACGGCGCAATCTCACCCCGGTCCTCGCCGCCTACGCCGACCTCGGCCCGGAGGCGCTACACCCGGACCGCTGCGGCCGGCACCCCGACGACGTGTACGAGACCGACCTGATCCTGCGCCGGTTCGACCCAGAACGACCGATCCCCTGGGTGTGGGGCCAGAACCTGCACACCGGCAGGCCCGTACTGGTGCCGCGCCGGCTGTGCTTCTACAGCTCGCCGGCCGCCGGCGATACCTTCGTCCTCTCCTCCTCCAGCGGCTGCGCCACCGGCAGCTGCCTGCCGGAGGCCGTCCTGTTCGGACTGTTGGAGTTGATCGAGCGCGACGCGTTCCTGCTCGCCTGGTACGGCAACCTGACCCTGCCCCGGATAGACCTCGACACCTGCCCTTCGACGGTGCGCGCACTGGTCGACCGCGCCGAGCTGCAGGGCTACCGGCTCCACGCCTTCGACACCCGGATCGACCTCGACGTACCCGTGGTCACCAGCCTCGCGGTCCGCCACGACGGCGGCCCCGGCCTGCTCTCCTTCGCCGCCGCCGCCCACCTCGACCCGCGGCAGGCGGTCACCGGCGCGCTCGCCGAGGCGCTCACCTACATCCCGCACCAGCCCACCACGGTGCGCCGGCGCCGGGCCGAGCTGGAACGGATGGCCGACGACTACACCCTCGTCCGCCGGCTGCCGGACCACTCGGCACTCTTCGGCCTACCCCGGATGGCGGTGCACGCCGGAAGCTACCTCGACGACCGTGACACGCTTCCCATCGAGCATCTCTTCGCCTGCTACCGGCCCCCCGGCACGCCGGATCTCCGCGACGACCTGCGCCGGGTGCTCGACCTGCTGGCTGCGCGCGGGTTCGAGGCGATCATGGTGGATCAGACCACACCAGAGCAGGAGGCGGTGGGACTCCGCTCGGTCTGCACGATCGTGCCCGGTCTGCTTCCGATCGACTTCGGCTGGATCCGACAGCGGGCTCCGCACCTGCCGCGGCTGCGGACCGCGCCCGCGGTGGCGGGCCTCACCGACACCGACCTGGCCGACACCGATCTCCGCCTCGTGCCGCACCCCTTCCCGTAGCGACCACGGCGTACCCGTCAGAAACGACCGCTCGGGACGGGCCCGTGAGCGTCTTTGCTGAAATCTTGGCCGGGTGCTGGCTACGGTGAACCGGCCGGCGAAGCCGGCATGTGCTCACCACTATTGCGGGTCATTCGACCTATCGGTGCCGAACGGGTTGTCGATGACGTACCGCCAGCGGCCGTCCGGCCCTCGCCGCGCCACGTCGGTAGCCGTGCCCTCCAGGTGCACATGCTTCCCGTCGGGGCCCTGGCCGTCTATGGTCCAATCGACAATCAACAGGGCGATGTCGTCGGCCACGTAAACATGCCGTGGACGAACATCGATTGGTAGTCCCAGGCCGAGGAATTGTTGATTGGCCGCGGCCCGGGCGGCGCCGGTGACAGGTTGGCCTGGCGCGGCGACAAAGACGCCGTCCGGTTCGTAAACCTGCTCAACAGCACCGACGTCCCCGGAGTTAAAGGCTCGAGCGAAGACCAGCGGGTGTTGGCTGGCGTCGTCGGTGAGAGCGACAATGACAGGATGGTTGGTGAAGTCAGTTGGCATACGGTCAGTCAAACCGAGCCCGTCGCAGGTAACCAAACGGTGAGCGACGGCTGGGATCGTGACCTCGTTTTGGACACCCGAGGTGAAACGAGACATCCGGAGCCGACCTGCCCGGTGGAGGTGGCACTCGCCGCCGTCGCCGGCCGATGGACGACGCTGCTCCTACGGGAACTGATGCACGGGCCCCGCTCCTTCAGTCAGCTTCGGGCCGCACTGCCCAAGCTGAGCGCAAAGGTCTTGAGTGAGCGGCTCGCCACGCTGGCGCGGGCCGACCTGGTCGAGTGCGAGCGCCAGAAGGGCTTCCCCTCTCACGCCGTCTACCAACTCACCCCAGTCGGCCGGACCCTCAGGCCACTCCTGATCGAGCTGTACCGGACTGGCGACGCGCTCCTCCGGGAGCGGGCGGCCTGGGGGATTAGGTCCGTTTCAGGGCGAGGGTGAACACTCCGGGGTCCGTCCTCGGTCAGGGCGTGGGGTTGACCATGCGGTTGAATTCGCGCGGGCCGAAAGAGCTTTAGCCGGCGCAAGTAATAGATCGTCTCAGATGATCTCGGTGGGGTCGGTGAGCCATACCTGCTGCCCGACGGGGGTGACGGTCACACCGATGTGCGGGCGGTGGGGCTTGCCATATGCGCTCCACCGGCTGTAGAGGTCCTCCACCTCGGTCCACAGCCGCCGTGGGCCGCCCTGTTCCACCATGCGGGTGGAGATGTCGTGGTACGCCCACGAACCATCCGGGTGGACAAGCCACTGCACCGGGCCGTCCGGGCGGTCGATGTCGAGGCGGGCCACATCCGGCAGCTGTAGCGCCACCAGCGCGGTCCACGCCTCGCCGTCGTCGGCCAGCGGGCCGGGTAGGTGGGTCTCGTGCCGGTCTCCGGTGGCCTGGGAGGCGGCGCGGACGAGCGCCGAGGTTCGCACGGTGGGGCAGGAGCGCAGCGGCATGAACGAGCCGTAGTCGTCGAGCAGGTGCCCGCTGGCCGCGCCGGTCTCGTCCACGGTCAGCCGCAGCAGCAGTCCACCGCCGATCTCGCGGTGCAGGCTGGTCAGGATCACCCCGCCGGGGCGGGTCTGTGCGAGCCAGCCCGCCGGCACCTGCGGCACCGAACAGGCGGCGATGATCCGGTCGTACGGGGCGTTGCCGGGGTGACCTGCCGCGCCGTCGGTGGCGGCCACCGTGGGGGCGTAGCCGACAGCGGCCAACGACCGCCGCGCCCGCCGCACCAGGCCGGCGTCGATATCGACGGTGGTGACCAGCAGTGAGCCGAGCCGGTGCGCGAGGAGTGCCGCGTTGTACCCGGTGCCGGTGCCGACCTCCAACACCCGGTGCCCGTCGGTCACGTCGAGTGCGTCCAGCATGACCGCCATGAGAGCCGGTTGGGTGCTGGAACAGGTCGGCGCGCCGTCGATCGGGCCGTGGCGCCGGGACTCGTCCCAGCGGGAGTCGTCGCCGTCGAGTTGGGTGGGGAGCACGCGGTCGGAGTAGATCAGCTCCAGCGCTCCTGGATCGGTCGCGTCGACCGCTTCGTACCGGCTGCGGTCTGGGGTCTGGCGGAAGAAGCGGGGGAGGAACAGGTGGCGGGGCACAGCGGCAAACGCTGCCCGCCACGCCTCGGTGAGCCGGCCGTGGCCGGTCAGCTCGTGCACGAGCCGGTTGCGCGTCCGTTCGGCGGTGGCCGTCATCGTGTCTCCTTGGTCAGAGCATCGGCTATCGCGGCGGAAATGGGCAGCCCGGTGGCGTCCTGCAGCCACGCCCACTGCCCATCTGGGTTGATCTCCAGGAAGATCCATTCGTCCTGCGGGGTGACGACGAAGTCCAACGCACCGAAGCGCAGCCGAAGCCGGGCCAGCAGTCGCGACACCGCCTCGCGGATCTGGTCAGGCACAGTCACCACCGAGTACGACAGGCTGTCGTAATCAGTGCGCCAGTCCAGTCTGGCCGCCTCGGAGGCACCGTCGAGGCGTACAGCGAAGTACACCTTGTCAACGACGGTCAGCCGCACCTCGTATGCCTTCTCCACCTGCTGTTGGAACAGGTGCGCGGTGCCGGAAACCGTGTGGTCGATCTCCTCGGCGCGCACCCGGTTGGTGTAGATCAGCTTTGCGGCGCCGGCCTCGGTCAGCACACCGGAGCCGAGCGGTTTGACGACCGCGCCGTCGTGCTCGCGCACGAATCGCTCGGCCGCCGCCGGCTCATTCGTGATCAATGTCGGGGGCACGGACAGCCCGGCCGAGCCAGCGGCAGCGAGCTGGGACGGCTTGTACTCGGCGCGGGCGATGTCATGTGGGTGGTTGAGCCACCTTGGGTGCGCGGCGAGCACCCCGCCCAGGCCCATGCGTGCCTCGCGGGCAGCCCAGCGGCGTTCTTCGTCGGTCAGGTGCGCCGGAAGCTCGAACGCCGTCGGGCGCCGGTAGTAGGCGCACCCGAGGTTGTGCAGCGGGGTGCGGCGGCCGGGGAGGCGAAGGCTGCCGTGCCAGCCTTCGCCCCACCGCGCGACGAGCGTCAACCGCTGCGGGAAGTCGCCGGGGTCGCACCGGAATACCGGCACGTCCCGTGCTGCCAGCTCCGCCACCACATAGTCGGCGGTTACGTCGTACGGCTGGGTCAGCACCAACACCGTGCGCTCGTCGCCCACCGGTTCAGTCCTCGGTGTGGTCGGTGTCGGAATCCATGCTCCTGTGCCCGTCCGAGGTCCGGGTGCTGGTTGCCCCGGTCGAGTGCTTGCCCAGGACCGGGGTTCCCGTGGGGTCGACCGACAGCTGTGGGTCCGGGTCGTAGCGAACCGTGGTCAGGTTCACCGGGATCGGCCGTGCTGGCACGGTGGCGAAGCGGAGCGCGAACGGACGCCGGTCGGTGGGGCTCGGCTGCACGTCGTCGTCGCTGCCAACAGCATCCAGCGGGCGACCCAGAGGTAGGTACCCGGGGGTCGGGTACAGCGGGTCGTCGGTCACCGGACGTGACAGAACTGGGCTTGTCGGGGACATGAGACCTCCTGGCAGGTCGATGGGGACAGATCGACGGAGTGGCCTCCGCGGTGCGGGGGCACCCGCGCATGGTCTACGTTGGTCTGGCTCATGCGGCACTCTCGGCGGCGAGTTCGGTCGCGTCGGTGTTGCCGATTCGCTCTCGGACGGCCTGCGCCCATCGGGTCTGTTCACACGGGACCGGTGCCAGCCGTGCCCACCAATCGAGGCACCCCGCGCAGATTCCACCGCGGTTGGTGTGGGAAGCGATAACCGCCTCGGCGCAGGCCAGCAGTTCCCGTACGTCAGGGATTGTGGTCTCGGCTCCCACTGCGACCGAAGGGTCCGGCTCGCCTCGCCGCATCAGAGCCTCCCTCTCGATTGGTGCGGCCAGCCCCCGGAGCGGGAAGACACTCCAACGGTGTGCGGCACCACCTCGCCGGAGCGCGACATTGATACCGGCGGCGCTCGACGCACCGCCTCGAACCAGCCGGGTCTGTCCAGTTGCCGGACGCCGATCAGGTGCGGCTCGGTCAGCCCTGGCACCCGGCGGGGCAGCCGCAGCGCCATCGCGAACAACCGTGATGCCTGTTCCTGATCGGCGCAGGGGCCGGGAACGTCGCATGCCCGGCACCGGCCATGGGCGCTCGACACGCTATGCCGCTCCAGCACTGTCTGTGCGCGTTCGATCTGATCATCGCCGAAATACGTTGCCATCTGTACACCTCCCAGGTGGCGGGCGCGCGCCGTTGCAGCAACACGGCAGCCCGCGTCCGACGGCGCGCGCCTCACTCTCACCCGCCACCACGGCGATCAATACGACACGAAGCAGCGGGGGCCATCAACTGTTCCGTCGAGCACTCCTGATAGGACGTCTCACGTCTGTCGGCGCTTGGCGATCCTTCCGGAGTGATCGGCGGTACCTATAGCGAACCGCGAGTCATGTTCTGTGGGTATGCTCCCGAGCATCGAGAACCGGTGAACATGGTGAAAGATCACCAGTGGTGCGGGAGGCGACCTTTGGCGCGCAACAGCGTTGGCAACGCCAAGCTCGTGGCGGCGATTGCCGAAGCAGGCCTGTCCCACGCCCAAATTGCAAGGGTCGTCGCACAGGTCGCTATCGAGAGTGGAGTCACGGAGTGCGCTGGCATCGGCCGTTCCCATGTCTCGCACTGGGTTCGAGGCACGATGCCATCGGGACGGGCGCCGCTGATCTTGGTCGAAGCTCTGTCCAGGAAGCTCCAACGCGTCGTAACTCTCGAAAAGATCGGGCTACCACCTCAACCGTCGCTCTCCCCGGACGGGCTTGACTGGCACGCCGATACGCTGGTCGGGCTAACGGATCTGGGGAGAGTGGACGTGGACGCTGAGCGTAGACGGGTGCTGGCCACCGCCGCCTACTCACTTGCCGGGCTGACCCTGCCGAGCGGGTCGTGGTGGAGCGAGATGGTGAATCGGGGGCGCGCACGCGGGGGCGCCGAGGGGCGCGCGGTAGGGCGGAGCGACGTCGAAGCCGTTCGGGACATGGTGTCGTTGTTCTCCCATGTGGATCAACGCCGTGGTGGGGGTCATGCACGTACCGCTGTTGTTCAGTACCTCACGGCTGACGTATCCGTGTTTCTCCGGGGCCAATATGCGGACGAGCAGGTACGCCGAGACATGTTTACGGCGGCAAGCGAACTAGCGTATCTTTCAGGATGGATGGGGTTCGACAACGGGGAGCACGCGTTAGCCCAACGCTATTTCAGTTCCGCTGTCAAGCTTGCGGCCGAGGCCGGTGATCCAGCAATGGCGGCGCATGTCCTCCGTGCGATGGCCCATCAGGCGGTAGACCTGGGGCATCGCAGAGAGGCGCTCGAGCTTTCCGCCGCCTCTGTTGATCGAACGCGGTACCTCGCCGCTAGTCCACGTGAACGATCTTTGCTCGGCGTCGTTCATGCTCGTGCTCTTGCCGCTAATCGAGACGCCAAAGCTGCAGCCGAGGCGCTATTGCGGGCGGAGAGCGATCTTGCTGCGGCCTCTCAAGGGGACGATGAGCCGGGGCGGGTCTTCTTTTTCGGTCCGGCAAGCCTCGGTCACGAGACGGCTTGCGCGCTGCGTGACACCGGAGATCTCAGAGCTGCGATCAGCCAATTTCGCCTGAGCGTACGTACCCGCAAGGCGTCATCCTTCACCCGCACGCACGCGGTTACGCTTGGCTATCTCGGAATGGTGCAGGCTCGGCAGGGGGACCTAGAGGAAGCGTGTGCTACCTGGTCAAGATCGCTTGAGGCCATGGAGGGCGTTCGTTCTGGTAGGGCTCGACAGGTCGCAGCCGAGATGAGGGCCGCACTCTCGCCATTTCGGCAGACGAGGAGCGACGCTGTTGCTGAAGTCGATGCCCGCGCGGAACGCTATCTGGCCATCTTCTCGTAAGGTCCATGCATCTGCAGATCGGGACAGGGAGGTTCGAATGGGCGAGGCTTTCACCGTGGAACCAATCGCACACGTCGTGGGAGGAAGGACCGAACCGACTGACGACTACTGGGGAGGGGTAAGGGCAATCGTTCGAATCGACGAGAAGCGCTTCACCCCTGAATCTACCAAAGGGCTTGACGCGTTCTCTCACCTCGAAGTCGTTTTTCGCTTTCACCTTACGGACCCGACGGACCTTAACCTCGGCGCCCGTCGGCCACGAGACAACCCGGACTGGCCGGAAGTGGGTATCTTTGGCCATCGAAACATGAGACGGATCAACTGGCTTGGTGTGTCGCGCTGCCGTCTACTCAAAGTGGATGGCCTAGACCTTCACGTTGAGGGGCTTGATGCGGTTGACGGCACACCGGTGCTTGATATCAAGCCATGGTTTGTTGAGTTCGGTCCTCGTGGCGAGGTGTGTCAAGCGCACTGGACGACCGACATGCTCGGTCACTACTTCGCCACGCAGTCACCCCGCAAGGAATAGGGAATCGGTCGCATTGGCCCTTCGGTGTGCTGAGGACGGCGGGATCGGAGAGCGCTCTCGCCGCTAGGCGTGCCATGCGTGCTGTCATTACGTTCCGTTACATGCTCCGCGCGCAGCGACCCGGGCCCGCCGATGAGCTGGACGAGCGCGTGCCTCCCCGCTCGGAGGGGAGTTGGTTGATCGGGGCAGCGCCACACCTCCCCGACGGACGCCGTGGAGTTGACCCCGACGCGGCGTCATGGTTTGCGATGGTCGTATGAGCAAGGTGTCCTGGGCCTATTTGACCTCCTACGTCCTATCCATGCTGGGGAACTCCATCGCCGGGGTGGTCCTGCCGTTGCTGGTCCTGCAGATCACCGGCAGCGTGCTCGCCACCGGTGCGGTCGCCGTTGCCTCGGCGCTGCCCGCAGCCATTGCGGGGCTGGTCATGGGCGTGGTGATCGACCGGATCAACCGGCGTACGGCCGCCGTGCTCACCGATGTGATCTCCGCGCTCTCGATTGCCGCACTGCCCTTGGTCGACGCCACCGTCGGGCTCGCGCTCGGCTGGTTCGTGCTGTTCGCGGTGATCGGCTCGTTCGGTGACGTGCCGGGGCTGACCGCCCGGGAAGCGATGATCCCGGGCGTCATCCGGACCGGGCGGACGAGCGCCGAGCGGTTGCTGGGACTACGCGAGGCGCTCGGCGCAATGGTCATGCTGATCGGGCCGGCGGTCGGGGCGGTGCTGATCGCGGCGTTTGACGGAGCCGCCGTGCTGTGGGTGACCGCGGCGACCTCGGCCTCGGCCGCGGCGGTCACGATGCTCATCCCGCGCGAGGCCGGCGTGGTCCCGGCTGCGGTGACCCCGGCAGACGAGGCCGTGCCGCAGCGGGTGATGCTGCGCGACGGCTGGCACACCCTGCGCCGTTCGCCGTTCCTGCTGGCCACCACCCTGATCAGTGCCGGTGTGGTGGTGGTTCTGGCCGGCTTTCAGGCGCTGGTCCTGCCGGTATACTTCACCCTGCAGCAGCGGCCTGAGCTGCTCGGACTGGTGCTCAGCTCGCTCGCTGTCGGGCTGCTGATCGGCGGCGGGACGTACGCCGCGGCGGGCAGCCGGGGCCGGCGGCGTAGCTGGTTCCTGACCGGAGTGCTGATCATGATCGCCGGCTTCAGCGCTATGGCGACGCTGGCGAGCCCGTGGCTCGTGCTCGGCGCTGCGGCCCTGGTCGGGCTCGGCAACGGGCTGTTCGGCAGCCTGATCGGCGTGCTCATGGTCGAGCGAATTCCGGACGCGATGCGCGGTCGGGTGATGAGCCTCCAGAACTCGCTGCTCACCCTCGCCCCGGCACTCGGCATGGGCGGTGCCGCGCTGCTGGTCGCGGAGTTCAGCGCTCGGACCGGCGCGATCGTCCTCGCCCTCATCTGGCTCATCACCGGCGTCGCCGCGATCGGCGCACGGGCACTGCGCGACCTGGAACCAAGGCCGGCACCCGAGGCCGAACTAGTAAGTTGACCTGGAGGAACGGATGAACAGCGGCGAAATCGCCCGGCTGGCCGGAGTCAGCGTCCGCACCCTGCGGCACTACCACCAGGTTGGGGTCCTTCCCGAGCCGGCACGGCGGGCGAACGGTTATCGTGAGTACACGGTGCACGACCTGGTGCTGCTGCTGCGCATCCGGCGGCTGGCCGAGATCGGCATCCCCCTCGACGAAATTCCGCCGATACTGGGGGCCAGCGACCGGGCCCACGCTGTCCTCGACGAGCTCGACCGCGAACTGGCCGACCAGATCGATCGGCTCACCGCCCGCCGCGAGGTGATCGCCCAGCTTCGCGCCGCCGGAGCCGCCGCGGACACGCCGTCGGAACTGGCCGGCCTGCTCGCGAGCATTGGCAGCGGCGGCGGCCCGGACCTGCCGCCAGAGATACTCAAACACGACCGCGAGGTAATCCTGCTGCTGCACCACCTCCTGGACAACAAGGGGCGGGCCGCGTTGATCGGTCTGCTCAGTCAGGCCACCGAGCCGGACGTGCTGGCGGCCACCACCGCGCTGGCCGCCCGGTTTGCCGCGCTCGGGCCGGACACCGGCGATGAGGAGATCGACCGGCTGGTCGCCGACTACCACCTCGCCTTGCGCCCGCTGAGCGTCGACGGGTGGACGGAGTTGGATCCGCGGACCCGTGCGCTGCTCATGTCGTACCAGGAAGTGGCTTTCAATGACGCCCAGCGTGAGCTTCTCGTCCGGCTGGCCAGTGCCGATCAACCGTGAACGACTGCGCCGTACCCGCACCCGTCGTCACCCCGGCTGACCTGGGCGTGGGACGGATCAGCACCGGCTCGCTACTCCTCCGCAGCCCCGGCGGCAGCAGTGGAAACAGCCGTGGCCGTCCGCGACGGCCCTACCGGGCGACGGGGCCTACGTCCTACGCGAAGATCAATGCCTGGTCGTAGAACGTCGGGCCACCCCTTCCGGATGGCCCGACGTCGTACTGCTGTTGCTCAGGCCGAGCAACTGGTGGTGGAGGTGGTGCTGCTGCAGGTCGAGGTGGTGGCCGACGAGGAGCAGGAGGCGAGGATCGCCTCGGACGCGTCGGCGTAGTCGGAGATCGCGAAGGTCTCCGACTCCAGCTCCATGATCTCCTCGGCGAGGGCGTTGAGGTCGGTGTCGTGCTCCATGGTGACTCCTCCCGGTCGCGGCCGGCCGGCTTGTCCGGTCGGCCCACCGCAAGCACACCCCAGGGCGCTTACCGATCGCGTGGTGCCGCTGTCACACATCACTGTCGCCCGATGTCAGTGGAATGACAGCGGCGTCGGCTTGGCTGACCGCATGGCACTCGTAGCAGCCGATGCCGCCGAGTCGGCCGGCCCGCCGGTTGGTCGGGAGATCATTGCCGCCGCGGCCCGGCTCTACCGCGACCTGCATGCGCATCCGGAGCTCTCCGGGGCGGAGGAGCGCACCGCGGCTCGCTTCGCGGCTGCGCTACGGGGGGTTGGGTACCAGGTCACGACCGGAGTCGGTGGGCATGGCGTGGTCGGGGTCCTGCGCAACGGGGCCGGCCCGACCGTCCTGATCCGGGCAGAGCTCGACGCGCTTCCGGTCGCCGAGGAGACCGGCCTGCCGTACGCCAGCACCGCTACCGGCGTAGCCGCCGACGGCCGGACCGTACCGGTCATGCACGCCTGCGGGCACGACCTGCACCTGGCCGCGGCGGCCGGCGCCGCCGCCCACCTGGCCCAGGGCCGGGACGGCTGGCGGGGGACGCTGCTGATCCTGGGACAGCCGGCCGAGGAGACCCTGCACGGTGCGGCGGCCCTGATCGCCGACGGCCTCTACGAGCGGTTCGGCCGACCCGACCTGCTCCTGGCCCAGCATGCCGCGCCGCTACCGGCGGGAATGGTCGCCCACGGCGCCGGCGCGATGACGGCCGGCTGTATCACTGTGGACGTCACCGTACCCGGACGGGGTGGGCACGCGGCCACCCCGCATCTCTGCGTGGATCCCGTGGTGCTCGCCGCGAACATCGTCGTGCAGTTGCAGGCGCTGGTGGCCCGCCAGGTCAACCCGGCTGATCAGGTGGCGCTGACCGTCGGAACGCTGCGCGCCGGCCACCATCCGGGGGTCATCGCCGACGAGGCTGCCCTCGGGCTGACGATTCGGGCGTTGCGTGAGCCGACCCTGGACCGGGTGCTGGACAGTGTGACCCGAGTCGTGCGGGCCGCCGGTGCGGCCGCCGGCAGCCCGCGCGAGCCGACGGTACGTGTCGTCTCGCGTACTCCCGGCTATGTGGGGGATCCGGCGGTGACTGCCCGGGTACGGGATGCCCACGCGGGCGTGTTCGGGTCGGAGCGGGTGGGCTGGTGGCCACCGTCCCTGGCGGCGGAGGACTTTCCGCTGCTGGCCGCCGGGGGGATACCGAGCAGCTACTGGATGCTCGGCACGGTGGGGCCGCGACAGTGGCGGAGGGCGCCCGGGGCCAACGCGGCCGAGAAGCTGGGCAACCTGCCGACGAATCACAGCCCGGCCTTCGCTCCCAGCGTCGAGCTGGCGCTGCCGACCGGTGTGACGGCCCTGGTGGTTGCGGCCCGACCGCTGCTCGCCAGCAGCTGACCAGCAGCCCAGGTGATGCTGGTGGGGTGGACTGGCTGCCGGGGCAGGTGTTGGTGCTGGTGTAGCCGGCGTGCCACTGTCGGCGCCAGCCCCGTCCCCAGCTGACCCTACAGATTGTCACCCCAGGCGCGGATGGTGCCCGACGCGGCGGGGGCGGTGACAGCGTGTTCTGGGCGACCGCAGGCGACACGGCGATCGTCTGCGTGACCGCTACCGCCATCGTGAGCAGACACCATCCGGCGATGGCCCATCGCGCCCAGCCGCGCCGGAGCCATGGGCTGACTGCTGGCCGAGCTTCCGCATCGCTCCAACCCTCAGGTGGACAAGAGTCGCTAACCGGACAGGCGCTATTGCTGACCAGCTATCCATCCTGTTCGTGGAGAAATGCCGCAGCCACCGCGACCAAGACTGATGGCTGAGGTCAGGGCCGGGTGCCGGAGTCGCGGCGGATCACGCTGAACTGGCCGTCCGACTCCATTCGCATCTCCCGGACGTCAGCCAGGCTGTCGATGCCCTGCTCGCGTAGCTGCCCGTACAACTCGTCTTCGGTGACCAACTCCCGGCGCATGTTGCGGTGCAACATCCGGCCATCGCGGACCAGGGCCAGTGGTTTCGGTCGGATCAGTCGGGCGGCGGGTTGCCAGCGGTAGGCGACGGCGTCGAGCAGGTACGCCCAACCGATGATCACCGCGACCAGAAGCACCCCGTCGGCGAGTGAGGTGTAGCCGTTCGCCATGCCGTTCTGCGCGGCGTCGGCGATCAGCACGATGACCAGCAGGTCGGTCATACCGGTGGTGCCGCTCTCCCGCTTCAGCAGGACCCGCAGCAGGAAGAACAGCGTCAGGTACATTACGCTGCCCCGGACGATGATCTCCAACAGCGGAGCGTCCGGCGTGAAGACCGCCCGCCAGTCGACCACGGCAGCGGCTACCCGACGACGGCTGCGTCATGCCGGTGAGCTCAGCGCGTTGCTCCGCCACACCTTTCCCAGTCCTGCCGCCACTGCCGTTCATCCGGTTCGCCCGCGGCGGCCACCAGCGCCTCCAGCGTGCCGATCAGCCCGACCTCGGGCGCGGTGCCGGTCACCGCGACCAGCCGCCGGATCTCGGCGCTACGGCGTCGAACGACCTCGCCGACCAGATCCCGGCCCGCGACAGTCAGGCTGAGCCAGGACACCCGGCGGTCGCTCTCGCCGGTCCGTCGGGTCACCAGCCCCCGTCGGGCCAGACGATCACAGGCGCGGGTGACGGTGGAGGGATGGACGTGCAAGCTCGTGGCGAGGTCAACGACCCGGACCGGCCCCCCGGAGACGAGAAGGACCAGAATTCGGTACTGCGACATCGTGAGGTCGACATCGAGGGCGTCGAGCGTACGGACGGTGACGCCGACCAGGGAGCGGCACAGCGCTGCCAGCGCGTCTACCAGTGGTTCGTCTACCTGACGCTCGTCCACCGCCGTCGACGACCCCATTGGCTCCACGTAGAGTCGCATCGGCCCATAGTTACACGGATACTCGCACCACGGTCGGGGGCGATCATGGATAACACCGGCTCCATCAGTCGGCGGGAGCAGCGGGCCGCGAGCTGGGAGCGTCTGACCGCGCTGCCGTTGACCGTTTTCTCTCTGGTCTTCCTGGCCGCATACGCTGCGCCGATCCTGGATCCGCAGCTCAGCCCGGCGTGGATCACGGTCTGTCAGGTGACCACGCTCACCACCTGGCTGGTGTTCTGGCTCGACATGGCTGTTCGATTCATCCTGCACACACAGCGGCGACGCTTCCTCCGGGAGCACCTGTTCGACCTCGCCGTTCTGCTCCTGCCGATGCTCCGTCCGCTGCGGGCGCTGCGGTTGGTGACAGTGGTGCTCTCGCTCAGCCGGCGGACCGAGGCCTGGGTTCGCGGCCGGCTCGGCATCTACGTCGCCGCGACCACGGTGTTGCTGGTGGGCGTGGCCTCCCTGGCGGTCCTGGACGCCGAGCGGCAGGCTCCGGACCCGTCCATCACCAACTACGGCGATGCCCTCTGGTGGGCGGCCGTGACCATCACGACTGTCGGCTATGGCGACTTTTATCCGGTCACCCCGGAGGGGCGGCTGGTGGCGGTCGGCCTGATGATCGGCGGCATCGGGCTGATCGGTTTCGTGACCGGCTCGCTCGCCACCTGGATCGTGGACCGGGTGACCGGGCGGGACCGGCACCCGGCAGCGACCGCCGAGGACGTCGCGGCGCTGCGCCAGGAGATCGCGGCGCTGCGCCAGCAGCTCGACCCGTCGGTCGGCGCCGGCTCCGCCGACGCGGTGGCCCCGCCGGTGCAGCCGGCCCGGACGACCCACACCTGACGGGAAACCTTCGGCGGATGGCACCGGCCGTCGGGGCGGTGTCGGCCGACGGCGACGCGATCGGGTGTTGTCCCGGCGTGCCGGCGCTCGCGGCGGCATGGAGCCGCTGGTATGGATGGCATGGCCGACCAGCATTGGTTCTTGGAAGCGGTGGACCTCCTGGTGCGAGTGGTGGAGGCCGCCGGCATCCTCATCATCTTCGTCGGGGCGATGCTGGCGTTCGTCCGGTTCTTACTTGCGGGGTTGTGGCACCGGCGGAGCCGGGCGTTCGTGCCGATCCGGCTGACTCTCGGCCGGTTCCTGACCCTCGGGCTGGAGTTTCAACTCGCCTCGGACATTATGCGTACCTCGGTCGCCCCAACCCTGGTGGACATCTCCGAGCTGGCCGCGGTGGCGGCGATCCGAACCGCCCTGAACTTCTTCCTCGCCCGTGAGCTCAAGCAGGAGCGCCGCGAGATCGCCGAGTTCGGCTCGCACCGGTCCGCCGACCCGAACCGGGCGGGTGAGGAGCCCACCACGTGAACACCCTGGTCGAGTACGCCACCCTGGCCTGTATCGCCGCGGGCATCGGCTCGGCCGCGGTGGTCCTGCTGGTGTCCCGGGATGGGCTTCTAGCCCTGCACGTCGGCCTCGACCTGTGGTTGGCCGCCAGCCTGCTGCGGCTCGCCCCGGCACCGGTGGGGGAGAACCTGCTCTACGTGGTGGCGATCATAGTGATCCGCCAGCTGGTCCGAGTGGGTTTGACCGCCGGCCGCAGCCAGTCCGGGCCAGCGGAGCGTGGGTTGTCGCAGCGCCCCTCCGTCCGCTAGGCGCACCGCCGTCAGTCGTCCTGCCGCCAACTGCCCGGCGTGCGCGCCGGGTCGTGCCCCAGCCCATAGCCGGCGTGGATCTCGACCGCGCTCACCCCGAGCGCATCGAGACCTCGGTTGAGCTCACGCTCCGCCCGGAACTCGGCAGTCACGTACTGCTCCCCTTCGACCGCGATCGCGGGAGCCCAGCCGCTGCGACCAAGCGCGGTCACGGCCGTGTGCACCGCCACCCACGGGCGGTGCCCGGTGACACCGACCAGTGCGTACACCCGGGTGAAGGACACGGGTCGGCTGATCTCGGCAAAACCGCTCCGATCACAGGTCCGCCTACCGACCCGGTTGGCGAGTGTCGTGGCGACCTCGATGGCGTGGTCCGCGTTGCTGTTCGGCACGTCAACGACCAACGCCACCTGTGCGGCCGCTTGCTCTCGCAGCCAGCTCTGGATCCACTGCGGGACCTCTCCCGCCTCGGTGTCGGTGCCACCGTCGGGATCCGCATCGGTCTCCTCTGACCGGTCGATATCGACGTCACCCGCCGCGTCGGCATTCGCATCGACGTTCCAGTACCCGGTGTCCCGGAAGCGAGCGACCGCGTCGTTCCAGGCGAGAGCGGCCGGTTCGGTGGGGCTGTCGGACTCTGGTGGCGCCGGCTCATTGCCGGACAGGAACCCACGTACGAAGTACCGGGTCTGCGCGGAGCAGTCGCTGATCTCATCCTTCGACACCCGGGTACGGATACCGCGCTCGGCGCAATAGGCGTACATCCGTCCGGGGGACGTGTGGGGGTTGCCGTCGAGGAGATAGTGCCGGCCGCACTGCTCGGTGTCGAACCACAGTTCGGGGTCCACGTCCGGCGGCAATGGTGGGCGAGAGGGGGAGGGCATCCGCGAAAGATAGACCGTTCCGATGGCGGAGCCGAGCGCTTTTCCAGCGTTGACGGCGTCTTACCACGTCGGCGCGGCACCCGGGCCGGTTTGCCGGTAGTTCCGCCGCCGGTGCCGCCGCCGGTCGCACGATGGGTGGTACGAGCGCCGGCACGCCAGGTGCCGGTGGTGAAGCTACCGGGGGTAGCAAGGTGCAGGAGGTTGTGGTCTCGCCGGTGGAGGAGATCGGCGGGGTGCTGCCGGGGCTGGCCGAGCAGGTGTGGACCAACGCCCGGGAGGAACCGGAGGCGGTGCAGTTCGTCCGGCCCGCACCGGTGTCCCGCGCCTGGCCCGCACGGCGCTCGGTGCGCGGTGGGGATGTGCCGGTGACGTGTGCCCAGTTCCGGGACGACGTGCTCAGCCTCGCCCGCGGCTTCCTCGCGGTCGGGGTGGGGCACGGTGACCGGGTCGGGCTGGTCAGCCGCACCCGGTACGAGTGGACCCTGGTCGACTACGCCCTCTGGGCGATCGGGGCGGTGTCGGTGCCGGTGTTCGAGACGGCCAGCGCGGACCAGCTCGGGTGGATCCTGTCGGACGCGGGCGTGGTGGGCTGCGTGGTGGAGACCGCCGGCCAGGCCGAGCTGGTCGCCGGCCAACGTTCGGAGCTGCCAGCGCTGCGCGCCGTGTGGCAGATCGACGCCGGTGACCTGATCGATCTGACCGACCAGGGGCGTGCGGTTGACGCCGCGGTGGTTGACGGCCGGCGTCGTCGGGTGACCGGCGGTGACATGGCCACGATCGTCTACACCAGCGGCACGACCGGTCGGCCAAAGGGCTGTGTGCTGACCCACCGTTCCATCCACTGCGACGTGAGCGCCGCGGTCTCGGTGCTGCCGCAGCTGCTACACGCCGGGGCGACCACGGTGTTGTTCCTGCCGTTGGCTCACGCGTTCGCCCGGATGATCCAGGTCGGGGTGGTGCAGACCCGGAGCACCATGGTGCACACCGCCGACATCGCGGGTGTGCTGGAGCAGCTGCGCCGGCACCGGCCGACGTTCGTCCTGGCGGTGCCCCGGGTCTTCGAGAAGCTGCACAGTCGGGCCCGGCAGAGGGCCGAGGAGAGCCACCGGGGCTGGTTGTTCCGGCTCGCCGAGCGGGTGGCGGTGCGGTACAGCCACGGCCTCGATCGTTCCTGGGGCCCGAACCCCCTGCTCCGGCTCGCCCGAGGCGGGTTCGACCTGCTGGTGTACCGGAAGCTGCGGGCCGCCCTGGGTGGTCGATGCTCCGCGGCGATTGTCGGCGGCGCGCCGCTCGGCGAATGGCTGGGACATTTCTTCCGGGGCGCGGGCCTGCTGGTGCTGGAGGGGTACGGACTCACCGAGGCCTCCCCGGCGTTGACGGCGAACACGCCGACGACACAGCGGATCGGCACGGTCGGTCGACCCCTGCCGGGGGTGAGGATCCAGATCGCCGACGATGGTGAGATCCTCGCCCGCGGCGATCCGGTCTTCCCGGGGTATTGGAACAACGCGGAAGCAACCCGGGCGGTGTTCACCCAGGACGGGTGGATGCGGACCGGTGACCTGGGAGAGCTCGACTCGGACGGATTTCTGCGGATCACCGGGCGGCAGAAGGAGATCATCGTTACCGCCTCGGGGCAGAATCTCGCGCCCGCGCCGATCGAGGAGGCGATCCGCGCGCACCCGTTGGTCAGCCAGTGCATGTTGATCGGCGACGGTCGCCCCTACGTCGTCGCGCTGATAACCATCGATCCGTCCGCCTGGGATCGCTGGCGTTCCGAGCACGGCCGCTCGGACGACGCGACCGTGGCCGAGCTGCGGGACGACCCGGAGCTGTGTGGCGAGATCCAGGCGGCCGTCGACCGCGCGAACGCGACCGTTTCCCGGGCCGAGCAGGTCAAGACCTTCCGCATCCTGCCGCGGGATCTCACCGAGTCCGATGGCGAACTCACCCCCATTCTCAAGATCAAAAAAAGTGTGGTCGAGGAACACTTCAGCGAGGATGTCAACGCCCTGTACCAGGGCCACTGAGCTGGGCGGGGCGCTCGCGTCCGTGCCCGGCAACAGGGCCCACCGAACCGGGTGGGCGCTGGCGTCCGTTGGGCCCGGGCGGAGCTGATGTCCGTCCGGGCGAGGGCCGCGACGGGGGAGCCGTGGCGGCGTACCGGAAGGGGTGCCATGGCAGCCGGCTTCATCGGCGTGGTGATCGTGCTTGTCGTTCTGGCGCTGCTCGGCGCCCTGAGCCTGCGGATCGTGCAGCAGTACGAACGCGGGGTGGTCTTCCGCTTCGGACGGGTGGTGCTGCCCGTCCGGGAACCCGGCCTGCGGCTGATCATTCCAATCGTGGACCGGATGGTCCGGGTGAGCATGCAGACCACGGTGATCGACGTGCCGGCGCAGGGAGCGATCACGCGGGACAACGTGACCCTCAAGGTTGACGCGGTGGTCTACTTCCGGGTCGTGGACCCGGTGAAGGCCCTGGTGAACGTGGAGAAGTATCCGGCAGCGGTGCTCCAGATCTCGCAGACCGCGCTGCGCTCGGTGATCGGCAAGGTGGACCTGGACACCCTCCTCGCCGACCGGGACAAGGTCAACGCCGACCTCAAGTCGGTGATCGACGACCCGACCGAGGGGCCGTGGGGGCTGAACATCGAGCGGGTCGAGGTCAAGGACGTCTCGCTGCCGGAGGGGATGAAGCGGTCGATGTCCCGGCAGGCCGAGGCCGAGCGGGACCGACGGGCCCGGGTCATCGCCGCCGACGGCGAGTACCAGGCGTCCCGGCGGCTCGCCGACGCCTCCCAGACCATGGCCAACACCCCGGGGGCCTACCAACTGCGGCTGCTCCAGACCGTGTCCGATGTGGCGGCGGAGAAGAACAGCACCCTGGTGATGCCCTTCCCGGTGGAGCTGCTGCGCTTCTTCGACAAGTACGCCCGCGGCGCCCCGACCGACCAGGAGGAGGCGGAGCAGGCAGCCGCGTTGGCCGGTGACGGGCACCGCCGCGACGGCGGGCCGCGTCCGGCCCGGTGAACGGCTACCATCGGCCGCATGATCTGGCGACATTGATCCACCGCTGAGTGCCCTTCCCGTGGGCCACCGCGGTCGCCGTACCTCCGGCGTCCGCACTCACCCCACGGGAAGAAACGATGATCTTCGACACGACTCCACTGCGAGGTGGCCCGCACCCGGGCCCGACCGCCTCGCCCGACCGGCGGGTCCGGTCACTCGCGGCGGCCCTCTACGGGTACGCGTTCCTGCGCGACCTCGTCCTGCTCTACCCCGTCTACCCGCTGCTGTTCACCGACACCGGTCTGACGGTGTGGCAGATCTCGACCCTGTTCGTCATCTGGTCGGCCAGTTCGATCGTGCTGGAGGTCCCCTCCGGGGCGTTGGCCGACGCCGTCTCCCGGCGGCTGCTGCTCTGCCTCGCGCCGCTGGTGACCGCCGTCGGCTTCGCGCTCTGGACACTCGTGCCCTCGTACCCGGCCTTCGCGGTGGGCTTCCTGCTCTGGGGAGTCGGCGGCGCGCTCGCCTCCGGTGCGTTGGAGGCCCTGGTCTACACCGGCCTGGACCGGCTCGGCGCGGCCAGCCGGTACGCCCGTGTCATCGGCCGGGCCCGCACCGCGGAAACCCTCGGTGTGTTGGCCTCCCTCGTGTTGGCGGCGCCGGTACTCGCTCTCGGCGGCTACCCCGCTCTCGGCGTGGCGAGCGTCCTGGCCTGCCTGGTGGCCGCCGCCGTCGCCACCCGCCTACCGGAGCACCGCGAGCCGGCCGCCGGGCCGGGCACCGACCCCGACGACGGTGAACCCGGCTGGTGGTTCTCCCTGCGGGGCGGGCTGGCCGAGGCGCACGCCGACCGGACGGTGCGCGCGGCGGTGCTGCTGGTCGCCGCCGTCGCCGCCGGATGGGGGGCGCTCGACGAGTACCTTCCGCTGTTGGCCCGAGACGTCGGGGCGAGCGGGCCGACCGTGCCGTTGCTGCTCGTACTCACCTGGGTTGGTGTCGCCGTCGGCGGTCTGCTCGCCCCGGCGGGGGAGCGGCTGAGCCGTCGCGGGTACGCCGGCCTGATCGGTGGGGCCGCCGGGGCGCTCGCCGCCGGCGCGCTGATCGGTCACCCGGTCGGTTTCCTGCTGGTGGGCGTCGCCTTCTGCGGTTTCCAACTGGCCACTGTGCTCGCCGACGTCCGGCTCCAGGCGCGGATCGGCGGCCCGGCCCGCGCCACCGTAACCTCGCTCGCCGGGATGGCGACCGACACGACGATCATGGCGTGCTACGTCGGGTACGGCCTGCTCGCCACCGTCGCCGGCAACCGGGTCGCGTTCGCGGTGGCGGTGGCGCCCTACCTTGTCGTGGCGCTGCTGGTGGCCGTCGTCCGACCGGTCCGCCGATGACCCAGGCTGTGGATGTGACGGCAGGTACGGCGGTCCGTGTCGTCGCCCCGGCCCGCCCGGTGGAGCTGCTGCGCTTCTTCGGCAGGTACGCGGGCGGCGCCCCGACCGACCAGGACGAGGCCCGGGCGGAGCGGGGCGCCCCGGACGCGTCAGACGACCGATGCCGTACGCAGCGGTCGCCAGGCGATGACAGCGATGAGCGCCAGCACGGCGGCGGCGGCCCAGAACGGTGTGGTGAGTCCCCACGCCCCGGCGAGCAGGCCGCCGAGAAGCGAACCGAGGGCCGCTCCGCCGAGATCGAGTAGCGAGTAGACGCTGCCGACCCGGCCGAGCAGGTGCGCGGGCACGACGCGTTGGCGCAGCGTAACCACGATGACGCCCCAGACCATGGTGTGGATCCCGAAGACGATCAGAACGGCGGCGGCGACGAGTGGGGTTGTGGTGATCGCCAGGGTGACGTGGGTGACGAACTCGACGACGAGGCCTGCGCGGAGCAGGGTGCCGGCCCCGACGATCCGTTGTAGCCGCGGCGCGAGGACGGTACCGACCAACCCGCCGACGGCGAAGGTGGTCAGGAGGAAGCCGAAACCGAGGTCGGACAGGCCCAGTCGCTGCCGGGCGTAGAGGACCAGGGTGGCGAAGGCGGCGCAGAACGCGAGGTTCGCCAGCCCCATACTCACCGCTAGCGTACGCAGCAGTCGATGTCCGAACAGCCAGCGGACACCGTCGGTGATCTCCTCCCGCAGGCTCCGGCGCGGTGCCGCCGGCGGGAGCGCGGGGACCGGCCGGATCGTCGCCACCAGCGCCGCGGCCACGGCGAAGGTCAGGGCGTTGACGCCGAACGGCGCGGCGGCGGCGATGACGAACAGCCACGCCCCCAGCGGCTTGGCGACGAACTGGTTGGCGATGGTGAAGGTCGCCATCAGCCGGGCGTTGGCGCTGGCCAGCTGGTCCGGTGCCACGATGGCGGGCAGGAACGCGCCGGCGGCGGTGTCGGCCAGGGTCTCCCCGGTGCCGAGGAGGAAGAACACCGCGTAGACCAGAGCGACCGTGGCGGTGTCGGTGGCGACGGCGAGGGTCAGCGCGGTGAGAGCCGCGGCGCGCAGCGCGTTGACGGCCACCACCAGCTTGCGGCGGTCCAGCCGGTCCACGTAGGCGCCACTGATCAGGGCGAACAGCAGCCAGGGCAGTTGTTGGACGAAGACAGCGCCACCGATGAGCGCCGGATTGGTGGTGATGGAGGCGACCAGCAGCGGACCGGCCGCCATGGTGACTCCGTCACCGATGTTGGATACGGCTGAGGCGGTCCACAGCTTGGTGAAATCCGCGCCGAGACGCGCGGATACAAGGGCACGCAAAATAGCTCCTCGAGCAAGGAAAAACGGTCGTGGTGGGAGCGACCGCTTCGCGGCGAGGAGCGCCACACCGTGGGGTCTGAGCCCGACGGTGGAACCGGCTAGCGCGCGGTGTGCTCTCGCGGCGAAGCGGTGACCGTGACCTTGCCCTGGCGCATGCCAACTCCTAACTGTCGATCACGGCCAGGATAGCCGCGATCGGGCGGATGCGAGAACCGCTCAGCTGACCCGGCGACGCCGATGGATGCGGGGCCGCCGGTCCGGCCGGCGAACCCGACCGTGGGTGTGGCAGCGTGTACGGGTGCCCACCGTCGACGTTGACCTCGCCCTGGTCGGAGTGGGCGGCGCGGGCTCCCTCGTGCTCGCCGCCCTGGCCCGGCGGGGCGTGCGTGGCCTACGGGTGGCGGTGATCGATCCGGTGCAGCGTCGCGGGGCGGACCGGACCTGGGCCTTCTGGGGCCGACCCGACGACGGGCTCGACCCGCTGCTGACCGCGAGCTGGTCACAGGTGGAGGTGACGACCCCCGAGCGGCACCGTGTGCTCGACCTCGCCCCACTGCGGTACGCGATGCTGCGCTCGGCCCCCGTCTACGACCGGGCCGCCCGCGCCGAGCGGCGGCTCGGCGCGGTCCGCGTCGGCGCCCCGGCCGAGGCGGTCGAGGACGACGGCGACCGGGTCACCGTCCACGCCGGCGGATCGACGTTGCGGGCAGCCTGGGTCCTCGACTCCCGGCCGCGCCCACCCCGGCGGGCCGGGCGTACCAACTGGCTGCAGCACTTCCGTGGCTGGTGGCTCGAGGCCGACCGGCCGCTCTTCGACCCGGGTCGGGCGGTGCTGATGGACTTCCGTACCCCGCAGCCGGATCGGGGGGTCTCGTTCGGGTACGTGCTGCCGGTCAACGACCGGTACGCGTTGGTCGAGTACACCGAGTTCACCCCCGGCCTACTCACCGACGCCGGCTACGACGCGGCGCTGACCGCGTACCGGGACCGGCTCGGGCTGGACCCGGCCCGGCTGCGAGTGCGGGAGGTGGAGAACGGGGTGATCCCGATGACCGACGGTCCGTTCGACCCGCGGCCCTCGCCCCGGGTGGTCCGCCTCGGCACCGGCGGTGGCGCCACCCGACCCTCCACCGGCTTCACATTCGCCGCCATGCACCGGCAGGCGGGGCAGATCGCCGCGGCGCTCGCCGCTGGGCGGGCACCGGTGCCGGCACCCGCGTACCCCCGCCGGCACCGGTGGCTGGACGCGGTCGCGCTGCGCGCGTTGGACCGGGGCCCGCTGGCGGGCCCCGACTTCTTCGACCGGCTCTTCGACCGCAACCCGACCGACCGGGTGCTGCGCTTCCTGGACGGGACCACCAGCCTGGCCGAGGAGGCCGCGCTGATGGGCACCACCCGGCTGGCGCCGATGCTCGCCGCCACCGCCGGTGATGCCGCCGCCCGGCTGCGGGACCGGCTCCTGCCCTGGCGGCGTCCCACCGCCGGGCAGATCCCGCCGCCGGTCACCGGCGCGCCGCGACACCTCCAGCCGGACGAGTGACCCACGCCGCCGGACCTGCGTGCCGCGGTTCACTCCCGGTTCGGGTCAACGGCCCCGGACACGTCAGCCACGTCGTAACCGGCCCGACTGATCTCCCGCGCCGATCGCCGGTCTTCGGCGGGCAGGTCCGCGAAGTCGTCACCGACGTCCTCGGTCTGCGGCAGCGACTCGCCCGGCGGCCGAAGCGACGCCTCCATCGCCGGGACGCCGTCCGGTTCGTCCGTGTCGGCCAGGTCGAAGCGGTGTTGCTCGGTCATGGCGCACTCCCGCCCGTTGGCTTGCGGTGACCGCCCCGGCCACCGCACCTGCCGCGGCGACCGAAGCCGGCTTACCCCGGGCTCACCTACCCGGACGCCGCCCGGGGAAACGCGGGGAGCCGTCGCGGGCGCGCCGTGGGGCTGCCCAGTGCGTGGGTCGGCTGCGCCGCGGCGGAAGACCGGTGGCCCGGTCGCCGCGGGCCGCATCCAGCTGTGACTGGTGCACGAAGAGAGCGCCCGACAGGTCCGCGCCACGTAGGTCGGCCCCGCGTAGGTCCGCGCCGGTGAGGTCCGCGTCGGTCAGGTCAACTCGGCGTAGGTCGGCACCGACCAGCTGGGCGCCGCGCAGACTCGCCCGACGCAGGTCCACTCGGCGCAGGTCGGCGCCGAGCAGGGCGGCGCCGCGGCGGTCGACGCCGGGCCGGCCACCCCGGGCCCGGGCCTGGTCGCCGGCTTGGGCCAGCAGCGGAACGACTCCGCGCCGGTGCGCGTCGACGGCCAGCGACCGCAGCGACTCCGGGTCGCCGCCGGCCAGCCGGTCGGTGGCGGCGAGCGCCTCAGCCAGCGCGGCCCGCAGTGGCGCGGGCAGCTCCATCGTCAGTGCCTCGGTCAGATGCCAGAGCAGTTCGTGGAGCGGCCGTACCACGGTGAAGATGTCGAACATCGCCTGGGCGGTGGGCTGGTCGTCCCGCCAGTCTCGCCCCCCGAAGGTCACCTGGGTCACCCGCTGACCGGCGCCGAAGCAGTCGAAGACGGTGCAGCCGGGGAAGCCGCGGCTGCGTAGGTCGGTGTGGATTCCGCAGCGGAGGTCCGGCCGCAGGTTCGGGCAGGGACGCCCGGCCGGCTTGTCGATCGCGAAGTCGGCCGAGGCGGCGAAGGCGGGCGCCACGCAGCAGATCCCCACGCATCGGGAGCAGTCGGCGCGCAGCTCCTCCGGACCGACCGCTGTCATGGTGACCGATCCTCCTGCCGTGGCACTCGATGCGAACCTCCGATTGTGCCACGGCGTCGGACGTGCACCGGTTTGCGGTGACTGCGTGGTGGCGTTCATCCACGAACATCGACTTAGTTTCGGCAGGGGATTGTGCCCTCCCGACCTTCTCTGACATCCTCCCGGATGGACGCTGCCAGTGACGGTTGCCAATCCCGGAGGCCGCGCTGCGGCGACGCCTTCTTCGGGAGGAACCTTGTGAAGCGCAGACGTCGCCAGCTACTTGCCGGACTAGCGATCGTCGCCCTCGCCGCGACGACGGGTGTTGCCGGAATCCACCTCGCCGGCACCGAAGTGCCGGCCGCCGCCGCGGCGACCGGGGACGGCGAGTTACCGAACGCCCTCGGGGCCCACCTGGAGCAGATGCGTCGGTCGATACCGGGCAACGACGGCATGTCGGTGGACGGTCCGGGCGGCGCCGCACAGCAGGAGTTCCTCAAGCGGGCCTACCCGGCCAACGAGGTGAGCCTCGCCGAGGTCGACCGCTCGAAGGCGGCGTTCGCGGCGGCGGAGCGCCGGTTCCGGGGCGGCCAACGGTGGACCAACGTCGGGCCGAGTGAGGCGGTGTACCCGTTCACCGAGTACCGCAACGCCTTCAACTACGTTCCCAACGAGTACGTCGCCGGTGGCCGGGTGACCTCTCTCGACATCAGCCCCGACTGCAACCGGTGGCTCTGCCGGGCGTACGCCACGCCCTCCGGTGGTGGCGTCTGGGGCACGCTCAACATCCTCGCCGCCGAGCCGAAGTGGTTCTACCTGGGCGGGCCCCTCGGCATCAACGCGGCCGGATCGGTCAAGATCGACCGTAATGACCGGACCGGGCTCACCATCTACGTCGGTACCGGTGAGGCCAATATCTGCGGCTCCGGGTGTGTCGCCGGTGTCGGTCTCTACCGCTCCACCAACGGCGGTCTGACCTGGCAGGGCCCGCTCGGCAAAGAGGTGCTCGCCGGCAAGGGAATCGCCGAGATCACCATCGAGCCGGACGACCCGAAGACAATCTACGTCGCCACCACCACCGCGTTGCGCGGCATGTCCAGCGCCTGCTGCACGGGCGTGACCCGACCGGTGCCCGACGCCGAGAAGTGGGGGCTCTACAAGACCACCGACGGTGGCGAGAACTGGAGCTTCATCCACAACGGCTCGGCCGCCGCCACCGACTGCACCGGCGACGCCGAGGAGTTCGGCAACAACGCGGTCTGCTCGCCACGCGGCGTCCGCTACGTCAAGCTCGACCCGGAGAACTCCGACATCGTGTACGCGTCGTCGTACGCCCGTGGTGTCTGGCGCTCCCCGGACGCCGGAGCCAGCTGGACGCAGATCAAGCCGTCGCTCAACCCGGACCTGTTCCAGACCCGGGCCGCCATCGACGTCACCGCCCTGCCCAACGGCAAGACCCGGATGTACGTCTACGAGGGTAACTTCGGCAACCCGTACTCGCGGTTGCTGCGCAGCGACGACGTGGCCGGCGGAACCCCCACGTTCACCGACCTGAGCAGCTCGAACCCGGCAGACCCGGGGTACGCCACCTACAACCAGTGCACCGGCCAGTGCTGGTACGACATGTTCGTGCACACCCCGCCGGGGCATCCGGACATCGTCTACACCGGTGGCTCCTACGTCTACGGTGAGACGGTCGCGCACAAGCGGGCCGTCGTCCTCTCCACCGACGCCGGGGTCAGCGGCACCGACATGACCTTCGACGGCACCGACGAGCTGCACCCGAACGGGCTGCACCCGGACCAGCACGCGATCGTGACCCACCCGCGTGACCCGTACCAGTTCTTCGAGGCCAACGACGGCGGGATCATGCGCTCCAGCGGTGACTTCGTCGACCGATCCGCCTGGTGTGACAACCCGGACCGCAACCTGACCACGGCGGCCCAGCAGGATCGCTGCAAGCAGATGCTCTCCCGGATTCCGAGCAAGCTGGAGAGCGTCAACAAAGGCATGAACACGCTGCAGTTCATCAGCCTCTCGGTCAGCCCGCACGACGTGAACCTGCTGCAGGGCGGCACCCAGGACAACGGGACCTGGGAGAACAACGGCGAGCGGCGGCGCTGGTCGAACACGATGATCGGTGACGGCGGTGCCTCCGGCTTCGACGTCGGTAAGCCCGAGTTCCGCTTCCACACCTTCTTCAACGCGTCGCCGGAGGTGAACTTCGCCGGTGGTGACATCGCCGAGTGGATCTGGACCGCGGATCCGATCTACGGCCAGCCGGGCACCCTCTTCTACGCGCCGGTGATCAGTGACCCGGTGGTCAGCGGCACGATGTTCGCCGGTACCGGTCGCTCGGTGTACCGGACGAAGACCTTCGGACTGGGCGACCGGAGCATCGAGGAGGCCAACCGGATCTGCAACACCTGGACCGGCACCTTCGAGGAGCAGTGCGGGGACTGGGAGGAGTTGGGCCCCACGCCGCTCACCGACGGGGCGTGGGGGGACCGGGCTGGCGGGGCGGTCTCGGTGGTCCAGCGGGTCGACACCGACTCCGCCACCGCCTACGCGGCCACCAGCACCGGTCGGGTCTTCGTCAGCCACAACGTTGACGCCGAGTCGGCCGCCGAGGTGACCTGGACCCGGATCGACAACCCGGAGACCCCGAACCGCTTCGTCACCAGTGTCCACATCGACCCGGATGACCCGAACCGGGCATGGGTCTCCTACAGCGGCTTCAACTCGAACACGCCGGAGACGCTCGGGCACGCCTTCGAGGTGACGACCGCCGGCACGACGGCGACCTGGACCGACCGTTCGCACGACTTCGGCGATCAGCCGATCACCGACCTGGTCCGGGACGACGTCACCGGTGACCTGTACGCCTCGACCGACTTCGGTGTGTTGCGGCTGGCCGAGGGGGCAAGCAGCTGGACCAAGGCCGGCGGTGGCATGCCGAATGTGGAGGTCGCCGGGCTCACCATCGTGCCGGGCGAGCGGGTCCTCTACGCGGCCTCGCACGGCCTCGGCGCCTGGCAGCTCAACCTGAAGTAGGTCGATCATTCACACCACCAACCGGGTGGGGGGCCGCACCAGCGGCCCCCCACCGCTGTCCGGGAGGATCGGCCGGATCTGGCGTGCCCTGGGTGCGTTCTTCGTTGTGCTCGTCTTCGTCCCGCCGCTCCTGCTACTGGTCTCGGGCTCGCTCACCGAGCCCGGCCTGCCACCGTCCCCCACCCCGCAGTTGATTCCCGATCCCGTCTCCACCGCCGGCTACCAACAGGCCCTGGCGGTCGGCGGGGTGCTGCGGGCCGCGCTCAACTCGCTGCTGGTCGCGGTCGTCGCCGTGCCGCTGAGTGTGCTGGTCGCCGCGCTGGCCGGCTTCGCGCTGGCCCGGCTCGCGCCCCGGCGGGCCGCGCTCGTCGTGGTGGCCTCCCTGGTGGCCCTGATGGTGCCGGCCACCGCACTGCTGGTACCCCGGTTCGCGATCTTCCGCGTGCTCGGGCTGACCGATACGCTGGTGCCCTTGATCGCACCGGCGCTGTTGGGTACCTCACCGCTCTACGTCCTGGTCTACTACCTGGCCTTCCGGGCGTTGCCGCGGGACCTCCACGACGCCTGTCTGGTGGAGGACATGACTCCGATGGGCATCTGGTGGCGGGTCGCGCTCCCGATGGTGCGTCCGGTCACCGCCGCGATCACCGCCCTGACCTTCGTGTTCACCTGGTCGAACTTCCTCGATCCACTGATCTATGTGTACGACCGTGACCTGTTCACCCTGCCCTTGGCGCTGCGTTCGCTGTCGGTGCTGGATCCGACGAACTTCCCGGTGTTCCTGGCCGGGGCGGTCCTGGCAACCGGCCCCGCCGTGCTGGTCTTCGGGTTCGCCCAGCGCCGATTCTTCCACCACGACGACCAGACAGGACGGAACCGGCCATGAGAAGACCCAAGGCGCTGCTGGCGGCGCTGCTCGCGACGGTGCTCTTCGGGTCCGGCTGCGCGACCGGACCCGGGGCCGCCGCCGACGGGCCGGTGCGGCTGCTGGTCTTCGGTGCTCCCGAGGAACTGGCCGCGTATCGCACGCTGATCGAGGCGTACGGTCAGGCGCGGCCCGGTAGCGAGGTGCAGCTGATCGAGGCGAGCGACCGCAAGGACCTGCTGGCCCGGCTCGCCACCTCGGTCGCCGGGGGCGCCCCACCGGACCTGTTCCTGATGAACTACCGCTTCTATGGCCAGTTCGCCGCGAAGAACGTGGTGGAGCCCCTGGACGAGCGGATCGCCGCCTCCGAGAAGGTGAATCCCGTTGACTACTATCCGGTGGCGATGGAGGCCTTCAGCTGGGGCGGTAAACAGCTCTGCCTGCCGCAGAACGTCTCCAGCCTCGCCGTGTACTACAACCGCACCCTCTTCGCCAAATACCAGGTCTCCGAGCCGAAGGCGGGCTGGACCTGGAACGACATGGTCGGGACCGCCATCGCGATGACCCGGGACGACCGTGGTGTGGTGGTCAGGGGCACCGAGAGCGAGGGGGCCGCTGTCCGCCCGGCCGTGCACGGGCTCGGCGTCGAGCCGTCGATCATCCGGGTCGCCCCGTTCACGTGGTCCGCCGGTGGTGAGATCGTCGATGACCCGGACCGACCGACCCGCCTCACCCTGGACACCCCGACCGGCCGGGAGGCGCTGAAGAACCTGGTCGACCTCCGCCAGGCGTACGGGGTGGTGCCCACCGACGAGGAGGTCGAGGCGGAGGACGACGAGTCCCGCTTCGCCAACGGTCGACTCGCCATGCTGATGTCCTCGCGGCGCTCCACCACCACCTTTCGCTCAATCACCGACTTCGAGTGGGACGTCGCCCCGCTGCCGGTCTACCAGGACCAGGTCGGGGTGCTGCACTCGGACGCGTACTGCATGACCCGGGGTGCCAAGCGAAAGGACGCGGCGTGGCGGTTCCTGGAGTTCGCCATCTCCGCCGAGGGGCAGCAGATCATCGCCGCCACCGGGCGGACGGTGCCGTCGCACATCGGTGTCTCGCAGTCCCCGGTGTTCCTCGACTCGTCCCAGCCGCCGCGCAACGCGACGGTCTTCCTCGACACGATTCCCACTCTCCGGACGTTGCCGACCATCTCCACCTGGCCGGAGGTCGAGGACGTGACCGCCGGGATCCTGGAGAACGCGCTGTACCGGGGCGACCGGTTGGACGAGGTCATCCGCGCCCTCGATGAGCGGACCCGCCCACTGTTCGCCCGTGGTGAGCACGGGTGAGCGATGCCGGTCTGACCCATGACGCCGGACTGACTCTGGACGGAGTGAGTGCCGCCTACCGGGGCGTCACCGTTCTGCAGCAGATGCGGCTGACCGTGGCCCGGGGAGAACTCCTGGTGGTACTCGGCCCCTCCGGCGCCGGCAAGTCGACGCTGTTGCGGGTGGTGGCCGGCCTGGAGCCGGTCACCACCGGGCGGGTCTGGATCGCCGGCCGGGATGTCACCGCCGACCGTCCGGGCCGGCGCAACGTGTCGATGGTCTTCCAGTCGTACGCCCTCTTTCCCCACCTGACCGTCGCCGAGAACATCGCGTTCGGCCTGGTGGTGCGGGATGTCCCGAAGGCGGCGGCCCGGGCACGGGCCCGGGCCGCCGCCGAGCAGGTCGGCGCGGCACACCTGCTCGGCCGGCGACCCGGGCAGCTCTCCGGCGGCGAGCGACAGCGCGTCGCGTTGGCCCGGGCGTTGGTGCGGGAGCCGGACGTCTTCCTCCTCGACGAGCCGCTGTCCAACCTCGACCTTTCGCTGCGGGTACAGATGCGGGCCGAGTTGCGGGCCCTGCACGAGCGGCTCGGCGCCACGATGGTGCACGTCACCCACGATCAAACCGAGGCGCTGGTGCTGGCCGACCGGATCGCGGTGCTGCGCGACGGCCGGGTGGAGCAGGTTGGTACGCCGGACGAGATCTGGCACACCCCGGCGAGCCGGTTCGTGGCTGGCTTTGTCGGCTCCCCGGCGATGAACGTGCTCCCCAGCTCCGGCCCGATTCACCCGTCCGGTGCTCCGCCGGCGGGGATGGCCGGCGACCGGGAGATCGGATTCCGCCCGGAGGCGGTGGTGTTGGGGGGATCCGACGGCGTGCCGGCGACCGTTGACCGGGTTGAGGTGGTCGGCACGGACGCCTACGCCTACCTCACCCTCCGCGCCGGGAACCCGGTGGTGGCCCGAGTGCCCGCCGCCCACCGGCCCGCGCGCGGGGATGCGGTTCGAGTCGGGGTCCGCTGGACTGATACGCACGTCTTCGACGCCACCACCGGGCTGCGGTGTACCTCTTGAGGGTGAGTAGGGAGCGGTCACGCGCCGGGGCAGGGCCGGCGGCGCGTGGGCACCGGCAGGTGGCGGTGATGCTGGCGCCGTATCTGGTCGGCCTGGTCGGTCTGGTGTTGTTCCCCGCCGCGGTCACACTCGCCCTGGCCTTCACCGAATACGACCTGGTCAATCCGCCGAGCTGGGCCGGGTTGGCGAACATCACCGAGTTGGTGACGGACCCGGTGTTCCGGGTCGCGCTGACCAACTCGCTGGTGTTCGCGTTGGTGGCGGTGCCGCTTCGGGTGCTGCTCGCACTGGGCCTGGCGCTGCTGCTGCATCGCCGGTCGTTCGGGAGCCGTCCCGCCCGGGTCGCGGCGCTGCTGCCGACCGCGGTACCCGAGATCGCCTATGGCCTGCTCTGGCTCTGGCTGTTCAACCCCTTGTACGGCCCGATCAACCAGCTGTTGCGGGTCGGCGGCGAGAACGGGTTGACCGTGTTGGGTCGTACCCCGCCGCAGTGGCTCACCGATCCCACCGACGCCCGCGCCGCGATCATCCTGATGAGCGTCTTCACCATGGGCGAGACCTTCGTGGTGTTGCTCGCCGCCCGGCGGGCCCTGCCAGCGGATGTCTATGCGGTGGCGGCCTTGGAGGACGCGACCGGTTGGGACGTCTTCCGCCGGGTCACCCTGCCGTTGATGGCGCCGGTGTTGGCCCTGCTGGTGGTGCGGGATCTGATCGCCAGCCTGCACTTCTCCTTTGTGCCGGCGTTCGTGGTGACCGACGGCGGCCCACCGCCGTATGCCACCACCTACCTGTCGTTGTTCATCTACCGCACCGGCTTCGAGTACCTGCGCTACGGCTATGCCGCCGCCGCGACGTTGGTGATGATGCTGCTGACGGTGGCGGCGGTGGTGCTGCAGTGGCGGCTGTTCCGCCGCTACCGGGCCTTCTATCGGCTGTGATCACTCAGGGCCTGTCGGTTCCGTGGCTTCCGTCGGACTCTTAATCCGCGGGTTCGGGGTTCGAGTCCCTGGCGGCGCACCAACGAGCAAGGCCCTGACCTGGTACTTCTGTGCCGGTCGGGGCCTTCTTCGCGTACGGCGGTGGTGGCTGGT
>NZ_AZWO01000026.1 GCF_000514775.1 Salinispora pacifica CNR114 | reverse complement strand
CTCGTCGCCCAGGTCGATGCGCGACTGCTTGCCCTGGGTGCCGTGCGGGATCAGCGTGTCCATGTCCGGCTTCGCGACCTGAACGGCCGCAGCAGCGGCCGGGGTGGTGTCGGTGAGGGTGGCCAGGGGGCCGGCGACGACACCGGTGGACAGGGCCAGACCAGCGATACCAAGGACGCTACGACGCAGAATCGTGTTCATCATGAGGGTTGCTCCATTCGGGGGTCGACACCCACACGCACGCCCGAAGGAAAAGGGGGGCCTTCAGGCGGCAAAGGGGCGGGTGCAAGCACCGTCCGGCGCTCAACAGAACAGGGGAGAGAGGATCCTCGGCTACCGCGGTCGGGGGGGCACGCACGGCGCCGGGTCCAGATGTAACGACCGGCGGGCCGCCAACATTCCGGGGCTCACGCACGGCTGGCATCCGCCATCGGCGGAACGCCGGCTCGGTCGTACGCATGGTGTAACGCCCTGACGGCGGCTGGGATTCCGTCACCACCGTGCCCCCGACCACACCACAATCAGGCATCAATCGGACATAAGTGAATTTTGACCTGAGAAGCCCATTCGCTTCCATAAGCGCTCAGATCGTGCCGGCCAAAATGCGTTGAGCGGCGGGTCCCCGCCGGGCGAGGCTGGGCGTTCCAGCGCCGCTCGTCTCGTTAGGGTTTCCCGTGCGTCTGCTCCGTGACCTGTGGGCCACCGCGCCTCGCCGCATGACGATCGTGGGCATCCTGGTCCTGCTCGGCGCCGGCGGTCAGGCCGCAGCCGCCGCGTTGGCCGGGCCGGTCCTGGTACACCGATCTGTCGGTGCCTTCGCCCTGCTCGCGGTGGCGCTGGTCGCCGCCGTGACCAGCGCTCTCGTGGTCAACCTGGTGCTGGCCGGGGTGACCGCCGACTGGTCCGCTGCCGTCCGGCGCCGGCTCTGCCGGGTCGCCTTCGGGCAGGACCTGCCCACCTTGGAGGCGACCCCGGTCGGCGAGCTGCTGGACCGGATCGACGGTGACGTCTATGACGTGGCCGCCGGGGTTCGATCGCAGGGTATCCGCATCGCCCAGATGCTGACTGCGGGCCTGATCTCCGCGGTTGTCGCACTGGGTGTCTGGTGGCCGGCCGGGCTGACCATGCTGCTGCTCGCCGGTGTCCTCGCCGTCGGCCTGCGCCGGCCCACCGCGCGCATCGTTCCAGCCCGGATGGCCGAGGAGGCGGCCTGGTCCGACCTCGCCGCGGTCACGGAGGAGGCTGTCCACGGCCAGGATGACGTGCGGACCAGCCTCGCCCAGCCGTACGTGCTGCGGCTCTGGGCCACCCGGGCGGCGGCCGTGCTCGCCCGAGGGATGCCGGTGTGGCGGATGTCGGCCCGGGTCACCACCACCGCGGTCGGTGTCACCAACGTCGGAATCGCCGCGGTGGTGCTCGTCGGAGCGTGGGCGCTGGCCAGCGGTCGGGTCGACGGCGCCCGGCTGACCGCCGTGTGGCTGCTCGCCATCGCTTTCGGCGCGACCGTCGAGCACGTCAGCCGGCTGGTGCCGGAGCTCCAGTACGCCCTCGGTGCCTGGGGCCGCGTACGGCTGCTGGCGGGTTCCCCACAGGAGCCGGTGGGCGGGTTGGCCCCGGTTGACGGCGAGCTGACGGTGCGGGGGCTGACCTTCCAGTACCCGCTGGCCGAGAGCAGCCGCGGGCCGGCCCTGCGCGACATCCACCTCACCTTCGCCCGGGGCCGTTCGTACGCCCTGGTCGGCCGGACCGGTTCGGGTAAGTCCACGCTGGCGAAGGTGCTCACCCGGGCGGTCGACGTGCCGGCCGGGACGGTCCGGCTCGGTGGTCGGGATCTGTGCGACATCGATGTCGAGCAGCTGCGCCGCTGGGTGGCGGTGGTGCCGCAGCGTACCGAGATCCTGGCCGGCACCCTCGCGGAGAACATCGCCCTCTTCGACCCGGACCTTCTCGACGCCGCCGCCGATGCCCTGCGCGAACTGGGCCTCGACGGGTGGGCCACCGAACTCCCCGACGGGCTGCGGACCCGGCTCGGCGAGGGTGGGCACGTCCTCTCCGCTGGTCAGGAGCAGTTGGTCGCGTTCGCCCGGATTCTGGTGCGGGACCCGCACGTGGTGATCCTGGATGAGGCGACCGCCCGGCTCGATCCGGTCACCGAGGCGCGGGTGCAGGCCGCCACCGAACGGCTGCTGCGCGACCGGATCGGCATCGTCATCGCGCACCGGCTCTCCTCGGTCCGACACTGCGACGAGGTGGTGGTGCTGGCCGACGGCGCGGTGCTGGAGGCCGGGCCGCTGCGGGAGTCGGGGCGTTTCGCCGAGCTGCTGGCCAGCAGCGACGCCATCGGCCCCGCCGCCCCCAGCGACGCCATCGCCCCGGCCGTCACTCCCGTCAGCACCAGCGTCCACGCGCCCGTCCAGGTTGGCGGCGGCCCCGGCACCGTCAGCGGTGGCGGTGTCGGCGCCGGGGTCGGGCTGCTGGACGGCCCGAAGCCGGACGCTCGGCCCGAACTCGGCCCGGTTGCCGCCGCGGCGAAGCCCATCTCGCCGCTCCCCGTGGACGTCTCGCCATCAGCCGTGGATCTCTCGCCCCCAACCGTGGACGTCTCGCCATCAGCTGTGGAGGCCTCGCCAGCGGCGGCGTCTCTGGGCCGAACGCTGCGGGAGCTCTTCCGGCTGCTCCGTAACGACCCACGGTACGGGCTGGCGTCCATGGCGCCCTTCGTGGTGCTGGTGTTGGTCGGCCTGGACGGCCCGGTGCTGCCGTGGCTCTGGGCGGACGTGGTTGACGGCGTCGGTCAGCCGTGGCTGCCGGCGCTCGGCATCGCGGCCGGGCTGCTGGCCACGCTGCCCTTCCACTGGCACACGACGCTGTGGTTCCAGAACTGGTGGGTGCGGCAGATGCTGCGGATCAACCTCCGGCTGGTGCATGGGCAGACCGGGCCCCGGCGGGTCAGCGGCTACACCCCCGCCGAGGTGGTCGCCCAGGGCGGTGACACCGAACGGGTCGTGGAGCTCGCCGACAACGTGCTGGACCAGTTCACCGGCCTGGCCCTGTTGGTGGCGATGACCGTGATCTCCGGCAGCGTCGTACCCGGACTCTTCTTCCTCGGGACGATGGTGGTGTCCGCGCTGGCGGCCGCCTTGTTCGGTCCGGCCCTGGAGCGCAGCGCACGGGCGACGGTGACGGCGCGGGCCGCGTACGCGACCGCGCTGGTCTCCGGGCTCTCCGCCGCGCGGACGGTGAAGCTGGCCGGCGCGGCCGGGCCGGTGCTCGACCACCTCGCCGCCCTGGATGCCATCCGCAGCGAGCGCCAGCGGCGGGAGATCGCCACCCAGGTGTGGTCCCGCTCCACACCGTCGGTGGTCAGCGGACTGCTACCGATCGGCGCGTGGGCGCTGTTCCTGGCCGGTGTTCTGTCGGCCGGAGCGACCCTGGTCGCCGTCTCCACCCTCGTCGCGGCGCGCTGGATCGCCTGGACCACGGCGTCGCTGCTCTCCCAGGTGCCGTCGGCTCGGGTGTGGACCCAGCGGACGGTGGCGATGACCGGGGCGCCGGCGTACTCGGCGGCGCTGCCGGGCGTTGACGCGGCCGTCGGTACCGCTCCGGCACCGCCGGCACCGGCCCGGCGCCCGCTGCGTCGGCTCGAGTTGGTCGGGTTCGGGGTCCACCACCCGGACGGGGTGGCGGCGGTCCGCGATGTCGACCTGACGATCGAACGCGGCCAGCTCGTCCTGGTGGTCGGTCCGGTCGGGTCGGGCAAGTCGTCGCTGCTGCGGGCCCTCGCCGGGATCGTGCCGCACACCGGCCGGCTGCTGTGGAACGGCGTGCCGGTGACCGAGCCGGAGCTGTTTCTCCGCCCGCACCAGGTCGGCTACGTCGGTCAGCAGCCCCGGGTGCTCTCCGGGACGGTCGCCGACAACATCACCCTCGGCTTTCCGGTGGACGTCGGCGCGGCGGTGTCGACCGCCCAGCTGGAGCCGGATCTGGCGGCCTCCGGGGCCGGCCTCGGGTTGGTCATCGGGCACAAGGGCACCCGGCTCTCGGGCGGCCAGCTACAGCGGCTCGCGCTGGCCCGTGCGCTCGCCCCGCGAAGTGAGTTGCTGGTCGCCGACGACGTCTCCTCCGCGCTGGATGTCACCACGGAGCTGGCGCTCTGGGCGGCGCTGCGACGGCACGGGGTCACGGTGCTGGGGTCGACCTCGAAACGGGCGGCGCTGCTCCGCGCCGACCACGTCCTGGTGCTGAACGACGGCCGGGTGGCCGCCCAGGGCCGTTGGGCTGAGCTGGCGGCCCGGTGGTCCCACCTGGCCGGCTGACGGGAGAGGCCCGATGCTGGGCGCGGGTGCCGGCGAGGGCCGGGACGGATGCCGGCCCCGCCCCCGCAACGGGGGCGGGGCCGGCGGGGTCCGCTCAGGCCGGGGCCAGGGCCGGCTCCTCGTGCTGGCCGGGCCGGGAGTCGGGCTCGCCCGGGTCCTCGTCGACCAGGCTCCGCCGGCCGGCGGCGTCGTACGCGGTCCGGTCCAGGGTGCCCTCCCGGGCCGCCACGATCGTCGGCACGAGAGCCTGCCCGGCGACGTTGGTCGCGGTGCGCACCATGTCCAGGATCGGGTCGATGGCCAGCAACAGGCCCGCGCCGGCCAGCGGCAGGCCGAGTGTGCTCAGCGTCAGCGTGAGCATGACGATCGCGCCGGTGAGCCCGGCGGTCGCCGCCGAGCCGACCACGGAGACGAAGGCGATCAGCAGGTAGTCGGTGACACCCAGCTGCACCCCGAAGACCTGCGCCACGAAGATTGCGGCCAGGGCCGGGTAGATCGCCGCGCAGCCGTCCATCTTCGTGGTGGCGCCGAACGGGACCGCGAACGAGGCGTACTCGCGGGGGACCCCCAGCCGCTCCACCGCGCGCTGGGTCACCGGCATGGTGCCGACCGAGGAGCGGGAGACGAAGGCCAGCTGGATCGCCGGTCCGGCGCCGGCGAAGAAGCGCAGCGGGTTGAGCCGGCCGGCGCCGAGCAGCAGCAGCGGGTAGACCACGAACAGCACGATCGCGCAGCCGACGTAGACGGCGGTGGTGAAACGGGCCAGCGGGGCCAGCAGGTCCCAGCCGTACGTGGCGACGGCGTTGCCGATCAGGCCCAGGGTCCCGATCGGGGCGAGTCGGATCACCCACCACAGCGCCTTCTGGACGATCGCCAGTAGCGCCCGGTTGAGTTCGACGAACGGCTCGGCGGGCGAGCCGACCAGCAGGGCCGCCGCGCCGATGACGAGCGCGAGGAAGACGATCTGGAGGACGTTGCCCTCGACGAACGCGCCGACCGGGTTCGTCGGGACGATGCCGGTGAGGAAGTCGGTCCAGGAGCCGGTCCTGGTCGGGGCGGTGGCGTCGGCCGTGTCCAGGGCGACCCCGCGGCCGGGGTTGGTGAGGAGCCCGAGGCCGATGCCGACGCTGACCGCGATGAGCGCGGTGGCACCGAACCAGAGGAGTGTGCGCAGCGCCAGCCGGGCGGCGTTGGCCACGCCCCGCAGACTGACCACGCTGATCACGATGGCGGTGAAGACCAGGGGTGGCACGGCGAGTTTGAGCAGCTGGACGAAGAGGCCACCGACGGTGTCGAGGCCGCTGGCCAGCCAGCTCAGCTCACCGGCCCGGGCGAGGTAGCCGAGGGCCACGCCGAGGGCGAGGCCGAGCAGGATCTGCACGGAGAAAGGGATCTTGCGCATGAAAGTCCAAGTCTGGAAGAACGAAAGGTGCGGGCGGCGTCAGCGGTGCGGCCGCGCCGGACAGACGCCGCTGGCCTGCAGTCGAAGGTCGACGTACAGGCGCACGGTGAGATTCCAGACGTTGGTCATTGCCGGACGACGTTACACCGTTCTCCGCGGTCCTGGGGAGCGACTTGCCGGTGACCCTCCCCACCAGGTTGGCTCGGGCACCTGCGACCCCGCTGGTCCGGGCGTCGATATTCTGACGCCGGAGCGTTGCCCGGGATCCGGGTCCGTTCTTCCCCCCGACCTTCCCACCCCGAAGGACTCGCGATGACCGTGGCATATCTGGTGGCTGGTGTCCGTACCCCGATCGGGAGGTACGGCGGGGCACTCGCCGGCGTCCGCCCCGACGACCTGGCCGCGCACGTGATCCGGGAGTTGGTGACGCGGCACCCGACGGTGGACTGGGCCCGGACCGACGACGTGATTCTGGGCTGCGCGAACCAGGCCGGCGAGGACAACCGCAACGTGGCCCGGATGGCGGCGCTGCTCGGCGGGCTGCCCGAGCAGGTGCCCGGCAGCACGGTCAACCGGCTCTGCGGCTCCGGCCTGGACGCCCTCGCCCTCGCGGCCCGTTCCATCGTTGCCGGCGAGGCCGACCTGGTGCTGGCCGGCGGGGTGGAGAGCATGAGCCGGGCGCCGTTCGTGCTGCCCAAGGCCGAGACCGCGTTCTCCCGTAACGCGGAGGTCTACGACACCACCATCGGCTGGCGGCTGGTGAACCCGTTGCTGGAACAGGGGTGGGGCATCGACTCGATGCCGGAGACCGCGGAGAACGTGGCCGCCGAGTACGGCGTCGCGCGGGCCACCCAGGACGAGTTCGCGTACCGCTCCCAGCAGCGTGCGGCCAAGGCGCAGGCCGACGGTCGGCTCGCCGAGGAGATCGTGCCGGTGTCGGCTCCGGCCGGTCGGCGGGGGACGACGCTGGTCGAGGTCGACGAACATCCGCGGGAGACGTCGCTGGCGAAGCTGGCCGCGCTGCCCACCCCGTTCCGGGCGGGGGGCACGATCACCGCCGGTAACTCCTCCGGCGTCAACGACGGCGCGGTGGCGCTGCTGGTGGCCTCCGAGGCGGCACTCACCCGGTACGACCTGACCCCGTTGGCCCGGGTCGTCGGCTCCGCCGCGGCCGGTGTGCCGCCGCGGGTGATGGGCGTCGGCCCGGTGCCCGCCACCCGTCGGCTCCTCGACCGGCTCGGCCTGGGGGTGGGCGACCTGGACGTGGTCGAGCTGAACGAGGCGTTCGCCGCGCAGGCGGTGGCGGTCCTGCGGGAACTGGGTCTGCCGGCGGACGCCGAGCAGGTCAACCCGAACGGGGGCGCGATCGCGTTGGGGCATCCGCTCGGCGCGAGTGGGGCCCGGCTGGCGCTGACCGCTGCCCTGGAGCTGCGGCGCCGGGGCGGCCGCCGGGCGCTGGCCACCATGTGCGTCGGGGTGGGCCAGGGCATCTCGCTGCTGTTGGAGGCGGCGGTATGACCGGCGGCCCGCCCGCACCCTCCCGCCCGCATCGACGCACGCCTACAGTTGTGGGCACCTGATGATCCGCGGGTCGGCCGGTCGCCTCCGCGTGCCCACACGCGCCCTCGACACCGGTACCCTCCCGCGTCGCGGCGACGAACTGGGGTGCAGCACTGTGCAGAAGCAGGACGGACTTCCCGCCGAGATTGACCTATCTCGCCCGAGCGCGGCCCGGGTGTATGACTACTTTCTCGGCGGGGCCCACAATTTCGAGATCGATCGGCAGCTCGCTGAGCAGATCGCCAGCATGACGCCGAACCTCGCCGGCACCATGCGCGCCGGCCGTGAGTTTCTTCGCCGCGCGGTCCGGGTGCTGCTGCACGAGGGCATCGATCAGTTCCTCGACATCGGCTCCGGCATCCCGACCGTCGGTAACGTGCACGAGGTGGCCCAGGCGGTCAACCCGAACGCCCGGATCATCTACGTCGACATCGACCCGGTCGCGGTGGCGCACAGCCGGGAACTGCTGGTGGGTAACGACCGGACCGGGGTCATCCACGCCGACCTACGCGATCCCGGGCACATCCTGGCGCAGGCCCGGGCGCTGAAGCTGCTGGACTTCGACCGACCGCTGGGCATCCTGCTCGCCGGGGTGGTGCACTTCATCGGTGACGACGATCGCCCGGGCGACATCCTCGCCACGCTCCGGGCCGCCGCCGCACCCGGAAGCTGTCTGGTGATCTCACACTCCACATTCGAGGACCAGCCGCGGGAGATGCTCGATGCCCAGCGGTTGTCAGCGCGGACCGACACCGAGATCACCCTCCGTTCCCGCGCCGAGATCACCGGTTTCTTCGGAGACTGGACCCTCCTGGAGCCGGGGGTGGTCCACATGCCGTTGTGGCGGCCGGACTCCGCCTCCGACGTGGATGACAATCCGGCGCAGTTCGGTGCCTTCGGCGGGGTTGCCCGGCACGACCAACCGGTCGGCTGATCGCGGTGGCCGTCGTCCTGGAATCGGGAGGGCGCGACCGTAGCCAGGCCGGCGCCGAGGGGTATGCCGCCGAGTGGGCCCGCGCCGTACGCCGCATCGGCTTCGTGCCGTTCAGCGCTGCGGAGACCCAGCGGCTGCTGCACCTGCACACCATCCGGCTGGCCCAGGCGATGCGCGCCGAGCCGTTCTCCCCCCAGCCCGCGGCCCAGGTCGGCCAGGCGCTGGCCGAGGCGCACCTGACCGAGCCGGGGGTGCTCGACTGGTCGATCCGGGCGCTCGGTGACCGGTTCCTCGCCCGGGTGCTGCCCGACCTGGTCGGTACGGAGGAGGTGACGACCCGGGTCGCGGCGCTGCAGGGCGCGATGGCAGCCGGATTCGCCGGCGCGCTACGGGAACGCACCTTCACCCAGCAGGAGCGGATCGCCCGCTCGGCCTGGCAGGCGCGGGACGAGGTGGAGCAGGCGTTGCGGGACAGCGAGGCCCGGTTCCGCGCGGTCTTCTCCGGTGCCGCCATCGGGATCGGCATCGGCCTGGTCGATGGCCAGATCATCGACGTCAATCAGGCCTTCGCCGACATGCTCGGCTACACGATCGAGGAGCTGCGGCGGCGTAACGTGTCGTCGCTGTTCCACCCCGACGACGCGGCCGGGATCTGGGAGCTGTACCAGGAGGTCGTCGAGGGCAAGCGGGACACCGTCCGGATCGAGAAGCGGTACTACCGTAAGGACGGCACCACGGTCTGGACCGACCTGGCGGTGTCCCTGGTCCGGTACGACGACGGCCGTCCCCGGTTCACCGTCGCGGTGGTCGAGGACATCACCGAGCGCTACGAGCTCCAGCAGCGGCTTCGGTTTCAGGCACTGCACGACCCGCTCACCGGCCTGCCCAACCGGACCCTCTTCTTCGATACCCTCGGGATGGTCTTCGACAACGCCGGCGCCGGCCGTCCGGTCGGGCTCTGCTTCCTCGATCTGGACGGGTTCAAGGCGGTCAACGACAGCCTCGGTCACGATCTGGGCGACCAACTGCTGGTGGTGATCGCCGACCGGTTGTCGGACTGCGTCGCCGGGTTCGGGCATCTGGTGGCCCGGATGGGGGGCGACGAATTCGTCATCCTGGTCGACGACGGGGAGTCCCTCGATGATGTGGTGAGCGTCGCGGAGGCCGCACTCGCGGCCGTGGCCGCACCGATTCGGATCGGTGACCACCAGCTCATGGTTTCGGCCAGCGTCGGCATCGTCGAGTGTCCGGTGCACACGACCGACCCGTCGGAGCTGATGAAGGCCGCCGACACCACGCTGTACTGGGCCAAGGCCGAGGGGCGTGGCCAATGGGCGGTCTGGGACCGGGAGCGAAGCGCGCGTGAGATCGCCCGATCCACGTTGGCCGCCGCACTGCCGGCGGCTCTGGAGCGGGATGAGTTCGTGCTGGACTACCAGCCGATCGTCTCCCTGCGGGACGGCTCGATGCTGGCCGTGGAGGCGCTCGTCCGCTGGCAGCATCCCAAGCTGGGTCGGCTTGGCCCGGCTCGGTTCGTCGGGCTGGCCGAGGAGACCGGGTTGATCGTCCAACTCGGGGAGTGGGTGCTGCGCCGGGCGTGCCGGGACGCCGCTGCCTGGCGACGCGAGGTGCCGGCGGCCCGCCTGGTCGTCAGCGTCAATCTCGCCGCGCGTCAGGTGGAACACCCCGACATCGTGGACGTGGTGGCGGAGGCGTTGACCGACAGTGGGCTCCCCGCCGAACTTCTGCAGCTGGAGCTGACCGAGAGCGCCGTGATGGGTACCGCGGGGGAGCCGCTGCGGGCGTTGCACCGGCTCGCCGGGCTGGGGGTGGGGCTGGCGATCGACGACTTCGGCACCGGCTACTCGAATCTGGCGTACCTGCGTCGGTTGCCGATCAGGTCGCTGAAGTTGGCGGGCCCGTTCGTGGAGGGACTGCGCGAGGGCGGAACCGAGCAGGCGGCCGGCCATCGGGACGAGCAGATCGTGGACGCCCTGGTGCGGCTGGCGCGGGCGCTCGGGTTGTCGGTCACCGCGGAGGCGGTGGAGACCGGGGTGCAGGCCGAGCGGCTGCGGGCACTGCGGTGTGACACCGGGCAGGGCTACTGGTTCGGGGCGCCGGGGCCGGCGGGTGAGATCACGGCCCGGCTGCGTGGGTAGCGCAGCTGAGGGCATCCCCGTCAACCGGGTGCTCGCCGCCGTGGACCGCGCGCCATGGGTGGGAGAGCGGCGCCGTGGGCGGGGAGCGGTGGCGTGGAACCCATCGGGTACGGCGGATCACCGTACGTGAGAGAGAGGTTGGGTTCCGCGCCACCGCTCCGCCGGGCGTTGCCGAGCGCCCGGCGCTGGCCCGTCCGGATCGGGCCTGGTCACCGCAGTCAGGATGCGGCCGGGGCGGGCAGTGGGGCAAATCATTTCGGGCGGCTTGTGGCCGTCCGCACCGGCCCGGAGCGCGATGGGCACCACGCGGTGTCCAGGTCGCGGAGTTAGGCTTGCGCCATGACCGTCCGTGCACCACTGACTCCCGGCACGCTCTCTCCCTGGCGACAGGTGCCCGCCCACATTCCCCGACCGGAGTACGTGGGCAAGAAAGAGCCCAAACAATGGCGTGGCTCACACGTGCAGACACCGGAGACCATCGAGCGGATGCGGGCCGCCGGGCGGTTGGCGGCGCAGGCCATCGCGCTCGCGGGCGAACACTGCAAGCCGGGGGTCTCCACCGACGAGATCGACAAGGTGGTGCACGAGTTCCTCTGCGACCACGGCGCCTACCCGTCAACGCTGGGCTACCGGGGGTTTCCCAAGTCCTGCTGCACCAGCCTGAACGAGGTGATCTGCCACGGCATCCCCGACTCGACGGTGCTTCAGGACGGCGACATCATCAACGTCGATGTCACTGCCTTCCTCGACGGGGTGCACGGCGACACCGATGCCACCTTCTGTGTGGGTGAGGTGAGCGAGGAGGTCCGGTTGCTGGTCGAGCGGACCCACAAGGCGACGATGCGCGGCATTCGGGCGGTCGCCCCCGGTCGGCAGATCAACGTGATCGGTCGGGTGATCGAGTCGTACGCGAAGCGCTTCGGCTACGGCGTGGTGCGTGACTTCACCGGGCACGGCATCGGCGAGGCCTTCCACAGCGGGCTCTATGTGCCGCACTACGACAGCCCGCGGCCCACCGACGTGATGGAGCCGGGCATGACCTTCACCATCGAGCCGATGATCACCCTCGGCACCTACCAGTACGACATGTGGGATGACGGCTGGACCGTGGTGACCAAGGACCGGAAGTGGACCGCCCAGTTCGAGCACACGATTCTCGTGACCGACGACGGCTACGAGATTCTCACCCTGCCGTGACCGAGACCCCGGCGGCGCTACGGGAGGCACACCACGCGGACGTCTCCGGCGGCTGGCTGCGACCTGCGGTTTTCGGGGCGATGGACGGACTGGTCACCAACATCGCCCTGATCGCGGGGGTGGGGGGTGGCGGGGCGTCGGCGCGTGCCGTGCTCCTCACCGGCACCGCTGGCCTGGTCGCCGGCGCCATCTCCATGGGGCTGGGGGAGTACACCAGCGTCCGGTCGGCCAACGAACAGGTCGCCGCGGAGGTGGCCAAGGAGCGGCGGGAGCTGGAACGGCACCCCGAGGTCGAGGCGCGCGAACTGGCGGACACCTGGGTGGCCCGCGGCCTGCCCCGGGAGCTCGCGACGCAGGTCGCGGAGGTGGTGCGGCGTAATCCGGAGGAGGCGCTGCGGGTGCACGTCCGGGAGGAGTTGGGCGTCAACCCGGACGACCAGCCGAGCCCGTGGGCGGCGGCCCTCTCGTCGTTTGTCTGCTTCTCCGTCGGCGCCCTGGTGCCGCTGCTGCCCTACCTGCTCGGCAGCACCAGTCTCTGGCTGGCGCTCGGCGTCGGCGGCCTCGGCCTCTTCCTGGCCGGCGCGATCGTCGCCCGGTTCACCAGCCGGCGCTGGTGGGCGGCGGGCCTGCGTCAGCTGCTGCTGGGTGGCCTCGCCGCCGCCGCGACCTTCGGGATCGGCACCCTGATCGGTGTCCAGGGCGGGCTGTAGGAGGAGCCGGTTATCCGGCGACGGGCACCAGCCGGAACATGTGGATCTTGCGGTCGCCGGCCCGCTGCACGTAGGTCTGGTAGGCCGGCCACTCGGTCACCAGCAACTGCCAGAGTCGGTCCCGCTCGGCGCCCTCGGGCGTGTCGGCGCGTACCCGAAACCGGCGCCCCTTGATGTCCACCTCGGCGTGGGGGCTGGCGAGCAGGTTCAACGCCCAGGCGGGCTGGTGGGTCTGTCCCCAGTTCGACCCGACCACCACGTAGCCGTCTCCGTCCGGCACGTACAGCAGGGGGTTGCTCCGGGGCTGGCCGGAGCGACGGCCGGTCGTGGTGATGACCAGCGACGGGAGAAGCCCGAGGGCGATCACCCGCCCGCGGCTGAGCCGCCCGACCGCGCGGTCAACCGGGACGAGGAGCCGGGCGGCGGTGCTGAACCAGCGGTGGTGGCCGACCCGGCGGGTGAGGGAACCCAGAATGGACATGGGAGCATTCTGCCGACCTGCGGCCCCAGCGGTCGACCCGAGGAACGCATCCACCGCGACCCGGGGGGCGTACCGTCGCCGAACGGGTCAGGCGGTCCTTCCGGGGAAGGGCGTGGTCAGGGGGATGTTCCCGGCGGTTCGCCGCCAGCGGGTGGCCCGCACCGCACAGTCAACCAGCGCCGCGAGCGCACGTTCCCGTTCGGCGCCGTTGGTGGCGGCCACCGCCGCCTGCCAGAATCCCGCCGTGCGTTCCTCGACGTCAACGGCGAGCCGGAGGGCGCTCGCCTCGTCGGTGACGGGGAACGGCAGGGCGTAGCCGGCCTGGTCGGCTGGGAGGCTGTCACCTGCGTCGGTGAGGTGCAGCACCAGGTCGTCTCGACGGCGCCGGTGCGCCGCCTCGGCGTCGCGGGCCGCCTCCTGGTCAGGGCCGGTCAGGCGTACGCCGATCGGGCCGTAGGCCCAGATGGCGGCGTATTCGGCGGTCAGGGCGGCGGCGTGGGCGGAGGTCGCGCCCGGGGTGGGGGTGTTCACTGCAGCGCCTCCAGGTGGCTGGCGCGGGCGGCGGCGATGCTGGCGAGCAGCGCGGCCCGCTCGGCCGGTGCGGCCAGGCAGGCCCGGGTGGCCGACTCGCCGGCTGCCCGCTCGCGTTCGCGTAGCCCGGTGAGGGTCGCGTCGGAGTTGGCGGGGGTGCTGCTGGTCGGGGTGGCCGACGGTAGGGCCACCTTGGTGATCCGGGCGAGCTCCGCCGCGTGCGCGGCGTGCGCTTCGGTGATCGGCGTCAGCCGCCCGGCCAGCGTGGGGTGCGTCGTGGCGGCGTCCCGGTAGGCCGCGGCGAGCACGAGCGCCTCGTCCACCATGGGGGCGAGTGGGTCGGGGGGTGGTTCCTGGTTGAACAGGTCACAGCCGGTGAGCGACGGTACGGCGCCACCGAGAGTCAGGAGGGCGCCTACTCGTAGCACTCTTCGTCGGGAATGTCTCATTGTTCCGTCCGGAAGTGGGTCCGGCTGCGTCGTTTTGCCCATCACCGTCCAAGTCAACACCATGTTGGCCACCTCCGCGTTGTCCGGAGTCGGTGCGCCGGCCCATCCGACTGGCGGGCAGCGCGTTACGCTCTGCGCAACCACCGGCGCGTCCGCCCCGGTGGCGTGTGGCTATGGCGACCGACCGGGCGCCGCCAACAGCAGATAGGGGCGCTAGATGAGCCAGCGTGGCCGGGCCACCGGGCCGACGGGGCGACCGCGGCGTACGGGTGGCCAGCGCAGCGCCGGTCGGGTCGGCCGCGGCGGTGATCTCGCCAGCCGGCGGGCTCGGTTGCACGAGGTCGTCGAACCAGTCATCGGTGCGGCCGGATACGACCTGGAGGAGCTGTCGATCTCCCGGGCCGGCCGGCGCCACGTGGTGCAGGTGATTGTCGACGCCGATGGCGGTATCGACCTGGACGGCGTCGCCGACGTCTCGCGGGCCGTCTCCGCCGCCCTGGACGCCGCTGAGGAGGAGCGCGGGGACCTCGTCGCCGGCGAGTACCAGCTTGAGGTCAGCTCGCCGGGCGTGTCCCGCCCGCTCACCCTCCCTCGACACTGGCGGCGGAACGCGGGCCGTCTGGTCCGGGTCATGGTGCGGGGTGGGCCGGACGTTGGCGACCGCCAGGTGACCGGCCGGGTGGTCGAGGTGGACGATGAGCAGGTGGTGTTGGAGACCGACGCCGGCCGGACGGGGTGGCGCTACGCCGAGTTGGGCCCAGGACGGGTGCAGGTCGAGTTCACCCGCCCGGGCGAGGCGGATGGCGCTGACGGCGCCGACGAGGCCGGCGATTTCGACGACGACGATGATGTGGAGGGCGAGGAGCGGTGAACATCGACCTCGCGGCGCTGCGCGCACTGGAGCGTGAGCGGGAAATCCCGTTCGACACGATCCTCGCGGCGATTGAGACCGCGCTGCTGACGGCGTACCGGCACACCGAGGGCGCGCAGCCGCACGCCCGGGTGGAGATCGACCGTAAGACGGGTGCGGCCTTGGTCTTCGCCCAGGAGGTGGAGCCCGACGGCGGTGTGGTGCGGGAGTGGGACGACACCCCGCACGACTTCGGTCGGATCGCGGCGATGACCGCCAAGCAGGTGATTCTTCAGCGGCTGCGGGAGGCCACCGACGAGGTGCACTTCGGCGAGTATGTGGGCCGGGACGGGGACCTGGTGACCGGGGTGGTCCAGGCGCACGAGGCGCGTGCCGAGAAGGGCATCGTCAGCGTGGACCTGGGCAAGCTGGAGGGGGTGCTGCCCCAGTCCGAGCAGGTCCCCGGTGAGCAGTACGCGCACGGCGAGCGGGTGCGCTGCGTCGTGGTGCACGTGGCCAAGGGCGTACGCGGTCCACAGGTGACCCTGTCCCGCTCGCACCCGGCGTTGGTGAAGAAGCTCTTCGCCCTCGAGGTGCCGGAGATCGCCGACGGCACGGTGGAGATCACCGCGATCGCCCGTGAGGCAGGTCACCGCACGAAGATCGCTGTCCGCTCCACCGCGGCGGGGGTGAACGCCAAGGGCGCCTGCATCGGGCCGATGGGGCAGCGGGTGCGGGCGGTCATGGGTGAGCTGCACGGGGAGAAGATCGACATTATTGACTGGTCGGAGGATCCGGCGGCCTTCGTCGGTAATGCGCTCTCGCCAGCCAAGGCTCTCCGGGTGGAGGTGGTTGACCTGGCCTCCCGTACCGCCCGGGTGACGGTGCCGGATTTCCAACTTTCACTGGCTATCGGGCGAGAAGGGCAGAATGCCCGGCTTGCCGCCCGACTGACTGGTTGGCGGATCGATATCCGCTCCGACGTCGAGCCGGCCCGTCCGGCGGGTGACGCGGATGTCGATCACGTCCCGGAGCCGGGCCGCGCGATCTCCGGGGGCTAGGGGTAGACTTTCCCAGTGGTACGACGCGCGCTGCCGGAGCGCACCTGTGTGGGTTGCCGGTCTCGAGCGTCAACCAAGGAACTGCTGCGGGTTGTCGCGGTGGGTGACGGGGCTGGTCACAGCCTCCGTCCCGACCCAGCCCGCAGGATGCCGGGTCGGGGGGCGCACGTGCACCCAGACCCGGCCTGCTTCACGCAGGCGGTGCGGCGTCGTGCTTTCGGGCGGGCGTTGCGCGTCACCGGGGTCCCCGACCATGGTGAGCTTGTGAAGCATCTCGATGCGCCAGCCACGACGTCCGGCCAACCCGACCGGACGCGGGTCGCTAGCAAGGTAGGACGACCGACATGAGCACACGATGAAGTCGCAGAAATGACCAGGCTTCAAGTGCACGAGTGAGGTCGCTGCGGGTGCTGCCCGCACGACCTCGGAATGAGGAGTGCAGTGGCAGGAAAGGCCCGCGTACACGAGCTCGCCAAGGAGCTCGGGGTCGAAAGCAAGACCGTTCTCGCCAAGCTCAAGGAGATGGGCGAGTTCGTGAAGTCCGCGTCCAGCACGGTCGAGGCGCCGGTCGCCCGACGGCTGCGTAACGCGTTCGTCAACAACACCGGCTCGCCCGCGCCGGCAGCTCCGCCGGCGGCGACCCCGCCGACCCCGACCCCGACTCCGACCCCTCCCCGGACCCCGACCCCGGCGCCGCCCCCGGGCGGGCCCCGCGTCACGGCCAAGCCCATGCCGCCGCGGCGGCCGGGTGCACCGACGCCCGGCCCGAAGCCCAAGGGCCCGGTTCCGGGTCCGCCGCAGTCCGCGACCCCGGCCGCCAAGCCGGCGAGCGCTCACGACATCGAGGTGGCGGCCGCCGAGGCGCGTGCCGCCGCGCTGAAGGCCGAGCAGGAAGCCGCGGTCAAGGCCGCGCAGGCTGCCCGGCAGCAGCAGCGGGAGAACGTCCGGCGGGAGCCGCCCACCGAGGGTGGTCCGCGCCCGGGTCCCCGCCCCGGCCCCGGCACGATGCCGCCCCGGCCCGGCTCTCCGGCCGCCGGACGTTCCGGCGGGCCCACTCCGGGCCCCGGTCCCCGGTCCGGCGGTCGTCCGCCGGCGCGCGGCGCCGGTAACAACCCGTTCGGCATCCAGGGCGGCCAGCAGCGTCCCCCGGCCGCCGGTGCAGGTGGCCCGCGGCCGAGCCCGGCCTCCATGCCGCCGCGGCCGAGCCCGGCCTCCATGCCGCCGCGGCCGAGCCCGGCCTCCATGCCGAGCCAGCGTCCCGGCCGCCCCGGCGGTCCCGGCTCCGGCCGTCCCGGTTCCGGCGCCGGCCGCCCCGGTGGCGGCGGTGGTGGTGGCTACCGCGGCGGCCCCGGTGGTGGCGGCGGCGGTGGTGGCTACCGCGGCGGCCCCGGTGGCGGCGGCCCCGGTGGCGGCGGCGGCGGTGGTTACCGCGGCGGCCCCGGTGGTGGCGGCGGTGGTTTCCGCGGCGGCCCGGGTGGCGGCCGTCCCGGTGGCGGCGGCCGTGGCCGCGGTGGCGGTGCCGCGGGTGCCTTCGGGCGTCCCGGTGGTCGGCCGACCCGCGGTCGCAAGTCGAAGAAGCAGCGCAGACAGGAGTTCGACAACCTGTCGGCCCCGACCATGTCCTCGGGTGCGCCCCGGGGGCAGGGTCAGACCGTCCGGTTGTCCCGCGGCGCCTCGCTGTCGGACTTCGCCGACAAGATCAACGCCAACCCGGGTTCGCTGGTCCAGGAGATGTTCAACCTGGGCGAGATGGTGACCGCGACCCAGTCCTGCTCCGACGACACCCTGCTGCTGTTGGGTGAACACCTGGGCTTTGTCGTCCAGATCGTCAGCCCGGAGGACGAGGACCGCGAGCTGCTCGCGCAGTTCAACATCGACCTGGACGCCGAGGTGGCGGAGGACCGTCTGGTCAGTCGGCCGCCGGTGGTTACCGTCATGGGCCACGTCGACCACGGTAAGACGAAGCTTCTGGACGCGATCCGGAAGGCGAACGTGGTGGCCGGCGAGGCGGGTGGCATCACCCAGCACATCGGCGCCTACCAGGTCCACGTCCCGCACGAGGACCAGGACCGGGCGATCACCTTCATCGACACCCCCGGTCACGAGGCGTTCACCGCCATGCGTGCCCGTGGCGCCCAGGTCACCGACATCGTGATCCTGGTCGTCGCGGCCGACGACGGGGTGATGCCGCAGACGATCGAGGCGTTGAACCACGCCAAGGCGGCCGACGTGCCGATCGTGGTGGCGGTCAACAAGGTCGACAAGCCGGACGCCAACCCGGACAAGGTCCGCCAACAGCTGACCGAGTACGGACTGGTCGCCGAGGAGTACGGCGGCGACACCATGTTCGTCAACGTGGCGGCCAAGCCCGGTACCGGGATCGACAGCCTGCTCGAGGCGGTGCTGCTGACCGCGGACGCGTCGCTGGAGTTGACCGCTCCGACCGACGGCCCGGCGCAGGGTGTGGCGATCGAGGCGCACCTGGACAAGGGCCGGGGCGCGGTGGCGACGGTGCTGGTGCAGAAGGGCACCCTGCGGGCGGGCGACTCGATCGTCGCCGGTGGGGCGCACGGCCGGGTTCGGGCGATGCTCGACGAGAACGGCAACCAGGTCGCCGAGGCGGGTCCATCTCGCCCGGTGCTGGTGCTGGGTCTGACCGCGGTGCCGGGGGCGGGCGACACGTTCCTGGCCGCCGAGGACGACCGCACCGTGCGGCAGATCGCCGAGCAGCGGCAGGCGCGGCGGCGGGCGGCGGCGTTCGCCAACTCCCGTGGTCGGGCCACCCTCGAGACGCTCATGGAGCAGCTCAAGGCGGGCGAGAAGACCTCGCTCAACCTGGTGCTCAAGGGCGACGTCTCCGGTTCCGTGGAGGCGCTCGAGGATGCCCTGTTCAACCTCGACATCCCCGAGGAGGTCCAGCTACGGATCATCCACCGGGGCGTTGGGGCGATCACCGAGAGCGACGTCATGCTCGCGAGCGCCTCGTCGGAGGCGGTCACGATCATCGGCTTCAACGTGCGGGCCGCCAACAAGGTCCGCGAGATGGCCGACCGCGAGGGCGTGGAGATGCGGTACTACACCGTCATCTACCAGGCCATCGAGGAAATCGAGGCGGCGCTCAAGGGCCTGCTCAAGCCGGAGTACGAGGAGGTCGAGCTGGGCACCGCGGAGGTCCGCGAGGTGTTCCGTTCGTCCAAGGTCGGCAACATCTCCGGTTGCATCGTCCGGTCGGGTCTGCTCCGACGCAACGCCAAGGCCCGGCTGCTGCGCGACGGCGCGGTGGTGGCGGACAACGTCACCATCAGTTCGCTCAAGCGGTTCAAGGACGACGCGACCGAGGTGCGCGAGGGCTTCGAGTGTGGTCTGACCCTGGCCGGTTTCAACAACGTCCAGGTCGGCGACGTGATCGAGACCTTCGAGATGCGGGAGAAGGCGCGCGCCTGATCCGGTAGGGACACAGGTCAAGGGGTTTACGCCAGACGGCGTAAACCCCTTGATCATGTCCGGCTTCGTCCGTAGTCTCCGGGACGATGTTCACCGGAACCGCGGTATTCGATCTTCTCCTGCCGGGCGACTCCCGGTCGCTGAAGGCCAAGAGGTCCTATGTTCGGCCGATCGTGTCGGCGCTGCGCCGCGTCGAGGTCTCCACCGCCGAGGTGGGGGCGCTCGACCTGCACGGGCGGGCGGAGATCGGCGTCGCGGTGGTGGCCGCGACAGCGGCGCACGTACGCGAGGTGCTCGACTCGTGTGAGCGCCTGGTCGCCACCCGTCCCGAGGTTGATCTGTTGTCGGTGCGGCGGCGACTGTACGGCGCGGACGACTGATCCACTGGCGTCGCTGCGGGGCTGCTCGGTGGGCGGTCACCGCACCGGCGACGTACGGGCGGACCGGCGGCGCGGGTAGTGTTCATGGTGATGGCCGGCGGCTTGGGCACTCCTGGTGCCCGGCGGCCGGGAGCGGTACGCCTGGAGGTGGCGAGATGTCGGATCCGGCCAAGGTGCGCCGGCACGCGGAGCGGGTGCGTGAGCTGGTGGCGTCGGTGGTACGTAGCCAGATCAAGGATCCCCGGCTTGGCATGATCACCATCACGGATGCGCGGATCACCGCTGACCTCCGCGACGCCACGGTCTTCTACACGGTGCTCGGCGACGCGGCTGCCCAGGCGAGCACCGCGGCGGCGCTGGAAAGCGCCAAGGGCATGTTGCGCAGCACCGTTGGGAAGGCGCTGGGGCTGCGCCACTCGCCGACGCTTACCTTCGTCTTGGACGATGTTCAGGACCAGGTCAAGCACATCGACGACCTGCTCGCCCAGGCCCGCCACGCGGATGCCGAGGTGCAGCGCCTCGCCACCCGGGCCGAGTACGCGGGTGAGGCCCAGCCGTACCGGCTGGAAGAGGAGCCCGAGGCCGCCGGGGACGAGGTGCTGCCGCCGGGCGGAGAGCAGCGGTGACCGATTCCGTCGCCGGGGCGCGGTCCGCGCCGGCGGAGGCCGACTGGGCGGCGGCGGTGGCCGCGGTCCGGGCAGCGCCGGCCGCGGGGCGGGTGCTGCTGGTCTGTCATGTGAACCCGGACGGCGACGCGCTCGGCAGCATGCTCGGCTTCGCTCTCGGCCTGCGTTGGCTCGGTCTGCGACAGGTGCAGGCCACCTTTCCCGGCCCGCCGCAACTCCCGGAGCCGCTGCGCGGGCTGCCCGGTGAGCAGTTGCTCGTTCCGGCGGCGGAGGCGGTTGCCGATCCGGACCTTCTGATCAGCTTCGACGCGGCGAGCGAGTCCCGGTTGGGGGAGCTGGCTGACCGGTTGACGACCGCCGGCAGCACGTTGGTGCTCGACCATCACGCGTCGAACCCCGGCTTCGGTGCGATCAATCTGGTTGACCCGCGGGCGGCGGCCACCGCGGTGCTCGTGGACGAGCTGCTCAACCGGCTGGGGGTGCCGCTCGATGCGGAGATCGCGGAGTGTCTCTACGTGGCGTTGACCACCGACACCGGTTCGTTCCGGTACGCGGCCACCACCGCGGCGGTGCACCGCTTCGCGGCCCGGCTACTCGCCACGGGCATCCGTCCCGGTGAGATCTCTCGGCGCGTCTTCGACACCCGCCCGTTCGGTGCCGTGCGGCTCTACGCCGAGGTGCTCGGTCGGGCCCAGCTGGAGCCGGCCGCTGCGGGCGGTCACGGCCTGGTGTGGACCTGGGCGAGCCAGGAGGACCTGGCCCGGCACGGGCAGCCGGCGTACGTGCTGGAGGCGCTGATCGATTCGGTGCGGTGCACGGCGGAGGCCGACGTGAGCTGCGTGGTGAAGCAGACCGCCGACGGCGAGTGGGCGGTGTCGTTGCGGAGCAAGGGCGCGGTGGACGTGAGCCGGGTGGCGATGGCGTTGGGCGGCGGAGGGCACCGGCTCGCCGCCGGCTTCACCGGCCGGGGCAGCGCCGACGAGGTGGTGGAGGCCGTCCGGCGGGAGCTGGCCGAGGCGCTACTCGCCCCGACCGGCGGTTGAGGGGTGGCCTCGCGGTGTCGGTCTGGTCAACCCCGCGGTGTCGGTCTGGTCGGCTTCGCGGCAACGGTCGGGTAGCCCTGCGGTAGCCGTCAGGTCAGCCCTGCGGTTTACTGCTGGCGGGCCTGTCGGCTGATGATCTGTCGGACAAAGTTCAGGGTCGGCTTACGGGTGTTCGGTCTTCCCGCCGTTGGTGACGGTGGGCAGAATTGCGGAATGGAACAGCCCTGTGACCTGACCATCGAGGCGCCGCGCGCCTGGGATCGTCCCGCTGTCACCGTGCCGGTGCTCGTCTGCCTGTCGTTGGTGGGTGGCCGGTTTCCCTCCTTCTCGATGGAGGCGAATCTGTGGACGCTCGGCACCGGTGGTGTCCTGATCTGGCTTGGCCTGGGTAACCGGGTGCCCCGGCGACCCGCACCGGTTCGGCTGGACGGGGGTGCGGTGTGGTGGACGTTGCCGGTGGTGGTGTTTGTGGTCTTCGAGGGGGCCACCTTCGTGGCCGCTGCCGGTGATGATTTCCCGACCTTCTCCCGGCTGGCGGATCCACTGCTGGAGGACGGGGTGATCCGTTCAGCGGGTTGGCTGGCCTGGTTGTCCGCGTTCTGGGGGATGGTGCGGCGATGATGCGGACGCTGGCGATCGGCGGTTTCCTGGTGGCGGTGGCGCTCTTTGTCGCGGTGGAGTTGGCAGCCCGCCGGGAGGGGTCCCGCATCCCCACCCTGGGTGAGGTCTGCGCGTACGTCATGCGGTACGAGGTCGGCTCGGTGCCGGTCGGCCGGATTGGGCTCTTCGGCTTCTGGTGGTGGCTGGGCTGGCACTTCCTGGCTCGTTGAGGTGCCGCTTCCGCGCTGGCCGACCACCGGCCTTCGGAGCTCTGGCTCCGCCCGGATGGTGGGAACAGCCGGCGGTGGGTGGACCTGAACGATAGCTTGGACATTGACCGATGCCGTGCTGACGGTGCTGGTCGTGAGCGGTGGGGCCGTACCCGGCGTCGTCGCTCTCCAGGGTCGGACCGACCCGGGCTCGATGCTTCGTGCGCCGCTCCGGCGACCCCGGACGTCCGCGGGTGGCAGACCTTGCCCGTGAGTTCCACCGCTGCCTTGGTGGCTCGCGCCCTGGAAGGGGTTTCCCATGCCGAACAAGCCCAAGCCCGACACCGCGGACGAGGCACGTGAGCAACTGCGCCGTGCCCTGCAGACCTCGATGGACACGCGCCAGTGACGTCGCCGAGCAGCTGACGCCCTCCCCGACGGGCGGCGCTGGCCGCCCGTCGTCCGGCGCCACGGATCGCCGGTAAGTGACTAGCCCGGTTTGCGGTCCTTACCGAGCCCGTGTCAGGATCGGCGACGATGAACCCGCCGTCCGCCCCCGCAACCCGCTCCGCCTCGCCCCGCCGGATCGCCGCGCTCGCCCTGCCCGCCCTCGTGGTGCTCGCCGCAGAGCCGCTGTACGTGCTGGTCGACACGGCGGTGGTGGGACACCTCGGCCGGGTCCCGCTCGCCGCGTTGGCGATCGGCGGCACCGTGCTGACGCTCATCGCCTGGCTGGGCACGGTCGTCGCCTACGGCACCACCGGGCGCTCCGCCCGGCGGTTCGGGGCTGGTGACCGCGCCGCCGCCGTTGCCGAGGGGGTCCAGGCCTCCTGGCTCGCGCTCGCGGTAGGGGTCTTCGTCGCGGTCGGCATGCAGGCCGGTGGCGGCGTACTCGCCCGTGCCCTCGTCGGGGCGGACAACGAGGTGGCGGAGGCCGCCGCGCAGTGGCTGCGGATCGCCGCGCTCGGCGCACCGGGGCTGCTCCTGGCCGCTGCTGGCAACGGCTGGCTGCGGGGTGTCCAGGACACCCGCCGGCCGCTGTGGTTCGTGCTCGGCCCGAGCCTGCTCTCCGCGGTGCTCTGCCCGGTGCTGGTCTATCCCGTCGGGCTCGGCCTGCCCGGATCGGCGGTGGCCAACGTCGTGGCGCAGACGATCTCTGGTGTGCTCTTCGCCGGGGCGCTGGTCGCCGAGCGGGTGGCCCTCCGCCCCCGGCCCCGGGTCCTCGCCCAGCAGCTTGTGCTCAGTCGGGACCTGCTCATCCGCGGCGTCGCCTTCCAGGCGAGTTTTCTCTCCGCCACCGCGGTGGCCGCCCGCTTTGGCGCGGCGGCGGTCGGCGCCCATCAGATCGTCCTGCAACTCTGGTTCTTCACCGCCCTGGTGCTCGACGCGCTCGCCATCGCCGCGCAGGCCCTGGTCGGCGCCGCGCTGGGGGCCGACGACGCGGCCGGCGCCCGTGGACTGGCCCGCCGGATCGGGTTGCTCGGCGCCGGCTGCGGTGTGGCGTTCGCGCTGGTCATCGCCGCTGGCGCCGGGGTCGTCCCGGGCTGGTTCAGCGCCGATGGGCAGGTCCGCGACGAGGCGATGGTGGCCTGGCCCTGGTTCGTCGCGATGTTGCCGCTGGCGGGCGTCGTCTTCGCCCTGGACGGGGTGTTGATCGGCGCGGGGGACATCCGCTACCTGCGGAACCTCACGATCGTGGCGGCGTTGGGGGGATTTCTGCCGGCCATCTGGTTGGCGTACGGACTGGACCTCGGACTCGGTGGGATCTGGGCCGGACTCACCTTCTTCGTGGTGCTCCGGTTGGCCGCCCTGCTGCTGCGCCTGCGCTCCGGTCGCTGGGCGGTCGTCGGTGCCACCCGGGCCTGAGTCGCCGGCGTGGTCGGAGCCTGAGTCTTCGGAGTGGGTCCGGGCCGCCGACCGCAGCGTGCGGGAGTGGAGCGCCGGCTAGGACGAGGCCATGCCCAGCAGGGCGTAGGTGGCCATCACCAGCCCCAGGGCCACGGCGAAGGAGACGATGAAGCCGGCTAGCTTCATCGTGTTCGGGAAGCGTTGGTACAGCCGGCGTCGGCCCTGCCACACCTGCCACCGCCGGCGCAGGGCGGCGGCACCCGGGAGCGCGAGCAGCGCCGCGGCGATCCGGTCCACAGTCGTGCGCCGCGGGGGCGGTGGGTCGAGCATCCAGGAGGGGAGGCTGGGCGGCTGCTCCGGTTGGTGCAGTCGGGGAAATCGCTGCCGGTCCTGATTCTGGTGCTGGCGTGACATTGCCTAACCCTCCCGTGGTTGATCAGCCCATTGGTAGCAGCCGGTGTCAATGCGATCGTCGTGGTGCGGGTGGGTGGTCTGGTTGTCCGGGTGGCGTCCCGGTGTCGGCCTGGCCGGCCCGTCTGGCAGGCTTGGCGGTCGTGAGCGCAGACGGACTGATCGTGGTCGACAAGCCCGGCGGCATGACATCGCACGACGTGGTGGCACGGGTGCGCCGGCTGGCCCGGACCCGGCGGGTCGGGCACGGTGGCACACTCGATCCGATGGCGACCGGGGTCCTGGTCCTCGGCGTGGGGCGAGCCACCCGGTTGCTGACCTACGTCATTGGGGCTGGCAAGAGCTACGCCGCCACGATTCGGCTGGGGCAGGCGACGGTAACCGACGATGCCGAGGGGGATGTGATCTCCAGCACGCCGGCTGGTCTGGTGACCGACGAGGCGGTCCGGGCCGTGCTGGCGGCGCAGACCGGTGCGGTGGACCAGGTGCCCAGCGCGGTCAGCGCTATCAAGATCGACGGTCAGCGGGCGTACCGCCGGGTTCGGGAGGGAGCCAGCGTTGACCTGCCGCCCCGGCGGGTCACCATCTCCCAGCTCGACGCGCGAGCACTGCGCCGCGACGAGCCGGACGTGGTGGACGTGGACGTGGACGTCACCTGCTCCTCCGGCACGTATGTGCGGGCGATCGCCCGGGACGCCGGCCAGGCGCTCGGCGTCGGCGGGCACCTCACCGCGCTACGGCGTACCGCCGTGGGCGGTTTCACCCTCGCCGAGGCCGCTACCCTCGATGACCTGGAGCGCCGGGCACCCGAGGTGGTCACGCTCTCCCTCGCGGCGGCGGCCGATCGGTTCTTCCCGCGCCGGGAGGCGACCGCCGAGGAGGAGCGGGTGCTCTCGCACGGCGGTCCGTTGGACCCGGCGGGGATCGACGGCCCGTACGCCGTCTTCGGCCCGGCGGGCGGGTTGGTCGCTATCGTCAGCGAGCGGGCCGGTCGGGCCCGTGCCGAGATCGTGCTGGCCCCGGCCTGACGGCGCGGCGGTCGGGACAGCGACAGGGGAGGAGCGTTATGCAGCGGTGGCGGGGGTACGACGCGGCGCCCGGCGGCTGGGGGCGGTCGGTCGTCACCATCGGTGTCTTCGACGGCGTGCACCGGGGGCACCAGGCGATCATCGGGCACGCGGTGGCGCGGGCTCGCGAACTCGGCGTCAGGTCGGTGGTGGTCACCTTCGATCCGCACCCCGCCGAGGTGGTCCGTCCGGGTTCGCACCCGGCGGTGCTCACCGAGCCGGCCCGGAAGGCCGAGTTGATCGAGGCGCTCGGCGTGGACGTGCTCTGTGTGGTGCCGTTCACCCCGGACTTCTCCCGGCTGTCGGCAGAGGCGTTCGCGCACGACGTTCTGGTCGAGCACCTGCACGCCGCGCTGGTCGTGGTGGGGGAGAACTTCCGGTTCGGGCATCGGGCCGCGGGAGACGTGGCGTTGCTGGAGCAGCTCGGTCGGACGTTCGGTTACGCCGTCGAGGGGGCGCCCCTGGTGGCCGAGGCGGGGACGATCTTCTCCTCCACGTACATCCGTTCGTGCGTCGCCGCCGGAGACGTGGTGGCCGCTGCCAGCGCGTTGGGGCGGCCGCACCGGCTGGAGGGCGTGGTGGTCCGCGGCGACCGGCGCGGTCGCGAGCTGGGCTTCCCCACCGCCAACCTGCTCTGCCACCGGTACGCCGCGATCCCGGCCGACGGGATCTACGCCGCCCGCCTGGTGCGGCGGGGGCAGCGGGAGCCGCTGCTGGCGGCGGTGTCGGTCGGCACGAACCCGACCTTCTCCGGCCAGGAACGGCGGGTCGAGGCGTACGTGCTCGACTTCGACGCGGACCTGTACGGCGAGCGGCTGGCCCTGGACTTCGTGGCGCACCTGCGTGGGCAGGTCCGCTACGACTCGATTGAGCCGTTGGTGGCCCAGATGGCCGAGGACGTCGAACGTACCCGCCAAGCCTTGGGATGATCACGGAAAGTGATCGGGTTCGACACCCCGGTCCGCCCCTGGTCCGGAGTTTCCGGACTGGCTGGTACCCTGACAGGGACGTCGGCCGACCGACGTGGGTCCTGGCATGCCTGCACGACGCCGCGGGTGCGAGGACCGTCCGCCGCCGGGCTTCGCCCGGCCATCTGGGCGAGGCCCAACCGGGCGGACACGATACCGATCAACCCACCGAAACAGGGAGAACATGGCGCTCGACCAGCAGGACAAGGCCAAGATCCGCGAGGAGTACGCGACCGTCGAGGGTGACACCGGTTCGCCGGAGGTGCAGGTCGCCGTCCTCACCAAGCGGATCGCGGGCCTGACCGAGCACCTGAAGGTGCACAAGCATGACCACCACAGCCGCCGTGGGCTGCTGCTGCTGGTCGGCCGCCGCCGTCGGCTGCTCAACTACGTGCAGAAGAAGGACATCAACCGCTACCGGTCGCTCATCGAGCGGCTCGGTCTGCGCCGGTGACGTGACGGGGGAGTGGCCGAACGGCCGCTCCCCCGCTCCGGTTCACCGCCAGAAACTCCGAAATTAGGGCCGCACGACCCCCCGACCACCGGGAGCCGGTCAGCGCACCGGTCTCCGGTAGTGGCCTCCGGGCATCCGGCACCTCGCCGATCCGCCCGGGCGCTTCGATCGAAGACCGGCCGTCTGAGCAGCTGCGCGTCGCGGTCCGTAGACGCGAAGGAGCGCAACCACAGATGACCGAGAGCAACCTCGGTACCCAGTCTCGTACCGCCACGATCGACAACGGGGCCTTCGGCACCCGTGTGATCACCTTCTCCACCGGCCGGCTGGCCCGTCAGGCCGCCGGCTCCGTCGTCGCCCAACTCGGCGAGACGGTCGTCCTCTCCGCCACCACCGCCGGTCGGCAGCCGAAGGAGCACTTCGACTTCTTCCCGCTGACCGTCGACGTCGAGGAGCGGATGTACGCGGCGGGCCGGATCCCCGGTTCGTTCTTCCGCCGGGAGGGGCGCCCCAGCGAGGACGCGATCCTCACCTGCCGGCTGATCGACCGGCCGCTGCGTCCCTCGTTCGTCAAGGGCCTGCGCAACGAGGTCCAGGTCGTCGAGACCGTCCTGGCGCTCGACCCCAGCCACCCGTACGACGTGGTGGCGATCAACGCCGCCTCGATGTCGACGAAGCTCTCCGGCCTGCCGTTCTCCGGCCCGATCGGGGCGACCCGGATGGCCCACATCGACGGCTCCTGGGTTGCCTTCCCGACCCACGAGGAGCTGGAGCGCGCCACCTTCGACATGGTGGTCGCCGGTCGCGCCCTGCCCGACGGCGACGTCGCGATCATGATGGTCGAGGCGGAGGCCACCGAGCACACCGCGAAGCTGGTCGCCGACGGCGCCTCCGCACCGACCGAGGAGGTCGTGGCGAGCGGGCTGGAGGCAGCCAAGCCGGCCATCCGTGAACTGTGCCGTGCGCAGAGCGAGCTGGCCGAGGTGGCGGCGAAGCCGGTCGCCGAGTTCCCGGTCTTCCTCGACTACGCCGATGACGCGTACGACGCGGTCACGGAGCTGGCCCGGGAGGACGTGGCCGAGGCCCTGAAGATCGCCGGCAAGGCCGACCGTGAGGAGGCCCTGGACCGGATCAAGGCCCGGGTGGTCGAGGAGCTCGGCCCGCGCTTCGAGGGTCGGGAGAAGGAGCTCTCCGCCGCGCTGCGGTCGCTGACCAAGTCCGAGGTCCGCAACCGGGTGCTGCGCGAGCAGGTCCGCATCGACGGCCGCGGCCCGCGGGACATTCGCCCGCTGACCGCCGAGGTCGGGATCCTGCCCCGGGTGCACGGCTCGGCGCTCTTCGAGCGGGGCGAGACCCAGATCATGGGCGTCACCACGCTGAACATGCTCCGGATGGAGCAGTCCCTGGACACGCTCTCCCCGGAGAAGTCCAAGCGTTACATGCACAACTACAACTTCCCGCCGTACTCGACCGGGGAGACCGGCCGGGTGGGCTCGCCGAAGCGGCGGGAGATCGGCCACGGCGCGCTCGCCGAGCGGGCCCTGATCCCGGTGCTGCCCTCGCGCGAGGAGTTCCCGTACGCGATCCGGCAGGTCTCCGAGGCGCTCGGCTCCAACGGCTCGACCTCGATGGGCTCGGTCTGCGCCTCGACGCTCGGCCTGCTCTCCGCCGGGGTGCCGCTGAAGGCGCCGGTCGCCGGGATCGCCATGGGTCTGATCTCCGACGAGGTCGAGGGTAAGACCCGGTACGTGACGCTGACCGACATCCTCGGCGCCGAGGACGCCTTCGGCGACATGGACTTCAAGGTCGCCGGTACGCCGGACTTCGTCACCGCGCTGCAGCTCGACACCAAGCTCGACGGCATCCCGTCGGACGTGCTCGCCGCGGCGCTTCAGCAGGCCTACGAGGCCCGGCAGACGATCCTGCAGGTGATGCAGGCGGCGATCGAGGCGCCGGCCACGATGAGTGACTACGCGCCTCGGGTCACCACCGTCAAGATCCCGGTGGACAAGATCGGCATGGTGATCGGCCCGAAGGGGCAGACGATCAACGCCATCCAGGACGAGACGGGCGCCGAGATCTCGATCGAGGACGACGGCACCATCTACGTCGGTGCGACCAACGGCCCGGCGGCGCAGGCCGCGGTCGAGCGGATCAACGGGATCGCGAACCCGACCCTGCCGAAGATGGGCGACCGCTTCCTCGGCACGGTGGTCAAGACCGCCGCCTTCGGCGCGTTCGTCTCGCTGCTTCCCGGCCGCGACGGTCTGCTGCACATCTCCAAGGTGGGCGACGGCAAGCGCGTCGAGAAGGTCGAGGACTTCCTCAACGTCGGTGACAAGGTCGAGGTGGAGATCGCCGACATCGACCAGCGGGGCAAGATCTACCTGGACAAGGTGCGCCCGGAGGGCGCCGAGGTCCCGGCGGAGGGCGCCGGCGAGCGGCCGGCGGGTCGGGACCGGGGCGACCGGGGACCGCGCGACCGCGGTGACCGCGAGCGCGGTGGCCGGGGCCCGGACCGCGGCGACAGCGGCGACCGTGGCGACGGCGGTGAGGGCGGCGAGTCGCGTCCGCGCCGTCGTACCCGGCGCAGCTGACCGTCGGACCAACGCACCATCCACCCCTCGTCGAACCGGGAGCCCTTCGTGAGCCGGACTGTCTCCGTACCGTCCACACCGGAACGACGGGGGGTGGCCGCGTTTCGGGGTGCTCCCGGCGGCGCGGCCAGCCGCGCCGTAACCCGTACGCTCAGCGATGACCCGCTGGGTGGCACGGTCCGCCGGACCGTGCTCCCCAGCGGGCTGCGGGTCCTCACCGAGGCCATTCCCGCGATGCGCAGCGTCTCGTTCGGCATCTGGGTGTCGGTCGGCTCCCGGGACGAGACCGGCCCCCAGTCCGGTGCCGCCCACTTCCTTGAGCACCTGCTGTTCAAGGGGACACGCCGGCGGTCGGCACTGGAGATCTCGTCGGCGATCGAGGCGGTCGGCGGCGAGACCAACGCCTTCACCACGAAGGAATACACCTGCTACTACGCGCGGGTCCTCGACGACGATCTACCCCTCGCCATCGACGTGATGTGCGACCTGGTCGCCGACTCGGTGCTGACGCCGGAGGACGTGGAGGTCGAGCGGGGCGTGATCCTCGAGGAGATCGCCATGCACGACGACGAGCCCGGCGACGAGGTGCACGACCTCTTCGCCCGGGCTGTCTACGGTGAACACCCGCTCGGCCGGCTGATCTCGGGGACGGAACAGACGGTCACCCCGATGACCCGGCGACAGATCCAGAGCTTCTACCGGCGGCACTACACCCCGCCTCGGATCGTCATCGCCGCCGCGGGGAACCTTGATCACTCCAGCGTGGTCAAGCTGGTCCGGCAGGCGCTGCAGGGCACACCGCTGGACACCGACCCGGCGGCGCCCGCTACCTACCGGAGCGCCACCCCGGCGGTACGCACGCAACCGGCGACCACCCTGGTTGGGCCGAAGGAGACCGAGCAGGCGCACGTCGTTCTTGGCTGTACCGGCATCGATCGGCGGGATGAGCGTCGGTTCGCCCTCGGGGTGCTGAACAACATCCTCGGCGGCGGCATGTCCAGCCGGCTCTTCCAGGAGATCCGCGAGCAGCGGGGGCTGGCCTACTCGGTCTACTCCTACGCCAGCCAACACGCCGACAGCGGCCTGTTCTCCGTCTACGCCGGCTGCGCCCCGGGTCGAGCCAACGAGGTGCTGGAGTTGATCCGCGCGGAGCTGGCCCGGACGGCCGCCGACGGACTCACCGCAGCCGAGCTGGCCCGGGGCAAGGGCATGAGCAAGGGCGCGTTCGTGCTGGGCCTGGAGGACAGTGGTTCCCGGATGAGCCGGCTGGCCAAGGGGGAGCTGCTCTACGGCGAACTGATGCCGGTCGACACCTTGTTGGCCCAGGTGGACGCGGTCACCCTGGCCGACGTGAACGCGCTCGCCGCAGAGCTGCTGAGGCGCCCGATGTCGCTGGCGGTGGTGGGTCCGTTCGGCGAGTCCGACTTCCCGCCGGAGTGAGCCCGACCGCCCCTGCCTGACCGCCTCCGCCCGACCGCCTCCGCATCGCCGCCCCAGCCGGAGCGCCGGCACCCGGGTTCCGGGTCGCGGTCCATCGGGCTACCCCGGCGATGCCCGTGTCCCGGTTGGGATAGGTTGTCGGCTGTGACTGACGAGCAGGACAAGAGCGCGGACGAGCCGCTCCGGGTCGGTGTGCTGGGCGCCCGTGGCCGGGTGGGCATCGAGGTGTGCAAGGCGGTGGACGCGGCCCCCGACATGGAGTTGGTGGCCATGGTTGACCAGGGCGACTGGTTGTTCAACGCCTCCGACGCCGGAGCCGAGGTGATCGTCGACTTCACCACCCCTGACGTGGTCATGGACAACCTGCACTGGTGCATTGACCAGGGCATCAGTGCCGTGGTCGGCACCACGGGTTTCACCGAGGCGCGGCTGGAGCGGATGCGCGGCTGGCTGGCCCGGAAGCCGGGGGTGGGCGTGGTCGTCGCCCCCAACTTCGGCATCGGGGCGGTACTGATGATGCAGTTCGCCGAACGGGCCGCCCGCCACTTCGAGTCAGTCGAGATCATCGAGCAGCATCACCCGCGCAAGCTGGACGCGCCGAGCGGTACCGCGACGCACACCGCGCGCCTGATCGCGGCGGCCCGCGCCGCCGCCGGTCAAGGCCCGGCACCGGACGCCACCCGGGACGAGGTGGCCGGTGCCCGCGGCTGCGACATCGACGGTGTACGCGTGCACTCGGTCCGCGCCACCGGCCTCGTCGCCCACCAGGAGGTGCTCTTCGGCGCCGCCGGCGAGACGCTGACCATCCGGCACGACTCGTACGACCGGGCCTCCTTCATGCCCGGCGTGCTGCTGGCTGTCCGCGAGGTGCGCAACCGGCCCGGCCTGACGGTCGGCCTGGACGCCCTGCTCGACTGAGCGGATCGTCCCGCACCGGCGGTGAACCGGGCCGCCCGGGGTCGCGGGGCCGTCCGGAGGTTGGGTCGTCAGGGAGTCGGATCGTCAGGGAGTCGGATCGTCCGGGAGTCGGGTCGGTTCCGCGGGGACCGCGACGTGTAGTCGTAACTGGGCGACCAGCATGTCGTCCACGTCCAACGCGCGGGTCGCCCCGTCCGGCTCCCACCCGGTGCCGGTCAGAAACCCCCGGGTCGCCGCGTCGGCATCGAACGCCCACGCCACCGCGCGGGTGAACCCGTCATCACGCCAGTGGTCCACCGCCGCGGCGAGTAGCCGACTGCCGTGCCCGCGCCGGCCCCAGCGCGGCTCCACCAGCAGGTCGGTGACCGCGACGACCTTCGGACCCAGCGCTTCGGCGGGTTCGCCGGGCGCCTGGGCCTCGGCGTCGGCCGGGCCGGAGGCGGCGAACCCCACCAGATACGATTGCTCGGCCTGTTCGACGGCGACCAGCACCCGGTGGGCGGCCGAGGGCGGCTCTTGCACCGCTGCGGTCCACCGCTGGGCCAGCCACGCCTCGTCGAGGTTCGCGAGCACCTGCCGGGGCAGGATGCGGCGGTACGCGACCCGCCAGGTTGCGAGTTGGATGCGTGCGATATCGCCGGCGTCCTGCGGACGCGCCGGGCGGACGTACCCGAGAGCCATGGCACGAAAGCCTACGCAGGGTGGAGGAGGCGACGATGGCGCAGGGTGCCAAGCGGACGGTCAGACAGGCGATCGGTGTGGTCGGGCTCGCCATCGGGGTGGCCCTGTTCCTGTCCGTGGCGGCCGCGCGGCACGGATTTTTTGACCTTGGGGTCTACTACGGCGCGATCCGCTACTGGGTGCACGACGGCGGAGAGATCTACGACTTCCTGCGCCCGTTCACCCAGTACGGCTTCACCTACCCGCCGTTCGCAGCCCTGGTCATGCTGCCGATGGCGTACGTCTCCTGGACTATGGCGATCGTGCTGAGCGTCTCCGCGAGCGTGGTGGTCACCCTGGTGCTGTTCTGGTGGCTGCTGGACCCGATCTCGCGCCGCGCTGGCTGGACCCGCTGGTTTGCCATCGCGGTGGCGCTCTGCCTCGCCGCGGCCTACGAGCCGATGCGGGAGACGGTGAACTTTGGCCAGGTCAACATGCTGTTGCTGTTTCTGGTGGCGGTTGATCTGCTGCGGTTACTGCCTTCGGGTAGCCGGTGGGCCGGTGCCACCATCGGCCTGGCCACCGCGATCAAGCTGACCCCGGGGATCTTCATCGTCTACCTGCTGGTGACCGGGCGCTGGCGGGCGGCGGTAACCGCGATGGGCACCGCCGCCGGCGCGACCCTGTTCGCCGCCACCCTCTTCCCGGATGCCTCCCGGGAGTTCTGGACCGAGGCGCTGTGGAACACCAACCGCGTGGGCGAGCTCTCCTTCGTCTCCAACCAGTCCCTCCGTGGAGTGGTGGCCCGGCTGAACCCGGAGAATCCGAGTACCGTCGCCTGGTTGGCGCTGGTGGTGGTGGTGCTGGCGCTCTGGGTGTGGCGGGCCCGGGCTGCGGTGGCGGTCGGTGACGAGGCGACCGGGCTGGCGTTGACCGGTGTGCTGATGTGTCTGGTCAGCCCGGTCACCTGGGTACACCATCTGGTCTGGCTGCTGCCGGCGCTCATCCTGTTGGTGGACAACGCGATGGCGGCGCCCGCCGGCAGCCGTCGGCAGCGCCGGCTACTGGCGGCCGTGGGCATCGCGTACGCGTTCCTGATCAGCCGGATCGTGTGGGCCTGGGAGCGGGACTTCACCGGGATCGACGGCTTCCTCGGCAGCAACACGTACGTCTGGATCAGCCTGGCCCTGCTGGCGTTTCTGCCGATCCGGACCGTGACACACCAGACCGCGGTCGGGACGGCCGGGCAGGAGGAGGGCCGTCCCCGGAGCAGTGTCGTACCGGTGACCTAGTGTCCCCGCGATGACCGCGCCGGAATCGCTCTCGCTCGCCCAAGCCCGACGGATCGCCCTGGCAGCCCAGGGTTTCACCGACCCCGCGCCGACCGGTGTGCCCACCCGCCGGCACCTGCGTCGGGTGCTGGACCGGGTCGGTCTGATCCAGCTGGACTCGGTCAACGTGCTCCAGCGGGCGCACTATCTGCCGCTCTACAGCCGCCTCGGTCCCTACCCGACGACGCTGCTCGACGCGGCCGCGTACCGCCACCCCCGGGATCTTTTCGAGTACTGGGGGCACGAGGCGTCGCTGGTGCCGGTCGCGTTGCAGCCGGCGCTGCGCTGGCGGATGGCGCGCGCCCGTAGCCAGGCCTGGGGCGGCATGCGCCGGATCGCCGAGGAGCAGCCGGATCTGGTGGCGTGGGTCCGGGACGAGGTAGCGGCCCGCGGGCCGATCACCGCCGCGGAGATCGAGCACGACGCTGACCGGGTGACCGGCAACTGGGGCTGGAACTGGTCCGCGACGAAGCGGGCGGTGGAGTACCTGTTCTGGTCCGGTGAGGTGACGGCCGCCGAGCGTACGACGTCCTTCGCCCGCCGTTACGCCCTGCCGGAGCAGGTGCTGCCGCCGGCGGTACTGGCGGCGCCCACCCCGAGCGACGCCGAGGCGTACCGGACTCTGGTGGCCGTGGCCGCCCGCTCCCTCGGCGTGGCGGCGGAGCCGGAGCTGCGGGACTACTTCCGGTTGCCGCTGGCGCAGGCGCGGGCGGCGATTGCCGAGCTGGCGGAGGCGGGGGAGCTGCTTCCGGTAACCGTGTCGGGCTGGCGGCAGCCGGCCTGGCTGCACGCCGAGGCCCGACTGCCGCGTTGGGTGCGGGGCAACCGGCTGGTCAGCCCCTTCGACCCGCTGGTCTGGGAGCGGGGCCGCACGCTGCGGTTGTTCGATTTCAGCTACCGCATCGAGATCTACGTCCCGGCGCCGAAGCGGGTGCACGGCTACTACGTGTTGCCGTTTCTCCAGGGGGAGCGGTTCACGGCCCGGGTCGACCTGAAGGCCGACCGGAAGCACGGGGTACTCCTCGTGCCGGCAGCCTGGCAGGAGCCCGGCGTTGAGGCGGGTGAGACGGCGCTCGCGCTCGCCGCCGAGCTGTACCGGCTCGCCGGCTGGCTGGGCCTGGCCGCAGTGGCGCCACCGACCGCCGGTGACCTGGCGGTGCCGCTGGCCGCTGCCCTGAGGAGCGTGGCGGGTGTACCGTGATCGACGTGACGAGCGTTGACGGGCCGCAGAGCCGGGCCGCCGCGGCGACTGATGCTGCTGACCAGCCGTCCGCGGCTGGGGCCCCGCCGCCGGATGGCTGGCCGGTGGAGGCGACGCCGGTCCATCCGGCTCCGCAGCCGGACCGACTGACCCGATTCGTGCTCCGTCTCCAGCAACGCTCGCCTCGGTGGGCGGTGCCACTGGCCGCCCTGGGCTGTGTCGGCGCCGGTATCGGCTACACGCTGATGATCGATCCGACCCGGTCCACGCCGGATGCGGCCCCCACCTGCCTGCTCAAGCTGACGAGCGGGCTCGACTGTCCGGGCTGTGGTGGCACCCGGGCCCTTTGGTACCTGCTGCACGCCGACCTGCCGGCCGCTGCCCGACACCATCTCCTTCTCGTCTTCGCGCTTCCCTTCCTGGCGTACCTGTTCGTGGCGTGGGCGGGTCGGCAGGCCTTCGGGTGGCGGCTGCCCGAACTGCGGATCAGCAACAAGCTGATCGGGGTCTTCCTGGGCGCCTGGTTGGCTTTCTCCGTGGCGCGTAACCTGCCCTGGGCACCGTTCACCACGCTCTACGTCTGACCGGGCTCCGCGGCTCGGCCCCGCCGGTCGTGGGTTGCCGGTCGAGGTACGGGGGTGGTGGTCCGCGTCGGGACCGCAGGTCCAGGTGGTGCGGCAGCCGCTGACGGTCGGTCCACCCCTGGCACGCCCCGTTTGTGTGGGCAGCTCGACAGGATGCGCCGGCGCCCCCGGTCGCTCGGGGCGGGAGGCAAGCTGCGGGGTCCGATTTCCGTCGGCGCCGGTCGCGCCACTACAGTCGCAGGAATGCCGGACATGGTGCAGCCCCAGGTCAAGCTCATTGCGTGGACCCAGTTCGCGCCCCCAGACGACGTTGAGTGGTCGACTGACGCGGACGGAGGGCAGGCGCTCGCGGAGTTCGCTGGGCGGGCCTGCTACCAGAGTTGGAAGAAGCCAAACCCGGCGACGGCGACCAACGCCGGCTACCTCGCCCACATTCTCGAGGTGGGCCACCTGAGCGTGCTGGAGCACGGCTCGGTGAGCTTCTACCTCACCGGGGTGTCGCGGTCGCTCACCCACGAGTTGATCCGGCACCGGCACTTCTCGTTCTCGCAGCTGTCCCAGCGGTATGTGCCGGAGCGGGACGCGGCGATGGTGGAGCCGGCCGTGATCGCCGACGACCCGGAGCTACACAAGCGGTTCGTGGAGGCCGCCGAGGCGAGCGTACGGGCGTACACCGAATTGCTGGCGGGCCTGGAGCAGCGCTTCACCGACGAACCCAACGCCACCCTGCGGCGTAAGCGTGCCCGGCAGGCGGCGCGGGCGGTGTTGCCGAACGCCACCGAGACCCGCATCGTGGTCACCGGCAACTACCGGGCGTGGCGGCACTTCATCGGCATGCGGGCGACCGAGCACGCCGACGTGGAGATCCGGGAGCTGGCGGTGGAGTGCCTCCGCCAGCTGCAGGGGGTGGCCCCGAGCGTCTTCAACGACTTCGTGATCTCCTCCCTGCCCGACGGCACCGAGGTGGCGACCAGCCCGCACGCGGAGGTGTCCTGAGCCCTTCCCCGTCGGGGGCTCAGCGGCCGTCCGCTAGGTTGGACGCATGACGAGTGACCTCCCCGACACCCCCGCCCGGACGGCCTCCCGGCCGTTCGGGCGGGTGCTCACGGCCATGGTGACCCCCTTTGCCGCCGATGGTGCGCTCGATCTGGATGGTGCGGCCCGGTTGGCGAACTACCTGGTCGACGAGCAGGGCAACGACGCGCTGGTGGTCAACGGCACCACCGGTGAGTCGCCGACCACGACCGACGCGGAGAAGGAACGCCTGATCCAGACGGTGGTCGCGGCCGTCGGCGATCGAGCCAAGGTGGTGGCCGGGGTCGGCACCAACGACACCCGGCACACCATCGAGCTGGCCGCTGCGGCGGAGAAGGCCGGAGCGCACGGCCTGCTGGTGGTGACGCCGTACTACAGCAAGCCACCGCAGGCGGGCCTGGTGCGACACTTCACCGCGGTGGCCGACGCCAGCGGGTTGCCGGTGATGCTCTACGACATTCCGCACCGCGCCGGGGTGGCGATCGAGACCGAGACGCTGGTGCGCCTGGCCGAGCACGGGCGGATCGTCGCGGTGAAGGACGCCAAGGGCGACCTGACCGCCACCAGCTGGGTGACCAGCCGGACCGGTCTGGCCTACTACAGCGGCGAGGATTCGCTCCTCCTGCCCGCGCTGGCGGTGGGTTCGGTCGGCGTGGTGGGCACGTCAACCCACTTCACCGGGGCGCGGACCCAGGAGATGATCCGGGCGTTCGACGCGGGGGACAACGCCACCGCGCTCGCCCTGCACCGACAGCTGCTGCCGCTGTACACGGGCATCTTCCGGGCTCCCGGCACGATCCTGGTCAAGGCCGGCCTGGCGGCGAGGGGACTGCCCGCCGGCCCGGTCCGCTCCCCGCTGGTGGACGCCACCGCCGACCAGCTCGCCCAGCTCCGCGCCGACTGTGCGGCGGCGGGCCTGGACCTCCCTGAATGAACGAACGACACGACGGACGCCGGGTGACGGCGTCGCAGAATGAGGTGAACGCGTGACCGAGGCGCGAATCGAGACAGAACTGCCGCCGCCGCTGCCCGAGGGTGGGTTGCGGATCGTTCCGCTGGGCGGGCTCGGCGCCATCGGTCGGAACATGACCGTCTTCGAGTACGACGGGAAGCTGCTGGTCGTCGACTGCGGCGTGCTCTTCCCGGACGTGGAGCAGCCGGGGGTGGACCTGATCCTGCCCGACTTCGCCCCGATCCTGGACCGCCTCGATGACGTACAGGCGATCGTGCTCACGCACGGCCACGAGGACCACATCGGCGCGGTGCCGTACCTGCTCGCCCACAAGCCGGACATCCCGCTGGTCGGTTCGGAGTTCACCCTCGCCCTGGTCGAGGCGAAGCTCGCCGAGCGGCGGATCCAGCCGTACACGCTGACGGTGCGGGAGGGCGGTCGGGAGCAACTGGGCCCCTTCGAGTGTGAGTTCTTCGCGGTCAACCACTCGATCCCGGACGCGCTCGCCGTGGCCATCCGCACCCCGGCCGGCCTGGTGCTGCACACCGGTGACTTCAAGATGGACCAGCTCCCGCTGGACGGCCGGATCACCGACCTGGCCGGCTTCGCGCGGCTCGGCGCGGAGGGGGTGGACCTGCTCCTGTCCGACTCCACCAACGCCGAGATCCCCGGCTTCGTCACGCCCGAGCGGGAGATCGGCCCGGTGCTCGACTCGATCTTCGCCAAGGCTCGGGGCCGGATCATCGTCGCGTCGTTCGCCTCGCACGTGCACCGGGTCCAGCAGGTCTTCGACTCCGCGGTGGAGCATGGCCGCAAGGTGGCGCTGATCGGCCGGTCGATGGTGCGCAACATGGGCATCGCCCGCGACCTCGGTCTGCTGAACATCCCGCCCGGCCTGGTCGTCGGGCTCGACGAGGCCACCAGCATGCCGCCCGACCAGATCGTGCTGATGTCGACCGGTAGTCAGGGTGAGCCGATGAGCGCGCTGGGCCGGATGGCCAGCGGTGACCACCGGCACATCACCATCGCTCCCGGCGACACCGTGGTGCTCGCCTCCTCGCTGGTGCCCGGCAACGAGACCTCCGTCTACCGGGTGATCAACCGGCTGGCCCGGGCGGGTGCCGTCGTCGTGCACAAGGACGTGGCCAAGGTGCACGTCTCCGGGCACGCCCCCGCTGGCGAGCTGCTCTACCTGCTCAACATGGTTCGGCCGAGCAACCTGATGCCGGTCCACGGGGAGTGGCGGCACCTGCGCGCCCACGCCCGGCTCGGCGTCGAGTCCGGAGTCGCCGCCGATCGGGTGGTGCTCTGTGAGGACGGCGACGTGGTCGACCTGGTCGAGGGGCGGGCCAGCCTGGTCGGACGGGTCAGGAGCCGGTACGTCTACGTCGACGGCCTCGCCGTCGGGGACGTGTCGGAGTCGCTGCTCACCGAGCGGCGGATCCTCGGCGACGGCGGGTTCATCGCGGCCACCGTGGTGGTCGACTCGGTCACCGGGAAGGTGGTCGGTGGGCCGACCGTCTCCGCGAAGGGCTTCTCCGAGGACCCGGAGGCGTTCAGCCCGGTGGTGCCGTTGATCACCGAGGCGCTCAACCGCGCGGCCTCCGACGGCATCACCGACCCGCACCAGCTGCAGCAGATCGTGCGGCGCACGGTGGGGCGGTGGGTCAACGACGCCTACCGCCGTCGGCCCATGATCGTGCCGAACGTGGTGGAGGTCTGAGCCGAGGCGCGGCAGGGTCGGGGAGCCGGCCCGGGTCAGGGCAGCTCCGCGACCGCGTCGGCGTACGCCGAGCCGGTGCGTACCGCGGCGGCCAGCAGCACATCCAGCTGGGTGGGCGCGACCCCGTGGGACAGGTCGGTGCTGACATCGCCGGCCAACACCAGTTCGGCGCCGGAGTCGTGCACGTAGGCCGTCGGTAGCAGCCGGTCCTGGTTCCAGGCGTTGCAGAACGCGTACGCCTCGGCGCGCCGGTCGGCGGGCAGCCGGCGGCTGGCCACGGCGCGTACGTGCAGGACCTCGCCCCGCTCGCCGGCCCGCCGTACCTGGATCAGCGCCTCGCCCCAGCGCCCCACGACGGTGTCCGTGGCGTCCAGGATGTACTTGTCGCCGCGCCGGTCCAGGGCGCTGGTGATCGCTGCCAGGCTGAGCGGGGCGGGCTGGTCAGCCGGTTGGTCGTCCGGCTCGCGGTCGGGTTCGTCGTCGTCCGGGCGCTCGAACGGCAGCGCCACCGGGTGGGCCAGGGCCCGGTCGGCTGCGCCCCGCTCGTCCAGCCAGGAGGCGACCCGCCCGGACTGGTGCCCGGTGCCGTTGCGCGCGTCGAAGCTGCCGGCGAGCCCGGTGGCCAGGTCGGTCAGCGCGGCCCCGAGGGTGGCGAGATCGAGGTCGGCCGCGGGCCGTGGCCCGTACGCGGGGCGGTGCACCCGCTGCTCGCCGAGGTCGGCGGCGACCGCGACCCCGCACACCAGCGCCCCGGCGGCGGCGAACTCCATCGCGGAGAGCTCGTCGGGCGCCCGGTCCAGCTGGGGCAGCTGCTCGGTGAGGACGGCCAGCCCGCGGACCGGGTTTCCGCTGAGCGCGCAGAAGCGCAGGTGCGCCGCGAGGTATGCGAAGCCGGCCCGTTCGCGTCGGTGCCGCTGGTACGCGTGCACGTGCGCCGCCGCGGCCGACTCGGTGGCACCGACCCGGAGCCACGGAAGCATCCCCGCGGCGAGCCCCCGTTCGGGTGCTCCGGTGCAGTCGCCCGGGCTCACGCCGGCCAGGACGTCCAGCGCGGCGGACCACTCCTCCCACCCGGCGAGCAGCTCCGCCCGTCGGACGGCGGCGCAGCTGACGCAGCCGTCGGCCGGGGTGGCGGGCGCCGCTACCCAGCGGTCGTACCAGGACCGGGCGGTCGGCTCGTCGCCGAGGTGGTCCGCGATCCGGCAGTAGAGTTCGGCGGCGGTCGCGGTGTCGGCGGTGCCGAGGTCGTCGAGGAGGGCCCGGGCCTGGTCCAGGCCACCACGTGGGCTGCCGAGCAGCGCTTCGACCGCGTACCGCCGGTAGCGGGCCAGAATTTCGTGACCGTCGGGCGGCAGCAGGTCGGGCCGCCGGTCCACGGCGGCGAGGCAGCGGCGGACCGGCTCGACCAGGCGCCACCGCCCTTCGTCGAGCAGGTAGGTCTCGATCAGCGCGAGCCGGGCCTCCAGCGCCGACTGGTCGTCGCCGGCGGCGTCGGCGCGCGCGGCGATCCGTTCCAGCTCGGCGCTGCGGGTCTCGCCGTCGGGGGAGTCCCGGGCGTCGGCCAGCTCCTCGGCGAGGGGGCGGCCGTTCCGCCCGGGTCGTTGGCGGCGTGGTGGCCATCCCGGCCAGCCGAACTCGTCCAGCCCGCGGCCGCCGGGCTGCCCGATCACGACGGCACCCCGCCGGGTAGCCGGGCCACCTCGGCGGCGAGCTGACAACCGGTGGTGATGCCGCGGTCGAGGAGCCGGTCGAGTTGGTGCGGGGTCACACCGCGTTCGAGGTCGGTGATGACCTCCCCACAGATTCGTGCCCGACCGTCATCTTCGACGTGCACGAACGCCTTGGGCCAGAGCCGGTCGTGGTTCCAGGCGTTGCAGAAGGCGTGCAGCGCGGGGACGTACTCGATCGCGAACGTGGGTGCCACGACGGTGCGTACCTGGAGTAGCTCGCCGGCGGTCCCGGGCCGCCGGAACCAGATGAGGCTGTCGGCCCACCGGCCGACCAGCTCCCCGGCCGGGTCGGTCTCCACCGTGTATCCCCGCTGGGTGAGTACGGTGGCGACCAGCTCATTGGTGAGTGGGCTCAGGGTGCCCGGGTAGCCGCCCAGGAGGCGGTCCGGAATATCCCCGGTCGGCGACGCCATGCGGCATCCCTTCTGAGGCGAATATCACGACCGGCGGCGGATTCGCGTGCCGACGCGCGGACACGACCTGGAATAGCGGCGATCCACCGGGTACCGCCGCTAGGTTGATGCTATGGCGGGCCGTACCTCTCAGGCGAGTCGGCGGCGCGGCGCGTCGCCACGAGGCAACACGAACAACCGTGCCCGGCAGCCGGCGAAGAAGCCCCGCGCTGCCGCCAAGCGTCGTCCTACGGCCCGTACCAGCCCGGCCGGTTCCGTGGGTCGGGCGCTCGGGGCACTGTGGATGGGCCTCGCGCACGGGGTGGGCTGGTCTGTTCGCGCCGCCGGCCGGCAGGCCGCCGCGGCCCGTGGCCTCGACCCCGAGCACCGGCGCGACGGCGCCGGGCTGCTGGTGCTCGGCATCGCATTGCTCAGCGCGGCCAGCATCTGGTTCGAAAAGGCCGGACCGGTCGGGGAGCGGCTGGCCGACACCGTACGGCTGTTTCTCGGTGCGATCGCCGTCGTGGTGCCGGTGCTGCTGATGATCGGTGCCTGGCGGCTGATGCGGGAGCCGACCGCTCCGGAGCACCGGGGGCGGGGGCCGGTCGGCTGGGGGTCCATGCTGGTCGCTACGGCCGCGCTGCTGCACATCGGGCAGGAGCCGACCTCGCCGGCGCAGCGGGACTTCGCGGGCGGCCTGATCGGTGCGGGGGTGGGGAGCCTGCTGGAGCGGGCGGTGACGGCCTGGGTGGCCGTGCCGCTGCTGTTGCTGCTCCTGGTCTTCGGGCTGCTGGTGGTCACCGCGACCCCGATCAACAAGATTCCGGAGCGGCTCGGTCTGTTGGCCGGCACGGTGGTCGGCACCCCGGCCGGCGCGGAGGCCACCGAGGAGGCCGCGGCGGAGACCGGCAAGCCGGTTCGCAAGCGTGCGGCGAAGCGGACGCCGCCAGCACCGCCGGACCCGGCGGACTTCGCCGACGACCTGGCGGGCGCGGATCTGCAGGAGACGCTCGTGCTGCCCCGCAGGTCGTCGGCGAAGGTGCCGGCCAGTCGGAAGCCGGCGGAGCCGCCGGAGCACTCGCCGCTGCCCACCCGGGCCGAGCAACTCGCATTGACCGGGCTGGCGGGCGACTACGCGCTGCCCCCGGCGACGCTGCTGGGCAGTGGTGCCGCCCCCAAGAAGCGCAGCCGGGCCAATGACGAGGTGATCGCCGCGTTGACCGGGGTGTTTGAGCAGTTCGACGTGGACGCCGCGGTTACCGGTTTCACCCGGGGGCCGACGGTGACCCGGTACGAGGTCGAGTTGGGCCCCGGGGTCAAGGTGGAGCGGATCACCCAGCTCTCCCGCAACATCGCGTACGCGGTGAAGTCGCCGGACGTGCGCATCCTCAGCCCGATCCCGGGCAAGAGCGCGATCGGCGTGGAGATTCCGAACACCGATCCGGAGAATGTCGCCCTCGGCGATGTGCTGCGCTCCCGGGCGGCCACTGGTGACCATCATCCGATGGTGGTCGCGCTCGGTAAGGACATCGAGGGCGGCTACGTGGTGGCCAACCTCGCGAAGACGCCGCACATTCTCATCGCGGGGGCCACCGGCGCGGGGAAGTCGAGCTGTCTGAACTCACTGCTGGTCTCGCTCCTGACCCGGGCCACCCCGGACGAGGTGCGGCTGCTGTTGATCGACCCGAAGCGGGTCGAGATGACCGGCTACGAGGGGATCCCGCACCTGGTCACGCCGATCGTGACGAATGCCAAGAAGGCGGCCGACTCGCTGGAGTGGGTCGTGCGCGAGATGGACATGCGCTACGACGACCTGGCCGCCAACGGGGTGCGGCACATCGACGACTTCAACCGCAAGGTTCGCAATGGTGAGATCACGGCTCCGCCCGGCAGTGAGCGGGAACTGCGGCCGTACCCGTACCTGCTGGTGATCGTGGACGAGCTGGCCGACCTGATGATGGTCGCCCCGCGGGACGTGGAGGACTCCATCGTCCGGATCACGCAGCTCGCCCGGGCCGCCGGCATCCATCTGGTGCTCGCCACCCAACGTCCGTCGGTGGACGTGGTGACCGGTCTGATCAAGGCCAATGTGCCGTCCCGGCTCGCCTTCGCGACCTCGTCGTTGGCGGATTCGCGGGTCATCCTGGATCAGCCGGGTGCGGAGAAGCTGCTCGGTCGCGGTGATGGTCTCTTTCTGCCTATGGGTGCCGCCAAGCCGGTCCGAATCCAGGGCGCGTGGGTGACCGAGCGGGAGATCGCCGATGTGGTTCGGTTCTGCAAGGAGCAGCGGGAGCCGGAGTTCCGCGCGGATGTGCTCACCGTGGCCCAGGAGAGCAAGAAGAAGATCGACGAGGATGTCGGCGACGACCTCGACCTGCTGGTGCAGGCGGTTGAGCTGGTGGTGACCTCGCAGTTCGGCTCCACCTCGATGCTGCAGCGCAAGCTGCGGGTTGGTTTCGCGAAGGCGGGTCGGTTGATGGATCTGATGGAGACCCGCGGCGTGGTGGGCCCGTCTGAGGGCTCCAAGGCCCGGGATGTGCTGGTGAAGCCGGACGAGTTGCCGGAGGTTCTGGCCGGCCTGCGCGGTGGCGAGGACTGACCGGGACGGTCGTCGTGCCCGACGGATTCGGTCTGGCCCCGGTGCCGAGCGGGGTCAGTCCGGTCCCGGGGCCGGGCGTCTCCCGGGGCCGGGCGTCAGTGGTAGATCTTCAGGCCCATCACGCCGGCGATCACCAGCAGGAGGCAGAGGATCCGGGGCAGGCTGGTTGACTCGTTCAGCGCCACCATCCCCACCACGGCGGTACCGACCGCGCCGATGCCGACCCAGACCGCGTAGCCGGTACCGACCGGGATCTCCCGGAGCGCGTAGGCGAGGCCGATCATGCTCAGGGCGGCCGTGACGGCGAAGACAATCGTGGGGACGAGCCGACTGAAGCCGGCGCTGCGGTCGAGGGCGATGGCCCACGCGGTTTCGAGGAGTCCGGAGATCACCAGCACGATCCAGGCCATTGCCGGACGGTAGCAGCTGCCGGAGAGCGGAGCAGTGCGGTGAAGGTGATCTTCACCACCATGACTGGAGCTGAACCTGACTTTATCTTGCAGTATCGGTCCATGCCGCCGCTTCTCACTGACTCCGAGGTCGCCGCCGCGCTCGACGCCCCGACGACCATCGCCGCCATGCGGGACGCGCTGCACGCCGCCCACGACGGTCGACTGGTCGCCCCGCCCCGCGCCACCGCGCCGCTGGACGGGGGCCGGATGGTGTTGACCGCCGGGCACCTCGTCGGTCAGTGGTACGGCTCCTGCTCCTACGACACCTTCGGGCTCCCCGGAAGCGAACCGGTGGCGGTGCTACACGACGCCAGCACCGGCGGCGTCCGGGCGGTCGCGGTCGGGACGGAGCTGAGCTCCCGGCGTACCGGTGGGTTGGGTGGGGTCGCCATCGACACGCTGGCCCGCCCGGACGCGGCCACGCTCGGGGTGGTCGGCTCGGGTCGGCAGGCGTGGGCGCAGGTCTGGGCCGCCGCGGCGGTACGGCCCCTGCGGGAGGTGCGTGTGCACAGCCGCTCGGTGGCGCGGCGTACCGCCTTCGTCAGCCGGGTCCGCGCCGAACTGGGCGTACCGGCGCGGGCGGTCGACTCCGCGGCGGCGGCCGTCGCCGACCGGGACATCGTGGTGATCGCCACCTCCAGCACCACCCCGGTGGTGGACGCCGCGGACCTCGCGCCCGGGGCCCACGTGAACGCGGTGGGCTTCAAGCAGGTAGACCGGCACGAGTTCGGCCCGGATCTGCTGGACCGGGCCGAGGTGCTGGTCACCGACTCGCCGGCCCAGGCCGCCGGGTACGCCCCACCGATGCTCGCCGCCCTACCCCCGTACGCCGAACGGCTGCGTGACCTGGGTGCGGTCCTGGCGGCGGCGGTGCCGGGCCGGACCAGCGCGGACCAGATCTCCGCCTTCTGTGCCACCGGCCTGGGCGGCACCGAGCTCTTCCTGCTCGATCGCCTGGTCCGGGTTGCCGCGACGGTCTGACCAACCGGTGTGCGACCCCGCGGGCTGGCTGACCCCCGGTGTGGCGCTGTTGGGTTGACCCGGACGGGCGCGCGGTCGAGGCCGGCCGCTGGCGGTTGCCGGGCGGTCAACCGGCGCCCGGTACCCTCGGATGGTGTCTGCCACCCCTCCCGCACCCGCCGACGGCCGCCGCGTCGCCCTGCTGACCCTGGGCTGCGCCCGCAACGAGGTCGACTCCGAGGAGCTGGCTGCCCGGCTGCACTCCGACGGCTGGCAGGTGACCACCGACGGTGAGGGCGCCGACGTGGTGGTCGTGAACACCTGCGGATTCGTCGAGAAGGCCAAGCAGGATTCGATCCAGACGCTGTTGGCCGCCGCCGAAACCGGCGCGAAGGTGGTGGCGGCGGGGTGCATGGCCGAACGGTACGGGCGGGAGCTCGCGGAGAGCCTGCCCGAGGCGCAGGCGGTGCTGAGCTTCGACGACTACCCGGACATCTCTGATCGGCTCCAGACGGTGCTCGCCGGAACCGCGATCGACGCGCACACCCCGCGGGACCGGCGCGAGCTTCTCCCGCTCACCCCGGTACGGCGGGCGGAGGCGGCGGTGTCGTTGCCGGGCCACGGCACCCCGGCCACCGGGTCGCACTCCGGCACGCGGTCCGCTCCGATCGAGGTGGACGAGCACACCCCGGCGCATCTGCGTCCGGTGCTGCGGCGTCGGCTCGACACCGGACCGGTCGCGTCGCTCAAGCTGGCCAGCGGTTGCGACCGACGGTGTGCCTTCTGCGCCATTCCCGCCTTCCGCGGCGCGTTCGTCTCCCGTCCGCCGGAGGCGCTGCTCGCCGAGGCGGAGTGGCTGGCCAAGACCGGGGTACGGGAGTTGGTGCTGGTCAGCGAGAACTCCAGCTCCTACGGCAAGGACCTGGGCGACCCGCGGGCGCTGGAGAAGCTGCTGCCCCAGCTCGCCGCGGTGGACGGCATCGTTCGGGTGCGGGCGAGCTACCTCCAGCCGGCGGAGACCCGTCCCGGACTGGTCGAGACGATCGCCACCACGCCGGGCGTCGCCCCGTACTTCGACCTCTCCTTCCAGCACTCCAGCGAGACGGTGCTGCGGCGAATGCGTCGATTCGGCTCCACCGACCGGTTCCTGGAACTGTTGGGCAGTATCCGGGAGCTCGCGCCGGAGGCCGGCGCGCGGAGCAACTTCATCGTCGGGTTTCCCGGCGAGACCCGGGCCGACGTCGCCGAGCTGGTCCGCTTCCTGGAGGAGGCGCGGCTGGATGCGATCGGGGTGTTCGACTACAGCGACGAGGACGGCACCGAGGCCGCCGGCCTGCCCGGCAAGGTCACCGCCGCTACCGTCAAGCGTCGCTACGACCGACTCAGCTCCCTCGCCGACGAGCTCTGCGCGCAGCGGGCCGAGCAGCGGCTCGGCTCGACGGTGCAGGTGTTGGTCGACTCGGTCGACGGTGGTGCGGTGGAGGGTCGGGCCGCGCACCAGGCCCCCGAGGTGGATGGCTCAACCACCCTGGTCGCCCCGGCCGAGGGCGGCGTGGACCTTACCGCCCTGTGCCCTGGTGACCTGGTTCAGTGCACGGTGACCGCTACGGAGGGTGTGGACCTTGTCGCCGTACCGGAGGCGATGATCTCGGCCGCGCCGGGCGTGGCGCGGTGACGGTGCGGCGGGAGGATACGGAGGGCGCGGGGCCGGAGCGGCGGCGGGACACGGCGATGACCGGAGCGGCGGAGCCAGCGCCGGCGGCTCCCCGGGTGCCGGTGCTCAACGCCGCCAACGCGTTGACATTGCTGCGGCTGGTGTTGGTGCCGGTCTTCGCCGCCTCGGTGGTCGTCTCCGAGATGACCCACGTCGGCTGGCGGATCGTGGCCTGTCTGGTCTTCGTCGGGGCTGCCCTCACCGACCTGGTGGACGGGTGGATCGCTCGCCGTTTCGGGCTGGTCACCTCGGTGGGTAAGGTGGCCGACCCGATCGCGGACAAGGCGCTTACCGGCGTCGCGCTGTTGTTGCTCTCCGCCTACGACCAGCTTCCGTGGTGGGTGACCGTCACGATCCTCCTTCGGGAACTGGGCATCACCGCGCTGCGGTTCTGGGTGATCCGGCACGGCGTCATCGCCGCCAGCCGGGGCGGGAAGATCAAGACGGCCCTGCAGACCCTCGCGATCGTCTGGTATCTCTGGCCTGTGCCGGCGCCGCTGGACCTGGTCGGACCATGGGTCATGGGTGTCGCGGTGGCGGTTACGGTGGTCAGTGGCATCGACTACGTGGTGCGGGCGCTTCGTCTACGGCGGCACGCGCGCTGACCAGGACGGCGAGGGGAGAGTAGCCATGGGGCTGGGAGCGGATGCCGAGCAGCCCGTCGGAAGCCCCGCCGCCAGCATCGTGCACAGCCTGGCCAAACGGGGGGAGACGCTCGCCACGGTCGAGTCGCTGACCGGTGGTCTGCTCGCCGCCACGATCGTGGAGGTCGCCGGGGTGAGCAGCGTCTACCGCGGTGGGTTGGTGGTCTACGCGACCGAGCTGAAGTCCCGGCTGGCCGACGTGTCGGAGCAGCTGCTCGCCGGGCGTGGTCCGGTCGACCCGGACGTGGCCGTGGCGCTTGCGCAGGGAGGTCGGCGCCGGTGTGCTGCCGACTGGTGCCTGGCTACCACCGGGGTGGCCGGGCCGGAGCCACAGGGCGGGAAGCCGGTCGGCCTGGTGTACGTGGCGGTGGCCGGTCCGGGTGGCAGCGTGGTGCGCCGGCTGGAGCTGGGTGGGGGCCGTGAGCTCATTCGGTCCGCCAGTGTGGTGCAGGCGTTTCGACTGTTGGCCGAACGGGTGGCCGGGGCACCCCGCGATACGGCCGATGGTGCGTAGTGACACCGACCGTGATACGGTCGGCACTCTTTGTCGACAGCGTTGTCATTCGGTGGGCTAGCCGGCCCGCAGCCTGATTCGGCAGGCGGGGCGGTATGTCGGTCAAGCCGGCACCGGGTACGGTTGCGGGAAGGTTCCGGTGGTCGGGGCCCGGATTCCCCGGGTCGTCGACGCACGGAGTGTTCCTCCAGGGGAGGTGCGATGGTCCTGCTACGCCGGCTGATCGGTGACGCGCTACGGACACGCCGGCAGGGGCAGCACCGCACCCTGCGCGAGGTCTCCTCTGCCGCCAATGTCAGTCTCGGCTATCTCTCCGAGATCGAGCGTGGGCACAAGGAACCGTCGAGCGAGCTGCTGGCCGCCATCTGTGACGCGCTTGGCGCCCGCCTCTCCGAGCTGCTGCGTGAGGTGAGCGACACGGTGGCGCTCGCCGAGCAGATGTCGGGGGTGCTGGTGCCGGTCCAGGACGAGCCGACCGGGCAGCAGCCCGCCCCGGTCCCGGCCGCCAACCACGGCAAGACCGCCGGCCGGGCGGTCCGCCAGGTCTCCTCCTCGGACGGCACGGTGTCGGTGCAGGTCCGCCAGGAGTCGCCGCTCAAGGCGACCCTGCACACCCGGGTTCGCGCAACGGACCGGGACGTGGTCTGCGCCGCCTGAGCGCGCGTAGGGTTGTCGTGGCACCGTGGCCCCGCTGGGTTGTCGGCGGCTGCCCATACTGGCATCCGCCTGCGACGATGGAGTCACTGCCGTCGCGGCCGGCCAGGTCGCGGCCGGCCGCGTTGCTAGTGAGGGGATACCGCGGAGATGGCGAACCCGTTCGTCAAGGGTTGGAAATATCTGATGACGCTCTTCGGCACCAAACTTGACGAGCGTGCCGATCCGAAGGTGCAGGTTCAGCAGGCGATCGAGGAATCGCAGCGGCAGCACCAGCTGCTCGTCCAGCAGGCCGCCGCGGTGATCGGCAACCAGCGGCAGCTGGAGATGAAGCTGTCCCGACAGATGTCCGAGGTCGAGCGGTTGCAGGGCAACGCCCGCCAGGCCCTGGTCCTGGCCGATCAGGCCCGCGCCCGGGGCAGCGTCACCGAAGCCACCCGCTACGAGCAGTCCGCCCAGGCGCTCGCCACCCAGCTGGTAGCCGCGGAGCAGGCCACCGAAGACCTCAAGACCCTGCACGACCAGGCGCTCGGCGCGGCGGCGCAGGCGCGTAAGGCGGTCGAGAACAACTCGATGATCCTCCAGCAGAAGCTCGCCGAGCGGGCGAAGCTGCTCAGCCAGCTTGAGCAGGCCAAGATGCAGGAGAACGTGGCCGCATCGCTGGAGTCGATGTCCGCGATCACCGCCCCGGGTACCACCCCCACCCTGGACGAGGTGCGCGAGCGCATCGAGCGGCGTTACGCCAACGCGATGGGTCGAGCCGAGCTCGCCGGCAACTCGGTCGAGGGGCAGATGCTCGACGTTCAGCAGGCGGCCCTCGACGCGGCCGGCTCCGCCCGACTCGATCAGATCCGCGCCGGCATGGCCGGCGAACAGCTACGCGGCGCGGCCGAGCGGCCCGCCGTCACCCGGCCCGAGCAGCAGGGTGCTCCGGTCGCCGACTCGGCCGCCGTGGCCCGGCTCGACGAGATTCGCTCCACTCTGGGTCGCGAACGCGGCACTGGGGACAGCACCGCCGCCGGCTGAGCTGCGCGGGATGGGGAGGCGACGTGGCGGACGAGCGGACGCGATACTTCCGGCGGCTGGCCCGCCGGCGGCGCTCTGCCCGGCGGTGGAGCGTCATCGCCGGTGGGCTCGGCGGTGCCGCGGCGGTGCTGACGCCGTACGCCGGTCTGGGGTTGCCCGACGCGGCCTGGGCCGCCGGCGCGGGTGGGGCGATCGTGCTCGCCGCGTGGCGCTGGGCCGACCTGCGGGCGCTCGCCGCCCAGCCGGCGCCGCCGGAGCTGGGCCCGGCCGAGGCGGCGGCCCAGTCCCGGGCCCGGCTGGTCGCGGCGGTGCAGCGCCTCCCGGCCGGCTCCGGCATGCTCGCCGAGGCCCGACGGGTACGGTCCCGGGTCGCGCTGCGCGGCACCAGCGCCGCCGAGCCGTGGGGCCGGCTGGATCGGGCCGGGTCGACCTTCGCCGGCCTGCGGGGCCGGTTGACCGGGCTGGCGGCGCCCGCGGTCGCCGAGGCCACCGCGGCCGACCACTCGCTGCGGGACCTCGCCCTCCGGGTCGGGGAGGTCGAACGGGCCATCCGGTTTGCGCCACCCGACACCCGGCCCTCGCTTGAGCAGGCCCGGACGGCCCTCGCCGACCAACTGCGCGACGGTGTCGAGGCGTACGAGCGGCTGGTGGCGGCCGCCGCTGGCTACGTGGCCGAAAACGTACGGTCCGATGTCCAAGAACCGGCGGTGGCCCGGCTCACCGAGGCGACCGACCTGCTGCACGGGGTGGCGTCGGCCCTGGCGGAGCTGCGCGCCACCGACCCCACCTACCGCGCCTCCTGAACAACGGGGCCGAAGCCACCACCGGCTGGCGGTGCCGGGTTGGGGTGTCAGTCCGGCGTCGTCACCACGATCGGGGCGGCGAACGGGGACAGTCCGACGACGTTGAACGCACGGATCCGGTAGTGGTAGGTGGTTCGGCGGGCCAGGCCGGTGTTGGTGAACCCCCGTCCATGCACGGTGAAGGTGGCGACGTCCTGGCTGAACGCCGGGTCCGCGGCCCGCTGCACGGTGAAGCCGGCCCCGGATCCGACGGCTGCGCTCGTCGTCCAACCGAGGATGACCGTCGCCGTGTCCGGTGCGACCGCGGTGGCGGTGACAGTCACCGACTCCGGTGCCCCCGGTCGGGGTGGTGTGGTCACCTGAGCCACTCTGGACCAGGGGGAGGCCGAGCCGAGGTAGGTGGTGCGGACCCGGTAGTAGTAGCGGGTGTCGGGCGCCACGGCGGTGTCCAGATGGGTGTCACCGACACTGATGGCGGTGGTGCCGGGCCCGCTGGTGAACGTGGGGTTGGTGGCGCGCTGCACATCAACGCCGGTGGCGAAGGAGCGATTGCGCCACTGCAGCCCCACCCGTAGCGGTGCGGCCGGCGGCACCGCCGCGGCCAGGCCGGTCGGTGCGGTGAGTTGCACCGATGCGGGCGCGCAGTTCGACCATGCCGAGCAGCTGACCGCGTTCTCCGTCCGGATGCGGTAGTGGTAGGTCACCCCGGGAATGACGGTCGCGTCGGTGTACCGGGTGGCGTTGGCGGCTACCGTGATCGTGGCGAGTCCATCGGTGAACACCGGGTCGGTGGCCCGTTGGAGTTGGTGGCTGGTGGTGGGGGGCCGGTCGCCGTTGCGGGTCCAGGCGAGCAGGATCGCCGGCAGCGTGGTGGCCGACCCGGGTCCGGGGGTTGCGGTCAGCCCGGTCGGGGCCTTCGGGGCGACCCGCAGCACCAGCGGCCGGCTCAGGCCCTGGTCGCGGTAGCCGGCGAGCTGGCTGTGCCAGCGGTACTCCCAGCCCAGGTTGACCGGCTGGGTGCCCGCCGGGGCGGCTTGGCCGCCGCGCGGCGCGCCTGGGGGGTGGATGCTCGCTGGTCGGCTCGGGTCCAGCGGTCGTACGCTGTCCGTGATCTTGAATGGGAGGGGCGGTGCGACCGGGCGCAGTGCCACCACCACATCCTCCCGTGGGTTGACCCGGATCACCTGTTTCCAGCCCAGCTCGTTCGGTGCCGGCGCGCGGAGCGTGCCGTCCCACCCGGCTCGGTTGACCAGCTGCAGGTCGACGCCGTCGAGGCGGACCGGCTGGGTGTGTCGACCGGTGCCGCGCAGCCGCCACAACTGCACCTCGTCGATGACCGGGTCCCCCGTTACCGCCGACTCGCCGACCGACACCACCTCGGTGGCCGGATCGGTCGGGTCGAGTGGTGTCACGGCCGGGGTGCGGGACGCTCCGGGTGGTGGACCGACGCCGAAGCGGCCGGCGAGTCGGCCGTGCGCGGGCTCGAAGACCTCCCCGATCGACTTCACGGCGAGCGGCAGCAGGATGGGGTAGGTACTGCCGGTGGGGGCGAACGTGACCGTCGCAGCGTGTACCGGGACGACGGTCTCTTGGGCCGTGCGGGTGCCGAACGCCGCGTCGTAGGCGGGCTGCGGCACGACCGGCGGACGCTGGCTGGCCGAGTACGCCCGGGGCAGCCGCTCCTGGAGCCGGGCCAGGTCGTAGCGGGGCTTCGGAACGCCGGCCACCCGGAACAGCAGCAGGGTACGGGTGTTCGGCCCGTACCCGGGACGGCTCGGTGGTGTCCCGCCCCCGGCGGTGTGGTCCGGGGCTTCGGTGTGGTGGTCATAGCGGGGGTCGAAGGCGGGGAACGGGGCCGGGGCGTCGTTGTAGAGAAGCACGGTGCTGCCGGGGGTGACGGTGGCGAAGTCCACCAGCACGTCGGCCTGCTCTCCGGGGGCGAGCAGCAGCGTGTGCCGGTCCACGTTGAGCACGGTGGGGTCGCGTCGGTCGTACCGGTAGGTCACCGGCTGGTTGGGGAGCACCGCGGGGGCCGGTAGGAGGCCCCCGTCGTTGCCGATCTGCACCAGGTCGGGGCCGGCGGCACGGGGATCCGGCACCCCGCCCTCCCGCCCGTCGGTCGGCCACCAGGAGGGCCGGCCGGGCACCGGAACCGCCGCGACCATCGGTACCTCGCCGGCGTTCGGGTCGGCCAGCCTGCCATCGCTGTCCCACATCGGGCCGGCGGAGCGCGCGTGGTAGAGCTGGAGGTTCAAGCTGCGGTCCAGGCACGCGTTGAGGACGCGGAACCGGTAGGCGCGCGGCTCGACCGCCAGCCAGGGGTACGCGACGCCGTTGACCAGCACCGTGTCGCCGTACGCGGCCGGCACCGCCGACGGGTGCGGTATGCCGGGTGCCATCGGCGGTTCAGCCGAGGCGTCGTCGACCGGGTCGTGGTGTGGGTTCGGGACCGGCCTCGGTCCGGTGCCGGTGGGTTCGGTGCCGTTGGGGCTGGTTGTGCCGTCGGTCCCGAACTCTTCGGCGGTTCGCGTCCACGGCCCGTAGTCCCAGCGCCCGGTCGGGTTGATGCCATCGTTGCGGTAGGGGTTCTGCCGGGGTTGGTAGATGTGTGGGTGCCAGAGGCTGCCCCGCGCCCCCCAGCGGTCGCGGTCCCAGGTCGGGTCGGTGGCGGCCAGCTGACTGTCGTCGGGCACGAAGGTCTTGTCCTCGAAGACCAGCGGGATCTGGTCGGCGGGCAGCACCCCGTCGGCGACCAGGTCGTCCTCAGCCGGTTCGGTGATCAGGTAGATGCCCAGCTGTCCCGAGTAGCTGGTGAGCCGGGCCAGTCCAACGGTGTTGTCGTGGTACGCGAGTAGCCGGCCGCTCTGCTCGTTCGGGTAGTACAACGTGGTGGCCCCCCGGCCGGGCGGCGGCATGTCCGGCACGGGGGTCAGCCCAGGACCGGTTGGGTACGGGGTGATCTCTGTTGCAGGTGTGATCCAGTGCCATGGGTTTCCGGCGCTGATCCAACCGGTCTGCGCGCCAGCGAGGTGCAGCACCGCCCGATTCTGCGGGTATGGTGCCGGCCCGTCGAGTGGCCCGGGACCGGCACCGTGGATGGTGGGGTCAACGGGTAGGAACAGCTCACCGGCCCGACCGGCGGGAAGCTGGTTGATGAACTTGACCCGTACTGGTCGGCCGCGCCGCGCGACGAGCACCGGGCCGAGGTGGACCGGGCACCTCGGTGGGGGGACCGTGTTGTGCCCGGTCGAGTCCGTACCAAGATTCAGTTGCCGGTATCCCCGCAGCCGGGTGGCCGGCAGGTCCCGGTGCAGCTGTTGCGCGTACTCCTGAAGGCCGATTTCGTAGTAGTCGCAGCCCGGGTAGGTGATGGTGTCGGGTACGGCCACCGGCAGGCGGCCGGGGTCGTTGGCCGAGCCGAGCGTGGGCAGCGGGTCGACGAATTTGCGGATGCCGGTGCCGGGCACCACGTCGCCATCGTCGTCCACGGTCGGCAGCGGGCTGTGCGCGTGGTTCGGGACCCGGCCGAAACAGCGGGGCAGCGCCGCCGGGTCCAGCGTTGTCGGTGCCACCGGGTCCAGGGCCGTCGGTGGTGCCGGATCCAGGGCCGTCGGCGGGTCCGGGGCCTCCACTGGCGGGCTCGCCGCAGCGTCCCGCGCGCTCCGTGTCGCCGGCACCAGCGGGCCGTCGTCATCGGTGGCGTCTGTGTGGTTGGTGGCGGGTCGCTCGGCCCAGGGGATCCGGAGTCTGCGGAACAGGTCCATGGCTCTCCCGGCGTCGGGCGCGGCACCGACCACCTCGGCGTGGCGGTGGACGCGCGAAACGAACGGTGTGTGAGCGCTCCACCGCAGCATGCGACCTGTGGGGGTGGGTTAGGAAGTGTCCAATCGTCCCTTTCTGCGACCGCCCGTCGTTTCGTCCGTGCCCAGCCCCGCGAGCAGGCGTAGCCCGTCCTCGCTGGGGCTACCGGGGGCTGCGGACAGGACCAGCAGTTCCACGCCGGACTCGTCCGGTGGCATGAGGCTCTCCTGGTGCAGTTCCAGGAGCCCCACCAGCGGATGCCGATATGTTCGGCGTCCGTGGGTGCGGGCGCGTACGTCCGCGCGGGCCCAGAGGCCGCGGAAGCGCTCGCTACCCATCGCCAGTTCGCCGATGAGCGAGGTGAGACGGGGCTCCTCGGGGTACTTGCCGGCGGCCAGGCGCAGATGTCCGACCACGTTGAGTGTGCACGCCTCCCAGTCCGCGTACAGACCGCGTTCGTCCTCCTCGAGGAAGATGTGCCGAGCGGTGTTCAGGCCCGGCATCGGCAGGCCGTAGAGGAGCCGGGCGAGGCGGTTTCCGGCGAGCACGTCCAGGCGATGGTTCATGATCAGCGCGGGCGCGTCGGCCATCAGGTCGAGGAGGTGGAGCAGTTCGGGCCGGACCCGCCCGCCCGGTGTCTTCGTGCGGTGGCGACGTTGTCGGGCGAGCCGGAAGAGGTGCTCGCGTCCGGTCTCGTCGAGGCCGAGAACGCGGGCGAGCGCGTCGAGGACCTGGTCGGAGGGTTGGGTCGCGCGGCCCTGCTCCAGGCGTTGGTAGTAGTCGACGCTGACTCCGGACAGGTGCGCGACCTCCTCGCGGCGCAGCCCCTGCACCCGGCGGTGCCGGTCGGTGGGGATGCCGACGGCCGTCGGGTCGACCCGGGAACGCCGGGTCCGCAGGAAGCTCGCGAGACTGTCCATCCTCCCAGTATCGCCGGGCTACTGCCGGGTGGGTGGTACTGCTGTTACCAGGACGTCCCGTCCGAGGAAGCGGCGCCCCTGAATATCGAGCGCCCCGGCGCCCAGGATCGAGACACCGATCCGAAGGGGAGCCCTCATGAAGACACTGATCGTCTATGCCCACCCAGAGTCGAAGTCGCTCAACGGCTCGCTGAAGGACCTCGCCGTCTCCACCCTGCGCACCGCCGGGCACGAGGTGCGGGTCAGCGACCTGTACGCGATGAACTGGAAGGCGGTCGTGGACCGCACGGACCACGAGCCCGACGCCTCCGGCCGGCTGAAGGTCGCGCTGGACTCGGGCCGAGCCTTCGACGCCGGGACACTCACCCCGGACGTCCTCGCCGAGCAGGAGAAGCTGCGGTGGGCCGACACGGTCATCTTTCAGTTCCCGCTGTGGTGGTTCACCATGCCCGCGATCCTCAAGGGCTGGGTGGATCGGGTGTTCAGCTTCCACTTCGCGTACGGCGTCGGCGAGTACAGCGACACCAGGTTCGGTGACCGTTTCGGCGAAGGCACCCTGGCTGGCAGGAAGGCACTGCTGTCGGTGACCGCCGGCGGATCGGAGCCGCACTACTCTGATCGTGGGATCAACGGCCCCATCGAGGACCTGCTGTTCCCGATCCAGCACGGCATTCTCTACTACCCGGGTATGCAGGTGCTGCCGCCGTTCGTGCTGTACGGCGCCGATCGGCTGACCGACGAGGACTACCCGGACATCGCCAAAGCCTGGACGCAGCGCCTGCTCACCCTGGAGTCGACCGAGCCGATCGCGTTCCGACAGCAGAACTCCGGCGACTACGAGATCCCCTCGTTGCGGCTGAAGGAGGGGCTGGAGCCCAGCGGCCGTACCAGCTTTGGGCTGCACCTGAGGGACTGACCGCGGTCGCCGGCCACCGTCTCGACGGTCTGTCTCAGCCGGGACGTTCGGGTTGGCAGGTCGGGCACCAGTAGGTGACCCGTTCATCCTGCTCCTGCCGACGGATCGTGGTGCCGCAGCGGCGGCAGGGCTGAGCCCGCCGGCCGTACACGTAGGTGGTCTGTCCCCGGTGCCGCGATCCGGTGGTGCTCTGGGTCCAGTGCCCCCGGTTGGCGGCGAGCAGCCGCTGCGCCAGGGCGACCAGGCCGATCAGGTCGGGTACGGCGCGCACCGGCGTCCACGGCGACACCCCGCGCAGGAACAGCACCTCGCACTTGTAGAGGTTGCCGACCCCAGCGAGGCTGCGTTGGTCGAGCAGGGCGGTGCCGATGGTGACCTCGGGGCCGGCGGTGAGGCGCCGGACTGCCTCGACCGGGTCCCAGTCGGGGCCGAGGAGGTCCGGGCCGAGATGGCCGACGAGGCGGTGCTCCGCGGCGGTCGGCACGAGGGCGAGGTCGTGCAGGTGATAGCCGACGGCCACCGCCCGGGGGCCGCGCAGCACCGCCCGGATCAGGTGTGCTGGGCGGGCGGACCAGCGCCGTCCGGGCGGATACGTTCGCCAGGTGCCGTCCATCCGTAGGTGCGAGTGCAGCGTCCAGCGCTCGCCGTGGTCGTCGTCGCCGTGGTCGGTGTGCGGAGCCGCGAGCCGCAGCAGCAGGTGCTTGCCCCGGCTGGTTGACTCCCGGACCGTCCAGCCGGCGAGGTTCGTCGTGGCGAGCTGCGGCACGCGGAAATCCGCGCCGACCAACCGGTCGCCGGCCAGCGCCCGCTGAAGTACGTGGGCGGTGTTCCAGACGGTGTCGCCTTCGGGCACCTCCCCATCCTCCCGCTCGGGCGGCGTCGGCGCTGGCGTCAACCGGCGGTGACGCGGAGTTGGTCGCCCGGCGCCACCCCGAGCAGGTCGGCGGCCCGCCCACCGTTGACCGCGACCGCGACCAGGCCGGCCGAGTCCACGTACACCAACAGCCCTCCCGACGGCGCGTCGTCGAACGTCCGGGCGTGCACCGCGTGCGCACCGACGCGGTCCGGGCCCGTTGGCCGGTGCGCGACCCGAAGTGACCGGGGTAGCGGTCCCAGTAGGGCGCCCGTCGCCGCGAGCTGCACGTTGCCGAAGTGGTCCACAGTCAGCGCCTCGGCGGTGAACCCGTCGGGCTCTGGTCGGACCAGCGGGGTGGGTAGCCGGACCAGGGTGCCCGGTTCGACGGCCGGGCCGGCGTCGGCGAGCGGCGCACCGAGCGCCAGCCGGGCCGCGACCGGCGCGAAGACGTCCCGGCCGTGGAAGGTGGCGGACAGCTGCGTTCCGAGCCAGTCCGGGTTCGTCAGCTCCACCGCGGCGCTGACCCCGCCGAGCGCCGTCGCCGCGTCCAGCAGCAGCCCGTTGTCCGGTCCGACCAGCAGTCCGTCCCCGGCGGCGAGGGCGATCGCCCGGCGGGCCGTGCCCACGCCGGGGTCGACCACGGCGACGTGGACGGCGGCCGGCAGGTACGGCACGGTCTGCGCCAGCACCGCCGCACCGCGCCGGACGTCGCCGGGTGGGACCAGGTGGGTCACGTCGATCACCCGGGCGGTGGGCGCCAGCCGGGCCAGCGTCCCGTGGCAGGCGGCCACGAAACCGTCGGCGAGACCGTAGTCGGTGGTGAAGGAGATCCAGGGCGTCGGCGCCATGGAGGGAAGGCTAGCTGAGCCAACCCGGTCGACCCGGGCACCCGGCGGATAGCCCGGGGCGGCCCGAAACCGGCGGACCGATCAGGCCCGGAGGCGGAGTCCGCGGGGGGTGGGCTGGAACCCCGCGGCGGTCAACGCGTCGTGCAGCGGTGACGAGCGCACCGCCTCGCCGTCGGCCCGTTCGACGGAGATCGTCCCGAGGGCTCCCCCCTGTACGGCGTCGGCGAGCGCCTTACCGGCGGTCGCCAGCAGGTCGCTGTCGTCGGCGAAGGAGAGCAGCGTCCGACCGCCCCGCTCGACGTAGAGGACCAGGTCACCGGAGACCAGCACCACCAGGGCGCCGGCCTTGCGGCCGGCCCGGTGCCCGGTCGGGGTGGCACCGCCGTCCCCGGAGTCGACCACCCGTTCCGGCCAGGGCAACGCCGCGCCGTACGGGTTGGCGGGGTCGGTCGCGGCGAGGACCAGAGCCAGGCCGGCACGGACCCGCCCACCGTCGGCCGGGTCGGCCAGCGCGCGCAGTCGGTCAACCGCCCCGGGTACGGCGAACTGCGCGGCCCCCAGCCCCTCCACGAAGTAGCCGCGCCGGGTGGCGCCCCGTTCCTCCAGCGCGGACAGCACCGGGTAGACGGCGGCGTACCCGCCGGGCACCTGCTCCGCCGCGACCGCGCCCCGCGTCACCACGCCGTGCCGTTCCAGCAGTACGTCGGCGAGGGCCGCGGCGCGGCGGGTCGGGTCGGTGTCCCGTTCGGGCAGGCGCGACCAGCGGCCGGCGACGGTGGGTGGGCCGCTGCGTGACGGCAGGGCGACGCGGCCGGGTCGCCGGTAGCGGGTACGGGGGGTGGCCGGGCGGGACCGGTGTGCCCCGCGACCGGCCAGCAGGGCCCGCAGCGGGGCGAGAGTGTCGTTGGTCAGGTGACCGGCCCACACCAGGTCCCAGACGACGGCGGCGAGGGCGGTGTCGTCGGTGGCCCCGAGCCGGTCGGACAGGGCACGGAAGAACAGCGCCTGCCCATCGTCGAGGGCGTCGAGCACCGCGTCGTGCAGCGGGGTACGGGTCAGTGCCGCGTCCGGCGGGGGAAGCAGCAGCGGGGCGGTGTCCGCGTACGCGAGCACGACCCAACCGTCCCCGCCGGAGATCGCCCCGGAACCGGCCCACACCACCTCGCCGCTGGTACACAGCTCGTCGAGCTGGGCGGGGGAGTAGTCGGCGATCCGGGCCGGCAGCACCAGTCGCTCCAGGGCGGACCCGGGCAGGGCCAGCCCCTGTACCTGCTCCAGGGCCGCGGCGACCGCCGGCACCCCTCGCCCGGCCGCACCGACCTGTTGCCAGCGGGGCAGAAAGGTGGCCAGTGCTCGGGGCGGCACCGGCTCGATCTCCCGGCGCAGCGCCGCCAGGGAGCGGCGGCGCAGCATGCGCAGCACCTCGGCGTCGCACCACTGGGTGCCGACCGTGTCGGGGGCGAACTCACCGGCGAGCACCCGACCGGCGGCGGCGAGCCGGCGCAGCGTCCCCTCGACCACGGCCACTCCGAGCCCGAACCGGGCGGCGCAGGTGGCGGCGGTGAACGGCCCGTGGGTGCGGGCGTAGCGGGCGATGAGGTCACCGAGCGGGTCGGCCACCGGGGCCAGGTACGCCTCGGCCACGCCGACCGGAAGCGCGACACCCAGCGCGTCCCGTAGCCGGCCGGCGTCCTCGATTCCCACCCAGCGCTCCTCGCCGGCGATGCGGACCCGCAGCACCCGGCGGGCGGCGACCAGCTCGGTCAACCACTGCGCCGGCGTCCCGCGCTCGGCCAGTTCGGCGCTGCTCAGGTCGCCGACCATCCGCAGTAGCTCGACCACATCCTCGGCGTCGCGGGGGCGGCGCTGTTCGGTGCGCCAGCGCAGCTGGCGTTCGGTTTCGGCGAGTACCGCCGGGTCGAGTAGCTCCCGCAGGTCGACCCGGCCGAGCAGCTCGCCGAGCAGGGCTGAGTCCAGGGTGAGGGCGGCGGCCCGCCGCTCGGCGAGGGGCGCGTCCCCCTCGTAGAGGAACGTCCCGACGTAGCCGAAGAGCAGCGACCGCGCGAACGGCGACGGCTGCGCCGTCTCCACCTCGACCAGGCGTACGCTGCGGGCGGCCAGGTCACGCATCAGCGCGGCGAGCGCGGGCTGGTCGAAGACGTCCTGGAGACATTCCCGAGCCGCTTCGAGGGTGACCGGGAAGTCCGCGTACTCCCGGGCGACGTCGAGGAGTTGGGCGGCGCGCTGCCGTTGCTGCCAGAGGGGCTGCCGGCGGCGCGGATCCCGGCGGGGCAGCAGCAGCGACCGGGCGGCGCACTCGCGGAACCGGGCGGCGAACAACGCGGACGTGCCCACCGACTCCTCGACCAGCTGGGTGATCTCGTCGGGCTCGAAGACGACCATCTCCGCGCCCGGCGGCTCCGCGGCGGTGTCGGGCAGGCGGACGACGATCCCGTCGTCGGCGGGGAGCACCTGGGCGTCCACCCCGTACCGCTCGCTGAGCCGGCGGCCGATGGCCAGCGCCCACGCGGCGTTGACCTGGGCGCCGAGGACACTGTGCACGGCGAGCCGCCAGTCACCCAGCTCGTCGCGGAAGCGCTCGACCACCACGGTCCGGTCGTCCGGCAGGCTACGGGTGGCCGCCTGCTGCTCCCGCAGGTACGCCAGCAGGTTTCCGGCTGCCCACTCGTCGAGACCCCCGGCGCGCAGCGCGGCTACGGCGGTGTCGTCGTCGGTCCGCAGCAGGGTGCGGAGGCGGGCGCCGATTGCCCGGCCCAGCTCCACCGGGCGGCCTGGCTGGTCGCCCTTCCAGAAGGGCATCTTGGCTGCCTGGCCCGGGGCGGGGGTTACCAGCACCCGGTCCGGGGTGATGTCCTCGATCCGCCAGGATGAGGAGCCGAGGAGGAAGACATCGCCGACCCGCGATTCGTAGACCATCTCCTCATCCAGTTCGCCGACGCGCGCGGCCCGCTCCGCCCCGGCCAGGAAGACGCCGAACAGACCCCGGTCGGGGATGGTGCCGCCGCTGGTCACCGCGAGCCGCTGGGCACCGGGCCGGCCGGTCAGCAGGTCGGTGGCGCGGTCCCAGACCAGGCGGGGCCGCAGCTCGGCGAAGGCGGTCGACGGGTAGCGGCCGGAGAGCATGTCGAGCACCGCGTGCAGCGCCGAGTCGGGTAGTTCCGCGAAGGGCGCGGAACGGCGGACCAGGTCAGCCAGGTCGCTGACCTGCCACGGGTCGAGTGACACCATCGCCACGATCTGCTGGGCCAGCACGTCGAGGGGGTTGCGCGGGTGGTGCAGCTCCTCGATCGCGCCTTCGGCCATCCGCTCGGCCACCACCGCGCAGGCGAGCAGGTCTCCGCGGTGCTTGGGGAACACCACGCCCCGGGAGACGGCGCCGACCTGGTGCCCGGCGCGGCCGACTCGCTGGAGCCCGGCGGCGACGCTCGGCGGCGCCTCGATCTGCACGACCAGGTCGACCGCGCCCATGTCGATGCCCAGTTCCAGGCTGGAGGTGGCGACCACCGCCGGGAGCTGCCCGGACTTGAGGGCTTCCTCGATGTGTTCGCGTTCGGATCGGGAGACGCTGCCGTGGTGGGCGCGGGCGATCACCGGTGGCGCTCCGGTCCCCGACCCGGCCTGCGCCATCAGCTGGGCCGGCGGTCGGGCGGCGCTGGCCGGTCCTCCCGGTGCCTCGGTGCCGGCCGTGCTGCCGGCCGCTCCGGTGAGCTCCTCGGCGGCCAGTTCGTTGAGCCGGGCGCAGAGTCGCTCGGCGGAGCGGCGGGAGTTGGTGAAGACGATGGTGGAGCGGTGCGCCCGGACGAGGGCGTAGACCCGCTCCTCCACCGCCGGCCAGATCGACGCGCGGCGGGGGCGGTCGAGGTCGGGCCCGGGCTGCTCCGGCTCGTCGAGGAGGGTCATGTCGGCGACCGGGACCTGGACGCCGACGTCGATGGTCTTGGCGGTGGGCGGGGCGACCACGTCAACTGGTCGGGCTCCGCCGAGGAAACGGGCGCAGGCGTCAACCGGCCGGACGGTGGCGGAGAGGCCGATGCGTTGGGCCGCGGTGGGTAGCAGGTCGTCGAGCCGTTCCAGCGACAGCGCGAGGTGGGCACCGCGCTTGGTGCCGGCCACCGCGTGCACCTCGTCGACGATGACCGTCTGCACGCCCCGGAGCGAGTCGCGGGCGGCGGAGGTGAGCAGGAGGAACAGCGATTCCGGGGTGGTGATGAGGACATCCGGCGGGGTCCGGGCGAAGGCGCGGCGTTCGTCGGCGGGGGTGTCGCCGGTGCGCATGCCGACGGTGATCTCGGGCGGGGTCAGCCCCAGCCGGGCGGCGGCCTGCCGGATACCGGTGAGCGGGGTCCGCAGGTTGCGTTCGACGTCGAACGCGAGCGCCTTGAGTGGGCTGACGTAGAGCACCCGGCAGCGCTGCCGGGGCTGTGCCGGGGCGGGCTCGCGGGCCAGCCGGTCCAGCGACCAGAGGAAGGCGGCCAGGGTCTTGCCGGAGCCGGTGGGGGCCACGACCAGTGCGTTACGGCCGGCACCGATGGAGCGCCACGCTCCCGCCTGGGCCCTGGTCGGTGCGGCGAACGCCGCGGCGAACCAGTCCCGGGTGGCCGGGCCGAACGCGTCGAGCGCGGTGTTGTCGGTCATGTGGGGCGCTGTGGTCGCGTCGCTGGCCTCGCCGCTCGTCGACCTGCCGCCCGCCTGGTTCGCCACGTCCCCATCGTGCCCCCACGGTCCGACACGTATCCGAGAAGCTGTGGCGTTCTGTCCGGCTAGACGCTAAAAGCATCGAATGTAACTATGCATTGCTTAAGTCTTAGTTAACTGCTTGATTGTAACCCACAACATAAAGTAACTTCCTCGCGATGTAGTGCGAGTGGAGGGCGGATGGCGGTCGAGAAGGCGCCTGCGGTGGTGTCGACGGCGGGTAAGCGGGCGGCCCGGGCTGGCACCGATGTGCTGATCCGGAAGGTCGACGGTCATCTCGCCGCCGTCCGCGCCGGCCTGGCCGAGCCCGAGTTGGAACTCGCCGAGCGGCTCGCCCAGGTCCTGCGCGAGCTGGTTGTCTCCACGGCCCGGGCCAGCGCCGCGGACCGGGGTCGAGTGCGCGCGGCCGTGCACTACTTCGTCCTGCGCCGGGAGAGTCGGGGGCGGTTGCTCTCGGTGCGCTCGCTGACCGCCGCTCAGCGGGTCGTCAACCGCGTCGTGCTCGACCTCGGGCGTCCTGACCTGCTGGTCGAGGCTCGTTGGGACTGTCGTCCCGGGGGTCCGCCGCGCTGACCGCCACCCCGCTGGTTGCCTTCAGGTCGGTTCACGTCTTGCCGTACGGGGAGTGTCAGGGCACGCTGGGATAGCGAAAGCTGTCAATGCAATCCCGGATGTGTGGTCGTGCCCACCGGTACGGCCCGCCCCGACCCGGAGGACCCATGAGACCCCGTACCCCTCGACCCGTCTGGCCGGCGGTGCTGGCCGTCGTGGCCGCGACGGCGCTGACCGCCACCGCGGCCGCCGCTGCGCCGGTGCGCCCCCACCTCGCGCCGTCCTCGGCTGCCGTCGACGCCCCGGACATCCCGCTGGCCAACGTGAAGGCCCACCTGAACCAGCTCCAGTCGATCGCCAACGCCAACGGCGGAAACCGGGCGCACGGTCGACCCGGCTACCTGGCCTCGGTGAACTACCTGCGGTCGCAGCTCGACGCGGTCGGCTACACCACCACCGTGCAGTCGTTCACCTACGCCGGTGCGACCGGCTACAACCTGCTCGCCGAGTGGCCGGCGGGTGACCCGGACGCCGTGGTCCTGACCGGAGCGCACCTGGACGGCGTCACCAGTGGACCGGGCATCAACGACAACGGGTCCGGCTCGGCGGCCATCCTCGAGGTGGCACTGGCCGTACCGAGCAGCGGCTTCACCCCGGACAAGCGGCTACGGTTCGCCTGGTGGGGCGCGGAGGAGTTGGGTCTGCGCGGCTCCCGTCACTACGTGAACAGCCTGTCGGGCGCGGAGCGCGACCGAATCAAGCAGTATCTCAACTTCGACATGGTGGGTTCGCCGAACGCCGGCTACTTCGTCTATGACGGCGACGACTCCGACGGGGTGGGTGCCGGCCCCGGGCCCGAGGGCTCCGCCGAGATCGAGCAGATTATCCAGGCGTACTACACCTCGATCGGCGTGACGACCCAGGGCACCGACTTCAACGGCCGCAGCGACTACGGGCCGTTCATCGCGGTCGGCATCCCGGCCGGGGGCACGTTCACCGGCGCGGAGGGCATCAAGTCCAGCGCCCAGGCGGCGCTCTGGGGCGGGACGGCGGGGCGGGCTTTCGACTCCTGCTACCACCGTTCGTGCGACACCATCGCCAACATCAACGACACGGCACTGGACCGCAACGCCGACGCGATCGCGTACACGGTGTGGGAGTTGGCCCAGACGTCCCCGCCGGGTGACACGGTCTGGAGCGACACCTTCGAGACCGCCACCGGCTGGGTCGTGGACCCGGCCGGCACCGACACCGCCACAACCGGGGCCTGGGAACGCGGCGACCCCGCCACCACCAGCAGTTCCGGGACCACCCTGCAACTCGGCACCACGGTGAGCGGTAGCTTCGACCTGGTCACCGGCGCGGCTGCGGGCAGCAGTGCGGGCAGCCACGACGTCGACGGTGGGGTCACCTCGATCCAGTCCCCGGCGGTCAGCCTGCCGTCGACCGGCACGCTGACCCTCAGTTTCTCCTGGTACCTCGCCCATCTCAGCAACGCCACCAGTGCCGACTACCTGCGCGTCCGGGTGGTGGGCAGTAGCACCGTGACGGCGTTGAGCGTCACCGGCACGGCGAGCAACCGGGCTGGGTCCTGGCAGATAGCCAGCGCGGATATCTCCTCGCTAAGCGGCCAAACGGTACAGATATTGATCGACGTGGCGGATGCCAGCAACCCGAGCCTGGTGGAGGCCGCCGTCGACGACGTGCGGATCACCCAGAGCTGACCGTGCGCCGGAAGGGTCCGGGTCGCCGAGACCCTTCCGGCACCGCCAGCGTACTTTCAGGTACTCCCGATAAAATGGACGACATGATCGACTCGTCTGCCCAGGAGGGCAGCAGTAGCGAGCCGGGTAATGCCCGGCTATCCCCGGCCCCGAAATCGACGGGAGCCCTGAAGCTCCCGTGTTGATCGTCGTTGGGCTCCTCTTCATCGTTGTCCTCACCGCCGCCACCGGATACTTCGTGGCCCAGGAGTTCGGCTACGTCGCCGTAGATCGGGGCAAGCTCAAGCAGCGTGCCGCCGAAGGCGACAAGGCCTCGGCCCGGGCCCTGGAGGTGACCGGGCGGCTGTCGTTCATGCTCTCCGGCGCCCAGCTCGGCATCACGGTCACCGCACTGCTGGTCGGCTACGTCGCCGAGCCGTACCTCGGCGCCGGCCTGGCAGATCTGCTCGGGCTATCCGGAATGTCTGACCAGGTCAGCGGGCCGCTGTCCGTCGCATTCGCGCTGCTCATCGCCACCATCGTGCAGATGGTGCTGGGTGAGTTGGCGCCCAAGAACCTCGCGATCGCCCGCCCCGAGGCGCTCGCTCGGGCGCTCGCCGGCTCCACCCTGATCTACCTCAAGGTCGCCGGCCCAGTGATCAAGCTCTTCGACCGGGCCGCCGTCCGGCTGCTCCGCCGGGCGGGTGTCGAGCCCGTCGAGGAGCTGCCCAGCGGGGCGACGCTGGAGGATCTGGAGCAGATCATCGCCGAGTCCCGCGAGGGCGGACACCTGACCGCGGAGATGTCCACCCTGCTGGACCGCGGCTTGGACTTCCGGCAGCTCACCGCCGGGGAGGCCATGGTGCCCCGGGTCGACGTGCACACCGTCCGCGCCCACGAACCGGTCAGCCGCGTCGTCGAGCTACTGGAGACCGGCCGTTCCCGCTTCCCCGTCCAGGGGGCCGAGGGCGTTGACGACGTGATTGGGGTGACCGGCATCGCCGACGTGCTCGGCGTGCCGTTGGAGCGCCGAGCCACCACCCCGGTCGGTACGGTGGCCGTTCCTCCGCTGCTGGTGCCGGAGACCCTGCCGTTGCCGACGGTGCTGGACCGGCTGCGCTCCAGCCATCGGCAGCTCGCCTGTGTGGTTGACGAGTACGGCGGCTTCGCCGGCGTGATCACCTTGGAGGACATCGCCGAGGAACTGGTGGGGCCGATCCGCGACGAGGATGATCCGCCGGAGCGGATACCGACCCGGCAGCGCGACGGCTCCTGGGTGGTGCCGGCCCGCTGGCGGATCGACGAGGTCGCCGACAGCACCGGCATCTCGCTGCCCGTGGCCCCGGAGTACGACACGCTCTCCGGGCTGGTCATGCGGGAGCTGGGCCGGGTACCAGAGGTCGGCGACCAACTGGAGGTCGCCCTGCCGGCAGACGGGGATGAGGCGGCAGCCGGCCCCCGGGCGCTGGTTGAGGTGCTCGTGGTTGACCGGCACGTCGCCGACTCGGTCCGGCTGCGCCTGCAGGAGTCGGAAGGCCAGCCGGAGGTGCAGGCATGAGCGTCGGTGTCGCCCTCACGGCCTCGGTGGTCCTGCTGGCGTTGAACGGGTTCTTCGTCGCCGCCGAGTTCGCCCTCGTGGCGAGTAAGAGTTACCGGCTGGAGCAGGCCGCCGCCGGTGGTGGCCGGGGTGCCCGGGCCGCGTTGGACGGCGTACGCGAGCTCTCGCTGATGTTGGCCGGTGCGCAGCTCGGCATCACCCTGTGCACGCTGGGGCTGGGTGCGCTGGCCGAACCGGCGATCGAGCAGCTGCTCAGCCCGCTGCTGTACGCCGTGGGCCTGCCCAGCGCGGCGAGCCACGTGATCGCGTTGATCTTCGCGCTGAGCCTGGTGACCTTCCTGCACCTGGTGGTGGGGGAGATGGCGCCGAAGTCGTGGGCGATCACCGACGCGGAGCGGTCGGCGACGTTGCTGGCGCTGCCGTTCCGCGCTTTCGCCCGGGTCTCCCGGCCGGTGCTGTCGGCGCTGAACTCCCTGGCGAACGGCATCCTGCGGCTGGTCAAGGTCCAACCACAGGATCAGCTCGCCCAGGTGCACGGCCCGGAGGAGTTGCGGCTGCTGCTGGAGCAGTCCCGTGAGCACGGGCTCCTCGGTGCCGAGCAGCACGAGTTGCTGACCAGCATGCTGCAGTTGCAGGGCACCACCGTGGCGCAGGTGATGGAGCCGTTCGACCGGATCGTCACCGTGCGACGGGACGCGGACGCGGGCCAGATCGAGCAGGTCAGCCGGGACAGCGGGCGGTCCCGCCTGGCGGTGCTCGACGAGGCCGGTGACGTGTGCGGGCTGGTGCACGTACGGGAGGCGGTTCGGGCCGCGGCCAGCCGTCCGACGGCGACGGCCGAGAAGCTGATGACGACCGCGTTCACCCTGCCCTCGTCCGCCACGGTGACCGAGGCGGTGGCGGCGATGCGGGCCCGGCGTTCCCAGCTGGCGTTGGTCCGCAACGGTGGGGGGCCGACCCGTCCGGTCGGTTTTGTCGCGCTGGAGGACCTGCTGGAGGAGGTCATCGGCGAGTTCGACGACGAGACGGACCCGGTTCCGCGGGGACGGCGGTTGCGCTGATCTGGTCTGGGTAACCGGGGCCGGTGCGGTTGACGGGGGTGTCGCCGGAGTCCGGTCGGACGGGACTGACCGTCCGGACCGCGCTGGCCAACCCGAGCACCCGCCCGGGCCTGCTGTTGCCCGGGCGGGTGACTGTCAGCGCCGGCCCGGTTGACGTTCCGGTGCTGCATGTCCGGCTCGGCCTGGTCACGTCGGCCGAGCCGGACGACCCGGAGGCCCCCCGGCGGCTGGTGCAGTTCCATCAGGCGGAGATCGCCACCGGGTTCATCCTGCGTGCCGGGCGGGCCCGCAGTATTCCGTTCTCGTTCCCGATGCCGTGGGAGACCCCGGTGACGGTGGTCGGTGGAGCGCCGCTGCTCAGCCTGCGGATGGGGCTGCGTACCGAGGTGGCGATCGAGCCCGGGCTGGATCAGGGTGCGATGGTGCCGCTCTTCGTGCACCCGCTGATCGCCCAGGCGCACATTCTCACCACCCTGGAGATGCTGGGGTTCAGGCTGCGGCAGGCCGGCTCGGTCGCCGCCCGGCTGCCCGGGGTCGAGCAGCAGCTAGCGCTGCACCAACGGCTGGGCTACTGGGTCGCGCCGTTGTACTCCGGGCCGATCACCGAGCTGGAGGTGATCTTCATTGCCAACTCTGCCGGTCTCGAAGTGCTCCTCTGGTGTGATCGTCGACTGGCGCTGGCCGGGATCACCCACCAGAGCATCAGTCGGTTTCGGATCTGGCATGACGGCGCCGAGCGGCAGGACTGGGTGGCGACCGTGGACGGGTGGCTGCGGGGTGCGATCAACCGGCACGCGGCGATGGCGGCGCACGCCGACTGGTCGGCCCCGATCAACGAGTCCGCCCATGTGAGCCGACCTCCGGACGCGCCACTGCCGCCGGGAATCGGGCTGGGCGGCACGGCCGGGGGCCCGGGCGTCGGCGGTGGCGGTGGCGGTGGCGATGGCACGTGACCGGGGCTGTCGGCCGCTGGCGGTGGCAGGTGACCCGGGGCGGGTCAGCCGGTGGCGAGTTTCAGACTGAAGCCGAGGAAGAGCGCACCAATCGTGGTCGTCCCGCCCGCGGCCAGGCGGCGGCGTTGGTGGAACTGGGCGGCCAGGAAGGTGCCCGCGAAGATCAGTATGGTCAGGAAGAGCGCGCTGATGAGCTGCGCGATCGACCCGAGCAGCAGGAACGACAGCGCCGGCCAGGGGTAGTGCGGGTCAACGAACTGGATGAAGAACGAGACGAAGAAGAGGATCGCCTTCGGGTTGAGCAGGCTGATCACCAGAGCTCGGCGGAACGGGCTGCGTGCTGGGGTGGGGTCGTCGGCGTCGAGAAGTCGCGGTGCGGCCGGGTCGTGGCGGGTCCGCCAGCGCTGCCAGGCGCCGCGCAGCATCCCCAGACCCAGGTAGCCCAGGTAGGCGGCGCCGGCATATTTGATCACCAGGAAGAGCGGCGGGTACGCCTGGAGCAGGGACGCCACCCCGGCGGCCGAGAGGATCATCAGGACTCCATCGCCCACGAACACCGCGCTGGCCGCGCGGTAGCCGGCGGCCACGCCACGGCGGGCGGCGGTGGAGAGCACGAAGAGCGAGTTGGGCCCGGGCAGCATGATGATCGCCACGGTGCCCAGCACGTACGTCCAGATGTCGGTGATCCCCAGCACGCCGGACATCATGCCGGTGTCGACACCACCGGGGCGAGTCCTTTCCCCGGCGCCGGTCTGTGTCGTTGGCCACCGAGGGCCCGGCACGGGCTGTGCGAACGGTCAGGCTGCCGAGTCGAGTGGACGCCGGTGGTCACCGACGATGCCGGCGATGACGGTGAGCAGCGCGGCGGTGACAATGCCGAACTCGACACCGAGTGCGTGGCGAAGGGCGGTTGACCAGTCTCCGTTGTTGGCGGTGACCGAGCCGAGCAGGGTTGCGCTGATCACCGCCAGCCCGATCGCGGCGCCGGCCTGCCGCATGGTCCGGTACATGCCGGCGGCGCTGCCGGCGTTCCGCACGGGCACCTGCGCAAGAGTCAGGGTGTTGTTCGGTGTGATCACGAGGCCGCTCCCGACTCCGGCGAGGAGCAGCGGGAACGAGTTCAGGACCGAGAACGTCGTCCCGGTGACGCTGGTGAGGGCGATCATCAGGGCGAGGCTCGCCAGGACGGTGAGTAGCCCGACGGCGATCAGCCGGCGACCGAGTCGTTCGACGTGCCGGCCGCCGAGCAGCGCGCCCAGCGCGGAACCCACCGCGAATGGCGCGATCGTGAGCCCGGTGTGCAACGGACTGCGGTGGAGACCGTACTGCAGGTGCAGGCTGAAGATCAGCGGCAGCGAGGTGAAACCGGCGTAGTAGAAGAAGCCGAGCAGCAGCCCCAGGCGGTACGTCCGATGGGTGAGTAGGTGAAAGTCGAAGACCGGCGGATGTCGCCGGGCAGTGGAGGTCTCCCAGGATCGGAAGGCGAAGAGGACGCCGATCCCGGCCGGCAGCAACAGCCACGGCAGCAGCCCCGGCCACTGCTCCCGCTGTAGCGCGGGCAGGATCACCAGCATGAGTCCGGTGCCCAACAGCAGCGTGCCGATCAGGTCGGGTCGGTGATCCTTCGGGCCGCCCAGCGGCTTCGCCGGGAACAGCCGCCAGACGAGCACCGTCGCGACGACGCCGATCGGGATGTTGCCGAGAAAGACCAGCCGCCAGCCGTTCTCCACCCCACCGAGAGCGATGATCAGCCCGCCGATCACCGGTCCGATCGCGGTGGCGATGCTGGTCGTGGCTCCGAGAAGCCCGAAGGGTCGGCCTCGCCGCTCGGGGCGGAACAACTCCTCGACCAGGGCCGTGAGCTGGGGGACGAGGACACCGGCCGCGGCGCCCTGCGCGAGTCGGGCGACGACCAGTGCGGTGCCGGAACCGGCCGTTCCGGCAACTGCGCTGGCGCCGGTGAACAACGCGAGGCCGAGGATGAGCGCGTGGCGCCGCCCTCTGGCGTCACCGAGTCGTCCGGCGGGGACGAGTGCGAGCGCGAACATCAGCGAGTAGCCCGAGACGACCCACTGGACAGCACCGTTGCCGGCGTCGAGCGTGCGTTCGATCGAGGGCAGCATCACGTTGATGACGCTCAGGTCGAAGAAGCTCAGGAAGGAGACGGCTGCCGCGATGGCGATGATCCGCCACCGTTGGGTGTTCCCGGCTCCGCCCGGGGCGTCCGACCGTGACATCCACCCCGCCTGATCGTGAAATGACCGCTTCGTGCTAATCGAAGGTAATGCGGGATATCACCGAAAGCCGGGGATGTAGCTAAAGATCTTGAACGTCTGGCATCGACATGTCAGCACCTGTTTGTCGTGTTGTTACCCGCTGGGGGCCGCGTTTCGTGGGGGGAAACCGGCAGGATGACGGTGGTTTGCGCTGGCTTCGGTGCGAACCGCTGATCACTCGGATGTCTACCCGGGAGTTGCTCGTGCGTAGGAAATGGTGGGGTGGGGCGCTGGCCGTGGTGACGGCGGGTGTGGTGGTCGGTGTGGCTCCGACGGTGGCGGGGGCCAGGGCCACGGCCGGGACCACGCCGATTGCGGGGTCGGCGCTCGCCCAGACTGTCGAGTCGGCGCCCACCCACACCGTTGCGCAGGTACGAAAGCAGTTCCTGCAGCCCGGTCCGGGTGTTGGGGTACTGGTGGTGGCGCACCGTGGGCACTGGCGTGCCGCACCGGAGAACTCCCTGAAGGCGATCAGGTCCGCGGTTCGTGCGGGCGCGCACGTGGTGGAGATCGATGTCCGGCGTACGGCTGACGGTCATCTGGTGTTGATGCATGACAGCACGGTGGACCGGACGACGAATGGTACGGGTGCGGTGTCGGAGTTGACGCTGGCCGAGGTGAGGCGGCTGCGGTTGAGGGTGGGCCTGGGTGGCGATCAGGCGCCGTTGACCGATCAGCGGGTGCCGACGTTGGCCGAGGCGATGGCGACGGTGCGGGGCCGGGCCATGGTCAACCTGGACAAGGCGTGGGACATCCGGGACGAGGCGTACGACGTCCTGGTCGACAGCGGCACCCTGGACCACGTTCTGTTCAAGAGTTCGGCGCCGGTCGCGGAGGTTGAGCAGTTCCTCGCCACCGACCCGGAAATCCTCTACGTCCATGTCGTGAAGGAGGAGAACGCCGCCGACCTCGACGGGTTCACCGACCACCAGCCGGAGGCGTACGAGCTGGTCTTCGACCGGCTCACCGAGCCGCAGATCCAGCCGGCGGTGGTGGCGGCGCTCCGCGAGCGGGCCCGGGTCTGGGTCAACACCCTGTGGTACGGCCTCGCCGCCGGCTACACCGACGAGTCGTCGTTGCGGGATCCGGCGCAGGGGTGGGGTGCGGTGGTGGATCGGCACCAGGCGGACATGATTCAGACTGACAACCCGGAGCAGTTGGTGAGCTGGTTGGCGAGTCGGGACCGGGAGCACGGTGGTCGGGGGGAGTGGCCGTCGTTGCCGAAAGGGTCGGTGCGGGTGCAGGCCGAGGACTACTCGCCGGCGGGTAGGGGGATCGGGTACCACGACCTGGAGGACGAGAACCGGGGTGGCACCGCGGGCCGCCAGTACGAGGGCGTGGACATCTGCGACAACAATGCCGCGATCGTGATGTGTTGGATCCGCGGTGGTGAGTGGGTCACGTACACCGTCGAGGTGCCGAAGTCCGGCAACTACCGGGTGAGCGCCCGGATGTCGTCGCCGTACTTCCCGGCGGGGCGGTTCTCGATAACCTTCGACGATCAGCCGACGACCGGTCCGGTGGACGTGGTCGGCACGACCTCGCACGATGCCTTCGAGTTGCAGGAGATCGAGGGGACCCAGTACCTGCGTCGGGGTGCGCACGAGTTCGAGGTGCGGATGCACGAGGACGCCCACCAGAACTTCAACATCGACTACTTCCAGTTCGACCGCGTCAAGCACTGAGCCGCTGACTGCCGCAGCTCGCCTTCGGCGTACCGCCGCCGGGTCGCTATACCCACAGCAGGAACCGGCGGTACAGGTCGGATGCCGTGTGGGTCTGGACCTGGGCTAGCTGTTCGGCCGCTTCCGACATGAGGGCACCCAGGTAGACCCGCAGCGCGGTGCGGTCGGTGTGGTATTCGGCCAGGAGGGCGTGTCGGGCTGCCGGGCAGGGCCACTCCGCCTGGCAGCTGCCGCACCCCCACAGTGGGCGCATCGGTAGGTGTGGCCGGTTAGCGGCCGGGTCACCCGGACGTGGGGGCCTCGGGCTGGTCGTCATCGCAGCACCCGGAGTGCGATGGCGGCCACGACGATCACCAGGATGAGCGCCGCGATCAGCTGGTGCCGGGTGGTGGCGGACGGCGGGGGAGTGCTCGGCGTGCTCGGCCGCACCCGGTCGCCGTCGGGCAGCGGCGGCGACCCGTGCGGGTCACGGTACGCGCGTCGGCCAGCGCGCGTCGGCTGGTCGGGGCGTGCGGGCCGGTCGAGGCTCGCCGGCTGGTCAAGGTGCGCCGGCAGGTCGCGGTGCGTGGGCTGGTCGGTGGTCGGGTTGTCATCGGCCATCACAGTCTCCGTAGCCCCGCGAGCACCGCGGCGAGGAGGTCGGCACCGGGGGCGGTGTGGACGACGCGGGCCCGGCCAACCACCCGCCCACCGGAGAGCAGCCGTTCCAGCTCCCCGTCGGGGAGAGTCGCCGCGTGGTCGGGGCTGATCGCGTCGGCGAGCGCGGCGCGGCGCCTCCGTCGCGGTAGTGGTGGTGGCGCGGTGGTGGTTGTTGGCACGGCTCGCCTCCCGGCTGTGGTGGTTGCTGGTTGGTGGTTGCGGTCCGGCAGCGCCTCCGGCGGGTCGGGCCCGCCACCGGTTCACGCCGTCTACGGGCAGTTTTCCGACAGTTGTGGGGCGAACACACCGCGTAGTACTAGGTTTTTGGGACGTCTGGAACGTTTGAGGGAGGTTGGAGCATGAACCACGCAGTCATCGCGGCGATGACGGAGGCGGGCGAGACCGCCGAAAGCCTCGCAGCTCAGATCGGGGTGGATCCGAAGACGGCCGCGAAGTGGGCGAGCCGTGGACGGATTCCCCAGACCCGGCACCGTGCGAAGGTGGCCGCGATCCTCAAGCGGGAGGTGGAGGACCTGTGGCCGGATGCGGTGCGACGCCGCGAGCCGGCGTGGTTCCGCCCGTGGGCCGACATTGAACGCGAGGCGGTGTCACTCCGCGCGTTTCAACTTGCGTGGGTGCCGGGCCTGCTGCAGACCGCGGCGTACGCGCGGGCGACCCTCGCCGGTGAGGCGCTCAGCCCCGAGACGGTTGAGGAACTGGTCGACGTGCGGATCAAGCGGCAGGCGATCCTGCGTCGGGACCGGGCGCCGATGTTCATCGCGGTGCTGGACGAGCTGATCCTTCGCCGGTCCGCCTACGGCGACCGGGGGTTGATGCGGGAGCAGTGCGAGCAGTTGGCGGCCTCCGCGGAGTTACCGAACGTGTCGATCCATGTCGTGCCGCTCTCGGCGGGTATGCACCCTGGTCTCGGCGGTCCGTTCACCCTCGCCGAGTTGGAGAAGGGCGCAGTGGTGGCCCATGTGGACAGCCAGGCGAAGGCGCAACTGGTCGATGGCGTCACGGATATTGCTACGCTGAGTCGACGGTGGGAACGCATCCGGGGGGAGGCTCTCTCCCGGGCGCAGTCCCGAGACCTGCTCAGGGAAGCGGCGAGTTCATGGACCTGATCGGCGCGCGGTGGCGCAAGAGCAGTAAGAGCGGCAACAACGGCGGCGACTGCGTCGAGGTCGCCGGTAACCTTCCCGGCGTCGTGGGAGTCCGGGACTCCAAGGACCCGGCCGGGCCGGCGTTGGTCTTCGGCCCGGCGGCGTGGCGGGCGTTCGTCGCCCAACTTCCCGGGCAGCCCTGACCCCACCCAGCGGGGCAGCCCCCGACCATTTCGGAAACACTGAACCCCCAACCCGGCCATTGCCCGGTTGGGGGTTCAGTGCGCTTCCGGCCGAGGCCGGGCACCGTCAGGTGCGGCTAGATGATGGTGTCGAAGGCGTCCCAGCTTTGGCCGATCTGTCGGGAGGAGGCGTAGCTGTAGGGGACGCCGTTGTCGCGGACGATGTTGTTGGAGTAGAGCCAGAGGGTGCCGTCGGGTTTGCGGGCTACGAGGTCGGTGTAGCCGTCGCCGGTGACGTCGGCGCCGATGATGGTGTCGAAGGCGTTCCAGCCCTGGCCGATCTGTCGGGAGGAGGCGTAGCTGTAGGGGACGCCGTTGTCGCGGACGATGTTGTTGGAGTAGAGCCAGAGGGTGCCGTCGGGTT
>NZ_AZWO01000025.1 GCF_000514775.1 Salinispora pacifica CNR114 | reverse complement strand
GTGTTGCCGACGACAACTCCGCCTTCGAGGCCGACCGCGAATTCTCCAAGATCTACAACGTGGTCGACAAGGTGGTCGTCTCCGACCACGCCTCCCCGCCGCCGGCCGACCACCCCTGGGCCGACAACACCCGCATCATCAGCCGCGCCGACGCCCCCACCGAGATCGCCAAGCTCAAGGAACAGGACGGCAGGGAGATCGTCACCTGGGGCAGCCGGACCACCTGGAACGGACTCCTCCAGCACGGCCTGATCGACGAAATCCACGTACTCCTCGGCCCAGCCGCCCTCGCCGGCGGCACCCCGCTGTTCGAACACCCGGTCTCGCTCCGACGCCTCGGCGTACGCACCTTCGACAACTTCGACACCGTCCTACTCCGATACGGCGTACAGCAGCCATCCGCGCAGCGGTGACCCACCCGGCGTACGACGACTCGCACCCATGGTTGCCCGGGACCGCGGACCCGGCCGTGAGTTCCGCGGCCCTCCGCCACCCGGTCCGCGAACAGCCAGCTGGCCGAGGCGTATCCGGGTGGCGAGCGGGTACCACCTTCCCGGGCCACGGGTGCCCGGGAAGGTGGTACGGGCGTGGCGAAATATCTCTTCCAGGCGACCTATACCGCCCAGGGAATGGCGGGGCTACGTGAGCAGGGTGGAACGGCGCGGGCAGAGGTGGTCCGGGCGCTGATCGAGAACGCTGGCGGACGGGTGGAGGCGTTGTACTTCGCGATCGGCAAACACGACCTCTTCGTCTCCTGCGAGGTGCCGGACAACATGACCACCGCCGCGCTCGGCATCGCCGCCCAGGCGACGGGGGGAGTGCGAGCCGAGGTCATCCCGATGATCACGCCAGAGGAGATCGACGAAGCGGCGCAGACGCCGGTCACCTACCAACCGCCGGGTCAGGGGTAACCCACCCCGTCGGTTGGTAGGCCGAGCATGCCGCGCACCCGGTGCCGGAGTAGCGCGTACTGCTGGACGCAGCGGCGTAGTGGCCCCAGCGGCAGCACGGCCGGCTCCTGCACGATCTCGTCCACCGTGAACTGCTCCCGGGTCAGGTCGACCTCCACCCCGCCGGGGAGACGATTCCACAGGTGCATGCCCTGCTGGGACCCATCCCGCCGCAGCACCACCGCGCACAGCAACTCGCCGCCGATCAGCTCATGCAGCACGAGCGCCGTCACGCCGCACTGCCCACGGGCCGGGTTCGTCGCCGCCCAGGGCAGATCAACCGGGTCGCAGGTCTCGGCCGACCAGGAGGCCCGGAACGCCCGGTCGATGTCAGTCAGCAACGCCGGGTCGAACTCGGCCAGTGTGGGGCGGTCGGATTCGGCCAGGGAAGCCCGATCAGTTTCGGCCAGCGAAGTCAACAGCATGCTCGGACCCTGCCAGCGGGCTACGACAGATTCTTCGCCCGGTCCGGGCGTCCGTCGCCCCGGTCTCCCGTCGCGTTCCACCCGGTGCGACCGGGCTCCCACCGGCTGGAACGACCGTCCGGACCGGCCGACGAAGACCGGCCGTGCGAGCGTTTCGGGCCGCAGTGCCACCCGCAGCTGGCGTCCCGCCCGTCCCCAGCGCGGTGCGGCCGCTCAGCGCGGTGCTGCGGCTCGGAGCGGTGCTGCCGCTCCGCGCGGTGCTGCGGCGCGGAGCGGTCCGGTGCCGGGGCCGGTGGATCAACGGAGTTCGGCGCGGACAACGCCTCGACGGCGGTCGGGACCACCCCCGCGGGCGGCGGCACCACAGTGGGTGGATCGGGCTGCGGCGACGCGGGGGGCACCGGGCGGCTGCTCGGTGCGGGGCTGGTTGGGCCGGACGCGTCGCTGGGATGGGACCGGTCAAGCCCCGCCGTCGGCGCGGCCGGCGGCAACGTCACGCCAGCGGTGACGACGATAGCAGCCACCACCGAGGCGGCGACCGCCGCAACGGCGCCGACGCACTGACGATTATTCAGCCGGGCCCGCACCGGGGCCTGCTCCGGCCGGGCGACCGGGGGCGCCGTTGGCCGGGCGCGCTGGTGCCTGGCGACCAGCTCATCCAGGCAGGCAGCGACCGCGTCCCGGTTGCCGAGGCCGTCGGCGAAGGCGAGGGTGAGGTAAAACCGGAAGGTCAGGGTCACCGGACGCGACACCAGCAGTCCGGCCACCGAGGACCCGTTGACGGTGGGCAGCAGGGTCAGCGGCGACCGGCGATGGTGGGCCGGCGCGACCAGCTCCGCAAACCACCAGTCCCGTTGTCGGTGCCGGCCGAGGAAGACCACCCGCCGGTCGGTCACCACGCCGGTGCCAACCTCCACCGCCCGGATCCCCGGCGGCAGCGGACGCGGTAGCTCGTCGGTGCCGGCCAGCTCCATCGCCAGCCCGGGCACGGGTAGTCGGCCGACGTTCCCGGTAACGGCCTCGACCAGCTCCACGACCGGGAACACGCGGTGGACCACCTCACCGGGAACCAGTTGCATCGGCGCCTCCCTCGGCGGGCCCGATCCAAGCAGGCCGACCTCGACCCGCAGCCGGCTCAGCTCGTCGGCGCGGCGACGCCAGGCATCAGCCTCGGTAGCGTGAAAACGCCGTCGGCGGTCGTTTTCCTGGTCGGCCCAGCGGGAACGCCAGGACGGTCGGGGCCCACGCACGTGGCGGGTTGAGGTCGCCGTCACGCACAGAACAACGTTTCACATCCTGGTTGGATACGGCCTTCCCTACTGGACGGCAAGACCACCTCGGCAGGTAACCGATCAGGTCTCAAAGCGCGCTCACCCTGGCTGCGGGCCCGGTGCACGGAAGGCGCGCTGGACTCCGCCGTGCTGGCCACAGGCGCGCGGGCTGCCGCCAGCGAGACTGACGGAGCTGTTCCCACACTGCACCAGATACCCGCGGCCGGCCCAGAATCCGGGCACGCAGTCGAACCAGTCACACACCTCGGCGGCTGGCTGCCGGACCGGGTCCCCAGCGCAGAAGCCGTACCCCAGCGGGTTGGTCGGGGCGCCGCACAGGCTCGGTGCCGCGATCGGCGTCGGTGCTGGCGACCCCGCCATGGCGGCCGCCGCCCTGGTGGCCGCGGCAGAGGCCGCGGAGGTGGCCGCGGTGGCCGCCGCCACCTCCGTCCGAATCGAATCGGGCGGGGCAGACGGGGCAGCGAGGATCAACGCCGCCGGGACCAGCAGGGTGATCCCGGCGGCGACCGCCACCGCCCGCGCACCACCGCGGACGAACCCGGTGAGCCGCGCCTGCGCGGGCGTGCGGACGGCGGGGCGAAGCGGCTTGCGCCGGGCGTGCTCGGCGAGGGCCTCATCGAGTTGGGCGAGCACCGCCTCCCGCTGCTCGATCGCGTCCGCGAAGGCCACGCTCAGCTTGAACCGGAAGTCGGCGACCGCCTCCGCCGGCAGTAGCAGGCCGGAGGCGCGCCGCCGATCAAGTACCTGGATCAGCGTCACCGGCGCGCGGAGGTCGTGGGCCAGACCGATCATCTTGCCGTAGGCCCAGTCGCGCCGGCCGCGTCCACCGAGCAGGACCAGTCGACGGTTGGTGATCACGGCGATGCCGGTGTCGGTGATCCGGATGCCATCCGGACGCCGCCGGCGTAGCGGACGGGGTCGCAGGGCAACCGTGAGCTCGGGCGCGGGGAGCACCGCTGCCCGCCGGACCTCGACCAACTGGGCGGCCGGCAGCACCCAGCAGACCGTCTCTCCCGGGTCGAGCTCGATCGGAAGACCGGCACCCGCTTCGGCCGAGCCACCGAACTCCTCGGCGAGGGTCCGCAGGCGCCGCAGCTCCTCGTCCCGCCGCCGCCACGCCCCGTCGGCCTCGCGGAACACCCGCTGTCGCCGTTCGTTCTGCCGGTACGCCCACCGGTACCGCCACGTCGAACCCGTCGAGCCAGTCATCGCCACGCCGACCCCTCCGCCGCGTAGGCCACCAATCGGGGGTGTCACCAGGCACAACTCTGGGGTAACCCCGTGGGGGACGGCTTACGGCGAGCAATATGTCCGATCGACGGAGTGATTCAGACGATAGGCGGACCTGCCACGTCAGGGCGTCTCGACGGCAGAGATCTCGTATCGGAAGACCTTCGCGTCCCGAATCGCCACCTGCTGTTCCTCGGTCGGGCCGGCACCGCGAAAGGTCAGCAGCTGCTCCTCGGTCTCCCAACGCTCGTAGACGTTGACCCGGCCGGGCTCGACCAGGTCCCCGCTGATCGTGAAGTCGAGACAGCCGGACGCCGCCCGGGCAGCCGTCACGACCTCAAGGCACCCGGCGAGGTAGCTCTCTCGATCCTCCGGGTCGACGTACATGCTTCCGGCGACGATGAGCACCTGCCGGACCTCCCGCACTCGTGATCCACTGGTGAGATCCCACCCGCCGGTCCTCGACGGTCCTGGGCTGGCGAGAATCCCACCAGCCCAGCCTACGACTGTCGGAGCCCGCGCCCCGCCTCCTCGCCCAAGCCCGGCTGACCGCGTTGACGCGAGTCGCGGCGGACCAGCACCGCGACGGTCAGCGCGGCAAGCGCCGCCAACCCGGCCATCACCCAGAGCACGGTCCGCAGCCCGCTGGTGAAGCCGGGATCAGCGAGTTGGCCCGCAGTGGTGGTCGCCAGCACCGCCCCGACGACCGCGATGGCAACGGTCTCGCTCGCCAGCCGAGCAGTGTTGATCATTCCGGCGCCGGTGCCGGCCCGTTGCGGCGGGACGCTACCGATGGCGAGCGCGTCGAGCAGCCCGACGGACAACCCGATGCCGGTACCGATAGCGAGCAGTGGGCCGGCCAGGTCGGCCGCGCCGCTGGTCGGGGTGATCACCGTCGCCCACGCCGCCCCCGACGCGACCGTCAGGACAGCGGCGACGATAACCGCCGACGCCGGCACCCAGCGGGTCAGCGCGCCGGCGAGCAGCGGCAACACCACCGTCGGCGCGGTGAGCAGCACCAGGGTCAGGCCGGCGGAGCTGGGCGTCAGCCCGACCACCGTGGTGAGGTACGACGGCAGATACACCAGCAGCGGCACCAGGACCGCGACGACGGTGGCCGCCGCCAGGCAGATGCCGACGAAGCGCGGACTGGCCAAGAGGGTCAGGTCGAACATCGGCTCAGGGTGGGACCGCTCCACCCGGACGAAGACCACGAGCAGCGCCACCGCCGCCGCGAAGGCGGCCACGATCCGCGGGTCTCCCCAGCCGTACGCCGGCCCCTGCACGAAGCCAAAGATCAACAGCAGCAGCGCGGCGGTGAAGGAGATGGTCCCGCCCCAGTCGAGCCGGCCCGCGTGCGGTTGACGCGACTCCGGCAGCCACGGAACCAGCAGCAGCACCGCCACCGCCACCAACGCGGGTACGGCGAACACCGCCCGCCACCCCAGAAAGTCGATCAGCAGTCCCGCGATCGTCGGGCCGAAGGCGAGGCCAGCGCCGATGGCCATCCCGAAGACGCTGAACGCGCGCGTTCGGGCCCGCCCCACGAAGGTGTTGGCCAGCAACGCCCCCGCGCTGGTCGCGGCGGCAGCCGCACCAACACCGGCGAGCCCGCGCAGCACATTCAGGAGGAGGACGTCGCCGGCGACGCTCGCCAGCAACCCCGCCCCGGCGAAGACCCCAAGCCCGATGGTGAAGACCCGCCGCCGACCGAACAGGTCGGCCAGGGCCCCCGTGGCGAGCATGAAGCTGGCGAAGGTGGCGTTGTAGCCGTTGACCACCCACTGCACCCCAGCCAGGTCGGCGTCGAGATCCCGTCCGATCTCCGGCAGCGCCACCGCGGCACCGGTCAGCGATAGCGGCAGCGCGAAGGTTGACACCAGGACGGCGACCAGCACCACGACGCGTCGGTTCTGCACAACTCCCCCGTTCCGTTCGAGCTGCTCCAGGCTAGTGCCGCGGTCCAGGCAGCCATCAGGCCCGGTAGCGCGCCGGACGGGTACGGGGAGGCTGCCGGCGGTCACCTTTCGGCGACCGCCGGCCGCACCGGAGTCAGGGCAGCCAGTCCGGCCGCAGCGGGTAGCTCGTCACCCCCGCGGCGCTGGTCCGCGTCGCCAGCACCTGGTGGAGCTGGATGCCGTTGCGCTCGAACGACATCCGGGATCCGGCCATGTACAGACCCCACACCCGAGCAGTTCCCGTGCCCACCTCGCCGACGCAGAAGTCCCAGTTCGCCACGAGGTTGCGGCACCAGGCCGCGAGCGTCAGCGCGTAGTGGCGGCGCAGGTTCTCCTCGTGCTGCACCTCCAAGCCCACATCGTGGATCTCGGAGAGCACCCGGCCCGGCCCGGCCAACTCGCCGTCCGGAAAGACGTACCGGTCGATGAACGCGCCGGAGCGGTGCGGCGCACGGTTGTCGGCGCGGGTGATGCAGTGGTTGAGCAGCCGGCCGTCGGGCCGCAGCCGGTCCCGGAGCGAGCCGAAGTATTCCGGATAGTTGCGTACCCCGATATGTTCGGTCAATCCGATCGAGGAGACCACGTCGAACTGCTCCGGTGGCGTGTCCCGGTAGTCGAGGTACCGCACCTCGGCCAGCCCGGTCAGCCCCTCCCGCTCGATCGCGGCCTGCGCCCACTCGGCCTGCGCGCTGGAGAGGGTCACCCCGAGCGCCTGGACGCCGTACTCGCGGGCCACGTGCCGGACCATGCCGCCCCACCCGCAGCCCACATCCAGCAGCCGCATCCCGGACTTGACCGCGAGCTTCTGCGCCACCAGGTCGTACTTGGCCGCCTGCGCCGTCTCCAACGAGTCCTGCGGCGAGCGGAACAACGCGCAGGTGTACGTCATCGACTCCCCGAGCACCTTCTCGTAGAAGGCGTTCGACACGTCGTAGTGGTGTGAGATGGCGCTGCTGTCCCGGATCCGGGAGTGGCGCAGCCCGCCCAACACCCGCTTCCACCGGGGCACCGCCTCCTGCGGTGGCGGTGGCGGCGGCAGCAGCCGCTCCCAGCCCAGGCCCCGGACCAGGGCCAGGGCCTCGGGCACCGGCGGGATCCGCAACCGCACCTCGTCCTTGAGGACCCGCAGCGCCTCGTACGGATCACCCGGATGCACCCCGGACAGGCCGAGGTCGCCGCTGACGTACGCCCGCGCCATCCCCAGGTCGCCCGGGGCGGTCAACAGGTAGGACAGGCCACGCGGGGAACGGATGGCGAGGGTGATGCCGGCGTCGGCCGGGCCGACGGAACTGCCGTCGTACCCGGTGATCCGTACTGGCAGGGGCTCGGTGGTCAGGGCTCGAATGACGTCGGCCAGGGTTCGCCCCCGAATGCCGGCCGTCTTCGGCGCGGCCGCGGAGACGCTCGCCGACTCCTGCTGTCGATCAATCAGACTCATGCTCGTGCTACCGCCTTCTCGTACAGTCCGGTTAGCCGGTGGGCCGGGTCGTAGCGGTCCTTGACCGCCCGCCAGGTGTCGCCGCCGTAAAGCCGGTCAAACACCTCCCGGTCGTAGTACGCGTCGGAGTAGAGCGACTTGTGCCCGCCCAGCTCCGACACCCTGCGTTCGATCACCCGGTTCATGTCGCCGTCGGCGGCACCCCCGGCGATCGGCACGCTTCCCCAGAACCCAATGTTCACGTAGTCCTGCCCGGGCCGCAGCGGATACAGCGGCCAGGACCGGGCCGATCCCGGCCCGGTCGGTTCCCGCAGCCGCAACGGGCAGAGCCAGACCGGGGTCATTCGCACCGCGCCGGCGAACCAGCGCAGGAACTCGGCGGTACGCCCCAGCGGGATCTCCACGTCCTGCACCACCCGTTCCCGCGCCGGCTGGCCGCGCCACCGGTCGATCCGCGCGGCCACCTGATGCTGGTGCTCCAACCGGACCAGCCGGTGGTAGAAGTCGCTACGCCGCCAGCGTGCCGGCCAGACCCGGCGCAGCACCGGGTGCTGCGCCCCGAACGCCGCGGAGCACCAGAACCAGTCGGTGTCCCAGCGCCACAGGTAGTCGTGCCCGGTCAGCGCATCCTGGGTGCGTTGCTGCAGCGACCGGTAGTAGATCTCCTGACCGGTGTAGTCGCTGACCGGCCCGGCGTCGTCGGTGAAGGTGGCGAGCACCAGGTACGCCTCATCCGGGCTGAACATCACCCCGTCCATCGCGTCCACCACCGCGCCGGCCCACGAACGGGTGACGATGACCTCGCCGATCGCCTCGGCGAGCTCCTCCAGCCGGTTGAACCGCACATTGTGCAGCACGACCCGCCGGCCGATCGGTTGCAGCTCGATCCGCAGTCGGGTCGCGTAGCCGAGGCTGCCCAACGAGTTGGGGAAGGCGGCGAACAGGTCGGCGTGCTCTCCCTCCGGTCGGGCGGTGATGACCTCCCCGGCCCCGGTGAGCACGTCCAACTCGGTCACCGACTCGTGCGGCAGCCCGTTGCGGAACGACGTGGACTCGATCCCCAGGCCGGTCACCGCCCCACCGAGGGTGATGGTGCGCAACTGCGGCACCACCAGCGGCATCAGCCCGTGCGGCAGGGTCGCCTCCACCAGGTCCTCGTACGTGCACATGCCCTGCACGTCGGCGGTGCGGGCCACCGGGTCAACGTGGAGGACACCGCCGAGGCCACTGACATCAAGGCCCGGTGCGCGTGGGGCCGCGCGTGGGCGGAACAGGTTGGATGTGCGCTTGGCGAGCCGAACCGGCTGTCCCGGCCGCACCGCCGCATACGAGCGCCGGAGCTGGACCACTGCCTGATCATGATCACGCACGGCATTCATCAGATCACTTTACGCCCAACCGGGCCACCGCACTGGACGTCCATGGTGGCCGATGACGAAAATGTCCACCTGACCAACGGACGGCGGCCTAGCGTAGGGTCATGCCGAAGGCCGTTTGGAACGACCTGGTGATCGCGGAGAGCAACGACACCGTACTGGTCGAGGGAAATCACTACTTCCCGCGCTCGACGCTGCGCGACGACCTGATCCGTGGGTCCAACACGCAGTCGGTCTGCCCGTGGAAGGGAACCGCGTCCTACTACACGTTAGAACACGACGGCCAGATCAGCCCGGACGCGGTCTGGTACTACCCGGAACCGGGACCGAAGGCGGGGATGGTCCGCGACCGGATCGCGTTCTCGGGTGACGTCCAAGTCATCGACTGAGCGGCGATGCGGCCGGGGAGGCTAGCCGTGGCCCCGCTGGTGGGCCAGGATGCCGGTATGTCCGCCTCCACCCAACACCCCGACCCGGCCGGCACCATCTACCGCCGGCCCGGCGCCCCCCGCCCTCGGCTGCCCCGCGATCCGCTGACGTGGGTGGCGGTGTTCATCGGCGCGGCCGGCCTCCTACTCGGGGGCTTCTTCGTCCTCGGCGGCGCGGGGGGTGACGGCACGCCAGGCGTCCCGGCGGTGGCCGCGACGCCGTCCACCGGCGAATCGACCCCGATGGGGCAGGAGCCGGCCGCCCCACCCACCGTGACAGTCAGCTCCCCGACGGCCACTCCGACCACCGCGGGAGCCAGCTCCCCGCCGGCCATCCCCACCGGCCCGACAGCGTTTCGCCAGGTGGCCTCGGGCCGGTGTCTGGGCATTGACGGAGACGGCGCGAAGGCGCCCGCGAGGCTCCTCGACTGCCGCGGCGACGACCCCCGGCAGCGGTGGCTGCCCAACGCCGTCGGGTCGGGCCTGGTGAGCCTGGTCAACCAGGCCTCGAACATGTGCCTCGACGTGGAGGGCTCCAACGCCGCCGACGGGGCACGGCTGCAGCAGTATCCCTGCCACGGCGAGGCCAACCAGCAGTGGCAGCTCGTACCCAGCGCCGGCGGACAGGTGCTGATCGCGGCGCTGCACAGCGGCCGGTGCGCGTACCCGGACGGCGGCCGGCTCGACGCCGGCACCGAAATCCGGCAGATCACCTGCGTTGACGCCCCCAACCAGCAGTGGCGGTTCGGCTGACCGGTTACTCGGCCACCCGGAGCATTCTGAGCTGCGCCCGGTGTTTGGGAAGGTGGACCCGGGCGTGCAGGTCCAGCACCCGCCCCCAGGGCAGTGGGCCGTCCACGACGAGGTCGTAGCCCTCTCGCAGGTGGGTGTCGACCGGGGTGCCGGCCGCCGGGCCGAGCCGGTCGACCAGGGCCACCAGCCGGCTACTGGTGGCGCGCAGCCGGGCGTCCAACGCGTCGAGGTCACCGAACTCGGCGACCAGCGCATCGACCTGGGGCCGGTGCATCGTCTCCAGGTCGTAGTAGGCGTACGGCGAGCCGGCGAGGACCGCCTCGGTCGCCTCGGTCATCAGCTCGTCGTTCGCGACGAGATGGGCCACGATCTGTTCGGCGCCGAGCCGCCCCGGCGGCGCCGGGCCGAAGCCGCCCGCGGTCAACTCTGCGAGCAGCTCGTCGTAGGCCCGCCCCAGCCCTGCGCTGTCCACGCCTGCCAGTCAAACCCGCGACGCGCCGGTCCGCGTCGCGTTCCGGTGCGGTGTTCACCCGGATGGGTGGCCAGCGGCAGCCGGGCCAAGCCGGGCGAGCGCATCGTCGAGGGCGACGCGCTGCGCTGCCCCGGAGTAAGTGGTCGGGTCGATGGCGGTCAGCGTGTTCAGCCCCTCGACCAGGGCCACCAGCCCGATGGCGGTGGACGAGCAGTCCGCCGCGGGCCAGTCGGGCCGGACCGCGGCGACCAGTCCCCGAACCCGATCAACGAACCGGCGGTTGTAGCCGCGGTGCAGCTCGGCCAGGACCGGGTCGGCCAACGCGGCGGCCAGGAAACCCACCCATACCCGCGCCTCCTCCTGACGCTCCGTGGTCGGGGCGGCGGCCTGGAGCAGCACGGTGCGCAGCGCCGTGCCAGGTGTTTCGGCGGCGGTCTGCATGGCGTCGGCCCGCTGGCCGGTGCGCTGGTGAAGCAGCTCGCGCGCGTGCACCAGCAGGGCCTGCTTGTCGGCGAAGGTATGCAGCACCATCCCGGTGGTGCAGCCGGCCCGCTCCGCGACGGCACGCAGGGTGAGACCGGGCAGGCCGCGTTCGGCGAGCACTGACCAGGTGGCCGCCGACAGGCGTTGCCGTTGGTCAACCCGGTCACGTCGGCTGGCCATCCACCCTCCCCGGTCCGGCTCCATCCGGCAGGCCCGCGCCCACCGCGCCGGCCTCCCTGTCGTAACGTACGTTACGGTAACGCTTGTTACGAGCGGTCCCCCCACCGGGGTGCGACCGGCACGAACCAAGGAGGACATGTGATCTCCGTCCACCCCGAACCGTGGGAGTCCACCGACAGCACCCGACTGCGCGCCGCGCAACGCGCCGAGTTGGACGCGCGCTACCGCAGCGACGACCACGAGCCGGGCGCCCCGCCCACCGCCGACAGCGTCCCCGTCTTCCTCGTCGCCCGCGACCACCTGGGCGCCGCGCTCGGCTGCGGTGGTCTCCGCTTCCTCTCCACCGAATCCGCCGAGATCAAACGGATGTACGTCGAGCCGACCGCCCGCGGCACCGGCGTGGCGACCGCCATCCTGCAGGCACTGGAGGCTGCCGCCCGCACCGCCGGCGTACGGACCCTGCTGTTGGAGACCGGCCCCGCCCAGCCCGACGCGATCCGCTTCTACGAACGTGAGGGCTACCACCGCATCGCCAACTTCGGCCCGTACCAGGACGAATCACTCTCCGTCTGCTACGCCCGCGAACTGGCCTGACCGGTCAACGGCTACCCTCCTGATCGTGACCTACCAGGCCGCCGACACCCGCTATGACCAGATGACCTACCGACGCAGCGGGGCCAGTGGGCTCCGCCTACCGGCGATCTCGCTCGGCCTGTGGCACAACTTCGGGCCCGACCGCCCCTTCGAACGGCAGCGGGACATCGTCCGCCGGGCCTTCGACCTCGGGGTCACCCACTTCGACCTCGCCAACAACTACGGCCCACCGCCGGGCGCCGCCGAGGAGAACTTCGGCCGGATGCTCGCCACGGACCTGAAGCCGCACCGGGATGAACTGGTCATCTCCAGCAAAGCCGGCTATCTGATGTGGCCCGGCCCGTACGGCGAGTGGGGATCCCGCAAATACCTCGTCGCCTCGCTGGACCAGTCGCTCCGCCGCCTGGGGCTGGACTACGTCGACATCTTCTACAGCCACCGGTTTGACCCGGACACCCCGCTGGAAGAGACGATGGGCGCCCTGGACGCCGTAGTCCGGGCCGGCAAGGCGCTCTACGTCGGCATCTCCAACCACACCGCCGAACAGACCCGGCGGGCCGCGGCGATCCTGCGCGACCTGGGCACCCCGCTACTGATCAACCAGCCGTCGTACTCGATGCTGAACCGCTGGACCGAGGAGGACGGCCTGCTCGACACGCTCGCGGAGGTCGGCGCGGGTTGCATCTCCTTCAGCCCCCTGGCCCAGGGCCTGCTCACCGACCGCTACCTCGACGGCATCCCGGCCGACTCCCGGGTTCGCACCAGCGTCCACCTCTCCGAGCGGGACGTGCGCCCGGAACGGCTGGTCACCATCCGCGGCCTCGCCGCCATCGCCCAACGCCGCCACCAGTCCCTCGCGCAGCTCGCACTCGCCTGGGCCCTGCGCGACCCCCGAATGACCAGTCTGATCATCGGCGCCAGCAGCGTCTCCCAACTCGAGGCCAACCTCGCCACGCTGGACAACCTTGAGCTGACCGCCGAGGAACTGGCCGACATCGACCGCCAGCTCGGCTGACGCCGGCGGAGGTCTGCAACACCTTTCCTCACTCTCTCAGCGATCGCGGAAGCTATCCTGCCGCATCGCCTGAGACCGTCGGTGCCATGCACGAGAACAACGCGCTCACCCCGTTCCGCATCAACATCCCACCGGCCGACCTCGACGACCTGCGTAACCGGCTGGCCCACACCCGCTGGCCCAACCCGGTGCCCGGCCGCGACGACCGCACCGACTTCAGCCGCGGCATCCCGCTGGTGTACCTGAAGGAACTCGTCGAGTACTGGCACGACGGTTTCGACTGGCGGGCGCAGGAGGCGAAACTCAACGAGTACGAACAGGTCACCACGGTCGTCAACGGCCAGACGTTCCACATCGTCCACATTCGATCGACGAACCCGCAGGCCACCCCGCTGATGCTGAACCATGGCTGGCCCGGCTCGTTCGTCGAGTACCAGCACCTCATCCCGCTGCTGACCGACGAGTTCCACGTGATCATCCCGTCGCTGCCCGGCTTCGGCTTCTCCACCCCGCTGTCCGGGACCGGCTGGGAGTTGGCGCGGACCGCGGCCGCCTACGCCGAGATCATGACGCGGCTCGGCTACGAGAGGTTCGCCGCCCACGGCACCGACATCGGTTCGGGCACCACCGGCCGCCTCGCCGCCGAATACCCGGAGCGGGTCATCGGTACGCACCTCGGCCTCGACCCCTTCCTGCTCGGATTGGTCGGCGACAAATTCCCCTACCCCGACGGCCTCTCCACGGACGAAATCGCCCAGATCGAAGCGGTACGCACCGAGGCCTCAGCCGAACGCGGATACCTCCTGATGCACAACCACCGCCCCGACACCATCGGCGCAGCCCTCACCGACTCACCGGTCGGTCAGCTCGCGTGGATCGCCGAAAAGTTCAAGACCAAAACCGACGGAGCCTGGCGGACCCCGGACGAGTCGGTCGACCGCGACCAACTCCTCACCAACATCAGCCTCTACTGGTTCACCCGCAGCGGCGCGTCCAGCGCACAGTTCTACTACGAGGCCGAACACTCCGGCCTCGACCTGGTCATGGCCACCCAGGTACCGACCGGCTGGGCCGTGTTCAACACCCACCCCCTCGTACGCCGCGCGATGGACCCGGGGCAGGCGATCAGCCACTGGAGCGAGTTCACCGAAGGCGGCCACTTCCCCGCGATGGATGCCACCAAACTACTGGCGAACGACATCCGCACCTTCTTCCGCGGCATCACCTGATCCCGCGAGGCCACGACAACCCCCACGAGGATGGCTCGGCGCCCGCCGGGCCATCCGGCCATCCTGTACCCCTGGCGAGGCCCCTTCGGTAGCGTTCGGCCAGGCCCCGGCATCGGCACTACCGCCATCGATACAGTGGATGTGCTGGTGGCGCTTCCGGGCGACACCCTCTCGCCCCGACAGCCGAGCACGGAAGGACGCTCACATGTATCGACCGGGCACCTTCCCGGTGTCCATCAAAGGCGTCTGCGTCCGCGACGGCCGGGTTCTGCTGCTCCGCAACGAGCGGGAAGAATGGGAACTACCCGGCGGCAAGCTCGAACTCGGCGAGGACCCGGCCGCCTGCGTCGGCCGAGAGATCAGCGAGGAGACGGGCTGGACGGTACGGGTCGGCCCGATCCTCGACTCCTGGCAGTACCACATCCGCGACGGCGTCAACGTGCTGATCGTGACCTACGGCTGCCTCACCGACGACGACTCACCGATCACAGTGAGCTCCGAACACAAAGAAGGTCGCCTGTTCGCCGCCGACGAGCTCGCGGACCTGCCCATGCCCGACGGGTACCGGCGCTCGATCGACGACTGGTTCCGCCGGCTCGAGTCACCTGGAGATCACCCGCGGCCGGACGAACCTGGCCGCCGACGGCTCGGGGCGGGATGAGGCGTTCGTCCACCCTGGGTCCTGGGCCGGCTCAGTCGCGCCTGACCACCGTCGCGTGGGCCGGGGGCACCGAACCGCCGCGCGCGACCGGGTGGACGTGGCCGGGCAGCACTCCAGCGGGAAGCGAAAGGGGCTTGTGCTAGGGTCGCGCCCGTGGTAAGCCTCGATGTCATCACCGAATGGTCGGATCCGGCCGTACAGCGGATCAGCGACGTCGTCAAGCATTCGCGATCCGCCGTCCGCACCGTACTCATCGAGGATGCCGAGCCGCTCGTGGAGTGCATCCGCGCGGGGTTGGACTTCGTCGAGGTCTACGGAGTCGAGAGCAGTCCCTTCCCCGACGAGGTGCTCGCCGCGTGCCGGCAGCGGAACATTCCCGTTCGCCTGGTGGCGGTCCCGATCATGAGCAGCCTGTTCAAGGTCGACAAGAAACCCAAGGTGTTCGGGGTGGCACGCACGCCGAGACCGTGGAGCTTCAACGATCTGTCCCGCACCACCGGTGACATCATCGTCCTGGACGGCGTGAAGATCGTCGGCAACATCGGCGCCATCGTGCGCACCTCCTTCGCGCTCGGCGCCGCCGGCATCGTGCTCGTGGACAGCGATCTGGCCACCGTCGCTGACCGACGCCTGGTCCGGGCCAGCCGAGGCTACGTCTTCTCGCTGCCGATCGTGCTCGCGTCCCGGGCCGAGGCGATCGACCACTTCCGGCACAGCAGAGTCCCGCTGATCGCCTTCGACACGGACGGCGATCTGGCGGTCAGCGATCTGCGCGACGCCGACGAGCCGCTCGCCCTCCTGCTCGGTGCGGAGAAGACGGGCACATCGCAGTCATTCGAGAGCATCGCCAGCAGCACCGTGTCGATCCCTCTCAATCCGGACGCGGAGTCGCTGAACGTCTCGGTCTGCGCCGGGATCGCCCTGTACGAGCGGTCCTCCTGGAACCTCCCCGCACGAAGCCGCTCGCCGCGCCCCGCGGGAAACGGCCGGCAGGCCGGCCCCCGGCGCAACGGCAGACCCGTACGGTCGGGACACCGAGGCCGCCCCGGCCGGTAGCCGGGGAGCGGCCTCGCGCGGAGAGCGGGAAACCAGAGGCGCGGGTGGTCCGGCCCAGTCACGTGTCCGGGCAGCTCACAGCTGGTAGGCCAGATTGATCATCATGCCGGTCTCGGCGTGGTAGATGTTGTGGCAGTGGGTCATCCACTGTCCGGGGTTGTCCGCGTCGAGGTCGACGGTGACAGTCTGGTGCGGGGTCACGATGACAGTGTCCTTGCGGGCGCCGCCGTCGCCGAGGGCGAAGGTGTGCCCGTGCACGTGCATGGGGTGGAACATCATCGTTTGGTTGATCATTCGTAGCCGTACCCGTTCGCCCTCCCCGGCCAGGAGCGGCTCGGCGTCGGTGAAGGTCTTGCCGTTGATGGTCCAGCGGTAGGGCTCCATGCCGCCGCCGAGGACCAGATCATGGGTCCGGTCCGGCTCGCGCTGGGGCAACCGCACGTTGTCCGCGGCCCGCAGCTGGTTGGTGAGAATGACGCGGCGGTCGAGTTCGGTTGCGCGTACCTCGGCCGACGGTGCCCTGCCGCCTCCGGTCCGGACCACGGCAAGCGCCTGGCCCGTCTTGCCCTCGGCGACCGCGACCAGGGGGAACACCCCGTCGGCGACGACGACCTCGACGTCAACCCGCTCACCCATGCCGACGACCAGTGCGTCCGTGACGTCCGGAACGACCGGAAATCCATCACTGTGCGTGACGGTAAGCTGGTGCTCGCCCAGCGCCACCCGGAAGGCGGTGTCGGAGGCGGCGTTGACCAGCCGGATGCGTACCCGCTGGCGGGGCCGGGCGGTGAGCGTGACGGGGGTGGCCGGCACCCGACCGTTGATCAGGTAGTGCGGGTAGTCGACGTCACCCGCGCCGCCGAGCAACGGCGAGGTCATAGTCTCCATGCTGCCGCCATCCATCGGCATCCCGGCGCCGTGGTCCATGCCGGGCATGTCGTGCCCGCCGTGCATCCCGTCGGTGCCGTCGCCGAGCGCGGCCAGCACGTCGTCCGGGGTGCGCCCAGTGCCGTCGACCCAGTCGTCCAGGACGACGATCCACTCCTGGTCGTAGCGGCCCGCGTCGTTCGGGTCATCCACGATCAGGACGCCGTGGAGCGCTCGGTCGAGTTGCACCCCGGAGTGCGGGTGGTAGAAGTAGGTTCCGGGGTGGGGCGCGGTGAAATCGTAGGTGAACCGCCCGCCCGCGCCGATCGGGTCCTGGGTGACCCCGGGGACGCCGTCCATGTCGTTGCGCAGCGCGATGCCGTGCCAGTGCACGCTGGTGTCCACAGGCAACTCGTTGACCACGTCGACGCGGAGCCGGTCACCGGCCTTGGCCCTGATCAGCGGAGCGGGGGCGTCCTCGGTGTACCCCCAGGTGTCGACCATCACGCCGCCAAGATCCAGAGTCACCGGGCGGGGGGTGAGGGTCGCGCGGACGGTGGCGGCGCCGGGTCGTTGCCGGGCCATTTCGGCGCGGTGGATGGCCTCGGCGTGGGGGTCGACCAGTTTCGGAGTGTTGCGGTTGGCGGCGACGGCGACGACTCCGGCGGTCCCGGCGAGACCGGCAGCCCCGGCGATCCCGGCGATCACGTGCCGGCGGGTGAGCAGCGATGGCATGGAGGCTCCTTCGTGTGCGCCATCAGCGTCATCGACCACCGGCCCGGCGAGTAGGGATCGGGCCGCTTCTTCAGAGAATCTTCATGGCCCCGAAGGGGTCTTTCCGCTGGCTTCGGGCCATGGTTGATGGGGACGAGAGGTCACCCTGATCCCGCACCGGGGCCACCTGCACCGGGTCAGTCAAGGACGAGGAAGTGAATGTAGCCGATGAGCAGGACGTCGCAGCCGATGCGACCACGCAGCAGGTCCGGATCCGCGCCAAAGTCGCCGGGTCGCGGTGCGCTGGCCGCACCGACGTGGACGATCATCATCGCGGCGCTGGCCGTGCTGGCCACGCTCACCGCCGTGGTGGTGTTCGCCCTACGCAGTCAGGGGTCTTCGAACGGTGACACCACCGGTGGTGCCGGACACCAGGGGTTCGGGCACGTCCACGGGATCGCAGTCGACCCGGGTAGCGGCGCCCTGCATGTCGCCACGCACGTCGGGCTGTTCCGCGTCGACGATCCGCGGAGCGCCGTACGCGTGTCAAAGGACTACCTGGACCTGATGGGCTTCACCGTGGTCGGCCCCGGGCACTACCTGGCCTCGGGCCACTCCGCGCACGGCCCGGCCAACGTGGGCCTGATCGAGTCAACCGACGGCGGCGTGACCTGGCGGGAGAAGTCGCTATCCGGTACGGCGGACTTCCACGGGCTCCAGGTCGCCCACGGCTCGGTCTACGGCTACAACTCGGTCGACGGCGAGTTCATGGTCAGCGCCGACCAGCGAGACTGGGAGCACCGTTCCCGTACGACAATCGGCGCGTTCGCGGTCAGCCCGACCGACGACGGGACAGTCCTCGCCGTCGGACGCGACGGCCTGCAGCGCTCCACCGACGGCGGCCGAAGCTGGCAGCCGGTGCCGGAGGCTCCTGCTGTCGGCCTGCTGACCTGGGACCACACCGGCGTGTGGGCGGTCGCCCCGGACGGAGCGGTCTGGTCGTCGTCCGACGGCGGGGGGCAGTGGCAGCGGCGCGGCGCGGCGCCGGCTGAGCCGCACAGTTTCGCTGTGCAGGACGGCACCCTCTTCGCCGCGCTCGCCGGTGACCGGATCGCAGCCAGCACCGACGGCGGTGCTACCTGGACTGATCGGTACGCGTCGGAGTGAGGAACACGGCCCGAGGGATCAGGACATGAGTGGACGGGTGCTGGTCGTCGACGACGAACGGAGCCTCGCCAAGGTCGTGGCGAGCTATCTCGAGCGCGACGGCTATCAGGTGCGCTGCGTCTTTGACGGCCCGGCGGCGCTCGATGCCGCCCGGGAGGACGAGCCCGACGTCGTCGTCCTGGACCTGATGCTGCCCGGCCTCGACGGTGTGGAGGTGTGCCGGCGGTTGCGGTCGTTCAGCGACTGCTACATCGTCATGCTGACCGCCCGCACCGAGGAGGCCGACAAGCTGACCGGGCTCGGTGTTGGAGCGGACGACTACCTCACCAAGCCGTTCAGCCCTAGAGAACTCGTCGCCCGGGTCGCAGCGATGCGGCGTCGCCCACGCCAGCCCCGCGAGCGGCCGGAGACGGCACCGCGTCGGTTCGGTCCGCTGGCGGTGGACGTGCCAGCCCGCGAAGCCCGCCTCGACGAGGTGCCCGTGCCGCTCACCCGCACCGAGTTCGATCTGCTGGCGGTTCTGTCCGGCCGACCGAATGTCGCGCTGAGCCGCGCTGAGCTGATCACCGCAGTGTGGGGGGAGGGGTGGGTGGGCGACGAGCACCTGGTCGACGTGCACATCGGCCATCTGCGACGCAAGCTCGGCGACGCCCCCGCCCACCCCCGGTTCATCCTCACCGTCCGGGGCATCGGCTACCGGATGGGACCGCAGTCGTGAACTCCTGGCGCGTCAGCCTCGCCGTACGGCTCTTCGCCGCGCAGGTGCTCGCGCTCGCCGTCGGCGGGCTGACCCTGGCGCTGGTCGCCGGTGCGGTGGGACCACGGATCTTCCACGAGCACCTCGGGCAGGTCGGCGGGGAGGTCAGCGCCGAGGCACGCTGGCACGTCGAGCGGGCGTACGCCTCGGCGAACGCGCTCGCGCTCGGTGTCGGTCTCCTCGCCGCGCTGGTCGCGGCGCTGGTGGCCAGCGCGTACGCGACACGGCGGATCGCCAGCCCGATCACTCACTTCGCGCACGCGTCGGCCAGCCTCGCCGACGGACACTACGACGTCCGCATGGCCGACCCCGGCCTCGGCAACGAGCTCAAGACCCTGACCGACTCGTTCAACACCATGGCGGAAGGCCTGGAGACCGTCGAAACGACCCGGCGACGGCTGCTCGCCGACCTCGGTCACGAGCTGCGCACCCCGCTGGCCACCATCGAGGCCTACCTCGAAGCGGCTGAGGACGGCGTCGCCGTTGACGACGAGGACCTTCAATCGGTGCTGCGGGCCCAGACCGCGCGGCTGCACCGCCTCGCCGACGACATCGCCGCGGTCTCCCGCGCCGAGACACATCAGCTCGACCTGCACCCGGTACAGACGGCCCCGGCGGACCTGGTCCGGGACGCCGTGGCCGCGGTGCGGCCCCGGTTCGCTGGTAAGGGCGTGACGCTGCGCAGCGATCTTCCCCCTTCCCCGTGGGTCGACGTCGACCCGCAGCGGATGGGGCAGGTGCTCGGCAACCTCCTGGACAACGCGCTACGGCACACACCCGAGGGCGGGACCGTCACGGTACAGGTGGTCAGCGGCGCCAGAGGTGTGGAGCTGGCGGTGACCGACACCGGTCCCGGCATCCCGGCGCAGCACCTCCCGCATGTCTTCGAACGCTTCTACCGGGTCGATACGGCCCGGGACCGGGACAACGGCGGGTCGGGGATCGGGCTCGCCATCGTGCGGGCCGTAGTCGGCGCCCACGGGGGGCGGGTATGGGCGGAGAACGTCCCCGGTGGTGGTGCAATCGTCAGGGTGGTCCTGCCGTCAGCTGGACAGACGCAGGGCTGACGGCTGACGGGCGGATACGGTTTCTGCTGCCCAGGCCGGCAGCATTGTGGTTGCGGGATGTTCGGTGTGCGGCCAGCAGTTACGATGCGGTCGTTGCCTCCAGGTCACCGCGTCCAGCAGCTCCCAATCCGATCCCGGAGAACACCTTCCCCGCCAGCTACCAGTAGTCCTCATCGTCCCACAGCTCAAAAATGATCAGTGGCCATTCGTCGGGGTTCCCTTCGGTGAGCCACGAGCTCGTCACTGTCGATCGAGTTGGCGAAGGGGAGGAAGCCGCCGGGCTCGGGCCAGACCGGCAGAGAAGCGGGCATTGACGGGCGAGGTGCAGCCAGACACCCTGCCCAACGGCTACCCAGGGTTGAGCGCCGGGCGGGCTGCATCGAGGGCCGTCTTGACGCCTTACAGGAGGAGCTACGCCCAACGGCGGCCAGTCGATCAAGGACCAGGTTAATCGGATCGCCCAGGCGGCCGGTGCCGACAAGCCCGAGATGCGCTGATCGTGCGGGAACGACGAAGGGGCCCCGCCCACCGACAGCGGCGTAAACGGGACCCCTCGTAGATCCGATGTGCTCGGATTGCTATCCGGCGCAGCCGGGTACGTCGCCAGAGCAGTTGTCCGGCCGGTTCTTGACCACAGTGGTTCCAGTGACGGTGTTCAACTCGACCGTGCCGCCATTGTTGAAGATGCCGCCACCGTCGGTGGTGGCGATATTCTTTACAATCTTGGTCGAAAAAAGTGTGAGCGCACCATTGGCATCGTTGTAGATTCCGCCGCCTTGGTCGGCCCGGTTGCCAATAACCTTTGTCTTTCGCATCACCAGCTGACCCGGATTGTACACTCCGCCACCGATGGCGGCGACAGAGTGGTTGTCCTTGATCAAACTTTTTTCGACAACGACCGCCGCGTTAATATCTACAAACAGCCCTCCGGCCATCCGCGTTAACGCCGTGTTTTTTACGATCTCTACGTTCCGCAGAGTGGCTGGCGTGTCGATATAGATTCCACCAGCGAAGTTACTCGCACGATTGTTCGTGAACTTTGTATCGGAGATTTGACCGATTCCGCTTCTAACAGCCAAACCTCCGCTCCCTCCCCGGGAAAAATTGTCGGCGAACACACTCTTTTTTATCGTTACGGCATTAGCCATATCGAAGCTCACTACGCCGCCGCCTTCGCTGGACGTGTTAGCGGCTATATGAGAATTGTTGATAATTAATGTTCCCTGAGAGTTTGAAATGCCGCCACCAAATCCCTGGGAGCTGTTATGGCTGACGGTACTGTGATTAATAGTAGTGACACCAAAGTTGTCGACACCACCACCGTCGTTAGCGACGTTGCGGGTGATGGTGCTGTGGTTAGCGGTCAGCGCTCCGCCGGAGATGACAAGAGCCCCTCCGCCGTCGGCGTTTATCTCCCCGCCGGTGATGGTGAGGTGGTTGAGGGTGAGGTGGCCGCCGCTCTGGACGGTAAAGATTCTGAATTGATCGACCGCGGCGGCGCGTTTGATGGTGGTGTGTTTGCCGCCGTTGAGCGTGATCGGGGTGGTGATGGCGGGCAGGCCGGCGCCGTCGATGTTGGCGGTGAGTAGGTAGGTGCAGTCTTTGGCGAGGTCGAGGACGGCGCCGTCGCGGGCGTTGGCGAGGGTGACCGCCGCGATCAACGCGTCGGCGTCACACGGGACGGGTGTGCCCTTGCGTTTGTCCTTCTTTCCCCCGCCCTTGTGGCCCTTGTTGTCGGTGGAGGCGTGGTTGGGTTTTCCCAGCCGGTCGTCGGCGGCGGTGAGAGTGCCGTCGACGGCGCCGACAGCCGGCGCTCCGCTGATGCTGAGGCTGGTGGTGAGGGCCAGGCCGGTCATGCCGGCCAGTCCGACGGCCCACCATCGTGACCTCGCCCGGCGTGCACTCGGTCGGTCCGGTTCGTGTTCGTGGCGCTGATAGTTCATCGCGGTATTGGTGTCCTTCCCCGTCACGGACGAGCACCACCACCCCGGAGGGCAGGACCCGGGGTGGTGTTCCTCGGCTACCAGGCAGGCGGCAGCAACCACCCCGAGCTAAACCGACACAAACCCCACCAAGGCATAAACCCGAAAAATATCCCTGAATGAGACATACATCCGCCGCGACACCAGGCGCACCCCGCACACCCGGAGAGGAACCCCCAATGACCCACAACTACCTGATCTTCACTGATCCGCACCGCTGCCCCCGCCCCCGTCGGCGCCATCCTTGCCTGGCTGGCCTCGCAGGCAGCGACTGCCATCGACGGCGACTCGTCCACCGCCCTGGCTCGGGTGGCCGAGGCACGCTGGCCGTGGCTGGGTGTCCTACTCGGCACGCCGGCCGCAGCCGACTGCCTGCCACCAGCCCCACAGAATCGTCAATCACCTGGTGACCGGACCCGCGTCGCGCCAGCCGGGCCGCACCAAGCCCCATTCGTAGGCCAGCACCACGAGCTGCACACGATCCCGGGCGCCCAGCTTCGTCATCACGCGGCTCACATGGGTCTTTGCGGTCGCGACACTGCAGCTCATCCGCTCGGCGAGTTCCCGGTTGGTCAGGCCACGGGCGACCAGTACCAGCACCTCCCGTTCCCGGGCGGTGAGCTGGTCGAGGTCGGGCGACACCGGCGGCTCGTGGCTGCGCGCCGCGTACTCCGCGATCAGCCGGCGCGTCACCGACGGTGCGAGCAGGGCCTCGCCGGTGGCGACCACGCGCACCGCCTGCAGCAGCGCGGCCGGCTCGATGTCCTTCACCAGGAAGCCGCTCGCCCCGGCCCGCAGACTGCGAAAGATGTACTGGTCGTGCTCGAATGTGGTGAGGATGACGATACGGATGCCGGACAGCGCGGGCTGAGCGGCGATCCGTCGGGTCGCCTCGATCCCGTCCATCCGGGGCATGCGGATGTCCATCAGCAGCACGTCCGGTCGTGCCTGCGCCGCGACCCGCAGGGTCTGCTCGCCGTCGGCGGCCTCACCGACGAGCTCGATGTCCGGCTCGGACTGCAGCAGCGAACGCAGACCAGCCCGTACCAGGGTCTGGTCGTCGGCCAGCATCACCCGGATCATCGGGAATCGCCGCCCAGCGGTATCCGGGCGCTGACCACGAAGCCGCCATCGACGGCACCGCGCGCCTCGAAGGTCCCGTCGACCGCGACTACCCGCTCCCGCATGCCGAGCAGGCCGTTACCCTGCGGGAACGGCTCGGGCGGCGCACCGCGGCCGTCGTCCCGGACCTCGACCGCCACCTCGCCGCGCTCGTGAACGATCCGGACCCGGGCACGGACGGCGCCGGAGTGCCGGATCACGTTGGTCAGCGACTCCTGCACGATGCGGTAGACCGCGAGGTCGAGGCTGGCCGGCAGGACGGCCCGCACGTCGGCCACGTCTACCACGTCGAGCGCGACGTCGACCCCGTTGGCCTCCGCGTCCCGGACGAGACTGTCGAGGTCGGCCATGCCGGGCACCGGACCGGTGGGCAACTCGTCCTCGTCAACCCGGCGCAGCATGCCGAGCGTCGACCGCATCTCGACGAGCACACCACGGCTGGTCTCCCGGATGGCCAGCAGCGCCGCACGCGCCTGGTCGACGTCGCGGTCGATCAGGTGGGCCGCGACCCCGGCCTGGATCGTCACGGTCGAGATGCGGTGGGCCAGCACGTCGTGTAGCTCGCGGGCGATCCGCATCCGCTCCTCCACCGCGCGACGCCGGGCTTCTTCCTCACGGGTGGCCTCGGCCAGCGCTGCCCGCACCTGCACCTGACGCAGCCGCTCCTGGTGGCTGCGGGCCGCCTCCCCCACCGCCATGATCAGCGAAAGCCAAGCGACCAGCCAGACCGCACCCTGCGTGTTGGGCTCACGGTCGTGCAGCGTTCCGAACAGGAACACCCCGGCCAGGAAGGCGAGGGCGGTCAGCCCGGCCGCAAGCCGGTGCCGCGACACGACGGCGAAGTAGATCGCCACGGCGGGCGGGATGGTGAACGCACCGCCGGGAAAGTTCAGACCGTGGTACGTGAGGGACAGCGCGAGCGTGCCGGCGAGCATGACCAACGGCCAGCGGCGGCGCAGCGCGATCAGGGCGGCGTCGGCGGCCAACAGCAGATAGCCGAACGGCAGCGGGGGGCGCGGCGCGCCGTCCCCCCAGCCGATGACGGCCGTGGCCGACAGACTCACCGCAAGCACGACGAGCGCCGGCCCGACCTCCCCAGCAAGGCCGTGCCGTGCCGTCCGGCCCCAGCGGGCCACCGGGCCTGGTGCGCCCGTCCCGCCTCGGCCGGGGGAATCCCGGTGGGGCGGCAGCCGGTCAGCGAGCACCCACCCAGGTTAGTCACCCGGTCGTGGCCCGTCGCCCGACCGGCAGCGGACTCGTGCGTACATCCGGAGGCCAGCCGTTGCCCGCGAAGCTGGCCGCAGGATGTAGCCGAAGCGTCGTCCGTGGCCCGACGCCCCATCGAGCAGGCTTCGGCAGACTCGTGGCCAGGGACGCCGTCGAGATCAGCAGGCTGCAGTTCGCCGGGGGACGGAGGCATCCATGTCGGACAGCGTAGGAACGGATGATCCGGCCGTTCTCGTGCCCGGCTCGTGCATCCAGGCAGGGCATCGAACGGGGAGGAGCGCGACGGAATGCGAGCGGACGAGACAACGGCGAGCGGTGCGGCCGTCACCACGCAGGACCTGAGGCGGGTGTACGGCAGCGGCGAAGGGGCGGTCCGCGCGTTGGACGGCGTGTCGGTGTCCTTCGCCCGGAACCGTTTCACGGCGGTCATGGGCCCGTCCGGCTCGGGCAAGTCGACGTTCCTGCACTGCCTGGCCGGCCTCGACCGGCCGACGTCCGGTGCGGTGGTGGTCGCCGGTCAGCAGCTCGCCCGGTTGAACCGGACCGCGCTGGCCAAGCTCCGCCGGGAGCGGATGGGCTTCGTGTTCCAGGCGTTCAACCTGCTGCCGGTGCTCACGGCGGAGGAGAACATCACCATGATCGCTCATCTCGCCGGCCGCCGGGTCGACCGCGCCTGGATGGCCCAGTTGGTGGCCCGGCTCGGCCTCGCCGACCGGCTGGACCACCGGCCGGCCCAACTCTCCGGCGGTCAGCAGCAGCGGGTGGCGATCGCCCGAGCGTTGCTCACCCGGCCGGACGTGGTATTCGCCGACGAGCCGACCGGCAACCTCGACTCCCGTTCCGGCGCGGAGGTGCTGCGGTTCCTGCGCGAGGCGGTCGAGACGGAGAACGCGAGCATCGTGATGGTGACACATGATCCGACCGCCGCGGCCTACGCCGACGAGGTGCTGTTCCTCGCCGACGGCCGAACCGTCGACACGCTCGCCGAGCCGACCGTCGACGAGGTCCTGGCGCGGCTGCGCCGGATCCCGGAACCGAGCTGATGGCCGGCGCACGGCTCCTCTGGCTGATCACCCGCCGCACGGTGGCCGAGCGGTGGCCCCGGCTCGTCGGCACCATCGCAGCCGGTGCGCTCGCCACCGGTCTGCTCGCGGGGTCGTCGCAGTTCATCCTCCAGTTCGCCACCGCGACGGACGACGTCGGCGGCAGCGAGTACGCCACCGTCTCGCTGGTCGCCCGGCCCGGTGATGCGCCCGTGCGGGGTCCGGAGAGCGGTTTCGGAGCTCGGGTGTCCGCGGCGACGGTCGAACAGGTCGCCGCGTTGCCGGGCGTCGCCGCGGCAGCCGGTGACGCGGCGGTGCCGGCCGACATCGCCGGTGCCGAGGGCCGGGTCGTCGCCCCGCCGGTCGGCGGTGGCAGCCACCTGCGGCCGTGGATCGCCGCCCCGCAGCTGTCGCCGTACGCGCTCGTGGCGGGCCGGGCGCCAGAGGCGGCCGACGAGGTCGTCATCGACCGGCAGACCGCGCGCGGCGGCGACCTTCGGCCTGGTGATGTCACCGTCCTGCTCCTGCCGGACGAGGCGATCCGGGTGACGGTCGTCGGCGTGGTGACGGTCGGCGACGGTGACGGGTCGCTGAGCGGCATCACCGTGCTCACCGAGCCCGCCCGGGTACGGCAGGCCGCCGGGCTCGGCGACGACTGGCAGGCACTCTGGGTTGCCGCCGCACCCGGGACCGGCCAGGCGGCGCTGGCGACACGCGTCGGGGACGTGGTCGCCGACGCCAACCCCGATGCGCAGGTGTGGGTGGGTACCGGCGCGGAGGTGCGGGCGTCCCAACGGCGCACGCTCGCTGAGCGGGCCGCCCAGATCACCATCAACCTCGGCATGCTGGCCCTGGTTGGTGCGTTCGTCGGGGTGTTCGTGCTGGCGGGCACGTTCGGCACGCTCGCCCGCCAGCGCTCGCGGGAGCTGGCGCTGTTGCTGACCGTCGGCATGACGCCGCGCCAGGTGCGGCTGCTGCTGCGCGCCGAGGCAGTCGTCGTCGGCCTCGCCGCGGGTCTGCTCGGCCTCCTCGTCGGTCTCGGCGTCGCGCGCCTGCTGGCCGCGTCGCTGGCCGGCACCGGCCTGGGCACCGGTGGCGTAGGTCCGCAACTCGGTCTTGCCTATCTGCTGCCGCCGCTTGCCGCAGGTCTGCTGATTTCTTGGTCGGCGTCCGCCCGCCCGGCGTGGCGGGCGTCGCTGGCACCTCCGGTCGAGTCGCTCGCAGCGTCGTCGGCCGATCCGTCGGGCCGGTCCCGGCGGCGCCTGGTCGCTGCCCTGCCGGTGCTCGCCATGGCCGGCATGTTCGTGGCCCTCAGCTTCCTGGCTCGGCGGGAGGATCCGACGCCGGAGGGCGTGACGTCGGCCGGCGCGGCCGCCATCCTGGCCGGCCTGCTGCTGCTCTCCGCGCTGGCCGTGCTCGGGCCGTACGTGGTGCCGCCGCTCGGCCGACTGGTCGGCGCGCTCGCCGTCATGCTGCGCCCGGACGTCGGCCAGCTGGCGCGTGCCTTCATCGTGCGCAGCCCGCGCCGGGTGGCCGCAGCCGCATCCCTGTTGATGCTGACCGTGGCCCTGGCGACGGTGACCTGGGCGTTGGTCACCTCGATCACCGAAGGCCGGGCGGACCGGGGCACGGTCGCCGTCCGGGCCGACCTGGTGGTGAGCACCGACGGAGGGAGTGGGCTGCCCGCCTCGGTTGCGGCCGACGTTGCCGCGGTGGCCGGGGTGCGGGAGTCCGCCGACTTGGTGCGGGCACGTACCACGGTCACCGATCCGATTCCGCCGCCGAGGGTCCGCGGCCGGCCGACCGTCGTGCCGCCGCTCGCCGTCACCGGCGCCCGAGGAACTGCGGTGGCCACGCTCGTCGACCTCGGAGCCGCCGACCCGCCTGTGTCCCGGCTCACCGACGGACAGATCGCCGTCGCCGCGGAACTCGCCGAGGCGTACGACTGGCCGGTGGGTACCCGGTTGACCGTGCAGGCCGTGGCGGGCGTACAGAGCCTGGAGGTTGTCGCGACGTACTCACCCGAAGCGCAGGTGATGCTCGGGGACGCGCTCGTCACCCCAGCCACGATCCGGGCGATCGATCCGATGGCGTTCGTCTCCGCGGTCCTGATCACCGGGACCGGCCCGGTCGCCGACAGGCTTCGGGAGGCGGTGGCAGACATCCCCACCGCGCGGATCGACCCGCCCCGCACCTACCTGACCGGGCCAGGCGGCGGGCTGGTCTTCGATCCCATGCTGCTCTACCTCTTCCTGGGCGTCGCCATCGTCACGGCGCTGTTCGGTGTCGCGACGACGCTGTCCCTGTCGGTCGCCCAGCGCAGCCACGAGTTCGGCGTCCTCGGCGCGGTCGGCGCCACGGAACGGCAGATCCAGGCGCTGATCCGGTGGGAGGCGGCGACGGTAGTCGTGTTGGGCACGGGGCTCGGCGTGACGACCGCGCTGGGCGTGGTGCGCCTGGCGCAGTTCGTCACCGGCAGCGATCTGATCGCGGCCCGGCTGCCCGGCTACGCGCTACCGGTGATCGTCCTCGGCGCCGTCGCCGTGACCGTCCTGGCGTCGGTGCTGCCCGGTCGCCGGGCGGCGCGGGACCACGACAGCGGCGAGTTCGTCGTACGACGGAAGCTCACCATCCCGGCCCGGGACCACCACAAAATTACCCCATAGTGGACACCACTATGATCAACAGACCCGCAGGCGAACCCGGCGATGGCCCCGCGGCCGTTGATGTCGGCGCTCGGCGTAGCCGCCACCGAGGGTGCCCAGGTCCCGGACCGTCCCGCTACGCCACAGGGCCGCGTGGACCACGGCGGCGGTGTTTGGCGAAGCGCCGACGATGTCGCCGCAGACGTTGATGCCGGTCGCGTACGAGGACCCGCCGGCCCACCCAGGGTGCCGAGGTCGGTCAGCGCGCCACCGCGCTGCCGCTGCCCGGGCCGGAACCGATTACCGCGGCCGCCGAGTTCCCGCCGAGATCAGTCAGGACGCCGTCCCGCCAGCCGGTGCGCCGAGCACGCCCAGGTCGACATACCGATACCGCGGCACGGCGGCTTCGGCCGGTGCCGGCGCCACCCCGCCGACGCCGGCCGTCACCATCGCCAGCACGACCGCGATCCCCCGCGTACGCATCATCCGAGCTCCTCCACATCAGACGTTCCCGTCAATGCAAGGATCTCCGGCGCGCGGCCGCGCGGCTCTTATCGATCGCCTACGGCTGCGTGCCGGTGATCAGGTCGGCGGCGCGTTCGGCGACGGCCAGCACGGTGGCGTTGGTGTTGGCCGACACCTGACCCGGCAGCACCGAGGCGTCCGCGATCCGCAGCCCGTCGAGGCCGTGCACGCGGAGGTCGAGGCCGACCACCGTGTCGTCGCCGGTGCCGAGGCGGCACGTGCCGATCGGGTGGAAGTAGGTCATCGCCGAGACCGGGACGTAGTCGTCGAGGGCCGCGTCGGTGCTCACGCCGGCGCCGGGCAGCGCCTCGTCGCCGCGCCACGGGTCCAGGCTCGGGCGCAGGGCCACGTCGCGGGCGATCCGCAGCCCGTGCCGGAGCCGGGCCACATCGCGGCGGTCGGTGAGCATGCCGGGGTTGATCAGCGGCGCCGCCGCCGGGTCGGCGCTCGCCAGTTCGACCGAGCCGTGACTGTACGGCGTGATGAGGCCCACCGCGATCGAGAACCCGGCCGGCGGTCCGGTGAGCTCCGGCGGGTGGTAGGGCAGATGAGCCACCATCAGTTGCAGGGCCGGCTCGCCCGGTTGGTCCGGGGACACCGTGGCCGACACCGACGCCACGCCGTAAACCGTCGTGGGCAGTTCCCGGCCGGCCGCGAAGGTGATCGTGCTGTGCACGTGGTCGCGCAGGTTGGCGCCGACGGCGGGCCGGTCGGCGACCACCTCGATCCGGTGCGCGCGCAGCTGATCGGCCGGCCCGATGCCGGAGCGCAGCAGCAGGTGTGGCGAGCCGATGGCCCCGGCGGCCAGCACCACCTCGCGGTTCGCGGCGATCCGGCGGGCGGGCACTTCCACCCCGGTGACGCGCCCTCGATCAACGGTGAGACGCAGCACCGGGGTGTCGGCCCGGATGGTCAGGTTGGACCGGTCGCGCGTCCTGGAGTCGAGGTACGCGTCAGCCGCGCTCTGCCGCTCTCCCCCAGCCATGGCGATCTGGTGGAAGGCGACCTGTTCCAGGCGGGGATCGGCACGCATCGCGGCGACGGCGGCGTGCTCGAAGGACGTGCCCACGGACCTCGGCAGGGCGAACTTCGCCTCGGCCCGCTCGACGTACGGCAGCAGGTCGGCCGCGCCCCACCCCTTGGCCCCGGCGGCTGCCCAGGCGTCGAAGTTGGCCGGGGCGGCCCGCAGGTGGGTGAGGCCGTTGATGGCGCTCGACCCGCCGATCGCCCGGCCGAGCGGGTAGTACAGCACCCGCCCGCCCAGGCCCGGCTGCGGGACGGTGCTGAACCGCCAGTCGACCTCGGTGCCGAGCAGAAACGGCCAGCGACCCGGGACGACCATGTCCTCGGGCCGTTCGTCCGGACCGGCCTCCAGCAGCAGCACGGTGGTTGCCGGGTCGGCGGACAGTCGGTGGGCCAGCACCGACCCCGCGGTCCCGCCACCGACGACGAGGAAGTCGAACCCCATGGTTCAGGCACCGGCCGGGTCGGCGGCGGGCTGCTTGACCACTTCGGGGACGGGCTCGCCGGCCGGGAAACGGTACGGCCCGGCGAACTGCAACGCCACGGCGGCGAGCACCGCGCCCACGGCGGCGACGGTGATGATCGGGTCGTAGCTGCCGAACAGGTCGTAGGTCGCCGAGAAGACGATCGCGCCGAGCAGCCCGCCGATGAAGTAGGCCGAATACAGGACGGCGAACACCCCGGTGAAGTGCCGGGACCCGAAGTAGCGCCGGGCCAGGTAGGGCATCAGGTCACCCTCGCCGCCGATGGACAGGCCGACCAGCACCGCCGAGATGGTCACCGTGGTCAGGCTCACCGGAAGCACGACCAGGATCGCGTACCCCGACGCGCCGAACGCGATGAAGGTCCCGCCGATGACGGCGGCGTGGATCCGGTCCATCACCAGACCGGCGGTGAGCCGGCCGGCGAGCAGGCCGAGCCCGGCCGCGGTGGCCGCGCCGGCCGCCTGCTGCAGGGTGAGCCCGTTGTCCTGGCTGAACGCGGCGGCGTTGACCGAGAAGCCCAGCCCGAGCGCGTAGGCCACGAACAGCACGCCCCACAGCAGCAGGAACTTGCCGCTGCGGATCGCCTCGCGCACGGTCCGCCCGGCGCCGGCCAGCGCCGCCTTCACCTTCGGCTCCGGGCCGCCGGTGCCCTTGGGGAAGCCGATCACCACGCTGAGCAGGCCACCGGTGGCGGTGATGACGGCGAGCACGACGTACGCGTTGCGCCAGCCGCCGCCGGCAATCAGCGCGCCGGTGAGGATCGGGATCAGCGACGCGCCGACACCGACACCGGTCATCGTGATGCCCAGGGCCAGGCCGAGGCGCTGGTCGAAGTAGCGCGGCATCAGCGACAGGTAGGCGACGGCCGACGAGCCGCCGGCCACCGCGCCCATCAGCAGCGCCAGGATCAGGAAGTACTCGGTGCGGGCGGGGGCCGCGGCCATCAGCAGCATGCCGAGCGACACCAGCAGGACCGAGCCCAGCACCGTCCAGCGGGCACCGAGCCGGGCGATCACCCGGCCGACCAGCAGGGTGGCGACGGCCGTGCCGAGCAGGGACAGCGCGCCGGCCGAGGCGAGTTGGGTGCGGTTCCAGCCGAAGTCGTCGGTGATCGGCACCAGGAACAGCGCCAGGGTGCTGAAGTAGACCGGGGTGAATCCGGTGCTCAGCCCGAGCACGGCTCCGAGGACGATACGGATCTGGTGGCTCCGTGGTGCCGCCGTCGTCGACATCGTGGCATTCTCCTCGGCCTTTTGATCAGTGTCAATAACATTGATGTACGTCATTGCAAAATGGTCAGGAATGGCGACCGTGCGTCAGGATTCCTGACGCACGGGCGGATCATTCGTGGCGACCGCGTAGGACGCGCACGTGACGGCGGCCCGGGCGGCGGCCAGGGCCTCCTGCCGGTGGGCCCGGGTGTCACCCGGTTCGGTCACCGCCCGCGCCGCCTCCAGGGCGCACTCGATCAGGCAGAGCAGCGTCTCGCCGGCCGGGTCGGAGCGGTCGCCGCCCTCGCCGAGGCGTCGGGCGGCCGCCTCCAGCAACGCCCGCGCCTCGGTCACCTCGTCCACGGCCCGCCCGTCCGATCGTGCAGATCCGTCGCGTACCGGCGGATGAGGTCGCTGGTCAGGTGCGGTATCTCCCCGGCCACCGCCCGGAAACGCTCCGACGGCAGGGCCGACCCGGGCACCGCCGGCTCCGGTTCGCGGAAGGCGTGCAGCAGCGGCAGGACCGAGTGCTGCCGGTGCGTCTCGGGCAGCGCGCGCAGGGCGGCCTCGACGCGGGCGAGCCAGTCGGCGTGCTCCGGGATCCGCTCGATGCGGCGGCCGTCCTCGATCAGCCACGTCACCACGGTGTCCAGGGAGATGCCGTCGTCGTGCGGGTTCACCACGTGCCGGGTCCGGAATCCGGGTGCGCCGGAACCCAGACCGACGATCGCGGCCGCGGTGAAGTCGACCGGCAGCCCGTCGTAGTGTGCGCGACCGGGCTGATAGAAGGACTCCGGTGCCATCCCGGTGGCGAGGACGCTGAACACCAGGCGGCTGAACAGGTCACCCGCGTTCAGTTGCCCGGCGTACCGACGGTGGGCCAGGAGCATGCTGGCCCGGAAGACCGTGACCGGCAGCGCGAACCGGTCGTGCGCCTCCCGCAGCAGCACCTCGCCGGCCCACTTGCTGGTCGCGTACCCGCTCGCGTAGCCGCCGTCGACCGGCTGCACCGGCAGGGCGACCCGCACGTCGGCGTCCTCGTCGAGCGGCGGCCCGGTCCCGGCCGCGAGCGGAGCGGCGGCGACGGCCACGCTGGAGACGTAGGTGACCGGCTTGATCCGGGTGGTCAGGGCCAGCCGGATCACCTCGGCGGTCCCGGCCACGTTGGCCTCGAACAGGTGTGGGTACGGCAGCACGTGGTTGACCAGCGCGCCGGCGTGCACAATCAGATCCACTTCGGACGCCAGCCGGGCCCAGGTCGTCTCGTCCAGGCCCAGCCGGGGTTCGGCCAGGTCGCCGGCCACCACCTCCAGGTGCTTGGCCGCCTCCGGTTCCGGATCGGCGCCCGCGAAGGCGTCAGCCAGTCGCTGCCCGGCGGCCTCGGCGTCCCGGCCGCGGACCACGGCGATCAGCCGGCCGCCGTCCGGGGCCAGCCGGCGCAGCCACTCCAGGGCGAGGAAACGGCCCAGGTAGCCGGCCGCCCCGGTGAGCAGAACGCAGCGGGGCGCCCCGACCGGGCCGGGGAGTCGGGCGGCGGTCTCGCGGATCCCGGCGTCCAGGAACCAATCGAGGGTCAGATCCCGGGCGTACGCCTGGGCAGCGCCCGCTCCGTGCACCGACCCGAACGTGGGCCGTCCGGTCGTACCGTCGCGTTTGGACTCGATGAACCCGGCCAGCTGCCGTAGATCGTGACCGGGCCGCAGCACGACGTCGACCGGCACCGGCACGGCGAAGATGTCGTACAGCAGGTTGGCCAGGGTCACCGCCGACAGCGAATCGCCGCCCAGGTCCCGGAAGCACGTGTCCGGGCGCATCTCGGCCGCCGTACCGCCGAGCAGCGCCCGCACCGCCCGCTGGACCGTCTCCAGCGCCGGCCGGTCACCGCCGGTCCGGCGCAGGTCTAGCAGCTCCTGCTCCGCGCGGGCGGCGATCCGGTCGTACAGCTGGTCGAGCTCCGCCCGGTAACGCTCGACCAGCCGGGGGCGCAGCAGCTTGCGATTGTCCGAGAGCAGGCCGTTGCGGTGACTGAACGGCTCGGTCTCGATCAGCTGCCCGCGCGGGATCTCGTAGGAGTTCAGGCCGGCGTCCCGGGCCACCCGCCGCAACGACTCGCCCAGCAACTGGTCCAGCCGGGCCGGGTCGTCCCCGTGCGCGGCCAGCGCCTCCGGGGTGGGCACCACGACGGCCAGCAGGTGGGAGCGTTCGCTGTCGCCGTAGACGAAGATCTGCCGCACCAGCGGGCCGGCCCCGAGCACCGATTCCACCCGGGAGGTGGCCACGAACTCGCCCTGGGACAGCTTCAGCACGCTGGTACGGCGGTCCACGAAGGCGATCCGGCGGGGGCCGAGCTCGGCGACGATGTCACCGGTCCGGTAGTAGCCGTCCGCGTCGAACAGTTCCGCGGTCAGCTCGGGATGCCGGTAGTAGCCGGGGACGCCGGTCGCCCGTAGCAGCAGCTCGCCGCGCGGGTGCGGGACGTCGGTGCCGAAGTAGCCGAGTTCCGGCACGTCGACCAGCCGGTAGTCGAGCACCGGCGGGTTCATCAGGATCCCGTTGACGGCGATGCCGGCCACCTCGGTGGAGCCGTACATGTCGTACAGCGGGACGCCGAGCAGCGTTTCCATGAAGTCGGTCAGCGCGGCCGACAGCGGCGCGGAGCCGCACGTGGCGAAGGTGACCCGCCCGCCGAGAGCCTCGGCCCGGGCCCGCTCGTCCGGCTCGCCCCGATAGCGCTGGTGCAGCATCTCGCAGACCCGCGGCACCAGCGACACCTCGGTCGGCCGGACCAGCGCGAGGTCCTCGAACAGGGTGGACAGGTCGGCGGCGGCGGTGAAGCAGCTGAGTCCACCGCGGGCCAGGGTGTTCATCAGCGTGAAGTGGCCGCCGATGTGGCTCAGCGGCATGTAGTGCACAGTGCTCAGACCCCCGTCCGGCGTCCGCCGCGCCCGGTCCTCCCACATCACCCGGGCCAGCCACTCGGGATACATCGCGCCCTTGGGCGTGCCGGAGCTGCCCGAGGTGTATACCAGCATGGCGAGCGGGTCCTCATCGTCACCGGGCACGTACGGCGGCGCCTCGGGGAGAGTCGCGCCCAGGTCGAGGAGATCGGACAGGGCGACCGCCCCGACGTCCCGGGCGGCGGCGAACCGATCCGCCTGGTCGTCGTCGCGCGGGTCGTAGTCGAACACCACCACCCGGCGGATCGAGGACGACCCACGGGCCAGCTCGGCCGCTACGTCCAGACGATCGATGGCGGTGGCGAGCAGGACCGGCTCGGTCTCAGACAGGATGGCGGCCAGGTTCGCCGGCGACGCGCTGGTCTGCAGCGGCACGCTGACCGCGCCGAGATAGCCGCACGTCAGCTTCAGAGTCGCGTAGTCCCGGCTGGTGAAGCCGAGCAACGCCACCCGATCCCCGGCGGCCAGAGGATGCTCCGGGTGGTGGTGCCACTCGGCCGCCACCGCGCCGACCCGGCCCCACAGTTCGCGATAGGTGATCGTCTCGAAGCGGGGCAGCAGCCGGGCCGAGACCCGCCCGGTGCGGTCGTCCCGCACGTACTCCCGGGCGCGCTCACCGACGGCGGGCCGATCGCCGAAGCGGGCGAAGACATCTGCCATTACCTGCGCGAGTCGCAATGTATTCATCTACCGACACACGGTAGCAGGAACCCGTTCCGGCAGTCACGGCCACAAATCGGTGACTAGGGATTTTGATAAACAGAATTGCCGGACCCGGAGGCAGTTGATAACAATTTATTGGTGCCGATCGAACTGGACGAGGCGTTCGTGCAGGACCCCTACGCGGTGTACGAGAAGCTGCGCGCCGAGGGCCCGGCGCACCGGGTCCGGATGCCGCCCGGGGTCCCGCTGATCGGCGGGCTGCCGGTCTGGCTGATCACCGGGTACGACGCCGTGCGGGCCGCGCTGGCCGATTCCCGGCTGAGCACCGACCTGCACCGGATCGACGGGCTGTTCGCGCAGAAGGACCCGGACCGCAGCCACCGCGGTGGCTTCTCGTCGGCCCTGGCCAGCCACATGATGCACACCGATCCGCCGGACCACACCCGGCTGCGCAAGCTGGTCAGCAAGGCCTTCACCCGGCGGGCCATCGAGGCGCTCCGACCGCGGATCCAGCAGACCACCGACGAACTGACCGCGGAACTGGCCGGACACGACACGGTGGACCTGCTGGACGCCTTCGCGTTCCCGCTGCCGATCCGGGTGATCTGCCTGCTGCTCGGCGTGCCGGTCGCGGAGCAGGAGAACTTCCGGTCCTGGTCCCGGGCGCTCGTCTCGGGCCACTCCCCCGAGGCGGCGGCCACCGCCGCGACCGAGGTGGCCGCCTACCTCGGCGACCTGGTCGAACGCAAACGCCACGCCACCACCGACGACGTGCTCACCGCGCTGGTCGCGGCGCACGACGTGGACGACCGGCTGACCCACACCGAACTCGTCTCGACCGCCTACCTGCTGTTCATCGCCGGGTTCGAGACCACCTTGAACGCCCTCGGCAACGGCACCCTGCACCTGATGCTCCACCGGGACCAGTGGACGGCGCTGCGGGCCGACCGGGCGCTGCTCGACAACGCGGTCGAGGAGTTCCTGCGGTTGGAGAGCCCGCTCAAGCACGCCACCTTCCGGTGTGCCACCGAATCGCTGCGGATCGGCGACGCCGAGATCGCGGCCGGCGACTTCGTCCTGCTGGCCATCGCCTCGGCCAACCGGGACCCGCGCCGGTTCCCCGATCCGCACACGCTGGACGTCCGCCGGCCGGCCGCCGGCCATCTCGCCTTCGGCCACGGCATCCACCACTGCCTCGGCGCGCCGCTGGCCCGGGTCGAGGTGCGGATGGCGTTCGACGCGCTGCTCGACGCGTTCCCGGACATGCGGCTCGCCACCGACCCGGCCGGCCTGCGCTGGCGCAACAGCACGATCATCCGCGGGCTCGACTCCCTCCCGGTCCATCTGAACAACTAGAGAGGTGCGGCGCGATGCGCATTTGCGGGATCAAGGCCTCACACGACGGCGGCGTCGCCGTCATCGAGGACGGCCGCCTGCTGTTCAGCTACGAGATCGAGAAGCTGGGCAACGGCGAACGGTACAGCTCGCTCGGTGACCTGGACCGGGTGACCGAGATCCTGGCGATGGAGGGCCTGTCGCCGGCGGGCATCGACCAGTTCGTGGTCGACGGGTGGTACACCACGGACGCCGCCGGCGACCCCGCCGTCGCGGTCGACGCGGGCGGGCGGCCGGTTCAGCTCCGGGTCGCGCCGTACGTGGAGCACCCCGGTCCCCTGCAACGGCATCCGTTCCACACACCCGGGCTCGGCAACTACGTCAGCTATTCGCACGTCGCCAACCACCTCATCGGCACGTACTGCGCGAGCCCGTTCGCCGCCCGGGGCGAGGACGCGTTCGTGCTGGTCTGGGACGGCATCATCCACCCGCGCCTCTATCGGGTGCGGGCCGCGACCCAGGAGGTGAGCCTGGTCGAGGTCCTGCTGCCGGTCTTCGGCGGGAGCTTCGCGGCCTTCTGCGCGCGGTTCGAGCCATACCTGCGGCCGACCGAGGACATGGCCTCCGAGCGGGCCATCCGGCACCACCTGTCGGTGGCCGGCAAGGCAATGGCGTACGCGGCCAAGGGCCGGGTCGAGACGGGCGCGTTCGCGGTCTTCGACGACCTGGTGACCGAATACCGCGACCATTCGGTCGATCGGGTCGGCGTGCTGGGCGACAAGGTGGCCGCCAACCGGGACGAGCTGCTGCCCGGCCTGACCAACGCCGACCTGATCGCCACCTATCAGGCCTACCTCGGCGACCGGCTGCTGGTGCGGCTCGTCTCGGCGATCCGCAGCCGGTTCCCGGACGGACGGCACAACCTGGTGATGGGCGGCGGCTGCGCGCTGAACATCAAGTGGAACACCGCGATCCGGGCCACCGGGATGTTCCGGGAGGTCTTCATCCCGCCCTTCCCGAACGACGCGGGGGCGGCGATCGGGACGGCGGCCTGCGAGATGTTCCGGGGCGGCCGCACCGCCCTGGAGTGGGACGTCTATCGCGGGCCCCGGATCACCACCGGCGAACTGCCCGCCGGGTGGACGGCCCGGCCCTGCGACGAACGGGAGCTGGCCGCGCTGCTGCACGCCGAGGACGAACCGGTGGTGGTGCTATCCGGCCGGGCCGAGCTGGGCCCGCGGGCGCTGGGCAACCGGAGCATCCTCGCGGCGGCCACCAGCACCCGGATGAAGGACCGGCTCAACGACATCAAGAACCGGGCCGGATACCGCCCGGTGGCGCCGATCTGCCTGGCGGACCGGGCGCCCGAGGTGTTCGAGCCGGGCACCCCCGACCCGTACATGCTCTTTGAGCACCGGATGCGGCCGGGCTGGGCCGAGCGGGTGCCGGCCATCGTGCACCTGGACGGCACGGCCCGTCTGCAGACCATCGAATCCACGCAGGACACCACGACGGTGCGTATTCTCCGGGCGTATGCCGAGATCAGTGGCATCCCGGTGCTGTGCAACACCAGCGCCAACCTGGAGGGGCGGGGATTCTTCCCGGACGTCGAGTCGGCCGCCCGGTGGGGTGGCACGCGCTACATCTGGTCGGAGGGGACCCTTTACACGCGCTGAGCCTCGCAACGAGAAGGTGGCGGGGCGCCCAGGGCCTTTGCGTAGTCGATCGAGGTGTGTCTGACCTGGCCTGACGTAGTGGCGCGGCCTGTGTGGAGGGTGGCGGGGAACGGGGGTGGCCCGTCGGTGATCACGGAGTTGCCCGCTGGTCGTAAGGCGTTTGGCCGGTTGACGGCCCTGGCGCGGGTGCCTGACCCGCGTGACCCACGAGGAGTTCGGTACTCCCTGGCGAGCGTGCTCGCGGTCGCGGTGTGTGCGGTGCTGGCCGGGGCGAGCACGTTCGCCGCGAGCGGCGACTGGGTCGATGATCTCGACGTCAGCTTCGGAGCGGCTCGGGTTCACCAGCCGGGCGCCGGTGCTGACCACCCTGTGGCGACTGCTGATCCGCGTCGACGCCGAGACGCTGACCGCGGTATTGGCCGACTGGCTATGCTCCCGACTACCGGTGGCGCCGCCGCCGGTGCGGCGGGTCCTGGCGCAGATCCAGGTCGCGGCGAAGTCGAACGAGATTCCGGCGTTCGCACCGCTGCTGGGGGCAGGTCAAGGCACGGCTGGGCAGCCGGACCGGGGTGGTGATCGTCTACCTGGTGGCCTCGTTGCCCGCCGCCCACGCCCAACCCCGCTGACCTGCAGCAGTGGGCCGGGCTGGAATGGCACATCGAGAACCGGCTGCACTGGGTCCGCGACGTGACCTTCGGCGAGGACGCCCACCGAGCCCGTACCGGCACCGGACCCGCCGTCGCGGCCGTCCTGCGCAACACCGCCATCGGAGTCCACCGCGGCAACGGCGAGACCAACATCGCCAGAGCCACCCGCCGCCCCCACGACCTCATCACCACCGTGAAACAGCGGCTACCCGACTACGCGATGACCCCGGCAGGGCACCCGATCGGCGCCTTGCCCCTTTCGTACGCGATCAGCTGAGCAACCCGGCGACCAGCGCCGCCAGCACGATCCAGCCGAAATAGGTGTTGGCCACAAAGGCGTCCCAGCACGACTTCGGCTTGTCCAGGTCGACCCGGGCGATCAGATAGGCCAGGTATCCGCCGGCCAGCGCGGCGACCGGATAGAAGGCCCAGCCAGTGGCCACCAGGGAACCGGCCCACAGCACGCCGCCGACGCTCAGGACGGCGAAGACCGCGAGCCACACCTTGGTGGCGTCGCCGAACAGCAGGGCGGACGACCGGACCCCGATCCGCCGGTCGAACTCCTTGTCCTGATGGGAATAGATGGCGTCGTGGATCAGGGTCCAAAACGCGCCCCCGGCGTAGAGGGCATAGACCGCGAGCGGATAGTCCGCGCTGCCGGTCACCGCCGTCCAGCCGACGAACACGTAGATGCTCATCACCAGGGCCAGGAACGCCGATGGCCAGACGAAGATGCGCTTCATGTACGGGTACGCGAAGATCAGCGGGTACGAGGTCGCCACCACCACGGCCGTCGCCACGTTGGCCACCGCCAGGACCAGCAGCGCCACCACTCCCTGGGCGACGGCGAACAGCAACGCGTTCCGGACCCCGATCGTGCCCGACGCGACCGGCCGTGACACGGTGCGCGCGACCCGGGAGTCCACCTCACGGTCGACCACGTCGTTGACCGCGCAGGCGGCGCCGCGCACCAGCACCGCGGCCACGGCGAGCACCACCAGGGCCCGGACGTCCGGGCGGTTCCCGGAGGCGAGCACCGCCGCCCACAGCCCAGGCAGCAGGTACAGCACGTACCCGGTCGGCCGGTCCAGGCGCATCAGCAGCAGGTAGTCGCGGATCGAGTCGGGGCTCCGAGTGACCACACCTGCGGAAAGTTTGTGCAGCATCAGGATCCCATCACCGGTGGACGACGCGATTGAAGAGTGCGGCCAGGCCGGCTGATGCCGCCGGGTCCAGTTCGGCCCTTGCGAGGTGGTCCAGGGCCTCGTCGAGGTGCCGTCGGGAGCGTTCCTCGGCGGCACGCCGGCCACCGGACTCCTCGATCAGGGCGGCCATCTCGGCCAGGTACGCCGCCGCGGTCCCGTCGCCCGCCCACAGCCCGCGCAGGCGCTCGCCGGCCGGGTTACCGGCGGTCAGCCCGGCCAGCACCGGGAAGGACGGGTTCCGCCGTTCCAGGTCGCCCCGCACCGGCTTGCCGGTCACCGCCGGGTCGCCCCAGATGTCCTCGACGTCATTGGCGATCTGGAAGGCCAGACCCAGATGGCGGCCGGCCCCGCGTAGGGCGTCCCGGACCGGCTCCGGCCGACCAGCCCGCAACGCCGGGGTCACCAACGCGCACTCCAGCAACGCGGAGGTCTTCTCGGTCACGATTTGGTTGTACTCGGCGACCCCCGTTCCGGCGCCGAGCCGGACGGTGAGCTCGCGGGACTGGCCGGCCAGGACCAGCCGGAGCGCCTCGGCGAACGCGGCGGCGATCTCGGCCCGCCCGGCGCCCGGGTCGTCGACGACCATCTGCAGACTGAGCGCCTGCAACGCGTCCCCGGCCAGGATGGCCGGGCCGGCGCCGAACACCTGCCACGCCGCCGGGCGGCCGCGGCGCAGCTCGTCGGCGTCGATGATGTCGTCGTGGATCAGGGTCGAGTTGTGCAGCAGCTCCAGGGCGACGGCCGGGGACCGGACGTCCTCGGGCCACAGGCCCAGCCCCTCGGCCGCCAGCGTCATGAGGCCGGCGCGGGTCAGCTTGCCACCGGTTTCGTGATCACCGGTGAACCCCAGGTGGTAGGCGCAGATCCCGGCCAGGGTCGGCTCCAGGGCGGACACACGCTGCCGGATGACGGACGACACCGCCCCCGGCGATGTTTCGAGTGTGCTCATCGACGATTCCCTTCCGGGGGTCGCGAAATGGAATTTCCCAGTCCTGAGGCTCACCTGCGTTTCCGGGCTTGTCAAACGATTCCGTCGCACTTTAGGAGAAACCTCAAAGCTTCTCTCCGGATGCACCCATGTGGACTATTCTTCAGCCGAACAGGGAGGTGGCAAAATGTCTATCTCGGCTGATTCCGAGCAGGTGCAGGGCAGACCATTCGACCCGTACGGCGCGCATCGCGACGACCCGTACACCTTCTTGGCCGGCCTCGGCGTCTTCTATGCCCCACTGCTGGATGCCTGGTGCGTCACCCGGCGCGAAGACATGGTGGCGGTGCTGCGCGACGATCGGAGTTTCTCGGCCCGCGACCACAATCCGCGTCCCGCGGTGGCCCTGCCGGACGACGTGAATCAGATGTTCCGCACCTGGCGCGGCGCCGGCGCGGTGGCCGTCGGATCCCTCGACCCGCCCGCCCACGCCAAGATCAGGGACGTCCTCAACATCGGTTTCACGCCGGCCCGGGTCCGCGCCTTCGAACCGACCATGCGGGCGGTCGCCGCCGATCTCGCCGACCGCATCGGCGACGCGCCGGAGTTCGACTTCATCGCCGACTTCGCGGTGCCGTTCGCCCTGGAAGTGATCGGCCGCCGCCTCGGCGTCCCGGACGATTATCTCGACCGGTGCCGCACCTGGTCAGAGCAACGCATCGAATTGATGATGGCGCAGGGCGACGCCGACCACGACCGGCTCCGGGAATTCGCCCGCGGGCTGATGGAATTCGGAGAATTCGCCCGGTCCCTGGTCCGGGACCGGGTGGCCGACCCGCGCGACGACCTGATCAGCGAACTGCTGCACGACGGCAAGGCGGGCCGCACACTCACCGCCGACGAGGTCGCGGTGCAGATACCCACCCTGATCTTCGCCGGCCACATGACCTGCGCCGAGGCACTGGGCACGATCTTCTATCAGCAGCTGCGGTCACCGGGCGGCTGGGCCCGAGTGGTCGACCGGACGATCCCGGTCGGGGACCTGGTCGAGGAGGGGCTGCGGTTCGACAGCCCGCTGGCCGGCATGTACCGGACCGCGACCCGGGACGTGACGGTCGGCGGCATCCGGCTGACCGCCGGGAGCCGACTCCTGCTGCTGTACGGTGCGGCTGGCCGGGACAGTCGCGCCCATGCCTGCCCGGCCGCGTTCCGCCCGGGCGACGGCTCGTCCGGGCATCTGGCGTTCGGCCACGGGATCCACTTCTGCCTGGGCGCCGGTTTCGCCCGCGCCGAACTCCGGGTCGCGGTGGAGGTCCTCGCCGCCCGGATGCCCGACCTGGGGCTGGCCCCGGGCCGGCCACCACGCTTCCGGCCGGTGTTCCCGTTACGGGCCCTGACCGAGTTGCGGGTCACGCGATCCGGCGGAGGCTCCGGACCGTAAGCCGGACTGGCACACCTGGTGGTGCTCGGCGCTGCCCTCAGGGCCGAGTCGGCGCCGCACCGGACGCAGTCTGTAGCGGGCGGGTCCTGGACCGTAACGGTGGCGACCACCGTGCCGTCGGCCTGCCGGACCTCCTTGGTCAGCACCCAGCCGCCGGCCAGATCGCCCTGGCCGTCGTCACCGCTCGCGATCGGCCGCTCGTCGGTGGCCGGCGCCAGGTAGTGCGGCCGGGCCAGCATCGCCACCGCGAACAGCGTGTACCCGACCGGGGCCACGCCCTGCATGTCGAAGAAGACCTCGGTGAACCGGCTCTGCCGGACGTCGATCTGGCCGAGCGGCTGGTACCACCACAACAGGCCAAGACCGTAGCCGACGGCGAACACCGCCACCGCGCCGCCGAGCAGGGCGGACTTGACCAGAGTCCGCTCACCTGGATCCGCCCTTGGAGTGCGCCGTCCGGCCGGGCCGCGCGGATCGTCGTGTCGACCAGGGCGATGACGTCCTCGTCGGTCATCCCGGCCGCGCGGGCCCGCTCCAGCCACCCGACGAACTCGGTGCGCAGCTCGGCCTGGCCGGCGAGGCACCGGCGCGGGTTCCGGTGACCAAGGTGCCGACCCCCGGCCGCCCCTCGACGAGACCTTCGAGCTCCAGCTCGTGGTAGGCCTTCGACACCATGTTCGGGTTGATCGCCAGCGACTGGGCGACGTCACGCACCTTGGGCAACCGGTCGCCCGCAAGGCCGAACTGGCCCGGTCCACGCCAAGGGGCGCGGGCCGGGCTGGCTGGCTGGCTGGCTGGCTGGCTGGGGAGACGATCAGGCGCGGGTGGCGGTCAGGATGAGGTAGCCGCTCTCCGCCGCCGCCGCGGCTCGCCGCATGAAATCGAGCAGCGAGGCGGTCTGCTCCTCGCCGACCAGGGCGACGAGATCGGCGCGCCGGGTCTCGACGGTGTCGGCCATCAGCGCCGTGGTCCGGGCGCAGTTGTCGGTGATGTCGCGAATCTCGACGTCGACGAAGCCGTTGGCGGCCAACGCGTTCCGGTACTCCTCGATGGTGCCCAGCGACTTGACCGCGTAGTTCTCGCAGATGTGGTCCAGGACCTTGCGGCCCTCCTCGCTGACCGGGCCGCGCTCGATCACGTCGGCCACGGCGAGCCGGCCGCCGGGGCGCAGCACGCGGGCGGCCTCGGCGAGCACCCGGCCGCGGTCGGGCATGTGCCACATCGACTCGAACGCCCAGGCCGCGTCGAACGAGCCGGCCGGGAAGGGCATGTTCATCGCGTCGGTGAACTGGAAGGTGGCCTGCCCGGCCAGCCCGGCCGCGTCCGCCCGGGCGTTGGCTTCGGCCACCTGGACGTGGCTGACCGAGATGCCCAGGACGTGCGCGCCGGTCGTCCGGACGAGGCGCAGCGCGGGATGGCCGACGCCGCAGCCGATGTCCAGCACCCGCTGCCCCGGCGTCGCCGCCAGCCCCGCGATCATCATGTCGGTCAGCCGGTCGGTGGCGACCTCGATGGAGCTCTGGTCGGCATCGTCGTCCCAGTAGCCGTAGTGGAAGTTGGGGCCCCAGGTGGACCCGTAGATTCGACCGATCCCGTCGTACACGTCGGCGACGTCGCCGGGGGCGGGAGACTGCTCGAGCGTCATGCGGAACTCCTCATGAGGAACGGGCCGGACGTCACGTCAGTTCGAAACGCAGGAAGGACAGGCGCAGGCCGCCGGCTCTCCACTCGGCGCCCTGGGCCTGATTCGCCATCAGCGAGATCCGCAGGTGCCGGCGGTCCACCGGGGACAGGCTGGTGTCGGTGTCCAGCACCGCCTTGGTCCAGGCGGCGCTCTCGTCCCAGAACGGCGCCGTCTCAGCCGTCGCGTCGACCTCGTCCACCAGCCGGAAACCGGCGGACGCGGCGGCCTCGGCGTAGTCGTGCACCGTGGCCGGTTTGCAGTAGAAGTATTCGGTCCACACGTCGGCGCCGTGCGGGCGGACGGTGAACACGTCTTCGACGCACACGCTCGCGCCCGGGCGCAGCACCCGGGCCAGCCGCTGGAACCACCGCGGCCGGTCGAAATAGCCGCTGCTCTCGATGGCGACCGCCGCGTCGTAGGGTGCCTCCACCGGCAGGTCCATGGCATCGCAGACGAGCGTCCGGACCCGGTCGTCGACGCCGCACTCCCGGGCGAATTCCGTCACGATCGGCGCGTGGTCCGGCGCGTTGGTCACCGCGGTCACCTCGGCACCGTACTCCTGGGCCCAGAACAGCGAGCCGCCGCCGAGACCGCAGCCGACGTCCAGGATCCGCCCGGACAGCCGGCTCTCGGCTCCCCAGGCCTCGGCCGCGAATCGCAGCAGACCCTCCTGGTGCCGCCGGATGCCGGCACGGATGGCGTCCGGCGTCACGTCCTCGAGCACCGGGGCCGACCCGGACGGGTAGTAACCCACGTGGTAGTGGATCTTGGGACCGGGACCGTATTTGCGAACCAGTCTCGTGGTCTTGTCGTCGTAATACTGGCCGACAATTCTGACCTCATCCGGAAAGACCGGCGCTTCTTTCGGGGAAATTGACATAGTCACTTCTCCAAGGGTCGGATGCCGACGACGTAACTTCATCGTGGTGGACCTTCTCCGACCATGTCAACGAACCTGATCGGCTTTAGGAAAAACCCCAGAGAAGCGTCAATCAACGGTTCCGGCGGGCCACTCGCGGTGGCCACGTATCCGTCCGCAGAATCTCGAGGACGAACGCTCTCGACACCAGCGCGACCCGATTCGGCGCCTGCAGCTTGTCGGACATGACGCGGACGTGATAGTCAATGGTCTTGGGACTGAGATACAGCGCCCGGGACAGCCGATCGCTGGAGAAACCGGCTGCCACGCCCTCCAGGATCTGTGCCTGCAGGGAACTCAGCCACCAGCAACAGCCGCGCCGGCGGGCGCAGCCCGGGTGATACTCGCACTCGCGCACGTGGTTCGGCCGGTCCTCGGTCACTACCCTCACCCCACCCGATTCCGCCTGGTCGCCCGGACCTTCTCGGGCTCACAGATCAGCAGCTCGGCCGGGTTACAGTCGAGGACCGCGCAGATCACCTCCAGGTCATCCAGGCGGATCGTCGTCGGGGTGCCGGCCCACAGCCCCGACATCTTCCCGGCGCTGATCTCCAGCCCGGCCTCGGCCAGCAACCGGCGCATGTCGGCCGACTTCCAGATCCCCATCTCGGCCGCACGCAGCCGCAGGTTCCACCGCACCGGTTCAGCCCTCCGTCGATTCGGGACTTCGACCCCCTATCGCGAACCCTGGAGTTTGTTCATGAATCCTGAATTTCCGCGTCCCCATCACTGGCACCGGCACCGAGCCATTCTCCCCACGTCGTTCCGATCCACCCCAACCCGTGAGTAACCCTATCCCCATCCCGCCGGACCCGCGATATGTGATGACGTAAATAAATTGGTCGTTGACACCGTAGCCGGAGATCCCGCAGGATGAAACCGGCATAGGCAAGGGTGCCCTCGAAGACATCCCGAAAGTGCACCTTCTCACCACGTACGGGAGGTCGCCCGTGAACACTGTCGCCCAGTTGCCCTTCACACAGACGCACGTGCTGGACGTCGCGCCGGCGCTGCGCCTGCTCCAGTCGCGCGGGAAAGTGCATCGGGTTCGTACCCCCGAAGGGGTGCCGGCGTGGCTGGTCACCGGTCATGCGGAGGTCCAGCAGCTGCTCGACGACGACCGGCTGAGCCGGTCCGATCCGGGCGGCCGGGACGGCGGCACCGCGTTGCTCAACAAGCTGCTGGGCCCGCTGGCCGACGACCACCCCCGGCTGCGGAGCCTGCTGGAACCGCAGTTCACCCCCGAACGGCTGGAACCGTTGCGGGCGGTCGTCGAGAAGCTCACCGAGCAGCACCTGGACGAGCTGGCCACCCGGACCCCACCGGTCGACCTGCGCCCGGCCCTGGCCATGTCGCTGCCGATCCTGGTGCTGTGCGAGTGGCTCGGCGTGCCGGCCGAGGACAAGGGCCGGTTCAGCGTCTGGACCCAGGACGCGGCCGGCGTCCAGGATCCGGAGCGGTCCCAGCGCGGCCTGGCCGAGTTGTTCGGCTACTGCCGGCAGCTGGTCGCGGCCAAGCGGCAGGACCCCGGCGACGACGTGATCTCCCGGCTGATCGCGACCGCGGGCATCGGCGACACGGAGGTCGTGGCGCTCACCGCGCTGCTGCTGTTCGGGGGGTACGAGACGACGGTGGCCCGGATCGGCACCGGCGTCCTGCTGCTGCTGACCAACCCGGACCAGTGGGCCGCCGTGCGCGCCGACCCGGCCCTCGTCCCAGCCACAGTGGACGAGCTGCTGCGCCGGTCGATGCCGAACCCGCACAACGGCGGGATGCCCCGGTTCGCGGTGACCGGCTTCGAGATCGACGGCGCCGCCATCCGGGCCGGTGATCTGGTGCTGCTGAACATCATCGCGGCCAACCATGACGAGACCGCCTTCCCCGACCCGGACCGGCTCGACATCACCCGCCCGACCGCGGGGAGTCTCGCCTTCGGGTACGGGCGGCACTCCTGTGTCGGCGCCCCGCTGGCCCGGATGGTGCTGCGGGTGGCGCTGTCCCGGCTCATCACCCGCTTCCCGGACCTGCGCCTGGCGGTCGGCGTTGACGAGCTGAAGCTACGCCACGAGACCCTGGTCGGCGGGCTGGTCGAGCTGCCGGTGACCTGGGGACCGCGATGACCGACACCCGCTGGCAGGGCGACGCCGTCGACCTCGATGCCTACCTGGCCCGGATCGGGCACCACGGCGACGTGGCGCCGGACCTCGCCACGTTGCGCCGCCTGCAGGCCGCGCACGTCGACGCGATCGCCTTCGACAACCTGGACGCGCTGCTCGGCCGGACCACCGTGCCGCTCGACCTGGACCGGGTCCAGGACAAGATCGTGCGGCAGGGTCGCGGCGGCTGGTGCCTGGAACAGGTCGTCCTGGCCGCGGCGGTGCTGGACCGCATCGGGTTCCGCGTCTCCGCGTTCGCGGCCCGGTCCCGCGTCCGCACCGGCAACCGGCACGGGCCCGCCGTGCACGTCGCCCTCCGCGTCGACCTGGCCGGCGACGGCTGGCTGTTCGACATCTCCTTCGGGGGGTACGGCCCGCACGAGCCGATCCGCCTGGCCGACGGGGCCCGGCTGGACGGCGACTGGTCGTTCGACCTGACCCGAGAACCGCACGGCGAGTACCGGCTGCGGTTCCTGCACCCGGAGGGGCCGGCCGAGCTGTACGGCTTCACCACCGACCCGCGTTACCCGGCCGACTTCGAGGTGCTCAACCACTGGTGCCTGACGCACCCGAAGTCCCCGTTCAACCGGCAGATCGTGCTGCAGCGCACCCGGCCCAAGGTGCGGCACCTGCTGATCGGCACCGCCCTCACCGAGCTGCGGCCCGGGCAACCGGCCACCGTCCGCGACCTCAGCCGCGACGACGCGCTCGCGGCGATCTGGGACGTCTTCGGAGTGTCCCTCGCGCCGAACGACCTCCGTGCCCTGCACCGCACCATGGCCGGTGCCGCATGACGCGCACCCTGCTGGTCGACAACCACGACTCGTACACCTACAACCTGTTCCAGCTGATCACCGGGATCAGCGGCACGGAACCGACCGTCGTCGTCAACGACGATCCGGCCCTGCCCCGTCTGCGGCCGGCCGACTTCGACAACATCGTCGTCTCGCCCGGACCGGGACGGCCGCAGAACCCTCGCGACGTCGGCTTCGCCAGTGACCTGTTGGGCCGCACCACGTTGCCCGTGCTCGGGGTCTGTCTCGGCCACCAGATGATCGGGTACCTGGCCGGCGCCACGGTCGCTGCCGCCCCCGAGCCCCGGCACGGCCACCTGGCCCGGATCTACCACGACGTGGACCCGCTGTTCGCCGGGGTACCCCGCGAGTTCACCGCGGTCCGGTACCACTCGCTGTGCGTCCGGGAGCCGCTGCCCGATGAGCTGATCGCGACGGCGTGGGCGGACGACGGCGTACTCATGGCATTGCGCCACCGCGACCGGCCGCGGTGGGGGGTGCAGTTCCACCCGGAGTCGGTCGCGTCGCGCTATGGCCGGGAAATCATCCGGAACTTCATCGAGCTGACCCCACGGCGCCGCCGTTTCTCGCGACCGCCCACCCCCGCAGCGCCCATCTCCCCTGGTTCGCCGGCCGAACTCGGGATCGTCAGCACCGTGGTGCCGACCGCGGCCGACGCCGAGGCCGTCTTCCTCGACCTCTTCGGCGACAGCCCATACTCCTTCTGGCTGGACAGCAGCCGCGTGCAGGAGGGCCTGTCCCGGTTCTCGTTCCTCGGCGACACGTCCGGACCGCTCAGCGAGGTGCTGACCTACCGCGTCGGGGGCGGTGGCGTACACGTACGCGATGGCAGCGGCACCCGCACGGAGAGCGGCAGCGTGTTCGACGTCCTGGCCGAACGGCTGCGCCGGCGCCGGCTGCCCGCGGACGATCTGCCGTTCGATCTCACCGGCGGTTACGTCGGCTACTTCGGGTACGAGCTGAAGGCCGAGTGCGGCGCCACCGCCCGCCACACGGCCGAGACACCGGACGCGGTCTGGATGTTCGCCGACCGGGTCGTCGCGGTCGACCATCAGGAGGGGCTGACCTATCTGGTCGCCGTGCACGACGAGAAGGGCCGGCCGGAGGCGCAGGCGTGGCTGGACCGGACGGCGGCGCGGCTTCGCCCTTCGCGCTTCGCTGATACGGATATTTCCGGCTTCTCGGATGAGTTCGAAGATCATCTAACTCGTGACCGGAGTCGATACCTGGCCGACATCGCGGAGTGCCGGCGCCAACTGGCCCTCGGCGAGAGCTACGAGATCTGCCTGACCAACCGACTGCACCTGCCCTTCCACGACGACGACACCGCCTTCTACCGCCGCCTCCGGCGGGCCAACCCGGCCCCGTACGCCGCCCTGCTGCGCCTCGGCGACCTGACCGTGTTCAGCTCCTCGCCGGAACGGTTCCTGCGCATCGAACGGGACCGCACCGTCACCAGCAAGCCGATCAAGGGCACCGCACCCCGCGACGCCGACCCGGTCCGCGACGCCCGCAACGCGGCCGGGCTGGCCGCCGGGGCCAAGACCCAGGCCGAGAACCTGATGATCGTCGACCTGCTGCGCAACGACCTCGGCCAGGTCTGCGAGACGGGCAGCATCCGGGTCGACCCGTACCTGGCGGTGGAGAGCTACCAGACCGTGCACCAGCTGGTCTCCACCGTGCACGGGCGGCTCCGCGACGGGGTGAGCGCGATCGACTGCGTCCGGCAGTGCTTCCCGGGCGGCTCGATGACCGGTGCCCCGAAGCTCCGCACGATGGAGATCATCGACCGGCTGGAGACCGAGGCCAGGGGCGTCTATTCGGGGGCGCTCGGCTACTTCGGGCTGTCCGGCGGCACCGACCTGAACATCGTCATCCGCACCGCGGTCCGGGTCGGCGACCGGCTGTCGATCGGCGCCGGCGGGGCGATCGTGCTGGGCTCCGACCCTGCCGAGGAGTACGACGAGATGCTGCTCAAGGCGGCAGCGTCCCTGCGGGCGTGGCGGGCGCCGGCAGTGTCGGACGTGGGCGGGGCACCGCGATGACCGTCACCGTCGAACCGGGAAGCCGCCGCTGGTGGGACGCCGACGGCGGCTGGACATCGGCGCCTGGGGCGGCGGCCGGGACGGTGCTGGTCGTCGACTCCTGGCTGGTGGAGGACGGACGAGTGCGAGGGCTCGACCGGCACGCCCGGCGATTCGGGGCGTCCTGCGCCCGGTTCGGCGTGCCCGTGGACGCGTTCATCCAGGCGGTGGCCTCGGAGTTGCCGACGACCGGCCGGTGGTTTCCGCGAGTTGAACTCGCCGAGATCGACACGCGGGCCGCCTCCCCCACCCTCGTGGCTGGGCGGCCATCATGGCACCCAGGTACGACAACGTCCGGGACCTATCCACAGACCCGGCTGCGACTGTGGCTGCGACCAGCACCACCCCGCACCGCCACCGTCCGCCTCTGGACCGCCCCGCACCCCGACCGCCGACGCCACCCCGCCGTCAAGGGCCCCGATCTCGACCACCTGGCCGCCCTCCGCGCCGCCGCCATCCAAGCCGGCGCCGACGAGGCCCTCCTCCTGGCCCGCTCCGGCCACGTCCTGGAGGGCTCCACCACAAGCATCGTCTGGTGGCGCGGCGAAACCCTCTGCACTTCTCCGGGCGCGCTGCCCGGAGTCACCCTTTCGCTGCTGACCGACCTGGCCACCGCAGCCGGCCACCCGGTGGTCCTCGAGTCCGCCACGCCGGCCGGCCTAAGCGCCTGTCCGGTTTGGACGCTGAATGCGCTGCACGGCATCCGCCCGGTCACCGAAGGGCTGGGCCGGTTCCAAAGAGCCGATGGATGGCAGTCCCGGCTGGAGGCGCTGGCTCTACCCGTACGACCGGGAGGAGCGCACCCTGATGTCCGAGCCTGACTATGAGCGTGACCTGCTGGTCCAGCTGACCCGCCGGTGGGGCCGCCGGGTGGCCGTCAAGAAGAACGAACTCGACCTGGACGGGCACTTCGACGTGACCCGGCCGGACTTCCCCGAGCATCTGGTCCCGGTGCTGAACCTGCCCGGCGCCGAGCGGCTCGACCGGGACGCCCGGGAGCGGATCCTGTCGGCCGCCTGGATCGCCTACAACGCCAAGACGGCGGCGATCGAGGACGAGATCATCCTGCCCGCCTGCCGGCTGATGCTGCTCGACCGGATCCCGGTGCGCCGGGACGACGTCGCGGTCGAGGCGTTGCACCAGACCATCATCGACGAGCACTACCACATCCTGATGTGCCACAACGCGGTCGGCGTGACCCGGCGGCGGCGGGATCTGGGCGACGTCCGGTTCGCGCCGGACGTCTGGTCGGTGGTGCGGGGGCGGGCGGCGGCCCGATCCGGGCTGTCCGGAATCGATCGGGACATCGTCGACATCGCCTTCTCGCTGGCCGCCGAGACGACGATCAGCGGGTTCTTGTCAGCATTGTCCACCGCGGCCGACATCCAGCCGATGAACCGGATCACCACCGATCTGCACCGGCGGGACGAGAGCGGGCACGCGGTGGTGTTCCGCGAGTTGTGCGGTTCGCTCTACCGGAGCCTGGACGACGGGCAGCAGCGGATGTTCCGGGAGGCGCTGGTCCACGGGCTGGCCGCGTTCCGATCGGCCGACCTGGACCCGTGGGTGACGGTGGCGGCCCAGGGCGGCTTCGCGGTCGGCGTCGACCAGCTGCGCGAGTGGGCGGCGTCCCGGCCGGTCCCGCCGCGGGACACCGGGCCGTTGCAGCTTCTCCTCGACGATCTGGGCATCAGCCGGGATCTGGCCGAGTCGCTCCGGGTGCACCCGGCGGGCTGAGAGGATCCGATGACAGAGCCAGCGGCATCGTGGCGCACCCGCATCGCCCATCAGCGTCCACAGTGGCCGAAGCGGGAGCTCGGGGTGGTCGTCGACCGGCTCGCGACCGCGCCGGCCCTGGTCGCGCCGCGCGAATGCGACGCGCTCACCGAGCGGTTGGCCGGGGTGGCCGAGGGCCGGGCGTTCCTGGTGCAGGGTGGCGACTGCGCCGAGCGCCTCGGCGAGATCCCGGCGGTGCGCGGCAAGCTGCGACTGCTCCGCGAGATGGCCCGGATCATCGCGTACGCCGTGCGGGTCCCGGTCGTCCCGGTGGGCCGGATGGCGGGTCAGTACGCCAAGCCCCGCTCCCGGCCGACCGAGACGGTGGCCGGCCGCACCCTGCCGGCGTACCGGGGCGACGCGGTCAACGGCACCGGTTGCGGCCCGGGCGACCGCCGGCCGGACCCGGCCCGCCTGCACCGGATCTACGAGGCGTCCCGGGCGACCCGCGGTGTCATGCGGACGTACGCCCCGGAGGTCTACGCCAGCCACGAGGGCCTGCTGCTCGACTATGAGGAGGCGCTGACCCGCACCGACGAGCAGGGCCGGCGGTACGCGAGCAGCGGGCACCTGCTGTGGATCGGCGACCGGACCCGGCAGCTCGACGGCGCGCACGTGGCCTGGTTCGCCACCGTGGCCAACCCGATCGCGGTGAAGCTGGGCCCGGCCACGACCCCGGAGCAGGCGCTGGCCCTGATCGACCGGCTGGACCCGGACCGGCGGCCGGGGCGGCTCACCTTCGTCGTCCGGTTGGGGGCGCGCCGCGTCCGCGATCTACTGCCGGAGCTGGTGGCGAAGGTAACCGCTTCGGGCGCCCCGGTGTCGTGGGTTTGCGATCCGATGCACGGCAACACGTTCGCGGCGCCGACCGGGCACAAGACCCGGCGCTTGGCCGACATCATGGCCGAGACGGCCGCCTTCGTCGAGGTGCACCGCGCGCTGGGCACCCAGGTCGGCGGGCTGCACGTGGAGATGACCGGCGAGAACGTGACCGAGTGCGTCGGCGGCGGAGTGGGCTTCGCCGACCTGCCCCGCCGCTACGAGTCGGCCTGCGACCCGCGCCTCAACCGGGGCCAGGCGCTCGAGCTGGCCACCGCCCTGGCCGACCTGCTCAAGCAAGGGGTACGCGATGCGACCGACTGACCTACGCCCCCGACCTGGCCGCGGGGTGTCCGCGGACGCGCCCGGGGTCGGCCACGCGCACGGCAAGGCGATCCTGCTCGGCGAGCACGCCGTGGTGTACGGCGCCCCGGCACTGGTCCTCCCGCTCCCCCGGCTGACCGTCACGGCGACCGCGACCCGGTTCCCCGGCACGAATTCCGGCCCCGACCGGATCACGGTGGCCGTCGGTGAACCCGGCCGGGCGGCGGTGACCCCGGTGGTTGTCGGCGGGCCGAGCCGGGCGGCGGTGACTCCGGTGGCCACGGACGGCCTGCGGCACCTGGTGACCGAGTTCAAGAAGCTGGCCGGGCGGACCGGCGGGCTGTGCGCCGACATCGTCATCGAGTCGGCGGTCCCGCCCTCCCGCGGGCTCGGGTCCAGCGCCGCCTGCGGGCGGGCAGCCGCCCTGGCGCTGGTCGAAGCGTACGGCCATCGGCTCGACCCGGGCCAGGTGTACGACCTGGTGCAGTCGTCGGAGCGGGTGGCGCACGGCCGGGCGAGCGGCATCGACGCCGTCGCCACCGGCGCGGCGTCGCTCCTGGTGTTCCGGTCCGGCACCGCCGGCGAACTCCCCCACGGCCATCCGCGAGCCACCTTCGTGATCGGGGACAGCGGCGCCCCGGGCAACACCAAGGAGGCGGTCGCCCTGGTGGCCCGCCGCCCGAGCAGGTGTGACGCCTTTGTGGACCAAGTGGCCGCGCTGACGACCAGAGCCCTGGGCGACCTCGACCGCGGCGACCTGCCCGGGTTCGGCGGCCGGCTGACCGAGAATCACCGGCTGCTGCATGAACTCGGGGTCAGCACCCCTCGAATCGACAGTTTGGTGCAAGCAGCGCTGAACTCCGGCGCCCTGGGCGCCAAACTCACCGGCGGTGGCCTCGGCGGCTGCATGCTCGCAATGACCGATGAACCAACGGCAGCCGAGCAGGTGGCGGCCGCCCTACGCGCGGCCGGCGCCGAACGCACCTGGATCGTCCGGATGCCGGGGACGGCGAGCCATGACTGAGGCGGCGACCGCGATCGCGCACCCGAACATCGCCCTCATCAAGTACTGGGGCAAGGCCGACGAGCGGCTGATGATCCCGGCGGTGGACAGCCTGTCGATGACCCTGGACGTCTTCCCGACCACGACCACCGTCCGGCTCACCCCGGGCGCGGGCACCGACACGGTGCTGCTCGACGGCCGCCCGGCCGACGGTGAGACGACCAAGCGGGTGGCGACCTTTCTGGACCTGCTACGGGAACGCTCCAACCGGCCGGCCCCGGCGGTGGTCGACACCCGCAACACCGTCCCCACCGGGGCCGGACTGGCCTCCTCGGCGAGCGGGTTCGCCGCGCTGGCCGTCGCCGGGGCGGCCGCCTTCGGCCTCGACCTCGACCGCACCGAGCTGTCCCGGCTGGCCCGGCGCGGTTCGGTGTCGGCCGCCCGGTCGGTCATCGCCGGCTGGGCGATCTGCCATCGAGGCACGGGCGCCTTCGCCGAGCCGCTCCCGGTGAGCGGGATCGACCCGGCGATGGTCATCGTGGTGCTGAACGCCGGGGCCAAGGCCATCTCCAGCCGGGGCGCCATGCGCCGGACCACCGAGACATCACCGCTCTATCAGGCGTGGGCCGAATCCAGCCGGGTCGACCTGGCCGAGATGCGGGCCGCCCTGGACTCCGGCGACCTCGACCGGGTGGGTGAGATCGCCGAACGCAACGCCCTCGGGATGCACGCCACGATGCTGGCCGCCCGGCCGGCCGTGCGCTATCTCGCGCCAGCCACCCTGACCGTGCTCGACCGGGTGCTGCAGCTGCGCGGGGCGGGTGTCCCGGCGTACGCCACGATGGACGCCGGCCCGAACGTGAAAGTCCTCTGCCGCAGCGCGGACGCCCAAACAGTCGCCGAAGCGTTGCGCGCCACGGCTCCCGGGTGCCCGATCGTCACCGCCCGCTGCGGACCGGCAGCACGACTGGCGGCGGAGCGATGATCCGGCGGAGCGCGCCCGGCAAGCTGTTCATCGCCGGCGAGTACGCGGTGATGGAGCCGGGCCACCCGGCCATCCTGATCGCGGTCGACCGGCGGGTCACCGTCACCGTGTCGGAGTCCCGTGGCGAGACTCCCGGCTCACCCCACGTGGAGTCGGCGGTCGCCGTGGCCCGCGAGTTGCTGGCCGCCCGAGGCGCCGAGGTGCCGCCGTTCCAGGTGACCGTGGAGAGCGACCTGCACCACCACGGGACCAAGCTGGGGCTGGGATCCAGCGGAGCGGTGACCGTGGCCACGGTGGCCGCCGCGGCCGCGTACGCCGGGATCGAGCTGACCCGATCGGAATTGTTCCGGCTGGCCCTGCTGGCGACGGCCCGGATCGACGCCCGCGCCTCCGGTGGTGACCTCGCGGCGAGCATCTGGGGTGGCTGGATCGCCTACCGGGCACCGGATCGCACAGCCGTCCTCGCGCTGGCCGAGCATCAGGGCGTCGAGGCGATGCTGCGTGCCCCATGGCCGGACCATGCCGTGCGCCCGCTGCCGCCGCCGCGCGGACTCACCCTGGCCGTCGGCTGGACCAGCGAACCGGCCGGCACCCCGGCGTCGACCGGCAGGCCAAGAGACTTTCTCGCCCGCAGCGACGACTGTGTGCGGGCCGCCATCCGCGCCCTCGATCGGGGGTCGGACGGCGACGTGATGGAGCAGATCCGCGCGGCCCGGCTGGTCCTCGCCGAACTGGACGAACACGCCCGGCTGGGCATCTTCACCGATCGCCTGACCGCGCTGTGCGAGATCGCCGAAACCGTCGGCGCCGCGGCCAAGCCGTCCGGCGCCGGTGGCGGCGACTGCGGGATCGCCCTGCTGGACGCCGCCGCGCCACGGGAGCAGTTGTACGCCGGGTGGACCGCCGCCGGGGTACAGCCCCTGCCGATCCGAGTCGAGCCGACGAACGGGAGCGCGCCATGATCGCCGAACGCAAGGACGACCACGTCCGGTTCGCCCACGAGCAGCAACGCCGGCCCGCCGGCGCCAACGAGTTCGACGACGTGACGTTCATCCATCACGCGCTGGCCGGCATCGACCGGGCCGAGGTGTCGCTGGCCACCCGGTTCGGCGGCATCGAGTGGCCGGTTCCGTTGTACATCAACGCGATGACCGGCGGCAGCGAGATGACCGGCCGGATCAACCGGGACCTGGCGACCGCGGCCCGGGAGACCGGGGTGCCGATCGCCTCCGGGTCGATGAGCGCCTACTTCGCCGATGCGGCCACGGCGGACACCTTCCGGGTGATGCGGCGCCAGAACCCGGACGGCTTCATCATGGCCAACGTCAACGCCAACGCCACTGTGGACAAAGCGCGCCGTGCGATCGACCTGCTACAGGCGAACGCCCTGCAGATCCACGTCAACTGCGTGCAGGAAACCGTGATGCCCGAGGGCGACCGGTCGTTCGGCGCGTGGGCGACCGCGATCGAGAAGATCGCCGCCGGGGTCGACGTCCCGGTGATCGTCAAGGAGGTCGGCTTCGGGCTCAGCCGGGAAACCCTGCTCCGGCTCGGTGATCTGGGCGTACGTGTGGCCGACGTCGCCGGCCGGGGCGGCACCGACTTCGCCCGGATCGAGAACGACCGGCGCGACCGGGCCGACTACTCGTACCTGCTCGGCTGGGGCCAGTCCACCCCGGCCTGCCTACTCGACGCCCGGGACGCCGGCCTGCCCGTGCTGGCCTCGGGTGGCGTCCGCAACCCGCTCGACGTGCTGCGCGCACTGGCCCTGGGCGCCGCCGCGGCTGGTGCGTCCGGGCTGTTCCTGCGGACCGTCCTGGAGCACGGGGTGCCCGGCCTGGTCGCACTGATCGCCACCTGGCTCGACCAGCTGGCCGCCCTGATGACCGTCCTCGGCGCGCGGACACCGGCCGACCTGGCCCGCTGCGACGTGCTGATCGGCGGGAGTCTGGCCACGTTCTGCGCCCGGCGCGACATCTCCCTGACCCGGTTCGGCACCCGGTCCGGGGTCACTGCGGACAGCGAAGGAGACATGTGATGACACTCGTCGCCGGGGTACCGATGAACTGGGTCGGGCCGATGCGGATCACGGGCAACGTGGCCGAGATCGAGACCGAGGTCCCGCTGGCCACCTACGAGACACCGCTCTGGCCCTCGGTCCGGCGCGGCGCCCGCATCTCCATGACGGTTCCGCGCGGCGTCGTCGCCACCTTGGTCGACGAGCGGATGACCCGCTCGGTGCTGGTCCGGGCCGACGACGCGCACACCGCGCACCAGGCCGTGCGGCAGGTCGACGCGCGCCTGGACGAGCTGCGCGAGGTGGTCCGCAAGTGCGGCCGGTTCGTCGAGCTGCTCGGCTTCCACCACGAGATCACCGCCAACCTGCTGTTCCTGCGGTTCGACTTCCGCACCGGCGACGCCTCCGGGCACAACATGGCCACGCTGGCCGCCGACGCGCTGCTCACCCACCTGCTGGCCACCGTCCCGGGCATCGCCTACGGCTCGATCTCGGCCAACTACTGCACCGACAAGAAGGCCACCGCGGTCAACGGCATCCTGGGCCGGGGCAAGAACGTGGTCACCGAGCTCGTCGTCCCCCGGGACACCGTGCGGGCCCGGCTGCACACCACGGCGGCCGCGATCGCCGAGCTGAACGTCCGCAAGAACCTGATCGGCACCCTGCTGGCCGGTGGCATCCGGTCGGCCAACGCCCACTACGCCAACATGCTGCTCGGTTTCTATCTGGCCACCGGGCAGGACGCGGCCAACATCGTCGAGGGATCGCAGGGCGTCACCGTGGCCGAGGACCGCGACGGCGACCTCTACTTCTCCTGCACTGTCCCGAACCTGATCGTCGGCACCGTCGGCAACGGCAAGGACCTCGGCTTCGTCGACGACAACCTGACCCGGCTCGGCTGCCGCGCCGACCGGGCACCCGGCGAGAACGCCCGCCGCCTCGCCGTCATCTGCGCCGCCACGGTGCTCTGCGGCGAGCTGTCGCTGCTGGCCGCGCAGACCAACCCGGGCGAGCTGATGCGGGCCCACGTCCGCCTGGAGCGCCCCGCCACGATCGGAGCTGACGATGTCCGGTGAACTCGCGGTCGGAATCCACGACCTCGCCTTCGCGACGACCGAATACGTCCTGACCCACGCGACCCTCGCCGCCCGCACCGGCGCCGACGTGGCCAAGTACCACCAGGGCATCGGGCAGACCGCGATGAGCGTGCCCGCCGCCGACGAGGACGTGGTCACCATGGCCGCCACCGCCGCCGCCGCGATCGTCGCCCGGCACGGCAGCGACCGGATCCGGACCGTCGTCTTCGCCACCGAGACCGGCATCGACCAGGCCAAGGCGGCCGGCATCTATGTCCATTCGCTGCTCGGCCTGCCCTCGGCGGCCCGGGTCGTCGAGCTCAAACAGGCCTGCTACGCCGGGACCGCGGCCCTGCAGTTCGCCATCGGCCTGGTCCACCGGGACCCGGCCCAGCAGGTCCTGGTGATCGCCGCCGACACCTCCCGGTACGAGCTGGGCAGTCCCGGCGAGTCCACCCAGGGCGCGGCCGCGGTGGCCATGCTGGTCAGCGCCGACCCGGCCCTGGTCCGCATCGAGGACCCGGCCGGTCTGCAGACCGCCGACATCATGGACTTCTGGCGGCCCAACTACCGCAACACGGCCCTGGGTCGACGGGCAGGAGTCCATCGCGGCGTACCTCCAGGCGGTGCAGGGCGCATGGAAGGACTACGCCGAGCAGGGCGGCCGGGCGCTGACCGAGTTCCGGGCGTTCTGCTATCACCAGCCGTTCACCAAGATGGCGTACAAGGCGCACCGGCACCTGCTGCGGCACTGCGGGCTGGACGCCGAGGCGGCCGACGTGGACCGGGCCGTCCAGCCGACCACCGCGTACAACTCGGTGATCGGCAACAGCTACACCGCTTCGATGTATCTGGGCCTGGCCGCCCTGCTGGACAGCGCGGTCGACCTGACCGGCCGGGCGGTCGGCTTCCTCAGCTACGGCTCGGGCAGCGTCGCCGAGTTCTTCGCCGGCGAGGTCGTCCCGGGCTACCGCACCCACCTACGCACCGCCCAGCACCGGGCGGCGATCGACCGGCGCCAGGACATCGACTACGCCCGGTATCGCGAACTCCACCAGCTGACGTTCCCGGCCGACGGCGGCGATCACCTCCGGCCGCGCGAGACCACCGGGCCGTACCGGCTGGCCGGCCTCAGCGGCCACAAGCGCCTCTATGAGTCGTGATCCCGAGACAGGCGGAGCCCTCTGCGGCAACCTTGGGGAAGCAGGTTGACCTGCTGAAACTCTGACCCGTGAGGGCGTTCAAGGGGGTCCACCCCGTGACATCGCACCATCCGGTACCCGTTGTTCTTGTCTGTCATGACGTGGTCCTTCCTGCACAGGATCGACGTCCTGTCCAGGAAGGACCACACCCAGGTCAAGCACGGAAATCTACGCAGTCCCTGCCGTCTCCCCGGCTCGGGTCTGCTCGGGGTCGCGGGTTATGGCGTCGGTGCTGTGTCGGTGGGCAGGCTGGGACAGACGCAGGATGACGGCGGCGAGGACGGCGGCAAGCAGAGATCCGGTGAGAATGGCGATCTTCACATGGTCATGGCGTCCGGTGCCATCGACGAAGGAGAGCTCACCGATGAGCAGGGAGACGGTGAAGCCGATTCCGGCGAGCATGGACAGTCCGGTGATGTGGGTCCAGGTCAGATTGGTGCCGAGACCTGTCCGGGTAAGGCGGGTGACGAGCCAGGTGACCGCGATGACGCCGAGGGGCTTGCCGATGACGAGCCCGGCGATGACGCCGATGGCGACCGGATCGGTGAGGGCGGACACCAGTCCGCCCAGGCCGCCTATGGCAACCCCGGCGGACATCAACGCGAAGACAGGTACGGCCAGGCCAGCGGAGACCGGTTTGACGGTGTGCTCGAAGCGTTCGATCAGGCTGGTGGGCACGGCGGTGTGCTCGTGCTGGGCCTGCGGGCGGGCGGGCACGGTGAGGGCGAGCAAAACTCCGGCGACGGTGGCGTGGACACCGGAGGCATGCACGAGTGCCCAGGCGGTAAGAGCCAGCGGCAGAAGCAGCCAGGCGGAGGTCACCCGGCGTCGTAACAAGATCGCGAAGGCAACCAGCGGTAGGGCGCTGGCCAACAGCGGCGTGATCGACAGGGTGGCGGTGTAGAAGACAGCGATGATCATGATGGCGATCAGGTCGTCCACCACGGCCAGGGTGAGCAGGAAGACCCGGACGGCGGGTGGCAGGTGCCGGCCAATGACGGCGAGTACCGCCAAGGCGAAGGCGATGTCGGTGGCGGCGGGGATGGCCCAGCCGCGTAGGGCGTCGGCTCCGGCGGCGGCGGTGATCAGCACGTACACGGCTGCGGGTGCCAGGACACCGCCGACGGCGGCGGCGATGGGCACCGCGGCGCGGCGTGGCTGCCGGAGTTCACCAGTCACGAACTCGCGTTTGAGTTCCAGCCCGGCAACGAAGAAGAAGATGGCCAGCAGGCCGTCCTTGGCCCATGCCGCCAGCGACAGATCCAGGTGCAGCCAGGTCGGACCGACAGTGAACGAGCGCATGGCGTCGTAGCCGGGGGATCCGGGCGAGTTCGCCCAGATGAGCGCGATGACGGCTCCGGCGAGCAGGAGCGCGCCGCCGGTCGTCTCCGCGCGCAGGACATCGGCGATGCGGCCGACCTGGCGTCGTACGACGGATCCGGGCGGGAGATCTCGTCGGGTGGCGTCCATCGGTCCTCCTGTCTGGTGGGTACGGGGCAGCGCCTCACGAGGGACGTGTCACGGCGAGGCTGAGCAGCTTTGTACGGCTCGGCCTCGCCGCCGGGTCGCTGCCCACCTCACTCGCGAGGGCCGGGCGTGGCGGTTGCTTGTCCGCTCCGGACGGCGAGGGCGACGCCGTGATGGTGGTCGAGGGGACCGAAGGTGGTGGGCGATCCAGCCGCCGCGGATCAGCCCGAGTTCGATGCGCTCGTCGACGGTGGTGCGGACTCCCGGCTGCCGCGGGTAGCGGCTTGGGCGACTGCGCCGGTGTCCACGCCCCGTACCGCGGCGCCAGCGCGTCACCGCGACAACAATCCGCCAGGCGTAGGTCGACACCGACGACGGTGGCGCGCCGGACCGGAAGGCCGTCGGCCGGGCAGGCAGCCCACGGCCTGCTGCGCGGCGGCATGCGTCGAATAGTTCCCGACATCGGTGGTCGCAGTGGGTGGGCAGCTCGGCGGAGAAAAGGCGGGGTAGTCGTCATCACCGTGCCCCTCGTCGCGGTGTCGGCGACTGTTCGAGGTGATCAGTGCGCGAATCCGGGGCGGAGTCGGTCGGCTCGCCGGCATCGATGGCGTCCGTGGTGGTGCCGCGGGTGCTGTGCAGGCTCCATACGATCGACACCGTGAGCGTGGCGACGATGACGCCGAGGGTGACCGGAATCGGGAGTTTGCCGACCGGGGTCTCCGACAGGATCAGCTTGACACCGGCGAAGGTGAGCAGGACCGCGAGTCCGTAGTGCAGGTGCACGAAGCGGCGCAGCAGCCCGGCGAGGCAGAAGTAGAGGCTGCGCAGGCCGAGGATCGCGAACGCGTTGGCAGTCCAGACGATGAAGGTGCTAGTGGTGATGGCCAAGATCGTCGCCACAGAATCCATGGCGAAGATCAGGTCGGTGGCCTCGACCGCGATGAGCACCACGAACAACAGGGTGGCCACCCGCTTGCCGTTGATTCGGGTGAAGAACTTGTCGCCGTGATATGCCGGGTCGGTCGGGATCACCTTGCGTACCAGACGTACGACCGGGTTGCGGTCCGGCGGGGTCTGCCCGCCGTGGCGGAATGCCATCTGGTAGCCGGTATAGATGAGGAACACACCGAACACGTAGGCGGTCCAGAAGAACGAATCCAGCAGTTCCGCGCCGACGATGATGAACACCAGCCGAAACACCAGGGCGCCGATGACTCCCCAGAACAGCACCTTGTGTTGGAAGGCGGCGGGGACGGCGAAGTAGGTGAAGATCAGCGCGAAGATGAACACGTTGTCGATCGACAGCGCCTTCTCGATCAGGTATCCGGCGTAGTAGGTGCCGGCTACCTCGCCACCCTGCCACAGCCACAGGATCACGCCGAACAGCAGACCGGCGACGATCCAGATACCAGACCAGATCGCGGCCTCGCGGAACCCGATGACGTGGTTGTCGCGATGCAGGAACAGGTCGACTGCCAGCATCGCGGCAACCGCGAGCATGAGTACGGCCCAGACCCACCAGGACACGGACATGCTAGGGGAGACCTTTCGTCCTGGCCGGACCCCACACAAGAGGCCGGCCGGTGCTGGACGAAGGTCTCCCCAAGCCACTGAACCAGTGGCTGCACCACCGGAACCCGGGTAGGCCGGACTCGTACTGACGGCGGTGCGCGGAACGTCGGGTACTCCCCTTCGAACTACGACGAATTATTCGCGAAGCATGCTTCGCCTGTCAAGACCAGGGAGAAGATTTGCGATGCTGGTTTCGTGTCTCGAACTACGTAGATCGGAGTAGAGGACCACGTCGAGAACGGAGGCGCTGACGACTGTGGCAGCCCAGCCGAACACTGCATCCGCGGCGAAGGGGTGGACATTCCTCACCAACCACGCGCACGTGCTACTGGCCATCGTTCGCGAGCCGACCGCACGCCTGCGTGACGTCGCCACCTCCGTCGGCATCGCCGAACGCGCCGCACAGACCACGTCGCCGAAGCCGCCGGATACCTGCACCGCGAACGCGTCGGTCGGCGCAACGCGTACACCATCAACGCCACCGGCCGGTTCCGGCACCCCGCCGAAGCCGACCACCACATCGGCGACCTCATCACACTCTTCACCGACCCGCCGCGGCACTGAGGATGCCGAAGCCTTTCGGTCGCAGAAGGCCTCAGATTCCCGCCACCGCGCCGATGATCCGCCGGACCGCGGACCAACCACCTCACCGTCCGCGCCACCTTGCACCTGCGCGATCACATGGCACGTGACCTGGGACCTCTGACCCGGGCCAGCGAGGACGACGTCCGCGATGTGATCCACGCATGCAACGAGCGGGGGTCCGACGCGCTGGACCCAAAACGGAGCAGGGCGCATCGGAATAGATAGATGAGCAGACCATCAACTGGACCGTGTCATCGCCCGGCGCAACCCCCGTCTCCCGGAGGCCGCCGCGCGTCTAACTTGAGCTTTAACCTGTGCGACGTGGCCTCGGGTTATTCGAAGTCTTCGCTTTCTTCGTGCCGCCTTTCGGTTTTGTGCTGGTGGCGGCGGTGACGATGTGGACGTCGTGCCGGGTTGCCGGGTGGCGGTTACGTAGTCCGGGTGGACGGCCGCGTCCTGGTCGGGACGGTTTCGGCGCGCGGGCGGGGTTGCCGGCTTTGCCGCGCAGGTGCCGAAACCCTCTCCGGACGCCGGCGGGCGTGAGTCCCTCGGGCGACGCTGGGCGTTCCCAGGGCCGGCGCAGGTCGCCGACGGCGCCTCGGGCGAGGCGCAGCTGGGTGTAGGCGGCCAACACGAGCCAGGTCCAGCGGTCGGCGGCGTGCGGATCGCGCAGTTTCGGGCTGGTCCAGCCAAGGGCTTGCTTAAGCATGCGGAAGGTGTGTGGTCAGCCGTCGCACCACGTCAATCCGGCAGTACCGGGCAGAGTAGCTACCGAGCCCAAGATCGGAGTTAGGTTGCGCCCTGGCTGTGCCCGATGATCTTCAGCTGGCGTTTTCGCAGCTCAGGATTAGCTTGGAGTGGGCCGCCAGGGACTCGAACCCTGAACCTAAGGATTAAAAGTCCTCAGCTCTACCATTGAGCTAACGGCCCGCTGGGGCACCAGGCTACCCGATCGCCGGCTCCGCTCCGGGGCCGCCTGGGTGGTACGGGTGAACGGCGTGGCTCCGGTTGCTAACGTTCGGTGCTCGACCTCGCGGACCCAAAGGATACCGATGGGCAGGAACAGTCGTGAACGCCACAAGGCCAGGCGGAAAGCCGCCGCGGCGGCTCAACGCCGGCGGGCCGCAGCGACTGGGCAGGACGACCCGCTGGGCAGGTACGGCGGGTCAAGCGTGCCGACGCAGCGGCAACTCGCGGAACAGATCATCAACCAGGCGATGTTCGCCCGGCAGCACGACGATGCCGCCGAGTTCGACGACTGCCTCCGCCTACTGATTACCGGCCCCGGCGGCGCCGCCGGGCTCCAGGTCGTCAACCGGGCGCTACTGACTTACCTGCTCCGCGAGGTCGAGCAGGCATGGCGGCACGGTTGGCAGCCGGCCGAGCTGGTACGGGTGGCCCGCCGTGAACACGCCGCGCGGCACGGGCGGCTCATGATCGATGTTATCGCGGCGCAAATGCGTGGCTACGCCGCGGCGACCGTCGATCCGCGGTGGCAGTCGCAGCTGACGTCCCTCGACGCGACGGTGTGGTGGGAGCACGACGACCACTATCCGGCCGTCTGGGGCGAGCGACAGTGCCTGGACCGCAGCGCGGTCATCGCCATCATGATCGACATCTGCTACCTGCTCGCGACGCTACCACCGATCGAGCAGGTCGGGCCGGTGCCGGGCACCGCTCGGCCCACCAGGGCGACACCGTCGGCCGACCTGGATCAGCGAGTCCTCGACCGGGTCCGGGCCCTGCTGGCCAAGGCAGAGTCCACCGACTTCCCGGAGGAGGCAGAGGCGTTCACCGCCAAGGCCCAGGAACTGATGGCCCGGCACCGCATCGACCACGCCCTGCTCATCGCCGCGACCGGTGAGCGCGAGCAGCCGAACACCCGCCGGGTGGGCATCGACAATCCGTACGAGGCGCCGAAGACCCTGCTGTTGCAGGTCGTCGCCGAGGCCAACAGCTGCCGCGCGGTGTGGAGCAAACGCTTCGGTTTCAGCAGCGTCGTCGGCTTCCCGGCCGACCTGGAGTCCACCGAGCTGCTGTTCACCTCACTGCTGGTGCAGGCGACGCGAGCGATGACACAGGCCAAGCCCAGCACCGACCGGTACGGGCGCAACACGACCCGCTCGTTCCGCCAGTCGTTCCTGACCGCGTACGCGTCGCGGATCGGCGAACGACTCGAGGCCGCGGCCGGCGGAGTGGACCAGGAGTTGGCCGAGTCGGCGCAGGCTGCCCAGTTCCTCCCGGTCCTCGCCGCCCGCGACGACGCCGTACGCGATGTCTTCGACCAGCAGTTCCCCGAGTTGACCCAGCAGACGACGACCATCAACAACCGGGCCGGCTGGGCGTCCGGCCGGGCCGCGGCCGACCAGGCCTCGCTGCACGGGCGAGCGTCCGTCACGCCCCGCTGATCAGCTGGCACGCGACTGGCCATCCTCCGGAGGGCCGGTCGCGGCGGCGGGGGTCGCGGCGGCGGGGAATTCGGCTCAGGTCCGCGCCGGGGTGGCGGCGCCGCCGTCACCTCCCGCTACGAGCAGCCGGAGGCCGAGCTCGGCCGTGTCGAGGGCGACGAGGTCGCGGTTCCGCTCGGCCCACCGGCCGGACGACAGGTCTTCGTGGAGCGACCTGACTGCCCGCTCCTCTGCCTGCGCTCCCACCCTGGTCCAGACCGACACCGCCCGGCGTACGTGTTCGTCCAGGTACGCCTCAGGTCGGCGCCAGTGGGCCTCGAAGAAGCCGTCAGCGCAGTCCCATGGGACGAGCACCGGTTCGGCACGTCCGCCGATCGCACGGGTCAGCTCGGCGAGGGACGGCCAGCCCACGAGCAGATCCGCGAACTCGGGTAGGTAGTCGCGGGTGAGCCAGAACCGCTGCCCCCAGCCGGTGTCCTCAGCGTCGTAGGTGAACACCACCACCCGACGCGCAACCCGCCGCATCTCCCGCAGCCCGGCGACCGGGTCCCGCCAGTGATGCACGGTGCTGACCACCATCGCGGCGTCGAAGGACTGGTCCTCGAACGGCAGACTCTCCGCAGCGGCGGCCGCGCACGGCGCCGCGCCCGCGGGGCGCTGCGCGCGCATGACCGCCGACGGTTCCACCGCCGTGACCTCACGGTCGTGCGGTTCGTAGGAGCCGGTGCCCGCCCCAACGTTGAGCACCGTACGGGCGTCTCCCAGCGCGTCCCAGATTTGGGCGGCGATCCGTGGCTCGGTGCGCCGCGTCGCTGGGTAGGCGGACCCGATCGCGTCGTACAACTGCGCGCCGAACATCTTCAGCTGCTCCGCTGGTGTCGTCCTGATCCCCATTGTCCGTGCCTCCAACTCCCGGTCGATGGCCGTCACCATGGCCGCGGCGCGGTCCCGCTGGTCCAACAGCAACCCGCGCAGCCGACGCAGGTGCGCGACCGCGTCAGTGGTCGGATCGTTGACCAGGTCCGCGATCTCCCGCAGCCCGAAACCAAGCCGCCGGTACGCGAGCACCTCCCGCAGTCGCTCCACGTCGGCCGCCGAGTAGGCCCGGTGTCCCGCCACGGTCCGGGTGGACGGCCGCAGGAGGCCGATCTCGTCGTAGTGATGCAGCGTGCGGACGGTTACGCCGGCCAGCTCGGCCGCTTGCCCCACAGTCAGGTGATCCTCCACGACGTGGACTATGTGACATCCCGCCGCGTGAGGCGCAAGCAGAAAGTGATGAGCACCCGCCGTGGTTGGACTGTCCGGTACCAGCGCTAGCCGCCCACCCCAACCGGTCCTTACCTATCCTTTGGTCGAGGGTTGGTCTCGGAGCCAGAGAGCATTCGCTACGTCGATGCCAACTCGTCCGAAGCCGCGACGGCCTGGGCTGCCACAGCGGGAGAGGTCGATGATGTCGGGTGTTGAGGTCAATATTCTCGGCGGCGTCGAAGTGATCGGGCCGCGCGGCCGGACCGCGTTGGTGGGACGACGGCATCGTGCGTTGGTGGCCGCCCTGGCCCTGCGGCCCGGCGCGGTGCTGCCGCTGTGGCGGCTCGTCGAGGCGCTGTGGGGGGATTGTCCACCACGAACCGCCGTCCGGTCGCTGCACAGTCACGTGGCGCGGCTACGCCTCGCGCTCGACGCGAGCGGGTTGGGCGGAATATTGCAGACCCGGGAGCCGGGCTACCTACTCGCCATCGACGCGACGGCGGTGGACGCGTACCGGTTCGAACAGCAAACCAGGGCGGCCCGGGACGGTTTGGCCGCCGGGGTGGCCAGTTGGGCTGCCGACGTCATGGCACAGGCGTTGGAGCTGTGGCGTGGCGAGGCACTGGCCGACGCGGATCCGATCGGGTGGACGGCAGCCGAGGCAGCGCGCCTGGCGGGCCTGCGGCTCGCCGCGCAGATGGACCGCTGCGAGGTACTGACCTGCCTCGGCAGACCGGATGAGGCGCTCGGCGACATAGAGCGAATGCTGGCCGCGGACCCGACCCGCGAACGGCTGGTGGGCCTGCGCATGCTCGCCCTGGCGGGATCCGGGCGGCCGACTGAGGCGCTGAACGCCTACCAACGGCTACGCGTTCGGCTCGCGGAGGAACTCGGGGTAGATCCGTCGCCCGAACTGGCAGACCTGCACACCGCGCTGCTACGTGGCGCCGCGCCGGGTGAACTGCGGGCGCCGGGTAGCGTTCTTGGCCGCAACCCGGTCGCGGCGACGCCACCCCGGCCGGCGCAGTTGCCGGCACCGGTGGGGTACTTCACCGGCCGCGTCACCGAGCTGGGTGAGCTGAGCAGTGTCATCGAGACAGGTCACGACGGCGTCCGGCCCGTGGTGCTGATCAGCGGCCAAGGCGGGATCGGCAAGACGTCGCTCGCGGTGCAGTGGGCCGTCAGCGCCACTGATCGGTTTCCGGACGGTCAGCTATTCGTCAATCTCCGTGGCCACAACCGGGCCGAGGCGCTTGCCCCGACTGAGGTGGTGGCAGTCCTGCTGAGGTGCCTCGGGATTCCGGATGACCGGCTCCCTACCGGGCTGGCCGAGCGGGTCGCTCTGTACCGCACGATCCTCGCCGACCAGCGCATGCTCGTCGTGCTCGACGACGTCGGCTGCACCGAGCAGGTGTTGCCGGTGATCCCGGGCAGCGCCGCGAGCCTGCTCGTGGTGACGAGCCGTAACAGCCTCGTCGCCCTGGTGACGCACACCCGGGTGCACACCCTCCTTCCTGACCTGTTCAGCCAGGATGAGGCGACCGACCTGATGGAAAAGATGCTCGGCGCCGAGCGGGTGGGCCGAGAGCGCGATGCGGTGGCCGGGCTTGCCGAGTTGTGCGGTCGGCTTCCGCTCGCACTACGGATCGCGGCGGCAAAGCTTGCGATGCGCCCGGCTCAGCCCATCTCGGTACTCGTCGAGGAGTTGTCGGGCGGCGACCGGTTGGCCCACCTGTCCGTCGAGAACGGCAGCCGCGACGTCAGTGTGGTGTTCGCCAGTGCGTACCAGTCGCTGTCGCTACCTGCGATGCGGCTGTTCCGGCTGCTCGGCCTGCACCCCGGGCCGCACCTCGGCGCACCCCTGGCTGCCGCGCTCTGCGGCCTGCCCGCCGACGTGTGGCGGCACGCGTTGGCCGAACTCGTCGCGGCGCATCTGGTTGCCGAGCCACAGCCCGGCCGGTACCAGTTCCACGATCTGGTCCGGCTCTTCGCGTGGCGGTGTGCGCTGGTCGACGAGCCCCCGAGTACGCGTGCCGAGGTGGCCGAGAAGTTGCTCGACTGGTATCTGGTCGGCGCCGAAGCGGCCACCCAGGTGCTCGACAGCCACCTTGACCGGGTGACGGCGGTGCTGCGTCATCCGGCTCCGGAGCTTCCCTTTCCCGCCGTTCGCGAGCACGCGATCGCGTTTCTGGAGTCCGAACGCGAGAATCTACTGCCGATCGTGCGGTACGCGGAGGAGCACGACCAGCCCGCCGCGGCATGCCAGCTGACCTACCTACTGACCAGCTACTTCGACGTGCGGGGCGACTGGTCCGAGCGGGTGGTGATGTGCCAGCACGCGGTCCGGGCCGCCCGCCGGCTCGGCGATCCGGTCCTCGAAGCCGAGATGCATCGGGCGCTCGGCGTGGCCTACCGTACGACGCACCAGCTCAGCCCGGCACTCGACAGCCACAATCAGGCGTTGGCGCTGTTGCGGCCGCTCGGGGACGAAGCTGGCTTGGCGTACGTCTACAACAACATCGGTGGGGCGTTCGTAGAAATGCGTCGGTTCACTGCCGCGATCGAGGCGTACGAGACCGCGCTGCGGCTGCACGATCACTGTGGCAAGCAGGCCGGCGCGGCGACCGCCCAGCGCAACCTCGGGTACGTCCACGTCCGGATGGGCCGTGCCGATCTCAGCTTCGCCCCGCTGAACGCGGCGTTGGCCACCAGCCGATCCATTGGTCTGCACCGGCTCGAGGCGAGCACGTTGAACAGCCTCGGCGAGGCGCACCTGCAGCAGCTGCGGCACGGTCGGGCGCTCGACTGCTTCCACGAAGCCCTCGCCGTGAGCCGCAAAGCCGGCGATCGCCGCTACCAGATGGTCGCGCTGGGCGACCTCGGACGCACCTACCTGGCCCACGATGACCCCGCGTCGGCTGTGGAGCACTTCGAGCGGGCACTGACGATGAGTCGGAGCCTGGGTCATCGACACATCGAGGCACGCACCCTCAACCAGCTCGGCGAAGCGCATCTGCGCCTGGCGAACCTCGACGCGGCCCGCCGGTGCCTGACGGCAAGCGCCAGCCTTCGGCGGGCCGTGCCCGACCTGTACGAGCAGGCACACGTGCTCCGCAACCTCGGCGACCTCGCGGAGTTGACCGGCAGCCGAGGTGCCGCAGAACGCCACTGGTCAACGGCTGTTCGCCTCTACCGCGAGGCGAGCGCGACCGATGAGGCGGAGCAGCTCGCCAGCAAGCTGACCGACGAAGCCGACCTGGGTGCCGTCCCCGTTCCCCCGCGTTCTCGTCAGTCGTCGTCGACGATGCCCATGGCCACCTGATCCTGAGTGATCTTCCCGTTCGAGGGTGCGTAGAGGTGAACGTAGAAGTACTCGTGGCCCTCCACCTCTCGGTCGTCCCGGACCGGGATGCTGAGCTCCGCTGTTGATGCCCGGGCCGGTATGGTGAGTTGCCCGTTGGAGATTCCGGTGTAGTCCGATTCAGCGGTCGCAGTACCATTCCGGGTGGCGAAATGGATGGTCAGGTCGACCGACACCGGCTCCGATATGATCATGTTCAGCCGGCAGCTGCCACCTGACTCCAGGCAATGTGGCTTACCAAGGGGCGTGATTATGACGTCGTCGTTGCGGATCGTGCCCAGACCGACCGGGTCGACAATTCCCAGCCCGACCGGGTCGAACAGCTCTAGCGTGAACACCTCGTCCGGCTCGATTCCGTAGTCGCTCACAATGTCCACGACGATGGTGTGGTTGGTGGTTTCACCCGGCAGCCAGGACAACTCACCGGATACCGGCGTGTAGTCGAGTCCGGGTTCGGCCATCGGCATCCCACCGCCGGGGTCAGCCCCCGTCGCAAACTGGACTGTTCCCCCCGCGCAGCCGGCCGACGTCACCGTGAACGTGATCTCCGCCGGGAAGAACCCGCCCTCGAACTGGGTGGCGTCGCTTACGCCGACGCTGCGCGGCGCACAGATATCGTCCGCCGCAGCCGGACCGACCGAAATGGCGGCCACCGCCAGGACCAGTGTTGCGCCGACCGCAACCAGCCGTGTCATGCCCTTCAAAGGGTCCACCTCCTTGGCGCCCGATCGGCGCCGGTCGAACGGGTCTCCTCCAGGATTAGCCCCTGCCTGTTGTGGCGCGGTTGTGGTGCCGGCTCGCTTCCGCGGCCCGCCACCGCGGGGACAGGGCGAGCCACCCCCACAACAGCGCCACAACCGCCGCGCAACAGCGGTGCCGTTGGTTGGACGCATCGAGAGTCAGGCCCGGCACGACACGGTCCTCCGAACCGTGCCAGGAAAGGAGAACTCATGCTCAGGCGACAGACGAAGGTGCGTGCGATCACCGCGATGCTGGGGCTTTTCGGTGCCACATTCGCGTCACTTGCGGTGGCTCCCAGTGCCGCACAGGCACGGTGCAACGGCGTCGGCAACAGCATTACCAGCACCTTGAACATCGGCTCAGCCGCCGCCGTCGTCGAGACCCCGATCGCCGGCACCTGCAATGACAACAACTACTACCAAGGCGGCTTCAAGAGCAACTATGCCGGCTGGCGGGCATCCGTCTGGTTCGAGCGGAATGGGTGGCAGAGCCGCTTCGGCCCATACGGTACGGCCGATCAGTATTATTCCTACACCGACACCAGCACCCCAATTCCAGGATCCACTGCAATGCACTTCTGCCTGGACAACGGAGTGACCTGGTACTGCGGCTGGGGAAATGACTACACCATCGCCGGCGGTGTCACACACACCTACACCGGAATCAATCACGGCTTCTGATCTCAACCTGACCCCGGGACGCCGCTGACCGGCGTCCCGGGGTTCGGCGCGCGCATCCGGTCACCCCTCACCCCTGGCGGGATCGCCGTCGAAGGCGTTCCGCCGATGACAGCCGTAGCTGTGGGCGACGTGGGGGCTGACTCGCAGTGGCCACTTTGGGTAGGGTCTGCGCGAGTAGCCGTGGTCGGTGAGCTGGGGGCGTGCGTTGGAGTCGGTGGCGTCAGCGTTCGGTCGGGCGGTGGCGGCGCACCGGGATGCCGTCTCTCACATTGAGGCTGCTCGGGCGAGGTTGCGCGACCGCGCTGCGGAAGCTGGCGTCTCGACGCGGGCCCGCGAGGAAGCACAGCGTCTCACCGCCCGGATGCAGCGGCTCGCCGAGGGGCTGACGCCCGGTTGGCTCGGTTGCCGACTGGACGGTTCGGCTGCGGATCTGCCCACCGGCGTGGACGCGGCGCTGGGGCGTCCGATGCCTGTCCGCCTGGGCGACACGACGCCGGTGGCGGGAAGCGGGTTCAGCGTCGTGGCGCCGTTCGTGGGCGCCGGTCACCTGGCGGTCGACAGTGACGCCCGTGATCCGGCGGTCGCGCGCTGGCTGCGCGGCGTACTGCTGCGGGTGTTGGCGGCGTTGCCGGACGGCGTGCTCCAGGTCGCGGCGGTGGATGGGGCGACCCTCGGGACCGTCTTCGGGCCGTTCCGCGAGATGGTGGAGGCGGAGGCGTGGCCGCGTCCGGCGATCGACCTGCCGGGGTTCCAGCAGGTGCTGGCCGAGGCGGAGGAGCGGATCGAGCGCGCCCAGGGTGGCGAGTCGGATCCTTCGGTGCTGCTGGTGTGCGTGGCGGCGATGCCGGAGGGCGCTGGGCGTAGGGAGTGGTCCCGGTTGTCGGCGATCGCGCACGCGGGCCCGGCGGCCGGGGTGTTCCTGCTGCTCACCGGCTACCCGCCGGCGCAGCATCCGGGCGGGCTGAACCCGGCACCGCGCCTGGAGGGCACCACCGCGTTGACAGCGTCCCGCGGCGGGGTGTTCGCGGTCTCCGACCCGCCGGGGCAGCACCGGTTCAGCTCGGACGAATCGGGGTTGGCGGTGCCGGTAAGACTGGACGCCGGCCCGCCGGACACGCTGGTGGAGGCGGTCTGCCGCCGGTTGGCGAAGTCGGCTCGGGTGCAGACGGCGACGGACTTCACGATGCTGATGCCAGAGGAGATCTGGCAGCAGTCGTCGATCGACGGCCTGCGGACGGTGGTGGGCCGGGAGGGGCGTACCGAGTGCGTGCTGGCGTTGGACGACGCGACGCCACACTGGTTGGTGGGGGGTCGCACCGGGTCGGGGAAGACAGTGTTTCTCCTCGACGTGCTCTACGGCCTGACCTCGCGCTACTCGCCGGACGAGTTGTCGCTCTACCTGCTGGACTTCAAGGAGGGCGTGTCGTTCGCGGAGTTCACCCCGACGATGGTGGACCCGTCGTGGATTCCGCACGCCCACACGGTCGGCATCGAGTCCGACCGGGAGTACGGGCTGGCGGTGCTGCGGACGCTGTCCCGGGAGATGACCCGCCGGGCGACCGAGCTGAAGCGGGCCGGCGTGACGAAACTTGCCGATCTGCGAACCGGTCGACCGGATGTGGCGATGCCCCGGCTGCTGGCGGTGATCGACGAGTTCCATGTGCTCTTCGAGGGCAACGACGCGGTGGCCCAGCAGGCGGTGGCGCTCCTTGAGGAGCTGGCGCGCAAGGGCCGCTCGTACGGCGTCCACCTGATCCTGGCGTCGCAGACGATCTCCGGGGTGGAGGCGCTCTTCACCAAGACCGACTCCATTTTTGGCCAGTTTCCGCTGCGGGTTGCCCTCGCCGGTGGCGGCGGAGTCCTCGACCAGCTCAACGATGGTGCGGACAACCTGCCCCTCGGCGGGGCGGTGATCAACTCGGCGGCCGGGATTCCGGGGGCGAACCGGGTCATCCGCTTCCCGAACGCCGACGCCGGGTCGGTGGCCGCCCAGCGGCACCTGCTCTGGAGTGCCCGCCGCCCGGGTGGTGCACCGCCGACGGTCTTCGCCGGCTACGCCGAGCAACATCCCGACCAGGATCCCACCTTCGCCAACCTGACGCCCGACGTACGGCGGCGGCGAGCCCTGGTCGGCCGGACCGTGGCCGTCGGCCTGCCCACCGCGGGTTTCACCCTCGACGCGACCCCGGGCAGCCACCTGGCGGTCCTGGGTACCTCCCCGGTCGGGGCCGACGTGCTCTACGCGGCCACGGCCAGTTTGGCCCGCCAGTACGCGCCGGGCACGGCCCGGTTCCTCATCGCGCCGCTGGTCGCCGCCGCCGACGAGGCCTCCGACGCCACCGTCGAGGCGATCGCCGCCGCCGGGCACCCGTACAAGACGCTCAGCGCGGCCCAGCTTCGGGCGCGGCTGGCGGAGCTCGCCCAGCCGACCGTTTCTGACGCTGGGCCGACCACCCACCTGGTGATCTTCGGTGCGGATATCGCCAGCAGTCTGCTGACCACCAGCGACCCCACCACCTACCGCTCGGGGCACGACGAGCTGCGGGACATGCTGGCCAACGGCCCCACCCACGGTGTCCACCTGCTCGGCTGGTGGCGCTCGGTGAGTCGGTTCAGCAGCGACCTCGGGCCCACCGGCGGCAACGAGGTCGCCTGCCTCGTCGCCCTCAACCTGCCCAGCAACGAGGTCAGCTCCCTGCTCGGCGACTACGCCTCGGAGTGGCAGTCCCGCCCCAACCGGGCGCTGCTGATCGACCGGCACGACAACCGCCGCGCCCTCATCGTCCCCTACGTGCGCCCCGGCACCCTGGACCAGATCGATGAGTACGCATGACTGAGCAACCGGGCACTCCACTGCCCCGCGATGGCGGCTGGGCCGCCTACACGGATCACGCCCGCCGCCTGTCCGCCCTGCTGAAGGAGGAACGCTCCCGCGGCGAGCAGCAGGCCGCCGCCAGTCGTGACGGGCAGGCCGCGGTGGATCAGCTCACCCACCGGGCGGCGACGCAACGGCAGCACCTGCACCACCTCGCAGTCACCCTGCGCCTGCCCGCGCCGCAGTTTGGCCAGATCGCGCCCGGCCCCATCCCGGACCCGGCCGAGGCGCTGCGGCGGGCGACAACCGCCGCCAACGCCGCCGACGCCGCCGCCGAGAACGCCCACCGGCGAGCAGCCCAGCCGCCGTTGCTGCCGGGGCTCACCCCGCTGGCCCGCAATGCCCTCGTCTACTCCATCGCGGCGATGGTCGGCACCTTCGCATCGCTGCTGATGTTTGCCCTCAGCCCCGACAAGGACCTCGGGCGCATTCCATTGCACCTGGTGCCCTGGTCCCTGTGTGGACTGCCCGCGCTCGCCTTCTTCGCCGGCTATCTCACCATCAGCCTCGTCGGTCAGCCCCGCATCGGGGGTGGCGGCACCCGGTCCAGAAAGGTCGGCGGGGTGATCTGTTTCGTCGGCATGCCGATCTTGTGGTTCATCTTCATCGCCGCGACCCGCGGCTGACACCAGGCGCACCTGCGACCGACGGCAGGGCGTTGGACCCCACAACCCAGGGAGGAAAGTCAATGGCCACCATCGGAGACATCAAGGCAGGCCTGGCCCACGGCAAGACTGAAGCGGACAAGGCCCTCGCCCAACTCGCTGGTGTCAACGCCCAGGTCGACAAGGCCATCGCCGTGCTCCAGGCCCTCGCCGCCGGCACCCAACAGCCCGCCGTCATGGGCGCCATCGGCAAGCTCACCGCCGCCAAGCAGAAGTTCGGTGAGGGCGCCGGCCTGATCCAGGCCGCCGTCGCGCAGACCGAGAAGTACAACGCCGTCCTCTGACACCGATCTCCCGGAAGGTCCCCGATGCCCACCGTCATCGTCCCCGTCGGCCTCAACCTCGGCCCCTCCTACCGGTACGTCACCCCACCCGACCCCAACCCGGAGTACTGGGAGGTCCGGCTCGGCAACGACTCCGAGGAACTCACCGATGACGAATTCCAGGTGTGGGGACGGGCCTTCCTCGACCCCGAGCGCCACGCCCGCCTGGAAGTCACCCGCGACACTCTCCAACGCGACCTGCTCGCCGCGGGCGCCGGCCCCGCCAGCCCAGGGCCGGTCATCGAGCAGCTCCTCGACCGGGGCCTACTGATCGAGTTCGACCCGAACGGTGAGCTGGAGAAGCCGTTCCGGCGCATCAAGCTCCACCCACTCGCCGAAGGGATGGGCAACACCCCCGAAGAACCAGACCGCCGCCTCATCGGACACAACGGTCAGGCACACGTCAAAGTCAACTACACCGTCTACAACCTGTGGGCGTTTTCCTCAACTGTCAGCTCGCTTTGGCAAGCGTGTACCCTCGCTACCGCGCTAGCCGATGAACAACGAGCCGCCGGTGAGGACATTGATCCGATGACAGCCGCTGAGCTGGCAATTGATGTCGCGAACGTTACTCCCATGCTGATTGCTTCCGGCTGCGCGTTCCTGGAACCGGTTCGATAGCCGATGCTCGGGCTGGGAAGACAGGGCCGGGGGCGAACGAGAGACGCGCGAGTCTCGGGCGCTCGTGGTAAGGCAGCCGGAGCACTCACCGCAACGGCCGGCGCCCTCCGCGATACGGCTATCGAGTCAGCCCGGGAAGGAATCAAGAACGTCAGTGAGAAGATCGGCAAGGCTACTGGCGGTGGGATGGCGATAGCAGCCACGGCAGCCGTGGACGCCGCTGGTTACCACCCTTCCCCGCTGATTGCGGTTGGCGCAGCCTACGCCGGTATGAAGGCGGGCGGGCTGGTCGGTCGCGCGATGACCGCCGGGCTGGACCGGATCACCGCCGGACGGGGCGGCGGTGGCCCGATCGACTCGGTCATAGCGGACCTGATCACGACGCTTCGGGTGTTGGAGCAGGTGGGCCGCAGCGTCGGCGATGCCATCGATGCCGTGAACAAAGCCCAGGCCCACTTCCAGAAGGTCAGCCGCGGCGGAGAAAACAACCTTCTCAACAGCGCGGTACGGGCCTGCCGGCAGGCACCGGTTCAGCTTGAGGAGGGCGTAGACGACCTCAAGCAGGCCGGAGATCTCGTCGGAAAGCACCTCGTGGGCGTGGCAAAGACTGGCGGCTGACCGTCCCGGTGGACCAGGCCGCAGACAGCGACCACTGCCAGCCACCAGCACCTTCGCGGCCTGTTGACCGGTCAACAGGGTGGTTCGCCGACTGTCCCCTGCTTTCCCAGTAGAGACGACCGCTGGTTGCGTCGACGCTCGGGGGTGTCGCTTCGCTCGTCCGGCGACGCCTCGACCGTCCGCTCCCCCGCAACGGGCTGCCGAAGGCGCACGCCGACTACCTGGGCGTACTCGGTGAGACTGCCGCCGGCTTGGGTGAGGAGCCATGCTCCGGCACGGAGCTTGACTATCCCCCGGGCGTAGTTCCCCAAGGCGCGGTTGACCAGGGGGTTGGCAGCTCCCACCGTAAGGGCGCGGAACTCGGCTCGGACTTTCTCCGCGTCGTGAATGACGGCCTTCGCCATCTCCTGCTGTTGGTAGACAGAGACGTGCAGGTCTCGCAGCGCAGCGGCGACGTCGGGCAGGCTCACGTTGTTACCTCCGGGTGCGTTCGGACCTGGGATCGGGTCCGGCAGCGAGTAGATGGGGCGTTGCTGGACGCTGGACGGGGTAGCGGCGGATAGTCCATGGTGTGAACACCGGCACGGCTCGGGTTCCCAAAACGGAGCTCCATCGGTAACCTCAGATCCAAACCTAGGCTATCAAGATAGCCTAGGATCAACCAAGGCGCTCACTGTAACCAGGAGGAGGTTGCCAACGATGTCCCTCGCCATCCCCGCCCTGGGGGCCGCACTTCTCGGCTGGATCGCCGGGATGTGGACGTTCAAGCGTTCCCAACGATGGTGTCCGTCCTGCGGTGACACGCTGGACTGCCCGGGTTGCCGCGATGTCAGACACCGCACCTCGAAACCCGCCACCGGTCCGAAGGGAGGTGCGCTCGCATGAGCACGCCCAAGGCATTGGTGGGCCAGGTGGCCCGCGCCGCAGAAGCGCACTATCGGTGCGGAATCGTTGAGCCGGCAGTCGCGAAATGACTACCACATACCTTACGCGGGTAGCGATGGAGCAGGTCAACCACGCACAGGTGGAACTGGAGCGACACCTGGTCACCGGCATCGTCGGTCAGTGCGTAGCGTGCCGTCGACCCGCACCATGTTCAGGCCGGGCAACCGCCGAAGCAACCTTCGCCCGCTACGGACGTCTTCCCCGCCGCCGACCCGGCATGACGACCGTCAACTCCACAGCCTCAACCTGGACCTGGTTCACCCGGTCGCCCGATGAAATGCACGTCGAAGGACATCTGCCCCCGGCTGCCGGCCCCTGAGCGTCATCGTTGACCTCGTGGTGAGCGATCGAGGCCACCGTGGCCGATCAAGCAGACGGGGCATCATCGCGATCCGCGACGTACACCCCGACGCCAGGGACCCCATAGATCAATCCCTCGGACTTCAACACGAGTATGGCATTACGCACCACCATCTGAGACACGCCGTAATCACGACGGAACTCCGTCATCGACGGCAGCCTGGCCCCCGGCGCAAGCTCGCCGGATGCAATCTGTTCCCGGATGCGGTCAGCCAACCACACCCACTTGGCGGTAGTGGGCATTACATCTCCCTGGTCTGCAACCGCCATTGCATCACAAGCAAACCTGCGCGAGCAAGGTAGCACCAGAAGCTTGACTAGAGCTACCTTGATAGCCTATGTTGACCATACGCCACCTCCCTGGCCTGCAAACCGGAGATGGCCGAGTGCCAGACCCCAACACCGCACGTCACGTCAACCCGGCCGACCGAGCCCCACTCCAGCCGACCAGGGCCGGTCCCGACGAGACCCCGACCGTGCGACACTTCAGCGACCCCCGGATCACCGGAGAGCCAACTGCAGATATTCTTCGAGCAAGAATTAATGGTAACGGCGAGACAGGACAAGCCCTTCACCCATAACAAGGGACCAGGCTGCCCGGATGATCGTTGATAGTAGCGGGCAATTACGCAACGCAGCCGTCACGTCGGGCAGGCGCCCGGTTACTTCCTCCGAATGCGCTCACTGTACGGAGCCGGAGCCGACAGCGAGTCGTTGGATGCCGCTGGGGTTCGGGGCGAGCGTGCAACCACCAACAGAACCGGGGATGAAGCCACCGCGCCACCTTCCAAGTCAACCTCCCACCACGGACGTTGCCTGCTTGAGTTTCGGACCACGCCCCACCGAGAGCTCCGAAGCCGATTCAACGAGGCCCTTGAAGATACGAAACCATTGCCGATTTCGTGGCCTGCGTCTCCGGCGGCTCGCGGCAGAACTACGCCGACTCCGCACCGAAGCTGACCTCACTCGCGAAGAGGTCGGCGAACAGACCAGCATCAACCCCGCCACCCCTCTACCGCATCGAGACGGCCCGGGTCCGCCCGCAACGGCGCACCTGATGACGATGCTCGACACGTACGGCATCACCGACGAAGACCAGCGCAGCCAACTCATCGCCCTGTCCCAGCAGGTCACCCAGCTGGGGTGGCCCCAGACGTACGAGTCGGAACCACCCGAGCTGTACACCACCTCCATTTCGCTGTTCATCCCGGACTTACTCCAGACCGAGTCCTACGCCCGCGCGGTGATCCGTGGAGTACTACCGTTCGCGAGCGACGCCGAGGTCAAACCCGGTTGGAGGCCCGCCTCCAGCGTCAGGTGTCACTCCATTGATCTGACCCACTGCGGTCTGGGCGATCATCGACGAGGCCGTCCTGCACCACCTGGCGGGCGGGCCCAGGTCATGGCGGATCACTTCAACGCCCTGGTTGAAGGCAGGTAGCCTGCCGAACATCACCCTCCAGGTCATCCCGTTCACGAGTGGAGCCCACGGCGGCATGCCGGCTCATTCGTGGTCATGGACTTCCCCGATCCTGCCGACCCCGCCCTGGTGTACATCGACAGCATGGCCGGCGACCTGTTCCTCGAACGCGAAGCCGATGTACGCCGCTACGCCAGCACGTTCGAGCACCTCCGTGCTACCGCGTTGGGCCCCGCCAGCTCGATCAAGCTGATCAGCGGACAAGCCGCTGCGTTCAGCACTCAAGGAGGTACCGGATGGCCCCCGCCAACCTGGCCCAGGCCCACTGGATGAAGGGCAGCCGATCGAGCGGGAATGGTCAGTGTGTCGAAGTCGCTGCGCTCGATGATGCGGTGGCATGCCGGGACAGTAATGACCCGAACGGTCCGGCCCTCGTCTTCGGTCGCGCCGCCTGGACGGACTTCCTGGCCGAGACGAAAGCTGGGTTCCCGCAGCGGTAAATGGTGCCGCACCGGCCCGCCCTGGTGTGCCATCACCTCCGACTCGCGCGGCCCAGCGGTAACCGGGCCACGTCCTTGCTCTCGCCGAATGCCAGTCCTACGCTCGCCGCACGGCGGCCGGCCGTCGATGCACTCCGTCTGCCTCCCTTCAGGTGGCTACCGGAAGCCGGCTGCGGTGGCGTGCAGTAGGCGAAGGTTTTGGTGAACCTTCGAGGGATTCATATTCCGCGACAGGGAGTGGCCACATGTGGAGCTGGAATCATCTTGCGCCAGGTTGGCTCATTTTCCTCATATTCTTGGCAGTATTTCTCATTGTCGGCGCGCTGGGCATCTGGCTGCTGCGGGGCCGAGCCAAGCGACTGTCCGGTGCTGAGCCGAAGTGGTTGGATCTCATCACCCACACGGTCTCGGTCACCGGCACCCTCTACGCGCTTCTGCTCGTCCTGACCGCCCTGACGGTGTACGGGACGTACTCGCAGGCTGGCGCGGCGGTCGCAACTGAGGCGGCGGACCTGAAGGCACTACACAACGTCGTGTCCGAGTATCCGGAGCCCACCCGCGGCGAGCTGGAGGGCCTGTTGAACGAGTATGTCGACTACATGGTCAACGAAGCGTGGCCGACCTACCAACGCGGCGACGAGGTGGACGGAGACCGCGAACTCGAGGAGCGGATCTGGCGTACCCTTCTGAATTTCACACCGGATTCTGACAAGGAGCAGGAGTTGAGTGGCCTCGCCCAGTCGGAGTTCGAGGATTGGAGCAAGTCCCGCCAGATTCGAAGCACCTTCAGCACCGCCGCTCTCCCCCCGACGCTCTGGTTCACGCTCCTGGTCGGCGGTGTGTTCATCATCTTTCTGTCCTGCCTCATCCCGACCCGGACCCGGCACGCCTCCCTGGTATTGGTCTCCGCGACCGCGGCCATGATTTCCCTGCTGATATTCGTCGTCGAGCGGGTGGACGACCCCTTCCGGGGGTCGATGAGCGTCTCTGCCGATCCTTATGCGAGGGTCGCCAAGACTTTCGACTGATTCTGATGAGGTCGCTGTGGCGCCTTCCGAGCGGCGGCGCCACAACTTTGGACTGTCCCCTCGCGTCGGTCGACCTTCTACGGCGCTTGACCGTCCATAGCGATGGGTGAAACGCTCATCGCCATGGTGGATCTTGACAATCAACTGGGGTACTGGAACTCCACCGGGGCGTCGAAGACCTTCGGGCATCCGGTTGAGCCCTCATGGCTGGAGGGCCTCGATCGCCAGGCGCGCATCCTCGACTACGGGTGCGGCTACGGACGACTCGCGGGACAACTCGCCGAGTGGGGTTTCGACAACGTCGAAGGGGTGGATGTCGCTCCCAATCTCGTCGCCCGCGCACGTGCGCAGCAGCCGGGGGCGCGGTTCACTGTTCTCGACGCTCCTCCCCGGCTGGACCACCCGGACAGCAGTGTTGACCTGATACTGCTGTTCGCGGTGTTGACGTGCCTGCCGAGCGACGCCGGGCAGCGAAAGCTGGTGGCCGAGCTGCGCCGGGTTCTGCGGCCCGGTGGACTCCTCTACCTCAGCGACCTGTGCCTGCAGGCGGATCAACGTAATCGTTCTCGGTATCAGCAGTTCGCCGCGACGTACGGCAGCTATGGGGTGTTCGAAACCGACGACGGGGCGGTGTGCCGGCACCACACGGCGGACTGGTTGGATGACCTGTTCGTCGACTTCGACCGGGTCGCCACCCGCGAGGTCTCCGTGGCCACCATGAACGGCCGCCCGGCCCGGGCTACCCAGCTGCTGCTGTCCACCGGGCTGTCCGACGTCGCCCACCGATAGCTCGTCCTGAACGGCGGATCCGGGCGTTGGCGGGCCCCTGCCATAGTTTCGATATGGCCTCACCGGACGTCCGCGTGCTGACAGATCCCCGACGAGAAGCCTGGGGTACGGGCGGCCCACGGCCGGTCGTGACCTACGTGTGGTCGGCAGCCGCCGCGACGACCGGTGGCACCGTCCTGCTCTCGCACGGTACCGGCGGCTGCGCCCTCGACCTGTCCTGGCTGGCCGAGCCGCTGGCCTCGGCTGGCCTGCGGGTAATCGGCGTCGACCATCACGGCAACAGCCATCGTGGCGGCTACCATGCCGAAGCTTTCGCGCGTTGGTGGGACCGCCCCCAAGACCTTTCGGTGGTGCTGGACCACCTCGCCGACGGCGGTCCCGTTGGCGTCGCCGGCTTCTCGCTCGGCGGATATACCGCCGCCGCGATGCTTGGCGCCCGAATCGACGCCGACGTGTTCGGCGCTATCGCCACCAGACGAGTGACGGTGCCGTCACCTCCGGAGTACCCGACGCTGATCGACGAACTGTCCGACCGGATCGGTGCCGATGACATCGCCGCGTGGATCAGCGAATCCGGCGAGGACTACGCTGACCGCCGCGTGACCGCCGGTCTTCTCATCTGCCCGGCGCAGGGCCAACTACTCACCTCCACCAGCCTGCGGGGCATCACGACGCCGGTGTCGATCTGGTGGACCGGCGAGGACGACCAGACCCCGGCCGAGACCAACGCACTGCACTACGCTTCCTTGATTCCTGGTGCCACCGAGCACTGCGCCGACCCGTCGGCCGGCCACTATGTGTTCGTGCGGGACACGCCGGGCGCGGATCGGGTCCGCAGCCGCCTCGCCAGCGCGGCCGTCGCCTTCTTCCGCGAGCAGTTGACCGCGTAGGCCGAGCCATGCCCCTGCAACGAATCAGCCTGGTCGCAGCTGGCATCCTGGCGGTGGCAACAGGGTGCACCGCGCTGGCGGCCGATGGCTTCGGACAACCGGCAGGACCTACCCCACCAGCTGGCGGTGATCGCGCTGCGAAGCCGGCGGGCCAGCGCGGTGAAGTCGTCTGCCGCGCCGCTCGGTCAGCGGACTGCGGCACTCACGCACGGCGGCGAGAGCAGCCCGGATAGCGAGTCCCCCGCTGGTGGCGTGCGCGGCTGAGAAGACCCCCGAGTCAGCCACCGGCCGCGTCAAGCGGCCAGCCGTAACGAAATTATGTATCATTTCGCAAAGTGCAATGAGGAATCTATCGGTCGAATCCGCCTTACCAGCATGGCAGCGACATAGCGTCCGACCTCTCGTATTGTCGAGTGACACGACGGCGAGCGGATGCGCCAGGACATCAATATGCATTAATTGGGCAATGGTCACTGATGTGACGCTAGCTCCTCGCCGAGGCGCCCGTATCCTCATGTGCGCGGTCCGGCTGGCCCTCCAAACCCTCCCCACCACCGCCCTTCGGCACGAACTCTGTCTTCCTCCCAAGTCCCGGACGGTCCAGCGCCAGCCGGTACCGCCGCTCACGCACCGAGGCGTACAGGAAGGATTTTCATGTTCAGTTGGCTCGCAACCGGAGGCATGATCCTCTCCCTGCTGGCTCCCACGAACCCGGTGGTGGACTTCCCCGAGCCCTCGACCCCACCCCCAGGTCAGATCGTCATCGATCTGGTGACTGTCAATGGCTCTGGCTGCCCGGCCGGCACTGCCGCCACCGCCATGTCGGTCGACAACACCGCATTCACGGTCACCTACAGCGCATTCATGGCCCAGGTCGGGGTCGGGGCGGAGCCGACCGACTGGCGCCGCAATTGCCAGCTCAACCTACGGGTTCACGTCCCGCAGGGCTTCACCTACGCGGTGGCCCAGGCTGACTACCGCGGCTTCGCCGCCCTGGCGGACGGGGCGTCCGGCGTGGAGCGGGCAAACTACTACTTCCAGGGAATGTCACCCACCGCCTACAAGACCCACATCTTCGACGGTCCGATGGTGGACAACTGGCAGGCCACCGACGTCACAGACGTCGCCTCGCTGGTCTGGCACCCGTGCGGCGAGTTCCGCAACTTCAACATCAACACGGAGCTCTGGGCGCTCGCCGGCACCTCGGACACCAGCACCACAACGAGTTTCATGACGATGGACTCGACCGACGGGGCCATCTCCACCACCTACAACCTGGCCTGGAAGACCTGCCCGTAAGACAGGACGAGCCCACCGGCTGAGCGTCAGTAGCGCCCAGCCGGTGGGTTCGCGTCCACGGCCGTCACCGACCGACCGTAGAAACGGCGTGCTGCTCTCGCCCCCCACGCTTGGGGTGACTTCCGACAGCAGCGGGCGTGGCGGCGATCGCGGCGAGGAACTCCACCTGTGCCTGTTGTGTCATCGGATGAGGGTATAAACGGCCATTGACGTTGGCTTGTCAGCGGAGTTTGGTGGGTAGCAACGTTCGTGCCGGGCAGTCGGGTTGGGCTTGCCGAACTATCCCGCCCGCGACCAGGCGCCCCGGCATAGCCCTTCCCTGGAGTTGTTCAATGGCTAGTTTCACCCGGTCGATGCTTGCCGCATGCACCGTGCTCACCGCTACCGCACTCACAGTCTCGGTCGGGGTCTATGCGCACAACGACCCGGCACCCGCCCCAGTCGTGCCGACCGCCTCCACCACGGTCTTACCACCGGTCAATGCGAAATTTGACTATCAAATCGGCGCTGCCTACCCGCCCCCACCCGGGGTGCGGGTCGTAAGCCGCGACCGACAGGATCCGATCGCCGCCAACCTCTACAACATCTGCTACGTCAACGCGTTCCAGGTGCAGCCCAACGAGGTTGACTGGTGGCAGAGTCAGCACGATGACCTCCTGCTCCGCGACTCCGACGGAAACTACGTCGTTGATGGCGACTGGAACGAAATTCTGCTCGATATATCGACCTCGGCCAAACGTGCGGCAATCGCGGGTATCGTCCAGAACTGGTTCGACGGCTGCGCGCGGGCCGGCTACCAGGCGATCGAACCAGATAATATCGACTCGTACGAGCGGTCTGAGGGCCTGCTCGCCATCCATGACGCGATCGCCTACCTGGAGTTGCTGGCGCCACACGCCCACGATGCAGGGCTCGCCATCGGGCAAAAGAACACCACCGACCTCGGTACGCGTGGCAGGAACGCCGGACTCGACTTCGCCATCGCCGAGGAGTGTGGGCGCTACAACGAGTGTGACTACTTCACCGGCGTGTACGGCGACAACGTCATTGTCATCGAGTACACCGACAGTGCGTTCGCGAAGGCGTGCTCAGCGGTCGGTGACGAGGTCTCGGTCGTCCGCCGCGACGTCGGCGTCACCGCGCCCGGCAGCGGCACCTACCGGTACGGCTCCTGCTGAGCCCTCGTCGTCGTCGCACTCGTCCTGATCGACGCACCGCACAGCCTGAACGTGCTCGCACATCCCGCGCGGCCGGGAGCTGCCCTGTTGTAGGCGAAGCACTTGGCCGTCCCGCCGCCGGGAGACCGGCCGTCGATGACCCCGAACTGTCACGCCACCGCAGCCACACCAGACGCCTGGATCGAAGACACGCGAGGCAGAATTAGCGTGTGATCTGGCACAACGCGGCTAAGGATCGTGGCCCGTCAGTTACACGGCCAGACCCGCACCGGTACGCGCGGGAACGCGGCTGTCAGGAACTGCTCGGTGAGGCCGTCGCGCACGGCGGCGTCCGGCCAGGCATCGAGCACCTCAGGCAGGGTGCGGTGACCAACGGCGAGGTGCAGCAGGGCACCTGGTGGAATGGCGGCATGATGGCTCGCGTCGGAGCTCGGACCGATCGTGCTCCGTCTCGCCGTCATCGCCATTAGTTCACCGTCGTCGAACTCGAGGTGAGCGCTCGCGGTGTAGGTGTCAATCACGAGCGTGGACTCGGGCCAACGCAGATCGGCTGACTGCCAACGGCGGCGTAGCAGCGGGGCGAGGTGGGCGAGCAACTCGACCGGGTCGCCGGTTCGGGCATACCAGGCCCTGGGGCGCGTTGGTATCCCGGTGGGCCCGATCCGGGCCAGGAGGTGGTCCGGATCGAGCAACAGACGCACCGCGTGGAACGGGTGCTGGGCCGTCGTGGCGTAGCGCCGACCGACCCGGCCGAGATAGGCGTACGTCGCGGCGGCGGCCTCCGGCCAGCGCCCGGCAGGCTCGCAGGTCGCGGCGAGCACCGTCAGCTCTCCCGCCGCGGAGAGCGCGGTGCTGTGCACCAGATACCCCTGGACCTGCTCGTCGCGCAGCAGTACGGCGACCTCGCGGCGAACGAGAGCCTCCGCCCGGCGGCCCACGATCTCGTACCGCCAGGCGGCGGCGTCGCGTGGGCAGACCAGAGCATCCCCGTCCACCTGCCGTCGGTCGAGGCGGGCGAGGGCGTCCGCGTCGGCCGCGGTGGCGGGACGGACGGTCCAGGGCCCCGGGTAGGCGTCCGGTAGGGCGGTGGCGGGCACCGTGGGTGCACCGCCGTGGGTCAGCGCGTAGTCGTAGCCAAACCGACGGTAGAAGTGGGGAATCCCTTCGACGATCTGGAGTGGCACGCGTTCGGTCGCGCAGCGGTCGTGCAGCGCGGCGAGTAGCCGTTCGGTGAGCTGGTTCCCGCGATGCTCCGGTGCCGTGCCCACCAACTCGACCTGAATCACCGGCAGCCGAATCCCGGCCAGGTTCCACTCCTGACGAAGACCGACCAAACTGGCCGCCAGCCGGCCGGTGGTGGTGTCCTCCACGACCAGGAAGTCGTCAGGTGTGACCGAAGGATGCCCGCTCAGCAGATCGTGAACCCATGCGGTGATCCCCGCGTGTGGTTCTCCGCCGGTTGCCGCCTGCAGTTGAACGGCCGCCTGCAGGCGGGCGAGCTGATCGACGTCCGACTCGCGACCGCGCCGAATCCCGTAATGATCGCCTCGGCTACTCATGCCTTACGTTCTACCGTCAGATGATCGCTCGCGGTCGCTTGCGGGGAAGTGACTCCGCACACGCCGGACGCTCAGCAGACCGTTGTACGAGATCGCTCCGGATCCCGCACGATCATCGGCGGCAGCGAGACGACTGTTGGCCGGCACCCGGTTCGGGTGCCGGCCAACAGTTTCTTTCCCCCTTGTGTGGGTCAGGTCTGCGGGGGTTTGTTTGTGGGTGGTGCGGGTGGGGTCAGCTGGCCCAGTGCTCGGCCACCAGGTCGGCGGCCTGGGTCTCCCACTGGGCGTAGTGGAACGGGTACGCCGACACCTGCACCTTCTGGGCGGCTTCGGTCAGGGGCATGTCCTGCCAGCCCTCGACCTGCTTGAGGCCGTTGAGGAAGGCGGTGGTGGAGTAGGCGGGGTCGGTGATCTGCTCCACCGTGCCCCAACCAGACGACGGACGCTGCTGGAACAGGCCCTGC
>NZ_AZWO01000024.1 GCF_000514775.1 Salinispora pacifica CNR114 | reverse complement strand
TCACCCTCACCGCCACCGTCACCTGCAACGTCGACACCCCCACCGGAACCATCACCCTCCGCACCAACGGCACAACCCTGGCCACCGTGCCCCTGACCACCAACGCCACGGCCACCCACACCACCACACTGCCCACCGGCACCCACACCCTCACCGCCCACCACACCAGCACCAACACCTGCCCCAACAGCCAATCCCCACCCACCACCATCACCATCAACCCCGACCTACCCATCACCGGCCCCACCCTCACCACCACCACCACCACCGCAGCAGCCGCCACCCTGTCCATCCTGGCCGGCGCCATCCTCATCTACGTTGCGCGCCGACGCCGACCACACCACCATCACCCTGAATAGACGGGGCGTCGGTCTGCTGGACCTCGGCTTACGTCCTGCCGAACGAGACGCTCCGACGGGTCCGGTTTGCAGGAATGCCACGCCAGAATGCCAACGTGAGCACCTGACTACAAGGCACCTCACCCCGTGAGGCGTAGTCAACCAGTAACGCCGATGGCCGAGGGGGCCTCCGGACTGGTCTACGAGCGGGACTGCTGCGCCTCGTTCCGGCGGGATAGCCCGCCCCGCTGCGGTGCCATCCTTTGAAAGGATGTTGACAATACAACACACGTGCCGCAGGTCGTATGTCCGCAGCCGATATCCGTCGCCCGTGACAGCCTCGCCGACGTGGCCCTTCCGCGCCCACTACGCCGGACGCATCACCTACGTCACCCGCCGTGGTCAGCGCAGGGCCGCCATCGTCCCCGCCGAGGCGATCGAGCGGGCCGAGGACGCCGCAGACGTCGCCGCCGCCCGTGAAGCCCTGGCCCGGATGGACGCGGGCGACACCCGATCCCCCTGACCCAGCTGCGCGACGAGCTCGGACTGTGACCGCCCACCGCCGGCCACCCCGTCGAGGTGGAGCGTGCCGCCGCAAGCTGCCAGCGGCTGCCCGGCGGTGGGTTCACCCTGCGAACCACCCGGGCTGCACACGCGTCAACGGTCGGCCCGAGCTGCTGGGACGGGACCTGGTGCAGGGAGTTGGTCGAGTCGGTCAGGGGCCCCACGCCGGCCTCGGTCGCCCGCGCAGCATCACGGCGATGACACCGCCCCCAGCATGTGACCTTCGGAGGTCTACGTGGCTGAATCTTTGCCGGTAGTCGGGGTGGACCGGCAGGGATCGCCTCGATCATTTAATCGAGGTTCACTTATTCATCGGATACTAACAAAGCACTTTTAGGCTTCGGGGGATGAATCCAAGCCCTCTAGCACCTGGAGGTTCCATGGGCCGCGCCCGTCAGGCGATGTCCCGACTGATCGCCACGGCTATCCTCATGGTCGCCGGCCTGGCCGTCGCACCGGCGACGGCCGCCCACGGCGCCGATCAATCCACCGAGCCCGCCGCGCAGGCGAGTGGCTTCTGGGCCTGTTCGGTGCCGTCTGGATACACCTACACGGCGGTACGGCGACAGCTCAACGTCTGCAACCCCGGCGGCTTCGCCAACTCCTATTATGTCGTCGCCCCCAGCGACGGGGTCTGGACCTGCACCGTGCCGTCCGGATACACGTACTCCTCCGTGCGACGACAGCTCAACGTCTGCAACCCCGCCGGCTTCGCCAACTCCTACTACCTGCGGGTGCCCCAGGCCGGAATCTGGGCCTGCACCGTCCCACCCGGCTTCTCGTACTCCTCCGTGCGACGACAGCTCAACGTCTGCAACCCCGCCGGCTTCGCCAACTCCTACCTCCTGGTCGGCTGACAACCGCCGGACCACTCACTTCGCACATCAAAAAGCGATAAATGCGCATGCAGCGCATTGCTGTCGGGCTTGCCAGCGTGCAGCTATACATGGCGAGCGTTCATGAGATACATCGTGCTCGATGTGGCGGATGACCAGGGCTGCGCCGGCGCTCATCTCTAGGTTTCTCGCCATCCGGTGCTGGCTCCCGGCACCACGAACCCGGCGTCACCGACGCGATGACGCCGCCACGAGGAGGAACAGCACATGCCCAGGATCACCGCAGGGCTCGCCGCAGCCGTCACGGCTGGCGTCCTCGCGATCGTCGGCACGGTCGCGCCAGCGGCCGCCCGGCCGAGTGCTACCGCCGACCTGCCCAACTTCCGTGTCGGCATCCAGATGATTGACAACGGCAGCCAGATCGGGGATGCCGAGTACACCCCGTACTCCAACTTCGGCGGCGGATGTTCCCCGTTCGCCGGAGACACCAACACGTTCGACCCGGACGGCGCCCGGCTCTTCCTGGAGCCGCCGCCGCGCTTCACACCGCTGAGCCGCGACTTCCGGATCGGCGCTCAGGCCACCGACCACAACGGCAGCCAGACCGGTTTCCTCCAGTGGTCGCCGTGGGCCAGCGAGGGCGGCGGCGTGAGCGACTTCGCCTTCGACAGCAACGGGTTCGACCCCGACCAGGTCAAGGTCTGCCTGGAGACCCGCGACATGCCGGCTGGCGTCGTGTTCTACGACTTCCGGTTGAGCATCAAGGCGGTCGACCACGGCGGCGCCGACCAGGGCGGCACCCGCCAGTTGACGCCGTGGGCGGCCGACGGCGGAGGCGCAAGCCCATGGGCGTACGACTCCAACGCCTGGGACCCGGACGGCTTCGCGGTCGGCATCGAGGTCTACTGACCGCCGCCGAGCAGGCTCAGTGGCTACTGGGCCTGCTCGGTGCCGCCGGGATACGCCTACACCGTGGTGCGGCGGGAGTTGGGGGTTTGAGGAGATCAGGTGGGCGCGGGGTCGGACTCGGGCGCCGCAGCATCTGCTGACGTTGGTGGTGCTGCTGAAGGCGTATCACCGGTTGGGCTACTTCGCGGATCTGTTCGAGGTGCCGCTGCCGATCGTGGAGCACCATTCGGGGGCGTGCCCGAGTTAAAGCCTAAGGTCGATGCGGAGCATGACCCGGAGCGCACCTGCGACTCACAAGCCGGCGCGGTTGCGGTGGTCGATGCGATGTTGGTGGTGGATCCGGTGTCCCTGCCCCGAGCACCGCCCAAAAATCGCTAGGATGCAGCGGCGTTGTACAGATGAGAGGTGAGCGCGACATGCTCCGCGATCGTCGTCAACCTGCCGGTGCGCTCTTGCTTGCCCTGGTTAGCTCGACCGTCCTGATGCCACCGGCGCCAGCCATGGCGGCTCCGTCGGCTTGCGCCAATCCAAGCGAGCCGGGTCAGGTCATTAGTGACACTCCCTGGCACCAGCAGTGGCTCGCCCCACAACGGGTTTGGCCGTTCAGCACCGGTGCCGGGGTCGAGGTGGCCGTCGTGGACTCGGGCTCCGACGGTAGCCACCCGCAGTTGGACGGCCAGGTGATTTCCGGGTTCGACGCCCTCCGCGGGACGCCGGGTGGCGACTTCGACTGCGTTTCCCACGGCACCGCGGTGGCCAGCCTGATCGCCGCGCGCCCACAGGAGGGCATCGGCTTCCACGGCCTGGCCCCGGACGCCACGATCCTCCCGATCCGGGTCAGTGAACAGGCCGGCGGCGGAGGCACCGAAGGCCAGGGCGAGAGCGTCTCCACCGAGATCTTCGCGCAGGCCATCCGTCGGGCCGTTGACAACGGCGCTGATGTGATCAACATGTCGGTAACGCTCTACCAGCCCGACCCCGAGGTCGAGAGCGCGATCCACTACGCCCAGCGGGCGGATGTGGTCCTGGTCGCCGCCGCCGGAAACTTCCACCGCACCGACGGCCAGCCCGACCCGGTGCCATATCCCGCCGCGTACGAGGGCGTGATCGGGGTCGGTGCGATCGACCAGCAGGGCGCACGGGTAGAACAGTCACAAGTCGGGCCCTACGTCGATCTGGTGGCTCCTGGTGGTGCGGTCGTCGCGGCAACCCGCGTGGACGGCCACAACGTCTGGAGCGGCACCAGCTTCGCGACGCCGCTGGTGAGTGCGACCGCGGCCCTGATCCGCGCCGCCGAGCCGCAGTTGTCGGCCGAGCAGGTTTCTCGCCGGCTACTGGCTACGGCCGACCCGGCGCAGGGGGGCCCGGAGCAGGGCTACGGGCAGGGAGTGCTCAGCCCATACCGGGCGGTCACCGAGCGGTTGAGTACGGCGGCTCCGGTGGCCCCAGCCCCGTTGCCCGACCCGCTGTACGACGCGGCGGCGCAGGAGCGAGCCGAGCGGTGGCAGGTCTTCGGGCGGGTGGCGCTCTGGGGCGGCCTGTCGGTGACGGTGATCGCGCTTGCTGTCGCCGTAGCTGTTGCCTTGTTGCCGCGCGGTCGACGCCTACGCTGGCGCCCGACGCGCCTCGGGGATCCACCGCCCCCGCCTCCGGAGATCGACGAGCCCGATGAGGCGTTCTTCCAGGTGGCCACCACCTCGCCGCCCCGTAGCTGACGATCGGCTTGCACCCACTACCACGTTGCCGGGCGGGCCCAGGCCGTCAAGCCAGTGAGAAACGCCGATGGCCCGGCACCAGGCCGGGCCATCGGGACGTCCGAAGAGATCAGCCGCCGAACTTCGCCTGGTTCGCGGCCTCACGGGCCTGCATCCTGGCTGCCGAATCGCGCAGGGCTCGCTCAATCCGGCTAAGCAGGTCGCGCAGGTCGTTTGCCGCGGCCTCCCACTCGCGCTGCCGGCGGAAGTACGCTTCGCGAGCGTCACCGTCCCAGGTCGCGAGCAGGGGTGCGATGCTGGACTTGAGCGTTTCGAGCTCGCCGTTCATGTTCTTCAGGCTGCTGCCGCAGCTGTCCGCCGAAGCGGCCAAGGCAGCGAAGTTGTACCGAATTTCCATTTCGGAACCTTCTCCCCCGTCAGAGCTTCAGTGCCGCAGTGATTTGCCCGGCGGTGGCGCCGGCGGAATCCATCTCAGACTTGATTTCTTCGTCTGCGACGTCGTAGTCCTTGCCGGCCGACCCAACCGCCTCGGCGATCGCCCGCAGCGCCACGTTCAACCGCGCCATGTCCTGGTCGAACCGCTGGCGCACCTGCTGGAACGAGCCCGCACCAGCACCCTTCCACTGGTCGTACAGCGGCGCGAGCTGGTCCATCAGCTGGTTGAGATTGCTGGTGAGCCGATCGGCGGTAGCGTTTACCTCGCCCTCGGTCTTCACCATCAAGCCGGTATCGGTACGCATCGTCATGGTGGAGTCACCCCCGTCCTCATCGATCCCCCCGCAATGGCGGAGGCGGCCTCGTTGCGGTGCGCTCACACCGCTTTCCGTACGAACCGTAACGGGTCATGTCCAGCCCGCGCTAGGTCAGCTCGCTCTGGTCCGAATCAGCCTCTACTGTGGCTGCCCCGGCTGGGCTGGATCAAGAGTCTGCTTTGCCGCCGCCGGATCGAGTGCGGGACCGGCGGGGAGCCGATCAACCAGGCTCGCCGGTAGTGCAATGGGCTCCACATCGCCATAGCCGAGGGTATTCGCCACCTCTTTCGAGGCGAGCGAATACCGATAGCCGAGGTCGGTAACCAGACTTAGGGCACCCGTCGACGCGTCGGGTGCCGGCATAGCTTCAACCAGGACGCCGTGCCCCGGTTCGATTACGACCCGGTCCGCGAGCGGAATGCCCGCGCTGCTCTGCTTTGGGGGCAACGCTGGCTCCCGCACCTGCTCCGCCTGCCCCTCCAGGAGCAGGGTTGGCTCGCTTCGCCCCGGGTGGTAGGCGGCACAGACAGCCGGTTGATCGCCGACCTCACGAATGATGTCGGGACGCTCCCCAGGTGCACGGTGCGGTCCCTCGACCGCCGGCGGCGCCTTGGGTGCCGCCGCCGCGGCGCCGGCCGAGAGTGATATCGGCTCAGGTGCCGCCCCATTCGGATACGCCCGCGTGGTCTCCGGATCAGCCAGCAGCACCTCGGCCTCAAGCTGGGTCAACGGCCGCAACTGCGCTCGCTCCACGAGGTAGTACTGGCGGCCACCACTCTGGCTTTCCACAACCAGGACCTGACCGATTCGGGTGTCGGGTCTTGCATCTGAAAGCTCGCCGCGGCCCACCACGTTCCGGATGCCGATCGGCTCACCGGCGGGTAGGGCGTTCAACCACGCTCCGCCCACCTCTACCTGCCGTTCGGTCGTCATCGTGAGTCCTTCTAGGATGATTTTTTCGTCCTGAATTTCGTACCGGTGGTCCCGCCAGATCAAATGCAGTCGGTTGGTCGTGGTGTCACGGACCAGAAGCGCCATGTCGCCCAGCTCCTGCCCACCACCGGGTGCGGCCCCGACGGTCAGCACAGTGGTGGCGACGTTCTCACCCGCCGAATCGCGAACAGGCTGGGTGCAGAGCGTCCACGGCCCGGCGAGAAGCCGCTCCGAGTCGGGTAGCGCGTCGGGCGCATCCCGAATGCCGATCGGGGTGCCGCGCGGCGTGCCGAGCAGGGAGTTACGGGAAACGGACACGGTGCTCCCCGCCGAGCCCAACGCCAGCAGCGCCGACGCGTAATTGACGACCGGATACAAGCGACCCTCTCGATAGATGTACCGAGTACCGGTCTCTTTCTCCAGAATGACGACTCCCTGTTCTTGCCACTTCGTGGCACCGCCGGGGCGCAGTAGCCCGTAGACGCCCACCGCGGCGAGACAGAGCACCGCCACCATGATGCTCGCGAAGCCGGCACCACCGAGCCGCCGAAACGGTGCACCGTTCTCCGGATCAGGCTCCCGGGAAACGAGCGCGGAGGTCATCCGCTGGACGAAGAACTGATACGACTGGACCTGGTCCCGCCGCGAAGACATGGCACCCTCCCCCTGCGTACGGTCGGCACAGCTGGAGCCGGACCGCGATGCCTACGATAGGCACCGCGACCGCAACCGTGGGCCCGGCGGCCAGCGGGCACCACGTTCAGATCACCTCAACCGCCAACCCGTCAGGTCAGCCGCCCAGCGCACGCATGAAGCCGTACAAACCCATCACCCCACACGCCACCGGCAGCACCGCGAGTTGCAGCACCACATCGAAGAAGTCGCCGAACCGGGCCAGCCGGGGTGACGGGGATCGTCGGCTGTACGCGAGCCCGGCGCTGACCGAGATCCCGGCCGCGACCATCGCCAAGGGCAGCACCATCAGCACCCGCACCGCCGTCCCGGCGCCGGCCGCGCCGATCAGGGACAGCAGGGCGAGCCCGACGAGCCCGCCGGCGAGCATTGGTACCCGATGCCGGACGGTGGGCATCAGTCGGGCTCGCAGCAGGTAGCCGAGGGAGACGATTCCGGTCAGCACCAGCGCAGCTACCGACCCCGATCCGGTCAACACAGTCAGGCAACCGAGGGTGACCACGATCGAACCGAAAATCATGCCAGTGAGTACCTCGTCAGCCCGGGCCGTCGCCTGGTACACCGCTTCCCGCGGTGGCTGCGGCTCGTCGCGCAGCAGGTCCTGGGCGTTCCTGGGCAGCGCCGGCATCGGTAGCTTCCCCAGTCGCACCGCGAGCAGCGGCAGCGCCGGCAGCAGCAGAGTCACCCCGCTCACCACGATCGCCGCGCCCTGCACGGCGTCGATCGAGCTGAGGGCGAGCAACCCACCGAGCATTCCCCAGAACCCGGTGTAGACCGCCGCGACGAAGACCCGGGCAGCGTCACCGACGCCGAGGATGCCGATGAGGCCCGAGAGGAGTAGAACGGCAGACCCGAGCAGCACGTGCGGCGCACCGAGCGCCCAGACGGACTCACCGGTCCCGATCACCAGGACACCGCCGACGAAGGCGTAGGGCAGGCCGGCAGCGGCCAGCACTGCCCCGGCGAGCGAGTCGGCCATCGCCCGGGAGAGCAAAATCCCGGCCAACAGCAGCCCGGCGGCAACGCCGAGGGCAATCACGCCGCCGAGCCAGCCGGGCTCGTTCGAACCGATGATGACGGTCAAACCGATCAATAGCAGAGCACTGGCGACAATCAGACCGGTCAGCCGGGTCGCGAGTGGATTCCAGGCGATTCCACGACGGCGCGCGCCCGACGCGACAGCTTCCATCAGATCGTCGTACGCCAACTCTGGCCACTCGGTACGGCGCGGTGCCAGGTGCAGCGTCTCCCCGTCGCGGATGTTCTGCGCGGCTAACGTACGATTGAGATCAATGAGCGATCCGTCGGTACGGCGCAGCACCCAGCCGCCGTGAGCCGTTCCGTCAGACGGATGCTCCGCTGCCTGCCGTAACACCGCGGGAAGCATTCCGACCAGCGGTAAATGCTCTGGTAGGGCTATATCTAGTCGCCGGTCTGGGGTAGCGATGGCGATGCGCGCGAGTCCGGTTCCGACCTGGGTGACCACTGACGCTTCCTCCGACGAGGAGCGGGCCAACGGGCCCGCGGCTGTCATGACGACAAGAGGCTACCTACCATGTGCCGATGGCGTGGGCACCGGTTCGGATCGGTCGAGTCCAGGCAACAACGGGGAGGTCTGATACGTGAGTACCGTCGTTGTGAAACGCCCGGCCCGGCAGCCGGAGCCGGAGTACCCGTTCGGCGAAATCGTGCTGGAGGCGCCACCGGAGGTGCCGCCGCCCGGTGGGCGCAGCTGGGGACAGCTGCTGATGATGCTGCCGATGCTCGCCGGTTCATTCGCTATGGCGCTGATGTTCGCTGGTCAGAGCGGCAACACCATCCGCTACGTTGCGGGGGGTCTCTTCGGCCTCTCCGCGATCGGGATGCTCGCCTCTCAACTCGCCAACAACTCCGGTGGTCCGAGCAAGCAGGAAATGCTGCAGCGGCGACGCGAGTACATGACGCACCTGTCGCGGCAGCGTCGCCGGGTACTCAAGGCAATTCGGGGCCAGCGAGAATCCATGTTCTACCGGCATCCGGCACCAGGTGCGCTCTGGTCCGTTCCGATCGGCCCACGATTGTGGGAGCGGCGGCGCGGAGACCCCGATTTCTCGACCGTACGAATCGGACTCGGCCCGCAGGAACTGGCCACTCCCCTGGTTCCGCCACCGCCAGCAACGTTGGAACAACTGGAGCCGATGTGCGCCTTGGCGCTACGCCGCTTTCTCACCACCTACCGCGAGGTGCCGGATCTGCCAGTGGCGATGCTCCTCAGCGGCTTCGCCCAGGTGCACCTCCGGGGGGATGAGGAGGCGGTACGCGGGCTGGTCCGTTCGATCCTGGCCCAGGCCACCGCCTTTCACGCCCCGGACGACCTACTCGTCGCCACCTGCGTCAGCGCTGATCAACGTGCGGCATGGGAGTGGACGAAGTGGCTGCCGCACGGGCTGCACCCGAGTCGCACCGACGCGCTGGGCCAGCTGCGGCTCGTCGCACCCTCGGTCAAAGGACTGGAGGAGATGCTCGACGACGTGCTGGCCAACCGACCCAGATACAGCCCCACCGGCGGGATGTCCAAGACCGATGGACCGCACATCCTGGTCATCATCGACGGCGGTAGCACAGCTGGTTCGGAGCACCTGATGACTGATGGTGGGGTGGATGGGGTCACCCTGCTCGACCTCTCCAACCCGGCGCCGCGGCTGCTGGAACGGTCACGGCTGGTACTCGAGGTCGGTGCGGACCACAAGCTTGTCGGTACGACTGTGGATGGCGTGATCGAGATGGGTCGCGCGGACGACTGCCGAATCACGGAGATCGAGACACTCGCCATGCAGATGGCTCCGCTGCGCCTCTCGGCCATGTCCCAGGGCGGCGAGGATTCGGTCGCCACCGAGCTGGGCCTGCCCGAGCTGCTCAACATCGGTGACCCGTACGAGTTTGACCTGGCAGCAGCCTGGCAGCCGCGGCCAAACCGGGACCGACTGCGGGTGCCGATCGGTGCGGGCACCGACGGCGGTCCGGTGGACCTCGACATCAAGGAGTCCGCGCAGGACGGCATGGGCCCGCACGGCCTCCTGATCGGCGCCACCGGCTCCGGCAAGTCCGAGCTGCTGCGTACGCTGGTGCTGGCGCTCGCCGTCACACACAACCCGGAGAGCCTCAACTTCGTCCTGGTCGACTTCAAGGGCGGCGCGACCTTCACCCGGCTGGATGCCCTCCCGCATACCAGCGCGGTTATCACCAACCTCGCGGACGCGCTACCACTGGTAGACCGGATGGCCGGCGCGATCAGCGGTGAGCTGCTGCGCCGGCAGGAGTTGCTGCGTGCGGCCGGCAACTACGCCTCGCAGCGTGACTACGAGAAGGCCCGGGCCGCGGGGGCGCCCCTGGCTCCCCTGCCGAGCCTGCTCATCGTCTGCGATGAGTTCTCCGAGCTACTCACGGTACAGCCGGACTTCATCGACCTGTTCGTGCAGATCGGCCGAGTTGGCCGGTCGCTCGGCGTCCACCTGTTGCTGGCCACCCAGAAGTTGGAAGAGGGCCGGCTGCGCGGCCTGGACAACCACCTGTCGTACCGGATCGGGTTGCGGACCTTCTCCGCCATGGAGAGCCGGGTGGTGCTGGGCACTGCCGACGCGTACGAGTTGCCCAACTCGCCGGGGCACGGCTACCTACGCTTCGGCACCGAACCGTTGGTCCGGTTCAAGGCCTCGTATGTCTCCGGGACCTACCGCAGTGAGACGGCGGCGGCGGCCGGCGCCGGTGGTGGCGAGACGCGGGTGTTGGAATACCACACCAGCTATACCGCACCGCCGGTGACACCGCCCGAGAAGGAAGTGACGCCGGAACCGGACAACACCGCCGCCGTCGGCGGCGACAGCCTGCTGGACATCCTGGTCAACCGGCTTACCGGCCAGGGTACGCCGGCCCACCAGGTGTGGCTGCCTCCGCTCGCGGAGCCGCCGACCCTGGATCAGCTACTGCCACCGCTGACCACAGACCCGAACCGGGGGGTGACGGTGGCGCAGGCCGATCTGTTCGGCGAGCTCCAGGTGGCCACCGGCATCATTGACAAGCCGTTCGAGCAGCGTCGGGACGTACTCTGGTTTGACCTGGCGGGCGCCGCCGGCCACGCGGTGATCGTGGGTGGTCCGCAGAGCGGCAAGAGCACCATGCTGCGGACGATCATCACTTCGCTGGCGCTGACCCACACGCCACGTGAGGCACAGGTCTACTGCCTCGACCTGGCCAGCAACGCACTCTCCTCCCTACGCGACCTGCCGCATGTCGGCGCGGTGGCGACCCGGCTCGACGCCAGTTTGGTCCGACGGACGGTCGCCGAGTTGCAGCTGCTGATGGGCGTACGGGAGCGGCGGTTCGGTGAGCACAGGGTGGACTCGATGGCCGCGTACCGGCGCGCCCGCCGGCAGGGCGAGCACACCGATGACCCGTTCGGCGACGTCTTCCTCGTCATCGACGGTTGGTCCACCATCCGGACCGAGTTCGAGGACCTCGAGCCGGCGATCAGTGACATCGCCAACCGTGGGCTCTCCTTCGGCATCCACCTGATCGTCACCGCCGGACGCTGGATGGACCTGCGCCCGGCCGTCCGGGACGTCTTCGGCACCCGGCTGGAACTCTGGCTGGCGGACGCCTCCGACTCCATGCTGGACCGCCGAGCCGCGGTGAACGTGCCGGAGAAGTCTCCCGGCCGGGGCATCGACCCCGACGGTCAGCACTTCCTCGCCGCGCTGCCTCGCGCCGACGGCACCCAGGAGCCGGAGAGCCTCCCCGAGGGAGCCCGCAAACTGATCAACGACCTCGCCGCCGCTTGGGAGGGGCCGGGAGCTCCACCGATCCGACTGCTCCCCCCGGTGATCCCGTACAGCAGCCTGCCGTCCACCGGACGGCCCGGCGTGCCGATCGGCCTCGCCGAGGTGGACCTCCAGCCGGTGCACCTGGACTTCGCCGCCGACCCGCACTTCCTGCTCTTCGGGGACGGGGAGTCCGGTAAGAGCACCTTCCTGCGGTCACTGGCCCAGTCGATCGTCGACCGCAACGAGCCGAACGAGGCGCGGCTGGTGCTGGTTGACTACCGCCGCAGCATGCTCGGCGACATCACCACCGAACACCTGATCGGGTACGGGTCGTCGGCGCAGCTCACCGAGAGCTACATCGCTGAGGTCGCGGCCGTGATGCGGGACCGGCTGCCTCCCCCCGACTTGAAGCCCGAGCAGCTCCGCGCTCGCAGCTGGTGGAGGGGGCCCGACCTCTACATCCTGGTTGACGACTATGACCTGGTGACGGGGGTGGGCAGCAATCCGTTGGCGCCGCTGCTGGAGTTCCTGCCGCAGGCCCGGGACGTCGGTCTGCACCTGATCGTCGCCCGGCGCACCGGTGGCGCGAGCCGAGCCCTCTACGAGCCGGTGCTGATGCGGCTGCGGGAGATCAGCACCCCGGGCATCGTGATGTCCGGCAGCCGGGACGAGGGGGTACTACTCGGCAACGTCCGTCCCGGGCCACTACCACCCGGTCGCGGCTGGCTGGTCACCCGGCGGGAGGGCACCCGTCTGGTGCAGTTGGTGAACCTTCCGTCCCGGGTATGAGCACCCGACGGGGTTGCGCGATGACGCTATGCTCCCCCAGAGTGGATACTCGGCTCGTGGCTGCAAACTAGCACATTTTGGACACATCCAATAAATGACAACTCGCTAATTGGATCAAATGCGCCACTGACGGGCGAGCGATCGGGGGAGACACATGGGCGACGACTGGCTCGCCGGCGAGAAAATCGACGTCGACATTCAGCAGCTCAGCGACTTCGCAGCTGCGATCATGGACGAGCTGAACGTGAACTTCACACCCAGCTATGAGCAGGGTGTGTTTCCGATGCTCCAAGCGCCGGCGCCGTTCGGCGAGGGCGGGCTGCAGGAGGGCCAGTACTTTCAGGCCAGACACGAACACAGCCGACTGGCGATGCATCAGTTACTCACCGAGGCGGCGAGGGGCCTGGCCTCCCTCAGCATCGCCGCCAAAACGATCTCCGCCGACTATCTCGCCGAGGACGCCCTCACCGAGGCGACCAACGACGATGTCTTGAACGCCTTCCGCAACGTTGAGGGGCAGGCGACCCTCGACACCACCTGGCAGCAGGGCGACAACGCGGTGGCTCCGCCGGCGGTTGACCCACGGGCCTGAACGGTGCGGACAGGACGCAGAGCTGAGGAGCGGGGATGACAGACCAGTACTACGAGTGGACACCGACGCAACCAGACCGTCGGCTGTTTGCCGACGTCAAAGACGACTACGTCGAAAACGTGAACGAGATCTACACCCCCACGCAGTGGGACGGGGTCGATATCGAGCAGATACGGATGCTTGTCCGCGACGAGAGTGATGAACGCACCCTCGCTCTCGCGGAGGCATGGCACCGCACCAGCGCCCTGCTGCAGGCCACCCGCGAAAATCTGAAGCGGCACGCCGATGGGCTGGCGGCGAAATGGCACTCGCCCGCGGGCCAATACTTCATGGGCAAGGTGGGTGCGGCCCTCTACTCGCTGGACGAGTGGACCGAGGTCGCCGACAGGCACGCCCGCGGCCTGGAGCAGGTCGGCAACACCATCACCAAGACCCAGCGGGAGATGAGCGAGCTCTGGCAGGCGTACGTCGCCGAGCAGGACCGCCAATACCACATCCGTAAGGCCGACGAGGGCATTCAGCTCAGCGACTTCGCTGGCATGAACAACGGCAAGACGTACGAGCAGGTCAAAAAGGAGTTCCATGAGCGCGCGAAAAGCATCGTCACGCCGCTAGCCGAGCTGTATGTCGACGTCGCCCACACGCACGTCCAACGCGGCGGCCGATACAAGGGGCCAACGAACATACCCAGGGTCAACCCGGGGCAGCTCCCGTCGCCCGTGCTGCCGAACACACCGGTCGGGCTGGGGCCGTCCACATCTACGATGTCTGGTGACCGGCCAGAGCTACTCACCCGACCCAACGTGACGCCACCTCCCCCATCCGAGCCGACCGACGGCATCGGGCTCGCCGGAGGCACCTTCACCGCACCGCCTCCGACCCTCGGGCCCCCGGCAGCCCCACCTGCAATCCCGACCCCACCCNCCCCTACGCCTGTCCCCCCGCCGGTCTTTCCAGGTGTCAGTGGCCCAACACCTGCGGGCCCGAACACACCAACGACCACCAATCGGCCCGGCTTCCCCCGCCCCACCCTGCTGGGAACCAGCACCCCCGGCACCCCCGGCACCACTGGCGCCCCCGGCGCCCGCGGCCCGGTACCCAACCCGCACCAGCCCGCACTGGGCCGCCCAACAACACCACCACCGCCCACCCTCCTCAACGGCGCGCACGGTACCCCAGCACCAACCACCAACCGCCCCACCCCGTTGACCGGCGGCAGCCACCTCACCGGCCAGACTGCGACCGGCAACACCCGACCGACCGGCAGCACCCGAGCGGTCGGCAGCACTGGGCCCGCACCACTGGGCGGCCACGCCAGGACACGACACGCCACCGACCAAGCCGAAAGTTGGGGATACGGCGAAGGCGACGACGAGCTCTGGGCCACCACCCCACCCCCGACCGGCACCATCACCACACCAACCGAGCAACGACCACGACACCACGGCAAAGCCATAGGCCAGAGCTGACCCCCTCGCACGGGCCGGTTACCCCATCACAGGTAGCCGGCCCACACCATGCGACCGCCCCACCGGCCGCGCCACGGCCCCGAAGGAGGTATCCGCGAATGCGCCTCGCCCGCCCGGCGGCCACCAGCACCGCCGCGACACTCGCCGCCATCATGGCCCTCGGCATGTCAGCCCTACCAGCAGCCGCCGCTGAACGGAACGAGGCCTGGCATATCGACGCCCTCGAACTAACCGAAGTACACAAAGTCACCCAGGGCGAAGGAATCACCGTCGCGGTCATCGACACCGGCGTGGACGCCAGCCACCCAGACCTTCAAAACAACATACTATCTGGCACAGATATCTACGATGACCAGTCGAAGGGACACAAAGACCGAGACGGCCACGGCACCGGGATGGCCTCCCTCATCGCCGGACACGGACACGGCCCCGACGGTCGCGACGGAGTCCTCGGCGTCGCCCCCAAAGCCAAAATCCTCCCAATCACCGTCGGAGAGGCGTTCGCCGTTAAGAGCGAGATCCCGACCGCAATCGACTGGGCGGTCGACCAGGGCGCAGACGTCATCAACGTCTCCCTAAGTACCACGCACAGCACGGCAATTAACCGGGCGGTAGAGCGGGCCTACCAGAACAACGTGATCGTCGTCGCCGCTATCGGTAACCGCGAAGACGCGGTAATTAGTTCCCTAGCGACGCACGATGCCACGCTCGCGGTGGCTGGCCTGGACCGTGACGGCCAGCCCAGCCGCATCGGCTCCCTCCTAGGGTGGGAAACCCACCTCGCCGCACCCGCCGAAGACCTCTACCAAGCAACTCCCGGCGGGGGATACGCAACGATCACCGGAAACAGCGGCGCCACCGCACTCGTGTCTGGCGCCGTCGCCCTGGTGAAATCGAAGTACCCGAACCTCAGCTCAGAAGACCTGTTTAAACGAATGATCGAAACCACTCGCGACGCCGGCGATCCCGGCCGAGACCCCGAATACGGCTGGGGCACACTCAACCTACGCGCCGCCCTCACCGGCGAACCAGACGGCCGCACCACCCAAACCCAATCCCCCACCCCAGAAGCCCCACTCGACCCAGCCCTCATCCGCGCCCGCGAGTCGGAACCCACAAACAGCCGTCTCCAACCCACACTCGTCATCGCAATCGTGGTCCTCGGCCTTGGCCTCATCACGGCCACCGCACTGCTTCTCCTACGTCGCCGCCGGCGGCTTGCCACCACACCCACAACCCACACCACCCCCCAGACACCCACCACCACACCACCACCCGACCCCACCGACCCCACCGACTGGCAACGCCCCAACTAACCACACCCAAGACCACAAACCGTCCGGGTGAACCACAGCGACGGTGCGTATGGACGATTCCGTTGAGCAGCAGTGCTTCTGCGACCAGCGGCCACATCAAGGGTGTGGCCATTACTCCTCTCGCTTTGGTCCCTTGGTGCGGCGCCACACCAATGGCAGCAATCATTCAGCGCTGCCAATCTGGATTCTTTGCGACGGCCGCCCGAGCCTCGGGGCCCCACCAGGTCGAGTGGCTGGGATATCGTCGGCGTAACCCCCACCCGTCGACGCACGAAGCCCGGAGCCATGACGCGCACCCTTCTCGTCTTCCCGGACCAGCCTGGCGCGCACCTGTCCGTCGGTGATCCGCTCGTGGCCGTGAAGCCGGCGCTTCGCCTACAAATACGGAGTGTGCGGCCAACCGGCCTGCCACCTTCGGCCCAGCTGAGGAGGACGTGAGGTGACTCATCCGGGTGCGGCACGGCCGGGCGAACCGGGTTGGCAGCACCACCCGGAAGGGGCTGCCCAGCCGGCCCCACAGCTACCGCCCGAGCAATGGGGGGCGCCTGGGCAGCAGGCCGGCGGGCCGGCGGGGCCGGTCAATCCGGCGGCCAGCGGACCGGGGCATGCCTGGGCCGCGCAGCGCGGGCAGGGTCGGGCGGCTACCAGCACCGTCTACGGCGCGCGGGCCGCGGCGGCGGTACCGCCCAACCCGACAGCACCGGCCAACCACGGCGGTCAGCACGCCTACCCGGCGGCGGCGCCCACGCAGCCGCACCCGGTGGCACAGACCAACCCGGCGGCACCGGTCAACACGGCAGCGTGGGCCAGCACGGCGCGCCAGTCAGCCGCCGTTGCGCCCGCCGCGCCACCGCCGGCCACGCCACCGCCGCGAGCGGCCCCCGCCTCGTCGACCACCTCCGCTACTGCGGCCGGGCCACCACCCAAACCAGACAGTCCGGGCGCCCCCCGGGTACGGCTATATCGGCCTCCACTCGGGATCGGCCCGGTCACCGTTGTCCAGCTGGTGGCGTGGCAGGTCGGGGTGGTGGCGATCCTCGCCGCCACCCAGCACAGCGTGCTACTCACCGCCGTGGTCGCCGCCGTGGCGGTGCTGGTACTCGCACCGACAGTGATCCGGATTCATGGCCGCTGGTTGCACCAGTGGAGTGTGGTCTGGTGGGCCTTCCGAAGGCGACGCCGGCAGTTCGCCGCGGGCGACCCGGAACCGGCCCGGGACCTCCTGGCCCGGTTGGCCCGCGGCGTCGAGCTGGAGCCGGTCGAGATCGACGACCAGCCGGCGGTGTTGTTGACCCACCCGGCTGGGCTGAGCGTCGTCTTCGACATTGACCCCACCGAGGGTGCCCTGCTGATGAGCACTCCGCAGGCCCTGCCCTCCCCCGCCGTGCTGCTGCCGCCGGCAGACAGGAAGGGTCCGCCGGTGGTGGTGCAGTTGTTGATCCAGGTGACCCCGGCACCGCGGGCCCACCCGAGCGCGGCGGCGGTCGGCCGGGCGTACCGGGAACTGACAAACGGGGACGTACCGGCCAGCCGGCAGGCGTGGGTGGTGCTCCAGGTGGCGCGGACCCCCGATTTCCACGCCGACCACGACCTGCTCCCGACGCTGACCAAGGTGATTCAGCGGACCCGGCGGCTGCTGCGGCAGGAGCGGGTGACCGCGCGCATGCTCAACCGGGACGAGGTGCTCGCCGCGGTCGCCACCCTCACCCACCTCACCGGGGCAATGCCGGGCGCGGGCAGCGAGCAGTTGCTCGCCCGCGAGTCCTGGCGGGCCTGGTCGACCGGGGGCGCCCGGCAGAGCTGCCACCGGCTGCTGAACTGGCCCAGCCAGCGATGGGAGATCGATCCACTGCTACGGGGGCTCCCCTCCGCCGGAGGTGTGGTGTCGATCGCCGCCAGTCGGGTGGACGGCGACGACCTCGCCACGGAGGCGGCCTTCCGGCTGTTGGGGAGCGGGCCGGATGGTTTGGCCGCCGCGGACGAGGCCCTACACCAGGCGATCCGCCGCCACGGCGGTCAGCTGCAACGACTCGACGGCGAGCACGCCCACGGGGTGGCCGCCACGCTACCGCTCGGAGGTTTCCTACGGTGAGGAGTGTCGCTTTCCCGGACAGCCGGATGGGGTTGCACCGCACCGACACCGTATCCGTTGGCGGGCTGCGCCTGGTCGCCGGCGGCGGTGGCCTCGTGGTTGGTCGCAACCGGCAGCAGGAACCGGTGGGGCTGCGCGTGTTCCGCCCCGAACCGACCCAGCTGATGCTGGTCGGCGGCGTCCGCAGCGCCCAGCTGATCGCCTTCCGCGCCATCGCGCTCGGCGCCCGGCTGTTCATCCAGACGGGCCGCGAGCGGGAGTGGGACGGTTTCCTGCGGCGCTGCGTCATCGGCCGGGAAATCGCCACGTTCCTGCCGCCCGGTAGCTCGCCGCCGACCCCAGCCAACCCGACCGAGCCGCAGCTCGTGGTTGTCGACACCGGCCCGGTCACCGGCCCCAACCCCGGGCTCAGTACGCCGTGGCGGGCCACCCTGGTGGTCCGCGACGACCTGGCCGGCTGGGACTCCACCGCGCTGGTACGCAGCGACATCGTGCTGCTTCAGCGGCTGACGGCGGCGGAGGCGGGGATGGCGGCGAGCGCGCTGGGGCTGGTGAGCGTGCAGAGCTGGTTCACCCAGCTGCACCCGGAAATGGTCGGCCTGATCACCAGAGGCAAGGTGCAGTGGGTCATGCTGAGTGTGACCCCCACCGAGCGCCAGTTGATGGGTTCGGTGGCCCGCGGCGACGCCTGATCGGCGGGCCGGCCACCCCGACGCCCCTGCCGCTCAGCTCCGCAGGTAGGCCAGCACCGCGAGCACCCGCCGGTGGCCGTCGGTGGCGACCGGCAGGTCAAGCTTGCTGAAGATGTTGCCGATGTGTTTGTTGACCGCTGCGTCCGTGACGTGCAGCTGCCGGCCGATCATGTCGTTGGAGCGGCCCTGTGCCATCAGCGCGAGCACCTCAAGCTCACGGGCGGTCAGCCGCCGCCTCGGATCGGAGCGGCGGCGCATCAGCTGACGGACCACCTCGGGGTCGATCACCGTCGCCCCCGCGGCGACCTGCTCCACCGCGGTGTTGAACTCCGCCACAGCGCCGACCCGGTCCTTCAGGAGGTAGCCGACGCCCGCGCCGTCGTCGGAGTCCAGCAACTGCGCCGCGTACGACTGGTCCACGTACTGGCTGAGGACCAGGACCGGCAGGCGGGGGAGGCGCTGGCGCAGCCGTACGGCGGCTCGCAGTCCGTCGTTGGCGTTGCCCGGGGGCATCCGAACGTCGGTGATGATGAGGTCTGGACGCCGGGCCTGGACGACCTCGGTCAATGAGTCCGCGTCCGCCACCGCGTCCACGATGTCGTGCCCGAACCGGCCGAGGATGCTGACCAGCCCCTCCCGGAGCAGGGCGGAGTCCTCGGCGAGGGTCACTCGAAGGGGCATGGGATCTCCATCAGTACGAGCGTCGGGCCACCGGGTGGGCTGGAGACCCGCATGCGACCGTCCAGCACGGCGAGCCGGTCTGCCAGCCCGGTCAGCCCGGACCCACCGGAGACGTCCGCGCCGCCCACGCCGTTGTCCCGCACCGCCAGGGACAGAATGTCGGCGTGGTGCCGTCCGACCAGCTCGACCTGGGTGGCCTGGCTGTGCTTGGCCACATTGGCCAGTGCCTCGGTGACAGCGTAGTAGGCGGCGGTCTCGACCGGCTGCGGTAGCCGGCCGGTAAGCCGCAGATCGAGCGAGACCGGAACCGGAAGCCGGCTGGCCTCGTCCTCCAGCGCGGCCACCAGCCCGTTGTCCGTGAGGACCAGCGGGTTCAGGCCGCGGACCAGGTGGCGCAGGTCGGCCAGGGCCAGGCCGACCTGCTCCTGCGCGGCGGCGAGCTGCCGGTGCAGTGGGGAGGTCTCGGGCAGGTCCAGGCGGATCAGGCCCAGCGCGACGCTCAGCGAGACGAGCCGCTGCTGGGCCCCGTCGTGCAGGTCGCGCTCGATCCGCGCCCGCTCGGTCTCGAACGCGTCGAGCAGCCGCGCCCGCGACTCGCTGATCTCCTTCAGGTGCGGGTCGACTTCGACGCCCCGGGGCGCGAGAACGATCCGGCACAGCGCCGCGCGGGCGCCCGCCCAGGCGGTCAGCGAGTAGGGGGCGGCGAGGAACAGGAGCCCGCCCAGCACGGCCCAGGGCCAGGCAGCCGGGTCGTCAACCGGCGCGCTGACGCACAGCGCCGGCACCACGAAGGCGAGGCCGAGTACGGCGGCGTCGACCCAGCAGAGCGCGGTCACTGAGATCACCATCAGGGTGAGCTCCCGCCAGGTCGCCGGCTCGGTCAGCCGGGTACGCAGCCAGGCGCGCGGCCCCAGCCCCACCGCTGGGCGGCGCGGGGGTGGGACGCCGTCCAGGTCGACCAGCCGCAGCCGCCAGCGTTCCAGGCGGGCGAAGGGCAGTCCCATCAGCGCGGCGGCCAGCAGTAGCGCCACCCCGACGAGCACGACGACGGTGAGCAGGCCGACGGTGACCGCCACCACGAGGAGGCACATCGTCAGCGCGCCGACGAGCAGCCCTGAGGTCAGGTAGAGCAGGGCTCGCCAGGGCCAGGCCGAGGCGAGGAAGCCCACCGGCCGCCGGGCCAGCGCCTGCCACGCGGTCCGGCTTCGCCGCTCACCGTCATGTCGCACCGCGCCACGGTAGGTCAGCAGCGCGCCCGGCACAGTAGGGCGGACTCTACCTTGAGGACTATCTCCTGGGTCAGTGTGCGTGGGGTCCGTACGCGATCGAATCGGCGGCATGACTGCTACTCGACGTCCGGCCCCGCCGGCGGTGGAGCTCAACCGCGTACGCAAGGTGTATCACCGGGGCCGGGCGGAGGTTCCGGCGCTGGACCGGGTCTCCCTCAGCTTTCCGCGGGGCAGCTTCACCGCGATCATGGGCCCGTCCGGCTCCGGCAAATCCACCCTCCTGCAGTGCGCTGCCGGTCTGGACGAGGTCAGTTCGGGACGGGTCCTCGTCGCCGGCGAGGAGCTCAGCGGGCTGGACGAGCACCAGCGTACGGCCCTGCGGCGGCAACGGATCGGCTTCGTCTTCCAGTCCTTCAACCTGGTCGCGTCCCTGACCGCGGCGCAGAACGTGGAGCTACCACTGCGCTTCGCCGGCCGCCGCCCCGACCGGGCGGAGGTGACCCGGGCGCTGGCCGCGGTCGGCCTGGGCGAGCGCGCCGGGGACCGGCCGAGCGAGCTCTCCGGCGGTCAGCAGCAGCGGGTCGCGCTGGCGCGCGCGCTGATCACCCGCCCGGACGTGCTCTTCGCCGACGAGCCGACCGGTGCACTCGACACCGAGACCTCGCGCGGGGTGCTGTCGCTGCTGCGCCGCCTGGTTGACCAGCGGGCACAGACCACGATCATGGTCACCCACGATCCGGTCGCCGTGTCGTACGCCGACACGGTGGTCTTCCTCCAGGATGGCCGGATCGCCGAACGTATGGAGCTCGCTCCGGCGGGCGGGGCGCGGCCCGGCCGGATCGCGGCCGAGATGGCGCGGTTGGTGGCATGATGCTGGCCGCTGCCAACCTCCGCGAACACTGGCGCTCCTTTCTCGCCAGTTTCCTCGCCGTCGTGGTGGGGGTAGGTCTGATCGCCGCGGCCCTCCTGCTCTACGACTCGAGCCGGCCAAGACCTCTGCCGCGGGTGGCCAACGCCCCGGTTCTGGTGGTGGCGAAGCAGGCGGCGGAGCCGACCGGCACACTCCGGGACCGCGTCCCGTGGAGCGAGCACGAAGCCGGTGACCTGGTCCGGGAGCTCGAGGGGATCGATGGCGTCGAGGCGGCGATCATCGATCGCAACTTCTACGCGCAGGCCTTCACCGACGACGAGCCGGTGCCCGACGAGGCCGCGGCGGAGGCCGGGCACGGCTGGTCCAGCACCCGGCTGGCGCCGTACGAGCTGACTGCCGGTCGGGCGCCGCGCTCCGACCACGAGGTGGTGGTGAGCACCGCTCTCGGGGTGGCCGTCGGTGCCACGCTTCCGGTCGGCCTTGCGGACGGGGTGCACACCTACACGGTGAGCGGGACGGTACCTGGGCACGGCTTCTACTTCACCGATGCCGAGGCGGCGCGACGGGACACCGGGGTGACCACGATCGGGCTGCTGGTGACGCCGGGTTCCGCCGGCTCGGAGATCGCCGGCCGGGCCGGCCGGATCGTCGGCGACAACGGCGCCGCGCTGACCGGTGCCGCCCGTGGGGTGGTGGAGCCCGGGCAGCACACGCACCGCCGGTTCCTCGGCACCCAGCTGATCGGCGCGATCACGATCGTGGCACTCTTCACCACGATCTTAGTGGTTACCGCCACCCTGGCGTTGGCCACCGCGCAGCGCCGCCGCGAGATCGGGCTCCTCCGGGTGGTCGGCGCCGACCGGAGCCAGCTCCGTCGCCTGGTGCTCGGCGAGGCGGTCCTGCTCGGTCTGCTCGGCTCGGTGGTCGGCTGCCTGGCCGGCGTCTGCGCGGCGCCCGCCCTGCTGGGTTCGCTCGATCGACTCGACGTTACCCCGCCCGGTGCCCGGATAGTCATCTCGGCGTGGCCGTTGCTGGCGGCCGGCGCGGTCGGCACCGGGATAGCCGTGCTCGGCGCCGGGGTGGCCAGCCGCTCGGCGGCCCGGGTGCCGCCCATCGAGGCGTCGCGCGATGCCGCGACGGAGCGGCGCCGGCTGGGCCGGGGTCGGGGGGCCACCGGGCTGGGGATCCTCGGGCTGGGTCTGGTGCTGGCGTTCCTGACCGCGGTCGGCGACGCGGACCGACGGGTCGCCCTGGCGCTCACGACGTCGATGTGCCTCATCGCCGCCGCGGCGCTGCTGGCACCGGTCGTGATCGGGCCGCTGGTGCGCCTGGGCACGGAGGCGTTCGCCCGCCGGTCCCGCGGCGCGGGCGCGATGCTTGTCCGGGCCGAGCTGCTCAACTCGCCCCGCCGCGCCGCCTCCATCGCGGCCCCGGTCATCGTCTCGGTGGGCTTCGCCGTGCTGATCAGTGGGCTGGTCGAGACGATGCGGATGGCGTACCCCGCCGAGGTCACCCGGCAGTTGGCGGGGCAGGTGCTCATCGACCCCGGCAACGCACCCGGCCTGAACGAGGCCGTGGTCCAGGCGAACCCGGTCGGTCGGGCGCCGCTGCCGACCCGCCTCTTCGTGACCCGGCCGGACGGCGGTGACACCGTGCTCGACGGAGTCGGGTCACGGGACCCGCGCTGGTCCCGGCCGGGCGAGGCGGTCCTGGACACGACGATGGCGAAACTCCTGGGCGTGCAGGCCGGTTCGACCGTCACCGTACGTTTCGCCGACGGACGCAGCGCCCCGTTGCGGGTCGCCGAGGTGCTGCCCCCGGACCCGACTCGCGGCGCGTTCGTGCTCTCCCGGGAGACGGTCCGGGAGCACGATCCGACGGCCCTGACCGACAACATCTTCCTCGCCGCCGACCAGGCACCGGCCCGCCTGGGCGCGGGCGCTCGGCTACACGACGCCGAGGACTTCGCGCTGCGGGACTACCACACCGACGCCGCACTGACCGACAGCCTGGCGAACATGCTCACGGTGGTCGCGGTCGGCTACAGCGGGCTGGCGGTGGCCAACAGCATGGCCCTGGCGGCGGTGGGACGGCGTGGCAGCCTCGCCGTGCTGAGGTCGGTCGGCGGCACCCGGCGGCAGCTGCTCGGGGTCGCGGTCGGCGAGACCGGACTGCTGGTGATCATCGGCTCGGCGCTGGGTCTGCTCGCCACCGTGCCGCCGCTGGCCGGTGTCGCATCTGGTCTCGGCGCCGAGACCGCGACCCGAGTGTCCGTGCAGCTCAGTGGTGCGGTGGTGGCCGGGGCGGTCCTCGGCACCCTGGCCCTGGCGACGGCCGCGAGCGCCGTCGTGTCCTGGCGCCAGCTGCGTCCGCGGAGCGGCTGAGCGTGGCCCGCGACCGGTACGCCGATCGCGGGCCACGTCGTACGGCGCCCGAGGCGGCCCCTCCTACCGGCTGATCCGGGGGTGGGGCAGGTGTTCGGAGGTGGGTCAGGCGTTCGCCCAGACCCGCGCCATCCACTCCTCCACCTCGTGGGAGGTTCGCGGCATCGCCGCGGAGAGGTTCTCGCAGCCGTCCTCGGTCACCAGCACGTCGTCCTCGATCCGGACGCCGTTGCCGCGGAACTCCGCCGGCACCCGCAGGTCGTCGGATTTGAAGTAGAGGCCCGGCTCGACGGTGAGGATCATGCCCGGCTGCAACTCGCTGTCCATGTACTTCTCGCGCAGCATCAGCTGGCAGTCGTGCACGTCCAGGCCCAGGTGGTGCGAGGTGCCGTGGACCATCCAGCGGCGGTGCCAGCCGCCCTTCTCCCGGTCCAGGGTCTGCTCCAGGGTGACCCCCTCGGGCAGCAGCCCCCACTCGTGCAGGATTCGGGCGATCACCGCGTTCGCCGCGGCGTGGATGTCGCTGAACTTGTTGCCCGGCTTCACCGCGGCCAGCCCAGCCTGCTGCGCCTCGTAGACGGCGTCGTAGATCCGGCGCTGCACGTCGGTGAAGCGGCCGGTGACGGGCAGGGTACGGGTGATGTCGGCGGTGAAGAGCGAGTCGATCTCGATCCCGCAGTCGATCAGGATCAGGTCGCCGTCGCGAACCTCGCCGGTGTTCTTCGTCCAGTGGATCGTGTTGGCGTGGTCACCGGAGGCGCAGATCGACTCGTAGCCGACGCCGTTGCCCTCGTGTCGGGAGTAGAGGCCGAAGACGCCCTCGACCCAACGCTCGCCGCGACCCTTGCGGACCGCCTCGGGCAGCGAGGCGATCATCGCGTCGAAGCCCTTGTGGGTGGCGGCGACGGCCTTGCGCATCTCGCCCACCTCCCACTCGTCCTTGATCAGCCGCATGGTGGAGAGGTGCCGGGCGAACTCCACGTCCGCCTCCTCCCGCTCCTGCTCCGAACCGGTCGCGCCGGCCTGGGCGCGGACGTTCTCCACCAGCTCGGTGAGGCGCGAATCGACGTCCCGGACGACCCGCAGCCGGGCTGCGGCGGCATCCTTGGCGAGGTCGTCGGCGAGCGAGTCGATGTGCCGCGCGGTGATGCCCAGCTCCGACTCCCGGTCGGCGATGCTCGGGCGCGGACCCACCCAGAACTCGCCACGACGGGAGTCGGCGTAGAACTCCTCGCTGTCTCGCGGGGCCAGCGGCTGGAAGTAGAGGATGGCGTGGTGGCGACCGCCCGGCTTCGGGTCGAGCACCAGGACGCTGTCCGGGTCGGAGTGCGCGCCGAGGCCGGAGAGGTGGGCGAAGGCGGTGTGCGGCCGGAACGGGTAGTCGGTGTCGTTGCTGCGCACCTTCAGACCACCGGCGGGGATGACGAGCCGCTCGCCGGGGAACTGCTGCGACAGCGCGGTCCGGCGCCGGGCGGCGTGGTCGGCCACGGCGGCGCGGGGGGTGGGCTCCCGGTCGGGGTTGGCCCATCCGGAGCCGATGAATTCACGGAACTCGTTACTACTGGGAATGCCGCGGTGGCTGGCCTTCGCCTGCTTCTCGCTCGTCATGCCGACACATCCTGCCAGATCGGGTCATCGGCGCCGACCCACGGTTTGCGCACCCGGTAAGTGGTCGATGGGCTATGGCACCTTTCCAGGTGCCATCGCCCGGCGGTGGTTAGCCGGCCTCCCGGCACCGGACTCAGCCGGCCTCCCGGCAGCGGACCAGGAAGGATCGCTCAAAGACGATCACCGGCTCTCCGGTCGCTTTCGTACCCGTTGTCTCCACCGTCACGATCCCGTTGCCGGGACGGGACCGGGACAGCCGCTTCTGCAGGATTCGACTCGTCGCGTAGAGGGTGTCCCCGACGAAGACGGGCTCCTTGAGGCGCACCTTGTCCCAGCCCAGATTGGCGACAGCGCGCGCGGAGAGCGCCTGCACGGTCATCCCGCCGATCAGGCAGAGGGTGATGCCGCTGTTGACCAGTACCCGGCCGTACTCGGCGCCGGCGGCGTAGTGCTGATCGAAGTGCAGTGGATGCTGGTTCATCGTCAACAGCGTCAGCCAGGTGTTGTCGGCCTCGGAGAGGGTGCGCCCCGGCCAGTGCCGGATCACCATCCCGGGTTCGAAGTCCTCGTAGTCCCCACCGTGCTCTTCGACGTACTCGTGGTCGTTGACTCGGCGTAGCGTCATCTGCTGTCTCCGACGTTTCGGGTGGATAGGGTCATTGGCCGCCGGGATGGTCAGAGCGCCACCATGGCGTTGTCCGCACCGGTGGCAGATCCCCGGGCGTTGACGATTCCGGCCGCGCCATCGGTGCGGTAGCGGCACCACAGCCCCGCCGGCCGACCGCCGAACAGCAGCGGCCCCAGCACCGGGGCGACCTCGGCGTCGTGGGGTTCGTCGGCGCCGTCTGCCAGTAACGCCACCCGGCAGGTCTGGGGCGGGACGAACTCCTGCACGATGCTGGTGCCGTCGGCCCCGGCCGCCACCGCGGCCTCCCACTCCACGGCATCCACCTCTGGTCCGATCACCACCTGCTTGCCGCAGTCCCCCAGCGCCTCCTTGAGCACCAGCCGCTCGCGGTTGCGCAACACGTACGGCAGCAGGTCAACCTGCTCGCCCGCGCGTTCGGTCCGTCGCTCGGAGAGCACCCGGGTCCAGGGCAGGTACCGGTTGACCAGAGACCGCTCGGTCGCGGTCATCCAGGGCCGCCCCTCCGAGAGCAGGCCCATGGTCAGCTTGCTGTGCAGGAAGGTGGCGGTCTGGGTACCCACCAGCAGGGTGCCGTGGTCCAGGGCCTCCTGCACCTCGACCGTGGGGACGCCGGCGTCATTCCAGTCCGGGATGGTGAAGTTGCGCAGCCCGATCGGATAGCGCAGCTCCGGCGGGCAGTCCCACGCCTCGTGCAGCTCCTTCGGCTCGAAGAACCGGGTGGGCAGCCCCCGGCTGCGGTGATACTCGGCCTCAACCTCGAAGTAGTAGCTGTCGACTCCCGTGACCTGGGCGCTTCCGACGATGGCCACCCGGGGCGCCACCCCCAGCTCCGCGCTGAGCGCGCGGAACATCTCGGCACGCACGGCGAACGGGTCCGGCGAGTGGTACGGCAGGCGGCCGTCGGCGTCGGCGTAGAGCCCACCCCACACGTCCAGGCGGCGCTGCGTCTCCACCGCACCGCCGAGCGCGCCACTGACGTTGAACTCCACAAATCGCAGCCCATCCGGGCCGATCACCGCGTCCGGCCGGGCCACCCAGTCCGCGTACCGCTCTTCGAGAAGGGGGTCACGCAGCCAGAGCTGGTCCTCGCTGGCCGGCATCTGGTAGACCGCCAGCCGCTCCCGAACGGTGGGCGCGGTCTCCAGGGCGGTCCGGCGCAGCAGCCCCACCAGGACACCGGCCACCCGGAACAGCTCCGCGTACGAGGCCCGGGGGATGGTCATCGGTGCGGCCGGCAACACTGGCTGATACGGCCAGCCGGTGTCCTGCAGCACGCGGCGCAGCCGGTGCCGGAGCGTCTCCGCCGGCGCGGCCGGCGCCAGCCGGTGATCGCCGAACCACGGGTGTCCCGTCGCGGCGACCGGTTCAACCCCGCGCATCAGACTCCCCCACCGCGTCGCACGGCGCCACCGCATCGTGGAGCGCCACCGCCGCGGCGGTGTCCTCGATGGCCATACCCACGGTACGCAGCACCGAGTTTCGGCCCCCGAACTCGACCTCGCCGTCGACGAGGCGTCCCAGCTCGCGCAGGTCATCGGCGGCGAGCAGGCCAGCGGCGAGGGCGGCCCGAACCTCGCCGGCGCCGTCCACCGCGGCGGCCTGGTCCTCGACCACGATCACCGCGTCTCCCAGCAGAGCCGGGTCCACCTCGATCGCGTCCGGGTGGGTACCGCCGACCACGTTCAGGTGCGCCCCGCGCGCCACCCAGTCCGCCGCCACCACCGGCGTGCTGTCGCTGGTGGAGGTGGCCGTGCAGATGATCGGCGCGTCCGCGACGGCGGTCTTCGCGCTGTCGCAGACCGTCACCCGGATCGACGTCGTCGCCCGCACCTCCTCGGCGAGCCTCTCCGCACCGGCCCGGGTTCGCGAGAAGATCCGCAGGGTCTTGATCGGACGTACCGCAGCCACCGCCCGGATGAGGGCGCGGGCCTGTACCCCGGCGCCGATGACGGCGAGGTCGTCGGCGGTGGCCGCGGTGCAGAAACGGGTGGCCAGGGCCGCCACCGCCCCGGTCCGTACGGCGGTCAGCTCGGCGCCGTCCAGCAGCGCGGTGATCCGTCCGGTCTCCAGGTCGGTGAGGGCGACGATCCCGTGGATCAGCGGCAGCCCACGCCCGGGGTTGTCCGGGGTCAGGGTGGTGACCTTGACACTGCCGACCCCACGCCGTTCCCAGACCGCCGGACTGACCAACAGCACCCGCTGTTCGCCGTGCTCCAGCACCGTACGGGCCGGGGAGCGGGTCCGGCCGGTGGCCAGGTCCACGAACATCTCGCCGAGTACGTCGATCACCTGGGTCATCCGGCGTGCGCCGGCCATGTCGGCGGCGGTGACCATCACCGTCGCTGTCACCTGGCACCGCCGAATCGGGCTTCCCAGGCGTCCTGACGCGCCACGGTGGCGTGGGCCATCCGGGCGAACGGTGGGCCCACCATGCTGCCGTCCAGCACGGCGATGCCACCGTTGGCGCTGCCGACCGCCGAGACCACCCGGCGGGCCAGCCGCAGGTCGTTGTCCTGCGGGCGCAGGGCCTGGTTGATGGTGGCCAGTTCGCTGGGGTGCACCGTCGCCTTGCCGTGGAAACCGAGGGCCCGCACCCGCACCGTCTCCTCCGCCAGCACGGCCGGCTCGGAGAGCCGGAAGTTGGCGGTGTCGACGCAGGCCGTGCCGTGCCGCGCGCAGGCCATCGCCATCGCCTGCCGGGCGGCGAGCATCGCCGCCCAGGTGATCTCCACGTTGAGCGTGGCGGCCAGGTCGGCCGAGCCCAGCACGAGCCCGTCGGCTGCCTCGGCGATCGCGTCGATCTCGGTGACCGCCTCGACGGTCTCCACCGTCACGTAGATCTCCGGCTGGGCGCCGGCCGAGGCCAGGATCCGTCGTAGCAGGGTGACCTCGGCCGCGGAGGTAACCATGGTCATCACCACGATTCCGGGCCGCACCGAGCTCTCCGCGAGCAGCAGCAGGTCGTGCACTGCCTCGACGCTGCCCAGCTCGTTGATGCGAACGGCGACGTTGGCCGGCCGGGGGGCCTTGTCCAACGCGTCCCGGCAGATCATCCGCGCGGCCGGCTTCTCCGCCGGCGGGACGGAGTCCTCCAGGTCGATCAGGTGCACGTCCGCGTCGTACGACCAGGCGTTCACGACCCGGTCCAGGGACAGCGCCGGGGTGTAGAGGATGCTGCGCGGGAGGGCGCGTACGGCGGCGCTCACCGGACGACCGGTCCGTCGAGCGGGGCGGCGGGGCGCGCCCCGGCCTGCGCCAGGACCGCGCAGAGCCGCCGGATCTGCTCCTCGGTCTGACCGGCGCGCAGCATCACCCGCAGGCCGGCGGTGCCCCGGGCAACGATCGGGAAGAACACCGGCGAGGTGTAGAAGCCGGCGGCGAAGACCTGCTGGGCGGCGGCAACGACCGTGTCGTCGCTCATCGGCACCAACCGGATCGGGTACGACTCGCCGGACTGCTCGGTGTCGAGCAGCGAGTCGAACAACGCGATGTTGGCGCGGAGCCGCCCCTGGAGTTGGTCTAGCTCCTCGGTGCGGTGAATCTCCGCGGAGGCGAGCGCGGCGCCGACGGCGGCGGCGTTCATCTTCTGCGAGTAGCCCAGCGGGCCGGCGAATCGTTCGACGAGCCGACGCGTCTCGTGCGGGTAGCCGTCGAGCAGGACCGCCGTACCACCCGCACCGAAGCCCTTGCTCAGCGTGGCGACGGTGATGGTGCGCTGGTCGAGGAGGGGCGCGTGGGTCCGTACGTAGCCGATGCCCCGCTGCCCGTACGCCGACAGCGAGTGCGAATCGTCGTAGAAGACCAGCATGTTGTACTTGTCCTGCAGGTCGGCGAGTTCCTTGACCGGGGCGTAGCCGCCGAGGCTGTCGGCGCCGTCGACGACGTAGCAGACCCGCTCGTAGGTGCGGCACATGTCTTCGAGGTAGTCGAGGTCGTGGTGCTTACAGGTGACCACCTCGGACTCGTCGGCGCAGCTCGGCTTGGCGTTGGCCAGCGACACGTGGGCGTTCTTGTCAAAGACCATCAGCGGCCGGGTGCCGTTGCCGAGGTGACCGGAGGCGATCAGCGGCAGCAGGCCGGTGCTCGCCGCCGCGGTGGAGACCGCGCTGATCACCATCGCGCCGAAGAGTTCGCCGAGGGACTCCTCCAACTCCAGCAGCACCGGCGTCTGCACCCGGGTGCGCGGAATGCAGTGGTCCAGCACGTTGAACCGGCGTAGCGCCGCGACCGCGCCGTCGATGACCTTCGGGTGGGTGTCCAGGTCCAGATAGGAGCATACGGTGAAGTTCACGAACTGGTGGCCGTCGGCCATGGTGAACACCCCGTCGGCGAGGTCACCGACGATGCCGGCCACCCCGTTCGCCTCGGACATGTTCCAGAAGGTGTTGCCGATGCCGATGAGTTTGTCGTTGTTGCGGTAGCGGTGCGTGGGGGTGATGGTCTTGCGGTCGCTCACGAGTTCACCTCGGTGGGCTGGTAGCTGTAGACGCCCTTGAATCGCCGGTAGGCGTACGTGTAGAGGGCGACGCCCAGCACATGTGGCCGGCGCAGAATCTTCTTCGACTTCAACCAGAAGTTGACATTGATGTTGAGGGGATCGAGGGATTCGGCCTGGTGCCACCAGCCGAGCGGCAGGTAGAGCATGTGGCCGGGTTCGAGGACGAAGTCGCGGCGCTGGGCGAGCTTCGGCGCCACTCTCGGATAGCGCCCCAGGTCGACGTTGTCGAGGTCGAACACGTGGGACTTGTCCCCGAAGCCGCGCAGCACCGACCGGGGGTAGTAGTCGCGGGACCCGGGCGGCGCGATGATGAACCGCTTGCGGCCCTCCAGCGCGATGTTGAAGTTCTCGAACTCGTCGAAGTGGTTCTTGGTGAAGACACCGCGGTGGCTGATCCAGAGGTTGGCCGCGTACAACGAGCTGCCGTAGCCGAAGAATCCCTCGGCGTCGAAGCCGATCACGGCGTTGACGTCGGCCGGGCTGTTCCGGATGTTCGACACCACCCGGTGCCAGGTGTCGGACTCGGTCAGGTGGCGCTCGTCGGCGAAGAAGTCCCGCAGGGTGATGTCCCGGGTCTCCCAGCGCCCGGGATGGTGCTTGTCGCCCGGTTCGGTGAAGAGGGTGACGGTCATGTCGGCCAGCCGGGCCGCCACCCCCTCGCGCCCGAGCCCGCGCACGCTCTCCGGCAGTGAGATCACCGTCGGCACGTCGGCCCTGAAGAGGCCGCCGGGGCCGAGCGCCTGAAACTCCTCGAACGTCATGCGGGCGACTGGTACGCCAGCCTCCTGCGGAACCGTCACGATCCGTCCTCCGTCTTTCTACCACCGGGAGCTCCAACGGACCTGCCGCAGGAGCATCCCAAAGCGACGCAATCAGGACACCGTACCGGCCAATGTGTACCTTGTGAACATTTGTGATCAGTCCACTTCAGATAGTAACCGGCCGGGACGGGAGGCGGTGACCGACGGCAGAACCACGGTACGCGTAGCCGGCGAGGCCGAGCGCGAGCACTCCGCCGGCGGCCAACCACGAGGCGGCAGCGGTGGCGGGCTGAACCGGCCAGGCCCACAGCGCCACGAACACGCCGGCGTCCCGGGGCGCGGCGAGGTAGACCACGCACCCGTAGCCGAAGGCCGGCAGCCAGGCCAGCCGCGCGCCCAGCAGCGCCGTGGCGCCGGCGACCAGACCGATCCAGCCAAGCGTGTTCCGGGCCAGCGCCTGGGCGCCGAACGTCTCAGGGGCGCGCAGCCCCGTCAGGGCGAGCGCCGTTGCCACGGCGAGCACGGCGAGGAGAACATGTCCAACCCGCCAGGCCGGCCAGCGCAGCGGAGTGCCGCGTTCGAGTTCCTCGTCGGCTCCGGCCAGGGTCGGCCCGAGCAACACCGCGGCCAGCAGCGGGGCGAGCACGACCACGGGGAGGCGGGCGGCGGGCCCACCGAGGTGGGGCTGAGCGGCGAGCCAGGTTCCGCCGGCCCACGCCAGCAGCGCGATCGCGCTGGCCCCAGCCACGAAGGCCGACGCCCCCCGGGCACGCAGATGCAGCCGGAGCAGCCGGCCGGTCACGGCTGCTCCGCCAGGCGGACCAGGGCCGGGACGTCGCAGCGACCGACGGCGTCGAGGTAGTCGGCGAACCAGGCGCGCTGCGCTGACGGCGGCAACTCGCGGAGCCCGGCCGACGCCCCCTCTGCCCAGAACCCCGACCCATCGAGCAGCCAGTCGGTGGCCATGTTGTCGGCCTGGTGAATCCGCTGATCGAATTCGTCACCTTGTAACCGGTACGCACACCCCCACCCAGTTTCCTGGCGAAAGGCCGTACGCAGATCCTCGGCGTTGGCCAGGCCGCCGAGTGCGGTGGCCTGGAAGTCCAGGTAGAGCCAGACCGTGTCGGCATCCTCCGCGACGGAAGCACCGGCCGGCCGGACGGTATGATCAACCGCCCGCCGGGGCGCTCCGGGTATCCCGTCGAGCCGGGCCAGGATCGGCTGCGCCACCGCCGCGACCTCTCCGAGCAGAAAGGCGTTGACCCGGGTCAGACAGACCTCTGGGCCGCTGCTCGTGCAGACCAGCTCCACCGCGGCCGGATCGGCCGGCGCGCGATTCCAGCTCGGCCCGGTGCTGATCGGGACCGCGGCGGCGACGGCGACCCCACCGGCCAGCAGCGCCACGCGCCACCGACGTACGGCGACGGCGAGCAGCAGGACGGTCAGTGCCACCAGCCACGTGGCCTGCCACTCGATGACCCACTCCGGCACCAGCGAGTACATCCGCCTGCCGTCGTAGGCCGGGGAGAGCCGCGCGGGGGCCGCGTTCCAGTAGGTCAGGATTGCCAGGCCCAGGTAGGTGGCCAGGCCGGCGATCGGCGCCGCCACCCGCAGCGGAACCCGCCGGCCGACGAGGACACCACCCGCGCTGGCAGCGGCCAGGGCGAGGACCCCGACGGCCGCCCGCTGCCACCAGTCCCCACCGGCGTAGGTCGCGACCCGCGCGACCAGCACCGCCGCCCCGCCGAAGGCGACCGCTGTCCCGGCTACCCCGGCCAGGGTCACGGCGAGCCAGGCCGCCACCAGCGAATGCCACCCCGGGCGTGGGGTGGCGGCGATCAGCTCGCCGATGTCGCGTCGCCGTTCCCGGCCGGCTTGCCACGCCCCGGCGCAGACCATGAGGGGGCAGAGGACCAGCAGTGACACCCGCAGGTAGTCGGCGAGGCCGACCCAGCGGCCACCCCAGTCGTCCGGGTGGGCCGCCAGCACCCACACCCCGGCCCCGAACATCGCCAGCGCCGCGTAGGGGGCGGTGCCACGGCGTAGCTCCACCCACAGCGCACGCCTCACCGCGACACCTGCCGCGCGCCGCGCAACACCGCCGTGTAGCCCCGCTCGATCGGGGAGTCACCGCTGTCGCCGTCCCCGCCGGCCGCGATCAGCCCCTCCGGGTGGCCGGCGAAGACCAGCCGCCCATCGTCGACCAGGCTGACCCGGGCGCACGCCGCCGCGACATCCTCGACCAGGTGCGTGCTGACCAGCACCACGGCGTCGCGGCCCAACTCCCGCAGCAGCGTCCGGAACTCCACCCGCTGCTCCGGGTCCAGCCCGGCCGTCGGCTCATCCAAGAGCAGCACCCGAGGGGCGTTCACGATGGCCTGGGCGATGCCGGCGCGCCGCAGCATTCCGCCGGAGAGGTGCTTCATCCGGTCATCCGCCCGGTCGCGCAGGCCGACCCGCTCGATGGCCCGGTCCACCGCGAGCGGTATCCGCGCCGCCGGCATCTCCCGCAGCCAGGCGAAGTACTCGACGAACTCCCGGACGGTGAAGCGCGGGTAGAAACCAAACGCCTGGGGTAGGTAGCCCAACCGGCGACGGGCCTGGCGCAGCCCCACCCGGTCGTCAGTGCGGTGCCCCAGCAGCCGGACCTCCCCCCGATCCGGGCGCAGCACCGTGGCCAGCACCCGCATCAGGGTCGTCTTGCCGGCACCGTTCGGGCCGAGCAGCCCATGCACGCCCACGCCCAGCTCGATGGCCAGGTCGTCGAGGACGGCCCGGTTGCCGTAGCTGACCCGCAGACCCGCCACGCTAACTGTCGTCATCCCGCCTGTCTCCCCACTCGGTCCCGGCGCGCGTACAGCACGACAACGGCCACCCCGGTGACGGCCAGCCACACCGGGGCACTCGCGGCCACGACGGCCAACCCACCAACCGACGGTGCCAGCACCACCACCGCCCACACCCCCGCCACCACCGCCGCGGCGTACGTCGGCTCGATCAGCGAGCCGAGCGCCAGCGTGCCGGCGGTCAACGCGGCGCCCGGCAGCGTCCACATCAGGGGAGTGCTGATACCGGTCACCACCGCGGCCAGCACCGCGACCGGCGTGGCCACGGTGAGCACCGCCAGCGTGCGCCACAGCACGATTCGCAGGCCCCCCTGCGGTGTTCCGGCCACCACCTCGTGCAGCGGGTCGGTGCGCGGCCCGTACGACAGGGCCGTACCGACCACCGGCAGCGCCGGGGCGATCAGCAGCAGCACCCACGGTGGCAGCGACCGCGGGCTGACCGCCAACCCCAGGATGAGCAGCCCGGTGACGAGCACGGAGAGCAGCCACGCGGCCCGTACCGCCGGCGCTGCACCCACCAACACCCGCACCCGGCGCCACCCGGTCCCGGGTCGTAGCCGCCCCGGCGTCGACAACAGACCGTCCAGCGCCAGCGCGACGCTCGCGACCACCCGCTGCACCGCCTCGCTCGGCGGAAGGCTCGCCCGGCAGGCGTCGCAGCTGTCGAGATGCGCCTCCACCGACTCGGCGTCCCCGTCGGTCAGCTGCTCCTCGGCGTACGCCGCCAGCACCTGCGCACTCACGTGCTCCCCGGTCATGACAGGGCCGCCCGTAGCTGCTGCCGGGCACGCATCGCCCGGGACTTCACGGTGCCTTCCGGCACCCCCAGCAACGTCGCCGTCTCCCGAACGGTCCGGCCATCCAGCACCGTTGCCCGCAGCACCGCCGACAACTCCGGCGGGAGCTGGTGCAGCGCCCGCTCCAACCCGGCGTCGTACGCGTCGGTCAGGGCCTCGTCCTCGGCCGACGGCGACCACATGCGGGTGTCTTCCCCCGGCAAGTGCACCAGCTGTGGACGAACCGAGGCCCGCCGTCGGGCATCGATCAGCCTGCCGCTGGCGATCGACCACAGCCAGCCCACCGCGGTCCCGTCCCCCCGGTAGCTGGCCGCGGCCCGCCACACCGTCAGGAACGTCTCCTGCAGCAGTTCTCGCGCCAGCTCCGGGTCTCGGCACCGTCGCCGGAGCCGGAGCAGCAGCCAAGGTGCGTTCCGCGCGTACAGCAGCTCGAACGCCCCGCGGTCCCCCGTACCGACGAGGCGCAACAGCTCCCCATCGTCTGCGTCCACCATGAAAGGTTAGGACGCAGAACTCCCCGGGACGGTTCGCTGACCGGCGCCTATAGTGATGCGACGCGTTGGCCCGCCTGGCCCGTCCCGTCTTTCACGTCCCGCGGGGGTACTTATCGTGAACGATTTCCGGCAGCCACCAATCACCCTGGACCGGGCGACGACCAGCCGGGGTGAGCTGGTGCTCCGCGAGGCGAACGGCCGCTACGAGGTCATCAGCAACGGCGTCTTCCTGATGGACACCGCAGACGGCCGGTCCGAGCGGCTGCTGGTTGACGCGGCGATGAGCAGGTGCACGGCATCGGCGCCCCGGCTGCTCATCGGCGGGCTCGGCGTCGGGTTCTCGCTGCTGCGCGCGATCGAGCACGCGCGGCTGGCCGCCGTTGACGTGGTCGAGATCGAGGCCACCGTGATCGGCTGGCACGCCCACCACCTGCGCCACCTCACCGGCGTAGCGCAGACCGACCCCCGGGTACGGATCATCGAGGCGGACATCCTCGCCTGGCTGGCCAACACCAACGACCAGTACGACGCCATCTGCCTGGACACCGACAACGGCCCGAACTGGCTGGTCTTCGAGGCCAACGCCGAGTTGTACGCCCAGCGCGGGCTGGAACTGGTGGCCGGCCGGCTCCGACCGGGGGGTGTCCTGGCGATCTGGAGCGCCAGCCGGGACGACGCCTTCGAGCAGCGGCTCCGGGAACGCTTCGGTGACCTGGAGCTGCTGGAGACGCCGACCGACTCGGGCGCACCGGACGTCGTCTACCTGGTCCGGGCTTCGACGGCGGCGCGGGGAGAGCTACCGGAGTCGCCGGCATGAGCGAGGTGCGGTCACGACCGAACACGCCCGGCCGGCCCACCCGGTGGCGGCGGTCCGGGCGGGCGCGACCCACGTCATCATTGGCCGGTCGTTGACTCGGGCAGCGGACCCGGCCGCCGTCCTTGCCCACCTCACCGACGAGCGCCTGCGCCAGCGCCGTCTCGGCCCTGGTCAGCTTCGCGTCGTTCGCCGCCGCGGCGGCGAGGGGCCCCAGGTGTTGATTCAGTGAACCGCGCGCAGCCACCCCAGAAGGCCGAGGGCACCTGGTCCGGCTTACCGACTCACGCTCGGCCGCCGGCCGAGATGGATGAGGAACTCGTTCTTCTCGACAAAGGTGTCGGTGTCGCTGTACCGGCCCAGGACATCACGGACCGCGTTGTCGAACTCATGGAGCCGGTCGCCGAAGAGTTCCGGTTCGGCGAACGTGGTGGAGTGCAGGTAGCCGAGGATGCTGTTGGCCGTCCAGGTCCGGTGCACCGGCACGACGGACTCCTCGACCCGATTGAACGGCGAGTCGCGTAGGGCCTGAAGGTCTGGACGGCGCTGCCCATGGAACGTGCCAGCACCCGCCCGACGTTGATCGCCGAGAAATTCCTGGATGACCGCCCGGACCGCCAGTTCCCACTCGTTGTCGGCGACCCAGAAGCTCTTGTCGGCGAAGATCGCGACGGCACCGTCCCGGCTGACCTGTGCATCCAGTTGGTTCAGGATCCGCGCCTGATCGAGCCAGTGGAACGTTCGGCAGATGGTCACCAGGTCGGCCTGCCACCCGGCTGGTGGGGTGAACTCCTCCGCGGTGCTCTCCTGGAGGCGCAGCTGGGCATCGGCGGGTAGCCGCGGGCGGAGTGCGTTCTCGGCCGCGGTGAGCATCTCGGCGTCCGGGTCGATGCCGATGATGTCGTCGAACCGGTCCCGCAGCGCCTCCACCACGAGGCCGGTGCCGGTGCCGATGTCGAGCAGCCGTCGTGGCGAACCGGCGGGGACCGCGGCGTCCAAGACATCGGCCACCGCCGTCGGTATGTCCGGCCGGAACTGTCGATAGAAACCGACAGTTCCATGGAATATACTCATAGTTGCCTCCTTACGGCAAATGACGTAAGAACCATAGGCATTGGGCTGTTCCGGCAGCGGCGAAACGCACCAACCCGCTCCGGCCAGCCCCGCCATGGGGTGCGATACCGGATATCCGTCGCCGCGGGATTCGATCGGGTGGATCGGGGAATCCCCGGCCGGTGCCGGACGTACTGACCAGCCTGCCGTGGCCAACCGGGCCGAGCATCGCCGTCTTCGGCGTGGCGGGGGCCCTCACGGTGCTGGGCAGCATCCGCCTGGTCGCCCTCGGCGACACGCTCGCCGACCGAACCGGCTGGGGTGAGGCGTTCTTCGGCGCGGTCTTCATCGGGCTGGCAACCTCGTTGTCCGGCATCGTGATGACCGCCGTCACCGCGGCGGCGGAGCAGCCGCAGCTCGGTTACAGCAACGCGGTCGGCGGGATCGCCGCCCAGACCACCGCGGTCGCCGTGGCGGACGCCTTCCACCGCCGGGCCAACCTGGAGCACGCCTCGGCGTCGCTGTCGAACGTGCTCTTCGGGGTCCTGCTCATCGTGCTGCTCTCGCTGGTCCTGCTCGGCCGCTACACACCGGACGTCACCGTGGCCGGTCTGCACCCCGCCTCCCTCGCCATGGTCGCCGCCTACCTCGGCGGCCTGCATCTGGTCCGCCGCTCCGGAGCCAGTCCGCTGTGGCGAGCCGTCGCCACCGCCGAGACCCTGCCGGATATCAGCCAGGAGCACGGCAGCCTCGACCGGACCAGCTCCAGCCGGCTCTGGGTGCGCTTCGTGGCGGTGGGTCTGCTGGTCGCGATGGGAGGCTGGGCGATCGCCCGGGCCGCCGAGAGCCTGGTGCTGGGCACCGGCTTGAGCGCGGGCTTCGTCGGGGCGATCCTGATGGGCGCGGTGAACGCCCTCCCGGAGACGGTTACCGCCGTGGCGGCGGTCCGCCGGGGCGCCCCGACCCTGGCCATCGCCGCCGTCCTCGGCGGCAACAGTCTGGACGCCCTCAACCTGGTGGTCGGCGACGTGGCCTACCGAGGCGGCTCGATCTACCACGCTGCCGGCGACGCCCAACTCTTCGTGACCACCAGCGCGCTGTTCATGACCGCGATCCTGCTCGGCGGCCTGCTGGTGCGGCAGGCGTACGGCTGGGGGCGGCTCGGCTTCGAGGGCATCCTGCTGCTGACCAGCTACGCGGCGATGACCGTCATCCTGGCCACCTGACCGGCGCCAGGGCCGCCGGATCGTCGCCGACGCCGGGGAGCGGAGCGGTACGGGTCAGCGGCTCGTCGTGACGGGCGGGGGTGGCGTGGCTGGGCTGCCGGCGTCGCGCTGCTCGCCGTGACCGCTCAGTACCAGCACGACCAGCGCCGCCACCGCGGCGGCCCGCCGCGCGATCACCACGCACCTCGACACCTCGACTCACCCCCGTTTCGTGCCCCGCGACATCCCCCAGCTGATGTCAGCGCCGCCCGGACGGCGTTTTCCTGGCAACGAGTGGACTCGACGATGGGACACGTTCCGCCGCACGGCGGGGCGGGCCCGGCGACAACAGCCTCAGCGACACAGCGGTCCCGGCAGAACGCGTACCCGCCCGACCGCGCCGCAAAACGCGCTGGCCGGGCGGGCTTGGCATGCTCCTCGTTACCGGGGGTGGCCGGAAGGGCGGGGGTGGCCGGAGCTGAGCCCCGCCGGGAGTTGGGGCAGTGGGCGGAAACCCCGCAGCCGGAGACTGTTGGCGACCACGAAGACTGAGGAGAAGGCCATCGCGGCCCCGGCAATCATCGGGTTGAGCAGACCGGCCGCGGCCAGGGGAAGCGCCGCCACGTTGTAGGCGAACGCCCAGAACAGGTTGCCCTTGATGATCGCGAGGGTCCGTCGGGACAACCGGATGGCGTCGGCCGCGGCGGTCAGGTCACCCCGCACCAGGGTCAGGTCGGACGCCTCGATCGCCACATCCGTACCGGTGCCCATCGCCAACCCGAGGTCGGCCTGGGCCAGCGCCGCGGCGTCGTTGACCCCGTCACCGACCATCGCCACCACCCGGCCCTCCCGCTGGAGCCGCTGGACCACCGCCACCTTCTCGGCGGGCAGCACCTCCGCTATCACCTCGTCGATCCCGACCTCCGCCGCGACCGCCCGGGCGACGGTCTCGTTGTCGCCGGTGAGCAACACCGGGTTCAGGCCCAGCTCCCGCAGTTGTCGGAGCGCGAGCGCGCTGGTCGGCCGGACCATGTCGGCGACCGCGAGCAGCCCGCGGGCCCGCCCGTCCCAGGCCACCAGCACCACCGTCGCACCGGCGGCCTGCGCCGTGGCCCCGGCCGTCACCAGTTCCTCCGGTACGTCCAGTCCCCGCTCCCGCAGCAGTCGAAGCCGGCCGACCAGCACGCGGTGGCCCGCCACCACGCCCTCGACGCCCAGCCCTTCGAGGTTGGCAAAGTCAGCTACCGGCGGCAGGGGCCCCGCCTCGGCCGCGCCCGCCGCGACCGCCTGGGCGATCGGGTGCTCCGAGGCGGCCTCCAGGGCGCCGGCGAGCCGGAGCAGCTCGGCCCGTTCCACACCACTGGCCGTGACCACGTCCACCAGGGCCATCCGGCCGGAGGTGACGGTCCCGGTCTTGTCCAGCACGACCGTGTCCACCGTCCGGGTGGACTCCAGCACCTCCGGCCCCTTGATCAGGATGCCGAGCTGCGCGCCCCGGCCGGTGCCGACCAACAGCGCGGTGGGGGTAGCCAGGCCCAGGGCACAGGGGCAAGCGATGATCAAAACAGCTACCGTGGCGGTGAAGGCGGCGGTCGGGCCGGCGCCACTGCCCAGCCACCAACCCAGGGTGGCGGCGGCGAGGACGATCACGACGGGAACGAAGACCCCGGAGATCCGGTCGGCGAGCCGCTGCACGGCCGCCTTGCCGGACTGCGCGGCCTCCACCAGTCGGGCCAGCTGGGCGAGCTGCGTGTCGCTGCCGACCCGGGTGGCCTTCACCACCAGCCGTCCACCGGCGTTGACGGTGGCGCCGATCACGGCGTCACCGGCCTTGACCTCGACCGGTACGGATTCACCGGTGAGCATGCTGGCATCGACCGCCGAGCTCCCCGCCACCACCATCCCGTCGGTGGCGACCTTCTCACCGGGGCGCACCACGAACCGGTCCCCCACCACCAGCTGGTCGATCGGGATACGGGTCTCCACGTCACCGCGCAGCACCGCCACGTCCTTCGCACCCAGCTCCAGCAGGGTGCGCAGGGCGGCACCGGCGGTGCGCTTCGCGCGCGCCTCGAAGTACCGACCGGCGAGGATGAAGGTGGTGACGCCGGCCGCCGCCTCCAGGTAGATGTGGCCCGCGCCGCCGCCGGAGACGATGGCGAAGCTGAACGGGTGGGTCATGCCGGGAACGCCAGCCGTGCCGAGGAAGAGCGCCCAGAGCGACCAACCGAACGCGGCGAGGGTGCCCAGCGACACCAACGTGTCCATGGTCGCCGCGGCGTGCCGGAGGTTGACCCAGGCGGCCCGGTGAAACGGCAGACCACCCCAGACCACCACCGGGGCGGCCAGCGTCAACGACAGCCACTGCCAGTAGGTGAACTGCCAGGGCGGCACCATCGCCAGCAGGATCACCGGCACGGTGAGCGCGGCCGAGACCCCGAGCCGGGTGGCGAGCCCACGCAGCTCGTCGGCCGGTTCGGCGGCGGGCGCCGCCGCGGCTGCCGGTGGCGGCGGCACGACGGCGGTGTAGCCGGTCTTCTCGACCGTGGCGATCAGGTCGTCCGGGGTCACCCCGTCGACGTACGCCACCCGGGCCTTCTCGGTGGCGTAGTTCACCGTGGCGGTGACACCGGGCATCCGGTTCAGTTTCTTCTCGATGCGGGCGGCGCAGGAGGCGCAGGTCATCCCGCCGATCGACAGCTCAATCTGGTCGGCGGCCCGCGGTTTCGGGCTGCTCGTGGTGGTCATCGCACTCCCTACCGGTCGGGCCCGTGCTCCGGGGGGTGGGACCCGGTGCCGGGATCGTCATGCTCGGGGGCTTCGTGCTCGGGGGCGTCACGCTCCGGGTTGGCGGGCCCGGGGTCGTCGTGGTGGGTCTCGACGGCTGGGGTGCCGGGGCCGGTCACCTGACCGACCCCGTACGCCGCGCCGAACACCACCGCGAGACCGAGCAGGAAGGCGGTGAGCTTCGTCGCCATGTTCATGCGGGCCTCGGTCTCGACGCGGGTCAGGCGTCGACGAGGTCGTAGCCGGCCTCGTCGACCGCGGCGCGTACGGTCTCGACCTCGATCGGGTGCTGGCTGGTGACGGTCAGCCGGCCAGCCGCCAGGTCAACCTGGACCTGCTCCACCCCCGGCAGCTCACCCACCTCGGCGCTGACCGCGGCTACACAGTGCCCGCAGGTCATGCCCTGCACCTGGTATGTGGTGGTGACCATGGAAACCTCCCCTTCCGCCAGGCCAATCCCTGGGGCTATACCCCCCAGGGGTAACTGCCAGCGACAGTAACATACCCCGGAGGGGTACGGTATTCTGATCCACATGACCAGACCCGACCCCGCCCCGGTCCGCGGCTACACCGCCAGCAAGGACCAGCTACTCACCCGGCTGCGCCGGGTCGAGGGGCAGGTCCGGGGGATCGAGAAGATGGTCGAGGAGGATCGATACTGCATCGACGTCCTCACCCAGATCTCCGCGATCCAGGCCGCGCTGGACAAGGTGGCGCTCGGGCTGCTCGACGGACACGCCCGACACTGCCTGCGCGAGGGGGCGGCCGAGGGACGAGCCGACGAGATGGCAACTGAGATGATGGCTGCCGTCGGCCGACTGATGAAACGCGGCTGACCGCCCGTCCCGTTACTCGCCCGGTAGTCGTTGGGAGAACAAATGGGCGCCGACCACACCCGAGCCGTTCCGGCCACCCCACCCCGGGTGCGACGGATTCTCGTCGCGACGGTGGTCCCCCTACTCCTCGCCACCCTGGTCACCGCGGTGGCCCTCTGGCCGCGCGACACCCGTACGGCCGAGGCGGGCACCGAGCCACCCCGCTACCACGGCACCGTGACGAAGGTGGTCACCGAGCCCTGTCCCCCCACCCCGGAGTCCACCGATCCCGGGCAGGCCGCCGACGCCGGCCCCTGCGGCGAGGTGTCCGTCCGCGTCGAGCAGGGGCCGGATGTCGGACGTGAGGTCAGCACGCCGATACCCGCCGGACCGGGTGCCCCCGACGTCGCCGTCGACGACGAGATCATCCTGGTCGAGCTGACCGACCCCACCGACCCGACCACGAGCATCTACACCATCGCGGAGCACCAGCGGGGCAAGCCCCTGCTGTGGCTGGTGGCGCTCTTCGCCGCCGCGATCGTGGCGTTCGGCCGCTGGCGCGGACTCGCCGCGCTCGCCGGCCTCGCGGCGAGCTTCGCCGTCCTCCTGACGTTCGTCCTGCCGGGGATCAGCGCCGGCCAGTCGCCGCTACTGGTCGCGGTGGTCGGCGCCGCCCTGATCATGTTTGTGGTCCTGTACCTCACCCACGGCGTGACCGCGCAGACCTCGGTGGCGGTTCTCGGCACCCTGGGCAGCCTGATCCTCACCGGTCTCCTCGGCTCACTCGCCACCGCCGCCACCCGGCTGACCGGGTACGGCAGCGAGGAGGCGATCACGCTGTCGATCTTCCAGACCAACGTCGACCTGCACGGTCTGCTGCTGGCCGGAATCATCATCGGCTCGCTCGGGGTACTGGACGATGTCACCGTGACCCAGGCCGCCACGGTGACCGAGTTGGCGAACGCCAACCCGGGGTTGTCCCGCCGCCAGCTCTACCGCTCCGCCACCCGGGTTGGTCGGGCTCACATCGCCTCCACGGTGAACACCATCGTGCTGGCGTACGCCGGAGCCTCGCTGCCGGTGCTTCTCCTGCTGACCGCCGACTCACGGCCGGTGAGCCAGATCCTGACCAGCGAATTCCTCGCCCAGGAGATCGTCCGCAGTGCCGTGGCCACGCTGGGGTTGATCGCCGCGGTCCCCCTCACCACCGGGCTCGCCGCCATCGTGACCACCGCCGGTCGCACCGCTGGTGGCGAGTCGGGCGGGAGCACCGCGTCAGCGCCGGCACCACGACCGCGCACCGCTCGCGTCGAGGTGCTGGAGGCGCTCAGCACCTCCCGCTCCGGCCCGGTCGCCTCGGCTGGCGACCGACGGACCGGCGGGGACCACAACACGGAAGGCCCATGGTAGAGATACGCGTCGTAACGAACGGGACCCACGGGCCGAGCCAACAGGGCTCTAATCACCCAACGTGTCGACGATTTCGTGCGATTAGTCGAGTTTGGGGCGTAGCTCGACCGGATGAGCGTCAGGTAACCTCGCTGCCGGTCACCGCCAAAGGCGCGTATCAGCACCTGCGGGACCACCGCCCAATCGCCGCGAGGCGAGCCGGGGAAGCGGGCAGCTGGAGTGCGGCTGCCCCACCAGGGAGCACCTACCGCCCCAACCCGTCAGCTCGCCCAGCCGGCGGTCAACGGAAGGGATCATTGTGACGGCACCCCCACGCCGCTGGTTGACGCCTGTGGCGGCCGTGCTCACCGCGCTGGCCGTGCTCGCCGGGCCGATCCCGGTGTCCGCCACCCCCACCTCTCCCCCGCAGCCCTCGGGGCACGACGAGGAGCCGGAGCTCCTCGGTGATCTCATCGAGGTCCGCAACCGTGAGTACGTGAAGGCAAAGGCGCAGTTGGCGGACTCCGAGAAACGCCAGGCCGCCCTGGAGAAGGAGATCAAGAAGGCGCAGGCCGAGCTGGACGAGCTCGCCCCTCAGGTGGCGGAGATCGCTACCCAGTCGTACCGGACGGGACAGGTCGGGGCGATATCGACGTTACTGGAAGCAGACAACCCCGACTCCTTCATCGCCCGGGCCACCGCGCTGGATGAGCTGAACCGCGTCAACGACCAGCGAATCAAGGCGGTCAACACGATCAAGACCCGCGCCGAGCAGGCGAAGGTGGGGATCGACGAAGAGGTACGCAAACAACAGAAGCTGGAGAGCGACCTCGAACGCGGGAAGCTCGAAGCGGAGAAGGCGCTCCGCCTCGTCGGCGGCACCGGGCTCACCGGCGGCCTGGTTGATGCCGAATCGCCGGTCGCCCGAGTCGCGCCGGGACGCAACTCGGACGGCAGCTGGCAGTCGCTCGGCTGCACCGAGAATGATCCGACCACCAGCGGCTGTATCACCGCACGGACGCTGCACATGTACAACGAGGTCAAGCGAGCTGGCTTTGACCGATTCGTCGGATGCTACCGCTCGGGTGGGCCGTACGAGCACCCCAAGGGCCGGGCCTGTGACTGGTCGCTCCAAAACAGCGGGTTCAGCCCCTGGCACAACAACGACATGCGCATCTACGGCAACAACCTGACTGCGTTCCTGGTCCGTAACGCCGACAAACTCGGCATCTACTACGTGATCTGGAACCGGCAGATCTGGTTCCCGACCACCGGCTGGAAGTCGTACAGCGGCCCGTCGAACCACACCGACCACGTCCACGTGTCGTTGCTGTAGGCCGCCGACGATCTGGGGCCGGCGCCGCGTTCTGCGCGGCACCGGCCCGTTGTCGTTTCTTGGGAACCGACCCGTGGTCGCTTCTTGGCGGACCGGCCCGTTGTCGTTCTCGCGGCACCGCCCCAACGCGCCAGTCGCCGCCGACGCGGCTCAGGCGGGAGCGGGCGGCTCCGCCCGGGCGCCGCCCGCCGGGGGTGCGCTCGACGCCGCGAGCCCGACCTCCGTCACGGTCCGCACCGCGCCGGTGGTGAGCTGGTACGACATCCCCACCACCGCGCAGGTGCCAGCCGCCACCGCGGCAGCGACCGCCGCGGAGCGGTCCAGCAGCACGGCAACGGTCCGCTCGACATGGTGGTCCACGATCTGGTTGAGGTCGGCTACCCCGGCGGCCTCGGCCCGACGGACGCTCGGCAGCACCGCCTCCACCACCGCACGGAGGTGCCCGGAGACCGGTACGCCGGTGGCCTCAGCTGACCGGGCCGCCTGCACCGCGCCACAGGAGTCGTGCCCGAGCACCACCACCAGCGGGGCGCCCAGCGCGGTCACCGCGTACTCGACGCTGCCGAGCACCTCCGGCCCGACTGAGTGCCCAGCCGTGCGTACCACGAACAGGTCACCCAGACCGCGGTCGAAGACGAGCTCAACCGCGACCCGCGAGTCGGAACAACCGAGGATCACCGCGAAGGGCTGCTGGCCCTCCGCCAGCGCGATCCGGCGGCCGACATCCTGGTGCGGGCGGTCCGGGGTTCCGGCGGCAAACCGCCGGTTACCGACGTGTAGCTCGGCGACCGCTGCGCGGGGGTTGACCGGCTGCTTCCGCAGCTCGCCGGATCCACCGGTGGACAGCTCAGCTGCGTCCGAGTGCGCATCGGGCGTTTCGGGACGATTCATGCCCTTACCTCATCCCTGTGGGAGGCCCCACCCTGAAGCCCGGAGTACCGGACCCTGGGCCGTACCCACGCTCACATGAAGCAGAAAGCACGTCAAGACATGCGTGATCTGCGCTTCATATGTTGACCGCCAACGGCCTCCCCACGCCGAGGAATGCCCACCGCGTCCGGCCCGTTGTAGCTCCGGTACCCGGATAACCCCGATTCCCCGATCCCCCGGACCGTCCGGGCTCGGGCCCCCCGTTCGTGCCGAGCGCCGCGCGGTGCTTGCCGTCCCCGACCGGACGTCAGACCCCCAAGGAGCCCGACCATGAGCACAATCACCCCCACCGGCGGCCGCGCGATCGCCGGGCTGCTGGTAACCATCGACTATCAGGCCCAGCCCAACTTCTACTACTGCGGCCCGGCGGCGACCCGGATGGCGCTCTCCGCGCTGGGCCGGCCACTCCCGCAGGATGAGGTCGCCCAACGGCTCGGCACCACCCAGGCCGGCACGGACTCGGCCCTGGACGTCACCCGCGTCCTCAACGAGCTGACCGGAGACGCGTACCGAACCACCGAAATACCGGATACAACGGCCAAACCGGATGAGGTTCACCAGCTACGCGAGGACACCCGGCACGCCCTGGCACAGGGACGCGCGGTCGTGGCCAACGTCCGGGGGACCACCGTCGACACCGACGGCACCCCGCACTCGTACGAGGGAGGCCACTACCTGACCCTGGTGGGTTACCGCCCCCAGGACGACCTCCTCCGGGTCGCCGATCCGGCCGCATCGAAGCGCGAATACTGGATGGCCGTACCGAAGGTCGCCAACTGGATCGCCGAACGCGGCTACTCGTCCTGACCGCGTGCGGGCCGGCCTCCCCAGCGGGAGACCGGCCCGTTCGGCGCGTACCGCGCCGAAACTCGGATGTGTCAGCCGTTCTGATCGCCCTCGCCGGTCCGGGACCGCATCATGTCCACGCCGCGGTCGACGTGCTCCTTGTACCGGCCGCCGGTGCGCTCGTTGACCATGTCGCCGGCCTTCTCTATGCCCCGGTCGACCTGCTCGTCCTGCTTATCGACGTACTCCCTGGCCTGGTCCATGAATTTCTTCATGTCTCCTCCTAGGGTCGAGGTCTTGCACGTACGGCGTTCCCCAGTGCCCGGGGCACAAACACCGACCGTGCCGGGACAGCACGCACGGCCGGGGTCACCCAAGGTGGTCGGTGAACCAGGTCGCCGCCGCTCGGGCCACCTGTTCCAGCGCACCAGGCTCCTCGAACAGGTGCCCGGCGCCGGGGACCACCGTCAACTCCGTCGGCCCCGGCAGCGCCGCCCGAGCCTGCTCGTTCAGGGTGAGCACCTGGTCGTCGAGGCCGCCCACGAGCAGCAGGGTCGGTGCTCGCACCCGGCCCAGCGCCGGACCGGCGAGATCCGGCCGGCCGCCTCGGGACACCACCGCGCCGACCCCTTCCGGGCGTTCGGCGGCGGCCACCAGGGCCGCGGCGGCCCCGGTGCTGGCCCCGAAGAGCCCGATCGGCACCGCGCCCACCGGAGCTCCGGTGGCCAGCCAGTCGACGATCGCGGACAGCCTGCCGGCCAACCGGTCGATATCAAACCGCAGCTGCGCGGTGCGCGCGTCGGCCACTTCCTCATCCGGGGTGAGCAGGTCCACCAGGACGGTGCCGAGCGCGCGGCCATTGAGAGATTGCGCCACCGCGACGTTGCGGGAACTCCGCCGCGAGCTGCCGCTGCCGTGTGCGAAGAGCACCACTCCGGCCGGCTCCGGCGGCACCCGAAGATCAGCCGTAAGCTGGACGTCCCCCGCCGGAACCGACACCTCACTCCGTACGTCCACAGCCCCGGTCATTCCCACCCGTTCGCCCGCCATGCGTACGCCTCGGGGCCCGTCCGGTCTCGTTTCGCCGGGGCGGGCTTCGGGTACCCGGCTGGTGCGGGCAGACCGTACCGGCGCGGGCAGCGCCGGTGATGGATCGGGAGGATCGCCATGGCGCAGCAGCAGGAGTCTCGGCAGCAGGCCGCCGAGCGGGAACGACGAAAGCGCGACGCGAACCGTAACCGGGACTGGGCGGACGAGGCGGCGCGGGCGCGTACCGCTGATGATCCGCGAGCGATGGCGCCGCGGGACGCCGCCGGCCGCCCCTCCCAGGGCCGCCAGTTGTAAGGTGCCGACCTCGGTCGGGGCCCGATCCGGCTCGGCCGGGCTAGGCCCCGACCCTACGGTTCCCGCTCCGGGAGGCGGATCAGCGGGTCGCGGCCGGGCGGCTGCTCCGGGGTCTGGCTCGGCTCACTCACTGATGGGGTCGGCCGGGTCACCGGTTTGGCACCGGTGACCTCGACTCGCTCGCCGTGGTGCAGCAACTCCAGCGTCTCCTTCGGGTCGCTGTGCTGCAACGCGTAGGTGGTCTGGTGCTGCTGGATGTCCACCCGGAGCTGGATCCGACGCCAGTGCAGGGAGAACCTCAGCCGGCCCAGGCGGCTGGAGAGCCGGGGCGTGAAGCAGAGCGTCCCGTCGTGCTCGCGCAACCCACCGAACCCGGCGACCAGGGAGATCCACGCACCGGCCAGAGAGGCGATGTGGACGCCGTCGCGGGTGTTCTCGTTCAGGTCGTGCAGGTCCATCAACGCGGCCTCCCGCAGGTAGGTGTGGGCTAGCTCCGGATACCCCACCTCAGCTGCCAGGACGGACTGGGTACAGGCCGACAGCGACGAGTCGCGGACAGTACGGCGCTCGTAGTAGAGGAAGTTGCGCAGCTTCTCCTCCGGAGTGAACGCGTCCCCCCGCCAGTGCATCGCCAGCACCAGATCGGCCTGCTTGATCACCTGCCTGCGGTACAGATCGAAGTACGGATAGTGCAGCAGCAACGGATACTTCTCCGGTGGGGTGTGGACGAAGTCCCACTCCTGGAACCGGGTGAAGCCCTCAACCTGCTCGTGTACGTCGATCTCCTGGTCGTAGGGGATATGCATGGAGGAGGCGGCGTCCCGCCACGCCGCCGCCTCCTCGTCGGTGACGCCCAGATGCTCGGCTTCCTCCCGGTACCGCATCACCGTATCCGCGGCGGTGGTCAGATTCCGTTGCGCCATCAGATTGGTGTAGACGTTGTCGTTCTTGATCGCGGTGTACTCGTCCGGGCCGGTCACCCCATCGATGTGGAACTGCCCGTGCCGGTCGTGGTGGCCCAGCGACCGCCACAACCGCGCGGTCTCCACCAGCAACTCCAGGCCGATCTCCCGCTCCAGGTCGGTGTCCTGGGTGGCCTGCACGTAGCGGCGTACCGCGTCGGCGATGCCGGCGGCGATGTGAAAGCCGGCGGTACCGGCCGGCCAGTAGCCGGAGGATTCTGGCCCCTCGATGGTGCGCCAGGGAAAGGCCGCGCCCTCCAGGTTGAGGGTACGGGCCCGTTCCCGCGCGATCGGCAGGGTGTGATGCCGCCAGTGCAGCGCATCGCGCACTGCGGTGGGGTGGGTGTAGGTGAGCACCGGCAGCACGAACATCTCGGTGTCCCAGAAGGCGTGGCCGTCGTACCCCGGGCCGGTGAGACCCTTCGCCGAGATCGGCCGGCGCTCGGCCCGGGTACCTGCCTGGAGCACGTGAAAGAGCCCGAAGCGTACCGCCTGCTGCACCTCGGGGTCGCCCTCCACCAGCACGTCGGCGGAGTCCCAGAACTCCTCCAGATACTCCCGCTGTTCCCGCAGCAACCCGTCCCACCCGTCCAGTTGGGCGGCGGCCAGCGCGGCGCCGACCTGGTCCCGCAGTGCCGGCAGCGACCGGCGGCTGGACCACCCGTACGACAGGTGCTTCACGACCCGCAGCGTCTCGCCCGGCTTGAGCACGCAGGCGATGGTGGTCCGCACCCAGTCCTCGTACCCCTCGGACTCGATGTTGGTCCGCGCGGTGGTCTGCACCTCGTGCTCCATCGCGGCGGCGAGGCGCAGGTCGGACACCTTCGTGCGGTGGATCAGTAGACCACCGTCATGGGTGGTCAGCTCCTCCTCGGCATACAGCGGCGACTCCAGCACCGCCGCCACCCGCGGATCCTTGCTCTGGGCCGGCAGGGTTTCGTTGGCCACCAACTCTGACTGGACGATCAGCCGCAGCGGCTTGCCGTCCACCACCTCGACCTCGTAGTTGATGGCGGCGGCCGAGCGCTGACGGAACGAGACCAGCCGGGTGCTGCGGACGCAGACCTCCCGGCCGGCCGGCGAGCGCCAGTGCACCGTCCGGTGCAGCGTGCCGTCGCGCAGGTTGAGCACCCGCTCGTGGGCGAGGAGTTCGCCGTATCGCACGTCGAGCGGCTCATCGTCGACCAGCAGCCGGATGATCTTCCCATTGGTCACGTTGACGATGGTCTGTCCGGACTCGGGGAACCCGAAGCCGGCCTCCGCGTGCGGCAGGGGGCGTAGCTCGTAGAAGGAGTTCAGGTACGTTCCCGGCAGGCCGTACGGCTCGCCTTCGTCAAGGTTGCCGCGCAGGCCGATGTGTCCGTTGGAGAGGGCGAACACCGACTCGGACTGCGCCAACACATCCATGTCCAGCCTGGTTTCTCGGACATGCCACGGCTCGACCGGGTAGGCGCGTTCTCGGATCATGCCCCCGGCTCCCGACTCTCGATCAGCTCCGCGAGGTCCCGCACGACGATGTCCGCGCCGTGCGCCAACAGGGCACCGGCCTGCCCGACCCGGTCCACGCCCACCACGTACCCGAAGTCACCGGCTCGACCGGCGGCGACTCCGGCGAGGGCGTCCTCGAAGACGGCCGCGTTGCCCGGAGCCACCCCGAGCCGTTCGGCCCCGGCCAGGAAGGTGTCCGGTTCTGGTTTGCCGCGTAACTTCTCGGCGCGGGCGACGAGACCGTCGACCCGCACCTCCAGCAGCTCCGCCAGCCCGGACGCGGCGACCACCTCGCGGCCGTTGGCACTGGCGGTGACCACCGCCCGGCGCAGCCCGGCGTCGGTAGCCGCCCGGAGGTACCGCACCGAGCCGGGATAGGCGTCCACCCCGTGCGTCCGCAGCTCCTGGAGCAGCCGGACGTTCTTGCAGTTGCCGAGGCCGTGGACTGTCTCGGCCTCGGGCGGGTCGTCCGGTGTTCCCTCGGGAAGCACGATGTCGCGTGCGGAGAGAAAGGCGCGGACCCCGTCGTACCGGGGCCGGCCGTCGACGTATCGCCGGTAGTCCTCATCCGGATCGAAGGGGGTGAACGGCTCGTCGTTGGCGGCGGCGCGACGACGCAGAAACTCGTCGAACGTCGCCCGCCACGCGGCGTTGTGAACCCGAGCGGTCTGGGTGAGCACCCCGTCCAGGTCGAACAGGCAGGCGGTCACGTGCGCAGGCAGACCCAGCATCGTTCGAATCTATCGAGCCTGGTCGTGGCGCAAACCGTTTCGGCGGTCAACGCGCCGATCAGTGCGGACGAAGCGTCCAGACGATGGTCATCTCCCCGGTGGGTTTGCCCTCCTCGGTGGCGATCTCCACGCCGACCCGAAACTCGGGTCGCTCTCCGGCGTCCAGCTCCGCGATCACGTCGGCGACGGGTCGATCGAGCCGCGCGGTCGCCCGCACCGGCCCCATGGCGAGCTTCCGGTACGCGATCTCCGCGCTGACGGCGAGCGGCGTCGCCCGGTCGAGCACCGACGCGAACGCGGCCACCACGACCGCACCAGAGGCCGTCTCGCCGAGGGTGAACATGGCGCCGGCGTGCGGCCCACCGACATGGTTGTGGGTGGCCGGCGTGTCGGGCAGCCGGACCACCGCCTGGATCGCGCCACCGGCTTCGGGGACCACCTCGACGAATTCGAAGCCCAGCGTACGGGCGAAGGGCACGGCCGCCAGCATGCTGGCGGCCACCTGGCTCGCATCGATGCTCATGGCCGGACACGTTACCGGCCGGTAACCGGGGCGACAAGGCGGCGCCCGCACCCGACCGGCACCGGGGCTCCCACGTCAGCGCCGACCGACATCGATCCGGTCGCCGTGCTCGTCGAAGAAGTGCAGCGCGTCCATCCGGACCTGGAGCGCCAACCTCTGCCCCGGAGCCACCGCGGGGTAGGGCGCCAGCCGCACCGCCAACTCCGCCGGCCGATTGTGGTGCCGACCCGGATCGCGAAACACGCTGGCCGCGAACGGCTCGCCGCGGCCCGCTGCCCCTCGTCCGCCGTACCAGCCCGGCCGGTGATCCGCCGCAGCACCCGGCCGACCTGACGCCGGCCTCGTTGCCCGACCACGCCCCCGTCCGCTGACGCCACCGCCTCGTCCACGACGACGGCGGTAGCACCGACGTCGAGAAAGGCAAGCGATTCGTGCCCGTGATGCTCCAGGTGGCGGAGCTGCCCGTGCAACACCGGGCCGAGGGCGTTCGGGGCGGTCGGGGTCAGCGCCTCGGCCCGCAGGCCGACCACGATCCGCTCGCCGTGATAGTGGCCCACCGCCCGGGCGCGCATGTCGTCCCACGGGAGGTGCAGCGTCTGTTCGCCGAGGTTGAGCGCGACGTGTTGGTCCAGGTGCACATGGACCGCGGCCTCCAGCAGGTTCATCCGCGGGGTGCCGAGAAACGTGGCGACGTAGAGGGTGGCCGGGCGGCCGTAGACCTGGGTCGGGGTACCGACGTCCTGCAGGACCCCTTTGCGCATGATCGCCACCCGGTCGGCCATGGTCAGCGCCTCGGTCTGATCGTGGGTCACGTAGATGGTGGTGACCCCCAGCTCCCGGGTCAGTCCGGAAATCTCCGCACGCAGCTCGGAGCGGAGCCCGCTATCCAGATTGGACAATGGCTCGTCCATCAGGAAGAGCTCCGGTCGACGCACGAGCGCCCGCCCCATGGCGACCCGCTGACGCTGACCACCGGAGAGCCGCCCGGGCCGGCGATCGAGAACGTCGCCGATACCCAACGCGCCCGCGACGTCGGCGACCTGCTCACCGCGCCGCTCCGCCGCCAAGCCGGCCAGGCGCAGCGGAAAGGCGATGTTGTCGCCGACGCTCAGGTGCGGATAGAGAGCGAAATCCTGGAAGACCATCGCCACCGACCGGTCCCGGGGCGGCAGGTCGTTGGCGAACTCACCGTTGAGCAGGACCGCACCGGAGGTCGGGTCCTCCAAGCCGGCGACCATGCGCAGCACCGTGGACTTACCGCAGCCGGAGGGGCCGAGCAGCACCATGAACTCACCGTCGTTGACGTCAAGGTTCACCCGGTCGACGGCGAGGGTGCCGGCGCGGAAGACCTTGGTCACATCCCTGAGCGCGACGGTGGCCACCGTTCCTCCCCCACCTGACCAACTGGGACCCTGAACGACTGTGACGAGCCTCACTCAGGCTGCCTATCGGATGAACGTTCAATCTTCACCGCCGGACCGCTCCCCGCGGGCCGAACCGCGCAACGCCGGGGAAGCGTCCGGCACGGCGGGACGCTAGCTGGCCGGGCTGGCTCCGGCGGCATCCACCCCGAAGATCCGCCGGACCACCCGTTCCGCGGCGTGGCCATCGTCGAGCCGGCAGAACCGGTCCCGGAACCGACGCCGCGCCGCCTCCGCCGACGGAGCCCGCAACGCACCGGAGCGGAAGAGGTCGAGCAGCCCGGCGAAGTCCGTCGCCACCGCCCCCGGCGGATCGGCGAGCACATCCAGGTAGACGCCGCGGGTCAGCCGGTACGCCGCCCAGTCCGGCGCGTACACGACGATCGGTCGATCCAGGACGGCGTAGTCGAACATCGCCGACGAGTAGTCGGTGACCAGCACGTCGGCGGCGAGATAGAGGTCCTCGACCCGGGCATGGTCGCTCACGTCGCGCAGTCGGTCCGGGTGGATCGTATCCGGAGCCGGGGCGGCTCGGTCGTCGAAGTAGTGACTGCGCACCAGCAACCGACCGGCGGGCCCCAACGCGGCGAGGAACCGGTCCGGGTCGAACGGTGGGCGGTACCCCGGCAGGTGCTCCCGGTGCGTCGGCAGGTAGAGAATCACCTGCTCGCCGACCCCCAGGCCCAGCTCGGCCCGGATCCGCAGCACCTCCTCGGTGGTGGCGGTGGCCAGCCGGTCGTTGCGCGGATACCCCACCTCCAGCGTGGTGTACGCGGCCGGGTAGGCCCGCTCCCACATCTGGGTGGAGAAGCTGTTGGAGGTGATGCTGTAGTCCCACCGGTCCACCCGGTGCAGCAGCCCCGCGAAGTCCATCAGGGCCCCGACCGGGTAGCGCTGCTGGTCCAGGCCCATCACCTTGACCGGAGTGCCGTGATGGGTCTGCACGTGCACGGTGCCGGGTCGTTTCCGGACGAAATTGGGAAAGTTGACGTTGTTGACCAGCCAGCGGGCCTGCGCCAACGCCCGGTAGCCCGCAGGGGTGCCGGAGACCACGTAGTCCACGCCTGCCGGCAGCGAGTCCACCCGGTCCCGCCGCACGATCCACACCCCCCGCACGTGCGGGGCGAGTCGCCGGGCAGCCTCATAGATGGCCGCCGGATTACAGGCGTAGCCGCGGTACCAGTAGGCGGCGTACACCGCCAGCCGCGGGTCAACCGGCCGCAGTAGCTCGGCCCGGTAGTACTCGCGCAACCCGGCGTCCCGAACCCGCCGGAGGAGCGGCACGGCCCCACGCCGGGCCTGTCGGGTGGCGCGGGCGGCGATACCCCGGATCCGAGCGGCACCGCGCAGCGCGTTGTACGTCCGCCACCGGCCGGTGGCGACCAGGCGGTGCTTCAGCCCTTCGATCCCGGGCGGGGCCGGCTGGTCCGGCGCCGGACGCCAGCGGGCATGGTCGGCGGCGATCCGGACGAAGAAGGCGGGCCGCAGGTCCGCCGGGATCCGCTCCCCGGTGCCGAGCACGGCCAGGTAGTGCCAGATCATCCGTTCGAAGAGGGCCGGGCGGAGGTCGTCTTCGCCCGCATCCAGCTCGTCCAGGAGCGTGAACACCCGGTGCCACTGCGCGAAGACCTCGAAGTGCCGGTCCCCCCGGGTTCGGGTGATGGCGCCGGCCCGGCGCTGCCGATAGTTCACGCAGACCCGATCCAGCACCCCGATCCGCTGGGCGCGGAGGAGCAGCGGGTAGGTGAACGAGACATCCTCGTACCAGCCGGGGGCGAAGCGCAGCCCGTGCTCCAGCAGGAACTCGCGGCGCAGCACCTTGTTCCACGCGGTGTGCAGCAGGCGGATCAGCTCCGGCCGCTCACGCAGCCGAAACGTCGCCGCCCCGGGCGAGGACGGAAAGACCTCACGCATCCCGCTCTGGGTGCTGTCCCCGTTCCACCAGGTCCGTACGTGGTCGACGACGAGGACATCCGGTGTGGCGGCGCGCAGCCGCTCGGCCACCTCGACGAGGCACTCCGGGGCCAACCAGTCGTCGCCGTCAACGAACCACACGTACTCCCCGCCGGCCTGGTCCAAGCCGGCGTTGCGGGCGGGGCCGAGTCCCCCGTTCGCCGGCAGCGCGACCGTCCGTACCCGTTGGTCGCGGGCCTCGTACTCGGCCAGGATCTCGCCGCTGCTGTCCGGCGAACAGTCATCGACGCCGATCACCTCGATCCCAGCCACCGGCTGCCCGAGGATCGAGTCCAGGCATTCGCGCAGGTAGCCCTGCACCCGGTAGGCCGGGACCACGAAGCTGATCAGTGCCACCCGGCCCCCTAACCCGGTGGGCGACCGCCAACAACACCTGTCGATCCCACCGCCCGTACGGCGCGGGCCGGCCGAATCGCCCAGGCGAGGGCCACGCTCCCCACGAAGACCACTAAAAGGTATATACCGAGTGTAGCCATGCCAATAGCAGCAATTCCAGTGATCACAGAGAGCGCCAGCAGCGCTGACCGCCCTTCCCAGCCCAGCGTGGCGTCATGCAACGGCGGGGCCAGCTTCCGCTTCTCCAACCGCGCGGTCAGGTCATAGTGGTGCAGGGTCAGCACGAAAACGTACCCAAAGACCAACCAGTCGGGGACACCCCCGAGCACCCCGACCGCGATCGCGAAGAGATACTCCGCCGCGCGTAGCGCCGCCGGCACCAGCCAGTCCAGCGCACCGCCGTGCACGGCCCGCGTCCCCGCGGCAGCCAGCAGCAGCCCGCCGAGCCCGACCAACGCCGTCCACCGCGGGAGGGATTCCGGGCCGAAGAGTGCGAGCCCGAGCAGCACCGCCGACACCAGTACCGCCGACACCGCCAACCCCAGCGGGCCCGGCCAGCGCGGCGTCGCCCAGGCGCGGGCCAGTGGGCCGTCGTCCCGATGCAGGGAGGTGTCCACCGTGTTCAGCACACCGACCCGCATCGAGCGGGCCCGCAGCAGCCGCAGCGCCGCGGTGTACCCAAGCGCCAGCACCATCCCGGTCAGCACCGCGAGCAAGGCGACCCGCTGGTCAAACAAGGCTGCCGCCAGGGCGATCAACGCCCATCGCTCACCGATCGGGAAAACCACCGTCCGCTTCAGCCAGTAGCTCACCGAACCAACGTCGCCCTGTACCCGATTGGAGGCGGCACTGAGCCGGGCACCGAACCCACCCCCCGAGGTCGCCGGCGGCCGACGGGCTGCCTCGTCGTGCATCGCGCCGTACCAGGTGTCGCTCATGTGGCGGACGGTCTGCACGGCCATCGCGGCGATCGCCAGGGCCCACCCGTAGCGGAACCCGGCCTGGGTGGCGCCGTAGCCAAGGCCGGCGTAGACGATGAACTCCTTGGCCCGGTCGGCCATGGTGTCGAGCCACCCGCCCCAGGCGCTGAAGCTACGGGTGTAGCGGGCGAGTTGCCCATCCACGCAGTCCAGCACGAAACCCAGGTAAAGCAGCACCGCACCGGCGACCAACGCGGGCCGTCCGCCGACGCCGAACAGCAGCGCGGCCGCCACCGCGAACGCCACCGAGATCATCGTGACCGTGGTGGGGCTCAGCCGGAGCCGGGCCGCCGCCTTCGTCACGTACGGCGACCAGGTACTGACAAAGAAAGTGGTGAAGAAGTCATCTCGCTCCTTCACCGACAACCGCAGCTCGGCCCGGTCCGGGTCAACGGCGGCGACGGCCGCCTCGGCCGCGGCCCGGTCGTCGGCGGCGGCCGGGTCGTCGGCGGCAGCGATCCGGTGCGCGACGAGCAGCCGTACCCGGTGGGCGAAGGTCACCACGTCGCGGGCCACCAGGTTGGCGAAGAGCCGGTCAACGGCGGGCCCGTCGTCCACCACACCGTGGACCGCAGCGGCTCCCACCGGTACGACCTCGGCGGCGATCGCGCGCGCGGCGGCGACCAGGACCGGCAGGTTCGCCGGATCGACCCGCAGCGCACCCCCGAACACACCGGTGGCCTCGCCGCCCAGTGCCGCCGGCGCTCCAGCGGCGACCACCTGCCCCCGATCCTCCCGAACCGCCGTCCGACCGGGCACCGGCGGACCGGCGAGCACCAGCGCCACCGTCGGCTCCGCCGGGCTGGTGGCGAGGTGCCGGAGGACGGCCGTGTGCGCGACCAGATCAGCGCCGGTGACGAGGACCGGACCGGTTGCCGACTCCGCCAGGTCAGCCAGGGTGGCCAGGTCACTGACGAGCCGGACCTCGTCGACTCCCGCATGGCGGCACTGTCCGGCCAGGCGGTCGGCGAGGTCCGCTGATCCGTCGGTGGTCAACACAACCGCGAGCGTCACCGGGCCACCGCCCCGTGGTACGCGGCCAGCGCCTCGGCCATCGTCCCGTCCACCACCATTTGGCCGGCTTCGAGGTAGAAGCCGCGCCGGCAGAATCGGGTCAGGTCCTGTTCGTTATGTGATACCAGCACCAGGGTGCGCCCCTCTCCGAGCAGACGATCGATCGTCGCATAGCACCGCTGGCGGAATTCGGCGTCCCCAACTGCGGTCACCTCGTCCATCAACAGAATGGGGTGCGGCAGGTGCGAGATGATCGCAAATCCGAGCCGGACTTTCATGCCGGACGAGTAGTGCCGCACCGACGTGTCGAGGGCCTGCTCCACCTGCTTGCCCGCGAACGACACGATCTCGTCCACCCGGCGCCGCAGGTAGCTCGACGAGAGGCCGTGTAGGCCCCCGACCAGGTAGAGGTTCTCCCGGCCGGTCAGGTCGGCGGAGAAGCCGGCGGAGAGCTCCAGCAGCGGGGCGACCGCGCCGCGCACGGTGATCCACCCCTCGTCGGGGATCAGCACGCCGGCGATGAGCCGCAGCAGGGTGCTCTTGCCGGTGCCGTTGCGGCCGATCACGCCGACCGTGTCGCCGGCCGCGATCGAAAAGGAGAGATTTCGTAGCGGCCAGAACCGACCATCGACACGACCACCGCGACGCCCCCGGTGCAGGGCGAGGTCCCGCAGCCGCAGTTGCCGACGGCGGTTCCGGACGAAGCGAATGCCGAGCCCCGCTGCTTCGATGATCGGATCGGCCATCTCACAGCTCCTTGAGGACCGCCGGTTCGAGGCGGCGGAACGTCCACCAACCAATGGCGAGTACCAACAGACAGCCAGTGATCGTGGTGCCGAATAACCGGGCGTCGGGGAACTCGTCGGGGTACCAGACCGCGTGGTGCAGTTGGAAGATTCCGACCAGGGGGTTCAGTTCGTACCCGACCTTAAGCCAGTCGGGCAGGCTGGAGTCCCGAACCAGACCGAAAGGGTAAATGATCGGTGTGGCGTAGAAGAGCACCCGGACGACCAGCCGCATGACTCGCTCGACGTCGCGCATCAGCACGTTGGCCGCGGAGAGCAGCAGCGCCAGGCCGACCAGCAGAACGCCCTGGAGGGTGATGGCCAGCGGGAGGGCGAGCACCGACCAGCCGGGGTGGATCCGCCCCGCCACCGCGTACGCCGCCGCGGCCGCCACCAGGAGGGGCAGGCCGGCCAGGTACTCGGCGACCCGCCCGGCGACCCGCCCGATCGGGAAGAACTGGCGGGGAAGGTTCATCGTGGTGATCAACCTGGCCTGGCCGGTCAGCGCGTTGGTCGCCTCGCCCAGCGCCGAGCTGGCCCACATCCAGGCGAAGACCCCGGTGAACAGGAACAGCGGGTATGAGTCAGCCGCCTCACCCAGGTACCGACCGGTGTCCCGCTCGTACAGCACACCGAAGACGAACCAGTAGATAGCGCCGAAGCCCAACGGTTCGATCAGAGACCAGAGATAGCCCAACGCGGACTGCTGGTACTTGACCGCGAGGTCCCGCCGAACGAGGATCCGCAGCGCGCCCCGATTCGACCAGAGCGTCCCGACGCCAGCGGCCACCGCGTCGCCTCCTGCCCGGTCCGCGCCACACCCCCGCCCGGCGGGCCGGTGGCACTCAGCACTCGATCACATTGACGGCGAGGCCGCCCCGTGCCGTCTCCTTGTATTTGACCTTCATGTCCGCCCCGGTCTCCCGCATCGTCTTGATCACCTTGTCGAGCGAGACGTGGTGCACGCCGTCACCTCGCAATGCGAGCCGGGCAGCCGTGATCGCCTTGATGCTAGCCACCGCGTTCCGTTCGATGCAGGGGATCTGCACGAGGCCGCCGACCGGATCACAGGTCAGCCCCAGGTTGTGCTCCATGCCGATCTCGGCGGCGTTCTCCACCTGCTCCGGGCTGCCCCCCAGCGCCTCGGCCAGCCCGGCCGCCGCCATCGAGCAGGCCGAACCGACCTCGCCCTGGCAACCCACCTCGGCGCCGGAGATGGAGGCGTTCTCCTTGAACAGCACGCCGATGGCGCCGGCCGCGAGCAGGAACCGCACCACACCTTCCGCGGTGGCACCCGGGCCGAACCGGTCGTAGTAGTGCAGGACCGCCGGAATGATGCCGGCCGCGCCGTTGGTCGGTGCGGTCACCACCCGACCACCGCCGGCATTCTCCTCGTTGACCGCGAGGGCGAAGAGGGTCACCCAGTCCATCGTGCGCAGCGGGTCCACCGCCCCCTGACCCGCTGTTGACCGCATCGGGTCCGCGTCCATCATCAGGCCGCGGTAGAGCTCGGCGGCCCGCCGCCGGACCCGCAACCGGCCGGGGAGAACACCGTCGCGTTCGCAGCCGCGTGCCACGCACTCCCGCATCACCCGCCAGATCTCCAGCAGGCCGGCGCGCACCTCCCGCTCGCTGCGCCAGGACAGCTCGTTGGCGAGCATCACCTCGCTGATCGACAGCCCGGTCTCCCGGGTCACGGCCAGCAGCTGCGCACCGGTCGAGAAGGGGTGGCGCACCGGGGTGGTGTCCGAGGTGATCCGGTCCGCCCCCGCCGCCGCCTCGTCCACGACGAACCCACCCCCGACCGAGTAGTAGGTACGGGCCCGGAGCTCGGCTCCGGTCCGGTCGTAGGCGGCGAAGGTCATCCCGTTCGGGTGGTACGGCAGCGACCGGCGGCGGTGCAGCACCAGGTCCCGAGCCGAATCAAAGTCGATCTCGTGTACGGCGTGCAGCGAGATCCGCTGCTCGGCGCGGATCCGGTCGATCCAGCCCTCGACGGCGTCGGTGTCGACCGTCTCCGGCTCCGCACCAGCGAGCCCGAGCAGGATCGCCCGATCACTGCCGTGGCCGCGGCCGGTCGCCCCCAACGAACCGAACAGCTCGGCGCGGATCCGTACCGTCTCACTGAGCAGCCCGTCCGCCTTGAGGCCGGCGACGAACGTCCGGGCGGCACGCATCGGCCCGACGGTGTGCGAGCTGGACGGCCCGATACCGACACTGAAGAGATCGAATATGCTGATCATGGCTGCACTTCCTCGCCGTCCTACCCACCGCGCGGTTCACCGGCCCGGGGTGACCGCCGGCACGGCGGGCCTGCCCGGGTACCCGGAGCTGTCGGGCCGGCCGGCCAGCCTACCCGCCCCGGCGCCGACATCCACGCGTTGGCACAGCCCGCACCGGGGGCCGGACCCGCGCCGGGCGCAATCAGGCGAACGCGGACAGGCCGGTCAGCCGCTGCCCGATCACAAGCTGATGGATCTCCGAGGTGCCCTCATAGGTGAGCACGCTCTCCAAGTTGTTGGCGTGCCGCAGCACCGGGTACGCGCCGGAGACGCCGTTGGCCCCCAGGATCGTGCGGCACTGCCGGGCGATCGCCAACGCCTCCCGAACGTTGTTGAGCTTGCCCACGCTGACCTGGTCGGGGCGGAGCCGGTCGGCGTCGGCGAGCCGACCGAGCTGCAACGCCAACAGGTAGCCCTTGCTCCACTCCACCGCCATGTCGGCGAGCTTCGCCTGGGTGAGCTGGAACGAGGCGAGAGGGCGGCCGAACTGGGTACGGCTGCCCGCGTACTCCAGCGCCGTCTCCAGGCAGTCCCGGGCGGCGCCCAGGGCTCCCCAGACGATCCCGTGCCGCGCTTCGGTGAGGCAACCCAGCGGCGCCTTCAGCCCGACGGCCTCGGGCAGGCGGGCCGACGCCGGCAGCCGCACGTCGTCCAGGGAGATCTCCCCGGTCACCGATGCCCGCAGCGACATCTTGCGCCGAATCTCGCGCACCGTCACCCCGGGTGTCCCGGTCGGCACGGCGAAGCCGCGGATCCCCTCGTCGGTACGGGCCCAGATCACCGCGACATCCGCGATCGTCGCATTGGTGATCCACATCTTGGTGCCGTGCAGCACCCAGTCGTCGCCGTCGCGGCGGGCCCGGGTGGCCATCGACGCCGGGTCGGATCCGTGGTCCGGCTCGGTCAGCGCGAAGCAGCCGATCGTCTCCCCGGCAGCCATCGTGGGCAGCCAACGCTGCTTCTGCTCCGCGCTGCCGTAGCGCCAGATGGCGTACATCGCCAGCGCCCCCTGCACCGAGACCAGGGAACGGATGCCCGAGTCACCCGCCTCCAGCTCCAGGCAGGCCAGACCGTAGGCGACGGCCGAGGAGCCGGCGCAGCCATACCCGGTCAGGTGCATGCCGAGCAGGCCCAGCTTGCCGAACTCCCGGGCCAGCTCTCGGGCGGGCACGCGGCCCTCCTCATACCAGCCGGCGACGTACGGCCGCACCTGATCGTCCACCAGCTGGCGGACGACGGCGCGAATCTGCCGCTCCTCGGCGCTCAGCGACGAATCGACATCCAGCAAGTCGAGAGGGCTCATGGAGACACCTTAACGAAGGGTCAGCCCGCGCCGCTTCAGTCGACCGCGGCGGGAAAGACGAACACCCGGGCATGGATCTGGTTGCGCTGCTGCAACGCGGCTCGCAGTGCCCGGTGCAGCCCGTCCTCCAGATAGAGCCCGCCGTCCCACTGCACCACGTGCGGAAACAGGTCGCCGTAGAAGGTCGAATCCTCGGCGAGGAGTTTGTCCAGCGCCAACTCACGCTTCGTAGTGATCAATTGATCCAGACGCAGCGGACGCGGAGGGATCTCGGCCCACTGCTTGAGCGTCAGGCTGTGCTCGGGGTATGGACGCCCATCCCGGACCGCTCTGAAGATCACGACGGTTAGCTCCCCTCCCCGCGATCGGCCGCCCCCGACCCGGCACCGCTGCATGCGACGCCGCGAGCAGCGGCGCCAATGACCGTGTCAGCCTAACCGGCCAAGTCACGCCGCGTTCGAACGCTTTATGGCAGTTTCGCCCTGACAGATCGCTTTACCAACCGGGCAAATGGCGTTTTTCGGACTAACTCCACCGACCACGTCGGACCACCTCCTCCACCGGGCGGCGCCCGCGGCGCAGCGACGACGATCGTTGATCCACCGCACGGTAGCCGACGGTGACCGCGCCAACCGGCTCATACTCCAACGGCACCCCGAAAGCCGCCCGATAGTCCGCCAGCCGCTGCGGCGGAATACCGAAAAAGCACGCCCCCAGCCCCTCATCAACGGCGGTGAGCAGCATCAACAACGCGGCGAAGCCGGTGTCGATGTACCAGTAGGGCATCGACCAGCGCTCCGCTGACCGGTCCGCCCACCCCTTGTCCGGCTCCGCGTACCGGTCCAGGTACACCGACCGGTTGGCGTGCGGCACGATGATCAACGGGGCCTGCCGCATCCCGGCCAGCCAGCGTTCCCGGCCGCCGGTGCCCGGCGTGGTCGCCGCCCAGAACCGATCCCGATCCTCGGCGGCCTCCAGCACCAGGAAACCCCACCCCTGGGAGAAGCCCGCCGACGGCGCCCGGATCGCGTGCGCCAGCAGCCGGTCCACCACCTCCGGCGGGACCGGCCGATCCGGATCGTAGTTGCGGACCATCCGACGCCGCCGGACCACCTCGACGAACTCCATCGCGCCTCCTCGACTACGCCGGCCGGATGCCCCAGGCGCCCTGCCAGGTGTCGCCCGGCCGCAACGTGATCAGATCCCGGCCGGAGCGGAACGCATCCGGTGGGCAGGTCATCGGCTCCAGCGCCACCGAACGTCGACGCCGCGACCCGGAGCGGGTGTCCCCGGTGAAGACCTGCCACCAGCCAAACCGCCGGTCCGCCCAGACCCGAACCCGGGCCCCGCCATCCGAGGCGGCCAGCTCGACCACCGAACCACCGTCGCCGTCCCGGACCACGTCGCCGAAGGTGTCGTCAAGCACCGCCCGGCCGATTCGACGCGGCGCGTTCCAGTCGTACTCGGTGCCGACGACCGAGGACTGGGCGATCGGTAGTAGCCGCCCGTCCACCTGCAGCCGGCTCCGCGCTGGCAACCGCAGCAGGACATCGTCAACCGAGCCGCCCGGCACCCGCAGGTACGGGTGCACCGCGAAGCCGAAGGGCGCCGCCTCGCCGCCGCTGTTGGTCACCTCGTGCTCGGCGCGCAGCCCGTCCGGGCCGACAGCCCACCGACTCCGCAGCCGCAGCGACCAGGGGTAGCCGGGGGTGGCGGCCAACTCATAGCCGAGCGTCACCGCGTCGGCCGAACGCTCCAGCAACTGCCAGGGCACCCAGTTGACCAGCCCGTGGAAGGCCGCGTCGTGCTCCGGATCGCTGATCGCCAGCTGGAGGTCGCGGCCCGCGAAGTGGTAGCTACCGTCCCGGAGCCGGTTCGGCCAGGGGGCGAGCACCTGGCCGGCGGAGTCCGGGCACAACTCGGCTGAGGTGTACCCGTCCAGGTGCTCCACCCCGTCGGATCGGTAGGTCCGAATTCCGCCACCGACCTCGACGATCACCGCCTCGTGGCCAGCGGCCGCGATGGTCCACTGTGCCCCCGAGGGGGCCCACTGCCCGGGGAAGTCCATCCCCGGACCCTAACCGGTCAGGCCGGCTGCTCGCTGCCGACAGCACCGGTCAGACCCGCTGCTCACCGGCGACGACCGCCCTCCGGTAGCGGATCAGGGCCGGGAAGGCCACCGCCAGCCCGAGCGCGAACACGGCCGAGAGCAGACCTCCACCAACCCAGGCGACACCGCTGCCGAAACCACCCGCCATCGCACCGGCCCGCAGGTCACCGAGGCGCGGCCCCCCGGCCACAACGACCGTGTTCACCCCCTGCAGCCGGCCCCGCATCCGGTCCGGCGCGTAGACCAACAGCATCGACTGGCGTAGCACCGCGCTGACCAGGTCGGCCGCGCCCGCCACCGCGAGCAACAGGACCATCAGCCAGAGCTGCTGGGCCAACCCCGCCGCCGCAACCGCCAGACCCCAGCCGACCACCACCACGACCAGCCCAAGCCCCTGTCGGTGCAGCCGGCTGATCCAGCCGGAGGTGAGGCCGGCCAGCATGGCGCCCATCGCGATGGCACTGAAGAGCCAGCCGACCGCCGCCCCGCCACCGAACCGCTCCTCGGCGATCTCCGGAAACAACGCCCGCGGCAGCGCCAGCACCATCGCGATCAGGTCGATGGCGAACGACAGCAGCAGCACCGGCGTGGTGGTCAGGTACCGGAGTCCGTCCCTGATCCCCGCCAACCCACCGCGCCGCACCTCGCCGTCGCCGAGCGGCTCCGGCGGCATCGGCGGCAGCCGCAGCGCGGCCACCACCAACCCGGTGAACAGGAGCGCGTCCGCGGCGTACGCGATCGGCAGTCCACCCTCGGTGCCGGCCGCCGCGAAGATCAGACCAGCGGCGAGTGGGCCGACCACCGAGGCCGCGGTGAAGGTGGTGAAGTTCAGGGTGGCCGCCGCCGGGACCAGCCCCGGTGGCAGCAGTCGGGGCAGGGCCGCGGTCCGCGCCGGCGCGCTGATCGCGAAGCCGGCCGAGTGGACGGCCACCAGCGCCAGCAGCAACACCGGGCTGCCCACGCCGAGCGAGGCCTGCGCCAGCAGGCCAAGCATCGTGGTCCAGAGCAGCGCCGAACCGGCGAGCAGCACCCGGCGCCGGTCCCGCGCGTCGGCCACCGCTCCGCCCCAGAGCCCAAAGAGCAGCAGGGGCGCGAAGCCGGCGAGGCCGAGCAGGCCGACCCAGTAGGACTCCCCGGTCAGGGCGTACATCTCCACCGGGACTGCGACCGAGGTGAGTTGGAAGCCGAACATCGCCATGGCGTTGCCGAGCCAGATGCGGCGGAACGCCGGCACCGCCAGCGGACGCAGGTCGATCGCCCACCGGCTGCTTCGCCGCCGGGCCGCCCGCACCTCGGTCACGGCGCCAGCCGCTCGACGACCCAGCCGCCCCCGTCGGTGGCGCGGAACCGCAGCCGGTCGTGCAGCCGGCTCGCCTGGCCCTGCCAGAACTCCACCTCGTCGGGGCGGATCCGAAAGCCACCCCAGTGCGGCGGCGCCGGGATCGGCGCCCCGGCGACGAAGCGCTCCGCCGCCGCCTGGTAGGCGGCGTCCAACGCGGCCCGGTCCGGGAGCACCCGGGACTGCTCGCTCGCCCACGCCCCGAGCTGGGAGCCGCGCGGCCGGCTGGCGAAGTACGCCTCGGTCTCGGCCCGGTCGAGCCGCTCCACCCGACCGGTCACCACCACCTGGCGCCCCAGCACGAGCCAGGGAAAGACCAGGCTCGCGTACGGGCTGGCGGCCAACTCGGTGCCCTTGCGCGACCCGTAGTTGGTGAACAGGACGAAGCCGTCCGGCCCATACCCCTTCAACAGCACCGTACGGGCGCTCGGCCGGCCAGCCGCGTCGGCGGTACCGAGCACCATCGCGTTCGGCTCGGGCAAACCGGCGGCCACCGCTTCGGTGAACCAGCGGTCGAACTGGGTGTACCAGTCACCAGCCAGGCTCGTCTCGGTCAGGCCCAGGTCCGCGGCGTACTCGTTACGTAGGTTCGCCGGCGGCACTGTGTCGCCTGTCACATCTACTCCCCTCCCAGGTGGCGGACCGACCCGTCGTGTCGCTGACAGCCTGCCCGTACACCCAGTGTCACCGACCCCTCGACGGCCGTTCCGGCCGGGGATGTCGGGTGAGGCACAGCGGCCATGGGTCGAAAGTCCCGTGGTCAGCAGGCAAGATGTCACGAACACATCCCTGAGGGTCGCCTAAGGCACTGGGCCCAACGAGGGCCCGTCCCGGGCGCACCGAGCCAGATCCAGGAGACGACATGGCCGACTTCAAACCGGGGCTGGAGGGCGTCATCGCCTTCGAGACCGAGATCGCCGAACCGGACCGGGAGGGTGGCTCGCTGCGCTATCGCGGCGTGGACATCGAGGATCTCATCGGTCAGATCTCGTTCGGCAACGTCTGGGCTCTGTTGGTGGATGGACGGTTCGGCCCGGGTCTACCGCCGGCCGAGCCGTTCCCGGTCCCGGTGCACTCCGGTGACATCCGGGTGGACGTGCAGTCCGCGGTGGCGATGCTCGCCCCGTACTGGGGTCTGCACCAGTTGCTCGACATCTCCGACGAGCAGGCCCGCGAGGACCTGGCCCGGGTGTCGGTGACCGCGCTCTCCTTCGTCGCCCAGTCCGCGCGGGGCCTGGGCCTGCCGGCCGTGCCGCAGAAGGAGATCGACAAGGCCTCCACCATCGTCGAACGCTTCATGAAGCGTTGGCGGGGCGAGCCGGACCCGCGGCACGTCAAGGCCGTGGACGCGTACTTCATCTCGGCCGCCGAGCACGGCCTAAACGCCTCCACCTTCACCGCCCGCATCGTCGGCTCCACCGGCGCCGACGCCGCCGCCTGCATCTCCTCCGGCATCGGTGCGCTCTCCGGGCCACTGCACGGCGGGGCGCCCTCCCGGGTGCTGAACATGCTCGAGGCGGTGGAGCGCAGTGGCGACGCCGAGGGGTACGTCCGGGGCGTACTCGATCGCGGTGAGCGGCTGATGGGCTTCGGTCACCGGGTCTACCGGGCCGAGGACCCGCGAGCCCGGGTGCTCCGCCGCACTGCCAAGGAGTTGGGGGCGCCCCGCTTCGAGGTCGCCGAGGCCCTGGAGAAGGCCGCCCTGGCAGAGCTGCACAGTCGCAAGCCGGACCGGATCCTCGCCACCAACGTCGAGTTCTGGTCCGCGGTCGTGCTGGACTTCGCCGAGGTGCCCGCCCACATGTTCACCTCGATGTTCACCTGCGCCCGGATGGGTGGCTGGAGCGCCCACATTCTGGAGCAGAAGAAGCTCCAACGGCTCGTCCGCCCCTCCGCCCGCTACGTCGGGCCGGGCCCCCGCCGGCCGCACGAGGTCGAGGGCTGGGACCAGGTCCCGCACGGCGTCTGACGACCGTCGCCCGGGCTGAGACCAGGTCCCAGCCCGGCCTCCGAACCGAACCGAACCGACCGCACCGGCGGGGGTTGTGGCGTACGCCTCAGCCCCGCCGGTGAGACCGGCGGCTATCGGGGCGACGATGGGTGAAAGGATGAGGACTGGCAGCGCCGCCGGTCGGAGGATCGGCCGTGCGCGCCGCGCGCCATCGATCCGCCCGGCCCCTCCCTCGCCCCTGCGGAAGGAACCCAAGACCGTGGCTGACGCATCGACTATCCGAATTCCCGACGACCTCAAACCCGCCGACGGCCGGTTCGGCTGCGGCCCGTCCAAGGTTCGTCCGGCGGCGGTCTCCGCCCTCGCGGAGGCGGCGAGCGACTACCTCGGCACCTCGCACCGCAAGAGCGCGGTCCGCGACCAGGTCGCCCGGCTTCGCCGCGGGATCGCTGAGTTCTTCACCCTGCCCGAGGGGTACGAGGTCGTCCTCGGTAACGGCGGCACCACCGCCTTCTGGGAGGTCGCCGCGTTCGGCCTGATCCGGGACCGGGCCCAGTTCGCCAGCTTCGGCGAGTTCGGCGCCAAGTTCGCCAAGTCGGTGCAGGACGCACCGTTCCTCGGCACGCCAACCATTCACCAGTCGCCGGCCGGTAGCGCACCGAGCCTGGTGGCGGAGGCCGGCGTGGACGTCTACGCCACCCCGCACAACGAGACCTCCACCGGGGTCGCGGTCCCGATCCGCCGGGTGCCCGGCGCGGACGAGGGCGCGCTGCTGTTGGTGGACGGCACCTCCGGCGCCGGCGGTTTGGAGGTCAACGTCGGCGAGACCGACGTCTACTACTTCGCCCCGCAGAAGTGCTTCGGCTCCGACGGCGGCCTGTGGCTGGCCCTGATGTCCCCGGCGGCGTTGGCGCGCGCGGCCGAGATCAAGGCCGCCGGCCGTTACATCCCGGCCTTCCTCGACCTGGGCACGGCGATCGACAATTCGCGGCTGGAGCAGACGTACAACACCCCGGCCCTGGCCACCATCTTCCTCGCCGCGGAGCAGACCGACTGGATGAACGCGCAGGGGGGCCTGTCCTGGGCGGCCAAGCGCACCGCGGAGAGCGCCGGCATCATCTACGGCTGGGCGGAGCGTTCTCCGGCGACGACGCCGTTCGTCACCGACCCGGCGCTGCGCTCCAACGTGGTCGCCACCGTCGACTTCGTGGCCGAGGTGGACGCCACCGCCGTCGCCAAGGCGTTGCGCGCGAACGGGATCGTGGACACCGAGCCGTACCGCAAGCTCGGTCGCAACCAGCTACGGATCGCCCTCTTCCCAGCGATCGAACCAGCCGATGTGGAGGCTTTGACCGCCGCCATCGACCACGTGGTCGAACGACTCTGAGCTACCGTCACGGTGGGTGACCTGCCGCTTTCCGGCAGCCACCCACCGTGATCAGCATCGCAGCCCAGTCGGGAACACGGGGTGTCGGTTCCCCCACCTGCGGGCAGATGCGCGTACGGTGGTAACGAACGCCCGGGTGGCTCGCCTGTGGCGCGGGGCCAGCAAGGCGGGACGGAGGCAGACAATGCGCCCTGTACGCTTCGTCGCCCTCTCCGAGGATGGCCAGGCACTGGTCCTCACCGACGAGGTCGGGCGACTTCTCGCGCTCCCCCTTGACGAGCGCGTCTCCACCGCCCTGCACACCGAGCCCGGGGCCGCGCCCCTGGCGGTGGCCGCAACGCCGGGCACCGACCCGGCCCCCACTCTGGCCCCACGGGACATCCAGGCCCGGATCCGGGCCGGTGAGTCCGCCGAGGATGTCGCCCGGATCGCGGGCGTCCCCGTTGACCGGGTGCTGCGCTACGCCGGCCCGGTCCTCCAGGAGCGGGCCATGCTCGCCCAGCACGCCCGACGCACCCGGCTGCGAGGGGCCGAGAAGCCGACCCCGCTCGCCGAGGTGGTCAACGGTCGACTGTCCCAGCACGGCATCGACACTGAGAAGATCTCGTGGGACGCGTGGCGTCGCGACGACGGGACCTGGCGGATCGTCGCCACCTGGCCCTCCGGCAAGGCCACCGCGCAGGCCGTGTGGGAGCTGGAGAAGTCCCGACAGTCGGTCACGCCACACGACGACATGGCGCAGTACCTCTGCGCCGAGCGTCCCATGCCGATCCTCGGGCAGGAACCGACCGCCGAGCGTGGCGGCCACGGGCTACCCGGCCCGGCGCGGACCGAGCCCGGCCGCGGTGGGCACGGCCTGCCGGGCCCGGCCGAGCCCAAGCGGCCAAGCCGCGATCCGATCCGCGCCGGTCGGGACGCGCTGCTCGCCACCCTGGACCGCCCGCTCGGTGGCACGTCCGGCCGTGGCCTCGAGCCCCGGAGCCCGGCCAGCCCGGCCAGTCCGGAGGCGCCGCGGCCACGGACAGTCGCTGGCGGCGCGGCGGCGTTGCTCGGCGGCGGCCCGGGTTCGGCCTTCGACGACGACTCGGACGCGCCGAAGGAGGTGCCGGCTGTTCCGTCGCTGGCCGTGCTCCGGCCGCGCCGCACGGGTCCCGCCACGGCGGGCGGCACCGAGTCGGGCGAGAGCAGCAGCAAACCGCGCAAGCGGCTACCGAGCTGGGACGATGTGCTCTTCGGCAGCGCCCCGGCCGCCCGCGAGTCCTCCTGACTCACAGCTGCCAGCCGGCCAGGCGGTGATAGCTGGGGGACGACCCCGGTTGGCTTCGCGTCAGCACCAGTTCCCGCGCCGGCCACCGGGGCCCCACGTAGCCCTGTAGCGCCGCGACATCGGCCGCGACTTCGGCCGATGTCAGTCGGTCGCCGGGCCGGGCCACGGTCAGGTGCGGGCGCAACGGCTTCTCGTCGTGGCGCAGGTCGTTGGCTCGCAACCGGGACCGGACGAGTCGGCCCAGCCGGTGCAGCTCCGCCACCTCACCCCGCAGGTCCACCCACATGACGATGGAGCGGCCCTGCCCGAACGTTCCGCCGCCGGCCAGGCGTAGCCGCGGCGGGGCTGGCCACGAGTCGCGGGAGCGCCGCGCCGCCTCGTCGAGCGAGTGCTCCACGGCCCCCAACCGGTCCGCTGCCACCGTTGCGAGGAAGGCGAGCGTGACGTGCGCCTGGGTCGGGTCGACGAGGCGGACGCCGGCGGCGGCCCGACCGATCTGCAGCTCGGTGATCCGCGCACGGAGGTGCTCCACCGCCGCCGGCGGCGGGTATACGGCGACGAAGAGTCTCAACCCGGCCGCCGGTGGCTTCCCCGGTTACCACTCAACGGTGGCGCTGTCGGTGCTCGGGCCGGGCACCAGGCAAGATCAGACCCGCGCGGTGCAGCAGCCCTTCGACTCGTACCCGCTCGAGCTCCCGGTCCACCCCGGTCAGCTCGTCCAGGTGCTGCCTAATTCCGAGGGCCGCGCAGGCCAGCCGAAGCCGGTTGTCGTAGCTGGCGAGCGTCGCCTCGTGCCAGACCCTGGCCCGCCCGGAGCCGCCGACCTGATGGCCCCGGAGCCGGCGTAGCTCCGTGGCGAGCTGTTCCAGCGGCTGCCGATCCGGCCGGTCCATCCGGCTCAGATCAATGTTCCGGGTGAGCGCGTCGGCCTCGACCGCCCGGTCCAGGCGAGCGATTATCCGCCGTTCCCGTTGTCGGCTCCGCCACCGCGCCCAGCGACCGGCGAGTCGGTCAACGAGTTCGTCGGCGCAGATGAGCAGGGCGATCACCACGGGCAGGCACACCACGGCAGCCACCATCAGGGGCACCAGCAACGCACGTCCCAGCTCCACGCCCCGACGCTAAGCCGGCTGTGATCGCCCTGCCACCGATTTGCCACAATGAGCCGTTTGTCAAGTTCCGCCGCGCGGACCTCACACCCGCTCGGTGAGGTAGAAGCGGGGCATCGGCAGTACCCGGAACCGCAGCCGGGCTCCCGAGCGGCGCAGCTGCCAGGCCAGGGCGAGCAGCGCGGCGGTGAGGGAGACCAACCCGCCCATCCAGATGCTGGCCCCGGCGCCGTACGTCTCGGCGAGCCACCCGATGACCGGGGCACCCACCGGGTTGGTGCCCAGGAAGACCAGTACCCACAGCGCCATGACCCGGCCCCGGAAGGCGGCGTCGGTGCCCAGTTGGATGCGCTGGTTGCAGGCCTGGGCGAAGAAGACCGTGGAGAAGCCGGTCGGCAGGAGCAGCACCACCACCAGCCAGTACGTGGGAGCCAGCCCGACCAGAGTGCCGAAGGTGGCGCAGACGACGGCCGCGGAGAGCACCAGCCACACCGAGGGGCGACTGCGGCGCCCGGTGCCGGCTAGGGCCCCGGCCAGGGCGCCCACCGCGAGGGCGCTGCTGAACAGACCGAACGAGGCGGCTCCGGTGTCGAAGACGGTCTTGGCCAATGCGGCGAGGGTGAGCTGGAAATTGAAGAGTGAGGTGGCGATGACCGAGATCAGGACCATCGGCAGCAGCAGGTCCGGCCGACCCCAGACGTAGCGCAGCCCGTCCACGACCCGGGCCGAGGCCCGCTCCTCGCGCGGCGGTAGCGCCTCGCGGTGCAGCTCGGCCGGGCGCATCCGGATCACGTTCACCAACGGCGCGATCGAGCTGAGGGCGGTGACCAGGAATACCGGCCCCACGTCAACGACGGCGATGGCCAGGCCGGCGAGGGCGGGGCCGACGATCCGCGCGGAGTTGAAGGTGGCCGCGTTGAGGGAGAGGGCGTTCGGCAGCAGCGGGGTGCCGACCAGTTCGGAGACGAAGGCCTGCCGGACCGGGGTTTCCACCGCGTTGGCGACGCCGAGCAGGGCGGCGAAGGCGAAGACGTGCCAGAGCTGCACCCGGCCGGTGATCACCAACAGGCTCATGGCCAGGGAGAGGAGCGTCCAGAACAGGTTGGCGGCGAAGAGCAGGACGCGCTTGTCGTACCGGTCGGCGAGGCGCCCGGAGATCAGCGTGAGCAGCAGAACGGGAGCGAACTGGAGGGCGGTGACGATACCGAGCGCGGTGGCGGAATTGTCGCTGAGCTCGAGGACGAGCCAGTCCTGGGCGATGAACATCATCCAGACGCCGATCAGCTTGATCAGCTGTCCGGAGGCGAATAGCCGGTAATTGCGGACCTGTAGGGACTGGAATATCGTGCTCAGCTTCTTCTGCACTCTTGGTGCGCCTCCCTCGCGTACGCGTCATCGTCGTGACGGCGCAGGCGGGGCGGGAGCTTCAGGTACGGGTGAGCTGTTGCAGAATCTCTGCTGCCTGGCGCAGCGTCTCCCGTTCCTCCGCACTCAGTTCGGCCAGCCGGTGGGCCAACCATTGGTCCCGAACGCGCTCAAACTGGTCCAGCACTGCTCCGCCCCCCTCCGTCGCGGCGAGGATCACCTGCCGGCCGTCGGTCGGGTGGGGGGTGCGCTGCACGAGGCCGCGCTCCTCCAGTTTCGCGACGATCTTGGTCATCGTCGGCGGCTGAACCCGTTCGACGTCAGCAAGCTCCCGGGGCGTCAGCGCGCCCGCCAGCCGGAGGCTGGTGAGCGCGGAGAGCTGGGTGACCGTCAGGTCACCAACCGGTCTGGCCTGGCGGACCCGCCGGTTGAGCCGGGTAATCGCATCCCGCAGCTGGACCGCCAGCTGCACCGGTGGCACGCTCTTCGCCGTCACCGTCTGCTCCGTCACTGTAGTTAGCCTAACTAATGAGCCTAGCTAACGACATGCGATATGACCAGGCTCACGCGGAGTACGCACGCGGGGCGCGGGGCCGGTTCGCCGCCCGGCCCCGCGTTCCGCGTCACAGCAGTACAGACTCGATCGGTCCACGCAGGAAGTACAGCACGAAGAGCGCCGCCACGCCGTACAGCAGCGGGTGGACCTCCCGCGCCTTACCCCGAGCGACCTTCATCAACACGTACACGATCACGCCGGCACCGATGCCGTTGGAGATCGAGTAGGTGAACGGCATCAACACGATCGTGAGGAACGCCGGGATCGCGATCTCGAAGTCGGTCCAGTCGATGGTCCGCACCGCGGTCATCATCAGGAACCCGACCACCACGAGCGCGGTTGACGCGGCCTCGAAGGGCACCACCAACACCAGCGGCGTGAGGAACATCGCCAGCAGGAAGAGCACCCCGGTGACCAGGTTGGCCGCACCCGTCCGGGCACCCTCCGCGACACCGGCCGCACTCTCGATGTACGCCGTGTTACTGGACACGCTCGCGGCGCCGCCGCCGGCCGCGGCGATCGAGTCGACCAGCAGGATCTCCTTCGCCCGGGGCGGGGTGCCCTGCTCGTCGAGCATCCCACCCTCCTGGCCGACCGCCACCATCGTGCCCATCGTGTCGAAGAAGTCGGTGATGATCAGCGTGAAGATGAACATCAGCACGACCAGCCAGCCGGCCCGGCTCCACGAGTCGAGCACGTTGAACCGGCCGAGCAGCGACAGATCCGGCACGTCCAGGATTCGACTCGGCAACTCGGGCACGGTCAGCGACCAGCCCTTGGGGTTCGACACCCCGTTGACCACCGACGGGCCGATGTTGCCCAGCGCCTCGATGACGAGCGCCAGCCCGGTCGAGGCGAGGATGCCGATCAGGATCGCGCCCTTTACCCGGCGTACCACCAGCACCAGAGTCAGCAGCAGACCCACCACGAAGACCAACATCGGCCAGCTGACCAGCTTGCCGCCGATGCCCAGGCCGACCGGGACGGTGGTGTTGGCCGCGTCCGGGAGCCGCCGGACGAAGCCCGCGTCAACCAGACCGATGATGGTCAGGAACAGCCCGATGCCGACCCCGATCGCCGCCTTCATCTGGGTGGGCACCGAGCGGAACACCGCGGTACGCAGCCCGGTCAACACCAGCACCGCGATGATCAAACCTTCGATCACCACCAGACCCATCGCGTCCGCCCAGGTCATCTCCGGAGCGATCTCGTACGCGACCAGCGCGTTGACGCCGAGACCGGCGGCGACCGCCAGCGGGAACCGGCCCACCACGCCCATCAGGATCGTCGCCAGCCCGGCGATCAGCGCGGTCGCCGCGGCGAGCGCCGGGATCGGCAGCCGTTCCCCGGCGCCATCAACGGCGGAGCCGAGGATCAGCGGGTTGAGCACCACGATGTAGGCCATCGTGAAGAAGGTCGCCAGCCCACCGCGCACCTCACGGCCCAGCGTCGAACCGCGGGCGGAGATCTCGAAGTAGCGGTCGAAACGGTTCCGCGGTGTCGCGGGCGGCATGGCGCCGTCGGGCGGGGCTACTGCCATCGGGTCCTCGCAGGTGCTCTCTCGTCTAGTCGGCCGCATCGTCGCTGATCATCGGCCCGATAGGAAAACTGATCCCGTACGCTTGCTCCGTGCTGAAGCAGCCGCAACGGCGGACCGATCCGCTCGACCCGCCGATGGTGCCGTTCGCCCTCGCCGGGATGGCCGCCTGGGCGATCGCCGGAGTCGTGCTGTTGTTCTTCCGCGACCAGCTGGTGGAAGCCGGTCGCGAGGGCTGGCTCTGGACCTGCCTGGCTGGAGTCCTGTGGGGTCTGCCCGGTCTCGCCGTGATGATGCGGCACGACTCGCACCGACGTCGCCGCCGCGCCGGTCACTGATCCACGCCGGCGATCACCTCACGGTTGGCCATTCGACTCCGCCACCTCGGCGACCTCCGCCACCTCGGCCGACGCGTCGGCCTCGCGCACCGACACGGTCTCCACCGCGCTGTCGTCGTAGACGGTTGATAGCTCCTCGGCGGAGCTCTCGGGGGGCTCGGCCAGAATCTCCGAGTGCGCACCGCAGCCGTGGTCGGCGCTGACCACGCGCCCGTCATCCGGAGCAAAGAGGTTGCCACAGGCACCGAAGGACTGGCACAGCGCGCCGGCGAGCGGCAGATAGAAGCCGCAGGTCCCGCAGCGGGCCGCCACCGGAGCGGCGGTGGCGATCGGTGCGGTTGGCCCGTGGTCGCCGTCGTACCACCGTTGGGCGGCTTCGCCGCGCCCCTCCCGGGACATCACCCGTGCCCGGCCGAGACCCAGCTCCCAGGCGGCCTCCTCGACCGCCGGGTCGTCGGAGAGCAGGTAACCGGGCTGGAGCCGGTCGTCGTCGGGCGGGCTGGGCAGCAGGTCACCCGGGCCGAGATCACCGGGCTGCAGCCGCTCCTGCCAGGGCAGCCAGCCCGGGGCGAGCAACGCATCCGGGCCGGGCAGCAGCACGGCCTCACACACGGTGACCGTGCGACTGCGAGGCACCCGGGTGACGGTGACAGCCCAGCGCCAGCCACGATAGCCCGCGAGCCGACACTCGAAGTAGTGCGTGACGAGACGATCACCTTCGGCAAGGGTCTGGAGATGATCGCCGACCTCCGCCGGGTCAACCTCGGTGATGGCGTCGCGAGCCACCTCGACGGCGGCGGCACAGACCTGGTCGAGACGGGGGGCACGAGCGGAGGCGGACCTGGTCACCCGACCATTGTTCCCCATGCGTGGGACCACCTGACAGGGACTCCCCGAACCAAACACGGCAGTGGTGGCGCGCGGGCCGGGCCGATGAGTGAGACTGGTGCACATGCCGTCCTCCCTCCGTCCCGAGCGCTCCTTCCTCGGGTGGACTGTCGGCACCGGCGTCAAGGCCGTCCGCCTGCTGCTGCGCGGTTCGGTCAACAGCGGCCGCTGGATGACCCAGTCGGTGGGGCGGGCCCGCGCCCGGGGCGCCGGCCGGGAAACCGGCATGATTCGCCTCTTCGACCTACATGCGCTCTCCTGCGCCGGGGACACCCTGATCGCGATCGGCCTGGCTGGGACGATCTTCTTCAACGTGCCGCTCGGAGAGGCCCGCAGCAAGGTCGCGCTCTACCTACTGGTGACCATGGTCCCGTTCGCCCTACTCGCCCCGGTGGTCGGCCCGCTACTTGATCACTTCCGGCACGGCCGGCGGTACGCCCTGGCCACCAGCATGCTCGGACGGGCGTTCCTGGCGTGGCTGATCTCTGACTACATCCACGGCTTCGGCCTGTACCCGGCGGCCTTCGGAGTGTTGGCGCTCTCCCGCGCGTACGGCGTGGCCCGGTCGGCTGCCGTACCCCGGCTCCTCCCGGAAGGGCTCGGGCTCTCCCAGATCGGGGCCAGAGCCAGCGTGTACGGCACGATAGCCGGCGCCCTGCTCGCGCCGATCGGCCTGGCCGCCTTCTGGTTCGGTCCGCAGTGGCCACTCCGAGTCGCCTCGGTGATCTTCCTGGTCGGCATGGTCGTCGCCCTGCGACTGCCACCGAAGGCGGACTCGGAGCCGCCCGAACGGGTACCGCGCCCGCTGCGGGCGCTCCGGCGAAGTTCCAGCGATCGCCCCCTGGGCCGGGGTGGTCCGCACGGCCGGCTGGTCATCGCCACCCTGATCGGCGCCGCCACGCTGCGCGCGGTCTACGGCTTCCTGCTGCTCTTCCTGGCCTTCGCGATCAAGGCCGGCGACCTGACCACCGTCGTCTTCGGCCGGGACCTGGGCGACGAGGCCGCCCTCGGGTTGGTCGGCGGGGCGCTGGCGATCGGCAGCTTCCTGGCCACCGCGGTCGGCACCCGGCTGCGGATCCATCGCCCGGCGGCGCTGCAGTCCAGCGGCATGGTGATCATCGCTGGAGTGGCTGTCCTCGCCACGCTCAAGTTCTCGCTGCTGATGGTCGCCCTACTCTGCCTGGTCACTGCACTGACCAGCGGCATCGCCAAGCTCGCGGTGGACGCCTCGATCCAGGAGCGCATCCCCGAACGGCTGCGGGCCAGCTCGTTCGCCCACTCGGAGACAGCGCTCATGCTCGCCTTCGTCGCCGGCGGCGGGTTGGGGCTCGTCCCCTTCGACGGCCGGCTCGGCATCGCCGTCTCCGCCGGGGTCGCGACGCTCGCCACGGCCCGCGGCATCCTGGTCGCGGGCCGGCTGCGGGCAGAGCGGCTGGCTGGCCGGCCGTTGGCGGATGACGACGTCGCCCAGGACGAGTCGCCCCTGGGCGATTCCGCCGCCGACGACCCAATCCCCACCTCGCCCGCCCCGAGACCCGGCACCGGGGACGACGATGACCCGGCACCACCGGGTTTCCACCTCTACCGTCCGTCGTCGGCGGTGGGCGGGCCAGGCAGCAGCGATGAGGAGAGCCGCCGGGGGCCGATCCCGTGACCGGGGTTCTGGTCGTCACCGCGGTTCCCGCCGAGGCCGAGGCGGTCCGTGCGGGGCGGGGGCCGACGGTCACCGTAGCGCCGGTCGGGGTAGGCCCGGCGGTGGCCGGGGCCGGCACCGCCCGGCTACTGGCCCTGGCGGAGGCCGCTGGCCGCCCGTACCGCCTGGTCGTCAGCGCGGGCGTGGCGGGCGGCTTCCCGAACCGGGTCGAGGTCGGCGGAACGGTCGTCGGTACCAGTGCGATCGCGGCCGACCTGGGTGCCGACTCCCCGACGGGCTTCATCCCCGTGGACCAGCTCGGGATGCCAGCCGAGTTGCTGGGTGCCGGCCCCGCCATCACCGCGGACCCGAACCTGGTCGCCACCCTCCGGGCCGCGCTTCCGGCCGCCGCGGTCGGTCCGGTACTGACCGTCAGCACGGTCACCGGAACGGTCGCCGGGACCGAGGCGCTCCTGCGTCGGCACCCCGACGCGGTGGCCGAGGCCATGGAGGGGTACGGGGTGGCCGTTGCCGCCGCGCACGCCGGCCTACCCTTCGTCGAGCTCCGCACCATCTCCAACCCGGTCGGACCGCGCGACCGCGACGCCTGGCGCCTCCGGGAGGCTCTCGCCGCCCTCACCGAGGCCGCCGCGGTCCTGCCCGGCTGAGGAGGCGGTCGGGTCGGGCGGCTACTGGCGCAGGGTGTCGGGGAGCCACCGGCGCAGACACCGCACGCGCCCGCCGCCGCACAGCCCCGCGACCCATCCCCGAATCCCCGAAACCCGGCCCTTCGCGCAGCCCATCGACGGGGCAGCTCGACAGCAAGAACAGACAAGTCACTGTCGGGCCCGCAACCAAGATCGGCATTCCCAATCTAGGCAGACCCAGCTACATCAAGCCCTTTCATAGCCACGTCCAGTGTCCACCGACCAAACCGACGCCAGTCCAACCACACACCAAAAGCCCCGGAAGGCCGAATGGATGCGGGCACATTCCGAGTCACAACCAGCCCAAATATCGATCCGAGCGGATCGTTGAGTCAACCTCCTCGAAGCGCTACCCCGGCTACCCGCAAATACGATAGAGCCCGGTCGGCCGACCCTGGTGCCACAACAACCCACACTCGGGATGCCCGGTGTGATCATCAACCCCGAATTCACGTGCGTACAGCCCCGCCCCGGTGGCGCAAAAGGGCATTACCTCCAGTTCACTCTATATGTTGACTTTCCGGTGGCCGAAGTTGAGTAATTGACTACTCAGGGCGCGCCTCCGCACGCCCGGTAATGTTCCGCCATGGATCGCCTCCAATCCGGATTTGGTCTGAGGAGGACTTGCATGGGGGACTATGCAGTCGACGACGTTGAACTCACTGTGGACCTTTATGAGCGCCTCGTCGAAACCGTGCTGGCGCGATACCCAACAAAATCTTTTGGCTACCTGGCGTCCCCCAACGGTGAGATGCGGCGGGCAACCGATTTCCTCCTGTTCGAAGACAACGTTCGTAACGATGACGCCTGGCGGCACGAGTTTGTGTCTCGAGGTCGCTACTTTGTAGATCATGACGATGCCGGATTCGTCGCCACCCCTGAGGAGTCACTGCGGGTACACCGCCACCTACTACAATCAGGACTTACCGAGATCGCGGTGTTCCATACTCATCGCAGACACCCCGGGAACTTCTCCGACATCGATTACGACCTACATATAAGCCGCTTCACGGCATTATGGCACCTAATTATATCGCTGCGCAATCCGCGCTTCCCACAGGTGCGGGCGTTCGCGGTGTCGCCATCAGGCGTGGGCGAGATGGGGGTTCGGGTGCGGTGAACGTTCGGACGCGCGATCGCCTGATCCAGCGTGCCAAAAATGCCTTGATGATCAATTCTTCCGGGCTGCCGGAATGCCGCGACAACAAAGAAATATATGCGGTGATGACACTGATCGAACAGGCCAGCGATGCGGATCTTTCCGAGATCGCGAACGCCTTCCTCATAGACGCGGGGAATCGAGCCGCCGAGCACATCGAGCCCCTATTGAGGAAAATCGAGGCCACCACATTCTCAATGGGGACGGCCGCCGAGGACGCCCGCCACTTCAGCGGCGAGGTACCCCTGCATTCGGTGGACTTGGCGGCCTATCGAATGGCCAGCACGGCGGTTACCAACGAACTGTTCGGGCTCCTCGATCCGACCCGCACCAAGGATCTTGATCCGCGCGAGTTGCACCACCCAGTGGTGAACGTGAGCTGGTTCGACGCCTGGGTCTTCGCCGCATGGGTGGGATGCCGGCTGCCAACCGAGGCGGAGTGGGAGTACGCGTGCGGTCTGGGTTCGGCCGAGCAATGGTGCTGCCCACAGGAGCAGCTCGTCGAGTACGCCTGGTTCAGCGAGAACTCAGGCAGCGTTTTGTGGCCGACCCAGACGCGCGAGCCGAATTCGTTGGGCCTCTACGACATGCATGGGAACGCTTGGGAATGGTGCCAGGACTCATTTCACACCGACTCATACAGACGGACACCACAGCGAAACCCCGTTTATGGCGAAATAACCGAGGAACACACCCACAAAGTTAACCGGGGTGGCGGGTTCTTGGCATTGCCGGAAATGTGTCGAACCCGTTACCGGATGCACGACCCAGCCCACACCTGGGCGATGGACCTAGGATTTCGACTAGCGGATTCACGCGCTACAGATCCGGAGGACTGATCGCGGCATGCTGAAGCTGACTCTTTCTGCGTCGCTGTTTTCACTGCTCCCCTACACGGAACAGAAGACTGATGCAAAGATCAACCGTACTGTGACTGTCGATGCCAACAGCTGGGAGGAGCTGGTGCACCGGATGCGCATCGACTATCCGCAGCTCGCTGATCACGTTCTGACACCGAACGGGTTGATCAAAACAGGCTTTCTCGTAGCCGTGAATGACGATGTCGCACCCCGCTCCGAACGACCCGACATATCCGGTGGAGATGGGGTAATGCTGTTCACTCAAATGGCCGGCGGGTAGGGAGTAAATGATGACGCGTCGTCCCGCGATCTCCGACCTGGGGCTGGCGAGCGGAAAGAGGTCTCGGCTGCACCGGATCCTTCATCAGCATGGTCCGCGCAACGGCACTGCCCTATTCTTGCCCTACGACCAAGGGCTGGAACACGGGCCGAGAGATTTCTTCGCCAACCCGGCTGCGGCCGATCCCCGCTACATCCTCAAGCTCGCGGTGGAGGGTGGATTCAACGGTATAGCAATACAGATTGGCGTTGCTGAAAAATTCTACTGGGAGTTCGCCGGCGAGGTTCCGCTCATCCTCAAGCTCAATGGCAAGACCGAGATCCCTCCCGACGACGAGCCGCTTTCCCCGCTCAATGCCACCGTGGAGGACGCCGTACGGCTCGGTGCCGACGCGGTTGGCTACACACTGTATGTCGGCTCGCCGCGTCAGACCGACGACTTCGCACAGTTCCGCCAGGTACGTCGCGACGCTGAGCGGTTCGGTGTACCGGTGGTGGTGTGGACCTACCCGCGCGGTTCAGCGGTCGCCCGCGCTGGCGGGAAGACCTCCTTCTACGCGGTCGACTATGCCGCTCGCGTCGCAGCAGAGCTGGGCGCGGACGTCATCAAGGTGACCTATCCGGACCCAGAAAGCCGCACTGGCGTACGCAGGGAGTACGACCGACCGTTCGCGATCGAGGAGGCACTTGCTGCGATCACCAGGTCCGCGGGCCGTTCTCTCGTCGTCATGTCCGGCGGTGACAAGGCCGAAGACAAGGCCGTGCTCGAGCGCGCGCGATTGGGCCTGGAGGCCGGCTGGACCGGCGTGATCATAGGACGCAATGTCTGGCAGCGCGAGCATGACGCCGGCCTGCGGTTTGTCGACAGCCTTCGCCAGCTGCTGGAGACGCATGATGGCCAGTGAAACCTTCGACTACATTGTCGTTGGCGCTGGGGTTGCCGGGTGCGTGCTGGCCCGGCGTCTCTGCGATGACCCCTCGGCGACCGTGCTTCTGCTCGAGGCAGGGCCCCCGGGCGACGATCCACGACTGGCCGCCCCCGCCACTTGGCCCGAGCTGATCGGTAGCGAGTACGACTGGGGCTACCGCACCGAGCCACAGCCGCACCTCAACAGCCGGACCCTGTCCTGGCCGAGAGGCCGGGTCGTGGGCGGGTCCGGGGCGATCAACGCGATGGTCTATGTCCGGGGCCACCGCAGCGACTTCGACACCTGGGCGGCGTTCGGCGGCAGCCGATGGGATGCCACGCATGTGCTGGCGGAGTTCGATCGCGTCGAGCATCCGGTAACCGGCATGCTCACTGTCTCGGAGCGGACGAATCCGCACCCGCTGAGTCTCGCCTTCGTCCGAGCGGCGGAGGCGTATGGACTGCCCTTCAACCCAGACTTCAACCGGGGCGAGCAGGCTGGCGCTGGCTACTACCGCACCACCTCGCGGGGGGACCGCCGGGTGCACACCGCGGAAGCCTATCTACGTCCCGCGTTAGCCCGACCAAACCTGGTCGTGCGTACTAATTCCGGTGCAACTCGGCTGGAGATCCGGGGCGGGCGAGTCACCGGTGTCAACGTCCGGCACGGCGGCGCTGAGGAATTTGTCCGGGCTGAGCGTGAGGTCGTGATGTGCGGTGGTGCCATCGACAGCCCGGCGTTGCTGCTGCGCTCCGGCATCGGCCCGGCGGACACTCTCCGGAGGCACGGCATTCGGGTGCATGTCGCCCTTCCCGGGGTTGGGCGGAACCTACACGACCACATCCAGGTCTCAGTGCCCTTCCCCACTGCCACAGCCACCGGCCACGCCGTGGACCCGGCCTCAAATCTCGGTGAGGCCGGCGGCTTCGTGCACACCCGTTCCGGCCTACCAGCACCCGACATCCAGCTGTCGTTCGCGCCTATGCTCAGCCTCAACAGTGGTCACGGTCAGGGCTCTGGGTTCACCATCGGCCCCGCGGTCACCCGCCCCATGAGCCGGGGTGAGTTGACGCTAACCGACGCCGACCCCACCACTGCACCCCGGATCGATCCCCGGTACCTCAGTGACCCGTCCGACCTGGAAACGTTGATCGACGGCGTGCAAATGGCGCTGGAGATCGCGGCCCAGCCGCCACTGGCCAGGGGCTACGACGGGTTGGGCAGCCGCCAGGACATCGCGGCCTTCATCCGTGCCCGCGCCGAAACCCAGTTTCACCCAGTGGGCACGTGCCGGTTCGGCACAGATGAGCAGGCCGTTGTGGATCCCGAACTCAGAGTCCGAGGCGTTGAGGGGCTACGGATCGCCGATGCCTCAGTGATTCCCGCTGTCACGACCGGAAATACACAGGCTCCGGTGATCGTCGTCGCCGAGCGAGCGGCCCAGCTTGTCGGACGACGCGATGCGCCTTCCTGATGTCCTCGACGAGCCCACCGATGACCAGTGGGAGCAGTACGTCTCGATCGCCGAGCGTTCTTTCGGCGTACCGCTACCCGATGCGCCTTTGCTGCGTGGCAACGGGTTGGTGCGCCTGGCCGCCGATGCCGAGGGAGTGATCGGTGGGGCTATCGCTCTGCCATTCACCCAATATTTTGGGGGCCGTCCACTCTCCTCGGCCGGGTTGTCGCTGGTATGCGTGAATCCGTCCGCCCGCGGCGACGGTGTAGCGCGAATGGTGGTCGATTCGCTGGTCGATCACCTTCGGGAGCGTGGCGTGGCGCTCGTCGCGCTGTGGACGCCATCGCCGGGGATCTACCGCCGGTGGGGCTGGGAGGTGGCAGGCGGTGCCTCCGCGTACACGGTTCCGGTCACCTCGCTGCGCACCATGCCGAGGCGGCACTCCAGTGTGGTAGCCGATCCCGATCCCGGCTCCGTGTTCGCCCTGCATGCGGAACTCGCCGGCCATTGGGATGGTGCGCTTCACCGTCCAGGCTGGTGGTGGGGTTGGAAGGCCTCGGCTGCAGCGAAGGAGCGCCACCACTATGGCGTTACCAACGATGACCGGCTCGACGGCTATGTCGCCTACTCCACCCAGCCGTTGCCGGAGTGGGGCCAATCCATGGTGGTGGAAGACTTGTGGGCACGCGACGGCGCGGCCTTTTCCGCACTTTGCACCTTTCTTTCCAAACACTCCAGTTTTACCCCGTACATCAGGTTCGCCCCTGGTGTCCTGCCGAGCCCCCCGGAACTATCCCTATGGTTGCCGCAGTACGACTGGCACGAACATCCCTGGCATCCATGGATGCTGAGAATCATCGATATTGAATCCGCGTTGACAACGCGCGGGTGGCCCGTCGGGGTCCGGGCGAACATCTCCCTGCGCATGGTCGACGGACCGATGGCCGGGACCGAGTTAGACCTCATGATCGAGGATGGCAAAGCCCGTCTCGGTCACGGCAGCGGCCGGCAGGTGATGCTCACCGAGCGCGGTGCCGCCGCATGGTTTAGCGGTTGCTGGAGTGCGTCGCGGCTCGCACGCGCTGGCCTGATCACAACAGGCGACGCCCACGCTCTAGCCACTATGGACTCACTGGTCGCCACACGACCCTGGCTACCAGACAGATTTTGATCGGAGGGGTCATGCCCGGACCTGGATACGCATTCTTCGGAACTGAGGAGTGGGAAAACGTCAAGGGGGCTATGAGTGATTGGGAGGCTACCCGTACGGCCTACGACAAAGTCCCCGAAATTCCGGTTGTACGCCGCTTCGAACGCAGCGCACTAGATCACTTCGGGGCCAACCACTGCGTTGCCGTATCCAGCGGAACCGCCGCGCTGGTGACAGCTCTCGCGGCACTTGATATCGGTCCCGGCGACGAGGTAATCGTGCCCGGCTACACGTTCCTGGCCTCGATCGGTGCTATCATCTATTCCGGCGCTACTCCGATTATTGCAGAGATCGATGAATCCTTTACGCTGGACCCCGCCGATGTCGAATCACGCATCACCGAACGCACCAAGGCGATTATGCCGGTCCACATGCTCGGCGCACCCTCGGACATGGATGCGCTCACCGCCATCGCGCAGCGACACGGGCTACTGATCCTGGAGGACGTCGCACAGGCATGCGGTGCCAGCCTCCATGGGCGACACCTCGGTACGATCGGTGATGCGGGAACTTTTTCACTAAACACCTTCAAGGTAATCACGTGCCGTGAGGGTGGCTTTTTGCTCACCAACAGCCCGCGCACGTATCAGCGGGCCTACTCTTTCCACGACCAGGGATGGTTCCCACTTGAGGGGCAACGAAACACTGACCGCGGCTCCGGCGACCTAATTTTCGGGCTCAATTTCCGGCTCGCCGATCTAGCCGCCGGTGTGGCCCTCGCCCAGCTATCGAAACTTGACCGGGTGCTGGCCACCACTCGAGCAGCGAAGCGCACGCTGGCAGAACAGATTTCCACTCATCCGCGGTTCACACGCCGGGTACTGCACGACCCCGACGGTGAATGTGGCACCATCCTGGCCTACATCTTCAACGAGCGCGCCGACGCACAGGCCGTTGCCAAAGCTTTGGGCACGAAGACCATGGACGACTCGGGCAAGCACCACTACGCCAACATGGCCCAGCTACAGGCGCTGGGACGTGGCGAACGGGTGTGCCCGTTCCGAAAGCCGGAGCCGGTCAGCAACCGCTACGATCCCGGCGCGCTGCCGCAGACCGACGACATCCTGCAGCGCTCCATCGCGTTGTCCGTCGGCGTCACCGACAGCTACCTAGGTGCCGGGTTCGGTATCTCGGTTTCCAGCACACCGAAGCAGATCACGCACATCGCCGCACAGTTTAGGCGAGCAGTTGCAAGCCTCTGATCCCGACCGGCTGCCAGAGCTTTCAGTGCACGCCGTCGCGTTCGACATGGACGGCGTGCTGGTGGATACGAACGCGGCCATCGAGCGGGCGTGGCGCAGCGCCGCGAGCATGTACGGCGTGCATGTTTCCGATGCAGACCTGCGCACCCACGTACATGGACAACCCGCGACAAGCACGCTGCGGGCGCTCTTTCCCGGACACACCCCAATGCAGCGTCAGGAAGTCTGGCGGCACGCGGCGCGCATCGAGGAACAGATGCCCTACCAGCCCATGCCCGGTGTGCTGCCCCTCCTCCGGGCCCTGGCAGATTCGGGGATCGCCGTGACCCTGGTGACCAGCAACCTGCCCGGCCGGGTCGCTGCCATCCTGGACCTCATCGGCGCTGCGGACGCGTTCCATACCGTGGTCAGCCGTGATGACACCGTCAACGGCAAACCGCATCCAGAGCCCTATCTCACCGCGGCGAGCAGACTGGGCGTGCCGCCACAGCGCATGCTCGTCTTCGAAGACTCTGACAGTGGCATTCGCGCCGCCAGCGCGGCCGGTTGCGCCTGCGTCGCGGTCCGTCAGCCCTCGAAGGACCCCAACGTGGTCGCGGTCGTCCCCGATTTCACCGGTATCGCGGTCACACGGGATGATTCTGGAACACCGATTCTGACGGGAGTGCCGGGCACCCCCGTGATCCGTCTGATTGTCAGGAGGAGCCGAACCGCTTGACATCGCCGGCCAGGCCGTTCGGCTTCCAGCTCAACGGCGGGATCCCGGCGTTGGCCGCCGACGGTGGGGTGGGTGAGTGGTGTAGGTGCACTAAGGGATCGTCATAGCGGTCAAGTGGAGTATCGAACTCCATCCGGTAGAGAAAGTCGTTGTCTTCCCCGCCCCACCCCTCATAGCGCTCGTCCATCCCACCAATACGCCGAAAAGCGCTTGCCCGTGCCCAAACACAGCCTCCGGGCGGGCGACGCAGTGTGAACCCACGCAGCCTGCTTGGCCGGGCCGCCGCCGAGGCAGCGAACACCCGATCATGTATGGCCGTCGCGCTCGACTCGGCACCGAGTGAGAGGGCGTCGCGGTACGGGATGACAGCGCCAACGCCACCCGATGCCAGGAACCGCTGCACGTTACGGGAAACGAAATCGCGATCTGTGAGGATATCGGCGTCGAGGACGCATACCAACTCAACGGCACCGGGGGTGTTGAACACTCCGACATTTACCGCCCATGCCTTGTTGAAAGAATCGCCTTTCGGGGCGAACACGTAGTGCTCACATAGCTGACGAATGGGTTCTTCCCAGCGGGGCGAGGTGTCGGACTCTACCACGGTCACCCGGTAGCTTTCCCGGTCGAAGCTCTGGTCACGGAGCGCCGTCAGGCAGGCGAGCATATTACGGACACGGGAGCCATCCTCGCCGTCGTCACGGAACGGGATCACGATCAGTACCGGTGCCTTATTGGACTGCGCTACTTCGACACTGCCGGCCTCCAGTTCCTGCCATGTGACAGGTGGGCTAGCAGCCGGATAGTCGTCACCGACGTGGTATCCCAGGCGGATGTTGGTTTCGGCCAGCCAGGCCAGGTCGAACAACTCGTCGAGTACTCCTGGACGCTTCCCGGCGCACGCTACCAGCGTCTGTCGTAGCCTTTCGTGCCGAGTTCGGCTCCGGTTGTCTTCCAGCAGCGCCTGTGCCGCGCCACGCACGTCGTCATCCTCCACGGCCACGGCGGCGGCGACGACCGGGCCCACCCACGGACGCGACCATTCCCAGAAGACCTGGCTCGCGTGACGCGCGGCATCGTCGACCGCGACGACGATACCGTCCGCGACGGCTTTGGCCAGCAACAACGAAGAAGTGGGCAGAAGCCGCTGCATTCTCTGTCATCCTCTCGTCGTGCACTCATCACAGGCGGCGAGATTGGTCTGGGGCCGCGACGTGCCCGGTCTGCTCGGCTGGTTGTGTCGGAGGCGGCGCAGCGCGGAGACCGCGCACCGCGAGCCGGGGTGTGAGTCTGCGTTGCAGCAAGGCTCCCAACGCGACGCAACCACCCAGCATCACCCAAAGAATGACGGTGTGCCGCTCCAACAGGAGGCCGACCAGCCCGGGGCCCAGGCCCCACGTCATTGCCCAGGTCATCTGAAACAACGCCAGATAGCGCCCCCGTACCGGGGCTGGTGCCATAGCCGCGGCCAAGGCGTTGGCGGTGGGCAGGCACAACATCTCGCCCACGGTGAAGACAGCCATGCCAAGAACGATCATCGTCAGGCGTCCCGGCGAAGCGAGCCAGGCCGCGGAGGCCATCATCACTATCGACACTGCTACCAGGGCTGCTCCCGCGATCAAAACCGTGGACCGGGCCACATCCTGGACCATCTCAGTGACGCGGGTCTGGGTGCCGAAAATCATCAAGCTATTAAGCGTGAACAGTGCTGCCGGGAGCCAGGCGTCGAGCTCCAGTAGGCGCACGGCGTAGATTGGTATCACTGCCGTGGGGATTACCCAGGCAAGTGAGACCAGGGCTTGCGCCCCGACGAGGCCAAGGTAGGTGCGATCCCGCAGTACCACGCGCCATGGCCCCGCACCTTCTCCGTCGTGTGCCGTAGGTTGGTCATTTTCGCGCTCGTGTGCGCGTTCACGTTCGCGCTGACTGGGCGTCCAGAGTAGTGCCGCACCGGCAAGTGACATCACAACTCTGATTAACAGAAGCACGAAGAAGGCGGTGTTGCTATCCGACAGCAACGCCAGTGTCGCCAGGAGCCCACCAAGCCCGAACGAACCACTCTTGAGCGCGTGGATAAGGGAGAACCAACTATCCAGTTCTGAAGGACGGGCGACTACACTGATGTAGGTTGGCCAAGCCGACCAGTAGAGCCGATCTGCCACCATCACGACGAAAACTGCGGCGAAGATAGTGAGCGGGCTCCGCGCGAACATGTAGAGCAAGGTTCCAACCGAGGCCAGCACGTTGCTCAGCACAACCATACGACGTGCACCAAGACGATCCACCATGCCGCCGACAGCCGGGACAACCACAAGCGAACTCAGGGTCGCCACAGTGATTGCGACACCCACACCAGCCAGACTGACACCAGAGGCCTGCACCAAAAACAAAAAAGAGATTGGCAGGAATACCCCTGCTCCGAGGGTGTCGATCACCGCTGCCGTAGTCAGGCGCCACCCAGCGCGAACATCTGGCACCCCCCACCGTCGGCTAATAGTCGTCCTCCCGTCCTTGAATGGGCCTGATGCCTGCTCGCGGTATTCGCGAATCAGTATTCCCAGCTGCCACTACCACGTCGTGAGTAACTCAGTACTCAACCGTGGCGGCGGCCGGACGGCCAGGGTCCCGGCAAAGTCGTCAGGTGATGCCGAGTAGTGCCAGTGGGCGAGTGTTGTCGCGGGCGTGATGCCGGTTTGCGGGATTTGGGATCTGCGGGCAGCGCAGCAGCGGTTTCGGACACCGTGGCAGCCGGTGCGGTGGACACAGACGAGATCGGCGATGATGGCAGCACGGCTACGGCCCACTTCGGACGATCAACAAGGCGCCATCAAGCCGGACACTCTCAGGACTTTGCCGGGGCTCTGGCCGGATGGCCCATCACGTTGGCCAGTTGTGATCGCCCGGTGATGCCGAACTTGGAGTAGGTCCGGCTGAGGTGGTTGTCCACCGTGCGCACGGAGACGGTGAGCAACTCGGCGATCTCGCGACTGGATCGACCGGCCGCGGCGAGCCCCGCCACCTCCCGCTCCCGCTGGGTCAGAGTGGTCAGCACGATGCCGGGCTCCAGCAAGGGCGTTCTGGCGTCCTCACACGCAGACGACAACGCCGACCGGCGCTCGTAAGAACGGCGCGCTGATGTCAGCCTGCCCGTCGCTCGGTGCGCCCGCAACGCCGCGCCGGCGGTCTCGGCGGCGTGCAGAGACAGCCCACAACGCGCGAGTTCCTCGGTGGCGGCATCGAGATGGCCACCATCCCCGGAGGTGAGGGCGGCGGCAGCACTAGCCAAGCCGGCGAACAGGTCCCCCTCAAGGCACGAGGTGAGCGAATCGAGCCGAGACACCACGTCGTGGGCGGCACCGAGCCGGGCGATGTCGTAGAGCGCGAACGCCTCAAGCGTGGGCAGGTTGTTCGCCGCCGCCGCTGCGGCCGCACGGCGCGCCAGTCGCACCGCCCGCGTGGCTTCGCCACCCGCCTGTACGACCCAGGCATGACTCAGACCCATGGAGATCTCGACGGACCTGATGGGATGCCGAACGTCGGTGGCAGCGTCTTGGGGCGGTCGTCGGGATCCATGGGCCTCGTATGACATGGCGACAGACTCCGCCAGCAGCGCCTCGTGGTAGAAGCGCAATCCCCAGGCGCTCCCAGCACCGGTTAACGACACCGCTTCCTGGAGAACCGACCGAGCGGTGAGCATCTGGCCCTGGAACTTGGCCACGAGCCCGACCGCACCGGCCCACATGCCCGACAGCTCGGCACTCCCCAGCCTTGCCGCCTCGACGAAGGCGTCATCTGCGAGCCGGCGGGCCTCTACCAGTCGACCGCTCAACAGCAGTGCCCTGCAATGCACCAAGCCCAAGGCCGCTTCCACCCAGCGGCAGGGAGGCCAGAGGTGTCGCTGCGCCCGTCCCTGCCTGAGGAACCCGAAAGCTTCCGAAAGCCGTCCTAACTCGACACTCGCGGCAGCGGCCACCACACATTCCCACCCACCGGTCGTAGCTTGGATGCGCGATGTGCCGAACACTCGCGCCACGACATCGAGGGCAGCACCACATTGACCTTCCGCATACAACATCCAGGCCCGCCAGGCGGCATCTCTTTCGGAACGCTCAACGTTGTCGATTTCCCTGCTGAAAGGCGCGAAAAAGGTACCGGCGACAGAGATGCCCTCGAGTTTGTTGACGGTGAGGCGTCCCCGGTCCCACACGGGCGAGCCATCGTCGGTGCGGGACGGCTCGTGGGAAGCAGGTTGTGCCCATAGCTGCGAGGTGGCATCGCCACGATCTCCCCGCCAACACAGGATTGTTGCCAACAACCGTGCGGCTGGTGCCCCGGCACCACCGCGGATCGCGGAACGAACCAGTCGTTCGGCATCGATAAGGGCGCCCTTTCCGAAGGCGGTGCACGCGCCGCGCAACTGAAGATCGCTGTCAGTATCGGTATCGCTGTCGAGTCGCAGGGTTGCCATGACATCAACATTTTCGGCACCCTGCGACGGCTGGTCGGCGTAGGCGCGGGCCAGACTCGCTCGCAGTTGCCGGGTCCGACTCACCGGCGTCGTCTCCCGGATAACCGTGGCGTGGAGGGGGTACTGCAACCGCATCGCCGGCGGCCACTCCCCCGAACGCGCGGGGATGAGAAGCCCTGCGTGTTCAGCGGAGGCGATCGCCCCGCGGTCGCATAACTGTTCAAGCACCGCCAACGGAAGTGACTCCACCTGCGCGGTGAGCTCGACCACTACCCGCTCGGGATCACCAAGGCGGTTCAAATGCGCTCGGACCAGATCGGCGAGCCGCGGCCCCGACCTGGCCTCACCTTCCCATCCCCACATGCCGTCGCGTTCAATGAGGTTGCCACCCTCCACACCGTCAATGAGCAGATAACGCAGCAGGAGAGGGTTGCCCGCCGACAGCCTCCTGATCTCCTCGAGTGTGGTGCGATAGACGCGCGGCCCCAGCGCCGCCCTGACGATCTCGTCGACCACCTCCGGCGGCAGCGGATCAAGGTTCAGTAACTGGGCCAAGCCGTCCTTCCACAAGGCGGCGACCGACTCGCACACCTGCACGCCCACCTGCATGGTGGCCACAAGGGTGACCCTCCGACGGGTGGCCATCTGATAGATCAACGCGGCGGACGCGGTGTCCAGGTGATGGATATCATCAATACCGAGCACGACCGGTCTAGCGACGTCCGTACCGGAGATGCGCTGCATTACCGCGCGCAGCACCCAGAGGTGCTCGGTCTCGTCACGGGGGGCAGCCGGGATCAGGTGCGCCAGGACAGCGAAGGGGATCTTCGCAGAGTCGCTGGTCGCGGCGAGTCGGTAGGTGTGCCGACCTGCACGCCTGGCTGCTGCCAGCGCCTCCTGCGCCAGGCGACTCTTTCCCACCCCACCCTGCCCCGCGATTATTACGCCGGTCCCGTTTCGGGTCAGGGCAGTTACGATGTCAGCTAGCTCCGAGGTGCGGCCGATGAGTGGCAATTGGGCCAAGTCAAACATTTCTTGTCCGTCATTCGCATCAGCATCGTTGCGTTTCGACTTAACAACCCACGCTGCGAGTCGCGCATATTTCAGGAGTCGGTGCCAGCCGCGGCGTACCGACATCGACCATCGAGCAAAATTTAGTGATCTTAAATCAATAAATCAATACCACTAGGCGGATGCGGCCTGTGATGCACCACACACTCTCGGTGACGATCACTGATCGCAACTACGTCGCCGCATCCATATCGTGACCTCTCCCGACGGTACGACGATCATCCGCCGGTCGACACCACCCTGCCCGAACAGTGCGGGCCTACGCGAAGTGCGTCTACGGCCAGGAGAAAGCGGCCCGCCGTCGCGTAGAGGCGGCACTCGGCCTGCCGCCGGCTGCTGACGCAACCCCGCCGGCCGCTGACGAACCCACCGCACCATCGGCCGACAGAGCCGCCGGATGGAACCCGCCTGGCGGCTTCCATCACCGATGATCTCCGCGACACGCATACGACACAGCCAGCGAGATTAAGCGGGTAGCAGCGGGACTGAGTGAGACTCACGAAGAAGGTCCCTGACCGGCGTCTGCGCTGGTCAGGGGCCTTCTTCTGCACCTGGTGGCGGGTGAAGGATTCGAACCTTCGTAGCTTTCGCGACGGATTTACAGAGCGCCAAGCGCGAGCCTCTGATCAGCACAAACGCCGTTCGGTCACGGCGCGGTGACACGGATGCGACGCAGGAGCCGGCAACTAAGATCCGGTAACCACGTCGGAGGGAGTCAGATGGAGTGGCGAGTTCTAGCGGGCGGTGCCATGAGCTTGGCTATGTGCCTCCTAGTACTCCAGCCGGGGTTGTTGACCTTGGCTGAGCTGCGGTTCGATGCGATGCGGGAACGAGGGCAGCCACCGTCGATCATGGACGGTTGTGTGGACTGACCATGATGCAGCGGTGGCTGCCGGATACAGGGTAGACGCCCAGCGGTGGCGGGTGTTGTTCGACGACCTGATGTTGACGGTCGGGCAGCGTTTCCGCAGGCCGGAGCCTCGCCGTCGGGTGCGTGACTTCGTCCGGGGCTTGCTGGCGCCGTTACCGTCGAAGAACTGCTGGAC
>NZ_AZWO01000023.1 GCF_000514775.1 Salinispora pacifica CNR114 | reverse complement strand
CTTGGTGGCCTCGATGATGGCCTTGACGTTGGCGACCTGCTCGTCGCCCAGGTCGATGCGTGACTGCTTGCCCTGGGTGCCGTGCGGGATCAGCGTGTCCATGTCCGGCTTCGCGACCTGAACGGCCGCAGCGGCCGGGGTGGTGTCGGTGAGGGTGGCCAGGGGGCCGGCGACGACACCGGTGGACAGGGCCAGACCAGCGATACCAAGGACGCTACGACGCAGAATCGTGTTCATCATGAGGGTTGCTCCATTCGGGGGTCGACACCCACACGCACGCCCGAAGGAAAAAGGGGGCCTTCAAGCGGCAAAGGGGCGGGTGCAAGCACCGTCCGGCGCTCAACAAAACAGAGAAGAAAAAGGGGGGTTCGGCGACCGCGGGTCTCACAAGGGGGACACGCACGGCGCCGGGTCCAGATGTAACGACCGGCCGGCCACCGTCATTCCCGGCGACCCACACCCGGTGTCACCCGCCCACGCGGGGCACCTCCACGGCCGTACGCATGGTGTAACGCCCTGACGGCGGCCGGGATTCCGCCACCACCGTGCCCCCGACCACACCCCAAACCGGCATTCCCCGAATACCAACGGCAAATGGCATCATACCGTCACAACGCCCTCTCCTCCGCGGCGGAGCTGGACAGCGCAGTGTTCTGCTACCGGAGACCGCGCTGTCGGCTCCACTTAAAAGTGACCGTGGTTCCGGGCGTTCTGTCGCCGGCTGGGCGTCCCGCGGCATACGGCGCATAAGGCCTTGGCCAGTCATGAGCCGCCCCGTTATCAGCGGGGCGGTGAAGGGTTCGATCTGGGCGCGGTGGAGCCGCAGATCCGGGCGTTGTTGGCGGAGCTCCTATAAGCCGGGATCAAATCCTCGCGCCGCGGCTGACCAGGAGTGAAACGTGGCAACAGCCGTTGCAGGCCGCCAGGACGCTGCCCGTCGGCCTGCCTCAGCCGATGTGAGACTTCGGCAGATAAGTGGCGATCCAACCCCTCAGGCGCTTCATCACCAGAGGATGCACGTCAACCAGGAGTTCAATCCGCTCGGCGACCGTATCCGGCCGGACCAAGCCCGCCCGGAGCAGCGCGTCAGCGAAAAGGGCGTCCTTCTCCCTGCCGGCCACAAGCTTCGACACCACGCAGTCGTGCGGGTCCAGCGCATAGCCACGTCCCGGCTGGGTGTTCTCCGACTCCACCAGCACCAACCGATCGCGCCAGCCCTCGGGCAGCACAGCAGTCGACACACTCACACCCTGGGCGTAATAGCCAAAGGTCTCGTGGAACGGCGAAAATTCCCCGATGAAAGCGTCAACCTGGTCGGCCTTCTGATCGTCGGGATCGTCGAAGAACGCCACGTCTACCTCCATTGAGGCAGTGGCTTCCAACGGCAGATCATCATCTGGAATCGTCCCCAGCACCGACTGACTGCCGACGATGAGGACGTTCCGATCAACGACAATCCGACCCGTCGATCTCAGCACGTGCTCCAACTCTGCACGCCTCACGCTGCCCGCTCCCAGCCCCGGCGCTTGAAGGACTCCAGAACCTTCCCGCGCTGCGCCTGCGAGAGCACACCAGCGAAGGGCGAATTCTGCCGCATCTCGACAGCCTCCGGATCTTCCGATGTCAACACCCGAAGAACGGAGCCAACTCCTTCGTTGATCTTGTCTTGCCAGCGCCTCAACCAGACCTCGGCCATGGTCCCCCGGTGCTGCCGAAGGAGCCGATCGAGATTCTCCCCAGCCTTACTCAGCACGCCATCCGGATCGGCGACCAGGCCGCCTGCCACGGCTTGGTGCAGCCACAGCGACTTGAGCTGATCACGGGTCAGCGGCTGTCTGGGGCGCAACAGCGCCTCGACGTGCTCCCGTCGGACCTTGCGGTGCGCACCCACCCGCACGAACGGCAGATCACCACGCTCGCACAGGTTGACCACCTGCTGGCGCGAAGAACCCAGCAGCTTGGCCGCCTGACCAGTGCTTAGTAGTTCCCCACCCACCGTCGCCATACTTGCCAGCATCGGCCAGAAACGCCAAAAACGCAACTCGATAGAGCATGCGCTGCTCAGAGCCTTGATCACGGCTCTGACCTGGTGGGCGACGGACGAGTCGACCTGTACGCCGGATTCTCCCCTTGAAACGCACCCTGACCTGCGCGAACACTTGCCACTACCACGTTCAGGCCGTCACCAGGCCGTCAGGACCGACGCGGGTGCCCTCGAACAGGTCATCAATCGCCCGGCGGGTGCGCTCCTCACTCGTCGGCATGAGGTGCGTGTAGACCCGAAGCGTGAAGCCGGGGTCAGCGTGGCCGAGGTACGCCGCCAACGCCTTGATGCTCTCCCCCGCATCGAGCAAGGCCGAGGCATAGAAGTGGCGTAGCGCGTGCATGCCCGTCGCCCTGGTCGGCACGAGCCCTACGGCAGTCACCGCAGGCTTCCAAGCCTTGGCATCGAAAGTGCCTCGATTGATCGCACCCTTACGCGGAGTGGTCAACACGAGTGGCACAGTGACCCGTTCGTCACTGAATGGATCCTCCCACGGCAGGGTAAGTTCTACTGGCTTGCACCAGGCGAGGTGCTCCCGCAGAGCGTCCACCACCGTCACAGGCAACGGGATACGCCGGTCCCGATCATTCTTCGGTAGCCCAAAGACCAGACGCGACCGCACGAGCTTGAGCTGCCGAACCACATGGACCCAGCCCGAATCAAGGGCGGGCCTTCGGCCCGCCGCCGCGTCAGCGCCGGGCCGCGCGTGCGGCCTGGCGGCCGGTCACGTCCCGGCGCACGCGGCGCACCAGCAGCGACAGCCGGCCACCCGGCCTACGCCACCGCATCCGGCTACCGCTGGGAGAGTGACCGCCTGTGGCCAGCCGTCCGCTCCGCCGGAAGCGGCTGTGGGCCCTGCTGCGCGACAACCACTGCTTCCAACTCCAGCCGCAGTCACAGCCCCAGCTGAACCCGCGCACGTTCCCCAGATCGGACACTGTCGTAGCCGGCGAAGGTCAGCTCGGGAACGAGGTGTCCATCTCGTCGGCTTGACGCCCAAGTTCTTCGGCGTGATCGTCCCAGTCCGGCCCGTGGGAGTAGAGGTCCACGCCCGCCGCACGAAGCACTTCAGCATCGTGGGGCCGCTGAAGGCATGCCAGACGATAGGCGAGGTTCCGCGCCCATACCGGAAGATCCCCGGTGAGGTCCGGGATCGTCTCGTTGATCATCGCCATGATCGCGTCAGCGTCTGCGAAGGTCAGCACCTCGATGAAGTCCCGAGCGGCCTCGTTGAGGTGACCACCCGGTCGCTCCGGATATTGAGGGTCAAGACAGAGATCTAGAGCGAGTTCAGTAAGACTCTTCACGAACGGATCATCCCTCCACCCACCCTCAGCGGGGCGTTGCCCCCGCACCCCCACCCTCCTCGGAGACGGCGACAGGTCTCCTCGCTCGGGTACCACAAGGGCTGCCCGAGAACCCCGGCCAGGTCAAAGCTGCTACGCGGTCGCCTCCGGCGAGCCTTAACCCGACCGAGAACCCCGGGCAGAAACACGCCTGCCGACTGAGGAAACCTGCCCAACCACACAGCCCGCTTGACAGCCGCCATTTGAGACTCGTCCGTGGAACGCTCCCACCAGTCCATGCCGAAAATCACGCGCCAGCGCAACACCCGCAAGAAACCTGGCAAGGGGACGGCGTCCGCCGTGCGCGGGTCGATACCCCCCGTGCCCGGTGGGAACTGCGGTTCGGTTGGGTCAAAACCTGGCATCTGGGAGGGAGGCGGTGGCCGTCGTGGACCGGGTAAACCCTCCAGGGGCCGGGCCCGTCGTTGGGTGCGGTTGAGGTCAACTGCGCCACTGTGGCGGCGGCCGCGGGGCACCGGGCTCGTGACACGCGGCCGACTACGACCTTAGCCGCGCGTCAGAGCGAGAAGCCCGACGTAGACCGGCGAGCCGGACGTAGATCTCCTGGCGGGCGACAGCGTGGCCCTGGCCGTCGAGCTGGTAGCCGGTCAGCCACACCCAGCCCGGGTACGTGGGCTGCGGACACACCGAGATCACCCGGAACACGAAGCTCGGCTGCCGCGCGAACTGCACCGAGGCGTTACGGGTGATCCACACTTCGTGGCCAGGCTCCGGCGGGCGTGGTTGCAGCCATGTGCGGCCGTGCTCCTCGGCAGGCATACGGGCTCCTCTTCTTGAAGGATGCCCTGCCCGGCAGGGTTCGGAGGTTACCGACCGGGCAGGGCGTTCGCCGTACCGGCGGCGGGTTCGGGTCCTCCACCACCGGCACAGCGGCTAGCGTCCACCTAGCAGGTGTCAAGCCCGTCAACTTGACGGGGTTGCTACTCGGCAAGTCCGTACGGTCGGATTTATGCGGCTCGCGGGCATGTCGGAAATCCAACAACTGTTGGGCGGTGTCAGCCGGCAGCGTGCCTCGGAGATCGTGGCGCGCCCCGGATTCCCGGCACCGCTGGACACCTTGGCGACTGGGCGGATCTGGGAGCGGGATGCGGTAGTGGCGTGGATCGCCGAGAAGCGGCCGACCCAGCGAACCGACGAGCAGTAGCTCAGCGCATACGGGGCGACACGGCAGCACATGCCTGGCTCTGGAATGACGGGAGATGATCTCCCCCTAACCGCCTCGCACACCTCGCGGCGGAGTAGAGACCGACGACACCAGCGACATCCGAATGATCGGTGTCCGGTCCGCTCGAAGTTGGCCAGTCCGCTTGAGGATGGCCAACGACGTGGCCACGTCCGGCTGAAGGTGGCCAGCCGGTACGGTGCTAGGGTGCTGCGCGCGGTGCAGGGCCTGGGTGGTCCGCTGACGGCTGAGTTTGAGGTCGGCTTCGTCGGCGAGGGAGCGGAGGCCCACGCTTCCTTGATCAACTCTGCTGGAGTGAGGTTCGAGCAGGTCAAGCCTGTACGAACATTCTCGTCGCACAAGCGGCAGCGGCACTTTCCGGGCTTGTGGTGGTCGTCGACGACCGGCCGGCATGTCGGGTACGAGTCCTGGCTTGAACGGGACCACCTGATGCTGCTGGACTTCGATCGGAGAACGCAGCGCCTCAGAGACCGGCCAAAATGACGGGGTTGGTGAGCGCCGCCATGTGCCCTCCGAGGTGGCGTAGCTCGACGCGGACGAACGCCGATTCTGCCTCGCTGGTGCGCCATTCCACGGCACCGGATCCGTCGCTCGGCAAGGATTCGCGGTGCACCGTGCCTCGATCGGTGTGGAAGCTGACGATGCCGGATGGCACGCCGCTTACGTCCACCCGTGCTACAACCGGCTCGTCGCAGGTCTTCAGCCGCTGACCGATCCCGGCGCTACGATCACCAGCAGCGGCGGTGAGCGACAGCTCAATGGCGGCTGATTCGGCGATCCAGCTCCGGCCGGCCCGGATGCCGGCGAGGACCGCCTCAGTGCTCAGCTCCTCGGCCAACACGACTGTGTGCGGTACACCGATCTGGCCCTCCAGATGCGCGTCGCTGTTGCCCAGCGCTGGCCGCCATCGCCCACCTCGGATGTCGTCAGCCAGGCTGCGACCCCATTCGGCCAGTGCCGCCTCATTGTTAGCGTTCCAGGGCAGGTCCGAACTCCACAGCCCGTTCCACACCTCTACCACGTCAAACCCGTGGAACGGGTACATGAAAACGCCAGAGGGATACGGCGCGTGCGGGTGGGCCGCTACGCACAGCCCACCGGCTTGATGCACCTGGTCCACATGTCGGTCGATCGCATCGTCGCGAATGCCGTACCGCCAGTCGACCACCTGTCCCGGGTCGATGCCAAGCGCCAGCCAGTGCCCGGTCCAGGTGGTGACCTCCTGGCCGAGCATCACCAGCAGATCGTCACCGGCGAGTGGACCCCAGACGCCATGCGTGTCGGACGTGTTGTGCTCGGTAATGGCGATGAAGTCCAGTCTGACCTTACGGGCACCGGCCGCGAGCTGCTCCGGCGTCAGCTCTCCACCATTCGAGCGCGCCGAATGCACATGGCAGTCACCTCGGTACCAGCCGCGCCCCCGACCGGTCACCCGCCCCGGTGGGAACCACGACTGCGGAACCCGCTCCGCCATGTCGTCATCCGTAGTCATGCCCGGCAGGGTACTCACCACCCGCAGACAACGAGTCACAAGATCCGGCTGGATCGGCACCGCAGGCTCCAATAATCGGCCAGCTAGCACCGGACGATCACAGTCCGCCTGTCCACTCCAACCTGTCCTGGCGCTGGCCACCACCTTGCCGGCTGGCCAGGTTTACGTGGACCGGACAATCGGCACCATAGATCGAAATGCGTGATCACAGGTGAGCCTCGCCGCCTCCAAGATCAGGCCGTCTCCAGGCCGTCAGGCCGTCGTCAGGCCGTCAAAAGCTGGCCAATCTTGACCGAGGACGACCATTGATGCCCGGATATAGAGCCAGCTCAGAGCCTTGATCGGGTCTCTGAGCTGGTGGGCGACGGACGAGTCGACCTGTACGCCGGATTCTGTGCGCGACGCGGACCCGAGGGCACGCGCCGGCGGCGGTCATCCATCTCGGCCTGCCGTCACCGACAGGCTCCAGCGGCCTACCCGCAGACATCGGGCGGGCCGCCCTCGATCGCCTGCGCGGGTCGTCGTCTCAGCTGATGACGCCCCTTCTTGGCCTTGCTCCGGGTGGGGTTTACCGAGCCACCCCGGTCACCCGGGGTGCTGGTGGGCTCTTACCCCACCGTTTCACCCTTACCGTCCCCGTCCGGAGACGGCGGTCTGTTTTCTGTGGCACTGTCCCGCGGGTCACCCCGGGTTGCCGTTAGCAACCACCCTGCCCTGTGGAGTCCGGACGTTCCTCGACGGCGGGCCGGAGCCCTCCGACGCGACCGCCCGGTCGACTCGTCCGTCGCGCACCTATCCTAACGACCCTGTCGCCGCACCCATTTCCGCCCCAACCACCACACCAGCACCCGCCAACGCGTCGGACCGGTCCTGCGGGGTGGACGGGGCACCACGGCGTACTAACCTGCCTCACCATGCACATCGCCGACGCCGCGCTGCTCGTCCCCGCCGGCCTCGCCGCCGGCATGCTCAACGCGGTAGCCGGTGGGGGTTCGCTGATCACCTTTCCGGCGATGATCGCCGCCGGGTTGCCACCGGTATCGGCGAACGTGAGCAACTCGGTGTCGGCCTTCCCGGGGTACGCGGCGAGCGTCGCGGGCAGTCGCGCGGAGCTGCCGCGTGGTCGGGAGCTGTTGGCTCTGCTGCCCACCACCGTCCTCGGTACGGTCGCCGGCACCGTGCTCCTGTTGGCTACGCCGGCCCGGGCGTTCGAGTTGATCGTACCGTTTCTGGTGCTCGGGGCGACGGCGGTGCTGGCCTTCCAGGGGCCGCTGCGCCGGTTTGTCGGACACCCCCGTGACCGGTCGAGGCGGCACCGTAGCGTCTCGGTGCAGGCCATGGTCGCGCTCGCCGCGGTGTACGGCGGATACTTCGGCGCGGCGCTGGGGGTGATGTTGGTGGCGGGCCTGGCGCTGATGCTGGACGCGTCGCTGGTCCGGGTCAGCGCCGTCAAGAACCTACTCTCGGCGGTGGTCGGACTCACCACGCTGGTGGTGTTCGCGCTGTTCGGGCCGGTGAACTGGGCGGCGGTTGCCGTGGTCGCACCGGCGACGCTGGTGGGTGGGTACGCGGGCGCGCGGCTGCTCCCCCGGCTGCCACCGATGGTGCTCAGAACGGTGATCGTGGCCTTCGGGACAATCATCGGCCTGTACCTGCTCTGGCGGACCGGAAGCTGAACGAACCGGAAGCTGAACAGACCAGCCGGCTGGGGGCCGGAGGCTGAGGGGGCCAGCAGCCGGGTCGATCAGCTGGACGGGAGGTGAGCGGTGTCGTTGACGGAGCGGACGGCCACTCCGCCGTCGGGCCACAGGTCCACCACGGAGATGCCGGCCGCATCGAGGAACAGCCGATGCAGCAGCGTGTCTCCGCCGCCGAGAGCCTCCCGCAGGATCAGTTTGATCGGCGAGACGTGCGAGACCACCACGACGGTCTCCCCCGGGTAGGCCTTCCGCAGCTCATCAACCGCCCGCCGGCTGCGCGTGGCGACTTCGGCGAATGACTCTCCGCCGGGCGGCGCGACCGTCGTGGCGGCGAGCCAGGCGTCCATCTCGCCGGCCCAGCGCTCCCGCACCTCTGCGAAGGTGCGGCCGTCCCAGGCCCCGAAGTCACACTCGACGAGGTCGTTGTTGTCGCGGACCGGCTTTCCCCCGAGCGCCGCGGCGATGGCCTCGGCGGTGTCCCGACACCGGCTCAGTGGGGAGCTGACCACGGCCGCGGCCGACGGGGCCAGCGCGGCCACCCGGTCGGCGGTGGCTTCGGCCTGGGCCCGACCGTGGTCGGAGAGGGGCACGTCCACCCGGCCGGAGTAGCGGCGCTGTTCGGTGTACTCGGTCGCCCCGTGCCGCACGAGAACCAGCCGGGTCGCGGTGAAGCTGGGCCGCGGCTCCCAGGAGGCGGGGGCGGTGGCCGGGTCGGTGCCGCTGGTACGGGCGGTGGCGGCGCGGGCCGCGGCCTCGCGAGCCGCCGCGCGGGCGGGCGAGTCGACGGCGGCCACCGGCCGTGGTTCCTCGACTACCCGGTTCGCTGGCTGGGCTGGTGCTCCGGCGGCGGCGTCCATGGCGGCGTTGGCCAGCGCGTCGGCGTGCCGGTTGCGGTTCCGCGGAATCCAGGTGAACCGGACGGCGGCGAATTGACCGACCAGCCCGGCTGCCTGCGCGGCGAGCGGACGCAGGCCGGGATTTTTGATCTGCCACCGGCCGCACATCTGCTCGACCACGAGCTTGGAGTCCAACCGGGCTTCCACCTCGGCGGCCCCCAGCTCCGCTGCGGCCTCCAGGCCGGCGATCAGGCCCCGGTACTCGGCGACGTTGTTGGTGGCGGTGCCGATCGCCGCTGAGCGTTCGGCGAGCACCTCGCCGGTGCCGGGGTCACGGAGCACCGCGCCGTATCCGGCCGGACCGGGGTTCCCCCGAGATCCGCCGTCGGCCTCGACGACGACCACGCGCGGCGCCACGACTACAGCCCGGACTCGTTGGTACGGATCATGATCCGGCGGCACTCCTCACAGCGCACCACGTCGTCCGGATCCGCCGCGCGGATTCGGGCCCGGTCCGCGCCGGAGAGCTCAAGCCGGCATCCGCCGCACCGGCCGCCGGTGAGCAGGGCTGCGCCGAGTCCGCTCTCCGCCCGAATCCGGTCGTAGAGCGCGACCAGTTCGCCGGGAAGGTCGGCGGCGAGGGGCTGGCGGGCGCCGCGTTTGAACTCCTCCTCCTTGGTGATCTCGTTCAGGCTGTCATCGCGGCGCTGCTCGACGGCGTCCCGCTTCTCCCGGGCCTCGGTGATCCGCTTCTCGACCCCGGTCAGGACGCCCTGCGCGGTCTCCCGCTGCTCCATCAGCTCCAGTTCGGCGTCCTCGAGGTCGCCCTGGCGGCGGTTGAGGGAGGCCAACTCGTGTTGGAGCGCCTCCAACTCCCGGGCCGGGCCCACGCCGGCGGCGAGGCGGTCCTCGTCCTTGCGCTTGCGGGCTCGCACCTGGTCAACGTCCTGTTCCAGCCGGTCGATGTCCCGGTCCAGGTCATCGATGGCCACCTGGGCGCGGGCGCGCTCGTCCTCCAGCGCGGAGAGCTCCCGGGCGAGGGCGTCCAACTCGGCCCGCTCGGGCAGCGTCCGGCGGCGGTGGGCGAGTTGGGCGAGGGTGGTGTCGATCCCGGCCAGGTCGAGCAGGCGGCGCTGGACTAACGGTTCAGCCTTCACAGTCGGGCTCCTTGTTGTCCGCCGCGGGCAGGGCGGCGTGTACGGTCCACGGGTCAGTCTCCAGGTCGGACACGAGCGTATCGACGCCCGTCGTCTCCCGCAGGACGGCGGCCAGGTCGTCCAGCCACGGGCGTTCGGTCGCCCAGTGCGCGGCGTCGAGCAGCGCCGGCCCGCCGGTGGCCAGGTGCTCGCTGGTGGGGTGGTGCCGCAGGTCAGCGGTGAGGTACGCGTCTACCCCGGCGCCTGTCGCGGCAGTGAGGAAGCTGTCGCCCGATCCGCCGCTGACGGCGAGCGTACGCACCGTGCGGTACGGGTCCCCGGCGGCGCGTACGCCCCAGGTGGTGGCCGGGAGCACGGCGGCGGCGTGCCGGGTCAGCTCGGCGAGGGTCATCGGCTCGGGTAGCTCGCCGATGCGACCGATCCCCCGGCCGGCCCCGTGTGCGGGTGCGCCGACGGCGGGGGGCGCCAGCGGCCGGAGCCCGGTCAACCCGAATCGGGCGGCCAGTGCGTCGGAAACGCCCGGTTCGGCGATGTCCGCGTTGGTGTGCGCCACGTACAGCGCGACATCGGCCTTGATCAGCTGGTGAACGATCCGCCCCTTGTAGGTGGTCGGGGCGACCGACGATACCCCCCGTAGGAGCAGCGGATGATGCGCCACGATCAGGTCGGCCCGGGCGTCGATCGCCTCGGCGACCGTCTCCGGCACCACGTCCACCACACAGAGCACCCGGCGGACCGGCGCGTCCGGGTCGCCGAGGACCAAACCGACGCGGTCCCACTCCTGCGCCCACGCCGGTGGGTAGCGCCGCTCCAACTCGGTCACCACGTCGGCGACGGTCGGCGGGAATTCGGGTGTCCTCACGGCGGGCCAGCTTACCCGGCGAGCACGGGGACGGAATGCGTCGCCACCCGGGGCTGCCGGTCAGGCGACCGTGGTCGCCACGGTTGGTTCTGGCAATGCGGCCACCACCGCCTCCCAGGGGAAGGTGGGCAGGTGACGCTCACCGGACCCGGGCGGATGTAGCGGGACGACATGGTCGCCGAAGAGCACGGTGACGCCCCATTCGGAGAGCCGGCCGAGGGCCGCCTGGAAAGCTGGGTGGGCGGCCATCGCCGCATTGGTGAACGGGACCGCGACCAGCGGCACCCCGCGGCCCTGCGCCTCCACGAGCAGGCCGAGGGGAAGGGTGTCGGCTATCCCCGCCGCCCATTTGGTGATCGTGTTCACCGTGGCCGGGCAGACGACCATCGCGTCCGCCGGCGGCAGGACATCCGGATCGCCCGGGTTCTTGTAGTGGCTACGGACTGGGTAGCCGGTCTGCCGGACCAGCGCCGGCCGGTCAGTGAACTTAGCCCCGTCGAGGGTGGTGACGACACAAACCTCCCACCCGGCCTGCTGGGCCAGGTCGACGAGCCGGCCAACGCGGCGGGCGAGCGGCGAACCACAGGCGAGCACGTAGAGCACCCGGCGCGCAGCGCTTGGCGACCGCGACGTGGCCAGCGACGCATCCAGACTCATATTCCGACTCCCATGTGTTCAGCCAACTCCGCGATCGAGACGGACGGGGTGCCCCGGGTGCGACGCAGGATGTCGGACATCACCTCGTGGGCGATCGGTCGACAACGGATCTCGGACGGAGCGAGCCGGTCGCCCTGCAGCAGCATCTCGCCGGCGTTCACCACATCACCAACCTGTGCGTAGCCCCGGGCGATGTCGAGCAGGTGGTGGGCGCGGCGCTCGGGTAGCAGGGCATTGAACTCCGGCCCGATCCGCTGGTGGACCTCGACCGCCCGGCCGCCGTCGCCGAGTTCCACGGCGGCCGCGGCGCGGTGCAGCTTGACGTTGGTGGGACCGAAAGAGGTCCAGTAGTGGTTCTGGTCGCCGCCGAGCAGGGTCGCCGCCTCGTCGGCGCCACCCAACAGGTCATCCACTGTGGCGGTGTCACCGATCCGGGAGGCGGCCATCGCGCCCTGGAGCAACAGCATGCCGTAGACCGACAGCCGACCCGGGGTGGCGTCGTTGTTACCGCCCGGGGCCAACCGGTTCGCGATTGCGACGTTCACCTCCAGAGCTGGGAAGGGGCGCCCCATCGCCACCAGGGCGTTACCGACCCGGGTGGTGGCGATACCGGCCAACAGTGGATCGTCGGCCCGCTGGGCGACCGCCATCGCCCGATCGGCGGCGAGCCATGCCAGATCGCACTCCCCCAGCTTGCGCAGGACCGACGAGGCGATCTGGTAGACCTGCCCGAGCAGGTGTGCCGCCTCGCGGTTGTCGTCGCCACCGAAGCCGGCGTCGGCCGCCTGGGCGTCCCGCAGCAGTTTGGGGAGCGAGCGGGTCAGCATCCCGTATCGACCGTACTGATAGGTCAGCCAGGCGTGGCTGACGGCCTTGCGCATGTCGGGCAGGGGCGGCGGGTACGGCGCCGCGTCGAAGTAGGCGCTCATCGCGTCGTACCGCTCCAGCGCTGCCCGAATCTCCTGCACCTCGGTCTGGTCGATGCAGTTCAGCGCGTCAGAACGCCGTTCCGGGTCCTTGCCGAGCAGTAGCTGCACGTCAACCCGGAGGGTGTCGGCGATCTCATAGATGACGGAGAACTTGTCCAGCCGACGTACCCCACGTTCGACCTTGTCCACCCAGCTCTTCGACTTACCCAGCCGGTCGGCGAAGACCTGCTGGGACATCTTGCGTCGCCCCCGCCAGTAGGCCACCCGACGCCCGATGGGTAGCTCGTCCATGTCCCATCCCTTTCCTACGCGTCCATTCCAGCCGATTAGCCAGGTTTGTCGCGGGCACGGCGCTTTGTTTAGGTTTTTCCGATCGCACAGCATGTACGTCAGCTGATCAGTTGACGCTCCTAGCGTTCATGCAAGTTGCATCAGCCGTTCGTCAACTCAACGATCGCGGGTCGAGGCAGTGACGGTGCTCGACAGATACCACCGGCACCACCAGATCCGGCGAGGGGAGATGGCACATATGTGGGGGAATATCGGACCACGGGTCGCTCAGCTGTCGCCCTTGGAGCGGGTACGGCTGCGCCGCGTCGCCGTACGCTACGCGCTGCACGGCTGGGAGGTGACCCCCGGCGCGTGCCTGGCCCGCAGCCGCTTCGTCTGCGGGCGGGCGGGCTGCCCCACCGTCGGCTGTCATCCCGCGCTGGTGGATTGGGAGTACTCCGCCAGTGCCGACCCGGCCCGGATCGCGACGTGGTGGCGCACCCGCCCGCACGGCGTGCTGCTACCCACCGGACGGGCCTTCGATGTCCTGGAGGTGCCGGCCCACATCGGACGAGACGTGCTCCTCGCGGTCCAGAACCATCCGGCTGGCCCGGGAGTACGCGGGCCGGTGCTGTCCACCCCCACCGGCCGGTGGATGTTCCTGGTCCGGCCCGGCGACCCGCTTCGACCCGAACTTGAACACTGCTTCCACGTGGTGCGGCACGGCCCGGGATCGTGGATCCCCGCCCCGCCGACGCGGCTACCCGAAGGGGCGGTGCGCTGGGTGGTCGCCCCGGAGCAGGCCCGCTGGCAGCTCCCCGACTCGTACCTGGTGCAGAACAGCCTGATCTCGGGGTTACGGGCGAGCGGAGTGCCACTGGCAGTGGAGCAGCTGGTCCCCGGCCACCTGCCGCTTCCTCGGCAGGGATTCTGACCGGCAGGGCCACCGACGGACCAGTCGCACTGCCATCTGGACCGGTCGCACTGCCCATCCCGCCTCCGCATATACGGTATCTAATAGGTTGAAATCTACCTTTAGTGGGTATACCGACCCTAGCGCTCTAAGCCGCCACTAAGGGCATTGCGCCGCCCCTGAGGACATCGAGCCGGGCCAAAAGCCCCAGCTAGCTGGCTGCCGGCCCCGAGCCAGCCCCCGAGGCGCCAGCCCAGGGCATGCCGCCCGTACGTCGGAAAGTGTCAGCAGCAGGAGCGTGAGCCGCTACCGCAGCGGGTATGCCCCGCGAGCCGCTGAACACGTGAGGGGATGGCACATGCTCAGCAAAGAGGATCAGCGCAGGTTCGAGCAGATCACCCGCAACCTCCGGGAGAGCGACCCGGCATTCTTCGCCCGGCTGGACCATCGGGCGAAAGGCCACCGCGGCCGGTGGTTGATGCTGTTGACCATCGTGCTCTGGGCGGCGCTCCCGGCGACAACTGTGCTTGCCGGCCCGACGGCTGGTGCGGTCTGCGCGGTGGTCCTGGTAGCCAACGCCGTGGTCATGTGGCGCTTCCGGCGCCGCTGGCTATGAATCACCCGGCCTTCCGCCACGGACGGTCAGCCGCTGCCCTGCTCGCCGAGCCGCCGATAAGCCCGGCGTAGTCGCTCCACCAGCCCGGGGCCACCGATGGCTGGGGCGGGCGCACCGAGCTGCCGCAACAGCAGCTCAGTCCCCGTCGCCAAGGTCGGCGGTCGGTCGGGGAGCGGAACCGGCGCGGACCAGAACCGATCGACGGCGTCGGCCAGCGACGCCGCCGGCAGGCCCGCCACCGACCGCGCCGCACCACTCACCGGCACCGACCGCGCCGCACCGGTCACCGGCGCCGATGACAGTTCGTCCGAATCGGATCGTTCGGCTACGGCGGCGGCACCACCCCGGCGCACCCGCAGCCGGTCCAGCAACTCGTCTCGACCACGGCCGCGCCAGTGCAGCAGCGCGAACGGGTCGGCGTCGAACGCCTCGGCCAGAAGGTAGAAGGTCGCGGCGAGATGTTTGCACGGCACCGCGCCGTCGGGGCAGCTGCACCACTGGCCCAGCTCGCCCAGGCCGGCGGGGAACAGCGGGGCGCCCGCCGCGACAAATAGCTCCTCCAGCTCAGCGGGAAGATCACCGGCGAGTAGCCGCGCGCTGAAGAAGGCCTGCGCGGCCAACTCCTCCTCCACCCGGGACCAGAGCGTCGCCGAGAAGGGCGCCAGTGTGATCCGCACCTCGTACGGCCGAGATCGCGAGCCCTGCACCGTGGCCGTCACCTCGCCCGGCGTCACCTCCAGCCGCAGCACCTGCCCCGCCCGGGCGTACGAGCGACCACGGGTGAGACGGGTGCCCAGCGCAAAGGACTCCAGTACCTCCAGGAACCGGCGGGACCACCAGGAGGCGCCGATCGCGCCACGGGTACTGCGGGCTCGCAACCCACCAGTGACCCGGCGCGGTGGACCGTAGTCGGCGAACCGGTCGGCCCGGCGGCCCGGCTTGTCGCTGCCAGCGGCCCGCGGGCTCATTCGGCCACCGCCCCGGCCTCCAACTGGAACAGCTCCCGCAGCTGCGCCGTGGACAGCTCGGTCACCCACTGCTCACCGGCGCCCACCACGGTCGAGGCGAGCCGGCGCTTGTCGGCGATGAGGGCGGCGACCTTCTCCTCCACGGTGCCGGCGCAGACGAACTTACGGACCTGAACGCGTCGCCGCTGCCCGATGCGGAACGCCCGGTCCGTGGCCTGATCCTCCACCGCCGGATTCCACCAACGGTCAACGTGCACGACGTGGTTGGCCGCGGTCAGGGTGAGACCGGTGCCACCGGCCTTGAGCGAGAGCACGAAGAGCGCGGGGCCGTCCGGGGCCTGGAATCGGGTCACCATCGCGTCCCGGTCGGCCTTACCGACGCCGCCGTGCAGGAACAACGTCTCCTGTCCGAACCGCGCCGACAGGTGGCCGCGCAGCATCCCGCCGAACTCGGCGTACTGGGTGAACAGCAGGGCCTTCTCCCCGGCGGCGAGCACCTCGTCGAGGATCTCCTCCAGCCGGGCGAGCTTGCCGGAGCGGCCGGTCAGCACCGAACTGTCCCGCAGCAGGTGCGCCGGATGGTTACAGACCTGCTTGAGCCGGGTCATGGCGGCCAGCACCAGCCCTCGCCGCTCGATCCCCTCGCTGGACTCGATCCGGGCCAGCATGTCGTCCACCACCGCGCGGTAGAGGCCCGCCTGCTCCGCGGTCAGACTGCACACCACCTCCATCTCCAGCTTCTCCGGCAGGTCGGAGATGATCGAGGAGTCGGTCTTGAGTCGACGCAGCACGAACGGGCCGGTGATCCGGCGCAGCCGCTCGGCCGCCTCCGCGTCGCCGTGCCGCTCGATCGGTTCGGCGTACCGCTTCTTGAACTCGGCGGCCGGGCCGAGCAGGCCGGGATTGGCGAACTGCATGATCGACCAGAGGTCGGCGAGCCGATTCTCCACCGGGGTGCCGGTGACCGCGATCCGATGCCGGGCGGGCAACGCGCGAACCGCCTCGGCTTGCCGGGTGGAGGCGTTCTTGATGGCCTGCGCCTCGTCCACCACCACCCGATGCCAGTCGACCCCCGCCAACTCCCCCGCATCGCGGGCAGCCACCGTGTACGTGGTGAGGACCAAATCCGCCCCCGCCACCGCCGCGGTGAGCGCCGCCCCCCGGGCCCGCTCGGTGCCGTGGTGCACATGGACCCGTAAGCCCGGGGTGAAGGTCGCCGCCTCCCGCTGCCAGTTACCGACCAGCGACATCGGAGCGACCAACAGAGTCGGGCCGGCGCCCGGGGGATCACCGGCGAGCAACGCGAGTAGCTGCACCGTCTTACCGAGACCCATGTCGTCGGCGAGCACCCCGCCCAGACCGAGGGACTGGAGGAAGACCAGCCAGGCCAGCCCCCGCCGCTGGTAGGGGCGGAGCACGCCGCGGAACGACGGGGCCGGGTCCACCGGGGTGAGCTGCCGCTCCACGGCTCCGGCGAGCAGGTCACCCAACGCGCCGTCGGCCGCCACCTCAAGCACCGGCAGCGCGTCGCCGGCGGGGTCGGCGAGGCCCTGCCGCAGCAGGTCGCCGACGGTCAGCTCGCCGGTGGAACGGAGCAGCCGCAGGCCGGCGGCGAGGCGCTTCGGGTCCAGCTCCACCCAGCGCCCGTGCAGCTGGACCAACGGGGATTTCAGCGCGGCCAGCGATTCCAACTCCTCGGCGGTCAGCGGCTGGTCACCGAGGGACACCTCCCAGCGGTAGTCAACCAGGGCATCCAGCCCCACCCCACCGCCCGCCCCGGCCACGGTGCCCGGAGCGGTGCGACTCTGGGCCTGTAGTCGGGCGCCGAGCCGGGACGAGGGACGCCGCCACCACGAGGGCAACAGCACCGCGAACCCGGCCGCGTGCAGCACCGGCGCGCCGTCGCGGAGAAAGCGGTGCGCGCCCTCGGCGTCCAGCTCCAGCGCCTCCGGGGTGGCGGTGCGCAGGGCCGAGTTCAGCTCCGGCCAGAGCCGGCTGGCCCGCCCCAACTCGGCCAGCAGGGCTTCCTGCGGAGCGGCCGGACCGGGCAGGGGCACCGACTCATGCCAGATCCGCGCGGCGGCAACGTGCAGGCCGGGCTGGTCAGCGGGCTGCAGGCCGAACTCGACCCGCCACGGCCCCTCGGCCGCGACCGGCCCACCGGCCGCCGCCTCGACGAACCCGTCCGTCGGCGGCTCCACCAGCCGGAAGCTGGCCCGGACCGAGCCTCCCACCGCATCGCGCTGCCAGGCGTCCAACTCACCGCGCAGGGTGTCGAGCTCCACCGCATCGGCGGCAAAGTCACGACGCGGGCCGGTGAGCGCCGCCAGCCACGCCGTGACCGCACCCCGCGGACGAGCTCCCCGGGTGAGGGAGGTCTCCGCGAGGGCGGCCCGCACGGCCGCGTCGGTGAGCGCGTCGAGCGCCTCGGCCACCAGTTCCCCGGGTTCCCCGACGGCCGCCGTCGGTCGCCTCGCCCCCCGAGCCCGCGACGGCACACCACCCTTGGCCGGCGCTTCCGCTCCGCCGGTCACCGGCGTCTGCGGTGCGCCGGTCACGGCGAGCGGATCCAGATCGACCTCGACGGCGGCGCGGGCCGCGGGCGGCAGGGCGAGGGCGAGGGCGAGGGCCCAGCCGGCGTCCGCGCCGGTGAGCAGCGGCCGCCACACCGCCCACGCGGTGGCGCTGGCGCGCTCCTGGGATGTCGGCGTCACCCGGGCCGGGGCGGCTCGACCGGCACGGGTGGCACCCGTACGCTGCCGCCGGGTCCGCGGCGCCGGTCGCGGGTCATGCCCGGGCTCCGGCTGGATGCCGGGCAGGACCCGACCGCGGGCGGCGAGGTCCACGGCGAAGGCCGCCAGCTCCGCGAGGTGACGCAGGCTGGCGCCGGGTACGGCGTCCGGTAGCGCGCTGGCCGCGGTGATCCGCGACAGCAGCGACAGGGCGGTGTCCGGGGCGTACACCAGGGCCGGCACCCGCCACCCGGCCAGCGTGACCGGCCCGCGGAGCGGCTCGACCGGCGCGGAGCGGACCAGCTCCGGCGAGTCCAGCGGCGAACCAGCTCGGGTGGGCAGGGTGAGCAGCGCCGCGCCGGGCGCGGTCGGCTCGGCGACCTCGGCCAGGGCTGCGGCGAGCACGGGGTGACCGGCGGCGAACGGGTGTGGTCGCTCGCGGGGCGCCCGCCCGGCCCGCCGAGGTGCCCGGGGCGGCGACGTGCTGTCCTCGGCCCAGATGGCGAGCCCGCTGCCCAGGCGCCACAACCCGTGGACAACCAGCACGCGATCCCCCCCCTCATTGGCACCCCGGCCCAGGATAGGCGGGGCGGCGGCGTGGCTCGGCACCGCTCTAGCAGACCCGATCCTGGCCCGTACCTGTTTTCCGGGGCCGACGCTTCCGCTCCGCCGGCACGCCGGTCGGGGCAGGATGGGCGCATGGCGCCAACCGTGGAGATTCCGCTGGCCGGTGGTTCGTCCGACGGGCAGACCGTCACCGTCGAACTGGACCCGAACGGTCGCCCACCGCTGACCCACCACCACCTCGGCGACGGCGGACTCGCCGACGCCGAGATCTACGAGCTGGAGACGGTGGGGGGAGACGCCAGGAGGTGGCGCTACTGCTGGCGGGGTCCGGCGGTCTGACCGGCTCACCCGTCCACGGAGACCATCGACTGGGTCCGGAGACTCTCCAACACCACCCGGGTCACCTTCGAGGTGCCCCGGGCCTCCTCACACACCTCGGCGACCCGCCGGGCGGTGGCCTCGGCGCGCTGTTCCCGCTCGTCCCACAGTCGGTCAACCTCGGCCAGCAGCGGGCCCTCGACCTCCCGCTCCACCCCACGCAGGGCGGGGACGCCGAGGCGCTGGGCCAGGTCGAAGACCTTGCCGGCGTACGGCAGGGGAAGAAACGGGGTGTTCACCATCGCGGCGAAGATCAGAAAGTGCAGCCGCATGCCGACCGCCAGGTCGAAGTGGCGCATCAGGCCGAGCACCTGCTGGGGTGAGTAGCTGCCGTGCAGGATGCGCCCCCGTTCGGCGGCGACCATGTGTGACAGCACGCCGTGGGAGTGCCGGATGTCGTCCCGCTCCATCGGAACGAAGAGGACATCGGCATCGATCCGGTGCACCAAGAAGTCACCGATCTGGGCCAAGAGCCGGTGGTAGCCGTCGACATCAAGCCGCTCGGCGGCCCGCCCCGGTTCCCGCACACTCATCCCGACCAGGCGCCGACCCGCCGGCACTCCCTCCTCCCGAAGCAGGTGCACGGGAAAGTCCTCGGGCTCCAGGAGAAACGCCGGATCCGCGGTGACCGTGATCGGGTTGAGCAGCCCAGCCTCCTCCAGGAGCATCCGGGACTCCTGGTCCCGCACCGTGACCTGGGTCGCTCCGGCCAGCGTCTCGCGGACCATCCCGGTGTCCACCATCTCGCTGAGCGGGCCGACCCCCACCGCGTAGGTGAGCAGCGGCAGGCCGCGCTCCTGGGCGACCCGGACAACCCGCAGGTAGCGGCGGGCCTCCTGGTCGTAGAGGATGCCGCCGCCCCCGAGGATGAGCAGATCGAGCTGAGCGAGCAGCGGGGACGAGTCGGTGCGGCTCACCCCCTCCCACGGCACCGCCTCCACCGTTGGGTGAGCGGCCCGGGTGTGATCGGGGTTGCGGGAGAAGACAATGATCCGGGCGTTCGGCTCCTGCTTTCGCAGGTCAGCCAGGAGACCGGTGAGGATCGCCTCGTCACCGAGGTTACGACCGCCGTACGAGCCGAGCACACCGATGGTCAGGCCGGTGCCAGCTGTCATCCGTCGCTCCTCCCGGGGTGCGTCCACGCGGATTCCCGGTACGCCGGGGAACAGTCCTGCCCCGGGCGACGGGTGGAGCCTGACGGCGGTGGGGCCGGCGGGTGAACCGTCGCCGGGCCGGGACCGGCGTCAGCCGGGGGGACCGGTGGGGTGGGTGAGGAAGGGCAGCACCGCCGCCGGCAGGGCCGGGGACGAGAGGATGTCGTAGTGGGTGAGGCCGGGCAGCACCGCCAACCGGGCGGCCGACCGACCGGTGCCGTCCCAGCCGGCGTCCCGGTGCCCACCGCCGAGCAGCCCGAAGAACTCCACCATGTGCGCGGTGGTCACCGAGTCCGCGTCGGCGAAGACCAGCAGCGTGGGCAGGACGAGGGCGGCCACCTCCGCCGACCAGTCGTACTCGCGCCGCAGCAGCTCCCCCGACTTCGCCCACAGCCGGGGCCACTGGGCTGGCTGGGGCGCGATCCGGAGGTAGCGCTGGTGCGCTGGAGTGCCCCGCATCCGCTCCCCAACCGCCTCGTCCTGCTGGGCCATCTCGGCGCGGGTCGCCCGATACCAGCCCTGCTGGCGGCAGGGCGCGGAGACCACCACCAGCCGGCCGACCAGGTCCGGATGCTGGATCGCGGTACGCAACCCCACCCCGCCGCCCAGCGAGTAGCCGAGCACGTCAACCTCAGCCAAACCGAGCTTCGTGATCAACGCGGCCACATCGTCGGCCAGTGACTCGTACCGGAGCGGACGATCCACGTCGGCGGTGCGGCCATGCCCCTGAAGATCCACCGCGAGCACGCTGCGCCGCTCCGTCAGGGCGGGCAGGAGCGGGGCGAACAGCTCAGTCGACCCGAAGCCGCCGTGCAGCAACACCAGCGGGCGCCCGGTGCCGTGCCACTCGTACCACATTCGAAGCCCGTTGACATCGGCGTAGCTCACGGCTCCCCACCCGGCCTCCGGTGGACCGCAGCACCGTGCATACCGGCGATCCTATTGCCCGGATGTCGCCGTCGGTGCTGACTGTTCCAGGTCTGTCGCGGAACCGGACAACGCGTTCCGACTACCTGCCGACGTTCGGGTGGCTCTGGTGACGGAACCGCTGGTGGGCGCCGGGTCGCCCGGGGCTGCTCGGCGCACCGGCCGCGAGCGGGGGCGATGGAACGCGATGGCGGCAGCGGCGGAACAGACCCCTGCCGCAGCGAAGAGTGGGACTGTGCTGCCCAGCCGAACAGCACCGGCCCCGAGTGGGATCGCGAGCGCGACAGGCCCGAACATCGCCATGTTGACCAGCCCGGCAGCTCGCCCGAGCTGCCCCGCCGGAATGTGCCGCTGCGTCGCGGTCACCGCTGCGACCAGCGTCCAGGGCAAGCCGACTCCCACCGCCCCGGAGGCCCCGAACATCGCCGGCAACCAGGGCAGACAACGACCGAGGCAGCCAACGGCGAATAAGGCCGTACCGGCTGCGCCGACCGCGGTCGCCCCCCACCGGGTGATGAATCGCCCCACAATCAGTCCACCGAGGATGGATCCCAGTCCCTGAACACCGGCGAGGACCCCCAGAAACGTCGCCGGCAGATTCAGCTCGGTGGTGACCACCGCGTAGTAGCCGGCTGTCGTAAAGCCCGACATCGTGATCGAGACGGATGCGAGGCAAACCGGGACCCGAATCCCGGTTCGCCCGAGTAGGACGGCAAGCCCAGCGCGGGGGCCGCGCTGCCGATCGCGTGCTCGTTCGAGCGGCGCCGAAGCCAGCCGCAGGCCGGCATAGAGGCCGGCGACCAAAGCTGGTACGACCGCGAGCGCGCCCACGGCGCGACCGCCCTGCCAGGTGTAGAGACCGATGCCAGTTAACGGAGCCACGAGCTTCATGCCTTCCTTGGCGCTGGACCGCCAACCGTTTACGCTCCCGAGCTGCCCGGCGGAAAGAACAGCTGGCAGGAGCGCTGTCTCGCCCGCATCAACTAATATGCGGCTGATACCGAAAGCGAAAAGAACGGCGAACACGAGCCAGATTTGACGCGGCCCCTGTACGGCGAACAGGCAGGAAAGGGCCAATGCCAAGGAGATATTCACTCCGATGAGCAGTGGCCGCCGGGGCGTTCGGTCAAGCAGGCCACCCAGCCAGGGAGCACCCAACACCGGGGCGTACAGACAGAGTTGCGTGAGCGCGGCGAGGCTACTGGAATCGGTGAGATCGAGGATCCAGATTCCGGGTATCAGGGACAGGATTCCACTGACCAGGCCCGCCAGCCCAGAAACAGCTACAAGAAGCCCAATGTTGCGCTGCATTGACCCCCCAAGGTTGAGGTTCGGTGCCGCACATCCTCAATCCTTGAGCGGAGTCCACGCAAGACTGTCCGAGGACGTCAAGCTTTTGTTGACATTGCGATCTCGATTCTCCGGACGACCGCTTGGACCGGTAGCGGCAGCCGGCCAGCCTCCACCTCCGCCAGGTCAGCAACGAGATGCCGGGCCAGGGCGTACAACGCCCCCGGCGCTGAGTCCGACGCGTGCGCTGCCGTCCCGCGCACCAGCGACGCCGCCGGAAACCGGGCATCCCAGCCCCGATCCGCGTCGATCCACCGCTGAAGGTCAGCCACGGCCGCCCGCAGGGCGGCGATCCGAGCGGAGTAGCGACGATCGAGCGCTTGCCGCCGGGATCGTCGAGCCGCTGCGAGGCGTTGGCGGCGCTGCTCCGCGGCCTGCCGGCTACCCAAACCCAACGCTGCGGCTATCTCGGCCCAGGTGGCACCCGCATGGCGGGCGCGGTCGATGAGCTCCAACTCCCGCTCATCGAGGTGGACTCGCGCGTTCCTGACGTCGGCCAACTGTGCGATCGCTGAGGTCACCTGTCAACACTACGTTGACGTGGAAGTCATCGCCCTTCCACGTTGGCACTCGTAGGTCTCAGCCGTCGGTCATCGACCCCCACCGAAGCACCGTCAAGCGATCCACGCTCTTCGATCAGACCACCCTGAAGTCACCCGTTCGACCGCTGCCACCCGACATAACGCGCGTCCACCAAAACCAGTCGAGGCGCCGTCCGGGCCGCGCAAGAGCCCTCGCGCCTCGGCAAAACTCGAACCTGTCTCATGTTGATGGGTATGATCCGTAAATGACAGGCAGGCCGGAGGCGACTGACGGTCGGAAACGACCAACACAATTAGTCAGTCGCAGAAAACTGATGACGCTGGCTGGCGTCGGAACGCTTGGCGGGCTAACCGCCCTCATTGGGACGAAAGTTACCCCTCGGTGGACTGACCGTAGCGCCCACGGAATCGATCCCGCCTGGATAGAGCCCGCCGAGGTCAGCGTCACCCCCGCGCCACCGCCACCGACGGCTACCGGCACCGGTGCCGGCACCGGCACGCTACCGTCCCGAGAAGAGATCATCAGCCAGTACGGTGCCCGGACACCACGCTACTGGGGATTACACCCGGACAGTTCCTGGTCGACATTTCCGACCGACACCTCACTGACCCGCAACTCCGTCTGCCTGACGTTCGATGCTTGCAGCGACAGCAGCGGTTACGACGAACGGCTGATCAATACGCTGCGGGCGCAGCGCATACCGGCGACGCTGTTTGTCAACCAGCGCTGGGCAACTACTCATCGACAGGAATTCGAAAGCCTGGTGGCTGACCCCCTGTTCGAGATCGGCAACCACGGCACCAAACATCGCCCATTGTCGGTCTCCGGTCGCTCCGCGTACGGAATCGCCGGCACGAAAAACGTTGGCGAGGTGTACGACGAAATCGCCGGCATGCACACGTGGATGGCCACCAACTACGACCTCCAGCCAAAGTTCTTCCGTCCTGGAACAGCCCACGCCGACAATGTGGCCACGCAGGTGTCCCGAGCGATGGGCGAATGGATCGTGATGTTCAGCGTCAACGGCGACTCCGGTGCCACCGCAAGCGCCAACCAGGTCTACCAGCAGTTCCTGCGGCTCCGCCCCGGTGGAATCCTGCTGGCGCACTTCAACCGTCCTGGGTCGGAGACAGCCGCCGGCGTCGAACGTGCACTTCCGGTTCTCAAAGCACGCGGCCTACGTTTCCGAAGGCTCGACGAAGTGATCCCTGCTGCTACTTCTCCGGAGCAACCTCCCCGTTGGTGAACCGTCCGCACCAGCCAAGTCGCCGCTGCCACGACGGCACTCGCCATCGCACGCGCGTGACACCATCGGCTGGCACCCCGCGCTCAGCCAATCCGCAAAGCTCGTCCACTCCGGTCGACTGAGGGCGGTTTCGCCACGCACTCCGCCCCGGCCGGGTGACGATCAGTGTGCGGATCCAGCGGGGGGGTGGCGTGACGCAGACGGGCGGAGGGCCGAGACACCGGTATCGGCGGGACAGCGAGATGTCCCGGGACACCGACCGGGTGGAGGCCTTCAGCGACGCCGTGATCGCCGTCGCGCTGACTCTGATGGCGGTGGAGCTGCTCCAGTTCAACCCGTCGGGAGCGGCCGACACCGACCTGGTGTCGCGGCTCCAACAGGAGTGGCGGGCCTTCCTCGCCTACGTCATCACCTTCGCCGTCGTCGGCCAGATCTGGCTGGCGCACCACAACAGTTGGCGATACGTAATCCGGGTTGACCAGATGCTGTTGGTGCTGAACCTGCTGATGCTGATGTTCGTGGCGGCCATCCCGTTCACGGCCAACCAGCTCTCGGACCACCTTCGCGGTAGCGATGTGGACCAGCGGTTGTCGGCCGCGATCTACGTCGGCGCCGTGCTCGGCGAAGCGCTGTTCTTCAACCTGGCCTGGTGGTGGGCACGCTGGCGGGGACTGCTCAACCCGGATCTCGATCCCCACCTGGCGGCGTCGGTCTCCCGCCGATACCTCATCCGCCCGCTGCTCTACCTGATCGCCTTTGCCATCGTCTTCATCAATCCGATCCTCAGTCTGCTGGCCTACCTACTGCTGGTGGCGATCTACCTGATCCGCGGCCCGGGCGACCTCCCGCCTGCCGGACGGGCGGAAGACGAGTGTGGCTAGCCCGGGGCCGACCTGGCCGTGCCGGACCTCGACTACGTGTGCTGCTCCGGAGACCCGACGCCGGCGCAGACCATGGATGGCCCGACGCGTTTGTCAACGCCGCCCCGTCCATGAAGGCAGCTCGACAGCACGCCCACACCACACCCAGATCGACCCGGACTCGTTCGTGGCGTTCGTAGCCACCCAGCGCACCACCGTCCGGTCAATCGCCCGCTTCAAGGTCCGCGACCCGAGAGCTCACGCACTGCGCGAGGATGGGCCGTGGAGCAACCCCGGGGAGGTGACCTCCGGGCCGTTGTCGGTGCTGGTGGTACGGGGTGGGCGCGGCAGGTTTCGAACCTGCGACCCCTCGCTTGTAAGGCGAGTGCTCTCCCACTGAGCTACGCGCCCCGGGCGCCGGTGAGACGGGCCGGAGGCTGGCAAGCTTACCCTGCCGCCACCAGCCCCGCCCCGACGGTCGACCAGGTGTCAGGCGGCCGCAATCTCAGCCAGCGCCTTACGCCAGCCCTGTTGGTCCCGGGCCTCACCCGGCGTGTTCATCTCGGCGAAGCGGACCACACCCGCCTTGTCGATGACGAAAGTGCCCCGGTTGGCGACGCCCCCGATGTCGTTGAAGACCCCGTAGGCCTTGGCGACCGCGCCGTGCGGCCAGAAGTCGGCGAGCAGCGGGAACTGGTAGCCCTCCTGGTCCGCCCAGATCTTGTGGGCGTACACCGAGTCAACGCTGACGGTGAGCACCTGAACGTCTTCGTTGACGTACTGGTTCAGGTTGTCCCGTACCTCGCACAGTTCACCCTGGCAGATACCGGTGAAGGCGAGTGGGTAGAAGACCAGGAGCACGTTGCGCTTGTCACGGAAGTCGGCGAGCCGAACCTCCTGGTTGTTCTGGTCCTTGAGCACGAAGTCCGGCGCCTGCGCGCCAACCTCGATGGGCATACGGAACTCCTTGCGGGTCGGGTCAACGTCACGAAAGCCTGCCATACGGCGGGCGCTGAGCGGTGCGGAGTCAGTTACTTCTTGCTCTTCGACCCACGGCGCAGCACCAACCGGGCGCCACTCCAGTCCCGGCCGGCGTTGATCGTGGAGGTCTGCTGCAGACCGGCGGTGGGCGCGGACTCGGCGATCTCGCTGGGCTCCACGTGCCCCTCACGTCCGGCCTTCGGCGTCAGTAGCCACACGATTCCGCTGTCCGCCAGCGGGCCGAGCGCATCGACGAGCAGCTCGAAAAGGTCACCGTCGCCGTCCCGGTACCACACCAGTACCGCGTCGACCACCTCGTCGGTGTCTTCGTCAACCAGTTCCCCACAGCGGTCGGTCAGTGCGTCTCGGAGATCTTGGTCGACGTCGTCGTCGTACCCCATCTCCATGACGACCATCCCCGGCTCGATTCCGAACCGGTCCGCCAGGCTGCGTACCCCGTCGGCGGCCTGACCAGCGGTCGCGCTCACTGTCGCGTGCCTCCTCTTTCATCCAGCTCACGGCGTCGGTTGACGCCGTGAGCCAAGTCCACACAGTTGCGGCTCGGCGCGCAAGTGGCACACCGGGTGGAACGGAATTTACCCTGCCAGGAGTGTGCGGGCACCCTGGGTGATGGCATCGTCGGTGACCAGAACCTGACGGGCTGCCGGGCGTTATGGTACGAACGAGTCAACTGCCGCGACACTCCGACGTACCTGGCATCGACCATGGCCACGATGCCTCTCCGCGACGACAGGGGCGCCCGGTCTACTCCGCCGCGCCAGCTTCCGGGCAGCCGTACTCGGATATTTTGGTCACCAGCAGGCGCAGGGCGCTGATCTCCTCATCGCTGAGACCGGCGAGGAGCCGGGACTCGGACATCGCTTGGTGGACCCGCACCCGCACCAACCGCCCGGCTGTGGTCACCACGAGTGCCTTCTGCCGCCGATCGGCGGGGTCGATCCGCCGCTCGACCAGGCCCGCCTGCTCCAACCGGTCTACCAGGGCGGTCACGTTGGACCGGTCGCAGCGCAGCTGCTCGGCGAGTTCGCGAGCCGGCAGCGGCCGGTCCGGGTCGAGTTCGTACAGGGCGCGGGCCACGGCGGGGGTGAGCCCCAGCCGGGTGATGTCGGTTTCCTGGTCCTGCCGGATGGTCGAGGCGATCTGCATGATCCGACGGATGGCGTCCCCGGCCAACTCGGACCGGTTGCCCGCGGGGGAGTCGGCCCGCTGGATGGTGCGATGCGCCATGTCCGGCACCCTACCCGCCGCACCAGCTGAGGTGGCCAGTTCCCGAAACGACGGGCACCGGTGTCGGAACCGCACCGCCCGAGGAGGGTGCGGTCCGTCGGGCCGGTCAGCCGGTTCGTCGGGGCCGGTCAGCCGGGCAGAAACGAGAAGCGGACGTGGCGGGTCGGGTTGTCCCCGTTCGGGTCCACCAGGCACAGCGACTGCCAGGTACCGAGCATGAGCCGCCCGGCACACACCGGCAGCGTCGCGTACGGCGACAGGAAGGCGGGCAGCAGATGGTCCCGCCCGTGGCCGGGGGTCCCGTGCCGGTGTCGCCACCGGTCGTCGGCGGGCAGGAGGTCGTTGAGCACCCGACGTAGGTCGTCGTCGGACCCGGTGCCGAATTCGATGAGCGCGAGCCCGGCGGTGGTGTGGGGCACGAAGACGTGCAGCAGGCCGTCCCCCTGTCCGGCGACGAACCGGTCCGCCTCATCGGTGATGTTCCGGACGGTGAGGCGGGAGCCCGTCTGCACGGTGATCACTTCGGTACGCATGTCTGAATTCTGCCCCGCGGCCTGCCCTGGCCGACCCGTGACACCGAGACACCGTCCGGCTGCCCCAAATAAGTTACCAATGAGTACCTGTGTCGAGCATCGCGTCTCCTGCGGGTGAAGTGACGGGGAGCGCCTCGAGAAGGCAGGATGGCGCTATAACCTGACCAAAATCCAACCGAGGGAACGCCTGTGGCCACGGAACGCAAGCGCCCGGTGATCAGTGCCGGTCTGCCGAGCCAGCTTCCGGATATCGACCCCGACGAGACCGGCGAATGGGTCGAGTCGCTCGACGGTGTCATCGACGAGCGCGGGACGAAGCGCGCCCGCTACGTCATGCTGCGCCTGCTGGAACGAGCCCGCGAGCGTCAGGTCGGGGTGCCATCCCTGACGACCACGGATTACCTCAACACCATCGCTCCGGAGCAGGAGCCCTGGTTCCCCGGTGACGAACACGTCGAGCGGCGCATCCGGGCCTACATCCGATGGAATGCGGCGGTGTTGGTGCACCGGGCCCAGCGGCCGGAGATCGGGGTCGGGGGGCACATCTCGACGTTCGCCAGCTCGGCCTCGCTCTACGAGGTCGGCTTCAACCACTTCTTCCGGGGCAAGGACCACCCGGGGGGCGGCGACCACCTCTTCTACCAGGGGCACGCCTCCCCCGGCATGTACGCGCGGGCGTTCCTCGAGGGACGGCTCAGCGAGCACCAACTCGACGGGTTCCGCCAGGAGCTGTCGCACCCCGGCGGCGGGCTGCCGTCGTACCCGCACCCCCGGCTGATGCCGGACTTCTGGGAGTTCCCCACCGTCTCGATGGGCCTCGGCGGCGCCAACGCCATCTACCAGGCCCGGTTCAACCGCTACCTGCACCACCGCGGCATCAAGGACACCTCTGACCAGAACGTGTGGGCGTTCCTCGGCGACGGCGAGATGGACGAGCCGGAGACGCTGGGCGCGATTGGGACCGCCGCCCGGGAGGAGCTGGACAACCTCACCTTCGTCATCAACTGCAACCTGCAACGCCTGGACGGGCCGGTCCGCGGCAACGGCAAGGTCATGCAGGAGCTGGAGGCGTTCTTCCGGGGCGCCGGCTGGAACGTCATCAAGGTCGTCTGGGGCCGCGAGTGGGACCCACTGCTCGCCCGGGACACCGACGGCGCGCTGGTCAACCTGATGAACACCACGCCGGACGGTGACTACCAGACCTACAAGGCGGAGTCCGGGGCGTACATCCGGGAGCACTTCTTCGGCCGTGACCCGCGGACCCGCAAGATGGTCGAGCACCTCAGCGACGACGAGATCTGGAACCTGAAGCGGGGCGGCCACGACTACCGGAAGCTCTACGCGGCGTACAAGGCCGCGGTGGAGCACACCGGGCAGCCGACGGTGATTCTGGCCAAGACCATCAAGGGTTGGACGCTCGGCTCGCACTTCGAGGGGCGTAACGCCACCCACCAGATGAAGAAGCTGACGCTGGAGGACCTGAAGACCTTCCGCGACCGGCTCTACCTGGACATCCCGGACAAGGCGCTGGAGGAGAACCCCTACCTGCCGCCGTACTACCGGCCGGAGGCGAAGTCCGACGAGATCGAGTACCTGCACGAGCGGCGCCGGCAGCTCGGCGGCTACCTGCCCTCCCGACGGTCCGGCACGAAGCGGCTCGCCATCCCCGGCCCAAAGAGCTTCGCCGACGTGAAGCGTGGTTCCGGCAAGCAGAAGGTGGCCACCACGATGGCCTTCGTCCGGCTGCTCAAGGACCTGATGAAGGACAAGGAGTTCGGCCGACGCTGGGTACCGATCATCCCGGACGAGGCCCGCACCTTCGGGATGGACTCACTCTTCCCGACGCGGAAGATCTACTCGCCGCACGGCCAGCGCTACACCTCGGTTGACCGGGAGCTGTTCCTGTCGTACAAGGAGGCGACCAGCGGGCAGATCCTGCACGAGGGCATCAACGAGGTTGGCTCGGTCGCCTCCTTCACCGCGGCCGGCTCCGCGTACGCCACGCACAACGAGCCGATGATCCCGATGTACATCTTCTACTCGATGTTCGGGTTCCAGCGGACCGCGGACGGGCTCTGGGCGGCGGCCGACCAGATGTCCCGCGGCTTCCTGCTCGGCGCGACCGCCGGCCGGACCACGCTCAACGGCGAGGGCCTCCAGCACGAGGATGGTCACTCGCTGTTGATCGCCGCCACCAACCCGGCGGTGGTCGCCTACGACCCGGCGTTCGCCTTCGAGATCGCGCACATCGTGGAGAACGGCCTGCACCGCATGTACGGGGAGGCGCAGGAGAACGTCTTCTACTACCTGACGGTCTACAACGAACCGATCGTGCAACCGGTGGAGCCGGCGGAGGTCGACGCCGAGGGCATCCTGAAGGGCATCTACCGGTACGCGCCGGCGCCCCAGGTGGACGGCCCGTCGGCACAGCTGCTCGCCTCCGGCACCGGCATGCAGTGGGCGCTCAAGGCGCAGGACCTGCTCGCCCGGGACTGGGGGGTGGCCGCCAGCGTCTGGTCCGTGACCTCCTGGACCGAGCTACGCCGCGACGCTGTCCAGGCGGAGGAGCACAACCTACTCAACCCGACCGAGCAGCAGCAGGTCCCGTACGTGACGGCCAAGCTCGCCGATGCCGACGGACCGAAGGTCGCGGTCAGCGACTGGATGCGCGCGGTACCGGATCTGATTGCCCGCTGGATACCCGGCGACTACACCTCGCTCGGCACCTGCGGATTCGGTAAGTCCGACACCCGGCACGCGCTGCGTCGGTACTTCCACGTGGACGCCGAGTCGATCGTGGTCGCCACGCTGCGGCAGCTCGCGCTCCGCGGCGCGGTCCCGGCGGGGGTTCCCGCCGAGGCGGCCAAGAAGTACGCCATCGACGACATTGGCGCCGCCCCGGTCGGTGAGACCGGCGGCGACAGCTGACCGACGGTCACGGCCGGTCCGGTGTGGAGTGTTCCACGCCGGACCGGCGTCGTAGCTCGGGGTGTTCCGGCCGCATCCCCTGGTGCGGTTACTGGCCGCAGGTGGATTCTGAACGTATGCGAATCTGGCCGCCCCGCACCCGGGAGTGGGAGCCGCACAGTGGCGGTGGCCCGGATCCCTGGCTAGGACCCCAGGCCACCGCCGGAACGGGTGACGCCAGGACGAGACCCGGTCAGCCGACGGCGGCCAGGTCGGTCAGCCGGGCGAGCGAGTCCTCCAGGTCGGCGCCGACCCGACGCAGACCGAGCCGGAGCAGGGCGGCCTTGACCGGACCGGCCGGCCAGCGTACGACGATCAGCCGCACGACCGTCCCGCCCGCTGCCTCGTCCGCGGTGAGCTGGACGTAGATCTCGGTGCGCGCCTCCGCTCGGGCACCGGCGCCCTTGGCGCGTTCCCGCCAGCCGATCAGGGTCGGCTCCTGGTAGGCGATCACCTCGGCCTCATGGGCCGCGCCGCGCCCCGCCTGGACCCGCTGCCGCCGGCCGAAGCCCTCCCCGGAGAGCACCTCCGCCGCCCGGACCCCGGCCAGCCAGGCCGGTAGCTGTTCAGCCCGCTGCACGACGCCCCAGACCGCTTCGATCGGTGCGACTACGTGCGAGCTGCGTTCCACGAGGATCATTTTCCGTTTTCCTCCAGTGCGGACAACCCACGATATCGGCACTCTATGCGCTATTTCGGACTTAAACGGACAGGTAGGCAGAAGACACGCCGAAAACCCTTGCCTCTATCCGCGCGCTACGGGTATGGCCGCCACCGGCGACGAGGGGCCCTTCCGAACGCCGGTTGGGCCGGCCGTAGGCTTGAGGGCGTGACGGTACGTGTACGCTTCGCCCCCTCCCCGACCGGAATGTTCCACGTCGGCGGTGCCCGCTCGGCTCTGCAGAACTGGATCTTCGCCAAGCAGCAGGGCGGAGTGTTCGTGCTCCGGGTCGAGGACACGGACGCGGCCCGCAACAAGCCCGAGTGGACCGAGGGCATCCTGGCCGCACTGGAGTGGATCGGCATCGCACGCGGCAGCTACGAGGGCCCCTACTTCCAGTCCTCGTACGCGACCGAGCACCGCGCCGCCGCCAGCCGGCTACACGAGAGCGGGCGGGCGTACTACTGCGACTGCACGCGAGAGGCGGTGCAGGCCCGTACCGGCTCACCACACACCGGCTACGATGGCTTCTGCCGGGATCGGAAGCTGGGTCCGGGCGCCGGCCGCGCCCTCCGCTTCCGAACCCCGGACGAGGGTACGACCGTGGTGGTCGACCTGATCCGCGGTGAGCCCACCTTCGACAATCGGCTGATCGAGGACTTCGTGATCGCCCGGAGCGACGGTTCACCGGTCTTCCTGCTCGCCAACGTGGTTGACGACATGACGATGGGGATCACCCACGTCATTCGGGCCGAAGAGCACCTACCCAACACGCCGAAGCAGCAGCTGCTCTGGGACGCACTCGGCGTGAAGCCGCCGGTGTGGGCGCACGTCCCGGTCGTCGTCAACGAGAAGCGACAGAAGCTGTCCAAGCGCCGGGACAAGGTGGCCCTCGAGGCGTACCGCGACGAGGGCTATCTGGCCGACGCGATGCGCAACTACCTGATGCTGCTCGGCTGGGCCCCGGCCGGCGACCGGGAGATCGTGCCCTGGCCGGCCATCGAGGAGGAGTTCCGACTGGAGGACGTGAATCCCTCCTCGGCCTTCTTCGACGAGAAGAAGCTGCGCGCGTTCAACGGCGAGTACATCCGGGCGCTGCCGGTGGCCGATTTCATTGCGGCGTGCCAACCATGGTTGACCGGGACCGCGACGATCGCACCGCCACCGTGGCAGCCGGACGAGTTCGACGCCGAGGCGTTCGAGGCGGTGGCACCACTGGCGCAGACCCGGATCGCGGTGCTCAGCGAGATCGTGCCCAACGTGGACTTCCTCTTCCTCGACACGCCGCTGATCGACGAGGGAGCGTGGGCCAAGGCGATGAAGGACGGCGCCGGCGACCTGCTCGACGCGGTGATCGCCGCCTTCACCGAGATGCCTTCCTGGGACGCGGAATCGACCAGGTCGACACTGGAGTCGGTCGGCGCAGAGCACGGCCTGAAGCTGGGCAAAGCCCAGGCGCCCGTCCGGGTCGCGGTGACCGGCCGCCGGGTCGGCCTCCCCCTCTTCGAGTCGCTCGAGGTCCTGGGCCGCGAGCGCACCCTGACCCGGCTACGGGCCGCCCGGCTCCGCCTCCCCTGAGGGAGATACACCCGGCCGTCCGGTTGTCCGGCGCGGTAGGTAAAATGCGCGGGTCGACCGGCCGCGATCGGCGACTCCTGGGTTGAAGATCACAGATAGCTGAAATCTCTTCACCAGGAGGTGCAACCAGCTGTCGCGTGACGGAGTCTATTGAGGTGGAGGCGTCCGGCCTAGCATCCGGCGTCCACGGCGATCCGCGTGCACAAAGCCCGCAGCGATGCCATCCATCGAACGGGGGCGAGGAGGCAGCGATGGTCCGTAGGGTATGGCGGTTAGTCGCCATCATGGCTGGTGTTCTCACAGCGGGAGTGCTCTCACTCGGCCTCACCGCACCCGCGTCGGCGACGACGCAGTCGCCGCCAGCGGGGGTGGATATCACCGGCGCCGATATGGCTGAGCCGCTACACCTGCGCGCCGACACCCACCCGACCCAGGTGGCGGCCGTCATCGACCAGGTTAACTTTCTTGGCGACGCCGGCCAGAGCAGCAAACCGAAGAAGGCCGATCTCGGTCCTAAGTACACTGTCGTCGTGCTCGCCGGGGACAAACCCCAGCAGACCTACGACCTGTACCCGAAGGCCGCCGGCGGGCCCCGTATCTACCGGCCGGCCAAGCAGCCGGACTCCGAGCAGACCGCCGCCGGCTGGTTCTTCGGCCGATTCACCATGTCGGAGACGCTGCGGACAGCTGGTGTGCCGTTAGAGCGGCAGGTGGACACGGTTGGTGGTGGGGCCGGCGGCAGCGAACGGATGATTCCGGAGGACGCGCTCGACCCGGCTGGAAACATCGACGAGGCCTTCAGCGGGTTGCCCCGACTGCTCCTGGTCAACGTAGCCGTCGTGCTGACGATCACCTTCGGGCTGGCCGGGATCGCCCTGCTGATCCGGCGTCGGACCCGCTGAAACTCACGGTCGATCCACTGACGTCGCCGGCCGGCCCACCGCGCCGGTCGGCCGCGGCGCCATCCGGCAGCGACCGCTTCCCCGCTGCCGGATCAGCACCAGCGGCTGGGCGGTCGGCCGGGTCGCCCAGCCCGCGTTCGAGGTCGAACCGGGCCGTGCCGGTGCCCGCCCGCCCAGCCTGGCAGGCTGCTGAGGCAGTCTCGAAGTGGGCTTGACGGCGACCCGACCGACTCGGCGGACCGTTGGCGCGGCACCGCTGAATCCTCCGCAGCGCGCTCCGATGAGGGCCCGCTCGGTGTCTCGCCCGGAACGCCGCCGGCGAGCCACCGGTGCTGCTTGGTTGCCGGCAACTCGTGGTGGCCCGGCCGGCAGTGCCCATCCTGGGCGCAGCCGTGCTCGGCCTCCCCGTGCGCCATCCAGGTCTCCTCACCCTCGCCGTGACCCACCGGCGCTGCCCCGGCGTGCCCCTGTCACCGTACTGGCCGGGACCGACGGACGGTGTGGCGCGCGTACCAGGTCACATCCGGAATCGACGCGAATCACCAACCTCGGACGAATCGACCAGGCGCCACGCGCCACCGGAGGTGGGACGCGACCGACGCCCAAGCCGTGGGAAGGCCGACCGTGACCGCCGAACAGCCCCGCTCACCCGGCACAACACTGCAGGTAAGGACGTGTCAGGCTAGGGCGGTGAACGAGCCGGGAACCGAACTGGCGGCCACGCTGCGCCGGATCGAGCGGGCGGCGGGAGCACTCGCCACCGCCAGCGTGGCGCGGATGGACGAGACACTGCCCTGGTTCCGCGAGCTCCCGGCGGACCAACGCTCCTGGGTCATGTTGGTGGCGCAGGCCGGTGCCCGCTCCCTGGTGCAATGGCTGCGCGCCGGCGGCGGCACCGCGGACAGCACTCAGGAGGTCTCCGACGAGGTCTTCGCGACCGCACCGCAGGCCCTGGCCCGTTCTATCAGCCTCCAGCAGACGGTAGCCCTGATCAAGGTGACCATCGACGTGGTGGAAGAACGGGTCCCGACCCTCGCCGCCCCCGGGGAGGAACAGCAGTTACGGGATGTGGTGCTGCGCTACTCCCGGGAGATCGCGTTCGCCGCCGCCCGGGTGTACGCGCGGGCCGCCGAGTCCCGTGGTTCCTGGGACGCCCGGCTCCAGGCCCTACTGGTTGATGCGCTACTACGTGGCGACTCTCCAGACGTGTTGGCCAGTCGGGCGGCGGCACTGGGCTGGGCGGACGCGCCCCCGGTGGCGGTGGCCGTGGGCCGCTCCCCCGGCGGGGAGGTCTCCGCCGTACTGCACACCGTCTACCGGCTGGCCCGGCGCATCGGCGCCGAGGTGATCGGCGGCGTGCACGGCGACCGCCTGGTCATCGTGCTCGGCGGGGTGGCCGATCCGGTGGCCGCCACCGGCAAGCTGCTCGACGCCTTCGGTACCGGCCCGGTCGTGGTGGGCCCGGCCGTGCCGAGCCTGGACGAGGCCACCGACTCCGCCCGGGCCGCCCTCGCCGGATTCCGGGCCGCCCCGGCCTGGCCGGCCGCGCCCCGACCGGTACCCGCCGCCGACCTGCTGCCGGAGCGGGCGCTCGCCGGAGATGCCGAGGCCCGGCGCCGGCTGCGGCACGACGTGTATGCCCCGCTGGCCCGGTCCGGTGGGGAACTGCTGGAGACGCTGGACGCCTTCTTCACCGCCAGCGGCACCCTGGAGAGCGCGGCCCGGGCGCTGTTCGTCCACCCGAACACCGTGCGGTACCGGCTGCGGCGGGTGGCGGAGGTGACCGGGTTGTCTCCCCTCGCGGCCCGGGACGCCTACGCGCTCCAGGTGGCGCTCACCGTCGGCCGACTCGACCCGGTGGTCGCCCGAACACCGAATCGGACGTTAGACCCGATTACCCCCAGAAAAGGGCAATAAACTGACCGCGTCAAGGGGTCTTTGTAGGATTCCTCCAAAGGTTCTAGTGTGGTTTGGTGCAAGACGGCACAGCGCTGCCCGCGCGGATCCGGGAGAGTCGTACCCGTGCTCGCCGTACTCTCCCCCGGCCAGGGTTCACAGAAACCCGGCTTCCTAACCCCTTGGCTCGACCTGCCCGGTGCCGAGGCGCGGTTGCGCTGGTGGTCCGCGCTCGCCGGGGTCGACCTGGTGCACCTCGGCACGGCCGCGGACGCTGACGAGATCAAGGACACCGCCCGTACCCAGCCGCTGCTCGTCGCGGCGGCGCTACTCGCCGCCGAGCAACTGCCGATGCACGATGTCACGCTCACTGCCGGCCACAGCGTCGGCGAGTTGGGCGCGACCTCGCTCGCCGGAGTACTCACCCCGGAGGCCGCGGTCACGCTGGCCGCCGTCCGGGGGCGCGAGATGGCAGCTGCCTGCGCGCTGGAACCGACCGGGATGGCCGCGCTACTCGGCGGCGACCCCGCGGAGGTGCTCGGCGCCATCGAGAAACACGGGCTACACCCGGCCAACCGCAACGGCGCCGGCCAGGTCGTGGCCGCCGGCTCCCTTGGTGGGCTGGAGAAACTCGCCGCTGAGCCCCCCGCCCGCGCCCGGGTCCGCCAGCTACAGGTGGCCGGCGCCTTCCACACGCCGTACATGGCCCCGGCCGAGGCCGCCCTCGCCGCCGTGGCTGCCGGCGTCACCCCCACCGACCCGACTCATATCCTGCTGTCAAACCTCGACGGCGCGGCGGTGAACCATGGCCGGGAGATGGTGCAGCGGCTGATCCGCCAGGTCACCGCCCCGGTCCGTTGGGACCTGTGCCTGCGCACCCTCGCCGACCTCGGCGTGACCGGGGTGATTGAGCTGCCCCCGGCCGGCACCCTCGCCGGCCTGGTCAAGCGGGAGCTCAAAGGCGAGGCGGCTCCGGAGATCGTCACCCTCAACACCCCGGACGACCTGCCCGCCGCGCGAGACCTGATCGCCCGGCACAGCGGCCCGGCTGGCCACGAGCCGATCATCCAGTTCCGGGTCGTGGTCTCCCCCGCCGCCGGCACCTTCGTCCCCGCTGACGAGCTGACCGAAGGGGTTGACCTGCGCGTCGGTCAGATCATTGGCCATATCGCCACCCGACAGGGCTCGGTCGAGGTCACCGCCCACGACAGTGGCCTGCTCACCGAATGGCTCGCCCACCACGACGATCCGGTGGCCCCGGGCCAGCCGCTGGCCCGCGTCGGTGGTCACACATGACATCGCGGTACCCATGGCCGCATAGGGAGGGACAGCCTTGATGACGGGCAGCCGGATCGTTGCGCTCGGCCACTACCAGCCGTCCCGGGTGGTAACCAACGACGAGATCGCCCAGCTGGTGGAGACCAGCGACGAGTGGATCCGCGACCGGGTCGGCATCGCCAGCCGCCGGATCGCCGACGGCGAGACGGTCACCGACATGGCCGCCGCCGCCGCTGGCAAGGCGCTGGCCGGCTCCGGCCTGACCGCCGCCGACATCGACCTCGTCGTGGTGGCCACCTGCACCGCGGTCGATCGCAGCCCGAACGTCGCCTCCCGGGTCGCGGCCCGGCTCGGGATCACCGCGCCCGGCGCGTTCGACCTCAACACCGCCTGCTCCGGCTTCGCGTACGCCCTCGGCACGGTCGACCACGCTGTCCGGGCCGGCGCAGCGCGGAACGCCATCGTCATCGGCGCGGAGAAGCTCTCCGACTTCACCGACTGGACGGACCGTTCGACCTGCATCATCTTTGGCGACGGGGCGGGAGCCGCGGTGGTCACCGCCACCGGGGCGGATGAGCCGGCCGGCATCGGCCCGGTGGTGTGGGGCTCGGTGCCCGAGCGCGGCGACGCGGTCCGGATCGAGGGATGGCGCCCGTACGTGCGGCAGGAGGGACAGGCCGTCTTCCGCTGGGCCACCACCGCACTGGCGCCGCTCGCACTCCAGGCGTGTGAGCGGGCCGGGGTCGCCCCGTCGGAGCTGGCGGCGTTCGTGCCGCACCAGGCCAACACCCGCATCATCGACGGTATCGTCAAGCGCCTCGGCATCCCCCAGGCGATCGTCGCCAAGGACCTGGTCGAATCCGGCAACACCTCGGCGGCGAGCATTCCCCTGGCCCTGTCGAAGCTGGTGGAACGGCGCGAGGTGCCCTCCGGCGCACCAGTGCTGCTGTTCGGCTTCGGCGGTGGCCTGACCTACGCCGGTCAGGTCATCCGCTGCCCCTGAGACCCGGCGTGCCTCGGCACGCCACCCTTCGCCACCGCGGCGAAGCAACCCCGATGAGAGGAACCAACAGCAATGACCCGTGACGAGATCACCACCGGCCTCGCCGAGATCCTCGAAGAGGTTGCCGGGGTGACCCCGGACGACGTGGCCGAGGGGAAGTCCTTCACCGACGACCTGGATGTCGACTCGCTGTCGATGGTGGAGGTCGTGGTGGCCGCCGAAGAGAAGTTCGGCGTCAAGATCCCGGACAACGAGGTGCAGAACCTGAAGACGGTCGGCGACGCCGTCAGCTACATCGAGGCGCAGTCCTGACCATGACCCACCCTGACGTCGTCGTTACCGGTCTCGGCGCGACCACCCCGCTGGGCGGGGACGTCGCGTCAACCTGGGACGCCATGCTCAATGGCCAGTCCGGGGTGAGCGCGCTTACCCCGGACTGGGCCGAACAGCTACCGGTCCGGATCGCAGCCCAACTCGCGGTCGACCCGGCTGAGCTGCTGGACCGGGTCAAGTTGCGCCGGCTGGACCGCTCCGAGGCAATAGCGATCATCGCCGCGAAACAGGCCTGGGCGGATGCCGGTCTCGCCGACTCCGGGCTGGACCCGGAGCGGCTCGGCGTCAGCGTCGGCTCGGGCATCGGCGGCGCACTGACCCTGCTCAACCAGGACGACATCCTGGAGGCCTCCGGCCCACGGCGGGTCTCCCCGCACACCATTCCGATGCTGATGCCGAATGGCCCCGCCGCCTGGGTCGGCCTGGAGTTGCAGGCCCGCGCGGGTGTGCACTCGGTGGCCAGCGCCTGCGCCACCGGCGCGGAGGCGATCACCCTCGGCATGGACATGATCCGTGCCGGGCGCGCCGATGTGGTGGTGGCCGGCGGCACCGAGGCGGTCATCCACCAGCTGCCGATCGCGGGCTTCTCCTCAATGCGGGCGATGTCCACCCGCAACGACGAGCCGGAGAGGGCCTCTCGCCCCTGGGACAAGGCCCGCGACGGCTTCGTGCTCGGCGAAGGCGCCGGGGTGCTCGTGCTGGAACGCGCCGACCACGCCGCGGCCCGCGGCGCCCACGTGTACGCCCGACTCGCTGGCGCCGGAATAACCTCCGACGGCTACGACATCGTGCAGCCGCACCCGGAGGGCACCGGCGCGATCCGGGCCATCACGAAGGCGATCGCCGACGCGGACATCGACCGGGGCGACATCGTGCACGTCAATGCGCACGCCACGTCAACCCCGGTCGGGGATCTGGCCGAGATCAAGGCACTGCACCAGGCGGTGGGCGACCACCCCGTCCTGACGTCGACGAAGTCGATGTCCGGGCACCTGCTCGGCGCGGCCGGTGCGCTGGAGTCGATCGCCACAATCCTGGCGATTCGGGATGGTGTGGTGCCACCCACGATCAACCTGGATGACCCGGACGACGGTCTCGACCTGGATGTGGCCGCCAACAAGGCGCGCCACCTGGAGATCCCCGCTGCGCTGAACAACTCCTTCGGCTTCGGCGGGCACAACGTGGCTCTCGTCTTCACGCGGGCCTGAGGACCACAGCCTTGGAGGCTCACGTGACCACCACTGTTGCCGGCCCCGAAACCTCTACCGTGGACTATCGGGATCCGGAGCTGCGGCTCCGGTCCCTGTTCGACGCGGGCACGCTCCGCCTACTCGCCCCACGTGACAGCTCCGGGGTGCTCTGTGCCCGCGGCGAGATCGAGGGCACACCGGCCATCGCGTACGCCACCGACGCCACGAAGATGGGCGGCGCGATGGGCGTTGACGGCTGCCGCCACATCGTTGACGCGATTGACACCGCCGTCCGGGAGCGGGTGCCCGTACTCGGGCTCTGGCACTCCGGCGGAGCCCGACTCGCCGAGGGCGTGGTCGCGCTCGACGCGGTCGGTCAGGTCTTCGCCGCCATGGTCCGCGCCTCCGGCCGGGTACCACAGATCTCCGTCGTGCTCGGTCCCGCCGCGGGGGGCGCCGCCTACGGGCCGGCGCTCACCGACATCGTGGTGATGAGCGGCGCCGGCCGGATCTTCGTGACCGGCCCGGAGGTCGTCCGCAGCGTCACCGGCGAGCAGGTCGACATGGCCCGCCTCGGTGGCCCCGAACCGCACGGCCGACGCTCCGGCGTCGTACACGTGACGTGCCGGGACGACGAGGAGGCGCTGGCCCAGTCGCGCCGGCTCGCGGCCCTCCTCGGCCACCAGGGCCGACTCTGCCCAGACGACGTGCCGGCCACCGCCGAGGACGGGCACGACCTGGCCGCGAAGATGCCGGCCGAGACCAACCGGGCGTACGACGTCAAACCGGTGGTCAAGGCGCTGCTCGACGCGCCCGGTGTCGAGCTGCACGCCAAGTGGGCCCCGAACATCGTCACCACCCTGGGACGGTTCGCCGGCCGGACGGTCGGCGTGATCGCCAACAACCCGCTGCGACTCGGCGGCTGCCTCGACGCGTCCAGCGCCGAGAAGGCGGCCCGTTTCGTGCGGATGTGCGACTCGCTCGGCGTACCGCTGATCGTGCTCGTTGACGTCCCCGGCTACCTGCCCGGGCTGGGTCAGGAGTGGGACGGGGTGGTCCGGCGCGGGGCGAAGCTGCTGCACGCCTTCGCCGAGGCGGTCGTACCGCGGGTGACGCTGGTGACCCGCAAGGCGTACGGCGGGGCGTACATCGCGATGAACTCCCGATCCCTCGGCGCGACCGCGGTCTTCGCCTGGCCGAACGCGGAGGTCGCGGTGATGGGCGCCAGCGCGGCGGTGAACATCCTGCACCGCAAGAAGCTGGCCGCCACGCCGCCGGAGAAGCGGGAGGCGCTACGCGCCGAGCTGATCGAGGAGCAGATCCGGGTCGCGGGTGGCGTGAACCGGGCGTTGGAGATCGGTGTGGTCGACAACGTCATCAAACCAGCCGAGACCCGCCGACAGATCGCTGAGGCTCTCGCGGCGGCACCGGCCGGTCGCGGCGCCCACGGCAACATCCCGCTCTAGCGGATATCGGGCAGCCCCCGGGTACCGCCGACCGCGGTGTCCGGGGGCTCCGGTATACATCTATCCCGGTGGGTGGCCGGCACGCTGCACTGTGTCGGTCCAATTCGATCCTGGGGATGTGTACTGTGCTGCGTCATCGTCTACCGGCCACGCTGGCCGTTCTCGCCCTCCTGGTGTCGGCCGGCTGCGGCGTGGCCGACGAGCCGGCCGACGAGCCGGCGTCGGCCGAGAGCGCCGCCGTCGGCGAGCCCTGGTACGACGAGATCACCTCGGCCGACGCCGACGGTGCCGCCGGTGGCGCGGACGGGCCGTGCCCACTGCCGGTCACCTTCCCGGTCGCCGAGGGATGGCAGGCCGAGACCATCGAGGTGGACCCGACGACCGCCGAGGATCCGGAGTTGGCCGCCGAGATGGCGGCGATAATGACGCTGCGCGGCGGCGCCACCGTACGGTGCGAGGTGGGCCGTGGCCCGGGTGGCGGTTTCCTCCGGGTCTGGACCACCGAGCAGGGTGTCACGCCCCGGGCGGCCCTGGACGCCTTCCTCGCCGACACGTCGCTCGAGCAGGCCACCGAGGCGCAGTTCCGTGACCTGACCGTCGATGACCTCACCGGCGTGGAGGCGACCTGGGTCAGCCAAAACTCGCTTGACGAGGTCAACCGCGGCTGGGGAGCGGCCGTTTCGGCGAACGGGCAAGCCCTGCTGTTCGTGACCAACGAGAGCGTGTTCACCGACCACTCCGACATGTTGCCGGTGTATCGGTTGGCGGTGCAGGGGGTGCGTACGGCGGGCTGACCGGTCCACCGACTGGGCCCCGGCCGACCGGGTAACTCAGCTGCCGCAGGTCGTGGCGGGCAGGCCGGATACCGGCACCGGTGCGCGGCCGGCCGGGATGGCCTTGCCGGCCAACACCTGGGCCAGCCCGGTCATCGACGCCGGGCTCGACGAGTAGGTCGCCAGCAACGCCGGGGAGTCCGCCTCGGCCAACAGGTACGGGGTGTTCATAGCGACGGTCACGGCGGCGTCGGCGCTCAGGTCGTCGGCGCTGTCGCCGTAGCCGACCAGGTGGACCACGGCACCCCCGCTGTCGGTGACCGGCACCCCGGCCGCGGTCAGCTTCTCGATCAGCGTCGCCCGGGTGCGCTCCCGGCCGTCGGCGGCGGTCACGGTGACCGGCCCGGAGACCGGGCTGCCACACGGGCCGCGCAGCGCGGTCACCGCGGCGGTGGCGAGTTCGGCAGCCGCCGCCTGGTGGGCCGGCGCGCCGAGGACATCCAGTTCCGGGGTGGCCGCCCCAGCCAGGGTGAACTTCATGGTCAGCACCCGGGTCACCGCCTCCACCAGCCGGTTGCGGGGCAGCGAGCCGTCACGCAACGCGGTGAGCAGCCCGTCGTACGCCTGGCCGACGTTCGGCGGCATGAGGATCAGGTCGTTGCCGGCCTTCAGCGCCCGAACCGCAGCCTCGCCGGGCGACCAGCGCTTGGCGGGGGCCATGTTCATCCCGTCGGTGATCACCACCCCCGGAAAGCCGAGCTCGCCGCGGAGCACCTCGGTGAGCAGGGTGTGCGAGAACGTCGCCGGGGTGCCCGGGTCGACCGCGCTGACGTCGAGGTGCCCGGACATCACGGCGAGGGCGCCGGCCCCGATGCCGGCCGCGAAGGGAGGCCAGGCCTCCAGCTCAAGCACGGTGCGGGGCTGCGGCAGCACCGGCAGTTCCTCGTGGGAGTCGGTGGCGCTGTGCCCGTGGCCGGGAAAGTGCTTCAGCGTTGCCGCGACGCCGGTCGCCTGTAGACCGCTCACTGCCGCACTGACCTGCTCGGCCACAGTCGACGGGTCGGCGCCGTACGACCGGGACCCGATCACGGTGCTGGGGGTGACCAGCACGTCGGCGACGGGAGCGAAGTCCAGGTTGATGCCCATGGCGGCGAGTTCGGTGCCGGCGGCCCGCCAGGCGGCCTCGGTCAGTTCAGGTCTGCCGGCCGCCCCCATGGCCAACGCGCTGGGCAGCAGGGTGACCCCGTCGCTGATCCGGGTGACCACCCCGTACTCCTGGTCGGTGCCGATGAGGAACGGCGCCTCGCCGGCGGCCAGGCCGGCGGCGGCGGACCGCAGCCCGGTGGTCAGTGCCCGGACCTGTTCCGGGTTGTCGACGTTGGTGGTTACCTGGTTGCCGCTGGTCGGGTCGTCCGCGCTGAAGCCGACGAGGATGAGCCCGCCGAGGCGATACTTCGCGATCATTTCGGCGGGGGTGTCGACGCCGGCCAGTTCCTGGTTGCCGGCGGCCGAGCCGGCCGTGACCTGGTCGGCGGCGGCACCGTAGGCGAATGGCATCAACACCTGACCGACGAGGTCCTCATCCGCCAGCGTACTGGCCAGGGCGGCGGCACTGGCCGCCGGATCTTCGACCGGGCCGATGGGCGACGGGCCGGCCGGCGGGCCACTCGGGGCCGGGGTCGACTGCGCGCGCCCCGGGCCGCCGGTGCAGCCGGCAAGGAGCAGTGCGGTGAGTACGGCCAGCGCGATGACCGCGACACCATTACGTCGGGCAGGTATCGACACGCGAGCCATCCACTCTTTCGACGCTGGTTGGGGCAGGTCGACCCTACCCGCGCCGAATTGCCGCCACCGAAACACGTAGCGACCTCACCTGTGGGTGTAGACCTCAGCCGACGCGGGTGAGCAGCGTCACCGGGGCACCGTCGCCGGCATACCGATAGGGCTCCAACTCGGCGTCCCAGGCCGCCCCGAGGGCCTTCTCCAGGGCGTGGGCGAGGGCCTCGGGCGCCCGGGCATCCGCCATGATGCTGCGCAAACGGTCCTCACCGAGCTGAATGTCGCCGGCCGCGCCGACGGTTGCCTGGAAGAGCCCGCGGCCGGGGACGTACATGAAGCGTTCTCCATCGGCGCCTGGGCTCGGCTCCTCCGTGACCTCGAAACGGATCATGGGCCACTGTCGAAGGGCAGCAGCCAGCTCGGCGCCCGTTCCGGGGCGGCCGGTCCACCCGCACTCCGCCCGGCGGGCGCCGGGGTCAACGGGCTGGGTTGTCCACTGCAGGTTGACCGGCGCCGCAAGGACGCGCGCGATCGCCCACTCGACGTGCGAGCACACGGCGAGCGGGGTCGAGTGGACGTATACGACGCCACGCGTTGGCACGGTGACCTCCCGGGGAGCGAGGTGCGTCTTCCCCTACGACCTCGTCGCGCCAGGTGGCTACCGGGGCACATCATGACTGGTGTGACAGATGGTGCGCTAGGGATTCGGAAAATCGGGTCCCGGAATAGCCGGTCGGGTGAACCCGTTGGACCAGCCCGAGGCGGTGGCCAACCCGGCCCCCCGCTCGTGTACAGTTCCATTGGCGGCCTGTGCCGCGAATTCTCCGCGGGATCACCCACCGGGTGAGGTCCGCACCAGCCCCCGGACGTCTTACCCGCGTCCTCACCGTACGTCTGCAAGGAGTACCTCCGTGGCGAGTAACACCTCGAAGACCGCGCGCGCGTCTGTCCGGGCCGGCCAGGCTGGCCAGGGTGGTGCCCTCAGCGTGCTGGGCGAGTTCAAGTACGTGATCCCGCTCAACGGCGGCCGGAACGCGTACGTCCGTAACCTGACCAACGGCAAGACGGAACACCTGCGCACCGACTCCGACGCCTTCGTCGAGGAGATCCGGACGCTGGCCGCGGCGGGGCACGCCGCCAAGATCCGGGCAGAGCTGAGCGCCCTCAACGCCACCCACCCGGGTGACGGCTGGGACGCCACCGAGAAGCGCCTCGTCGAGGCCGGCGTCTTCGAGGGCTGACCCTCCCGCCAGCCAGCTACCCCGCTCGGGGAGCGACGAACGATGCGGCCCGTCGGGACATCCCGGCGGGCCGCATCGTTCTTTGCTGGTCAGCGGGGTGCACTCCCGCTGCTGAGCGCCCTGGCGCGGTGCACACAGCCGGGGCGTACCCTCGTGCGGTTGACCGCCGCGTGTCCCGCGCGGCGCTGGTCACCGACCTCAGGAGGAACGAGCGTTGACCGACCGGACCGAGCTGGAGCAGGAGATCGCCGTCGAGCAGCGGCACCTGGACCGGGTGTACGCGCGCCTCGCCGAGCTGCGCCAGGCGGCGGTCCGCGCCGAGTCCGACGGCTACCGCCTGGCCCGGGTCGGCAACTTCGGCGCGCTCGTCGAGCGGGACGCGATGGTCTTTCACGCGGCGCAGCGCCGACACCTGCTCGACGCCGAGCACGAGGGGCTCGTCTTCGGCCGACTCGACCTGCACAACGGGCAGGTGCTGCACGTCGGCCGCCTCGGCATTCGGGACGAGAGTGCCAGGACACTGGTGGTGGACTGGCGGGCCCCGGCCGCCGCCGCCTTCTACCGGGCGACCCCGGCACAGCCGCTGGGCGTGATTCGCCGCCGCATGATCTCCTCAAGCGGAGAGCGGGTCACCGGGATCGAGGACGACCTGCTCGACCCGGCTGCCACTCCGCCGGACATGACGACGGTCGGCGACGGCGCCCTGCTGGCTGCCCTGTCCCAGGCGACCGGGCGGGGAATGCGGGACATTGTGGCGACCATCCAGCGGGAGCAGGACGAGGCGATCCGCTCGCCAGGCTCCGGTGTCACCGTGGTCTCCGGCGGCCCGGGGACCGGCAAGACGGCGGTGGCCCTGCACCGGGCGGCGTACCTGCTCTACACCGACCGCAGCCGGTACGCCGGCGGCGGCATTCTGGTGGTCGGGCCGTCGGCCGTGTTCGTCGAGTACATCGGGTCGGTGCTGCCGTCGCTGGGCGAGGAGACCGCCACCCTCGCCGCGCTCGGTGGGCTCTTCCCGGGGGTCCGTGCGACCCGTACCGACCCACCGGAGGTCGCCGCGGTGAAGGGCTCGCTGCGGATGCGGCGGGTCTTGGAGCGGGCCGCCCGGGACGCGGCGCCGGGCACCCCGAACGAGCTGCGGCTGCTCTACCGGGGCGAGCTACTGCGGGTGGATCGTCGCGAGCTGACCGCGATCCGGGATCGGGCGTTGCGGCGGGGCGCGCGGCGCAACGAGGTACGCCGGGCCGGCTTCGACGGCGTCTTCGCCGCGCTCTGGGCGCAGGCCCGGCAGCTGGGCGTTCCCGGCCTGCCGCAGCAGCGGGCGTTCGAGGACGAGCTGGCCGACCGGACGGACTTCCGCGAGTTCCTCAAGGCGTGGTGGCCGCGGCTCCACCCGCGGCACGTACTCGGCTGGCTGGCCGAGCCCGAGCGGCTGCGCCGCTACGCCGCGGGGGTGCTCTCCGCCGACGAGGTCCGCCTGCTCGGCGAGGCGTACCGGGCCGGGGCAGCCCTTGGGTTGACCGTGGCCGACGTCGCGCTGCTCGATGAGTTGGACGCCCTGCTGGGCAAGCCGATGAAGCCGGCCCGGCCGCGGCGGGACCCGTTCCAACTGGCCGGCGGAGTACGCGAGCTGAGCACGTTCGCCGATCGGCAGCGCGCCGCCCGAGCGGCGGCCCGGGAACGCCCCGAGGACTATCGCGAGTACACGCACGTGGTGGTGGACGAGTCCCAGGACGTGTCGCCGATGCAGTGGCGGATGATCGGCCGCCGGGGGCGGTTGGCCTCGTGGACCGTCGTCGGCGATCCCGCGCAGACGGCATGGACCGGTGACCCAACGGAGTTGGCTCGAGCCCGCGACCAGGCGCTCGGCCGGCGCGCGCGGCACCACTTCACCCTGACCACCAACTACCGCAACCCGGCGGAGATCTTCGCGGTGGCGGCGGCCGAGATCCGGCGGGTTGACCCGGACCTCCCGCTGCCGACCGCCGTCCGCTCCACCGGCGTCGCCCCGGTGCAGCTGAGCGTGCCGCCGGCGGAGTTGGAGACCACCGTGCGCACGGCGGTCAACACCTTGCTCGCCGAGGTCCCCGGCACGGTCGGCGTGGTCACGCCGGTGCCGCGTCGGGCCGAGGTAGCCGGGTGGCTGGACGGGATCGACGCGCCCCGGTTGCAGGTGGTGACGAGCCTGGAGGCCAAGGGCATGGAGTACGACGGCGTCGTCCTGGTCGCCCCGGGCGAGATCCGGGCGGAGCCGGGGTCGGGCGTACGGACGTTGTACGTCGCGCTGTCCCGCGCCACCCAACGGCTCACCACGGTTGACCTGTCCGGTTGAGCTGTGCTCGATCCGGTCGCGCCGCCGGGGGTGGGACCGCCGGGGTGTCCCCGCTGGTCGCGTTCCGCGGCACGACTCGGTCTAATTCCCGCAGCTAGCTATACACATGGCAATGTGAACATAGGTTGGGTGCAGGACCGGACAGCCGGCGGAAGGTGTCCGAGTGGGTGCAGCACATGACCACCACGGGGCGGTGACCAACGCGGGGCAGCGGCACCGGGGGCGCCTCTGGGCCGCCTTCGCCCTGCTCGCCGCCCTGATGGTGACGGAAGCGGTGACCGCCGTCCGCACCGGATCTCTGGCCCTGCTCAGCGACGCCGGGCACATGTTCACCGATGTCCTCGGCATCGGCATGGCCCTCGCCGCGCTGACCGCCACCCGGCGCCGCGACAGTGACCCGCAGCGGACCTTTGGGCTCTACCGGCTGGAGGTGCTGGCCGCCCTCGCCAACGCCCTGCTTCTCTCCGCCGTCTCGATCTATGTGCTGGTGGAGGCCGTCCGCCGGTTCGGTGATCCGCGCGAGGTAAGCACCGGGCCCATGTTGGTTGTGGCGATCCTGGGCCTGCTCGCCAACATCGTCGCCTTCGCGCTGCTACGCCCGGGCGCGCAGGAGAGCATCAACATCCAGGGCGCCTACCTCGAGGTGCTGGGCGACCTACTCGGCAGCCTCGGCGTGATCGCGGCGGCACTGGTCATCGCCGGCACCGGGTGGTGGTGGGCTGACCCGCTGGTCGCGGTGGCGATCGGGCTGTTCATCCTGCCGCGAACCTGGCGGCTCGGCCGGGCAGCCCTACGCATCCTGGTGCAGGCCGCGCCGGAACATCTGAAGGTCACCGCGGTACACGACCGGCTGGTCGCCGTATCCGGGGTGAGTGAGGTGCACGACCTGCACATCTGGACCCTCACCTCCGGGATGGAGGTAGCCTCCGCACATCTCACCATCGCCCCCGCCGCCGACCTCGGCGCGGTCCTCGGAGCCGCCCGGTCCGCGCTGCAGGAGGACTTCCGAATCGAGCACGCGACACTGCAGGTCGAGCCGGGGTCAACCGGTGGGGACTGCGGTTCCGTCGGGCGGTGTAGTTTCTGATCAACTGCCGAGTGCGCCCGGCTCAGGAGCACCGGTTAGGCTCTGAGCCGGCCTGCGCCAGGCGGCACCCACCGGTGCCGGCCGGGCCGCCGCCTAATCACCCGCCAGGGTGAGCCGGGGAACCAGGTACCTGGGGTGCATCCGCGTCAGCGGTAGGGATCTTCCGTCCCGAACCCGTCAGCTAACCCGGTCGGTGGCCGACGGAAGGACATCTGCATATGCCAGCAGCGGCACCCGTACGACACCGCGCCGCCCGGGTGGCGGCACTGATCATCGTGGCGCTCACCCTCAGTGTCGGCCTTGCCCCCGCCGGCCCCACGGTAGCCGCTCCCCCCGCCCGGCAGGTCGCGGTGACCGACGATCCGGAGGGCGGCACCGCTGCCCTTCGCGCCGCGCTCGAGGAAGCCAGCAAGGGATTCCTGGACGCTAAACAGGCGCTGGCCGAGTCGGTGCAGCGGCAGCAGCAGCTCACCGCCCAACTCAAGACCGCCAAGGCCGAACAGGCCGAGCGCACCGAGCGGGTGGAGCAGATCGCCGGCCAGGCGTATCGGACCGGTCCACTGCGCACGGCGTCGGTGCTGCTCGACAACACCTCGCCGGCGGACTTCCTGGACCGCGTCGCGACGCTGGAGGCGACGGTCGCCAACGAGAACCGAGCCATAGACGAGTTGCAGCAGACCCAGAAAAAGATCGCCCGGGACACCCGCGCGGTCGAAGCGGAGATCATCGAACAGCGCAAGCAAGAGGCCCTGATGGCCAAGCGCAAACAGCAGGCGGAGAAGGCGCTGACGGTCGCCAATGAACAGGCCAGCGCTGCGGCTGCGGCTGCGGCTGCGGCTGCGGCCACCAAGACCACCCAGAACTCGGCCCGGGCAGACCCGGCCCCGCGCAACCCGGACGGCTCCTGGCCGGCCGAATCCTGCAGCGTCAACGATCCCACGCCGGCGGATGGTTGCATTACCCCGCGAACGCTGCATGCGCTGAACGAGGCCAAGGCGGCCGGCTTCACCCGCTATGTGTCCTGCTATCGCCCAGGCAGTTCCGGCGAGCACCCGAAGGGCCGGGCCTGCGACTTCGCCGCTCAGCAGGACGGCTTCGGTGGAGATGCCACGGGCGACGACCGGACCTACGGCAACAACCTGGCGGCGTTTCTGGTGGACAACGCCGACCAACTCGCGGTGCTGTACGTGATCTGGTACCGGCAGATCTGGCTGCCCAGCAGTGGGTGGAAGTCGTACAGCGGGGCCGCCGGCGACCCATCCAGCGACCATACAAACCACGTGCACCTGTCGGTGTACTAACCGGTGGTCGGGCCGGGAGCCGTCCGCTGGCGAACAGCTCCCGGCCCGCGCACCCGCCTGGCACGAGCTGAATCAGCCCCCCGGCAGGGCCTCCGGGGCCGTCGCCCCCGCGAAGTAGGGCTCGGGGGCACCGAAGAGACCGAGCAGGCCAGCGACCCAGAGCTGCCGGTGTACGAATCGGCTGGGCTCGGTCACCACCAGCCTCACACCGCTCACCTCTGCGGTCTGGAAGCCGGCAACCATCGCGCTGATGCCGACAGAGTCGATAAAGGTCACCAGCCGCATATTCAACTCGATGCGGCGAGGATGGCTTTTGGCCAGGGCCTCAGCGACCGCCTCACGCACCTCGTATGCGGTATCGACATCGATCTCACCACGCGGTGAGATCTCCACGACGCTCCCGGGTAGGACCGACTTTACGATCGACAGGCTCACGCGAGCACCTCCACTCGCCAGTCAACAGGCGCCTCATCAGTACGCAGGCCGCGACCGAGAGTATTCCTCCAACACGCTCGGTCGCCACCCCCTGGGATGAGTAGTTCTTGTGGTTCGAATGCCAGGTCACCCTTATCCGAATATTTCACCCTTCGGTTACGGAGCTGCCTCAACGGGAACAGCCCTAACACGAACAGCTCTCATCCGGAACAGTTCTCCATCCCAACAGTTCTCCACCTGAACAGTTCCCCACCCAAACAGTCAAGGGCCGGAGTACCCGGGACCCGAAACAGTCACGGCCCAATGTAGCGGCCCGATGCGACGAAAGGCGGAGACCCGGGCCGCGCGGCGTGGTCGCCCAGCACGGGCACAGCCGGCACTCCCGACCCACAACCGCCTCGTCGCGCCGACGCTGCGGGGTCGGGAACCATCCGGGCCGGGTGAGTCCTCCTCACCCGGCTGCCGGCGACAGTGGGAGGCATGACCGATCCGAACGTGCCGGCCCAGTCGGCACGTGGCAACCGTTTGGTGGTGCGGTGATGACGACCCCACACCAGGTCACCCCACTCCTCCGAACCCCGGTTGCGGAGAGCGACCACATCCGGGGACCGGTGGACGCGCCGGTGACGCTCGTCGAGTACGCGGACTTCCAGTGCCAGTTCTGCGGGGTGGCCTACGCCAACCTCGCCGAACTGCTCCGACAACGGGCCGACATGGTCCGGCTGGTCTACCGACACTTTCCGATCTCCAACGTGCATCCGTACGCGGAAAACGCGGCCCATGCCACCGAGGCGGCCGGCGTCCGAGGCCGATTCTGGGAGATGCACGACTGGTTGTACGAACACCAGGACCAACTCGATCCGGTGCACCTCTCGCTCGGCGTCGGACAACTCGGCCTCTCCGCCGCCGAAATCGACGCCGAGACCGATCAGCAGGCCCACGGCGACCGAGTCCGGCGAGACTTCGTCGGTGGCATCCGCAGCGGCGTGCAGGCCACTCCGACCCTGTTCGTCAACGGCGCCCGACACAACGGTGGATTCGACCTCGCCGACCTGCTGGCGGCGGTCGACGCCGCCGACCGGGAATGACCGGCACCGTGGCGGTGATGGTCGACGTCGCTGATCAGATCAGCCGCAGTTCCCGGGCCCGACGGACGGCCTCCCGACGGCGGGAGGCGTCGAGCTTGCGATAGATATTACGCACATGGGTCTTAACCGTGTTGATCGACAACGACAACTCGGCCGCGATCTCCACGTTGGAAAGGATGCTCTGCAGGTAGCGCAGGATGGTCACTTCACGTTCGGTCAGTGGCTCGGCCAGTGCGGCCCGGGCCGGCCCGGGCCGTTCGTCCGGCTCCTCCACTCCGCGGACCAGGTCGCTCACCGCCGACCAGTGCGCCGTACCGGCATCCAGATGCGCTGCCAGCAGGTCACGGATCTCCGGATCCGCGCGGGTGAACGGCCGCCGGACCCCCTCCGCTCCGGCCAGGTCGAGGGCGGCCTCCAGGGTCCGGTGCGCCCGCCGGCCATCCCCCGCCCGCTCGGCCAGCACCACGTGCAGCACCGCGGCCTCCACCCGCACCGGTAGCGGCCAGTCCGCCGCCTCGGGCGCCTGCCAGTCGGGCAGCACCGCCTCGGCCGTCCGACTGTCCCCGGCCCGAAGCTCCACCCGAGCAAGGCCCACCGCGAGTTCGGGGCCCGCCCCGACAAGCAACTCGCGGGCGGCGTCCAGGTCGCCCCGCGCCGCATACAGGTCGGCCTCGGCAGCCCGCAGCCACCGCTCCAGCTCCCCCCGCCGACCGCCCAGCTCCCCCCGCGGACCGTCCAGCCGCTCCCGGGCCGCGACGAGCAGCCGGTGCCCACCCGTGCGGTCACCGGAGTCCCGCAACAGGTGGGACCGGCACAACGCCACCACCGCCCCGGCGGCGGGCTCCATGGTCGCCGGCTCCGCCAACGCCAGATTCGCCGCCGCCTCCTCGGGCTGGTCCCGCAGCAGCGCCACCACCGCCAGCGCCAGGTAGGCGTACCCGCAGTCGGTCCGGCAGGACCACCCCTGGCCGGGCGGAAGGGCGAGCGCGGAACGGGCCCCCGTCTCCGCCTGCCGCAGTTCACCGTGGATCGCACGCAGCAGCGCCACTCGGCTGGCACCGGCCAGCTCGGTCCGTACCCAACCGGCGGTCCGGGCGGCCCGGGACGCCGCCACCAGCTGCCGCTCCGCGCTGCCCAACTCGCCGACCGCGAATTCGACCAGACCGAGCGCGGTGCCCGCCACCGCCCACCCATCCGCATCCTCGACGATGGTCTCGCGCGGTTCGGCGGTGGCCGGCATCCGGTCCTGCCTTCCGGACGCCCCGGTCGCCGAATGGGTGGCGAGCAACCGGGCAGCGGCGGCGCGTACCGCCGGAATGTCGTCGGACCAGCGGACCACCGCGAGCTCCACCGCGGCAACCAACCGGGCAAAACGCTCCCGGCGGGGCGCCGGCAGTTCACGCACCGCCCCGGCGGACCGCAGATACCCCTCGGCGGCCGACAGATCCCCCGCGTACGCCCGTTCCGCCGCGCACGCCAGGGCCAGCTCCGGGTCCCGCGCCAGGGTCTCGGCAGGTGGTGGCGGTGGCGCGGGCGAACCCTCCCGGTCGTACGGCGCCAGCTCCGGCCAGGTCGTGCGGAGCAGTTCGGTGGCCCCGGACCAGTCGCCGCCCTGCAGCGCGTGCCGCAGACCGTCGGCGGGCCGCCCGTTGTCGGCGTACCAGCCAGCAGCGCGCCGGTGCAGTTCCCGCGCGTCAACGGCGGGCAGCCGGGCCAGCTCGTCACGGAGCAGATCGGCCAGGAGCGGATGACAGCGGTACCAGGGGGGCCGGCCGTCGTCGTGCCGCAGTACGCCGCCGACGCCGGCCAGCTCGGCCAGCCTCGCCGCAGTGTCCGAACGGCCGGTCACCGCGTCGGCGAGGCCAGCGCAGGCGGCGTCCGCCACCGCCGTGCTCCGCAGCAGCTCCCGGTCGTCCGGATCCAGCCCGCCAAGGACCTCCTCCCGCAGGTAGCCGGCGATGTCCGGCTGGTCACTGCCGAGCCGCCCCACCCACCGGGCCGGGTCCGGCTGCCCGGGCAAGGCGAGCGCGGCGAACCGGAGCATCGCCGGCCAGCCGCCGGTGCGCTCGCGCAGCCGCCAGACCCCCTCCGCCGGAAGGGCCGTCCCATGTGCGGTCAGTAGGTCGGCGACCTCGTCGCGGGTGAAGGCCAGGTCGTCTGGACCGAGCTCGGTCAGCTCGCCGGCCAGCCGCCACCGGTGGACCGCCAACGGCACCCCGGCACGAGCCCCGGCCACCAGACGCAGCCGCTGCTCACAGTGGCGGAGCAGGAACTCCAATCCGGCGACCGCCGCCGGGTCGGTGATCCGGTGCAGGTCGTCCAGGACCAGCAGCACCGGCCGTTCCCGGGCGGCAAGTGCCGCGGCCAGCACCTCCAACTGGTCCAGTCGCGGCGGACCGTCCGGCACCGCCGATCGCAGCGGACCGTCCAACGCCGCCGATCGCGGCGGGTCGGGCCGCAGCGCCGCCGCCAGGTACGACCAGAGGCGTTCGCCGTCGTCACCGACCTCCACCGAGACCCAGCCCAGGTCCGGCCGGTCCCGGCCGGACCCCGATTCCGACGGGTCCGGCGCCTCCGCCCCGACCTTCGTCGGCGACCCGACACGATCCCCGCCGGCGGCGCCGGTCACCGGGCCGCCCCGCACCAGGTCACCGCCGGTGGCGGCCTGATACCAGGAGGTGAGCAACGTCGTCTTACCCCAGCCCGCCGGCGCGGCGACAAGCGTCACCGGTACGGCGCTCCCCTCGTCAAGCTGCCGCAGCAGCCGGGGCCGCAGGACCACCGGTCCGGGCAGTGGACCCGGGGTCAGACGGGAGGCCAGTAGCGGCGCACCGGTCCCCGTGGTCTGCCGTCGCTCCTCCGGCATCGGCCCACCCCCATCGGACACGTTCTCCCCAGATCCGGGGTTACCCGGCCGGTGCCGATTCACCCCTTCCGGGGGAACCCGGTTCACCCAGGCCGAGCCGACGCTGGGAAGAGTGGCGTCCGGCGAGAAGGAAACCCCGGGCAACGAAGCGGGTGGTGGACCGACGGGGAAACGGGCCGGGTGATGGGCGGGATGGGCAACGGACGGACCGGTAACGGACGGACCGGTAACGGACGGACCGGTAACGGACGGACCGGTAACGGACGGACCGGTAACGGACGGACCGACGGGAGGCACGGGTGAGACACCGCACGAGACGGGCCGGGACCGCTGCCGGGATGCTGGCGAGGCTCGCCGGTGCCCGACGGCGGTTTCACCCGGCTGATCCGCGCCCCGATGCCCCGCCGGCCGGTGGTTGGGAGGTGGTGACGGTCAACCGACCGCCCAACGAGGTGCTGCCCGGCGGGCGACGGCCGGAGCCGCTGCGCCGACTCGGCCACGCCGTCCAGGTGGACGTCTGGCCCGCGCCAGCGGGCCGGGGCACCGAGCTGGCGGCGCGGATCCGTCCTGGCGCGGCCCTTCCGGGCCTCGCCGCGCACGTGGCCGGCGACGATCCCGACCGGGTGGTGCGGACCGCGTTGCGACAGGCCAAGCAGCTCGCCGAGACCGGGGAGGTGCTCAACGCCGACCGCTCGCCGATCGACCGGGGGCTGGCCGGATGAGGGCACTGTGCTGGACGGGCGCCGGCCGGGTCGCGGTCCGGCAGGTACCCGATCCGGAACTGCGCAACGGCCACGACGCGATCGTGCGAGTACGCCTGAGCGCCACCTGCGGCGGGGATCTGCCCCTCCTGGCCGGTCGGGCACCGTACCTGGCCGATGGGGATGTGCTCGGGCACGAGTTCCTGGGCGAGGTCGTCGCGGTGGGACCGCAGGTACACCGGCACCGGGTCGGCGACCGGGTGGTGGTCAGCTCTACTGTGGCCTGCGGCTCCTGCTGGCAGTGCCGCTCCGGCGCACCGTGGTGCTGCGACAACGGAAACCTGGTGCCGGAGGCGAGCGAGCTGGCGTACGGCCAAGCCGTGCCCGGCGCCTTCGGGCGACCCACCGCTGCGGGCGGGTTCGCCGGTGGGCACGCCGAGTACGTCCGCGTCCCGTACGCCGATGTCGGCGCGTTCGGCATCCCGGACGAGGTCAGCGACGAACGGGCGCTCTTCGCCGCGGACGCCGCCCCCGCCGGTTGGCTCGCCGCCGAGCTGGGCGGGGTCCACCCGGGAGCCGTGGTGGCGGTCTGGGGTGCCGGGGCGGTCGGTCAACTCACCGCCCGCGCGGCCAGCCTGCTCGGCGCCGACCGGGTGATCATCATGGATCCGCGGGAGGACCGGCTGCGGATGGCACGACGGCACACAGACGCGGAGACGGTCGACCCGCGGCACCCGGATATCCCCGCCGAGTTGCGCGAACGAACCGGCGGGCGGGGGCCGGACATCTGCGTGGAGGCGGTCGGACCGGCCTGGGACGGACGGCCGCGTTCCCTGGCCGAGCGGCTCACCGGCGCGGCGGAACGCCCCCCGGCGGTCCACGAGGCGATGCACTCCTGCCGTAAGGGCGGCACCGTGGTCGTGCTCGGCGAGTTCACCGGGCAGGTGGACGCCTTTCCGCTGGGCGCGGTCGGCGCCAAGGGGTTGCGGGTGCGGGGTGCGCGGCAGCACGGGGCGGGGCAGGTGCCGACGCTGCTGGAGCGGATGGCCCGCGACGAGTTGCGGACCGAACACCTGGCCACCCACCGACTGCCGCTGGAGGAGGGGGCGCGCGGGTACGCGCTGTTCCGAGACCGACGGGACGGCTGCGTCCGGGCCCTCTTCAGCCCGGATCTACCCCCTGCCGGATAGCCGCCTCAGGTGGCAGACTCGGCAGATGCCTCCGGAGCGGACGTACGACCTCGTCCTGTTCGGCGCCACCGGCTTCACCGGGAGCCTGACCGCCGAATACCTGGCCCAACACGCGCCGCCCGGGCTGCGCTGGGCGCTGGCCGGGCGGAACCCGGACAAGCTCACCGCCGTCCGGGATCGACTCGCCGTTATCGACGCAACGCTGGCTGAGCTGCCGTTGCTCACCGCCGACGTCACCGACCCCGCGTCACTGCGGACGGTGGCCGAGCGCGCCCGGGTGGTCGCCTCCACCGTGGGCCCGTACATCCACCACGGCGAGCCGCTGGTGGCCGCCTGCGCCGCGGCGGGCACCGACTACCTCGACATCACCGGCGAACCGGAGTTCGTCGACCTGATGTACGTACGACACCACGAGACGGCGGTACGCACCGGCGCCCGGCTGGTGCACACCTGCGGTTTCGACTCGATCCCGTACGACCTGGGTGTCTGGTTCACGCTCAAGCAGCTCCCGACGGGCGCGCCGATGCGCGTCGACGGCTTCCTCCGGGCCGGGGGGCGCTTCTCCGGCGGCACGTACCACTCTGCCCTGACCGCGTTTTCGCGGACCGGTGAGACGAGCCGGGCCGCGGCGGCCCGACGGGCGGTCGAGCCGCGACCGGAGGGCCGACGGGTCCGGGCGGCGGCCGGCCGGATCGCCCGCTCCCCCGACCTCGGCATGTGGGTGGCGCCGCTGCCGACGATCGACCCCCAGGTGGTCCGTCGCTCGGCAGCCGCCCGCCCGGAGTACGGGCCGGACTTCCGCTACCGGCACTTCGCGGCGATACGGCGGCTCCCCACCCTGCTCGCCGGGGCGGCCGGGATCGCCGCCGTGACGGTGCTGGTGAAGCTGCCGCCGACCCGGCGCTGGCTATTCGGGCGGCTCAGCCCCGGGCAGGGCCCGAGTCCCGAACGGCGGGCCCGGTCCTGGTTCCAGCTGCGGTTCCTCGCCGAGAGCGGCGGGCAGCAGGTACGCACCGAGGTGGCGGGCGGTGACCCCGGCTACGACGAGACGGCGAAGATGCTCGCCGAGTCGGCGCTCTGCCTCGCCCTGGACGACCTCCCCCCGACCACCGGCCAGGTCACCCCGGTCACCGCGATGGGCGATGCCCTGCTGGAGCGGCTCCAACGCGCCGGCATCACCTTCCGCGTGCGGTAGCCGGAGCCGACGCTGAGGGCAGGCCGGGGGCGGTGGGCCCGCGACGGTAGCATCTGGTGGTCCACCTGACATCCGGACGGAGGCGTACGGAGCAGCATGCTCGACATGGAGTTGATCCGGAAAGATCGCGACGCGGTGGCGTCCGCGCTGGCCAAGCGACTGGACCCGGCGGAGGTGAGCCAGGCGCTGGACGAGCTGTCGCAGCTTGACCAGCAGCGGCGCAGTCTGATCTCCGAGATCGACGGCGAGCGGCAGCGCCGCAAGGCGGAAGCCCGGGCGTACGCGGAGGCCAAGCGGGCCGGCCGCGAGCCGGAGCCGACGGTGGCCGAGGCCGGTCGTCGGCAACTCGCCGAGCTGGAGACCGAGCTGGGCGAGGTGCAGGAGCAGCTCCGGGCGCGGATGAGCGAGCTGCCGAACCTGCCCGCCGAGGATGTGGTGCCCGGCGGCAAGGAGGCCAACCGGGTGGTGAGGACCTTCGGCGAGCCACCGACGATCGAGAGGGTGCGCGACCACGTCGAGTTGAGCCGGCTGTTGGGCCTGGTCGACCACGAGCGGGGCGTGAAGCTCGGCGGCTCCGGTTTCTGGATGTACACCGGCCTGGGTGCCCGGCTGGAGTGGGCGCTGGTCAACTGGCTGATCGACCAGAACATCGCGGCCGGCTACGAGTTCCTGCTCCCGCCGCACCTGCTGCTGGAGACCGCCGGCTTCGCCGCCGGGCAGTTCCCCAAGTTCTACGACGACGTCTACCACCTGAGCCGGCAGTCCGCCCCCCGCGGTCAGTTCCTGCTGCCGACCGCCGAGACGGCGATCCTCGGGGCGTACCAGAACGAGATCCTGGACACCACGAAGCTGCCGCTGAAGGTGTTCGCGTACACCCCGTGCTACCGCCGGGAGGCGGCCGGCTCGCACTCGGACGAGCGCGGCACCGTGCGCGGCCACCAGTTCAACAAGGTGGAGGTCTTCCAGTTCGTCCTGCCGGAGCAGGCCGACGCGGCGCTGGAGGCGATGGTCACCCACGCCGAGGGCCTGGTGGAACGGTTGGGCCTGCACTACCAGCGCAGCCTGCTCGCGGCCGGCGACTCGAGCGCCGCGATGCGCAAGACCCTCGACATCGAGGTCTGGATGCCGAGCACCGGAAAATACAAGGAGGTCTCGTCGGTCTCCTGGGGCGGTGACTACCAGGCCCGACGGGCGGCGATCCGCTACCGCGAGCCGGGCGGCAAGCAGACCCGCTTCGTGCACACGCTGAACGGCTCGGCGCTGGCCACCAGCCGCCTCTTCCCGGCCATCCTGGAGCAGTTCCAGCAGTCCGACGGGAGTGTCCTGGTGCCGGAGGTGCTGCGGGACCGCCTCGGTACCGACCGCCTCACCCCGCGCTGAGACCGCCGGGATCACCACCGCCGACCATGCCGGGCACAGGCCCCGGCGTGGTCGGGCCAGAGCCGGCAGCGGTGGGCTTGACCTCAACCGAGGTTCAGGTTGAACCCTGGTCGGGATGCTTTCTGTCCCAAAGGGGTGCCACTTACACATGCGCGCAATACAGGTAACCGCGTTCGGCGGTCCAGAGGTGCTGTCGCCTGCGGAACTGCCCGACCCGGCGCCCGACCCCGGCCAGGTTGTCGTCGCCCTGGCCGCGGCGGATGTCATCTTCCTCGACACCCTGCTACGCAGCGGCTGGGGACAGGACTTCTTCCCCCGCACGTTGCCCTATGTGCCGGGTGGCGGCGGAGCAGGCGTGGTCGTGCAGACCGGCGACGGGGTGGACCGGGCATGGATTGGCCGGCGGGTGGTCGTACAGACCAGCACCGGCTACGCCGAACGAGTCGCCGCGCACGTCGAGGAGATCCTGCCGGTCCCCGACGGCCTGGCCATCGAGGCAGCCGCGGCGCTGGTGCACGACGGCGTGACCGCGCTCCGCCTGGACCAACTGGGCACACCACGAAAGAGAGAGTGGGTACTGGTCTCCGCTGCCGCTGGTGGGGCCGGATCACTGCTGGTACAGCTAGCCGTCAACGCCGGAGCGCGGGTGGTAGCCGCCGCGTCCTCCGACCCCAAGCTGGCGCTGGCCCGCCGACTGGGCGCGGAGATCGCCGTCGACTACACCCGACCGGACTGGATTGATCAGGTGCGGGAAGCAACAGGCGGCGGTGTCGCGCTGGTTTACGACGGGGCTGGTGGCCCAACCGGCACGGCCACCCTGGCTGCGGTCGCCGACGGCGGACGGCTCGTCACCTACGGCACCGCCGACGGCTTCGCGACCCCAGATCCCGATTCGGCCGCCGGTCGCGGCATTCGGATATTCACACCACTGTTGGAGGGCCCGCCGGACCGACAGACCGTACGCGAGCTGTTGGGCTTGGCCCTGGAACGGAGCACGCGGGGACGCATGCACCCGGTGATCGGCGCCACCTACCCGCTGGAACGGGCCGCTGACGCTCACCGCGCCCTGGCCATGCGCGCCACGGTCGGCAAGTCACTGTTGCTGATCGGCGACCAGTCGGGGCGCGCCTCTTAGGAACTGGCGGGACCACGGGTGTCGAACCGCTTCCCAAGGGTGCCGCTTCCACGCCTGACGCCCCCGGCGACCGCCGGGGGCGTCAGCTGTGGTGGATCGGTCAGCCGAAGCAGGTGGGTACGGGGTTGGGGCTGCCGACGCAGTTGGTGGGTCGGTTGTTGATGATGATGACCTTGCCGAAGACGTTGATCACGCCGCCGTTGTAGACGCCGCCGGGTTCGTTCTGGGCGAGGTTGTCCGTGACGCGGACGTCGGTGAGGGTGAGGACGGTGGTCTCGTTGAATGGGCTGAAGTAGATCCCGCCCGCGGCTTCCCCGGCCTGGTTGCCGGCGATGATGGTGCGGCGCAGAGCCACCACGGGGTCACCGTCTTCCACGCCGACGATGGCGATGCCGCCGCCGTCGCCGGTGGTGGCGGTGTTGTACACGATCTTGCTGTCCTCAATGGTGGCGCCGATGTCCTCAACGAGGTAGAGCCCTCCGCCGGAGGTGGCGGTGTTCTCGGCGACCTTGACGTGCTGGAGCAGGAGGGCTTCGTCACCGTCGTCGTAGATGCCGCCGCCGAGGCCGCTGGCGGTGTTGCGGGCGATGGTGCTGTGGACGATCTCGGTGAGGTCGCCGTCGCCGTGCACGCCGCCGCCGTCGACCGCGGTATTGTCGCTGATCACGGCGTGGCTCACGGTCGCGTTTCCGTCGTCGTTGACCAATCCGCCGCCTTCGTCACCAGCGGTGTTGTGGGTCACCTTCGACTTGCTGATCGAGACAACGGCGTTGTCGTTGTAGAAGCCGCCGCCATCGCCGCCAACAGTGTTGCGGGTGATGGTGCTCTTGGTGATCGTGACCTTGCTCCGGTCACTGTAGATTCCGCCACCTTCGCTACTCGCGCCGGTGGCGATGTTGTCGCGGACGGTTACCCGTTCGAGGGTCAGGCGGGTGCCTTCGCCAGCCGTGATGCCGCCGCCGTCAAGGTCCGCGACCTGCCCGCCGGCGACGGTGAGGTCTTTGAGGGTGAGGTCGCCGCCGGTGACGACTTCGAAGATGCGGAAGTTGTCGGCGGCGGCGGCCCGGATGATGGTGGCGCCCTGGCCGTGGATCGTGATGGGCTGGAAGACCTGGGGTAGTCCGTTGTCGTCCTGGTTGACGGTGAGGGTGTAGGTGCACTTCTCGGCCAGGCGTAGCGTGCCGCCGCCGGCCTGGTTCGCCGCGGTGATCGCGGCGATCAGCGCGTTGGGATCGCAGGGCACCGGGGTGCCCTTGCCCTTCCCGTCACCATGCGCATCCCGCTTCCAACCCGGGTTACCCGCAGCGCTCTTGTCACCTCCCTGGTCACTGTTTGCGGAGCCGCTTCGGTGCTGCTCCGGGCCGCCTTTGCCGGGGGCGCTGCCGCCGTCGCTCCCGGGGAGGGAGGCTCGGGCAACCGCTCCTGGCGCCTGGGCGAGGCTCATGGATCCGGTGGCGGCCACGGTCGCGAAGCCAGCGAGAGTCGCCACCCCCAGCGTCGTCGCGGTCCGGGTGAGGCGCCGCCGACGGGGCCTTCCCGCTGGGCGTGCTTGGTCCAGCATGTGATCTACCTTCGTGTCGGTCGGTCCGCGCTCCTGGTGAAGCGGTGGGGCGGCTATCCAGCCGCACAAGCAGTTAAATCCCACCAAACCGAATAGTGAGCCGCTTTCACCACAAAATTCCTCATATCGGTACAAGATGCTCGTAAGTCAACCCTGAGACCGACCACCATCGAGCCAACGAACCCGTCTGTTTTGAGGGGTTTTTCAGGTTCATGTCCCTTTTAGCGGTCGCGCAGCTAGCGTGCGAGTGGCTGCCACCGACAATTCGGGCGCCGAGGAGCCACCCGGTCCATCCGATGGTCGGCTCTCGTCGCTGACGGGAAGGACACGACACCGCGATGCACCATCAGGACACCCACGAACCCGAAGCCGACCGCCGCAACGGGGACCAGCCAAGGTCACGTCGGCGCTGGTGGGCGGCCGGGCTGGCCGGTGTGACCGGCCTCGCCCTCACCACCGTCGGCGTCGTCGCCGCCACCCCAGCCGCCGACGCCGCCGGGCGCACCCGGAGCACCGCCGACGACCACAGCAAGCGCGACAGCGGCAAGACTGATGCTCGGCGCGGCCACGGCAAGACCGACGACCGGCGCGACCGTGCCGGCAAGGGCAAGCCCGGAGGCGGCACGCCAGTCCCCTGCGACGCGGATGCGCTGATCGCCGCGATCACCCTCGCCAATGCCCGTGGCGGCGCCACCCTCGACCTCGCCAAGGACTGCACCTACCTGCTCACCGCCGACCTCGACGGCGCCGGCCTGCCCGCCATCACCACCCCGATCACCCTCAACGGCGGCAAACACACCATCATCGAACGCGCCGCCGCCGCCGACCCGTTCCGCATTCTGACTGTCGAGGCCGGCGGCGACCTCACCCTCAACCATGTCACCATCGCCGGCGGCCAGACGGAAATGTTCGACGACGGTGGCGGAATCCTCACCAGCAGCGGAAGCACTCTCGCCATCAACCACAGCGTGATCAAAAGAAACATCGGCCACAACGGCGGCGGGGTGGCCAACCGTGGCACGACCACCGTCAAGCATTCCACGGTTAGCGGGAACACGGCACGGGCGAGCGCCGGCGGCCTCCAGAATATGGCGGGCCTGCTCACCGTCGGACACTCCACCATCACCGACAACACCGCCACCGGACTTGCGATCGGCGGGGGAATCGGCAGCATCAACGGTGCGACCACGCGCATCAGCCAGAGCGACATCACCCACAACTACTCAGCGCTAGCCGGCGGAGGGATCGGCGACTTCGATGCCACCAGCGTTGTTGCCGACTCCACCATCAGTCACAACACCGCCGCCAACACCGGGGGCGGGATATTCGAAGAAGGGCAGCTCACCCTGCGACGCGTTACGCTCACGGGCAACAGCGCCCCCGGCGATGGCGGCGGCGGCCTCGAAATTCAGAACGTTCTCGGCGGGAACACCGCAACCATCGAGGACAGCGAGATCACCAACAACAGCACAGGCCGGGGCGGCGGAATTCGCAACCTCGCCGCCACGGTCGTGCTCCGCAACACCCGGGTCGCCGGAAATCAGGCCGACACCGGCGCCGGCGTCTTCAACAACGACAACTCCACCCTCACCCTCTTCTCCACCAAAATCGTCAAGAACACCGCCGTCACCGACGGTGGGGGCATCCTCAACATCGCGGGCGGCACCGTGAACCTAATCACCGCCACCGGCACAATCGTGATCAAGAACCGGCCCAACAACTGCGTCAACGTCCCGGGCTGCTCGGGCTGACCGCCCACCGGCCCGCGCCACCGGGGGTTGGGCCCCGCCGCCGGGGCAGGCGGCGGGGCCCAACCCCGGCCGTACGATCTCGCAACGACCGGTGGCCTTCGCCTCTGGCATGGGTACAGAGTCCAGGGGTATGACCGGAAGATGAGGGCAAGCTTCCGGCTCGGCCGGATCGTGGGCGTACCAGTCGGGGTCAACTGGAGTGTCCTGGTCATCTTCCTGGTGATCGCCTGGGCACTCTCCGCCAACCAGTTCCCCCGCACCTACCCGGACCAGCCGGGGATCGCGTACCTGCTCGCCGGCCTCGCCGCCGCCGTGGTCTTCTTCCTCGGCCTACTCGCCCACGAGGTCTCACACGCGGTCGTCGCCAAGCGCAACGGGCTCGAGGTCGGCGGCATCACGTTGTGGCTCTTCGGCGGTGTCGCCGAACTGAAGGGCGAGGCGCCAAACCCGGGCGCAGAGCTGCGCATCGCCGGGATCGGACCGCTGGTGAGCCTGCTGATCGGCGTCTTCTTCGGCGCCATCGCGGCGGGAGTGGCGATGACCGGGTACGACGGGCTGTGGCTCGGCGCGCTGGCCTGGCTCGCCGGCATCAACGTGCTGCTGGCCGTCTTCAACGTGCTGCCCGCCGCCCCGCTGGACGGCGGGCGACTGCTGCGGGCAGCGATCTGGAAGGCCACCGGGGATCGGACCAAGGCTTCGGTGGTGGCCGCCCGGGCCGGCTGGGTCCTCGGGGCGCTCCTGATCGGCCTGGGGTTCTGGCAGTTCTTCGCCGGCGGCGGGTTCGGCGGCCTGTGGCTGATCCTGATCGGTTGGTTCCTGATCGGCGCCGCGACGATGGAGGAGCGGCAGGCCCGGATGGGCAGCGCCCTGAGCGGGATCCGGATCGCCGATGTGATGACCCCAGAGCCACAGACCGCCGCCGGCGACATGAGCGTGGCCGACTTCATCGAGCACTACCTCTTCGCCTACCGGTATTCGACGCTGCCGCTGGTCGCCGACGACCGACCGGTCGGGCTGATCACCCTCGACCGGATTCGCCGGGTACCGGCCGATCGCCGGTCCACCACCACCCTCGCCGAGGTCGCCTGCCGCACCGACGAGTTGGTGCTCGCCGCCCCGAATGAGTCACTCAACGAGCTCCTTCCCCGGCTCACCGACTGCGCCGACGGGCGGGCGCTCGTGGTGGAGGACGGGCGGCTGGTCGGGATCGTGTCGCCCAGCGACATCAGCCGGGCGGCGCAGCGCGGCAGCATGCGGGAGCAGTTGGCCGGGCAACCAGGTTCCTGACGGGTGCGGTTTCGCCGCCGACCGGGCCGGGAACTCCCCGACGATGAGCAGCCACCGTGTTCCGGCGCCACCGACCACGCCGGGCCCACAGCCCACCCCGGCACCGCCGCCCGCGCCGACCCCGGTGCCGCACCCCGGGCCGCCGCCGCGCTCCCGGCCGGCGGCGCTGACCGGGCCACCCCGCACCAGGCCGGCTCACCCCGAGCCGACGCATCGGGCCCCTCAGACGTACGGCCGGGTGGTGTAGGCCCGCTTGAGTGCGGCCAGGCCGATGTCCTTCGGCACCAGTCGACCCCAGCCGGAGTTGAAGTAGTTCGTCCGCACAATCCGGGGCCCTCCCTCGGCGTTGAGCGCGGCGACGGCGGCCGGCACGGTCCCGATCCACGCCGCCTGGTCGGGAAGCTCCGCCGACCGGACCCCCCACTCCGCGATCAGGACCGGGCGGGAGAGGGCGATCGGGCCGAGGTCGGCGACCGCCCAGTCCTTGGTACGGCAAAACCGGGCCAGCGCGGTGTGCGTGGCGCTGGTGGCGTAGACGTTCCACTGCAGGAAGTCGAGCTTCGCCATCAGCGCCTCCGGGTGGGTCCGCTGATAGCAGGCCCGGTCGAAGCCGCCCGCCCCCACCGAGAAGGTGGTGTCGGCGGGCAGGCCCCGGGCCTTGAACCAGGTGACGATGTATGTCAACGCCGCCACCGCCCGGGCGTCGGACTCCGCCCAGGTGTACGCCCCGCCCGCCTCCGTGGTGCCGAACTCGTGGTCGGTGTCCAGCTCCGAGGCGAGTTGGAGGTTCATCCCGACGTCCATCTCCTGATACTGCGCCAGGGCTCGCGCGAACAGTCCGTCGCACTGGCCGGAGAGCACCTGGTCGTACCCGTATGCCCGGGGCCAGGTCGTCCCCGGTCGCTGTTGGATGGTCATCGCCGGGGCCGGGACCGTGTACGTCCGGCCGTTGACCCGGAACGTCTGCTCCCTGGCGTACGGGGCGCCGTAGTGCTTCAGCTCCAACACCATATTGATCTTCATCCCGGCCCTACCGAGCTCCGTCAACCAGGGCTTGTTCCACCCCGGGAAGAGGTAGCCGTCGGCGAAGCTGCGGTACTGGGTCAACGATCGAAAGTTTCCGCCCGCCAGGTCGGCCACCGGATTTCCGTTGCCGGAGAGGTAGTAGCCGCCCAGGACGGGCGAGCTGACCTGGTAGTCGGCGGTGGTGGTGGCGGTGCGCCCGCCGGAGTCGCGCGCCGTGACGGTGACCCGGGGCATCACGCCACCGCCTGGTAGCCGGCCACCGCGCCGTTGTCCGACAGCTTCGTCCAGGCCCGGCCGGAGTCATCGGTGACGGTGAGGGTGAGCGGGTCGATAACCGCGGTGACCTGCGCGGGGGCGCTGCTGCGGCCGCGCACGTCGGTGACCACCACGGTGACGGTCACCGGCCGGGTATCGGCGTCGCTGTAGGTGACCGTCATGATCATCTCATCACCAGGGGCGTAGACCGCCGCGTTCAGGGCGACGGTCACGGTGGGAGCAGCCATCGGTTGGCTCCTTCCAAGCGTGGGTGGGGCGGGCCGACGGCGCGGGTCGCGTCAGCGACGACGCTCGCGCCGGGCTCGGTGGCGGCGGTGCCAACCGATACGCTGCTGGCCCCGCCAGGCCCGAGGATCGGGATGTGGCCCGCCATCCACGCCTCTCACCTGCTACAACAGTGCGTCGACGCGGTGCCCGGCGTCCTGTCCGGTAGCCGATCAGCCGACTGTCGCGCACCTGCTTGCCCCTCTCTCCGGCTGCTCGGTGGCGCCCCGTTCGCCGTTCACAGTCCGTGCCGGCCCTCGCCGGCCACCAACTCGGCGATCCGCGCCTCGGACCTGCCCGAGACCGGCTGCCGCAGGGCGGCGACCGCCCGGCGGGTCTCCGCAGCGATCAGGTCAGCGTTGATCGCGGCCCCGGCGACAGCGCCGCCAGCGGCGGCGGCCCCCACCTGGGCCGCCAGGTCGGTGACGTTGCCCGCCGCCCAGACCCCCTCCACCTCGGTACGCCCGGTCGGATCGGCCGGGATGTGCTCGCCGAGCCCGCTCGGGTGCTCGACGGCCAGTAGGCCGAGCCCGGCCAGGAACCCGGCTCGCGCCACCATCCGCGGCCCGACCCCCAGGGCGGTCCGGGGTACGACCGTGCCGTCCACCAACCGCACCCCGACGAGCCGGTCGTCGGCGGTCTCCAGGGCCGCCACCGTGCCGGTGACCACCCGCACACCCCGGGCCGCAAGCTGCTCCGCCTGCTCCTCGTCGGGTCCGGCGGACATGTGGGTGAAGTAGCTGATGTCGGCGCTGAGCTGGCGGAAGAGCAGGGCCTGGTGCACTGACCGCGGACCGGTGGCGAGCACTCCGATGGCCTGGTCCCGCACCTCCCAACCGTGGCAGTACGGGCAGTGGAGAACGTCTCGGCCCCAGCGTTCGCGTAGCCCGGGAATGCTCGGTAGTAGGTCGACCAGTCCCGTGGTGACCAGCAGGCGGCGGGCCCGTACCGACCGGCCGTCGGCCAGGGTCACGACGAAGCCGGCACCGTCCCGAGCCGCGGTCGCGATCTCTGCGGTCACGACGTGGCCACCGTAGCCGCGTACCTCGGCCCGGCCGCGCCGGAGGAGCTCGGCCGGCGGCATGTCCTCGCGGCCCAACAGCCCGTGCACCCCCTCGGCCGGGGCGTTGCGTGGGGCGCCCGAGTCGAGAACCACCACCGATCGACGTGACCGGGTGAGCATCACCGCCCCGTTCAGGCCAGCGGCACCGCCACCGGCCACCACCACGTCGTAGCTCTCCTTCAGCTGATCGGTCACTCTGACCACCTCCTGCGGCCACGGTGCCCCCAGCCTGCCTTCCCAGCAAACCCTGTTGCCAATATGGCAAGATATTGGCCATGGACGGTGATCTGAACCAGGCTCTCGGAGCGGTCGCCCCTCGGCTGCGCGCCCTGCGCCACCAGCGCGGCACCACCCTGACCGACCTCTCCACCGAGACCGGCATTTCGGTGAGCACCCTCTCCCGGCTCGAATCGGGCGCCCGCCGGCCAACCCTCGAGCTGCTCCTCCCCCTCGCCCGCGCCCACGGCGTCACCCTCGACGAACTCGTCGGGGCACCGCCCACCGGCGACCCCCGCATCCACCTGCGCCCGGTGACCCGCCACGGCATGACCGTGCTGCCGCTGACCCGACGAGTCGGCGGCATCCAGGCCTTCAAGCTGATCATCCCGATCAGCAGGCGGGAGCCAGACCCCAAAACCCACGACGGGTACGACTGGCTCTATGTCCTCAACGGGCGACTACGACTCCTGCTCGGCGAGCATGATCTCGTGCTGGCACCCGGCGAGGCGGCCGAGTTCGACACCCGGGTCCCGCACTGGTTCGGCGTCGCCGAGGATCAGCCGGTCGAAATCCTCAGCCTCTTCGGCCAACAGGGAGAACGTGCCCACCTCCGCGCCCGGCCCAAGACCCCACCAGCTTCGGAGTGAGGCGACCGGCCCACCCCACGCCGATCGGGCCCTCGCGCCAACCTGACCGACGGATCCCGACCACGCACCCGCCAGTGATCGACGGCGATGGCAGCCGTGCGATTGACCCCCGGCAGTAGGGGTATAACGGACCAGGTAGGTCTGCCGCCGCCCACCGACGAGACGAGGGGACGCCCGCATGTCACCGCACGCCAACAACCAGCCGGTAAAGGCCTCCGGTACCTACCGCATCGGTGGGGACCTCCCGGTCGACCGACTCGGGTACGGATCCATGCAGCTCGCCGGCCCGGGAGTCTGGGGCATGCCGGACGATCCGGCGAAGGCGATCCGGGTGCTCCGACGCGCCGTCGAGCTCGGGGTGACGTTCATCGACACCGCCGACTCGTACGGGCCATTCGTCTGCGAGATGCTGATCAAAGAGGCGCTACACCCGTACGCCGATGATCTGGTCATCGCGAGCAAGGCAGGGCTGGTCCGGGGCGGGCCGAACGACTGGAAGTCGCTCGGGCTCCCGAGGTACCTGCGGCAACAGTGCGAGATGAGCCTCCGCTACCTCAACCTGGACTGCATTCCGCTGTACCAGCTGCACCGCATCGACCCGGAGGTGCCCCTTGAGGACCAACTCGGCGAGTTGGTCCAGTTTCAGCAGGAGGGCAAGATCCGGCACATCGGTCTCTCCGAGGTGACCGTCGAGCAGATCGAGGCCGCCCGCGAGATCACCCCGATCGCCACCGTGCAGAACCTCTACAACGTGAGCAAGCGGGATGCTGAGCCGGTGCTGGAGTACTGCGAGCGCAACGACCTTGGGTTCATCCCCTGGTACCCGATCGCCACCGGTGACCTCGCCCGCCCCGGCGGCCCACTGGAAGCGATGAGCGCCGAGTACGGCGCAACGCCCGTGCAGCTCGCCCTGGCGTGGCTGCTGCGCCGCTCGCCGGTCATGCTGCCGATTCCGGGCACCTCTTCGATAGCGCATCTGGAGGAGAACCTCGCCAGCGCCGAGGTGGAGCTCACTGACGACCGGTTCGAGGCCCTAACCCAGGCCGCCTAACCCTAATCTGACTATAACTGCACATCTATTCGGGTTTACCCGATTTGGGCAAGTCTTTCAGGTTCACATTCGGATGGGGCTTTTGTCGGTTTAGTGTGCGGGTGGCTGCTACCGCCCGCTCGGTAGCCGAGGACGACACCGACCCGGTCCGCCCCGGGGCTGGCGCCTCCTCGCCACGCACGGGGGAAGGACACCGGCGCCGCGATGAACCAGCAGGACCACACCCACGAACCCGAACCGGGCCGCCCCGGCGGACACGAGACGAGGTCACCGCGACGCTGGTGGGCCATCGGCCTCGCTGGCGCTACCGGACTCGCCCTCACCACCGTCGGCGTCGCCGCCACCCCGGCCGCCGAAGCCATCGGACGTGCCCTCACCACCGACAACCGCACGGTCAAACCCCAGCCGCCCAACAGCGACAACCGCGGCGGCGAACAAGGGCAACATGACGACAGGAGCAAGGGCAAGAAGGAGAGCAAGCCGCCGGGCACCCCCGTGCCCTGCGACGCCGACGCCCTGATCGCCGCGATCACCCTCGCCAACGCCCGCGGCGGCGCCACCCTCAACCTCGCCAGCAAATGCACCTACCTGCTCACCGCCCCCATCGACGACGCCGGCCTCCCCGACATCACCACCCCCATCACCCTCAACGGCGGCAAACACACCACCATCACCCGCGCCGCCGCCGTCGAACAATTCAGAATCCTCACCGTCAACACCGGCGGCGACCTCACCCTCAACCACCTCACCATCACCGGCGGACAAACCGACAGCGACGGCGGCGGCATCCTCGTCAACACCGGCGGCGCACTCACCACCAACCACAGCACCATCACCCGCAACATCGCCGCCACCGCGGGAGGCGGAGTCGCCAACAACGGCACCACGACCGTCACACACTCCACCGTCAGCCGAAACACCGCCAGCACCACCGGCGGCGGCAGCTGGAACACCGGCCTCCTCACCGTGACCAAGTCCGACATCACCGCCAACCTCAGCGGCGCCTCCGGCGGCGGCATCCAGAGCACCAACGGAACATTGTTGGTCGACCACAGCCGGATCACCGCAAATCAGAGCCAGACCGGCGCCGGCGGCCTGGAGTCATTCGGCGGGACCGGCACTGTCACGAACACCAAGATCACCAACAACACCGCCACCGCGGCAGGCGGAATCACCACGAGCGACGGGCAACTCACGCTCCGGAAAGTCCTCATCGCCAACAACACCGCGACAACGGGACTGGCCGGCGGGATGAACGTGAACCCCAACACGACCGCGGTGGTCGAGGACAGCACCATCAAGAACAACACCGCCGCCGCCAATGGCGGCGGCATCTTCAACTTCGATTCGCTGGTTCTGCGCAACACGAAGGTAGTCGGGAACCAGTCCGGAAACCAGGGGGGCGGAATCTACAACAGCTTTACCGGCAGCCTCTCTCTTTTCAACACCCAGGTGGTCAAGAACATCGCCGTCACCGAAGGTGGGGGCATCTTCAACGCCGTCCCCGGCGTGGTGAACCTGAACCTCGCCACCGGCACCGTTGTTATCAGGAACCGACCCGACAACTGCGTCAACGTTCCGGAATGCGTCGGATGAAAACCGTGCACGCCCACCTGAATGTAGGTGCCTGAACGAAGGGGATCCCTCCTCGGCCGGTAGGCGGAGGAGGGACCCCTTCAACCCCTACAACAGGAGAACAGACCTGTAACCAGCGGCAGCGCAATGATCTTATGGATATTTTCTTCCCCTTCGCACCCCTATAGCCATCTCCTCAGGCTCAACTAAGGGGGCTGCTACCGCCCTCCTGGATAGCCGAGGAACAACCACCCGCCAGCTACCACCTGCGGGTTCATCATCCTTGACCAGGAAAGGACACCGACGCAGCGATGAACCGTCCACACAAACCCACAACGGATCCCCCCGGTAAAACGCAAACGAGATCACGGTGGCGATGGTGGGCCGTCGGCCTCGCCGGCGTGACCGGCTTGGCCCTGACTACTGTCGGTACCCCGGCAACCTCGGCCGCCAACACGGCCGGACGCAACCTCACCACCGTCGACGACCAACCCTCCACCGGGAACCACCGCGACAAGAGCGGCAAGGGCGAGAAGGAGAAGAAGCCGCCGGGCACCCCCGTACCCTGCGACGCCGACGCCCTGATCGCCGCGATCACCCTCGCCAACGCCCGCGGCGGCGCCACCCTCAACCCTGTAGTTTTCATCGACGACGCCGGCCTCCCCGCCATCACCACCCCCATCACCCTCAACGGCGGCAAACACACCACCATCACCCGCGCCGCCGCCGTCGAACAATTCAGAATCCTCACCGTCAACACCGGCGGCGACCTCACCCTCAACCACCTCACCATCACCGGCGGACAAACCGACAGCGACGGCGGCGGCATCCTCGTCAACACCGGCGGCGCACTCACCACCAACCACAGCACCATCACCCGCAACATCGCCGCAGACAACGGCGGTGGCATCGCCAACAACGGCACCACGACCGTCACACACTCCACCGTCAGCCGAAACACCGCCAGCGACAGCGGCGGCGGAATCCACAGTCTCGGCCTCCTGAAAGTCAGGGAGTCTCACGTCGATGCAAACATCGCCAACGCTGGCGGCGGCATCTTTGAATCCGGCAGCACCGTCACCGTCAAGGGCGGCAGCATCTCCGGCAACCAGGCAGGTACCACTGGAGGGTTGTTCGTGTTCGGTGCCAACGGTGTGGTGACCGGCACCAAAATCACCGGAAACACCAGCTCCGGCAGTGGTACCGGGGTCCGGGTTGACAACACCGCCCAGCTGACAATGCGCCACGTCAACGTGTCGGACAATACATCGGATATTTCCGGAGGCGGGTTGTTTGTCGGAGAGGGGGACAACTTCGCCGTGGTCGAGGACAGCCTCCTCAAGAACAACACCGCCACGTTCACTGGCGGAGGCATCTTCAACAGCGGGGAAACGGTGTTGCGCCGGACAAAGGTCATCGGCAACCAGGCCGATGTGGGCGGCGGCATCCAAAACTTCGGGACGATCAGTCTGTTCACCACGAAGGTGCTCAAAAACATCGCCATCACCACCGGTGGCGGCATCCTCAACAGCGGCGGAACGGTGAACCTGAACACCGCCACCGGCACCGTCGTCATCAAGAACCGGCCCAACAACTGCGTCAACGTTCCCGGCTGCGCGGGCTAACCCCGCGCCCGACTGTCACGAGGGGTTCCGTCCCAGCCGCTGTTGGCGGCAGGGCGGAACCCCTCGCCCTCCTCCCCAACCCACCGGCCGTGCTCAGGTGGCCTGTACAAGCTGGATCAGATTGCCGCAGGTGTCGTCGAGGACCGCCGTGGTGACCGCACCCATCTGCAGGGGCTCCTGGGTAAACCGGACCCCCAAGCCACGAAGGCGTTCAACTTCTGCGCGGACATCCTCGACGGCGAAAGACGCAGCCGGAATCCCATCATTGACCAACGCCTCCTTCCACGGCGTGGCCGCGGGATGGGCGTCCGGCTCGAGCAACAGCTCGCAGCCGCCCGGGTCTTCCGGCGAGACGACGGTGAGCCAGCGGTAGTCGCCGAGCGGAACCTCCGCCTTCTTCACGAATCCCAGCACCTCGGTATAGAACCGCAGTGCCACCTCCTGGTCGTGCACCAGAACGCTGGTGAGGTGGATGCGCATCAGCTCTCCTTCGCTTCTCGGTTACGCCATCGGTCGGTAAGGCGCTCCAAGGGTTCGGTGTTGAGGTGGTGAAACTTGTAACGACCCGCTCGGCGGCTGGCGACCAGGTCGGCCTTGATCAGCACCTCCAGGTGTTGTGAGATCGCCTGGCGGGACGAACCGAGCTGGTGCTTCATGGTCAGCCGCGAGCAGATCTCGAACAACGTCTGGCCGTCCCGCTCCGCCAGCTCGTCAAGGATCTTCCGGCGGGTCGGGTCGGCCAACGCCTTGAAGACGTCGCCCGCTTCAGCCGGGTGGCCTTTGTCTGCGCCAGCGTCACTCACCCGCCAATGATAGGCAAGCAGTTACTTGCCTATCAAGCCGCCACCCGGCCCCAGCCACACAGCCACCATCGCTGGCGATCCGCGCCCGCTACGCCCACGCCGCTCCTGAGCCTGATCGATAGTTCAAGGCCAGACGTCGGAGCAGCTGACGAGCAGCACCGGCAAGCTTGTACAATTTATTGTACGTAACGTGTGGGAGGCAGCAGTATGCGCACCGTTCCCTACTCAGAGGTCCGCCAGAACCTGGCCAAGATGCTCGACCATGTCGTGGACGACGCCGAGGAAGTGGTGGTCACCCGCCACGGCCGGGAGGCCGCGGTCATCATCTCGCTGCGCGAGTACGAGTCATTGAAAGAGACGGCCTACCTGATGGCCAGCCCCGCCAACGCGCGCCGTCTGAACGAAGCCGTCGAGGAGCTGCGCAACGGCGGTGGGGAGACGCACGACCTGATCGACCCCGACGCCAGTGCAGGCGAGGCGCCGGCAACGTGAAGGTCCAGTTCGCCGGCCGAGGCTGGGAAGATTATCTGACCTGGCAGCGAGATCGCCAGATGCTCAAACGAGTGAACGCCTTGATCGAGGACATCCGACGCAACGGCCACCAAGGCATCGGCAAACCGGAGCAGCTCCGCGGAAACTGGGCGGGATTCCGGTCGAGGCGCATCGACCAGGAACACCGCCTCGTGTACCGGATCATGGACGACACAGTGCAGATAGCACAGTGCCGCTACCACTACGAATGAGGTAGCGGACCCCCTCCGCCGAGGGACACCGACCAGAGGGTGAATGGGCTGATTGTTTCCCGGAAATGGGCATGACCTGGTTGGACATGCCACCTGGCAGCGCTTGATCCACTTAGGTCACCGCCCGGCCGACTGATCGACCAACTGATCGCCAAGAGGGCTGCGCCGATACAGCACATGCCGCCCGTCGCGGGCACGAGTGATCATGCCTGTCGCGTGGAGAACCTGTAGGTGTTGTGACACGGCGCTGGGTGTCACAGTGAGCCGGCGAGCGATCTCGACCGTCGGCAGCGGCTCGGTCAACGAATGAGGAGGGGTTCTCCCATGCCGGAGCGGGTCACCAAGGAAAAGGTTCTCTGCTACGTCGTACGAGACGGCAAGCTGCTGGTCTTCCGGCACACCGATCACAGCTACGAGGAAGTCGGTATCCAGGTTCCGGCCGGCAGCGTCCGCCCGGGCGAGACGCCGGAGGCGGCGGCCCTGCGCGAGGCCCGTGAGGAGACCGGCCTGAAGGACTTCAAGGTCGTGCGGAAGCTCGGCGAGACCGAGTACGACATCAGCCCGTACCGGTTCGAGCTCCAGCGTCGCCACGTCTTCCACCTGGAACTGACCGAGCCGACATCGGAGCGGTGGATGAGCCAGGAGGACCACGACGGGGAGCAGGAGCCGACGCACTTCGAATGCTTCTGGATTCCGCTGGAGGCCGCCCACATCCTCCAGTCCGGCCAGGGCGCCCTGCTGGGACGCCTCTACGGCTGATCCCCGCCCGGTCACGCCCCCTGGAAGGCAGCCGATGCATGGCACCACCGATCAGCACGACCCGATGGCCCACCTGTACCGCGGCCTAGACGTCGAAGGCGCCGAGCCGCTCGGATGACAAGGTGCTCGCCGGACAGTCGGTCGTGACCTGTGCCGACTCGATGGCTTGATGCCTACGGCAGTTCGGGGTCAGCGGTCTTTTCGTGAATCTTGCAGAATGGCACTGTCGTGCAGCTAGGTGATCGGAGCCGCGATGAAATCCGACTTGGACAGTTCGGCGCCACCCCAACCCGTCACCAAGAGCAACACCTCCCACCGGGCGACGCTCGCCGGCGCCTGCATCCTCGCTCTGGGCGGGTGCGCAGTCTTTCCGGTCCGACCGGAGTCGCCTTGGCGCACGGCGGTCGTCGGCATGGTCGCTGTGGTGGTGGTGGCCTGCGCGCTGATTTTGCGATCGCCGGCATCGATCCGCGCGTCGGCGTTCATCGGCACGCTGTTCGGCTGTTTCGCGGTGGGAATTCACTTCGGCTGGCCCCCGGCCATCACCACGGCTCTGGTCTGTGTCCTCCCGCTGGGGTGCTTGCTGATCGTTGGTCGCTGCCCGTCCCTGGGGGCGGCTGCCCCCTGGCTGAGACGCGGCTCGATCACGCCCGAGATCTTCTGGCTGGGGCTGGTCACCGTGGTCCTCGGCGGAGTGGCCCTCGTTGTGTGGGCGCTCATTGTGCGGCCTGAGCCCGCCGAGTATCTCAGTGGGCTGCAACGCCTGCCGCTCTGGCTCGCGATCCTCGGCACCGTGGCGTTCGCGCTGGTCAATCCGATCTGGGAAGAGATGCTCTTCCGTGGGGTGCTGCTCACCGAACTGGCCTCGGTCTGGGGCACCAGGGCCGCCGTGGTGCTGCAAGCCATGTTGTTCGGACTAGCGCATTCCGCAGGCTTTCCATCCGGTATCGCAGGAATGGTCATGGCGATGTCCTGGGGGTTCGTCCTCGGCGTGATCCGCGCGCGCAGCGGCGGCATCCTGATGACCTACCTTGTGCACGTGACCGCGAACGCGGTGATCGGGGTACTCGCCGTGCTGATCCTGGTTTGATCGGGCCTTACTGTCTAGCGTTCAACACCCGACAGGAACCCTTACCCGTCCTACGAAGCGGGCGGATTTCGGTTGCCCAGCGCTCGGCCGCGGATACCTTCACGGCACAGCAGGGTGCGCTGCAACTTCTGAAGCACCGTGCCCGGCTCGATGCCGAGTTGGGCACCTTCTTCATGCCAACCGGTCCCGCCGGCTGATGGCCGGTCCAGAGACGTCCGGGCTCACACCGGGCTCACCTTCCAGGGTGAGGCGGGAGCAAGAAGCAACATAGAAGACCCCCGCAATACACCGCCACTGTGGGCCGGCAGTACGGGACCTGTAGACGCGAAAACCCCCGGCTACCCATGAGGAAGGGCCGGGGGTTTCGTTGTGTGTGTGGTGCCTCAGCGGTCTACGTGCCCACTGCTGGTGAACGCGACGAACGACCGCCACGCCTCTGGGCCAAACACGAGGGCCGGGCCGGTCGGGTCTTTGCTGTCCCGGACACCCACGATGCCAGGGAGGTTGCCGGCGACCTCCACACAGTTGCCGCCACCGGAGCCGCTGCGGGTCGACTTGCGCCACTGAGCGCCGATCAGGTCCATGAGTCCACTACTTCCTTCATCAGCTCGACTGACTGGCGGCGAGGTAGTGCCTCGTTGCGCACCGTCTCCCACCGTGACATCAGAGTATCTACGTCGTCGTCTTGGTCTACAACCGTGCCCCCTAGTTGGTTTTCCATCTCCGCTAGCCACTGGTGACCGGCGCAGGTGAGGCTGAATGGGCCAGTAAGCCCGACATGCATACTGATTTCGTCAGGCAGGACATGGACGCTAATGTTGGGTCTTTCGGCGAGTGAGATTAGGTGCTTAATCTGACCCGCCATGATGCCACGGAAGTCTTCGCCTGCTCGACGGATTACCGATTCGGCAATAACCGCGATGAAGTGCGGAGGGTCCTTTCTGGTCAAGACTTCTTGCCGGTCCATCCTTTCGACAAGCCTCCGGTCAACCTCTTCATCGCTGAGCCGGTCATCGCACCGGATCACCGCCCGGGCGTAGTCCTGGGTCTGTAGTAGGCCAGGAATGAGCGAAGGCTGGAAACACCTGAGCTGTGTTGCAGTGCGTTCGGCATCTAACCAGGGCACGAACCAGGATCGTCGTCCCAGTTCTTTGATCATGCGTTCAAACAGTCCACCGGTGTTGAGTCCCCGGTCGGCTCCATGGATGAAGTCGATTGTTAGCGCCCGCGTTCCATTCTCGACGGAGCTAACGTGCGATGCGGCATATCCGGCTGCTCGCCCAAACGCTTCTTGTGTCATGCCGGCTGCTCCCCTGGCGCGGCGGATCTCACTAACGATGAACGATGCGATCGGGTTCGACAGATCGACCATTTCAACATCTCCCAACACCAAGATCAATAATTCAGGCTGTCGCAAGGGTTTCCCGGACTACCTCGGCGCTGCCCACCCGACCGACACACCTAGTGAGGGTATGCCTATCGCATCCATGGTGGAACCCGACAGCGTGCCGGTGGAGGACCCAACCCGCCGAGAGCTGTTTGGACTCTAGGAGCGTCAATGCTAATGATGATCTCTGTAGCCGCCGCTGCGGGCACCTTTGGCCTGCTCCTAGGTGTGATCACAGGCACGAAGGCGAATGCCGCTCGACATCGATTTGACCAGGAAGCGGCAGCTCCGCCAACCCCCTCCACGCCCGTTGCAACCGATCTTTGCGTGCAGAGTTCGCCCGCCATCGGACGAGCGCGGGTGTACTACACGTCCCATCCAAAAGACGCTTTGCGGGCGTTAGATGCCGATCCTCCGGACCTAGCGGTTTTGCAGGCTGTGCTTGCTGGCCTGCGGCGGCTGTGATGGCAAACGACGGTAGACCTCCGCTGCACCGCAACCGTGATCCTCACGGGACACCCCCGTTGCCGGATGGTGACCGAGTGCACAGAGAGCCCGAACTGCCACCGGACCTGGCACCCCTGACAACTCGGCAAAAATTGGAAGCGCTGCTTTGCGCGTTGATCTTTGTTGCCGCTGTGGTGATCGGCGCACTCCGATGACAGACCGGCCTCCATCCCGGACAACGGTTGAGCGGTGGCAGAAGACCCTCAGCGACCACCGGTCGGTTGATGGTCACTGTCCAGAGTGTGGCACTCCCGGCCGGTGCCGGGTATGGGGTGAAGCATTCGCCGAGTTGCTGGCCCATGACTTGTTGGACCCTACGCCGCCACCCCCCTAAAGATGTCCGGCCGCAAACAGCGACCGGTGAGGAAAAGAGAGAGGAAGATTCTCGTGGAAAAGTTGAGCTGGAAGAAGCCGATGAGGTGTGACAACAGTTCGCCCAACTGTGTCGAGGTCGCGTCCGGCGACAACGGCGAGCGGTTTGTCCGTGACAGTAAGAACCCGAACGGGCCGATCCTGGCCTTCAGCGCGGAAGAGTGGGACGCGTTCGAGGGTAGTGTTCGCGGCGGACAGCGTTTCTGACGCGCCCGTCCTGGGTCAGCCCTTGAGGGCTGGCCGTAGCGGGCGGCTAGCGGTCCAGGTGCCCCTCTGAGGATCGTGTGAACCGCCCAACGAAAAGGGCCCCGGACCCCTTGTCAGGGGTCCGGGGCATCCTAGTTGCTGAATTCGTCTCCGCTACGGTCTTTGGCACTCCCGGGCTCACATCGGCCCCAAAGATCGATGATCCTGAAACAGAAGATCGGCCAAAACCCCAGAAACCCCAGGTTAGGGGCCATTTCTGATGGTGGGGCGGGCGGGACTTGAACCCGCGACCGAGGGATTATGAGTCCCCTGCTCTGACCAGCTGAGCTACCGCCCCGGTACCGCACTGGATCGTACCCGCCTGGTTGATCAGGGGCCAACGCGAACCAGCTTCCCTCGGTCACGGCGTCAGACGCAGTAGCACGATGGGCAACGCGAGGATAACAGTGTGCGCCCAACCAGTTCGGCCGAGGAGCCGTCAGGGCGCCGGCCGCAGGTACGCGAGGACCGCGCCGGCGGTACGCCAGCCGCTGGCCAGCGCGCCCTGGATCGATGGGCTGTCCCGGTGGTCGCCGGCGACGAAGAGGCCGTCTCCGAGGGCGACCGGCCGCCGCAGCCGACCCTGTGGCGGTGGTGCGGCGGGTAGCGCCCCGGCGATGGTAATGGTGCTCAGGTGAGCCCAGTCTGCGGTGGACTGTCCGTAGAGGCGGGCCAGCTCGGTTCGGATCACCGGCTCGGCCGGTACGGTTGGGCCCACCATCGAGGTGGCGACGAGGTGCCGCCCCTTCGGCGCGTACGTCGGGGCCGCCTTACTGACGACGACGGTGTTGGTGATCAGTTCGCGGCGGTCACCGTCAACGAGCAGAATCGGCTCCGTCAGCGGTGCTGTCTCGGTGGCGTGGTACCAGGTTGTGTAGCTGTGCATGCGGACCGTGGGGAGCACCGGCAGCAGGGTGGTCGCCGTGGGTGGGTCGACCGCGACCACGACGGCGCGGGCGGTGATGGCACCGGCCGGGGTCCGCACCCGACCCGGCTCGATGTGGTCGACCGGGGTGTCCAGGTCGATCAGGTCCGCGGGGAGCGGGGCGGCGACCGCGTACGGCAACGCGGCCATCCCTTCGGCGGGCAGGCCGATGCGACCCCGGACGAAGGAGCGCAGCACCAGCGCGAAGACGTGACTGGAGGTCTCCAGCTCGCGTTCCAGGAACACACCGGAGAGAAACGGCCGCAGCAGCTGTTCAATGATGGTGTCGGAGAGGCCGGCGCGACGCAGGGCCGCCTCGGTGGTGGTCTCCGGGGCGTTGAGTAGCTGCCGCGCGGGCAGCGTGGCGGCGCCGGTGGCGAGTGCGGCGAAGCGGAGTCGGTCGCGCAGCGACCCGACTCCGGCGAGCAGGGTGGTGGGCGCGCCGACGGGTTCGCGGAGCGGGTTGACCAGTCTGGTGCGGGTGTCGCCGTGGCGCACCAGCACCCCGGGGACGAGGTACCCGAGGTCGAGCCGGCTGACGTCCAGCAGGGTGCCGAGCCGCGGGTACGCCGTGTTGAGCACCTGGAAGCCCCGGTCGAGCCGGAATCCGTCGACAAGGTCGGTGCCGACTCGGCCGCCGAGCCGGCCGCTCGCTTCGAGGAGCCGCCAGGGCACCCCGGCGCGATGCAGCCGGCGCGCCGTCGCCAGCCCGGCCAGGCCACCGCCGACGATCACCACGTCGGTATCAACCGACATCGCGCGCCTCCCGCCCGCCGTTGGTCCGGGCCAGCCGGCTCGGCCACCAGATCTTCGACCCGATGTCGTACGCGAGGGCGGGCACCAGCAGCGAACGGACGACGATCGTGTCGATCAGGACGCCCACGGCGACCGCCACCCCCAGTTCGATGAGCACCACCAGCGGGAGTACGGCCAGTGCGCTGAACGTCGCGGCGAGCACGATGCCAGCGGAGGTGATGACGCCGCCGGTGACGACGAGCCCGTACAGCACACCGGAGCGGGTACCCCGCTGCACTGCTTCCTGCCGGATCCGGCTCATCAGGAAGATGTTGTAGTCGATGCCGAGGGCGACCAGGAAGACGAAGGCGAACAGCGGGAAGGAGGCGTCCACACCGGGGAAGTCGAAGAGGTACCTGAAGATCAGCGCGCAGAGGCCCAGCGTGGCACCGTACGAGAGCAGCACGGTGGCGACGAGCAGCAGCGGGGCGAGCAGGGCGCGCAGCAGCAGCGCCAGGATGACGGCGATGACACCGAGGACCACCGGGATGATGACGTTGCGGTCCCGGGTGGAGGCGTCAGCGGTGTCGATGTTGATCGCGGTTAGGCCGCCGACGACCGCGCCGGCGGCGGGTACGGCGTGGACCGCCACCCGTAGCTCGCGAATGGTCTCTTCGGCGCCGTCGGAGTCGGGTGCGTCGGCGAGGGTTGCCTCGAGCTGCACGATGCCGTTGACGACTTTCGGCGGCTCGGTCGGTGGTGCACCGCCGTCCGAGTCCGAGCCTGGACCGGCGCCGGGACGGTCGGTGACCGGTCGCACCGCAACGACACCGGGCGTCTCCTGGGCCACGGCGGCGACCTGCTCGGCGGTCTCCTGGCGGGTGAAGATGACGGCGGGGCTACCGGTGCCGGCCGGGTAGTGGCGGGCGATCGTTTCCTGGCCCGTGACCGAGTCCGTCTCTTCGGTAAACAGGTCACTCTCACCCAGGGTGGTCACGTTCAGCTGGGTGAGGCCGAGGGCGAGCGCGGCCAGCGCGAAGGCGGTGACCAGCCACACCGGTCGGGACCGGCGGGCTACGAACCCCGCGACGCGACCCCAGATCCCATGTTCGGTCTGCGGCTCGGCGTGGTCGAGTCGCGGCTGGCGCGGCCAGAACACCCGGCCTCCGCCGAGCACGAGCAGCGCGGGTAGGAGGGTGAGCATCACCAGCAGGGTGGCGCCGATGCCGATGGCGGCGACCGGCCCGAGTGCCTGGTTGGAGCTCAGGCTGGACAGCAGCAGGCAGAGCAGGCTGGCGATGGTGGTGCCGGCGGAGGCGGCGATCGCCGGGGCGGCGCCGCGCCAGGCCGCCAGCATGGCGGCGGCCGGCTTGCCGTGCCGGTGTAGCTCCTCCCGGTACCGGGCGATCAGGAGCAGGGCATAGTCGGTGCCGGCGCCGAAGACCAGCACGGTGAGGATGCCCTGCGCCTGCCCGTCGAGGGTCAGGATGTCGGCCTCGGCGAGCCGGTAGACGATCGCCGTGGCCAGCGAGAAGGCCATCCCGGCGGCGAGTAGCGGGAAGATCCAGAGCACCGGGCTGCGGTAGACGACCAGCAGGATGAGGAGCACTACGCAGAGGGTGACCAGCAGCAGCGTGCCGTCGATCTCCGAGAAGACATCGATCAGGTCGGCGAGCAGGCCGGCGGGCCCGGTGACGTTGACGGTGAGCCCGTCTCGATCCGTATCGACGATGGTGCGCAGCTCCGCCACGACGGTGGCGATCTCCTCGCCCCGCTCGTCGTCGACGGGGACGATCAGCTGGACCGCCTGCCCGTCCGCGCTGGGGATCGGCGGCGGCAGCGGGCCGACCACACCGGGCAGGTCGGCGATCTCGGCGGTGTCGGTGGCGATCTGCTGCTGGTCGGCGTCGGTGATGCCGCTGGTGCGTTCGTAGACGATGAGTGCCGGGGTGGTCGGTTGGTCCACGAAGAGTTCGGAGAGGTCCTGGGCCCGGGTCGCCTCGGCCCCGGTGGGGAGGAAGGCGGCGTTGTCGTTGGTGCTGACCTCACTGAGCCTTCCGGTGTACGGCCCGGCGAGGCCGCCGACCACCAGCCAGGCGAGCGCGATGAGCAGGGCGACCAGCGTGCCCCGGCCCGCGGCACCTTTCCCGGACATCCGCACCCACCCGATGCGCCGTCCGACGCGTTGGGGATCTTGGTCAACGTCTCCCATCCTGCCCTCCGGCGCCGGTTTCGGTCCCGGAACCACCGGTAAGGGCCACTGTGGGGTGACGTGCCGGACCGACGGACCGGGTGCCGAAGGCACCGGAAGCCCACCGGCACGGGAGGGGCGCCAAAGTGAAGAAAGCCCACCGACCTGGGTCGGTGGGCTTGATGGGGAGGGAGCTCCCCCGTTTGGACTCGAACCAAAAACCTGCCGGTTAACAGCCGGCTGCTCTGCCAATTGAGCTACGGGGGATCGTGCCGTCGCCCGGCCTCCGGAGCTCCGGTTCGCCGTGCGACGGGACAAGAGTACAGGACTACCGGCGGCCCCAGTCGAGGGGGTTACCGCACCGTTCCGGGTGCTACCGCGAGCGTTCCCACCCAATATTCCGGATGTGCCCAGATAAATCGGTGTCAGGGCACCCGGAGGTCAGCGCGGGGAGCAGGATGGGGAGTTAGCACGTTAAGTACGGAAGGAGGCGCCATGCGCGGAAAGATCATGTTCCTTGGCGGGATGGCGGTGGGATTCGTCCTGGGCGCCCGCGCCGGCCGAGAAGCGTACGAGGAACTGGTGGTGTGGGGGCGAAAGATCGTCGACCACCCCACCGTCCAGGAGGCGGCGGGGGTGGCACAGGCACAGGCGAACCGGTTCTACAGCGAGAGCCGCGACAAACTCGGTCAGTCCAAGCTGGGCGAAACCTTCAGCGGCAACGGCCAGCGACGGAGCCCGGCCGCCGCCGACGACCCCTTCGCCGGCACGCCGGTTACCGGTAGAGCAACCGACTCATCCGGCGGGATGCGATAAAGAGGCCAATGGCCAGGACCACCAGCAGGTATCCGATGTCGAGCAGCCACGTCCAGCCACTGCTGCCGACGGTGATCCCCCGGATCAGGTGCACCGCGCGGTAGAGCGGAGTTACCTCGACCAGCCAGCGCAGCAGCGTCGGGTAGGCCTGCGCCGGGATGAACGTGCCGGAGAAGAGGAAGAGCACGAACTGCGCCGACGCCAACACGTCGAAGTCCTGCCAGCTCCGCATGAAGGTGGCGATCGTCATGCCGATCGCCCCGAACGTGAAACCGACCAGCACCGCCGCCGGGAAGGCGACCGCCGCCCGGGCGGCGGTGGTCAGATCCATCACGACCATCACCACGAGGAACGCACCGGAGTAGGCGCTACCCCGGATCATCGCCCAGGTCAGCTCACCGAGGGCGATCTCGAACGGCTGCACCGGGGTGGCGATCACCCCGTCGTACAGCTTCATGTACTTCATCTTGCCGAAGAAGTTGAAGGTGGTCTCCGCGAACGACCCGGTCATCGCCGACGAGGCGAGCATCGCGGGCGCGACGAACGCCGCGTAGCTGACGACGGCTCCGCCGGGCAGCGTCAGGTCACCGACCAGCGCCCCCACCCCGACCCCGATGGAGAAGAGGTAGAGCAGCGGCTCGACGAAGCCGGAGACCAACAGCAGCCAGTAGATCGACTTCAGGGCCGAGACGTTCCGTTCGGCCACCGAGGCCGACCGGCGCGACGCCGCCGAGACATCCATCAGCCGGGGCAACACCAGAGCGACCATGACACCCCTTTCCTAGACGACGAGCCGGCGGCGCAGGGCACGGTGAGCGAGCAGCCACCCACCGGCCGCCCAGGCGGCGAGGTAGAGCAGATGGCCGGTGACCGACCAGACCGGCGCAGCGCCGAGCGTGGCCGCCCGGCTCAGGTCAACCGCGTGCCAGAGCGGGGTGACGTACGCCAGCCAACGCAGCCCCACCGGCAGCGACTCGACCGGGAAGAAGACCCCGGCGAAGAGCGTCATCGGGATCACCGCGAACCGGAACAACAAGGCGAGCCAGCTGTCGCTGGAAGCCGTTGCCGCGTACGCGAAGGTGGGCGCGGCAACGGCCAGGCCGAGCAGCGCCGCCACCGGTAGCGCCAGCACCGCCCACGGCGAGCGCAGGGCCCCCAACACCCCGGTCACCAGCAGAAACGCCGCGGCCGAGGTCAGCACCCGGAACAGCACGAACGCCAGCTGACCAGCCATGATGTCCGTTACCCGCAGCGGTGCCGCATACTGGGCGAAGTAGACTTTGGTCCACTGGAGGCTGCTGTAGACCGGCCAGGTGGACTCGGCGATCGCCACCTGCAACGCGGTTGACGCGAGCAGTCCTCCGACGATCCACTCCAGATAGGAGACACCGTCGACCCCCTGGTCGATGAAGGCCCCGACGCCCACGCCGAAGCCGAGCACGGTCAGCGTGGGGAGCAGGAACGACGAGAGCACCCCGCCCCGCCAGGTGCGCCGGTAACCGACCAGGTGGTATTGCAGCACCGCCAACGCCGGCGCGCGGGCCGGGCCGGGCCGGGCCCGCTTGGCCGCGAGTTGTGTCATGCCTTCGCTCCCCATCCACCCGGGCCTCTTCCGGCCCGGCTCCTCGCGGCCTCAGTCGATCAGCGTGCGGCCGGTGAGGTGCAGAAAGACATCCTCCAGGCCGCTACGCCGCACCAGCACGTTGATCGGGTGCAGGCCGAGCGCGGTCACCTCGGCCACCGCCGCGTCGCCGTCGGGCACGTAGAGCAGGACCCGGTCGGGCAGCACCTCGACCCGTTCGCCGAGTTGGTCGAGTTTGCTGGCGAACGGCTCCTGCGACTCGCCTGCGAAGCGCAGCTCGACCACCTCGCGGGTGGAGTGCTGCTCGATCAGCACGCGGGGGGAGCCTTCGGCGACGATCCGCCCCCCGTCCATCACCACCAGCCGGTCGCAGAGCTGCTCGGCCTCGTCCATGTAGTGCGTGGTGAGTACCAGCGTGACACCCTGCTGCTTGAGCTGGAACAGCCGCTCCCAGACCAGGTGCCGGGCCTGCGGGTCAAGACCGGTGGTCGGCTCGTCCAGGAGCACGATCTCGGGCTCGTTGACGAGCGCCCGGGCGATGGTGAGCCGTCGCTTCATGCCGCCGGAGAGCGGCTCCACCTTGCTGTCGGCCCGCTCGCTGAGCTGCACGAAATCGAGCAGCTCGGCGGCGCGCAGCCGGGCCACCCGGCGGGCGATGCCGAAGTAGCGGGCGTAGGTGATCAGATTTTCCCGGACGGTCAGCTCCGGGTCGAGCGTGTCGAGCTGGGGACAGACACCGAGGCGGGCCCGGATGGCCGGCCCGTCCCGCACCGGATCCATGCCGAGGATGCGCAGCTCGCCGCCGCTGGGCGGCGAGACACAACCGATCATGCGCATGGTGGATGACTTGCCGGCGCCGTTGGGCCCGAGGAAGCCGAACGCCTCCCCAGCCCGGACCGCAACGTCGATCGCGTCGACCGCGGTGAAGCCGCCGAACCGCTTCACCAGCCCCCGCGCCTGGATGAGTGGTTGAGCCGTGGTCACCCCCTGACCCTAGCCACCCGGTCCGACACTCCTCACCGGGTTTTCACCCAGCCGACCGGTCCAAACTCGCGGCGGTCGACCGCCTCCGCCGCCCATCGCCGCGTTGTCATGGCCCCGCCGCCCCTGGCCGCGTTGTCACGCCTCCGGGGCGGTGGTCGCGACGCGGGCCGCGGCGACCAGGCGCTCGGTCTCCGCACGGACCGCGGGATCGTCGACCGGGGTGCCCGGCTCGTACCGGACCGTCCAGGTCAGCCCGTCAACGCCCGGGACCCGCCGGGCGACCACCCGGCCCTCGCCGCCGGGCACCGAGTACGCCTCGGTGTACGCCACCGAGCGGGTCACCCGTTCCCGCACCTGGTGCGGGAGCTCTCCCGGATCCGGCAACGGGTAGGCCTCGGTGGGGCGGTCGGCCACCACCAGGTAGCCGTCCCGCTCGACCACGGGCTCAGCGGCGGTGACCACCAACTCCTGCCCAGACCAGACCGCCCGAAGGATGTCGTGCCAGCCCAGCCGTTCCGCCCGCCGGGGTAGCCAGAGCCCAAGGTTGGTGGCGACCAGTACGGTGCCCTCCGCGCAACCACCGGCGGCGGCCCAGGCGAGCACCCGTTCCCCGGCGACGAGTGGTGGACGGTCTGCCGGCGACAGTTTCGGCCGGCGGCGGAACAACCCCATCTAGCACCCTCCCATGGCTACCGGCCCCGCACCTGCCGGCGGTCGGCCTCACAGCCCACCCGCGGCCTGCTCACGCAACGCCCGGGCATGCTGCTCAAGGGACAGCAACTCACCGAAGGCGGCGAAGTACTCGTCCTTGTTGCTGACCGGATTCATCCGCTGGATTCTCGACTTGAGCTCCCGGATCCGGCCGGTCACCGCTCCCCACTGGAGGCGGGCCATCGTCACCGACACGTAGCGCGGATCGAGCTCCCCGTCGATTCGCAACGGCTCGACCGCCAGCTCACCGACGAGCGCCTGGGCGGCGAGATCCGCACAGGCGTGGCGGACCGACTCGATCCAGACCGCACCGCCGGTGGCCGCCGCCGCTCCCCCGGCCGCCGCCACCGCCGCCCGGACCGCGACATGCAACGGATGGCGGTACTCCGTGGCCTCCACGGCGTCGAACATCGGCCCGGCGAGCACCGGCGCCTGAAGGGCCAGCTTCAGCGCCTCCCGCTCGACAGCCGCCTGTGGGCTCTCCGCCGGTGACTGCGATGGTGCCGGGGCCCCGCCGGGCGCGGTGTTGGCCCTACCGGAGGCGGTGTTGGCCCTACCGGAGGCGGTGTTGGCCCTGCCCGGGGCGTGGGCGGCAGCCAGCACGGCCCGCTGTACCGGCTCGATCTCCATGCCGAGGTCCCCGGCGAGCTTGCGGACGTACTCTGGGCGCTTTTCCCGGTCCTTGATTTTGGCGACCAACGGCGCCGCCCGGCGCATCGCCTCCACCCGACCGTCGACGGTGTCGAGGTCGTGCCGGCCGATCACGTGCCGCAGCGCGAAGTCGACCAGCGGTTCACGGCGCGCGACCAGGTCCCGAACGGCCAGCTCCCCCTTGGCCAGCCGCAGTTCACAGGGGTCCATGCCGTCCGGGCTGACCGCGATGAAGGTGCGCCCGACGAAGCGCTGATCGTCGTCGAAGGCGCGCAGCGCCGCCTTCTGCCCGGCCGCGTCCCCGTCGAAGGTGAAGATGATCTCGCCGGCAACGGCGTCGGTGTCCAGCAGTAGCCGGCGCAGCACCCCGATGTGGTCGCCGCCGAAAGCGGTGCCACAGGTCGCCACCGCGGTCGGCACCCCGGCCAGGTGACAGGCCATCACGTCGGTGTAGCCCTCGACCACGACCACCTTGCCCTGCTTGGCGATCTCCCGCTTGGCCTGGTCGATGCCGTAGAGGACATGGGACTTCTTGTAGATCGGCGTCTCGGGGGTGTTCAGATATTTCGGGCCGTCGTCGTCGTCAAAGAGCTTGCGGGCGCCGAAGCCGACGACGTCACCGGCCAGATCCCGAATGGGCCAGAGCAGTCGGCGACGGAACCGGTCGATCAGGCTGCCCGACCGGGCCGGCCGGGACAGCCCGGCGGTAACCAGCTCGTCGTGACTGAAGCCCTGCTGGCGCAGGTGACGGGTCAACAGGTCCCACCCGTCGGGCGCGAAGCCGCAGGCATACCGCTCGGCGGCGGCCTTGTCGAACCCGCGTTGGGCGAGGAACTCGCGGGCCGGCCGGGCGCCGGCGGTGGTCAGCTGCGCCTGGTAGAACTCGACCGCGGCGGCGTGCGCGGCGATCAACCGCTGCTTCTGCCCCTGCTGCGGCCGGGCCCGGGGGGTGGTGTGGTCGTTGGCCACGTAGCGAAGCTGCAGGCCGGCGCGGCCGGCCAACCGCTCGACGGACTCGACGAAGCTGAGGTGCTCCGCATCCATCAGGAACTTGATGGCGTCCCCGCCCGCGCCACAGCCGAAGCAATACCAAACGTTACGAGCTGGTGACACGTTGAAGGACGGGCTCTTCTCGTCGTGGAACGGACAGAGCCCTTTGAGGTTGCCGCCACCAGCGGACCGCAGGGTGACCGTCTCGGAGATGATCTCCGAGATCGAGGTGCGCTCGCGGACCAACGCGATGTCCTCGTCCCGGATCCGCCCCGTCATCTCCGCCACCCCCTCGCCGTACATCCTGCCCTGTCCGACCGACGTCCCCGTGGCCGGGGGACGCGGGCACGGCGACCACTACCGAATCCCCACCGGGACTCCGCGGCGCGAGACCAGGATGGGCGGGGTCTACTCCTCCTCTTCCCTGGTCGAGCGGGTGTGGCGGCCCTCCTCCCTGGTCGAACGAGCGCGGTCGAGGGCCTCGGCCAGCCCGTGCTGGTGGGGTGGGCGGGCCTGCACCACCGGATCTTCACGCATCTCCTTGACCAGCGACACGGCGAGGCCGAGCATCACCACCACGAACGGCAACGCCACCATGATCGTCGCCTGTTGGAGTGCGCTCAGCCCGCCGGCCAGCAGCAGCACCGCGGCGGTTCCACCGATGAGCACACCCCAGATGATGACGATCACCTGGCGCGGGCGCAGCGCACCTCGGGAGGTCAGCGACGCGAGCACGAGAGAGGCGGAATCGGCGCTGGTGACGAAGTAGAGCGTCACCAGCACCATGGCCAGCACGCTGGCCAGGACGCCCAGCGGCAACGCCTCAAGCAGCCCGAAGAGCGCGTTCTCGGTGCCGGCGGCGGTCTCGGCGACCAGGTCCGCGGCGCCGGTGGCCTGTACCCGCAGCGCGCTGCCACCCAGCACCGCGAACCAGACCACACTGGCCCCGCTGGGCACCAGCAGCACGCCGATCAGGAACTGACGCACCGTACGGCCACGGGAGATACGGGCGATGAAGGTCCCGACGAACGGCGCCCAGGAGATCCACCACGCCCAGTAAAAGATCGTCCAGGAGCCCAACCAGGACGACTCGGAGAAGGCCCCGGTGCGGGTCGACATGAAGACCAGGTTGCTGAGGTAGTCACCAATCGAGGCGGGCAGCAGCTCAAGGATGTAGACGGTTGGGCCGACCACGAAGACGAAGATCATCAGCAACACCGCCAGCACCACGTTGGTGGTGGACAGCCACTTGATGCCCCGGTGCAGCCCGGAGAAGGCCGAGACGACGAAGGCCAGGGTCAACGCCCCGATCACGACCAGTTCCACCGCCCTGCTGCTGGGGATCCCGGCGACCCGGTCCAGGCCCGCGGTGACCTGGAGTGCGCCGAGGCCGAGGCTGGTCGCCGAGCCGAAGACCGTGGCGAAGACCGACAGCAGGTCGATCACCCGCCCGACCGTGCCGTCGGCTTGAGAGCCGAGCACCGGGCGAAACACCGCCGAGATCCGGTTCTCCCGCCCCTTGCGGAAGGTCGAGTACGCCAGGGCGAGCGCCACCACCGCGTAGATCGCCCAGGGGTGCAGCGTCCAGTGAAAGAGGGTGAACTGCATGGCGACCGAGGCGGCGGCGCCGGTCTCCGGCTCGGCTCCGGTGGCCGGCGGCGGCGATGCGTAGTGCTGGATCGGCTCGGCCACGGCGAAGAAAACCAGGCCGATCCCCATGCCGGCGCTGAACATCATGGCGACCCAGGCCAGGGTGGTGAACTCCGGCCGCTCGGTCTCGGCCCCCAGCCGAATGGTGCCGAACCGGGAGAACGCCAGCACGAAGGTCAGCACCAGGAAGACGTTCGCCGCGACGACGAACAACCAGCCGAACGTGGTGATGACCCAACTCAGCCCGGACCCACCGGCACGGGAGACCGAATCGGGTGCCAGGGCGCCCCAGACCACGACGGCCAGCACGACGCCCACGGCGAGGCCCAGCAGAAGGCGGTCCACGCTCCCGCTGTCGGGCCGTCGCCCAGCCGCCTCGCCCATGTTGGCCCCTCCGCTGCCCGCCGGTCCACCGATGCCCCCCTCTGTCATCCTGCGGGTGGCGGGGGTGGAGCCGCGGCGAAATGGGAACAATCGTCAGGTTGGGGCGGCGGCGGACTCCTCGGCCTCGACCTGGCGGTTCCACTCCGCCTTGCTGGCCCGCCAGCCCTCGTCATCCACACCGCGACGCCAGTAGCCGGAGATGGAGAGCCGCTCGCGCGGAACCCCCCGCTCGCCCCGCAGCAGCCGGCGCAGCTCCCGGACGAAGGTCGCCTCACCGTGTACGAAGGCGTGCACCCCCGGTGGGAAGTCCAGCGCCCGGACCGCCGCGACCAGCGCCGCGCCAACCGGCCGGTCCCCCCGGTGCAGCCAGGTCAGCCGCACCTGCCCCGGGCTGGGCAGCGGCTGTTCCTCGGCCGGTCCACTGGTCTCGACCAGGACGGTGGCCGGCGCCCCGACGGGCAGCCGTTCCAGGGCGACGGCGATGGCCGGCAGGGCGCTCTCGTCGCCGACCAGCAGGTGCCAGTCGGCGTCAGGGCTCGGGGCGTACGCCCCACCCGGGCCGAGGAAGTGCACCGGGTCACCGGGACGTAACGCCGCGGCCCACGGCCCGGCCAGCCCTTCGTCGCCGTGGTACACCACGTCCACGGTCAGCTCACCGGCGTGAGTGTCGAAGGCCCGTACGGTGTACGCGCGCAGCCGTGGCCACTGCGTGGCCGGCAGGTCCCGACGGATCGCGGCCAGGTCGATCGGCTCCGGGTAGACCGCCCCGGGCACCGGGAAGAGAATCTTGATGTAGTGGTCGGTGAACTCGCCGACCGGCAGTCCGGTCAGTTCGGCACCGCCGAGGACCAGCCGAACGACGTGCGGGGTGGGCCGTCCGATCCGGACGACACGGGTGGACGTGACCTTCTTTGGACGATCCGGCATGCGGTTAGGTTAACCTAAGTCAACCTGCCCGACGGCGTCGGTCGGGCCACCAAAGAGCCGGGCATGCCGCTGCACCGCCGCCGGATCCGTCAACGACGCCACCTGATCGACCACCACCCGCAGCCGGGCCGCATCGTCTCCGGCAGCCCGCCACAACGGGGCGAACACCGCGTCCAACGCGTCGGGGGCCCGGTCGGCCAAGCCCGCGACCAGGCCGGCGAGGAGCTGCCGCTGCCGCTCGTGCCGGGCGGCGGAGCCGGGGCGACGCAGCACGTACCGCAGGGCGACGCCCTTGAGAAGGGCGCACCGAGCCCGGACCTCGCGCGGCACGACCAGGTCGGCGGCGTACCGCCGGTGCGGACCGGGCCCGAACCGACGCCGGGTGGCCGCCACCGCGGCGGCGACGAAGCGACCGGTCAGCACGCTGGTGGTCGCCTTCAGTGCGGCCTGCGCCCGATGACTCCCGTCGTAGCCGGCCAGCGCCGCGAGCAGCGGGTCGGCAAGCAGCTCAACCAGCACCTCAGCGAGGTCGGACGGGGACTCATTGGAGTAGGCCGCCGCGACATCGGCACTCAGCGCCGCCCGCTCGTCGGCGTCGGCCAGCAGCGGACGCAGCGTCACGTACCCGCCGTGGATGCCGTCCTCGACATCGTGCACCGAGTACGCGACGTCATCGGCCCAGTCCATCACCTGCGCCTCCAGGCACCGCTGCCCGTCTGGCACGTCGGCGCGCAGCCACTCGAAGACCGGGCGATCGTCGGCGTACACGCCGAACTTGCGCTCTCCCGGCCGGCGCGGCCACGGATACTTACTGACCGCGTCGAGGGTGGCCCGGGTGAGGTTCAGCCCGGCGGAGGCGCCGTCCGGCCCGATCACCTTCGCCTCCAGGCGGGTGAGCACGCGCAGCGTCTGGGCGTTGCCCTCGAAGCCGCCGCAGGTCGTGGCGAGGGTGTCCAGCGCCGCCTCGCCGCTGTGCCCGAACGGCGGGTGCCCAAGGTCGTGGGCGAGCCCGGCGGTGTCCACCACGTCGGGGTCGCAGCCGAGCCGGCTGCCCATCTCGCGGGCGACCTGGGCGACCTCCAACGAGTGGGTCAACCGGGTACGGAGGAAGTCATCGGTGCCGGCCGTGTGCACCTGGGTCTTGGCGGCAAGCCGCCGGAAGGCCGCCGAGTGCAGCACCCGGGCGCGGTCTCGCTCGAACGCCGACCGGCCCTGCCCGGTGTCCTTCGCGGGCTCGCCCACCCACCGCCGCTGGTCCGGGCCGACCGGATTCATGCCGCCAGGTTACGCCGGCCAGCCGGTGACCGGTGGGCGCCCGGCGTGGGCGGTGACCGGTGGGCGCCGGCGTGGGCGGTGACCGGTGGGCGGTAGGTAGCCGGCCACCCACCGCCCGGCACGTCAGCGGCTGTCCGATCCGGCGGTCTCCACGGCCGCCCGCCCCGCCTCCAACCGGGCGACCGGCACCCGGAACGGCGAGCACGACACGTAGTCCAGCCCAACCTCATGGAAGAAGTGCACCGAGTCGGGGTCACCGCCGTGCTCGCCGCAGACGCCGAGCTTCAGCTCCGACCGAGCAGCCCGCCCCTCCTCGGCGGCGATCCGCACCAACCGGCCCACCCCGTCCCGGTCGATCGACTCGAACGGTGAGATGCCGAAGATGCCCAGCTCAAGATAGCGCCAGAAGAAGGCGCCCTCCACGTCGTCGCGGGAGAAGCCCCACGCCATCTGGGTCAGGTCGTTGGTACCGAACGAGAAGAACTGCGCCGCCTCGGCGATCTCGCCGGCGGTCAACGCCGCTCGCGGTACCTCGATCATCGTGCCGATCAGCACCTCGACACCGCTGCCGCCGACCACCTCGGCGATGATCTTCTCCGTTTCGGTGCGTACCGTCTCCAGCTCCTGCACCGCACCGACCAGCGGGACCATGATCTCCGGGAAGGCGGACCCACCGGACTCGGCGACCGCGACGGCGGCCTCCGTGATCGCGCGGACCTGCATGGCGAAGAGGCCGGGAATGACCAGGCCGAGCCGGACCCCACGCAGGCCGAGCATCGGGTTCTCCTCATGCATCCGCCGAACGGCGGCCAGCAACGCCTCTTCCCGGGCCGCGGCCTCGCCCCGCTCCTGGGCTACCGCCACGTTGACCGCGAGTTGCTCCAGCGGGGGCAGGAACTCGTGCAGCGGCGGGTCGATCAACCGCACCGTGACCGGCAGCCCGTCCATCTCGCGGAAGATCTCGACGAAGTCCGCCCGTTGCAGCGGCAGCAACGCGGCCAGCGCCTGCTCCCGATCGGCGTCGGTGGAGGCGAGGATCAGCCGCTCGACCAGTTCCCGCCGGTCGCCGAGGAACATGTGCTCGGTACGGCACAGGCCGATCCCCTGCGCGCCGAAACGCCGGGCCCGCGCCGCGTCCGCCTTGGTGTCCGCGTTCGTCCGCACGGCCAACCGCCGCCGGTCGTCGGCGTGGGTCATGATCCGGTGTACGGCCCGCACCAGTACGTCGGCCTGCTCCGGGTCGAGGGTGCCCTCGAAGTACCGCACCACCTCGGACGGCATCACCGGGACCTCGCCCAGGTAGACCTTGCCGGTGGTGCCGTCGATCGACACCACGTCGCCTTCGTGAACGGTCTGTCCGGCCACGGTGAATCGCTTCGCCGGGATGTCCACGTCGAGTTGGTCGGCGCCGGAGACACAGGTCTTGCCCATGCCTCGGGCCACCACGGCGGCGTGGCTGGTCTTACCGCCGCGCGAGGTGAGGATGCCCTGCGCGGCGATCATGCCATTGAGGTCGTCCGGGTTGGTCTCCCGGCGGACCAGGATCACCGCCTCGCCCCGGCCGGCCAGCTCCACCGCGCGGGCGGAGGTGAAGACCACCTTGCCGACGGCCGCGCCCGGTGAGGCGCCGATACCAGTGGCGACCGGCTGGAACTCGTGGTCCAGGTTGAAGCGCGGGAACATCAGCTGGGCGAGCTGAGCACCGTTGACCCGGTGCAGCGCCTCGTCCAGGTCAATGAGGCCCTCGTCCACGAGCTGCCCGGCGATGTTGAACGCGGCGGCGGCGGTGCGCTTACCGACCCGGGTCTGGAGCATCCACAGCTTGCCCCGCTCGATGGTGAACTCGATGTCGCAGAGATCCTTGTAGTGCCGCTCGAGCCGGGCCATGTAGTCGAGCAGTTCGTCGTAGGACTTCTTGTCGATCCGCTCCAGCTCCTGCAGCGGCACGGTGTTGCGGATCCCGGAGACGACATCCTCGCCCTGCGCGTTGGCCAGGTAGTCGCCGTAGATGCCCTGGGTCCCGCTGGCCGGGTCGCGGGTGAAGGCGACGCCGGTCCCCGAGTCCGTACCGAGGTTGCCGAAGACCATGGCGACCACGTTCACCGCGGTGCCCGCCTCGGCGGGCAGTCGCTCCTGCCGGCGGTAGATCACCGCCCGCTCGGCGTTCCACGACTCGAAGACCGCCCGGATCGCGAGGTCCAGCTGCTCCCGCGGCTGCTGCGGGAAGTCCCGGCCGGTGTGCCGGCGGAAGATCTTCTTGTAGGTGTCGACCAGTGCCCGGAGGTCGTCGGCGGTCAGGTCCAGGTCCAGGTCGCTGCCCTTGGCCCGCTTGGCGTCGTCGAGGGCGTGCTCGAAGTCCTCCCCCGGCACCGCGCAGACGGTCTTGCCGAACATCTGGATCAGGCGACGGTAGGAGTCCCACGCGAACCGGTCGCTGTCGCTGGTGGAGTCGGAGCCCGCCGAGCCGCCGGCCTGTCGGGCCAGCCCCACGACGCTGCGGTCGTTGAGGCCGACGTTGAGAACGGTCTCCATCATGCCCGGCATCGAGAACTTGGCGCCGGAGCGCACCGAGACCAGCAGCGGGTCCTCCGGGTCGCCGAGGGTTCGACCCATCGCCCGTTCCAGGGCGTCGAGGTGGGAACCGACCTGGTCGGCGAGGCCGGCCGGTTCGCTACCGGTGGCGAGGTACGCCTGACACGCCGAGGTGGTGATCGTGAAGCCGGGCGGCACCGGCAGGCCGAGGTTGGTCATCTCGGCCAGGTTGGCGCCCTTGCCGCCGAGGAGCTCCTTCTGGTCTTTGTTTCCCTCGGCGAAGTCATAGACGTACTTGTGATCGACTGTCTCCTGCGCTGCCACCAGAGCCTCCCACGCACGCCGAATGTGTCACTTGACGAAGGTTTCAGCTGCCACCGGGCGGCCCGGCCGCCGGTCCGCGGCCACGCTGCCGATCGTGGGGCGAAGGTTAGGCGAACATCGGACCCCCAGGGACCGTTCGGTGACAATCGGCACAGTCGTCCCCACTTTCCGTGTTCGTACCCGTATTTGGAAACGCTTCCACGCGCACGATCACGCATCCGTCGTACCGCCGTACCCTTGATGCGACGCCCTCGGTGAAGCCTTGCCACAACCGCCTCGAATACACCCCCGAAAGGCAGCTCCGTGCACCCCACCCCCGCCACCTCGCCGCAGCAGCCGGAACACCGGCCCGCCCCCGCGACCTCGGGTACGACGGGCACCGTGCCGGGCACCGACGGCGACGCGAACACCCCGACGAGCTCCGCCCCGGCACCCGTCCAGCCGGCAGCGGGCGAGCTGGCACCTGGCCAGCCGGCAGCGGGCGAGCTGGCCCGGCTGGCGGCCCACGAAGCCGGCACCCGACTCGCGCCCGCCCCGGTCCGACTGGGCGACGTGGTGCCCGCCCCCGAGCAGATCCGCCCGGCGCCCCGCGCCGACTTCACGCTGACGGCCGACACGAGAGTGCGGGTCAGCCCCGACCCCGCCGCGCGGGCCGTCGCCGAACGCCTCGCCGACCTGCTCCGGCCGGCCACCGGATATCGGCTCCCGATCGCCGAAGCCCCGCACGCCGGGCCAACCGACGGCATCGCGCTCGTCCTCGCCGAGCAGCCCGAGCTCGGTCCCGAGGGCTACCGACTCGACGTGACCCCGACCGGGGTCCGGATCAGCGCCGCCACCGCGACCGGGCTCCACCACGGCACCCAAACCCTGCGCCAGCTTCTACCGGCCACGATCGAGAGCAGCACGCCGGTCCGCGCCACCTGGACGTTGCCCGGTGGATCGATCCTCGACCGGCCGCGCTTCCCGTACCGGGGCGCCATGCTCGACGTGGCCCGGCACTTCTTCGGGGTTGACGACGTACTGCGGGTAATCGACCACCTCGCCCGCTACAAGCTCAACCACCTACACCTGCACCTCACCGATGACCAGGGGTGGCGGATCGCGGTCGAGTCCCGACCGCGACTGACCGCGATCGGCGCAAGCACGGCGGTCGGTGGCGCCCCCGGCGGGTGGTACACCCCGGCCGACTACCAACGAATCGTCGCGTACGCGGCCGAGCGGCACCTCACCGTCGTTCCGGAGATCGACCTTCCGGGGCACACCAACGCCGCGCTGACCGCCCACCCGGAGCTGGCCCCGGCCGGGACCACACCGGTGCCCTACACCGGCACCGAGGTCGGCTTCAGCTACCTGGACCCCACCAACCCGCAGACGTACGAGTTCGTCGCCGACGTGCTGGGGGAGGTTGCCGCGCGTACCCCCGGGCCGTTTCTGCACATCGGCGGCGATGAGGCCTTCAAGGTGAAGGGAGCGGTGTACACCGGATTCGTGGAACGGGCGCAACGCATCGTGGCCAAGCTCGGCAAGACCGTGGTGGGCTGGCACCAGTTGGCTCCGGCCGCCCACATCGAGGGACGGGTGCTCCAGTGGTGGGGCACCGACGGCATCGACCCGACCACCGCCGACGCCGTCCGCCGCGGCGCCCGGCTGATCCTCTCCCCCGGTAACCGCGCGTATCTGGATATGAAGTACACCTCCGACACCCCGATCGGACATGACTGGGCGGGCCTGATCGACGTCCGGCGGGCCTACGACTGGGACCCGGCGACCCAGGTGACAGGCGTGCCGGCGGAATCAGTGTTGGGGGTGGAGGCCCCGCTCTGGACCGAGTCGGTCACCTCGCTTGCGGAGATCGAATTCATGCTCCTGCCCCGGCTACCCGCCATCGCGGAGCTGGGCTGGTCACCGCGAGCCAACCACGACTGGGCGGCGTTTCGTACCCGACTGGCCGGGCAGGGACCCCGCTGGACGGCGGCCGGCATCGCCTTCCACCGCTCCGCTGAGGTCCCCTGGCCCGCGACGCCCGCTGATTCGCCGACGGCGCAGGTCGCGGCGTCCACGCCGCGCCCCAGGGCGGCCTAGCCGGGGTCTCGGGGCCACGGTGTCACCGATCCACCTGCCTGGGCCGGATGTCTGGTCTGGTCGCATGGCCGCGCGGGGAGATGCCACCTATCGCCCACTCTGGGCGGCTTGTCGGGTGGCCCGGGTCACCGTCGCCGGGGAATCGGTGGTGGGGGCCCGTGGTTATACCTGGCGTAACCATGCGGGGCAGCCGCGAGCGCCCCGCCGGACCGCCGGACGCCGGTGGTTCGACCGCCCCGGAATGCCACCGGGCCGGCGTTGGTTACCTCCCCGGGCCGCCCGAGTAGCACCCCGCCGGGCGCAACCCCCTCTTTCGAATCTCTTCTCGAACCACCTCGCCCGACCCGTAGGCGCCCCCCGCGTCCGCGGCACCCCCGAGCGAAAGGCTTCGATCATCATGCGTACCGACATCCTTCGCAAGACCGCCCTGACCGCCGCTGGCCTGATCGCCACCGGTGGCGCCATCGCCGCCCCCGCGACCGCCGCCTTCGCCGCCCCCACCGCGCAGCCCACCGCGCAAAGCCAGCGCGACGGCACCCGCGTACTCCCGGTCGACTACGAGGCCCAGCCGAACTTCTACTACTGCGGCCCCGCCGCCGCCCGCAACGCCCTGTCCGTGCAGGACAAGGACATCGACGTCTACTCGATGGCCGAGCGGATGGGCACCACCGAGTCCGGCACCGACTCCATCAACGACATCACCCCGGTGCTGAACACCGAAACCGGCAGCGACGTGTACCGCAGCGTCGAGATCTCCACCCCCGAGGCCGACACCACACAGACCGACACCCTGCGCGAAGACATCATCCGCACCGTCGACGACGGCCGCGCCGTCGTGGCCAACATCGCCGGCACCGCCACCGACACCAACGGCGAGAGCCACTCCTTCGCCGGCGGCCACTACATCNCCGTCAACGGCTACCGCGACGCCGGCGACCAGGTGAAGATCGCCGACTCGGCGAACCCGAACACCGCCGAGTACTGGATCACCACCGAAGCCCTCGCCGACTGGATCGCCACCCGCGGCTACTCCACCAGCTGACC